>DASZVO010000036.1:0-39751 GCA_035547015.1 Rhizomicrobium sp. | reverse complement strand
GATGCCGGCATGTTCGCCCGCCCGCTGGAGGTGCCGGTGGACACGCCCAGCCCGCGCGTCGCGGCGGGCCTGGGCGTCATTCCCCGCATTGTGCGCGACGGGGCGGAGATCTATCGCGGCAAGCTGGAACCGGGCGAAGCCGGCAGCAGGCTGGAGCAACTTTACCGTCCCTATCACCAGGCGCTGGCGGTGCTGGTCGCCGAGACCCGCGCCCGCTTCGGCGTGGCGGTGCTGGTGGACTGCCACTCCATGCCTTCGGCCCTGTCGGTGCCCGACATCGTGCTGGGCGACCGCTATGGCGCAAGCGCCGCGGCGGCGCTCACCCAGCGCGCCGAACGCGCCTTCCTGCGCGAAGGCTTCAGCGTGGCGCGCAACATGCCCTATGCCGGCGGATACAGTACCGCCGCCTATGGCCGCGCGGCCCTTGGCTGCCACGCGCTGCAGATCGAAATCAACCGCGCGCTCTATCTGGACGAAGACAGGATCACCAGGAAGCCCGCATTCGAAACGGTGCGCGCGCGGCTGACGCGGGCCATGCGTCACCTGACGGCGATCCCGCATGCGCTTCTGGGCCCGCCCGGCGCAGTGCCTGAAGCGGCGGAATAACAGACATTCGTTTCGCGCGGAACGATGCCCGATGAGCGGAGCGCGCGCAGCGTGCTTCCCGCACATGAGCACGCGCGACGCCCTCAGCGGGCAAAGACCCGCGCCGGGCGAAAAAAAAATGGCCGCTCCGGAGAGCGGCCAAGTTCAGGGAGGAAACGCCCAGGAAGGGCGGCGGCCTCGCAATCAAGGATCGCGATACCGCGCTGCAACAATATGCAGACCTTCCACTTTGTCTGCAAGGACAAAATCTGTCGGAAACATACCAAAATGCCGCAGAAAGCCTGTAAAAATCGCGCATTTCTGCCTGCTTTTAGGCCTGATTGCTGCCTCCTGCGGCATTTGTGCATCGCAATAGACCGGCATATCCCCTAACGCCTTGATTCATCGGAGCGTCGCAGCCGCGCAACAAAAGAGTCGCGCGAAGCAGCTATCCCCCGCCTCGAAAAGCCGGGGAGAGACCCGATGGCCGAGGTTGCATGGTTCGAGAATGCGCTGGGGAACTTCCTCCCGACCCGCTCCGCCGCCCCGCCCGCAGCCGTCACCGACACCGCCCGATTCCGCCGCCACCGCACCATCTTCATCTCCGACACCCATCTGGGCACGCGCGGCTGCAAGGCCGAGGCGCTGGCCGATTTCCTGGCCCACAATGACTGCGCCACGCTGTTCCTGGTGGGCGACATCGTGGATGGCTGGCAGCTCAAGCGCCGCTGGTACTGGACCCAGGCGCAAAGCCGGGTGGTGACGGAAATCCTGCGCAAGGTGGATTCGGGCACGCGGGTGATCTTCGTTCCGGGCAATCACGACGAATTCGCGCGCGATTATGCCGGGCGCCTGTTCAGCGGCATCGAGGTCGTCAACGAGGCGATGCACGAGACCGCCGACGGCCGGCGGCTGTGGGTGCTGCATGGCGACCGTTTCGACGGGGTGATCGCCTGCGCCAAGTGGCTGGCCCATGTGGGCGACTGGGCCTATGGGGTGGCGCTGCGCTGGAACGACGCGCTGTTTTCCGTGCGCAAGGCGTTCGGCCTGCCCTACTGGTCGCTGTCGGCCTGGCTCAAGCACAAGGTCAAGAACGCCGTCGAGTACATCTCGCGCTTCGAGGAGATCGTGGCCGACGAAGCCGCCCGGCGCGGCGTGGACGGGGTGGTGTGCGGGCATATCCATCATGCCGAGATCCGCATGATCGGAGAGGTGCTTTATCTCAATGACGGAGACTGGGTTGAAAGCTGCAGCGCCCTTGTCGAAGATGCGCGGGGGAACATGGAGATTCTGCGCTGGACATGCCTTCCTCCGAGACGCGTGGACGCTTTGGGAGGCCTTCCGGCGGGAGACGTTCCCGCCTGGGGCGCCGGCACCATCAAGACCGCGCCCAAAGCCGCGCCTGTACCCGCGTAGGAGCCAGAGGCTGGAGCCGGGGCCCATTCCCGGCGTGGCGGCGCATTTGAAGATCATGATCGTCACCGACGCCTGGTCGCCCCAGGTCAATGGCGTGGTGCGCACGCTGGAGATACTGGGCCAGGACCTGGCGGCGCTGGGCCATACGGTGCGCTATATCACCCCGCTGGGCCGGCGCACCCTTCCGCTGCCGACCTATCCGGAGATCCGGCTGGCCCTGTTCCAGAAGCGGGCGCTGGCGCGCGAGATCGCCGAATTCGCGCCCGACGCCATCCATATCGCCACCGAGGGCGCCCTGGGGCTTGCGGCGCGCGCCGTCTGCCGCAAGCACGGCATCGCCTTCACCACCGCCTTCCACACGCGGTTCGCCGAATATGTCCACACGCGCCTGCGCATGGTGCCGGAAAAAGTGATCTGGCGCTGGCTGCGCTGGTTCCACCATCCCGCCACCGCGGTGATGGTGGCCACGCCGACGCTCAAGCGCGAACTGGCCGCGCATGGCTTCAAGCATCTGCGCATCTGGTCGCGCGGCGTGGATGTGGAGAAATTCCATCCTGTCGCGGATGCGCGCCTGCCCTATCCGGGGCCGATCTGGATCTATGTCGGCCGCGTGGCGGTCGAGAAGAATGTCGAGGCATTCCTGGCGCTGGACCTGCCGGGCACCAAGGTGGTGGTGGGCGACGGGCCGGCGCGCACGGGGCTTGCCCGCAAATATCCGGACGCCAAATTCCTGGGGCCGCTTTCCGGCGAGGCGCTGACCCGCGCCTATGCCGGCAGCGACGTGTTCGTGTTCCCCAGCCGCACCGACACGTTCGGCCTGGTGACGCTGGAGGCGCTGGCGTGCGGACTGACGGTGGCGGCCTATCCGGTGGAAGGCCCGCGCGATGTGGTGGGGCCGGAGGTGCCGGGCGGCGGCGATGTGGCGGTGCTGCACGAAAACCTCAGGGCGGCCTGCCTGGGCGCGCTGGACCTGGCCCGCAACCCCCGCACGCTCACCCCGCGCGCCTTCGCCGAAAGCCATTCCTGGCGGACCTGCACGCTCCAGTTCCTGCGCAATCTGGCGGTCGAGCCCGACCTGTCCTGACCGCCCGCTAACCCCTTTTGTCCACAGGGCTTATCGAAGCCCACGGGGTGGGCTAGAAGGGACGGGCAACCAGGTTCCCGGAACATATGCCCCCGCCCAACCGCCTCACGGCCCGCGAATATGCGTTCCTTGGCCTGGCGATCCTGTTCTGGGCGGGCTTTGTCGTCGTCCTGGGCAAGGACACGAGCTGGGATTTCCGCAACTATCACTGGTATGCGCCCTATGCCCTGCTGAACCACCGCATGGGCATCGACGTGGCGGTGGCGCACCAGGCCAGTTACTACAATCCCTATCTCGACGTGCCCTTCTACTGGGTGGCGACGCACACCCATGCCTGGATCGCCCTGGCGCTTCTGGGCGCGGTGCAGGGAACAAGCGTCGTGCCGCTCTACCTGATGGGGCGCGCCACCCTGCGCGTCAACGCGACGCCCGCCGACATCAGGATCATGGCGGGCGCGCTTGCGCTTCTTGGGCAGGTGGGCGCGCTGACCCTGACCGAGTTCGGCACCACCTATTACGACAATGTGATGGCCGTGTTCGTGCTGTGCGGGCTGGCCATCCTGGTGCTGAACCGCGAGACGCTGCGCGAAGGCCCGCTGGGGAAGGCGGCCGCGCTGTCGGCCGCGGCCGGTCTTGTCACCGGCATGGCGATGGGCCTGAAGCTGCCCGAGATGCCCTTCTGCATCGGCTTCGCCGCCGCGCTTGTGGCGCTGGGCGGGGACTGGAAGCACCAGGCGGCGCGGCTTGCGGCGGGCGGCATCGCGGGCGTGGCGGGCTTCGCCATCTTCAGCGCGCCCTGGATGCTGTACATGTGGCATCTCACCGGCAATCCGATCTTCCCCTATTTCAACGAATACTGGAAATCGCCCCTGGCCCTGGCCGCGCCGTACCGCGACCTGCGGTTCGTGCCGACGCACTTCTGGCGGCAGATCCTGTTTCCCATCCTGTTCACCGCCGACTGGCACGTGGCCGACGACCTGGGTTTCCAGGACATCCGGGTGCTGCTGTCGTATCTTCTGGTGATCGCGGCGGGGGTGGTGTGGCTCGTCCGGCGGGAAAGCCGCGATCCCCTGATCGACAAACGCGCCACCGCCATACTGTTCGCCTTTGCGGCAGCCAGCTATGTCGTCTGGCTGAGATCGTTCGCCATCTATCGCTACATCATCCTGTTCGAGATGCTGGCGGTGCTTCTGATCATCGCGGCGGTGGGCCTGTTCCCCATGCCGCGCCGCTCGCGCTACATCCTGCTGGCGGGCCTTGCCGCCGCCTGCCTGATCACCGCCCGCAGCGACTTCATGGAGCGCGCGCCGGTGGAAGACCCCTATGTGCAGGTGGCGCTGCCGCCCATTCCCCACCCGGAAAGGACGATGGTGGTGATGACGGGCGACGCGCCCATGGGCTTCATCGCCACGGCGCTGCCGCCCCGGATCGCGGTGCTGAGGATCGACGGCTGGATGGTGCAGCCGCGCGACGGCACGAAGATCACGCGCGACATGATGCGGCGCGTGGCGGCCCATCTGCGCAGCGGGGGCGAACTGTACCTGATCGCCGATTCCGGCGACATGGGCCGGGCGCGCGACGCCCTGGCCGACTACCGCCTTGCCATCCGCTGGCCCGAATGCCAGCAATTCGATACCAATATCACGGGCATATTCCAGTGGTGCCCGCTGGCCCCCAAATCATAGACACCGTTCATTCAGGGAAGAACATGGACATCGCGGTGCTGGTGCCCTGCTACAACGAGGAAGCGGCGATCGGGACCGTCGTGCGGGACTTCCGCGCCGCCCTGCCCGAAGCGACCATCTATGTCTATGACAACAACTCGGCCGACGGCACGATGGCGCGCGCGCGCGAGGCGGGCGCGGTGGTGCGCATCGAGACGCGCCAAGGCAAGGGCAATGTGGTGCGCCGGATGTTCGCCGACATCGAAGCCGACATCTATGTGCTGGTGGACGGCGACGACACTTATGACGCGGGCGCGGCCCCGCGCATGATCGCGCAGATGATCGCCGAAGGGGCCGATCTTCTGACCGCCCGGCGCGTCCACACCGAGGCGGCGGCCTATCGCCCCGGCCATCTCTTCGGCAACCGCATGCTGACCGGGCTGACCGCGCTTCTGTTCAACGTGCAGCTTACCGACATGCTGAGCGGATACCGCGTCTTCTCGCGGCGGTTCGTGAAGAGTTTTCCCTTCACCGCCGAAGGCTTCGCGATCGAGACCGAGCTGACCGTCCATGCCGTGCGGCTGATGATGCCGCTTTCGGAAATGGACACGCGCTACAAGGAGCGCGCGCGGGGCTCGGTCAGCAAGCTCAACACCTGGCGCGACGGCTTCCGTATCCTGGGCACCATTGTCTATCTGGTGCGGGAGGAGCGGCCGCTGGTGTTCTTTTCGGCCATCTTCGCGGTACTTGCGGGATTGTCGCTGCTGGTGGGGACGCCGGTGGTGACCGAGTTCCTTCAGACCGGGCAGGTGCCGCGCCTGCCCACCGCCGTGCTGGCGATGGGCCTGATGCTGCTGGCCTTCCTGTCGCTGACCTGCGGGCTGATCCTGGACACGGTGACGCGCGGCCGGTGGGAAGCCAAGCGCATGGCCTATCTGGCCATCCCCGGCCCGCAGGACCTCAAGTGAACCGCGCCTTCCGGTATCTGGCACACCACCCCTTCGTGCGTTTCGGGCTGGTGGGCGCGGCGGGCTATGTGGTGGATGCCGGCGTCCTGGCGCTGGATACCGGCGTGCTGAAACTGGATTTCGAGGCCGGGCGTTTCCTTTCCATCTTCGTGGCCATGACCTTCACATGGCTGGGCAACCGCTATTTCACCTTTGCCGAACGGCGGGCGCGCGGCAGCATCGGCGCCATCGTTCAGGAGTGGCTCAAATTCATGGGCGCGAACCTGGTGGGAGCCGTCGTCAATTACACCGTGTCGGTGCTGCTGGTGCATTTCGCGCACGCCCCCTTCAGCAACAAGTTCGCCGCCCAGGCGGGCGGCGTGCTGGCGGGGCTGATCTTCAACTTCACCCTGTCGCATACGCTGGTCTTCCGGGGATCGCGATGAAGGTCATCGCCATCACCGGCGGCGGGGCGGGCATCGGACGGGCCATCGCCTGGCGCTTCACGCAGGCCGGTTACGCCGTCTCCATCACCGATACGGACCGGCAGGCGGGCCGCGAAACCCTGGACGCCATGCAGAAGGCGGGCGCGCGCGCCCTGTTCGTGCGGGCAGATGTTTCCCGCCCCGCCGACGTGGCGCGCTGGCTGGAGCGGACCCGTTCCGCACTCGGCTGCCCGGATGTGCTGGTGAATAACGCGGGCATCATGGTGCGCAAGGACGTGCTGAGATTGCCGGTGGCCGATTTCGACCGCGTGATCGCCACCAACCTGCGCGGGACGTTCCTTTGCGCACAGGCGGCGGCAAGGATGATGGCCCGGCGCGGGCGCGGGGGGTGCATCATCAACATGGCCTCCACCCGCGCCTTCATGTCCGAGCCCGGGACAGAGGGCTATACGGCCTCCAAAGGAGCCATCGTGGCGCTGACGCACGGGCTGGCGATCAGCCTGGCGCCGCGCCGCATCCGGGTGAACTGCATCAGTCCGGGCTGGATCGAAACCGGCGACTGGCAGAAGGCATCCAGGGCCCGCAAGCCGCATCATTCCCGCGCGGACCGGCAGCAGCATCCCGTGGGGCGGGTCGGCATGCCCGACGACATCGCCATGGCCTGCCGCTTCCTGGCCGAGGAAGCCGGTTTCATGACCGGCCAGAACATCGTGATCGACGGCGGCATGACCGTGAAGATGATCTATGCCTGAGCCGGCCCATCCGGCCGGCCCAGAAAAAAAGGGCGCTGAAACCAGCGCCCTTTTCAAAGACGGTATGCGCGCCGCTTACTTGCTGCGGGACGCCGCCAGATACCAGAGATGGGCCACCATCGCGTCCTTCTCTGGCGCCTTCACGGCCTGGAAGGCCTTCTGGGCATCGGCTTTCTGACCGGCGGCGAGATAGGCCTGGCCCAGGCGGATCTGGCCATTGGCCTGGTCCTTCAGCGGCTTCTTGAGGCCCTGCTGGATGACGCCGATGGCGTCCTTGGCCTTGCCCTGGCCGATCATGTCCTCGCCCACCTTCACCAGGGCATCGCCCTGGGGCTGGCCGCTGGCGGCGGCGATGTTCTTCTGCAGGTTCGCGGCGTTGGCGGCCGCCTGGGTCTTGGCCAGGGCCAGGAGGCGGTTGGAACGCTCGTCGGTCAGCACCTTGGCGGCCATGCCCTTCTCGATAATGGACTGCGCCTCGGCGGCGTTGCCCAGCTGAAGCGCCAGCTGCGCCAGCAGCGTGTATTCGTCCTTGGTCGAGATGTTGCCGGTCATGAAGCGGATGCGGTTCACGTCCAGCGTGTTGTGGTCGGACAGGCCGCGCGAACGCTCGGCCAGCTTGAGCAGATTCTGCCAGTATTCCGGCTTGCCGGAACGGGCGACCAGGGTTTCCAGCGCCTGGCGCTGGGTCGCGTCGTCGCCCGTCTCGTACGAGCAGCGGGCCTGCAGTTCCAGCGCGGTGTCGTTGCCCGACATCGACTTGGTGTATTTCACACAGCCCGCGTAGTCGCCCGCCTTGTAATAGGCCTGGGCGATGATCAGCTGCGACTGGGCATCCAGCGCATTGTATTTGCGCAGCAGCTCGCCGTCGGCGATCACGTCCTTGAACTTGCCGGCATTATAGTCGTTGGCGAACTTGGCCTTGGCGCCCGCCGCACCGCCGATCGAGGCGTCGCCCGACTTCACGCCGATATACTGCTTCATCTGATTGATGACCTGGGTGTCGTCGGCCGTCTTGCCGGGCACCGCCTCGGCCTCGTTCACCTTGGCCATCGCGCCCTTGTAATTGCCGGCCGCGGCCAGGCTCTGCGCTTCTTTCAGCGCCGCGCCAACCTTGGGGCTGACGGTGGCGGCCTGTGCCGGGGCAGCCAGGGCCAAGGCAACCGCACCCGTCGCGGCAGTGCCCAGAAGGATCGCCGTCACAGCGGCACGCAATTTGGAAGCAGTCATGAACCAGGACCTCATTTCGTCGCGTCTCACAAAAAGGGAAAGCGTGCGGGGCTGCCGCACGCTTTTTCACTCACGGCCGTGACCCTCACGGCCTAGTTATACTGGTCAATACCGGTGAAACCAATATGCGTCGCGCCCAGGCGCTGGGCATCCGCCAGCACCTTGGCCACGGCGTCATACTTGGCGAGCCGGTTCGCATTGACGTGGATTTCGGGTTGCGGATTCTTCTTGGCCGATTCCTCGAAATAGGCGTCCATCGTCCCGCGGTCCACCGCCTGGCCGTTCCAGGTGATGGTGCCGTCGAAGTCCACGCCCAGCTCCACCGTCTCCGGGATCACCGTCGGCGGCGTCGAGTTGGGGGCAGGCATGTCCAGCTTCACCGCATGGGTCTGGATCGGCAGGGTGACGATCAGAAGAACGAGGAGAACGAGCATCACGTCGATCAACGGCGTGGTGTTCATCTCCACCATTACTTCGCCTTCAGCAGTCGTAGTTGCCATTGCCATAGCGGATTACCTCAATAGCTGTTGGCTTCGAGAGAGTGGGGTTCGGTGATGAAGCCCACTTTCTGGATGCCGGCCTGCTGGCAGGCCAGGATGACACGGCCGATCGCCTCGAAGCGCACATTCCTGTCGCCGCGGATGTGCACTTCGGGCAGCGGCTTGCCGGTACCGGCTGCCCTTTTCAGGGCAGCCACGAAGTTCCGGCGCAGGGCCGCCTGATCGGCAGGCTCGTTGTTGTAGTACATCTGCTCGTCCTGGGTCACCGCGATCACAATATTCTCAGGCTTGGTCTGCGTGACGATATTGCGATAGGTCGGCAACTGGACGGGCACCGTCTTCAGCACCACCGGGATGGTGACGAGGAAGATGATGAGCATGACCAGCATCACGTCCACCAGCGGCGTGGTGTTGATGGCTACGTTCAGATCCTGCTCGTCGTCTTCAACGGCATGTTGGACGTCGACTGCCATAAGACTAACTCCGTAAGAGAACTATCCCTTCAGCCGGGCTTACTTGCTCTTGCTGATGAGATAGGCCTGCAGGTCGCCCGCGAAGGCGCGCAGCTTCTCGGTGATCACCTTGTTGCGGCGGACGAGGTAGTTGTAGAGCAACACCGCCGGCACCGCGACGAACAGGCCGATGGCGGTCATCTGCAGCGCTTCACCCACCGGGCCAGCGACCTTGTCGATCGACATCTGGCCGGCGACGCCGATACCGATCAGCGCGTTCAGGATGCCGATGACGGTGCCGAGCAGACCGACGAACGGGGAGACCGAGCCGACCGACCCCAGGAAGGCGATGCCGCCCTGCAGACGGGCATTGGCGTCTTCCAGCTGGCGGGTCAGCGTCATGCCGATCCAGTCGGACAGGCCCACCAGCGTGGTGCCGCCGGTGGAGGCCTTCAGGCCCGCTTCGGCGATGCCGCGGAACACCGAGTTCTTGGGCAGCTTGTCCACGCCTTCGTTCAGGGTGGCGGAGGTCCAGAACTTCTTCTCGACCTGGCTGGCCTGGCCGAGGATGCGCTGCTGCTCAATCCACTTGGTGAAGAAGATGTACCAGGTGCCGGCCGACATGATCACCAGCACGCCCAGGATGGTGCGGGAAATCCAGCCGCCATTCTCCCACATGTGCTGCAGGCCGTAGGGGGTCGACTGATCGCCGGGATTGGCGGCCGCGGCGGCGGGCTTGGCCTCGCCGGCCGGGGCGGCGGCGGGAGCAGGGGCCGGCGCCGGGGCAGCAGCGGCGTCCGCAGCGGGCGCCGCCGGGGCCTGGGCATAAACCGGAGCAACGGCGCTCAGGCTGGTCATGGCGACGACAGCGGCTGCGATCGTCAGTTTCTTGAAGTTCATTTTCCTTACTCCGTGATAATTCAGATGAATTGTCGATGGGTGATTAGCGTGCGTCCTTCAGGTCCCACTTCACCGAGACGCGGGTCTTGGCGGAGGTGGGCTGCCCGTTGAGGGTCGGGGGCTGCCAGCGCCAGTGCGACTTCACATATTCGCAAGCGGCCTGGTCGAGGCGGTCCGAACTGGACGACTGGACGATGCTGCACTGGTCCACATTGCCTTCGGTGGTGATGTTCACCTCCATCAGCGTGGTGCCCTGCTCGTTCAGGCGGACCGAGATCGGCGGATAGGGCGGCAGCGTATGCGTGCGCATGACGGGGCGCAGCGGGTCGTTGGTGATGGTGGGACGCGGCGGCGGCGGAGCCGGCGGCGCGGCCTTCTGGGTGGTGACCGGCGGCGGCGGCGCGGTGGCGACCTGGAAATCCGGCACGATGGCCACCGGCGGCGGCGGCTTCACCAGATCCGGCGGCGGCGGCGGCGGAGCCTTGGGCTCGACCTTCTGGGTATCGACCGACGCCTTGATTTCTTGCAGCTGCTTGATGAGCTGCCCCTGGGCGAGGGCCGCAACAAGACCGGCAATGCCGAGAGCATGAATGGCGATGACGATCGCAATGCTCGTGGCCTTGCTGGACGCACTCTTCTCTTCGACCTTCAGGTGATTTGGACGTTCCATGCGCTCTCACTAGACAAGAAAAAAACCCGGCACACGGTGCGCCTGGGCCTACCAACCTTTTTGAGACCGAAGTCTACCCAACCCGGCGCCCTATAGCTGGCGCCTTGCCGTCCGTTCTTAAAGCAATCGCTCACCTTCTTGGCAAGAGGCATTGACAGGCTCTCAGAAACGACCCGCGTATCTTCCCACGACCAACGCGTGACGCAACGTATTTCTAACAGTCGTTCCATCCCGCGTTCCATGCGCATATTTCGCAGATGCAGCATCGCGTTTTTTACCGCTTAAACCTTGGCATGAGCGGCGGAAATCCGCGGGATCGATTCCGCATGCGCACAGTATGACAAAGGCCGCCGCATCGCGCGCGCCGGCCTTCGGCACAAAACGGCAAGCCGGTTCCCTTGCGACATTGTTGCCTTTCCGGAAGAAAGAAAATTCGCGATGCTCATCCGCAGCCAGCGCGCGGACGCGCGGCGGGCGATAAGGATTCTTGCGACAAGTAGGCGGCAAGCCTGCAACAACACAGGGCGATACCATGCGATACCTCCACACGATGATCCGCGTTTCCGATCTGGAAGCGTCGCTGGATTTCTATTGCAACAAGCTGGGGCTGGTGGAGGTGCGGCGCATGGAGAACGAGAAAGGCCGCTATACGCTTGTTTTTCTGGCAACGCCGCAAGACGCGGCGCGCTTCCAACAAAGCGACGGCGTGGAAAGTCCAGTGATAGAACTGACTTACAACTGGGACGAAAAGGGCTATGCGGGCGGACGAAATTTTGGGCATCTCGCCTATCGCGTGAGCGATATATACGCCGTGTGTGAAAGGCTCATGTCAGCAGGCGTCACCATCAACCGCCCGCCGCGCGACGGGCACATGGCGTTCATCCGTTCGCCCGACGGCATTTCGATCGAGCTGCTGCAGGACGGAACACTTCCGCCGAAGGAGCCCTGGGCCTCGATGCCCAACACGGGCACCTGGTGACAATAACAAATGATATGAATTGCCCTCAGGCCGCCAGCCTGAGGGCAGGTTTCTAGATGCGGCCCAGCACTGTGAGCGTTCCCACCTGGGTGGTGGAGCCGTTGTCGCCCCGGATCCAGTCGTAGTTGATGCCCAGCTGCCAGGTGTCGGTCTTGGCGCCCAGGCTCAGGCCCAGGATGGCGTTGCCGCTGTCGGGATCGGGGCCGATGAAGGTCATGGTGTTGCCCGCGGTGCCCAGGCCGCCCGTGGATTCGAACGCCGCCTTGATCTTCACCGCCTGCTGCAGCACGTCATAGCGATAGCCCAGGCGGCCTTCCGGCGTGAGGTCGATGCCCCAGAGCGACACCGTTCCCTTCACGTCGGCACCCACCGCGGTGCGCAGCGAATTGGCGAAATAGGGCGCAACCTGCAGGTCGAAGCCCGATCCGCCGCCGGTTTCCGAATAGCCTTCCTCGCGCATCGTCAGGCCGTCCAGGCTGATATGCGGATCGACCTCGATGCCGGAGTAATGCAGCATCATGCCGGTATTGGCGCCCAGCGCGAGCATGGCGGCAGGCCGCTTGCTGCTGGCGACGCGGCTGACCCCGCCTTCGGAGATGCTGCGGGTTTCGCTGAAATTGCCGTAGGCGGCGCTGAGCTGGGTATCCAGGAAGACGTGCTTGCCCTTCCATTCGGTATAGCCGGTCAGCATGTACCATTCGGTCTGGGTCTTGGTGGCCCGCGGCAGGAGCTGGGCGACGTCGCCGCTGTAGAAGGTGAACGCGCCGCCGTACCAGCCGTTGCGCGCGCTGCCGCCGTCCACGCCCAGGCTGAAGCCGAAGCCATGGTCCTTGTAGGAGGTCAGGCTGCCGTCGCCGCTGACCCGGCCCTTGTTGTTGATGTGACCCGCGAATTCCTCGCCCCACAGCGTCATCTCGCCGGGTTCGTCCGAAAAGCTGCGCAGCAGGCGCTGGCGCGCGGCCACCGGCCCCGATGCCTGGTCGGTGATCATGATCGCGATCTCGCGCGTGCCGCCGGAAACGTCCGGCGCGAACTGCGAGAAGGCCTGCTGGGCCTGCTGCTGCGAGGCGGGGATATTGATGCCGCTCGTGGGCTGGCCGGCCGTGTTGTAGACCGTCATGCTGGAGGCGATCGCCGAACCCAGTTCGGTATCGTTGCCCAGCGCCGTGGCGATGAAGGGGAACTGCTTGAGCGCGTCGCCCGAAAGGCCCAGGCCCGGCGTGCCGTCGGCATTGGTGGCGCCCGGCGAACGCGGCGTGAGCGTGAGCACCAGGTTCTGGCCGGAGCTGTCGTCAACCAGCGAGAGCGGCGTCTGGGTCTGCTGGAACAGGAAGGGTGTGCGCAGCGCCAGCGCCGCGTTGTCGGCGGCCAGCGTCGCGGCGTCGATGTTGATCACCGGCGCGTTGATCAGGATGATGTCCTGCGGCGTGGGATTGTTGACGCTCTGGGCGGTGAAGCCCGACGAGACGAAAGTGCCGAACTGCAGCGCGATGTTGGAGTTGGGCGCCAGCGTGGCCTGGGTGGCGGCCTTGACCACCGGCAGCGAGGCGGTGGTGTTCTGCGAGATGGTCAGGCCCAGCGTGCCGCCGGCGTCCACCTGCAGGTTGTTGGCGTTCATCGAGCCGGTGGCCGAGGTGTTGGCCACGAACAGCGTGCCGTTGTTGCCCACATGCACGTCCAGCGCGCCGGTGCTGGCGTAGATGGCCGCGTTGACATAGCCGAAGCCGCCGACATTGAGCTGGTGGCCCGTGCCGGACCCGAAATTGATCGTCCCCACCTCGGTGGTGGGGGCCACGCCCAACGCCTGCGAAATGACGGATTCCGCCACCACCGCATAGTTGTTGGGGGAATTGGCGACCCCGGTGACGGCATTGGCGTCGCCGGTATTCACATCGTTGCCGACATTGAGAATATGGTTGTTGCCGGTCGAGCCGAACAGCAGGTCGCCCAGGATCTGGCCGCTGTTGTTGATGGTGACGTTGTTGGCCGTGGCTGCCTGCAGGTCCAGCGCGCGGCGGACATTGTTCACGACGGCGCCGCTGGCGGGATTGAGCTGGGTCGTCACGGCCGAGATCGTGCCCGCATTGTTGATGGTCTGGATGCCGGCCGACTGGTCGATCACCGCCTCGGCGATCAGGCTGAAGGGGGCGGTGGCGGTCGCGATGTCCTTGGTGGGCGCGATGGTGTTGGTGGACACGCTGGCGCTGATGGTGGCGCCCTTGCCGACATTGAGCGTGCCGACGCTGGAATTCTGGCCCACGATCAGGCCGAAGGCGTTGCCCTGGCCGACGCCAGACACCTGGGCCGTGATGACGCCGGGCGTGGTGGTGGAGCCGCTGATGGTTTCGGCGATCACGTCGATGCGCGGCACGGTGGCGTAGGCGCCGATGCTCATCGCGGTGGCGTTGACGCGGCCCGAGGCCGGCACGTTGGCCACGTTGGTGGTGGCGGCGGCCGAGATGGTGCCGGTGTTCAGGAAGCCGCCGGCATTGTTGACGTTGACGGTGCTGCCGTTGACGGTCTGGGTGGTGGCGTGGGCGGTGGTGTCGCAACTGCCGGCCACCGAGCTGAGGCAGGTGTAATAGGTGGGCGAATAGCCCTGGATGATGACCGCCGCGGTGCTGAGCTGCGGGTCCAGCGGCTGAGAGCTTATCGTGCCGCGGTTGATGACCGAATAGCCCGGATCGGCGGCATCGATGTCCGCCGTCACCGGCCCGATGTTGATGGGCGTGCGGGGCACGCCCGTCGTGGTGGTGGAGGTGATCGACTTGGCCGGATCGATGATGAAGGTGGGCGACACCACGCCGTTGGCGACAAGCCCGGCGCTGGAGATGGTGGCCGCCGACACCCCGCTGGAGGTGGCGGGGCCGCCGTTCAGGAAGCCGCCGTCGATGCTGCCGCCGATGACGACCGCCGAACCCGCCTCCGGATTATTGCCGCGGCTGTTGTAGATGGACGTGCCGACCACCGAGATCGAACCGAGATTGACCAGCGAGCCGCCGGACGAAGCCGGACAGGTAAAGCCCGACGGCGCAGAGCCCGCCGCGACGGCGGCATCGGCGGCGCAGGAATGGATACCGCCGATGGTCTGCAGGCCGACCATGCCGGGGCCGGTGCCCGCCACCTGCGAGGAAATGATGACGTTGCCGTTCACCGTGCCGTCCAGGTCCACCATGATGCTGTTGGAGGCGGTGGAATTGTCGCTGGCGTTCTGGACGATGCCGCCGCCGCCGATCAGGATGTTGCTGGTGACCTTGGTGCCTTCGACCAGGAGGAGGGCGGCGGAGTTGTCGCCCTTGACCAGCAGGCTGGAGCTTTGCGTGACCGCGGTGGCGCCGCCGATGGCGGTGGTGGTCAGCGAGGTCAGGGTGATGGGGCCGTAGAAGGTGTTCCCGCCGCTGATGACGATGCCTTCCTTGCCGGTGCCGCCGCCGCTCAGGTCGATGGTGCCGGTGCTGGAAAGGCCCGCCGGCGACACGAGATTGCCGCTGGACGTGTCGATCAGGACGCCGATGCCGGTATCGACCCCCGTGTTGGAGATGAAGCCTTCATTGAGGACGGAATTGTTGGAATTGATCGTCACCGCCGGCGTGCCCGAGGTCTGGATGCCGACGCCGCCGGTGGAAATGGTGATGTTCCCGCTGGTCGAGGTGGAAAGCGCGGTCGAGGTGTTGGTGGTGATCTCGGTGTCGGCGCGGGCGGGCGAGAAAGCCGCCGCCAGCAGGGCAGCCGCAGCGGCGGAAAGCATCAAACGGTGCTTGGTCAACTGAGCCTCTTTAAAAATCGCCGGGCGGTCGGTTTCCCGCATGTCGGCATCGTTTCGTCGGAAGGCCCGCTTTCCTTCGGACCCTGCCACCCGCGCCCGGAACCATGCCCGGACAGGTGCCGCACCGTTTACCCTTCGCCTGTCGGCCGGCCTTTCCCCCAGCCATCCCTGGGGGGCGCCCCGAAAGGGGGCGGGCCGGTCCTGCCAGCGCCTTTGTACCCGCCTATCGTCCGGGTTCAACAGCAATTTTCGGGGCCGGGGCCGCAGCCAAGCCCAAATGGCGCCGTCTTAATCCGCCATTAGCGTGCGCGCGGGCAGAATCGCGGCGTGAAAAAGGCGTAACCCGAAGATTTCCGGCATGATGAAGGCCCGGCATACCGGCTTCGCCAGGCTCACCCAGAAAGATGTGAGCACGGCGGCCGCGCGTCATGAGATGCTCTATTCCGGCCGGATGGGCGGGGCGCGGGCAGTCTTCGCCTTTTGCGATCTTTCGGGCCTGGATCTGTCGGACCGCAACCTGGCCGACGCCGATTTCACCGGCGCGGTGCTGGAGGAAGCCAATCTGGGAGGCGCGAAGCTGGATTCGGCCTCGTTCTTCGGCGCGGACCTGCGCCGCGCGAATCTGTCGAACGCCAGTCTCAGGCGCGTGGACATGCGCGGCGCCTCGCTGCGCGGCGCCAACCTGATCGGGGCCGACATGTTCGAGGCGGACCTGCGCGAAGGCACCATCGCCGAGAAGGACAGGTACGGGAACCTGCGGGTGCTGCAGCATGACCTGGGTCCATCCGAATTGCCGTCGGCCATGCTGAACTCCGCCAACCTGGAGCGCGCCCGCATGACCGGCGCCATCGCCGTGCAGGCCGACTTCACCGACGCGGTGATGAAGGGGTGCCGGCTGACCCGCGCCAACCTGCGCCAGGCGCGGCTGACTGGGGCCAATCTGGAGAATGCCGATCTGTCGGGCTGCAACCTGACGGGCGCCGACCTTGCCGGCTGCATCCTGATCGGCGCGGTGATGGACTTCGCGACCACGCATGGCGCGGATCTGAGCCGCACGCTGACCGAGCCGGCGGCACCCGATCCCGCCCGGCTGGCCGACATCGGGAAGATCCTGGATGACCATTCGCGCTGGGCGGAAACGGAAGGACGCGAGGGCAAGCCCGCCGACCTTGCCGGAATGGACCTGCGCCATGTCCCGCAGCTTTCCCATCGCATGCTCACCGCTTTGATCGCGCCGGGCGCATTGCTCTATGGCGTCAATCTGGAGGGCGCATCGCTCCAAGGCAGCAACCTGGCAGGCTGCGACCTGCGCTCGGCCAGGCTGGGCGGGGCGGACCTGCGCGGGGTCAACCTGTCCGGCGCACAGCTCAACCATGCCGACATGCGCGATGCCCAGCTGGGACCGCTGCTGATCGCCGGATCGCGCGTGCTGCCGTCGCGCCTCGACAACGCCCAGGCGCGCTATGCCGACCTGCGCGGCGCGGACCTGCGGCGGGCACGGCTGTCGGGATGCGATTTCGGCTACGCCAATCTGGTGGACGCCGACATGCGCGACACCGAGACCCGCGGCGCGGAATTCGCCGGCGCGAAACTGTCAGGCCGCCACGACGGCCGAGCGGGCGCGGATGAACTGGCCCAGGCGCGACAGGGAAGCCTTTGATTCATTGCGGCCCTGTTCGGCCTGGAACAGATGGCCCATGCCGTCATAGATCTCCACGCTCACCGAAACCCCGGCATCGGCGGCAAGATCGCCCAGCCGGGAGGCGTCGTCGCGCAGGATCTCCTGCGCCCCCGCATGGACCATCACGGGCGGGAAATCCTTGAGCGTGGCGAAGACGGGCGAGGCATAGATGTCGCCCGGATTGGACCGGCGCAGATAGTGGCGCGCCGCCAGGAACAGCATGTCGGCGTCGGGCACCGCGCCCGGCCTGCGATTACCCAATATGGAAAGCCCGGAAAGCGACAGGTCGGCCCAGGGCGACAGGGCCGCAATGCCGCCGGGCATGCCCAGGCCCGCATTGCGCGCAGCCAGCGCCACCGCAAAGGCCAGCCCCCCGCCTGCTTCGTCGCCCACCAGCACGATCGCGGATGCCGCCACGCCCCGGCCCATCAGCGCGCGATAGGCGTCGATGCCGTCGCGCACCGCCGCGGGAAAATGGCTTTCGGGCGCAAGGCGGTACTGAACGGCGAAGGCGCTCACGCCGCTCTCCTCCACCAGCCGGCCGACGAGCGGGCGGTGGCTGTCTGGGCTGCCCGCGACAAAGCCGCCGCCGTGGAAATAGAGGATGGCCGCGGCGGGATCGGGGGTTCCCACCCATTCGCCGCGGACGGGGCCAAGGAAGTCCGGGACATAGGAAAGATCGCCGGGCACCGCGCCGAAACGCTGGAACAGGGCGGCGTAACGGGCGCGGAGAGTTCCGATCCCCGGCATGCCCCTGCCTTGCGAACCCTGCGCCCAGAACGTCATCATCGCCCGGCCCAACAGAAATCCCTGGCGCGATCCTAGCAAAAAAAAGAGGGCGTCCAAGGGACGCCCTCTTTCCGGTTTGTTTTCTTGGCTTGTTCGAGGGGGCCTGTTCGAGGCCCGGCTCAAGCCGCCTTCGCGGCGCTCTCGATGGTCTTGAGCCCGCCGGCGTTGATCTGGATGCGGCGCGGCTTCTTGTCTTCCGGCACGACGCGTTCCAGATCGACGTGAAGCAGCCCGTTCTCGAGACGCGCGCCCTTCACCTCGACATGCTCGGCAAGCTGGAAACTGCGCTCGAAGGAGCGGCCGGCGATGCCCTGATGCAGATAGGCGTGCTTCTCGGCCTCTTCGCGCTTGCCGCTGACCGTCAGGACGCGGTCCTTCACGTCAACCGCCAGATCCTTCTCGGCAAAGCCGGCGACCGCCACGGTGACGCGATATTTGTTCTCGTCGCTGCGCTCGATGTTGTAGGGCGGATAGCCCTGCTCGGACGCCGATTCCAGAAGACCGATCAGGCGATCGAAGCCGACGGTGGAACGGAAAAAGGGGGAATAATCCATACGCATGGTACAACCTCCGAAAAAAGCATTGTGTCGCGTGCCCCGCCAGACCACCTGCACGGGGAATACCGGCGCCGCGGGGGCCGCCGGAATATCCATAGAGATAGGACGGCCCTGGGCGGCTTCAAGGCCTTTGCGGCGCCCGGAAATCGGTCTTAAGTGCCCGGCGAGGCATCTGATTCCACAAGACAATCCGCTTTCATGACCCCCGCCGCCACCCTGTTCGATCCCGTGCCCATAAGGGCCGTCGGCGCCCAGTTGCGCGCCGCCCGGTTCCCGGCCGATCCTGCCGTGCCGGGCCGCGGGGTGCTGGTGCTGCTCAACGGCCAGACCGAGTTCATCGAGAAATATTTCGAGGTGATCGACGAGTTGCGCGGCCGCGGCTTTGCCGTGGCGACGCTGGACTGGCGCGGCCAGGGCGGCTCCAGCCGCGCGCTCACCGACGACAGCCGCAAGGGCTATGTCAGCGACTTCAGCGAATATGAGGACGACCTCGACACGCTGATGAACTGGATCGTGACCCCCATGCTGCAGGAATACGAGGCCCGCCTGCCCGCGCGCGCAGCAACGGCGATCAGACCCGTCGCCCTGGCCCATTCGATGGGCGGGCATATCCTGCTGCGCTATCTGCTGAAGAGACCCGCGAGCTTCGGGCCTTGCGTGCTGGCCGCGCCCATGATCGCCGTCTCCTTCCGCGGCCAGCGCGAATGGCTGGTGCGCGCGGTCACGGCCTGGCAGATGCGCCGCAAGCGCGCGGGGGGATGGGTATGGGGCATGGAGGCGCGCGATCCCCACAACGTCACTTTTGCCACCCAGCTCGTCACCTCGGACGCGCAACGCTTCGAGCGCACACAGGCCCTGCTGCGCGAGAACCCCGACCTCAGGCTTGCGGGCGCGACCTGGGGCTGGCTGCACGCGGCGCTGCGTTCGATGGACTGGCTGAAGACGCGGGCCACCGATGTGAAGACGCCGCTGCTGATCGTGGGGGCGGGCGCCGACCGCATCTGCATCACCCCCGCCACCAGGGCCTTTGCGGCGCGCGTGCCGAACGGCAGCTATGTCGAGATCGCGGGCGCCGGGCACGAAATGATGATGGAGCGCAACGAAATCCGCGCGCAGTTCTGGGACGCCTTCGACGCCTTCATGGAAAAACACCGCGCCTCGGTCTGAAGCGCGGTGTTCCTCGCCAGGCCAGCCGTCAAGAGCCGGCCGTTACTTGCCAGCCGTTATTGGGCAGGCGCCGCAGGGGCAGGCTGGGCGGTCTCTGGAGCCGCCTGCTGGGGAGCAGCCTGCTGGGGGGCAGCCTGCGGGCTTGGCGCAGACTGGGCCGGGGTGGCCGCATCAGGCTGCGGCGCGGCCTGTGCCGCATCCGGCTGCGGCTGGGCGCCATTGCTGGCGACACTGGTTGAAGACGGTGCCGTCACGCTGTGTTCCGGTACAGGCGTCTGCGCGGACTGTTCGGCGTTGCCGTTCGCGGCTGCCGCCATGCGGGTCGCGGAAGCGCCCGGCAGCGCATCTTCCGCGCCGGTAGTGGACGACGGCTTGGCATCCGCCACAGAAGCCGGCGCCGAAGAAGCCGGCGATGCCGCGCTGCTGTCAGCCGTATGCGTCTTCTTCTTCACGGAAGCCGCCTTCACGGGCTTGCCGGACTTGGCAGAGTCCGTCTGGCCGGCATCCGGTGCAACGGCGGGCGACGATGCGTCCGCCGCAGGCGCAGCCGCAGCCTGCTGTGCAGGCGGAGGCGAAGCCGGCATGGACGCAGCCGGAGCCGGCGAGGTCATGGCCGTCTGCGCCGGCGGGGCTAGCGTGTTGTTGCTCGCCGTAACGATCGGCTTGTGCGCCTGGCTGCCGCTGTAGGCATAAAGGCCCACGCCCGCAGCGCCCACCATCAGCGCCACCGCCAGCGCGCCGATGATCTTCGGCGTGTTGCTGGGCTCGCGGTCCTCGGGATGCGTGGTGTGGAAGTTGCCCAGTCCCGCGCTGTTCCCGGCGGGATCGTGCTGCAGAGACACCGCAGATTCGTTCGCGTGAAAATCGCGCAAAGACATGTCGTTCTCCTGATTGGGATACTGCTTCGACAAAAGGAAAACGTGCCGCGCGATGCATCGGTTTCACCGTCATCAAACAAAGGCAAATGCGGCGGGAATGGAGCGGCAATGTGCGCCGGCGCGCTTATTTCGCCATAGCCGTGAACGCGGAAAAACGCTTCCGGCTTCTATGGATTCAGCAATGCCATCGCCTGGCTGTGCACGCGCGCATCGCCGCAGGCAAGGATGGTGCTGCCGTCGCGGCAGTCGCCGCCGTCCCATGCGGTGATGATCCCGCCCGCCCCTTCCACCAGCGGAATCAGCGCCGCGATGTCCCAGCGCCTGAACCCCGCCTCGATGATGAGATCGACAAAGCCCATCGCCAGCAGCGCGAAGAGATAGCAGTCGCCGTGATAGCGCGTCATCCGCGCCCTGGCCTTGACGCGCGCGAAGGCGGCCTGCTGCGCGTCCGACATGTAGGCCGACGGATCGGTGGCGCAGAGGACGGCGTCGCCGACGCCTTCACAGGCGCGCACCTTCAGCGGCGTGCGCGTATCGTCCTGCAGCAGCACCGCGCGCCCGTTGGCGCCGATGAACCGTTCGCCCAGCACGGGCTGGTCGAGGATGCCCAGCACCGGCACATCGTCATGCTCCAGCGCGATCAGCGAGCCCCATTCGTGCCGCCCGGTAATGAAGGCGCGCGTGCCGTCGAGCGGGTCGAGCACCCAGCGCCAGCCGCTGCTGCCGGACTTCTCGCCATATTCCTCGCCCAGGATGGCGTCATCCGGGCGGTCGCGCTCGATGATCGCGCGGATGGCGCGCTCGGCGCCGCGGTCGGCCTCGGTCACCGGATCGAAGGCATGCCGCCCCGGCTTGTGCGCCACGTCGATCCGCTGGCGGAAGTGGGGGCGGATCATCGCCCCGCCCGCATCGGCCAGGCGGCCGGCGAACTGGATCAGCCTGTCGTCAACCTGCATCGGCGGACCTTACGCTGGCGGAGCGGTGCAATGCCAGCCATCCCGCCACGCCCGACGCAAGCGAACCGGCCAGGATGCCCAGCTTGGCCGCGGCGATGGCATGCCCGTCATGGAAAGCCAGCGCGCCGATGAACAGGCTGATGGTGAAGCCGATGCCGCACAGCGCCGCCACGCCGGCAAGCGCAAGCCACGATGCGCCCTGCGGCAGCCGGCCAAGACCGGTGCGCACCGCGAGCCAGCAGGCGCCGAGCACGCCCAGCGGCTTGCCCACGAACAGGCCCGCGGCCACGCCCATCGTGACCGGCTGGGCCAGCGTGGCCGCGCTCATGCCTGCAAACGACACGCCTGCATTGGCGAAGGCAAACAGCGGCACGATCAGCCAGGCCACCCAGCCCGCCAGCCCATGCTCCAGCCGGAGCGCGGGCGAGCCTTCATTCCCTTCCGGACCGCGCGCGGGCAGCAGGAAGGCCAGGACCACGCCCGCGATGGTGGCATGAATGCCCGACCGGAGCGTGAAGAACCACAACAGCGCGCCCAGCGGCAGATACACCGCCAGGCGGTTCACGCCCAGGCGATTGAGGAGCGTCAGCGCCGCGCAGACCAGCCCCGCAAGGCCCAGAAAGGGAAGCGACAGGCCCGAACCGTAGAACAGCGCGATGATCAGCACCGCCAGCAGGTCGTCGATGATGGCGAGCGCGGTGAGGAAGATTCTGAGTGTGGCCGGCACCGCCGCGCCGAACATGGCCAGCACGCCCAGCGAAAAGGCGATGTCGGTGGCGGTGGGGATGGCCCAGCCATGCAGCGTAGCGGGCGCGTGGCGGTTGACGGCGGCATAGATCAGCGCGGGCACCGCCATGCCGCCCAGCGCCGCCAGCCCCGGAAGCGCGCGGCCCGGCCAGGACGACAGTTCGCCGCCGGTCAGTTCTTGCCTGATCTCCAGCCCCACCAGCAGGAAGAACAGCGCCATCAGCCCGTCGTTGATCCAGTGCAGCAGGCTCAGGCCGCCGGCATGGGTTTCGAGCGTCGCGAAATAGACCGGCGCCAGCGCCGAATTGGCGATCGCGAGCGCCAGCACAGTCATCGCCAGCAGCAGAACGCCGCTGGCCGCCTCGCTCTTGAAGAATTGCTCGAACATGGCCGCACCCTAGCACGGGAACCCGGGCATGAAGAGCGCGCGCGGCAACGGGCGGCAAGGACACCGGCCGTTCTGCCGGTCTCATCCCTCGACAGGCTCAGGATGAGGTTTGGACAAGATCACCATCCGCATGGTGACCTTGCCGAACCATGAGGACGGCAAGCGGCGAACGCGCGGCCAAAAAGACCGCGCCTGTCAGGCGTCGGCGGCCTGCTTGGCGCGCTTACGCATGTGCGGCAGCAGCTCGCGCTTCCTCAGGCGGATGTTCTGGGGCGTCACTTCCACCAGCTCATCGTCCTGGATATAGGCCATCGCCTGTTCCAGCGTCATCGGCACAATGGGGGTGAGGCGCACCGCCTCGTCCTTCGAGGTGGTGCGGATGTTGGTGAGCTGCTTGGCCTTGGTCGGGTTCACGTCCAGGTCATTGTCCTTGGCGTTCTGGCCGATGATCATGCCCTGATAGACCTTGGTGCCCGGCGTCACGAACAGCTTGCCGCGCTCTTCCAGGTACCACAGGCCATAGGCCACCGCTTCACCGTCTTCGGTGGAGATCAGCACGCCGTTGACGCGCCCGCCCACCGGCCCCTTGTGCGGGGCATATTCCAGGAACATGCGGTTCATCACGCCCGTGCCGCGCGTGTCAGTCAGGAATTCGCCGTGATAGCCGATCAGCCCGCGCGCCGGCGCATGGAAGACGATGCGGGTCTTGCCGGCGCCTGTGGGGCGCATGTCGGTCATCTCGCCCTTGCGGTTCGAGATCTTCTCGATCACCACGCCGGTATAGGCGTCGTCCACGTCCACCGTGACTTCCTCGATCGGCTCCAGCCGCTCGCCGTTCTCGGTCTTGAACAGCACGCGCGGGCGCGAAATGGAAAGCTCGAAGCCTTCGCGGCGCATGGATTCGATCAGCACGCCCAGCTGGAGTTCGCCGCGCCCGGCCACCTCGAAGGCGCCCTCGCCCGTCTCGGTCACCTTGAGCGCCACATTGCCTTCGGCCTCGCGCATCAGCCGGTCGCGGATCACGCGGCTCTGCACCTTGTCGCCCTCCCGGCCCGCCAGGGGGGAATCGTTCACCGCCAGCGTCATGGCCAGGGTGGGCGGGTCGATGGCATGGGCGGGGATCGGCTCCTCCACCGAAAGGTCGCAAAGCGTGTCGGCCACGGTGGCGGTCTGGAGCCCTGCGATGGCGACGATGTCGCCCGCCTCGGCCCGGTCCACGGGCACGCGCGCCAGGCCGCGGAAGGCCAGCAGCTTGGTGACGCGCGCCTTTTCGATCGTCTCGCCCGTGCGCGAGAGCACCTTGATGTTGCGGTTGGTGGTGATCACCCCGGATTCGATGCGCCCGGTCAGGATGCGGCCCAGGAAATTGTCGGCCTCCAGCGTCGTGACCAGCATCTTGAAGGGATGTTCCTCGCCCGCCAGCGCCTGGGGCGCGGGCGCCGGCACGTCCTGCACGATGCGCCGGAACAGGGGGGTGAGGTCCTTGCGCTCGTCTGCGAGGTCGTCCACCGCCCAGCCGCTGCGGCCCGAAGCATAGAGGACATGGAAATCGAGCTGGTCGTCGCTGGCCTCCAGCGACAGGAACAGGTCGAAAATGGATTCCAGCGTCTCGGCGGGCTGGGCGTCCTGGCGGTCGATCTTGTTGATCACCACGATGGGCTTGAGCCCCAGTTTCAGCGCCTTGGACAGCACGAACTTGGTCTGGGGCATCACGCTTTCGGCCGCGTCGACCAGCAGCACCACCCCGTCCACCATCGACAGGATGCGCTCCACCTCGCCGCCGAAATCGGCATGGCCGGGCGTGTCCACGATGTTCAGGCGGGTGCCCTGCCATTCCACGCTGGTGCACTTGGCCAGGATGGTGATGCCGCGCTCACGCTCCTGGTCGTTGGAGTCCATGGCGCGTTCGGCCATCTGCTGGTTCTCGCGTACCGAGCCGGACTGGCGCAGCAGCTGGTCCACCAGCGTGGTCTTGCCGTGGTCGACATGGGCGATGATGGCGATGTTGCGGATTTCCATGGAATCGGAAGCTTTCAGACGGCAGCGCCGGGCTTATAGACAGGCGCCTGCTGCAGAGCAACACGGCATGGGACCGGTAACAGGGGCCATGCGTTGAAAAACGGTGATTTTTTTGCCTTTTTTTGCCGTTTTTCTGCGTTCCGCGGCGCATGTCTTGAGACATTTGTGAGAGAGATTTCCCCTATACAGGGTCTATAATAATTGCCGCAAAAGCGAGTTATGGCTGCTCCGCCCTGCCGGGCGGACGGTTCGGGTCGCGAAACCGGCAAGGGGCGGATCGCCGCTAAAGGGGCGGAGCGCGAGGAATAACGGGTTGGACAGGGCCTGCCGCCGGTCGCGGCAGCCGCACATGGGTGTTGGGATCGTTTGGTTATGAATGTGCAGATCAATCCGCTGGCCCCTCAGGCCCAACTCCGCGAAGGCGAGCAGGCGGCGTCCCGCTCGCGGACCAGGACCTATGCGATCGGCGGACTAGCGCTGGCGGTGGTGCTGGGCGGCTTCTGGTTCTTCACCCATGGCGACGAGAATGCCAAGCCCAGGCGCAACCTGGCGGCCCCGGTCAAGGTGGCCCCGGTCGAGCAGCACGACATGGCGGTGATCGAGCGCACCATCGGCACCGTGCTGGCCAACTCCACCGTGTCGGTCAATGCGCGTGTGCAGGGCCAGCTGGTCAAGGCCTTCTTCAAGGAAGGCCAGATGGTCAAGACCGGCGACCTGTTGTTCCAGATCGATCCCCGCCCCTATCAGGCGGCCTATGACAATGCGATGGCCTCGCTGGCGACCGCCAAGGCCAAGTATGACCGCTATGTCCGGCTCAAGAGCCAGAACGCCATTTCGCCCCAGGATGTGGACGACGCCCAGGCCGCCTATCTGGAAGCCAAGGCCACCGCGGAAGCCGCGCGCCTGAACCTGGAGTTCACCACCATCCGCTCGCCGGTCAACGGCAAGACCGGCCCGATGCTGATACAGCCCGGCAACATGGTCGCCGCCTCGACCGCCAGCACCAGCGCCACCCCCCTTGTCACCATCAACGAGATCCAGCCGGTGAAGATCTCGCTGGCGCTGCCCCAGTCGGACCTGCCGCGCATCCAGCGGCAGGCGCGCGCCGGCGGCCTGAACATCACCATGAATCTGCATGACGCGGGCGGGGACAGGGACCTGAGCGCCAAGGTGGACTTCATCAGCAACGCCGTGGCGGGCACCACCGGCACCATCGAGCTGCGTTCCACCTATCCCAATGACGACCTGGCGCTGGTGCCGGGCCAGCTGGTGGACGTGGTGGTGGCGCTGGACCGGATTCCAAACGCCATCCTGGTGCCGCGCGAGGCGGTCAATACCGGCGCCGACGGCCAGTATGTCTATGCCGTCAAGGACGGCACGGCCCAGCAGATACCGGTGAAGGTCCAGTTCGACGACGGCACCAACAGCGCCGTCATCGGCAAGCTGGCCAAGGGCGACGAAGTGATCGTGGACGGCCAGTTGCGCGTGATACCCGGCGCCAAGGTCAGCGTGACGCACGCCGGCAAGCAGGAACATTCCGCCACCCAGTCCGGCGCGACCCGCACCAGCGGACGCCGCAAGCATGTCGCGGCCAACGAGGGCTGACCGGGCCTTCGAGGACCTCCAAGGACCGTCATGAACCTGTCACTGCCCTTTATCGAACGCCCCGTGATGACCACGCTGGTCATGGCGGCGCTGGTGATCTTCGGCGCCTATGGCTATTCCAGCCTGCCGGTCTCGGACCTGCCCAACGTTGATTTTCCTACCATCTCGGTGAGCGCCAGCCTGCCCGGCGCCGATCCCGACACGATGGCCTCCTCCGTCGCCGCGCCGCTGGAGAACCAGTTCTCGACCATCAACGGCATCGACCAGATGACCTCGTCGAGCACCCAGGGCTCGACCACCATCAACCTGCAGTTCGCGCTGGACCGCAACCTGGACGGCGCGGCGCAGGACGTGCAATCCGCCATTTCGGCCGCGACCCGCAACCTGCCCAAGGCCCTGCCCCAGCCCCCCACCTTCCGCAAGGTGAATCCGGCCGACCTGCCGATCATGTTCATTGCCATGCGCTCGGCGATGCTCAAGCCGTCGGAAGTGGACGAATATGCCGAGACGCTGCTGGCCCGCCAGATCTCCACCATCGAAGGCGTGGCCCAGGTCAGCGTTTTCGGATCGGCCAAATACGCAGTGCGCATCCAGGCCGATCCCTATGCGCTTGCCGCGCGCCAGATCGGCATCGACCAGCTCAGCAACGCCGTGGCCGCCGCCAACGTCAACCTGGCCACCGGCGCGCTGAACGGGCCGACCCGCTCCACCGTGATCCACACCGGCGGACAACTCACCAACGCCGCGGAATTCCAGAACCAGATCGTGGCCTATCGGAGCGGCAATCCGGTCCGGCTGAAGGACGTGGCCACCGCCATAGACGGGCTGGAGAACCCCTACGGCAAGAGCTGGTACAAGGGCGAGCCCGCCATCGTGCTGGCGATCTTCCGCCAGCCGGGCTCCAACGTGGTGGGGGTGATCGACACCATCAAGAAGGTGCTGCCGCAGTTCCAGGAGACCCTGCCGCCGTCGGTCAAGCTGGACATCGTGTTCGACCGCAGCCAGATGATCCGCGCCTCGATCGAGGACGTGCAGGCGACGCTGCTGATCGCGGCGGCCCTGGTGGTGGTGGTGATCTTTGTCTTCCTGCGCCGGCTGTCGGCGACGCTGATCCCCTCGGTGGCGTTGCCCATCACGGTGATCGCCACCTTCGCGGGCATGTCGGCCTTCAACTTCAACCTGGACAATCTTTCGCTGATGGCGCTGACGCTGTCGGTGGGCTTCGTGGTGGACGACGCCATCGTGATGCTGGAGAACATCGTCCGCCATATCGAAATGGGCGAGAAGCCGTATGAGGCCGCGGTCAAGGGCTCGGGCGAAATCGGCTTCACCATCCTGTCGATGACCATCAGCCTGGCGGCGGTGTTCATCCCCATCGTCTTCATGGGCGGCATCGTGGGACGGCTGCTGCACGAATTCGCCGTCACCATCATCGTGGCGATCCTGTTCTCGGGCCTGATCTCGATCACGCTGACGCCCATGCTGTGCGCGCGCATGCTGAAGGACGAGCACGGCCAGAAGCACAACCGCTTCTATGAATGGAGCGAGGATACCTTCAACCGCATCCAGGCCTTCTATGACCGTTCCCTGACCTGGAGCATCACCCACGGCCGCATCATCATGGGCATCTTCTTCGCCAGCGTGGCGGTGATGGTGGTGCTGATGGCGACCATGCAGCAGGACTTCCTGCCCAGCGACGATTCGGGGCGCATCACCGCCAATCTGCAGGCCGCCAACGGCACCTCCTATCAGCAGATGGCGAAATATACCCAGGAGGCGGCCCGGATCGTCGCCCAGGATCCCGACATCGCCGGGGTGCTGGCGCAGATGGACGGCGCGAACGGCAACGCGGGCACCAACCAGTCGCGCCTGATGATGATTTCGCTCAAGCCGCTCAGCGAGCGCAAGTCGGGGCCCGACGAGATCATCCGCCGCCTGCGGCCAAAGCTTTCGCACATTCCCGGCGTCAACGTGTTCCTGACCAACCCGCCGACCATCCGGCTGGGCGCGCGCCAGGCCCGTTCGAACTACCAGTATACGCTGCAGGGCCTGGACCAGACCGAGCTGCAGGATTATTCGGTCAAGCTGATGGACGCGATGCGCAAGCAGCGCGGGTTCGTGGACATCACCTCCGACTATGACGCGGCGATGCCTTCGGTGCAGGTCAAGATCGACCGCGACCGCGCCGCCGCCTTCGGCGTCTCGCCCCAGCAGATCGAGACGGCTCTGGGCTCGGCCTTCGGCGGCCAGCAGATCTCGCAGATCAACACGCCGTCGAACCAGTATGAAGTCATCATGGAGCTGCTGCCGCGCTATCAGCGCGATCAAAGCGCGCTATCCCGCCTTTATGTCACCGGCGCGAACGGAATGGTGGTGCCGCTGACCGCCGTGACCACCATGACGGCCAGCACCGTGCCGCTGTCGGTCAACCATGCGGGCCAGATTCCCGCCGTGACCATCTCGTTCGATCTGGCGTCCGGCTATGCGCTGTCGGATGCGGTGAACGGCATCCGCGCCGCCAGCCTTGCCATAGACATGCCCGACACCATCCAGGGCACCTTCCAGGGCACGGCGGCGGCGTTCCAGGATTCCACCAAGAACATGGGCGCGCTGCTGGTGATCGCGATGGTGGTGGTCTACATCATCCTGGGCATCCTGTATGAAAGCTTCATCCACCCGCTGACCATCCTGTCGGGCCTTCCTTCCGCGGCGGTCGGCGGCCTGATCACGCTGTGGCTTGCCCATCTGCTGTTCCTAGTGGGCATCATCCCGTCGGACATGTCGCTGACGCTTTATGCCTTTGTGGGCATGATCATGCTGATCGGCATCGTGAAGAAGAACGCGATCATGATGATCGATTTCGCGCTGCACCGACAGCGCAGCGAAGGTGTGGCGCCGGAAAAGGCGATCCACGAGGCGGCGGTGGTGCGCTTCCGCCCGATCATGATGACCACCATGGCCGCGCTGATGGGCACGCTGCCCATCGCCTTCGGCAGCGGCGCGGGCGCGGAATCGCGCCGGCCGCTGGGCCTGTGCGTGGCGGGCGGGCTGCTTCTGTCGCAGCTCCTGACGCTTTACATCACGCCGGTGATCTATGCCCATCTCGATCACTTCAGCACGCGGATGAAGACGCGCAAGGCCCGCCGCCAGGGCCAGGTGCCCGCGCCGGCGGAGTGAACCCGCGCCTCAGCGGCCCAGACCCTGTTCCATCCGGTAGGCGATCTCGTCCTGCTGCGTCCGCAAGGTGCTGCCGGGACTCATCCGGTAAAGCCCGCTGAGATAGGCCATGTCATTCGCGGTCAGCGCGTCGGCCTTGCGCTCGCAGTCCGGGGCCAGCATGTTCAGGATGCTGGGGAGCGCCAGGCAGGTGTCAGGCGATGCGGGCTGGGACAGCGCCAGCATGGCGATGTAATCGCCCAGCGACCCCATCTCATAGTCCGCCAGCTTGTCGGGGTTGGCGGCAATGATGACGTGGTAGAGCGCGCTGGACTTGCCATCGCCCAGGCGCGAGCCGGTGACGGCGGCGGCGCTCCATATCAATTGGCCCGCATCGCCCTGGACCCCAGCCTGCTCCCCTACGCCTTGAAAGGCGGGGCTGTCGAGCACGCTCTTGCCACGGAGGTCCACAGTGGCGGTGGCGTACCAGGCCTGGATGGGATGGGTGATTTTCGCCATCCGTTCGGCCTGCCCGCTGTTGTCGTGATAGCCCAGCAACACCTGACGGTCCTTGCGGACATTATCCAGAAGTCCCTGCGGCGTGGTGGTGAAGACGATCTCGATATTGGGCTTGCAATCCGCCGTAGCGCTGACTGGCACGCCGGCCTTGGCCGCCACATCGCGAACGCGCCGGCTGATGTATTTGGTGAAGGCGGACTTCAAACCCACCGTGAGCGGGCACACGCCCACCTCCCAGCGCGCGATCTTGCCCGCGATCCGGGTGGGCGTGGCCAGGCTCTCCACGAATTTCTCGATCACCTGATGGGACTTTGTGCCGGTGACCGTGACACTTTCGGGCACGGACTGCGCCGCCGCCGCTCCGGCTGCGGCGATCGCCAAGCCCAAACCCAGAAGCGCCCCGCGGGTCATGGGCGCGACGATAGCCCCGGCGATCCTGGGCCGCTAGTCGTTGAGCGGGTGGCCGACCTCGCGCGGCCTTAAGGAATCGAATGGCCCGCAGAGCAGCAGCCCGGCCAGGAAGCCGCCCAGGTGCGCCTGCCAGGCGATCAGTCCGCGCTCGCCGCCCATGCCCATGCCCGTCAGTCCCGCCAGCAGGTTGATGCCCGCCCAGATCGCCGAAAAGATCAGGATCTGGCGGGAGAAGATCGGGGAGAGCGGCGCGTCGCCCGGCGCGCGGCCCAGCATCCAGGGCGGAGTCTGGCCGGGCAGCATCCTGAGGGCCGCCGCCATCAGGCCGGATATGGCGCCGGATGCCCCCACGACCGGCACCTCGCTGCCCCAGTTGAAGGCCAGGTAGGTGGCCGCTCCCGCCACGCCGCACACGACGAAGAAGAGCAGGAACAGCATCGCCCCCAGCCGGCGCGCCACGATGGGCCCGAAGGCCAGCAGCCACAGGCAGTTGATGATGAGATGGGTCAGGTCGTTGTGCAGTCCCATATAGGAGACGAAAGGAACGGCGCGCTCCCACCAGGTGCCGGGGTCAAGCCGGTGGCTTTCGAGGAAAGCCCGGCTGTAGCGGGCCGGGATGAAGGCGTAGTTGCTGACGATCTCAAGCCTCAGATCCTCGTTCTGCGTCACGCGCGCGGCGTGGGCCGCCCCCAGGACCGCGATCAGCCACAGCACCACGGATGGCGCGCGGAACATGGGCTGGCGCGGGGGCGAGGATTGCAGGAAGGCCATGCCGCCTCTTTAAGCATGTTCGCCGCCCGCGCCAACAAAGGGCCGGACGCGGGGGCGATGTGCCGCGGTGAAACAATTGGGTGCCGCCGCAGGTCCGGCGGGCCGCGGCCGCGCCACGGGCGCATGACCGGATTCGGGACAAACCGCCCTTGAAGGTGAATCCGCGCAGCCGGGCCCGCGGGGTTTTCGGCCTTTTCCGGGCTTTTTTGCGGCGCGCCGTCCCGGCACGGGGCAGCGAAATCCTAACGCCGGTTAAGGCCGCTGGCATGGCGGTTGCTGATGTCCGGTCAGCAGCACCGGAAAAATCGTGATGAGCTCTTGGCAGAATTTTACGGCCCCGAAGATCGTGGCGTTCGGTCTGTTCCTGATCGCCGGGACCACCGCCAGGGCAGCCGACTGGACCAACTCCGCCAGTTATAACGGCTATAGCGCCACAACCCAGAACCAGGCGTCGAACTATTCGATGCGCGACGCGAGCGGCAACCTGACGCTGGTGAACGGGCAGGTCACGTCGTCCACCTATTCCTATGCCGGCACCGGCGCCTACGCCGGAGCCCAGTCGTCCGGCTATGCCGGCGGCGTGGGCGTGACCGGCACACCGAACAGCTATGGCCAGGCCACCGCGATCGGCAACCAGCTCAACGTCGTTGTGGTGGGAAGCCACAACACCACCATCGTCAATTCCTCGCAGGTCAACAACGGCAATCAGACGGCGACCGCCGACCTGAACCGGCACTGAAGCGTCCGCACCAAAGGCCCAGTCAAATGTCCCGCACGCGTAAACATCTGTTCAAACCCCTGCTCGTCGCGCTGGCCGCGGCGCCGCTGGCAGGCTGCATCAGCCCCGGCGCCGACAGCCTGGGCCGCTACACCGCGCCCATCGGCGGCGCGCCGGTGATCAGCAACGAAACCCCCTATTCGGCGGCGCTGCGCTGCATGAGCGCCTATGTGCGCCAGCGGCCGGTGCGCATCGCGGTCGGCCAGATCGCCGATTATACCGGCAAGACCGAGGCCGACGGTTCGGGCCGCAAAGTCACGGCAGGCGCGGCGCTGATGGCGATGAGCGCGCTGAACAAGGCGGGCGTGCACATGGTCGAGCGTTTCGACACGTCGGTGGCCGAGATGGAACTCAAATACGCCAACAACAAGCTGATCGGCGACGGCCCCAATCCCACGCCCCAGGGCGGCGATTTCCGCAAGATCATGGCGGGCTCGATCCCCGGCTCGGACTATTACATCGTGGGCGGCATCACCGAACTCAACTTCAACATCCGCTCCGAGAATGCGAACGGCAACGGCGGGGGCACCGCCACCAACGCCACCACCGGCACCGCTTCGGGCAGCCTCTATGTGATGAACGTTGGCCTCGACATGCGGCTGGTGAACACCAACACGCTGGAAGTGGCCGATGTGATCTCCTACCAGAAGCAGATCATCGGCCGCCAGATCTCGGCGGGCGTGTTCGACTTCCTGGGCACCAACTTCTTCGACGTCAGCGTGGGCGAAAGCGCGCTGGAGCCCATCCAGCTGGCGGTACGCTCGGTGATCGAGCGCGCCACGCTGGAGATGATCACCCGCGTCTATCGCGCGCCGGCCGGCGCCTGCGCCATCCCGCTGAACACGAAGGACGATCCGCTGCGCGAGCCGGGCGAACGGCCCTACTATCGCCCCGTGCAGTTCACGCAGCCCGCGCCGCAGTCCACGCCGATGGCCAGGCCGCAGCCGAAGCCGCTGCAGCCGCACGCACCCCGCTCCACCGCCGGCCAGCAGCTGGCGCGCGAAGACGACCGGCGCGATGCCCTTCCCGCAAGCGCGGTGCGGCTGCGTGGCGGCCTTTGAACCGATCCGCATGACACACAACATTCCAGGAGCTTCGACCATGAAACGCATAGCCATCCTTCTCGCCGCTTCGGCCTTTCTGGCGCTTCCGGCCGCGTCTGCGCTTGCCCAGGGCGTCGGCAGTGAGATCGTCAACGGCCAGGTCAACCTGCAGACTGACTGGTCGAACCTCAACGCCAGCGTGGACACGGTGGGCGGCGACGCGGTCGCGCAGGGCTCCGCCGCGGGCAACATGCTCGACGTGACGACCATGAACGACACCCGTGTGACCAACAACCAGTTCGTCGGCTCGAGCGCGACCATCGGCTCGAACGTCAACATCGACGCCAACAACGTCTGGGGCAATGTCGGCATCCAGAACCAGGTTGTGTGCAACGGCGCGGGCATCTCGACCGATCCGGTGCTGACCGCCATCAAGTCCAGCCAGGCCTGCCATGCCAGCGATCCCTATGCGGCCATCAACACCAATATCTCCAATGTGGCCGGCAATGCGGTGGTGCAGAGCACGTCGCTGGGCAACAGCCTGGAGGCGGATTCCAACGCCCCCAACATGCCGGTGATCTCGCACCAGTTGAACAATTCGGGCGTCGTCTCGAGCGTCAATGCCAATGTCTTCAACGTCGGCGGCACGGTGGGTCTGTCGTCCAGCGCGGTCGGCAACACCGCGCAGATCATCCACTATTCCACGAACTGACAGGTTCCGGTTCGCTCGGGGGCCATTAGGCGAGCCGGAGCGGGGGGACGGGAGGGCAACGCTCCCGTCCCTTCCCGCGTTTGCGGCCGGCCTTTGCCTTTTCGCCGCGCGGATAGTATGTCCCTTGCGCCATGAGCGCCCTGCCCGCCGACCTGCCGATCGACCTGGAGGCTTTCGAGGCTGCGCCCCTGGCGCGCGAGCCTTTCGCCCATGCGATGGTGCCGCATTTCGTGAAGCACGCGGCGATGGCGGCCATCAATGCCGATTATCCGCTTGTGACTCATCCGGGCTCGTTCCCGCTGCCCACGCTGAAATACGGCCCGGCCTTCGCCGGACTGATCGCGGCGATACAGGGACCGGAATTCACCAGGGCGGTGGAGCGCAAGCTGGGCGTCGATCTGACGGGCCGTCCCACGATGGTGACGGCGCGCGGCGTGTCGGCGGCGCGCGACGGCCAGATCCACACCGACAGCCGCACCAAGCTGATCACCGTGCTGATCTACATGAACAATGCCTGGGAGGCGAAGACCGGCCGCCTGCGCCTGCTGCGCGGACCTGACGATCTGGACGACGTGATCGCGGAAGTACCGCCCGAGGAAGGTACGCTGCTGATCTTCCGGAACCAGCCCAATGCCTGGCACGGCTTCCATGCCTTTGAAGGGCCGCGCCGCGTGATCCAGCTCAACTGGGTGACGGACGAAAGCGTGGTGTGGCGCGAACAGACCCGCCACAAGGTCAGCGCCTTCTTCAAGCGGCTGCGCGGCAGGAGCCCCGGCGTCCAGGCGATGTAGCAGCACATGTCATGGCCGGGCCTGGCCCGGCCATTCAGAAATCGGGCGCGCATATCCTCGAAGATTCGCGTCCGGGGCTGGATGGCGGCGCAAGATCACCCATGGTGAACGGGATAATCATGCCAGCGGCCCTGGTGGTCACGGATGCGATGGCCGGACGGCGTGCGTTCGACATGGTCGCTTTCCAGCGGCACCTTGCCGAAGCCGCCGGGGATATCGAGCATATAGGCGGGCATCTCGATCCCCGACAGTTGCGCGCGCAGTCCGCGCACCAGCGCCAGGCCGTCTTCTATTCCCAGGCGGAAATGCGCGGTGCCCGGCGCCAGGTCGGGATGATGCAGATAATAGGGCTTGATGCGGTTGTCGATGAAGGCCCGCATCAGCGCCGCCAGCGTCTGCACATCGTCATTCACGCCCCGCAGCAACACCGACTGGCTCACCAGCGGAATGCCGCCGTCCACCAGCCGCGCGATGGCCGCGCGAGCTTCGGGCGCGAACTCGCGCGGATGATTGGCATGGACCGCGACCCAGCTCGTCGCGCCCGGCGCATGCAGCCCCGCAACCAGTTCATCCGTCACACGTGCCGGATCGGTGACGGGCACACGGGTATGCCAGCGGATCACCCGCACATGGGGGATGGCCGCAAGGCGGCGGGTGATTTCGCCCGCGCGGCGCGGCGACAGGATGAAGGGATCGCCGCCGGTGAGGATCACCTCGCGGATCTCATCGTGCGCGGCGATATAGGCCAGCGCGGCCTCGAAGGCTTCGGGCGACAGGGCATTCTCCCGGCCCGGCCCCACCATCTCGCGGCGGAAGCAGAACCGGCAATAGACGGGGCAGGCCGCCACCGCCTTGAACAGCACGCGGCCCCTGTAGCGGTGCACGATGCCTGCCACCGGCGCATGGGCCTGATCGCCGATGGGATCGGCCAGCTCTTCGGGCCGCGTGTCGAGCTCCGCCGGCGAGGGCAGGAACTGGCGCGCGACGGGATCGCGCGGATCGGATGGATCGATCAGCGCCAGAAGATGCGGCGACACCGCCACCGCATAGCGGCGGGCGACATCTTCCAGGGCACTCATTTCCTGGACTTGAAGTTCGGCAGGAACACGGTCAGCAGCCCGATCGCCGGCAGGAAGGCGCATACCTTATAGACATAGGTGATGGAGGTGGCGTCCGCCAGCGCCCCCAGCACGGCCGCGCCGATGCCGCCCATGCCGAAGGAAAAGCCATAGAACAGTCCCGCGATCATCCCGACCTTTCCGGGCAGAAGTTCCTGCGCATAGACCACGATGGCCGGAAAGGCGCTGGCCATGATGACGCCTACGATCACCGACAGCACGCCCGTCCAGAACAGGTTGGCATAGGGCAGGATCAGCGTGAACGGCAGCATGCCCAGGATCGAGAACCAGATCACGTATTTGCGCCCGAAGCGGTCGCCGAGCGGCCCACCCATGAAGGTGCCCGCCGCCACCGCGCCCAGGAACAGGAACAGATGCACCTGGGCGGTCCTGACCGACACGCCGAAGGTGTGGATCAGGTAGAAGGTGAAATAGCTGGTGATGCTGGCGAGATAGAAATACTTGCTGAAGATCAGCAGCAGCAGGATCGCGATGCTGGCCGCCACCTTGCCGCGCGGCAGGTTGGTGGCCGCGACATGCCTGTTCGCCTGCTTGATGCGCGCCAGGCCGTGATGCTTGTACCAGGTGCCGACATTGTACAGCACCACGATGCCGATCAGCGCGCAGGCCGCATACCAGGCCACCGCGTGCTGGCCCCAGATGGAAACCAGGAAAGCCGCCGTCAGCGGTCCCAACGCCGAGCCGGTATTACCCCCAACCTGGAACAGCGACTGGGCCAGGCCGTGCCGCCCGCCCGAGGCCATGCGCGCCACGCGGCTGGATTCGGGGTGGAATACCGAAGAACCCAGACCCACCAGCATCGCGGCCACCAGCACGACCGGATAGCTGCCCGCGGTCGAAAGCGCCACCAGCCCGATCAGGGTGGCCACCATGCCGCCCGCCAGCGAATAGGGCATGGGCTTGATGTCGGCCAGCACACCCACCATCGGCTGAAGCAGCGAGGCGGTGCACTGGAAGGCCAGCGTGATCAGGCCGATCTGGGCGAAGCTCAGATGGAAGTTCGCCTTGATCGTGGGGTAGATGGCCGGGATCACCGCCTGCATCATGTCGTTGAGCAGGTGACAGAAGGCGATGGCGAACAGCACGGTGAAGGTGGTGTTCTGGACCAGTCTGGCGGGGTTGGCCTCGGGGGCGGTGGTGTCGGTCATGGCGGGCGAAGCCTACGCAGTTGCAGCATTTTGACCACCCCGAAAGCTGCAATCCGGTTATGACTTGCTCTACCGGCTTCAACGGGCAAGGGAGCGAAACCGGTCAGGTTTGCAGGGGCGTCCATAAAACCGAATCCACGTTCGGCGCACCGGTCGCCAGCATCACCAGCCGGTCGAACCCCAGCGCCACCCCGCTGGCGGGCGGCATCAGGGCCAGCGCCGCCAGGAACTCTTCGTCCAGCGGATAGCGCCGGCCATAGATCTGTTCCTTCCGGGCCATGTCGCGCTCGAAGCGGGCGCGCTGCTGCACCGGGTCTGTCAGCTCGCCGAAGCCGTTGGCCAGTTCCACGCCGCAGCAATAAAGCTCGAACCGTTCGGCCACGCGCGCGTCGCGCGGGCTGACGCGCGCCAGCGCCGCCTCGCAGGCCGGATATTCGTAAAGCACCGTGGGCCTTTCCAGTCCCAGACGTGGCTCGACCCGCAATGTGAGGACCTTGGCGAACATGTCGGACCACCCGTCGTCATCGGATACATCGATGCCCGCGCGGCGGGCCTTTGCGCGCAGGGCGAAGGCATCGCCCTGGCCGTCCGCCGAAACCGTCGCCAGAAGGTCGATGCCGGCGAAGTGGGTGAAAGCCTCGGCCACGGTCAGCCGGTCGGCCTGGGCGCACGGGTCGCATTCCCGGCCGCGATGGCGCAGGACCGGCGCTTCGGCCACATCCGCCGCCATGCGCAGCAGCGCCAGGCAATCGCCGATCACCGCGTCATAGTCTTCCTGCGCCCGATACCATTCCAGCAGCGTGAATTCCGGCGCATGCAGCCGCCCCCGCTCCCGGTTGCGGAACACGCGGGCGAACTCGAAGATTTTCGTCTCGCCCGCCGCCAGCAGCTTCTTGGCGGCGAATTCGGGCGATGTATGCAGATACAGGGGCCGGACCGTGCCGTCGGGGGCGGTCAGCGCCGTCTCGAAAGCGTGCAGATGGACCTCGTTGCCGGGCGAGACCGCCAGCGCGCCGCATTCGACTTCGGTGAAGCCCAGGCCCTCGAAATAAGCCCGGCAAGCGGCCTTTATCCGTCCTCGCCGGACAAGCAGGGGCCGCCGGTCGGCATGGTTCTCGGGCGTCCACCAGGGCATTTGCGCCTGCCCCCCTCCTTTGCTAAAGACCCTTCCAAAATTTCCGGCAATTTCCGGCTTTTCGAGAGGTTTTCCGTGGTTTCGGTTATCGCCAGCTCTGTGCGCAAAGGCAACGTCCTGGAGAAGGACGGCAAGCTTTATCTGGTCATCAGCGCCGAGAATATCCATCCGGGCAAGGGCACGCCCGTCACCCATCTGGAAATGCGCCGCATCAGCGACGGGGTGAAGACGGTCGAGCGGCTGCGCACCACCGACAGCGTCGAAAAGGCCTTTGTCGAGCACCAGGACTATCAGTATCTTTACCAGGACGGCGAACAGTATGTGTTCATGCAGCCCGAGACCTTCGACCAGCTGCATGTGGGCGCCGATGTGGTGGGCGATGCCGCGCCTTATCTGACCGAGAATATGGACGTGCAGCTGCAGCTGTTCGAAGGCAACGCCATCTCCATCGAAATTCCCCAGCGCGCCACCTTCGAGATCGTGGAGACCGAGCCGGTGGTGAAGGGGCAGACCGCGTCGGGCTCGTTCAAGCCGGCCCTGTTGTCCAATGGCGTCAAGACCATGGTGCCCACCCACATCACGACGGGCACCAGGGTGGTGGTGATGACGGCGGACGGTTCCTACGTCGAGCGCGCGAAGGATTAATTGCCAAATCGGCATGGCTTCCAGGCAACGGCCCGCATTAAGCTTGCGGGCCGTTTCTTTTTGGGAAGCCCCATGGCCAAGCGCATCAACCCGGCGAATTTGCAATCGCGTGCCGGCTCTTTCTATCCACCGCCCTATGACGAACCCTGCCGGACGCGTGAACGCCGTCGCCTGGGCGATGCGGCGGGCCTGACCCAGTTCGGCGTCAACCTGTTGCGGCTGCCGCCGGGCGCCTGGTCAAGCCAGCGGCACTGGCATCTCGAGCAGGACGAGTTCGTCTATGTGCTGGAAGGCGAAGTGGTGCTGGTCACCAACGCCGGCGAAGAAGTGCTGAAGGCCGGCGACTGTGCCGGTTTCAAGGCCGGTGAGGAGGATGGCCATCATCTGATCAACCGCAGCGGCTCCGACGCGATGCTGCTGGAAATCGGCACCCGCGTTCCCGGCGATGGCGCCCATTATCCCGGCATAGATCTGGTGTATCCCGCTGGCGGCGTGCCGGCCCTCTACACTCATCTGGACGGCACGCCCTATACCGATATCCGCCTCAGAGGGCCCGAAAACAAGGATTAATTGCGGAAGTTGATCTCGACCAGCACGCCTTCTGGATCAGGCACAAAGAGCTGCTTCAGCCGCCCGCCCGGCACGATGCGCTCCTTGAAGACCAGGCCGGCGTCTTTCACCTTCGCCCGCATGCCCTCGAAATCATCGCCATGGAAGGCGAGATGATCGAACGCTCCGGTGCCGTCTTCGGCCACGGGCGCCGCCGCCTCCCGGCCCCAGGCGCCGGCGGTGTCACTGGCTTCCACCAGATGGACTACCGGAACACCGCCCAGATAAAGCCAATAGCCGCGGAAGGGAAAGGCCGGGCGGTCACCTTCGGTCAGGCCCATCAGCTCGACATAGAAATCGCGGGTGCGGCCCAGTTGGGCACAACGAATGGTGACATGCTCCAAGGCCTGAACGCCCATTTTCCGCCTCTCCTGTAACGGCCAGCGCGCACGGGCGAACTGACCGGGGACACCTTACCTTGGCCCCATCCTTCAACCATAGGCCGGAGCATGATAGCGTTCCGGCGCCCAATTTTGAGGACGACCCGATGAAAAAGCACCTTGTACTGGGCCTGTTGGCGGCCTTTTCGGCGACCCCTGCCCTGGCTGCGCTCAAAGTGGGCGACGCCGCGCCCGATTTCACCGCCCGCGCCAGCCTGGGTGGCAAGGAATTTGACTTCTCGCTGAAAGATGCCCTGAAAAAGGGGCCAACCGTGGTCTATTTCTACCCCAGCGCCTATACCGGCGGCTGCGACCTGGAAGCCCATACCTTTGCCGAAG
>DASZVO010000035.1:0-44929 GCA_035547015.1 Rhizomicrobium sp. | reverse complement strand
CAAGCGGCAGCTTGTCCAGCGTCACGCCCTTGTCCTCCGCCAGCTTGACGATGGAGCCGGCGATGTGATGGGCCTCACGGAACGGCTTCTTCAAGACCCGCACCACCCAGTCCGCCAGATCGGTGGCGGTGGGAAAGCCCGGCTCGCAGGCCGCGCGCATCTTTTCCGGTTGGGCGGTCAAATCGGCGATCATCGCCGCCATGGCCGCAAGAGAAAGCTCCAGCGTGTCGGCGGCATCGAACACCCGTTCCTTGTCTTCCTGAAGGTCGGTGCCATAGGTCAGCACCAGGCCCTTGACCACGGTGGCCAGCGCCACGAAATCGCCCAGCACCCGGCCCGTCTTGCCGCGGATCAGCTCGGCGGCGTCGGGATTGCGCTTTTGCGGCATGATGGAGGAGCCGGTGGTGAAGGCGTCCGACAGCCGCACGAAACCGAAGGCGGGTGTGGACCATTGCACCAGCTCGCCGGCCAGCCGCGACAGGTGCACCGCGCAGATGCTGCACGCCGCCAGATATTCCAGCGCGAAATCGCGCGCGCTGATCGCATCCATCGAATTGCGCATCGGCCGGGAAAAGCCCAGCGCATGGCTGGTGGCGTCGCGGTCGATGGGAAAGGAGGTTCCGGCCAGCGCCGCGGCGCCCAGCGGCGATTCGTTCAGCCGCTTCTTCGCGTCCTCGAGCCGGCCGCGGTCGCGCGCGAACATCTCGACATAGGCCATCATGTGATGGCCGAAGGTCACAGGCTGGGCCACCTGCATGTGGGTGAAGCCCGGCATGATGGTGGCGGCATGCTGTTCGGCCTGCGCGAACAGCGCCCGCTGCAGGGCCAGCAATCCGGCGTCGGCGCGCTCGCAGGCGCCGCGCACCCACAGCCGGAAATCGGTCACCACCTGATCGTTGCGCGACCGCGCGGTGTGCAGCCGCCCCGCCGCCGGCCCGATCAGTTCGGCCAGACGCGCCTCGATATTGAGATGGATGTCTTCCAGTTCGCGCCGGAAGACGAAACGGCCTTCCGCGATTTCCTTCTCGATGGCGTCCAGCCCGTCCAGGATGGCCTTGCCGTCGTCCTTCGAGATGATGCCTTCCGCCGCCAGCATGCGGCAATGGGCGCGGCTGCCCGCCAGGTCTTCGCCCGCCAGGCGCTTGTCGAAATCGATCGAGGGGGTAATCTCCCTCATGATGGCGGCGGGGCCGGATTCAAACCGTCCGCCCCACATCTTGTTGGCGCTCATTGCTTCATCCTGAAACCGGGACCATGACCAAGAAAATCATCATTGTGTCGGCCCTGATCGTCGCGGTCGTGTTGGGCGTTCTATATGGGAAAGGGCTGGTTTCTGTCCATCAGGGGCTTGCCCCGCCGTCCGAACTGGCCGCGCTGAAGCTGGAAAAAACGCCCAAACCCGCCCCCGATGTGGCTTTCACCGACGCCCAGGGCGTCCGCCATACGCTGGCAAGCCTCAGGGGCCGGTATGTGCTTCTGAATCTCTGGGCCACCTGGTGCGCGCCCTGTGTGGCCGAACTGCCCGCGCTGGCGCGGCTCAAGGTCTTCGCGCCCGGCGTGCAGGTGATCGCGGTGAACACAGACCGGGGCGATGTGGATGCGGCGGGCTTCCTCAAGAGCCATCAGGCCGGCGCGCTGGGCGTCTACCGCGACAGCGACATCGCCATGATACGCAGCTTCGGCGCCTATGGCCTTCCCATGACGGCGCTGATCGACCCCAAGGGCAATGTGATCGCCAAGGCGGAAGGGCCGGCGGACTGGGACAGCCCGGATGCCGTCGCCTATTTCAAGCGCATCACCGGAAGCTAGGACAGGCTCGGCCTCGGCGCCCGGTTTGGACGGATCTACCGCGTCGGTACGGGATGTTCCCCGCGATAGTCATAGAAGCCGCGCCCCGTCTTGCGGCCCAGCCATCCGGCCTCGACATATTTCACCAGCAGCGGACAGGGGCGGTATTTGGAATCGGCCAGCCCTTCGTACAGCACCTGCATCACCGACAGGCAGGTATCCAGGCCGATGAAGTCGGCCAGTTGCAGCGGCCCCATCGGATGATTGGCGCCCAGCCGCATCGCGGTGTCGATGGCATCCACATTGCCCACGCCCTCATACAGGGTATAGACCGCCTCGTTGATCATCGGCAGCAGGATGCGGTTGACGATGAAGGCGGGGAAATCCTCGGCATAGGCGGCGGTCTTGCCGACTTTCCTGACGATCTCCAGCGCGGCCTGGAAGGTCGCATCGTTGGTGGCGATGCCGCGGATCACCTCCACCAGCTGCATCACCGGCACCGGATTCATGAAATGCAGGCCGATGAAATTCTCCGGCCGGTCGGTGGCCGCCGCCAGCCGCGTCACCGATATGGATGAGGTGTTGGTGGCGATCATCGCCTTGTCGGAAATGCGGGTGCACAGGTCCTGGAAGATCTTCTTCTTGACCGCCTCGTCCTCGGTGGCGGCCTCGATCACCAGGTCGCGGTCCCTGAGATCGTCCAGCGACTGGGTGGTGCGGATGCGCGTCAGGGCGGGCTTGACCTCGTCTTCCCGGATCGTGCCCTTGGCGACCTGGCGCTGCATGTTCTTTTCGATCAGGCCCAGCGCCTTGGCCAGCGCCTCCTTGTTGATGTCGTCCAGCACCACGTCATAGCCGGCCAGCGCCAGCACATGCGCGATGCCGGTTCCCATCTGTCCTGCGCCAACGACGCCGATCTTCTCAACAGCCATGTTGCCTGCCTTTACTTGAATCCGCGCCTGCCCAGCTCCTGGTCGAGCTCGGGCAGCAGCTTGAACAGGTCCCCCACCAGGCCATAGTCGGCGACCTGGAAGATAGGAGCCTCTTCGTCCTTGTTGATGGCGACGATGACGCGGGAGTCCTTCATCCCCGCCAGATGCTGGATCGCGCCGGAAATGCCCACCGCGATGTACAGGTCGGGCGCGACCACCTTGCCGGTCTGGCCCACCTGATAGTCGTTGGGCACATAACCGGCATCGACCGCCGCGCGGCTTGCGCCCACGGCGGCATGCAGCTTGTCGGCGATGGAATCCAGCAGCTTGAAATGCTCCGCCGAGCCAAGGCCCCGCCCGCCCGAGATGATGATCCTGGCCGAGGTGAGTTCGGGCCGTTCCGACTTCGACAGGGCCTCGCCGGCGAATTTCGACGTGCCCGGATCGGCCGCCGCCGGCATCTTCTCGACCGCGGCGCTGCCGCCGTCCGCGGCCGGGCGGAAGGCGGTGGTGCGCACGGTGATCACTTTCTTTCCCGCCGGCGCCTGCACGGTTTCGATGGCGTTGCCCGCATAGATGGGCCGCTCGAACGTGTCGGGCGCGACCACTTTCAGGATCTCCGAAACCTGCTGCACGTCCAGCTTCGCCGCCACGCGCGGCAGGATGTTCTTGCCGGTGGTCGTGGCGGGGGCGAGGATGGCGTCATATCCATCCGCCACCGACAGGATCAGCGCCTCCATCGGCTCGGCCAGCATGCGCGCATAGTGCGGGGCGTCGGCCAGCAGCACCTTTTCGACGCCAGCGATCCTGGCCGCGGCGTCCGCCACGGCGGCGCAGCTCTCGCCCGCCACCAGCACATGCACCGGCGCGGAAATGGCGGCGGCGGCCGTCACCGTCTTGTGGGTGGCATCCTTGAGCGCGGCATTGTCGTGCTCGGCTATGACCAGCGAAGCCATTACGGACTCCTCATGACAGAACGCCGTCGGCCTTGAGCCTGTCGAGCAGTTCGGCAATGCCGCCCAGCTTCACGCCTGCGCCGCGCTTCGGGGGCTCGCTGACCTTGAGCACTTTCAGGCGCGGGGTTGCATCCACGCCCAGCGCCTGGGGCGTGGTTTCCGCGATGGGTTTCTTGCGCGCCTTCATGATGTTGGGCAGCGAGGCATAGCGCGGCTCGTTGAGGCGCAGGTCGGTGGTCATCACCGCTGGCAGCGTCACCTCCACTGTCTGAAGCCCGCCGTCGATCTCGCGCGCGATTTTGGCCTGGCCACCCTCCAGCGCCAGCGCGTGGGCAAAGGTTCCTTGGGGCCAGCCCAGCAGTGCCGCCAGCATCTGGCCCACCTGGTTGGAATCATCGTCGATGGCCTGTTTGCCGCAGATCACGAAGTCGGGCTTCTCCGCCTCCACGACGGCCTTGAGGATCTTGGCCACCGCCAGCGGCTCGACGGTTCCTTCCGCCTTCACCAGGATTCCGCGGTCGGCGCCCATGGCCAGCGCGGTGCGGATCGTGTCGGCGGCCTGGGCGGGCCCGATGGAGACCGCGACGACCTCGGCGGCCTTGCCTTTCTCCTTCAGCCGCACCGCCTCTTCCACGGCGATCTCGTCGAACGGATTCATGGACATTTTGACATTCGCCAGGTCCACGCCGCTCTGGTCTGCCTTCACGCGGACCTTCACGTTGAAATCAATCACCCGTTTGACGGGCACCAATACCTTCATCGTGCTTCCCTAGAACCCCTTCGGACGGCGGATTCTCCAAGTCTTGCTCACCCCGGCGGTATCGGCCGGGGTGCCGTCCGTTTCTTGTGCGGTGCAAAAACTAGGCGCGGCAGCGCGAACCTGTCAACGAATCCACATGCATGGGCGGCCCTGCGCCCGTTCGCTTGCTGCAAACATGGTTAATCGGTGATACTGCGTCATTCAGCCGCGCCCCAAAAGTCCATGCAGACTCCGGCATAGGGTCCGGCAGGCCGGGAACGCGGAAAGGGCGGCTATTTCCGGGATGCCAGATAGGCAACCAGGTCGGCCTGCTGGCTTTTGCTGGTGACGCCGGCGAACGCCATCCTGGTGCCGGGAACCATGCGGCCGGGACCCGCCGTCCATTTCTGGAGGTTGGCCGGGGTCCATATGATCCCGGACTTCTGCAGCGGCGCCGAATAGGCAAAGCCCGGACGGGTCGCGGCCTTGCGGCCCACGATACCGAACAGGTTGGGGCCCAGGCCGTCACCGCCGCCCTTTTCGTCGGTGTGGCAGACCGCGCAGCGCTTGAAGACTTCCTTGCCCTTTACGGGATCTGCGGCATTGGCCGCGATGCTGGTGCCCGCCAGCAGCGCCAGCGCGATGAAACTCCTGCTAAGCATGTACGAAACCCTTCCGGCTGCCCCCCGCAACGGGCCTCTCCATAACCGATCTTTCATGGGAGGGAAGCGGATTTATGGCCGCAGCGGGAAGGGCGCGGTATCCCCGCGGACATAGGGGGCAAGGATCAGGATTTCAGCCGGATCGTCCAGTCATAAAGCGCCTGCATCAGCTGGCCGATGAACTTGCCGGTCATTTCGTCCTTCAGCGTCCCGTCCGGTTCGAACCGGTTCTGCGCCTGGGCGATCAGCACCTCGGGCCGGGTCACGGGCTGCATGTTGAGGGCAAGGCAGGTCTGGCGCAGCTGAAGCTGGCTCCGGACCGTGGCCATCATGCCCATGCTTGCGCCCAGGATGGCCACCGGCTTGCCGTCGAAAGGCGAGCTCGAGGGTGGCCGCGACACCCAGTCGATCGCGTTCTTGAGCACCCCGGGCATGCCGTAATTGTATTCCGGCGTGGCGAACAGCAGCGCATCGGCGGCCTTCACCTGCTCCTTGAGGCGCGCCACCGCGGGCGGATCGCCCTCGGCGCGCACATCTTCGTTGTAGAGCGGGATGTCGCCGATCGGCCCTTCCGTGACCGTCATGGCCGCGGGGGCGCGGGCGATGGCCGCCTGCATCGCCATGCGGTTGAAGGAGCCCTTGCGCAGCGAACCGCAAATGGCCAGCACCTGGACCTGTGGGCTGTCGGGCATCGGCATATCCTCTCGTCGGCGGCGGCGGCGGCGGCCGGCGGCGCCGGCATCTCGCGCCGATATGGTTACACGATTGCACGTCCGCACAATGTGAAACCCGGCGCCAAATTTCCGGTTCTGGAATTTCCGGCTATAGATTCGCCGATGCCCGAAACGCTGGATCTGCTGCTGAAGGAACCGCCCGTGCGCGCCCGCCCGCGAACCGTGCATGATTTCACCCGCGCCGCACGCCGCGCGCGCGATCTGGCCGGGCTGCGTACCATTCTGTGCGAAGCCGTCCGTACGCTGGGCTTCCATCATCTGCTGCTGCAGGGCCCGGCTGGCGAGGCATGGCTCTCCGACATGCCGGCCGGCTGGAATGCCATCGCCGCCACGGCAAGCGGGGCGGTACTGGCGGCGGCGTCGCAGTCGCTTGCGCCGTTCCTGTGGTGCGAGATTCCCCGGCTGACCGGCCCGGCGCCGGACCAGCATGATTTCCTGGCCGCCGCCCATGCCGCAGGCGTGGGGGCTGCGGTGACCGTACCCGTGCATCGCCCATGCACCGCGGGTGAGGCGGGCAGCTATGGCGTCTTTGCAGGCTGCTGCACCTTCCTCACCGGCAACGGCACGCCGCTGCCGCTGGGATCGCTGGCGGCGGCCCATTATGTCGGCGCGCTGGCCTTCGATGTCGCCGAAAGCCTGCACCTGAACCGCCCGCCCGCCCGCCGGACAGAGGGGCCGCAGCTCACGCCGCGCCAGCGCGACTGCGTGGTGCTGGTGGCGCGGGGCAAGAGCGACTGGGAGATCGGCCGCCTCCTGGGCATCAGCGAATGCACGGTGCACAAGCATGTCGAGGATGCCAAGCGCCGTTTCGGCGTCTCGACCCGCATCCAGCTTGTGGTGCAGGCGCTGTTCGACGCCGACGCGGTTGCCTGACGATCCGGGGCGGGCGCCGGTTCCGGCGTCAGGCGTTGACCAGTTCCACCTGCACCACGTCGGTGCGCGCGACCGCAAAGGTGGCGGCGCAGATGCCCAGATAGAATTGCCAGTTGCGCAGGAACTGCTGGTCATGGCCCAGCGCGCGGATCGCGGCCTCCGCCCCCTGCATCCGGGTCAGCCATTCGCGCAGGGTGCGCGCATAGTCCTGGCCGAAGCCGAAGGCGCCTGCGAATTTCAGGCCCGCCTTTTCGGCCTCTTCGCGGAAACGTTGCAGGCTGGGCAGCATGCCGCCGGGAAAGACATAGTGGCGCACGAAATCGCTGCGGCGGCGATAGGCCGAAAACAGGTCGTCGCGGATGGTGATGGTCTGGATGACCGCCCGCCCGCCGCGCTTCAGCCGCCCGGCCACCGTGGCGAAATATTGCGGCCAGTATTGTTCGCCCACCGCCTCGAACATCTCGATGGAGACGATGCCGTCGAAGGTGCCGCGGCTGCGCCGATAATCCTCGAGCCGGATGTCGGCCGCTCCGTTCAGCCGCGCGCAGGCGAATTTGTGCTGGGCGGGCGAGATGGTCAGGCCGGTGATCCGGTGGCCGTCGGCACTGGCGCGCTCGGCAAAGCCGCCCCAGCCGCAGCCGATCTCCAGCACGCTGGACGCCGCCTTCCCCAGCCGGGAGAGGATGCGCTCGTATTTGTTCTGCTGGGCGCGGTAAAGATCGGCCGCGCCGTCATAAAGCGCCGAGGAATAGGTCATGCTCCTGTCGAGCCACAGCGAATAGAAGTCATTGCCCACGTCGTAATGGGCCTTGATGTTGCGCGCCGAGCCCGCGATGGAATTGCGCCGCACGAAGGCATTGTGGGCCACAAAGCCGATGCGGTTGATCAGGTTGCCGTGGGAAAAATCGGAGAAATGATCCAGGTTGAGCAGGAACAGGCTCACCAGCCGCTCGACATCGTCGGTTTCCCAACTGCCGGCGATGAATTCCTCGCCAAGGCCGATGTCGCCGCGCGCCATGATCCGGCGCAGGACATCCCATTCATGGATCCGGAAGCGTGCCGCGGGTCCGGGCTTCGCGCCTTTCGCGATGGTGATCTCGCCGTCCGGGGCGATGAATTCGAGCGTTCCGTACTCCAGCCCGCCGATCGCCTTGCGCCAACTGTTTTCGATATAGGATGCAGGTATCAGCGGCATCGCTCCATTCCCCCAGAAGGACGATCGGGGAATGTTAGAGCCCGGCGCGCGTCATGACAATTGCACGCGTCCTGCCGGCGAAAGCTTGCTGCGCTGCATCGCAAACAGCGGGCCGCTCGAACAGGGCGCCGGTCTATGGCCGCGGCGATGGCTGTACCTGCACGGGCGCCGTGGGCGCGGCGGCAGGCGGGGTGTTGTCCGGCGCATGCGCGGCCGCATCGCTGGCCGCGGGCGCGGGATGCGCGGCGGCGTTGCGCTGCTGCGCTTCGTTCGCCGCCTGAAGATTCAACTGGCGCGTCGCCTCTCTCTCGGCCTTTGCCTGTGACCGTGTGGGGCGGCCCTTGCCGGCGGCGGCAGCCGGCGCGGCCAGCAGCGGCGCGATGGCCAGCGCCGCGATGATCCGCCGGACCCCATGCGATTGCTTCCGCTTCATCGTTCACACTCCTTATTTCGTGCGGTTCCGCGTCCGGCGGAACCCGCGCCAAAAGCATTGTCCCGTTTTTGCTACGGAACCGGTGTGCAGCGCATGTGTTCCCTCCTGGATAATCCCCTCGATCTTTTTCGGGAAGATTCGGGAAGGAATTTCGGAAATGCTTGGAACGTTGCTGATCGTCGTCCTTTTGCTCCTGCTGCTGGGCGCGTGGCCATCCTGGCCTTACAGCCGCGGCTGGGGCTACTACCCCTCCAGCGCGCTGGGTCTTGTCCTGGTGATCGTGCTTGTGCTGGCGGTGATGGGACAGATTTGATGCCGGCGACGCGAGAGCGCGATCTGGCCGCGATGGAGCCACGCTTGAGCAAGAAAAAGCTGTTTGAGGATATTCGCAGGAACCCGCCGCGCATCTACCGGATTCCGGCCGATGTGCTGCGCGACCGCCGCTTCGGCGACATGGAACGGATGGAGATACTGCGCGCCTGGCGCGGGCATGAAAGGGACCCGGCAGAACGCGACGAGATAGACGCCACCATCGCGAAGCTGGAGGAGCGCCTTTGCGCCGCCAGCGATCACGCGACGGGATGAGTGAGGGAGGCGGACCATGCCGACGCGTGAAGGTGGCCAGACGGGTGAAAACCAGACACGTGAAAATCAGGCACGTGAAAACGGCCCGACGCATGAAACCGGCAAAATAACCCTCAACGCGCAGCAGGCGCGCCAGGGCAAGGAACTGGGCGTGATGCGCTATGTGCTTCACATCAGCCTGGCGCTGGCGGTTGTCGCGGGCATCGTGATCTACGCGGTCTTCGCGCACTGATATTCCGGGTATCCCGCGCCCGGCGTTCAGCCGCGGCCGCCCAGTTCCACCAGCGCGCGTCTCAGCTCGACCGGGCCGAACGGCTTCTGCAGCACGGGATGGGCGCTGAATTCCTCCGGAATGCCGCGCGGGCCATAGGCGGTGGCGAACAGGAAAGGTATTTCGCGCGCCTCCAGCTCGTGGGCCAGGGGGAAGACGGTCTTGCCCGCCAGGTGGACGTCTAGAAGGGCGATGTCGAAGCTGTCGCTGTCGAGCAGGCTCATGGCCTCCTCCAGCCGCGGCACCACGGCTGCGACCTCATAGGACAACTCGCTGACCATGTCCTCGATCAGCATGGCCACCGTCATTTCGTCCTCGACCACCAGCACCCGCGGCGCGGCCAGCCGCACCGGCATCTGGCTTTCGCCCAGGCCGGCCGGAAGCCCGGCCGGCGGCATGGAACAGAGGATTGCGGCGCTTGTCATCCGCCGTGAACGCGGTCCCCGCCAGAGGGGTTCCCCGTTCGTTTACGGAAGTTCGTGCGCGCGGCGGCGTGCCGCGCGGGGCCCACAGGTCCCGCGGCCACTTGACGGCCCGCGCCAGTCCCGCCACCAAGAGGCCGCCTTCATGGATCCCGCGCAAGGCCAGCGTGAGCGCTCAACTGCCCGTCCCTCAGCTATCCGTTCCCCAGCTGTCCGTCATCGTCCCCACCTATCAGGAGCGGGGCAATGTGGCCGAGCTGGTCCGCAGGCTGGATGCCGCCCTGTCCGGCATCGCCTGGGAAGCTGTCTTCGTGGACGACAATTCCCCCGACGGCACCGCCGGGGTGGCGAAGGACATCGCCCGCCTCGATCCCAGGGTCCGCTGTATCCGCCGGGTGGGGCGGCGGGGCCTGGCAGGGGCCTGCATCGAAGGCATGCTTTCCAGCGCCGCCCCCTTCGTGGCGGTGATCGACGCCGATCTCCAGCATGACGAGAAGGTGCTGCCCGCGATGCTGGGGAAACTGGCGGCGGGCGAAGCCGACCTGGTCGCCGCCACCCGTTATGTCGCGGGAGGAAGCGCGGAAGGGCTTGCCGGCGCGCGCGGCGGCATCTCGCGGCTGGCCACCGGGCTGACCCGAAGGCTGGTCGGCACGCCGCTGTCCGATCCCATGTCGGGCTTCTTCATGATGCGCCGCGACCGGTTCGACGAGATCGCGCCGCGCCTGTCGCCCGCCGGTTTCAAGATCCTGCTCGACATCGCCGCGACGGGCGGAAGCCGGCTGCGCATCGCCGAGCAGCCCTACAGCTTCGGCGCGCGGCTTGCGGGCGAAAGCAAGTTCAACATCCAGATCGGGGTGGAATTCCTGGGCCTGCTCTTCGCCAAGATGACCGGCGACCTTGTGGACCCGCGTTTCATCTTCTTCGCCATCGTGGGCACGATCGGCCTTGCGGTGCATCTGATGACGCTCGGGCTTGCGCTGGTGCTGCTGCCGCCGCTCGCCAATCCCTTCCGCGCGGCGCAGGTGGTGGCGACGCTGGTGGCGATGACCAGCAACTTCCTGCTCAACAACGAGCTGACCTATCGCGACCGGCGCCTCAAGGGCTGGGCCATGCTGCGGGGCTTTGTCCTGTTCTGCCTGATCGGTTCGGTGGGCGTGCTGGCCAATGTGGACCTGGCCTCGTGGCTCTATATCGAGCGGCCCATCTGGTGGGTCGCCGGCGCAGTCGGCGCGGTGATGAGCGCCTTGTGGAATTATGCGATGTCCACGTTGTTCGTGTGGCGGGCAAGGTGAGGATCGTTTCATGAACCCCCTCCGGTTTCGGCTTCCGCCCGGCGGCGGCGGCCGCCCTCGCGCGCTGAAACCACCGTCCCCTCCTGTGCGCGTGCCGCGCACGAAAGGGGAGGCGGACCTGCGCATGGCGCCCGCATGATTTCGGTGCGAGTCTCCATCCTTGTCATCGGCGTGCTGATCGCCGTGCGCGCGATGATGGCGGCGCTGCTGCCGCTGTCGGCGGACGAGGCCTATTACTGGCTGTGGTCGCTGCACCCGGCCTGGGGCTATTTCGATCATCCGCCGATGATCGCCTGGCTGATCCGCATGGGAACGCTGATGTTCGGCGACACGCCTTTCGGCGTGCGCTTGGCGGGCCTTGTGCTGTCCCTGCCGGCAAGCTGGTTCGTCTGGAAGGGCGCGGACCTTTTGCTGAAGGATCGCGCCCGCGCCGCGCTCGCGGCCCTGTTGTTCAATCTCACGCTGATGGCGTCGGTGGAGATGCTGGCGGCGACGCCCGACATGCCGTCCATCCTCACCGGCGCCGCCTTTTTCTGTTTCCTGATTCATGTGCAACGGAGCGGGGACGGGCGATGGTGGCTGGCGGCCGGTGCGGCGGCAGGGCTGGGACTGCTGTCGAAATATTCGGCGCTGTTCCTGGGCGCGGGCGCGCTGGTCTGGCTGGTTGTGGATGGAAAGGCGCGGGCGTGGCTGCGCTCGCCCTGGCCCTTCCTGGGCGCGGGCCTGGCGCTCGCGATCGCGGCGCCGCACATCCTCTGGCAGTCGCAGCATCAGTGGCAGACCTTCGCCTTCCAGTTCGGGCGCGTGGGCGGCGGGCATCTCACGCTGCGTTTCCTGGGCGAATTCGTGGCGGCGCAGATCGGACTGGCCTCTCCGCTGATCTTTGTCCTGATGCTTGTCGGGCTCTGGCGCGCAACCGCGCGCGCGGGCAGCGACCGCCTGGTGCTGGCCGCCCCGGTTCTCGTGGCCCTGGCCTATTTCCTGGTCCATGCGCTGCATGACCGGGTGCAGGGCAACTGGCCGTGCTTTCTTTATCCGGCGCTGGCGATTCTGGCGGCCGACGCTTTCGCCACCGAAGGGGCCTGGCGCAAGGTTTCGTTTGTGGCCGCGCCGCTGGCGGCGGTGCTGCTGCTGGCCGTCTATGTCCAGGCGCTGGCTGCTCCGGTCCCCATCCGGAAGGATCCGCTGGCGCGCATCCTGGGCCGCGACTTCCGCCCCGTGGCCGACGTCACCGGCGCGATGGCGCGCGCGCACCTGGCCGACGCCATCCTCACCACCGATTACGAAACCACTGCCTGGCTGCGGTTCACCCAGCCCGGCCTGAAGGTGGTGCAGGTGAACGAACCGCGCCGCTATCCCCAGGCGCCGGCTGCGGACAAGCGGCTGCTCAGCGGCCGGCTGCTGTATCTTGCGGAACTCCGGCGCGACCAGCACCAGCTCGTGCAGCAGTCGTTCGGCTACATGGGCTTTCCCACCCAGATGCAGGCGCCCGGCGCGCTCTACATGCTCTATCCGGTCGGACGGCCCAAGGTTTCCAGCCTGGGAAAGATGCCCTAGCGTACAAACAAAAAGGGCGTACAAACAAAAAAGCCGCGCAATGCGCGGCTTTTGAAGAGAAGAGCGGACACCCGAGGCGGGCTGTCGAAGGGGCTGGGGGCGTTCCGGATCGGACGTCCGCTCGCATCAGGTAATGACCGGGCCATCATTCCGTTCCGCCTGATTCGCCCGGGCAGGCGAATCTTTTTACAGCTTCTGCGTCTGTGCGGTCTGGATGCTGCCGGCCTGGGTTCCATCGGCCTGAACGCCCGTCTGGACGCCGTTCTGGGTGCTGCTGCGGTCAGCCGAGCCGAACAGCAGCACAAGCAGCAGTACGCCTGCGATCAGGCTTTCAACCGGATGTTCCAGGATGCGGGCGGGAACGCGCATGGCCTCTCCTCAAAAAATCCGCCGGCTGGAAACCCGCGTAGCGAAAAGCCGCTCAAACCGGCGGGCGGCCGCGGAGCGCGCCGGAAAAGGCGCTGACAATCAGAAGGATGACGAACACCACAAGCAGGAGCTTGGCGATGGTCGCCGCCAGGCCCGCCAATCCGAAGAAACCCATGTACGCCGCGATCACGGCAAGGATCAGGAAAGTAAGCGCCCAACCGAGCATGAGGCATGTCCCAAGGAGGTTAGGACATCAAAACGTCGCCGTCCCGCCGGGGGTTCCTGTCTATCCACAGGACAGGCGGGGCAATGACAACGGTTGTGTGCTATTTGGGCGACTTGTTGCGGTTGAGAAACAGGTTGGCCGCGCTTGCCAGTGCTGCGCCGATCACCGCGGCCCAGGGCGTTTCGCGGGCCGCGGCCCCCAGCAGCAGGCGCACCAGCTCGCCGGGAGGCGCGGCAGCCGGTCTTTTCGACGGCGCGAAGTGGATGGTCAGCGCCCAGAGCAGCGGCGGGATCAGCAGCAGGCCACCTGCCAGCGCATAGGCGCCCGGCGTACCCAGGGCGGCGGCAAGCGCGGTGGCCAGCGCCATGCCCAGAAGGCCCACGCCAAAGAACGCCATTGCGATGGCGACAAAGACCAGTATCGCCCTGGCTGTCAGTCGCGCGAACATGTGCTCCCCATTGTTCTGGCTGGCCCGCGCCGGGCCGCACGTCCGCTGCTTATACGCTGGCGAGGCTTAACAGGAAAAGCACACCCCGGCCCGTTTCAGCGGCGCAGGAAGATGCCGCCCAGGAAGACGCCGATGCCGCCCGCGATCAGGAGCGACTGAAGCGGCTGGGCGCGCACATGGGCCCTCAGCTCCTCGGCGCTTTCGTCAGCCCATTCGCGGGCCTCTTCCTTGTATTCGATCGCCACGGCCTTGGCCTGGGTCGCCGCTTCCTCGGCCAGCGTCACGGCACGGTCGGCGATCTCCTCCGCCGACCGCATGGCCAGGGCCGCCCGCTCCGAGGCCACCTCGCTGACATCGCCGTAAAGGCCCTTCATGTCGGCCTGCAGCGCTTCGAAGTCGGCGCGCAGCGCGGCAAGGCGCGCTTCAATGGTGCCGTTGGCGGATGGTTTCTTTCTGGCGGCCATGAACGATGTCTCCAGCGATGAAAGCTACGCCGCTTCTGTTGCGACGGGATGAAAGAAAAGCGCCTGGCCCACGGTGGCCTGCACGGTTTCCGGCAGGAAGGGCTTGGCGATCAGATAGGTCGGCTCGGGTCGCTCGCCGGTCAGGAGCTTTTCCGGATAGGCGGTGATGAAGATCACGGGAATGTGGAAGGCCGCCAGTATGTCGCTGACGGCGTCGATGCCGCTGCCGCCTTCACCCAGGTTGATATCAGCCAGCACCAGGCCGGGGCGCTCGGACATCGCCTTGGCGACCGCGTCGGCGCGGGTGGCCGCCACCGCGACCACCCTGTGTCCAAGTTCGGTGACCAGGTTCTCAAGGTCCATGGCGATGATCGGCTCGTCCTCGATGATCAGCACCTTGCTGGCAAGCTGGCTGTCGATGGTCTTCTGCGCGCCCAGGATGGCCGCTTCCACCTCTTCGGGGGTTTCGCCGATGATGAAGGCGGCTTCCTCCAGGCTGAAGGCTTCCACGGCAGTGAGCAGCAAGGCGGCCCGCTTGGCGGCCGACAGGGATTTCAGGCGCGCTTCCGGACTGCGGGGCCCCCCGCCGGTCTGGACGGAATCGTCATAATGCTCGGCGCCGGACTGCCAGATCGCATGGAACACCCGGTAAAGGCCGACCCGCGGCGGCACCCCCTCCATAAGGCTTTGATCCCCCGCCAGAAGCGCGGCCAGGGTGGCGCGGACATGGGCATCCCCGCTGGCCTGGGATCCGGTCAGCGCGCGGGCATAGCGACGCAGATAGGGGATATGCGGCGCAAGGATTTGCGACATGCTCATCGGAAGGCCTCCTTACAGGACAAGAAAAGCGCCAATTGGGAACTTATGCCAGCCTAAAAAGTTCCCTAAGCTTTCGGAACCATCGCGAAATCCATTCGTTTCGGGAGTTGGGAAGGGGGAACTGAAATGGGGCTGCAGGAGCATGAACTCTTACGTCGGGACGCGGTTGCAAGGCTGGTCCCGGAACCGGGAACAGGCCGGACCGCATATGACACAGCAATGGGACACCACCGTGCCTAATGACGATAAGCCCACGGAAAAGGCCAGGGCCATCCGTGCGCGGCAGCGCGCGATCGGGCGTGAGCTGCGCCGGATGTATGATGACGTGGCGCAGGAGCCGGTGCCGGACGATTTCCTGGAATTGCTGCGCCAGATCGATGAAGCCGAAGACAAGGGCGGGAAGAAGGTATCGTGATGCCGAACTCCGCCCCGTCTGCCCATCTCGCAAGGCCCGAGAATCCGGACTTCAAGGCCGAACTGCTCAGCCTTGTGCCGTTCCTGCGCGCCTTTGCGCGCTCGCTGACCGGAAACCAGGAATCGGCGGACGATCTGGCGCAGGAGACGCTGGTCAAGGCCTGGCAGAGCCGCGCCAGCTTCACGCCGGGCACGAACCTGAAGGCCTGGCTGTTCACCATCCTGCGCAACCAGTTCTATTCCGACCGCCGCAGGGCGTGGCGGCAGGCGCCCTGGGACCAGGACGCGGCCGAGCGCATCCCTGGCGGCGGCGAGGATCAGGTGCACAGCGCCGAGCTTTCCGACACGGTGCGCGCGCTCAAGCATCTTTCCGACGAGCAGCGCGAGGCGCTGATCCTGGTGGGCGCGGGCGGATTTTCCTATGAAGACGCCGCGGCCATCTGCAAATGCGCGGTCGGCACGGTCAAGAGCCGGGTTGCGAGGGCGCGCAAGACCTTGATAGAGATTCTGGACGGCGGCGATGCGCTGAGCGATGTGTCGCGCCCCGCCGGGGGAGATGCCGCTCGTGAGATCATGGCGCAGCTTGACGAGCTCAGCCCTGGACGCTCCGAACAGATCAGCGGAAAGAAGCGCCCCAAGTAACCCGGCACCGCGAAGCGGCCAGACGGCAGACAGCCGGGGCAGTACCATGCATCAACCCGCCCGCGAACCGGGATGGACGCTGCGCCAGCGGCTGCAGCTTCTGATCACGCTCGCGCTGTTGCCGGTGGTCCTGGTCAGCCTGTTCCAGGGCGTGGCGCGCGCGCGCCTCGATATCCAGAATGTCCATGACAGGCTGGTCCAGTCGGCGCGCGCTGTGGCCGGCAGCGACGAGAATCTGCTGGCCTCGGCCGAACAGGTGCTGCGCGCGGTGGGAAGCCTTTCCGAAGTGCGCGGCATGAACGGCAACTGCGACGGGGTGCTGGCCGACACGCTGATCGGCGTGCGCTATTTCTCGAACCTGACCCGCATCGACGAGCATGGCCAGGTGGCCTGTTCGGCCATGGCGTTGGCCAAGGGCCTCAACATCGGGGACTATGAGGTCTTCAAGACGGCGCAGAACAGCCGCGGCATGGTGGTGTCGAACGAGATGACCAGCCGCGTCACCGGCCAGCCCGTGATCAGCGCCATGCTGCCGCTGCGCAAGGCCGACGGCAGCTTCAACGGCACCGTCGCCATTTCGCTCGACACGCACTGGATCGACTACATGATGCGTGCCAGCAACCTGCCCAAGGGCGCGGTGGTGGCGGTATATGACCGCAGCGGCAAGCTGATCACCAGCAACAACAGGGCCGTGGGCGCGGCCATCGCCAGGTCGGCGCTGTCCAGCGGCGGCGGACCCGAGATCTCCAGCGCGATCGACGATCGCGGCGATCTGTGGCGCTACGGTACCGCTGCCCTGATCGGCAACAGCATCTTCGTGGCCTTTGCGATGGGCGAAAGCCGGCTGTTCGGCGACACCTATCTGCATGTGGGCCTGGATTTCGCGCTGCCCATCCTGATGATCGGTTTTGCCTGGCTGGCGATCTGGCTGGCCACCGACCGGCAGATCACCCAGTGGATCAATTACCTCAGGCGCATCGCGGCGGCCTATCGCAGCGGCCACTATGCCATCCGCCCCGACCTGGCCGAGGCGCCGGTGGAGTTCAAGCTTCTGGGCGACGCCATGAGCGAGATGGCCGAAGGCATCCAGGACCGCGACCGGCGCCTGCGCGAGGCGGTGGACATGAAGACCACCCTCATCAAGGAAATCCATCACCGGGTGAAGAACAACCTTCAGATCGTGATGAGCCTGCTGTCGATCCAGGCCAACCAGGTCAAGGATCCCGGCGCCAAGGAGGCGTTGCTGCAGGCTCAGACGCGCATCAACGCGCTGGCGCTGGTGCACCGCATCCTCAACGAGCTGGAAGACCAGTCCACGCTGGACATCCGCCAGTTGCTGGAAGAACTCAGCCACCAGATCGCCGGCGGCATGAGCAACGAGCGGGTGCGCGTGGAGGTGGATGTGCCCAGCCGCGTGGTGGCGGGCAGCGTGGCCGTGGCCATGGCGCTGTTCACCGTCGAGGCCCTGACCAACATCTTCAAGCACGCCTATCCGGGCGAACGTGAAGGCGTGATCCGCGTGAGCCTGGCGCCGCTTCCCGGCGGCAGGCTCAGGCTGGCCATCGCCGACGACGGCGTGGGATTTGTGATGGATGCAACCGGCAGGAGCGTCGGCAGCCGCCTGATCAAGACCTTCGGCCTTCAGCTTGGGGGCGTTTCCAGCGTCCATTCCGATCCGGGACGGGGCACGGTGGTGGACCTGGTCTTTCCCGACCCGGACCTGCGCAGCGAAGCCGCGCAATAGGCGCTGTCACCTGCGGGCATGGTTCGACGGGTTGGCCATGAGGAGCGGGCCTCATCCTGAGCCTGTCGAAGGATGAGGCCGCAATAGCCGAATTTGCCGCGCCGTCATGCGCCGGGAGACGGTTTCCCCGGACGGCCCGGATGATTATGTTCCGGCGGAATCTTCCGGAGCGGACCCTTATGGCTGACAGTTTCGACGCAATCGTGATCGGGGGCGGCCCCGGCGGCTACAATGCGGCGATCCGGCTCGGCCAGCTGGGCCTTTCGGCCGCCTGCGTGGACAAGCGCGGCACCTTCGGCGGCACCTGCCTGAACATCGGCTGCATCCCCTCCAAGGCGCTGCTGCACGCCAGCGAGCGATTCCACGAAGCCGAAACCGATTTCGCCAAGCTTGGCATCAAGGCCAAGGTCGAGGTCGATCTTCCCGCCATGATGGCGCAGAAGAACAAGGTGGTGGGCGAGCTGACCAAGGGCGTCGAATTCCTGTTCCGGAAGAACAAGGTCGAAGGCATCGTGGGCGAGGCCAGGATCGCCGCCCCCGGCAAGGTCGAGGTGAAACTGCCCGACGGCAAGACCCGCAGCCTGACCGCCAGGAACATCATCATCGCCACGGGCTCGGATGTCGCCCCGCTGCCCGGCGTGACCATCGACGAAAAACAGATCGTCTCCTCTACCGGCGCGCTCTCGCTTTCCCCGGTGCCCAAGCGGCTGCTGGTCGTGGGCGCGGGCGTGATCGGGCTGGAGCTGGGCTCGGTGTGGAAGCGCCTGGGCGCGGAGGTGACGGTGGTCGAATTCCTCGACCGCGTCACGCCGGGCATCGATGCCGAAGTGGGCAAGGCCTTCCAGCGCATCCTCACCAAGCAGGGCTTCACCTTCCATCTCTCCACCAAGGTGACCGGCGTGGAAAAGACCAAGACCGGCCTCAAGGTCTCGGTCGAGCCGGCGGCGGGCGGCGAGAAGACCATCATCGAGACGGACGTGATGCTGGTCGCCATCGGCCGCATTCCCTATACCGCGGGCCTGGGACTGGCCGAGGCGGGCGTGGCGCTGGACAAGCGCGGGCGCGTGATCACCGACAATCATTTCCGCACCAATGTCGCGGGCATCTATGCCATCGGCGACTGCCGCGAGGGCCCGATGCTGGCCCACAAGGCCGAAGACGAGGCGGTGGCCGTGGCCGAGATCATCGCGGGCAAGGCGAGTCATGTGAACTATGACGCCATTCCGTCGGTGGTTTACACCTTCCCCGAAGTGGCCACGGTCGGAAAATCGGAAGAGGAGTTGAAGGCCGCCGGCATCGCCTACAAGGTCGGCAAGTTTCCCTTCACCGCCAATGCCCGCGCCAAGACCATCGCCGCCACCGACGGCCTGGTGAAGATCCTGGCCGACGCCAAGACCGACAAGGTGCTGGGCTGCGCCATCGTGGGGCCGGAAGCCGGCAACATCATCGCCGAAGTCGTGCTGGCGATGGAGTTCGGCGCGTCGTCAGAGGATATCGCGCGCACCTGCCATTCCCATCCCACCCTGACCGAAGCCGTGCGCCAGGCGGCGATGGGCGTGGAAGGCTGGACCATGCAGATGTGACGGCACGCCAAAGCCTGCTGTCATCCCCGGCGAGGGAATAGGATCCATCTTGCTTGTTGCGGCAAAACCGTCGCGCCGGCCCGCGCCGCACCGGCGTCGCGACCAGCGACGGCGGCGGGTCCTTACAGGCTGCTGGCCAGCCAGGTGACCACGCCAATGGCCACGAAAAACCCGACCCAGGTCAGACAGAACATGGCGGCACAATGCGCCTGGCGCCTGGCCTCGGGATCGACAGGCAGATCGTGGTGATCCATCACAGCCATGAGCGGCTCCTGCTTCGTCCTGCCGAAATGTTACGCCCCAAGCCCCTGATGCGGAAAGGAATTCCATCCTGCACCGCATCAATTCGCTGCGGCAGCCGCGAAGAACGGCAGCCCCTTCCGCCCTGGCCAAATCGGGTTATAGTTGCGCTGCAACATTCAGAAAGGAGGTGATCCAGTGTCTCATTGTCATGACCTGCGGACGTCGAGGGCCGCGAACTGGATCCTTCTGCGGAAGGACCTCGCCGGCTAGGCGACGACGACGGCAAGGCAATGCAGGGCCGCCTCTCTTGCGGGGGGCGGCCCTTCTTGTTTTATGCGCCCATGAACGGGGCGGCCATGAACGGGGCAGAGAGTCTGGTCCACACGCTGGCGGAAGGGGGCATCACCCTGTGCCTCGCCAATCCCGGCACATCGGAAATGCATGTCGTCGCCGCGCTGGACCGCGAGCCGCGCATCCGGGGCGTGCTGTGCCTTTTCGAAGGCGTGGCGGCGGGCGCGGCCGACGGCTATGCGCGCATGGCGGGCAGGCCCGCGGCGACGCTGCTGCATCTGGGTCCCGGCTTCGCCAACGCCATCGCCTTCCTGCACAACGCGCGCAAGGCGGGCCAGCCGGTGCTGAACATCGTGGGCGACCATGCGACGTCCCACGCGCGATACGCCCAGGCGCCCCTGACCAGCGACATCATGGGCATCTGCCGGCCCGTTTCCGACTGGCTGCACCGCAGCGCCCGCGCCGGTGAGGTGGCGGGCGACGGCGCCCGCGCGTTGGCCGCCGCGCGGGCGGGCGCCATCGCGACACTGGTTCTGCCGGCCGATTGCGCGTGGAACGATGCCGGCGGGCCCGTGCCGCCGTTGCCGCCTGCCGCGCCGCCCCCGCCGGACAATGCCGCCATCGACCAGGTCGCGGCGGCCCTGAAGACCGGCCGCCGCAGCGCGCTGCTTCTGCGCGGGCGCTGCCTGACAGGGGCGGGTCTTGCGGCGGCGGGACGCATCGCCGCGGCAACCGGCGTGCGGCTCTGCCACGATTACTTCACGCCGCGCATCCGGCGCGGGGCGGGCCTGCCTTTCGTCGAGCGTATTCCCTATTTCGCCGAAGAGATCGCGGATCATCTATCAGGGCTGGAGCAGATCGTGCTGGCCGGCGCGCCGCCGCCGGTGAGCTTCTTCGCCTATCCCGGCAGGCCCGGCTGGATGACGCCGGAAGGCTGCGTCCTGCTGACGCTGGCGGAGCCGCAGGCGGATGCGACCGCCGCCCTCATCGCGCTGGCCAACAGGCTGGGCGCAACGGCGGCGGGCCAGACCGTGGCGCCGGTGCGGCCCGATCAGCCTCCGCCCGGCCGCCTGACCAGCGCGGCGATGGGCGCGGTCATGGCCCGCCTGATGCCGGAAGACGCCATCCTGTCTGACGACTCGCTGACCGCCGGGCCGGGGCTGCAGAAATTCCTGGCGCGCGGGCCCGCCCATGACGCGCTGTTCCTGACCGGCGGCGCGATCGGCGATGCCGCGCCCATGGCGATCGGCGCGGCGCTGGCCGAGCCCGCGCGCAAGGTGATCGCCGTGTCGGGCGATGGCGCGGCGATGTATTCGCTGCCCGCGCTGTGGACCATGGCGCGCGAGAAGCTCGACATCACCGTGATCGTCTGCGCCAACCGCAGCTACAACATCCTCAACATCGAACTGGCGCGGGTGGGAGCACAAAATCCGGGGCCGAAGACGCTGGCGATGCTCGACCTGCACGACCCGGTGCCCGACTGGGTGCGGCTGGCGCAAGGCATGGGCGTGGAGGCCTCGCGCGCGGAGACCACGGACGATTTCGCCGCCCAGTTCGCCGATGCGATGGCGCACAAATCCCCGCGCCTGATCGAAGCGGTCCTGTAGGCGGCGTTTGGCCGCCGCCGTGTCCGGCTTTAAGCTGCCCATAAAAGCAGGGGAGGACCGCATGACCATTCTCAATCGCCGCGCCGTGCTTGGCGCCTCGGGCGCGGCGCTGGCGACGCCGGCTTTCGCGGCCTGGCCGCAGGCGGGCGCAGGCATGCCCAAGGAAGGCCCCGATACGCCGCATCTGTGCCTGGGCCCCATCGCGGATTCCGAAATCAATCCCGCGGGCATCCGCCGCTATACCCAGCTTGGCCTCACCCACATCATCCTGAACGGCGGCGGCTTCCCCTGGACCGCCGACGCCCTCAAGGCCAAGGTGAAGACGCTGAAGGACAACGGTCTGACCGCAGGCGACATCGGCCTGCCCTGGTCGGGGCCCCAAGGTGCCTTCATGCGCGAGATCATCTATGCCCGGCCCGGACGCGACCGCGCGATCGAGGATGTGAAACGCTCCATCCGCGCGGCGGGCGCGGCAGGCATTCCCATCGTGGAATATAACTTCTACGCCCACCGGCTGACCGAAGGCTATTCCGACGCGCCCGATCCCTCGCGCGGCAATGCGATGGTGGAATCCTTCCACTATGACCGGGTGAAAGACCTGCCGCCGCTGCCGGACGAAGGCGCGCACACGCTGGACGAGATTTGGGCCAACTGCGAATATTTCCTCAAGGCCGTGGTGCCGGTGGCCGAAGACGCGCATGTGCGCCTGGCGCTGCACCCCAACGATCCGCCCGCGCCGCTGTCGCGCGGCAGCCAGCAGATCATGTCCACCCTCGACGGCTGGAAGAAGCTGATCGCGCTGGTGGATTCACCCGCCAACGGCATCATCTTCGATTGCGGCGTGACGCGCGAGCTGGGCGAGGATCCGGTGGCGGTGGCGCGCTACTTCGGCGAACGCGACCGCATCCAGCATGTGCATTACCGCAATGTGCGCCTCAAGGTGCCGCGCCAGGACTATACCGAGGTCTATCCCGACAATGGCGACAACAACATGCTGGCGGTGATGAAGGAGCTGGTGCGAGTGAAGTACCGGTACATGATCTTCCCCGAACATGCCCGCGGGCTGGACGTGGACCGCGACCTCAAGACGGGCGACGCTGCGGCCTGGGCATTCCATGTGGCCTATGCGCGCGCCATGCTGCAGACGGCGCTGATGGAGCGATAGGCGCGGCGTGATCGCGCTGGTGGCCCCGGTCCGGGTCGAACGGACACGTCCCTTTCGGAACAACGGATTTTAAGTCCGGTGCGTCTACCAGTTCCGCCACGGGGCCACAGGCGCATCCATTAACCAGTACCGTCTTTTTCCGCAAACCGGCGCCGCTGTCCCGGCAACGGACATGCGGGCCGCCGCGCGCCGGCCCGTTTACCTTCACCGCAGCCGATGGTCCCGCAATTCCTGCCGGGTTTCGTTCCAGTACGGGACGAAGGGCATGGCGTGGTTCGTGCAACGCCTGCGCGTGCCACACGTCTCGCCTGCGAGCAGTCATGGGAACGTCCGCCCCGGCCGGAAACCGCCGCGACCTGCAATTCCTCGACGTTCTGCGGAGCATCGGGTTTGCCATGGTGGTCGTCGTTCACGCCCTGGACATCAACGGGATTTCGCACTTCGGCGTGCTGCCGCAGATCCCTCCGGTGGTCGATCTGTTCTTCCTGATCAGCGGGTTCGTCGCGGGCTATGCCAACGATGACCGCCTGCGTCTTGGCCAAAGAAGCCCCGTGGCCGCGATCACGGCGCGGGCGGCCAGGCTTCTTCCGCTTGTGTTCCTGGGCACGCTGCTGGGGGCGCTGCCTTTCTTCATCCGCCAGGCGCTCTGGGCGGACACAAGGCATCTGGTGTCCGGCGCGATCCTCTTCATCAAGGGATGCCTTCTGATCCCCGGCTCGCCCGCCGCGCCGTGGCTGGCGTTCAACACGGCGGCGTTCCCCTTCGACGTCCCGGTCTGGTTCCTGTTCTTCGACATGCTGGGTTTCCTGCTTTTCCTGTTCTGTCTGCGCTTCCTTTCCCTTTCCTGGCTGTTCGCCGTCACGGGCCTTCTGGGCGTCGGCATGTGGTGGTTCGCCCTGGCGTACAATTCGCTCAACCCGGGCGCATGGACGCCGGAATTGCTGCCGGTCACGCCCCGCACGCTGTTCGATTTCTCCTATGGCTATCTGCTGTTCCGTCTCTATCGGCCGGGACGATGGAAGCTTGCGCCGGGCTGGGGCATTGCCATTGCCGGGCTGCTTCTGGCGGTGCTCTGCGCGCCCCTGCCGGTGGCGTCGCCCTTCAGCGGCGCATTCCAGGCCGCCGTCGTCACGTTCCTCTTTCCGCCGATCCTGATCGCGGGCGTTCATCTTTCGACCACGCCCCGCCTGAACGCCGTGGCGCGGCTCGGCGCGCGCATGTCGCTGGCGGTGTACGTGATGCACTTCCCGGCCATCGTCGCCGTCAATGATCTGCTGCTGCATCGCGGCTTCCCGGAAACCGGCAGTTACGGCCGCGCGCTCGTCGAAGGGCTGGCCGCGCTTCTGGCCGGCTGTCTTGCGGCGATCTTCTTCGATGAACCGGTTCAGGCCTGGCTGACGCGATGGCGGCAGGCCGCCCGGTCCAGAAACCCCGTCACGGCATAGGGAGTTCGGTCATGGTCGACACACCAATGCATGCGTTGCTGCCTTCCTTCCACAAGGACGGCTTTGCCCGCGCGAGCCTGCCGCCGCCGGACCAGTGGCCGGAATTGCGCTTCGACCTTCCGGGGCTGCGGCTTCCGCCCGTCCTCAACTGCGTGCAGCGCCTGCTCGACAACGCCGTTGCGGAAACGGGCGGCGCCGCGACCGCGATCCTCTGGAAGGACAAGGCATGGAGCTACGCCGACCTTGCGGCGGCCGCCGACCGCATCGCCCATGTGCTGGTGGAAGAGGGCGGCATCGTGCCGGGCAACCGGGTGCTGCTGCACGGGCCCAACACGCCGCACATGCTGGCGTGCTGGCTGGCCATCGTGAAGGCGGGCGGCATCGCGGTCACGACCATGGCGATGCTGCGCACCCGCGAGCTGCAGCAGGTGGTGGACAAGGCCCGCATCGCGCTCGCCCTCTGCGCCGAGCATCTGGTGGGCGAACTGGAGCCGCTTCTAGGATCCTCGCCGCTGGAGCAGGTCATCACGTTTGGCGGCCCGGGCGGCGAGCTGGAGCGGTTGATGGCGGCAAAGCCGGACCGTTTCGCCACCGTGCCCACAAGCCAGGACGATGTCTGCCTGATCGCCTTCACCTCGGGCACGACGGGCGAGCCCAAGGCGACCATGCATTTCCACCGCGACGTGCTGGCGATGTGCGAGACCTTTGCCCGTCACATGCTGCGCGCCGGTCCCGGCGACATCTTCACCGGCACGCCGCCCATCGGCTTCACCTTCGGACTGGGCGGGCTTCTGGTGTTCCCGCTCTATTTCCGGGCTGCCATCGCGCTGGCCGACGGCAACACGCCCGCCGCCCTGGCCGAAGCGATCGCGCGCCACCGCGCCACCCATGTCTTCAGCGCGCCGCGCGCCTACAGGGCCATCGCCGCCGATCCCGCCGCCGACCTGTCGAGCGTGCGGCAATGCGTGTCGGCGGGCGAGGCGCTTCCGGGAGAGGTTTCCGACCTCTGGTACCGGCGCACGGGCCTGCGCATCATCGACGGCATCGGCAGCACCGAGATGATCCATATCTTCATCTCCGCGGCGGGCGACCACATCCGTCCCGGCGCCACGGGCAAGCCGGTGCCCGGCTATCAGGCCGCCCTGTTCGATGCGGACGGCCACAGGATCGAGGGCCCCGGCACCGGCCGGCTGGGCGTGCGCGGGCCCACGGGCTGCAAATATCTCGCCGACGCCCGGCAGAAGGACTATGTGATGAACGGCTGGAACATGACCGGCGACATCTATCGCCGCGATGCCGAAGGCTGTTACTGGTGGGTTTCGCGCGTGGACGACATGATCCTTTCCAGCGGCTACAACATCGCCGGGCCCGAGGTCGAAAGCGCCATCCTTCTGCACCCGGATGTGGAGGAATGTGCGGTCGTCGGCCAACCCGACCCCGAACGCGGCCAGATCGTCAAGGCGGTGGTGGTGCCGCGCAAGGGCGTTCATGCCGGCCCGGACCTGGCGCGCGCGCTGCAGGAGCATGTGAAGAAGACGCTCGCGCCCTACAAATATCCCCGCGCCGTCGAATTCAGCGCCTGCCTGCCGCGCACCGTCACCGGCAAGCTGCAGCGTCATGCGCTGCGCGGCGTTGCCGTGGCGCCGGTGCCTGGGCCGGGGCGCGCGCCGGCGGCCGCGAGGACTTTGCGTCCCTGAGCGGCCATCCCGTGCAACCGTGCACCGTCCAATCGCCCTTTCCAGCAAGCAGATGGAAGCGCGCCCAGAAGAGCGGCGGATTTCTTGATGCGGCGGCTCCCGGGGTATAGGTTGAGCAAGCAAGGAGGCTGCGATGTTTCCGCTCGTGGTGCCGTTCTTCCTGTTCTTCTTTCCCGAACCGAAGCGGGAGGAGCGCGAAGATGCGCCGCCCCGCAAGAAGCTGCTATCGGCCAGTGAACGCCTGCGCGTTCCCACACCCACAGAGCGGCTGCTTCAGGACTGACGGTCGCCCGCACGGACGTCCAGGCCCTGTCACGGTTCGGATGAGGGTTGAGGCAGGATTACTCCTGCCCTGGGGAGGGGAAAATGACGTCCAGCAACGCGAAGTATCTGACGGCCGGTCTGCTCACGGGAATGGCCATCGGCCTGACGCTGGCGCTGTTCATCGCAGCCAAGCCGCAGCTTTTCGCCGCCCTGATGTAATTATTTAGGCTTCTTCTGCCGCCTCGACCGGCTGTTCCTTGGCGATCTTCATCACCAGGACGGCATTGCCGATCACGTCAGCTTTGCGTTTTTTGCCTTGGGCCTTTAGGCGTCGGGGTCTTTCCGGACGGCCAGCTTGGCGTCCTTGCGGGCTTTCTTGGAATAGCGCCGCTTGACTTTGGCAACCTCGCCAGGCCGGAAATGAAGGTTCCCCCGCCAGAACCGGGCAAAGGCATCGAAGCCATCCCCAGCGAGTTTTTCCCTGTGACCCATCATAAGGCCACCCTAAACCCCGCCCCGGGCCGGCCTCAACCCTGTTGACTTTCAAACTGTACCAGTGCCCCGGGGGGGCACTGGTGCAGTTTGACCTAGGGTTGTGGTCAGTCAAATTCGTGCAGCCCGTCTGGTGCATCGAAATCCATCCCCTGAAGGTCGCAGAGGCGGCGCTGGATACGTTCACGTTCGGCAATGGCTTCCGCCGTGAGGCCAACGGTGGCTAATAGTTGTTTCTGGAGGTCTGCAATTTGCTTAACAATCGATCGCTCACGCATTTTTGATGTCCCGCGAGTTGCACAGCCCGACATATGCCAGAGCGTCAGTCGTGCCGAGCAATGCCGCTAGTCAAAATGAGCGCTATTGGAACAATAGTGTTCCTGATACGTTCTAAAGTCCAGCCTCTTGTTGTGAATGATTTTTTGACAGGAGGGATTCTCAAAGCGGACGAATCGGGATTCGATCTACCATGATTGGCATAAAACATAACCGAGGGGGCTATATGCGGGTTAAAGCACAAAAGGTCGCCGCAGGACTTCACCCAAGTGAGGTAATTGTAGAGGTTAAAACAACCACTGGAGTCGAGCGACTGGTAGTGGATAAACGGACATTTGAAGCTGGCTCTTTGTCTGTTGGCACGCCTATTTGGCAGAGCGACCAGGGGGCCTATCTCGTAGAGCTTCCGCGCGAGACCACAAGCGGTGCGTGGAGAATATGGGTCGAATCAGCCACCTTAAAACGTGGCGGTAAGGCCGCATGATCCTTACCGACCGCGAAATCAAGATCGCTGTCGAACGTGACTTAATAACAATTGATCCTCCGCCTGATCCTGCCACTGCATTCAGTTCGACCGCCGTCGATCTAACTCTTGACCCCAACATCATCGTTTTTAATAAGACGGTGAAGGGGGTTGAGAAGATTCTTGATCCTGGCGAAGCGAACGCCTCCGAAATCATTGCCGAAATTACGCATCGCGAAAAAATTCCAGCGAGCGGCTATCTGTTTCAGCCCAAGATATTGATGCTCGGTTGGACGAAAGAGTTTGTCCGCCTCGATATCGGCACCCGCATTGCCGCCAGAGTGGAAGGTAAAAGCTCCCTTGCTAGGTTAGGACTTGCGGTCCATGTCACCGCTCCAACAATTCATGCAGGATTTGAAGGACAAATTCAGCTTGAATTGGTCAATCATGGAAACGTCCCGATCAGGCTGAAGCCGGGAATGCGCATTTGCCAGCTCATTTTTGAAGCGACCCTTGGCACTCCAGAACGAGGCTACCAGGGCCAATTTTCAGGCCAAAAAGCGGAATCCAAAGCCAAATCAGGAAAGAAGAAAAAAGGCTAAGGCTCCGCAGCTTCATATTCATCAATTAGCTTCACGATATCGCCGATATCCCAAAGGCGTTGCTCAATGCCGCTGGCCATATCCCCCCGGCCTAAACCCCTCAAGGGGCGGGAAAATTGAAACTGCACCAGTGCCGGGGGGGGCACTGGTGCGGAATAAGCCTTTGAAAACGCTGCACGAGGAATCGCATACTAAACCAAGGGTTGCAGGCGTTTGACTCGGGGCCCGGCCTGAATATAGTGCGCGGCCTTCCGGCACCCGCCGGTGCCAGAAACCGGATTCAAGGACTCCAAGTCAGACCATGAGCAAGCGCGCCAATTCCAAATACAAGCTCGACCGCCGCGTCGGTGAAAATCTCTGGGGCCGTCCCAAGAGCCCCGTCAACAAGCGCTCCTATGGTCCGGGCCAGCACGGCCAGCGCCGCGCCAAGAAGCTGTCGGACTATGGCACCCAGCTTCAGGCCAAGCAGAAGCTCAAAGGCTATTACGGCAACATCACCGAGCGGCAGTTCCGCAAATATTATCAGGACGCCGCCCGCCGCCCCGGCGACACCGGCGAGAACATGATCGGCCTGCTCGAGACCCGTCTCGACACCGTGGTCTATCGCAGCAAGTTCGTGCCCACCCCGTTCGCCGCGCGCCAGCTGGTCAGCCATGGCCATGTGCGCGTCAACGGCCGCCGCGTGACCATCGCCTCGTACCACGTCAAGGAAAGCGACACGATCGAGCTTTCGCCCAAGGCGCGCGAGATGGCGCTGGTGCTGGAAGCCGCCCGCAGCGCCGAGCGCGATACGCCCGACTATCTGGAAGTCACCGAAGCCAAAAGCAGCAAGCTGCTGCGCACGCCCAAGCTGGCCGACGTGCCCTATGCCGTGCAGATGGAGCCGCATCTGATCGTCGAATTCTATTCCCGGTAAACCGTCATGGCCGGGCGGCGAACGCGGCCCGGCCACCCATGACGAAAGCACAGAGCCCGCAAGCGCCGCTTGCGGGCTTTTTCTTTTGCGCCACGGCGCTAGTCTGCGGCCATGAGCTACACGCTGTATGGGGATCTGGGGTCGGGCGCGTTCAGCGCCGAAGCCGCGCTGGCCGAAGCCGGCGCCCCCTACAGTTTCGAGCTGGTGTCGCTGGAGAAGAACGAGCAGAAAAGCCCCCAATTCCTGGCGATCAATCCCAGCGGCAAGATGCCCGCGCTGCGCCTGCCCGAAGGCGACATCGTGACGGAATCCGCGGCCATCCTTCTGACCCTGGCCGATCATTTTCCCCAGGCCGGGCTGCTGCCGCCGATGGGCGGAAGCGCGCGGGCCCGCGCCTATCGCTGGCTGGCCTTCATGGCGGCCGAGATCTATCCCATCGTTGAGATCGTGGATTATCCCGAACGCTTCATGCCTGATGGGGGCGATGCGGAAAGCCTGCGCGAGATCGCGCGCAACCGGGTGCGCGAGCGCGTGTCGATCGTCGAACGCATGGTCGAAGGCCCCTTCCTTCTGGGCGGGACCTTTTCGATCCTGGATATCTATGCCGCCATGTTCACCCGCTGGAGCATCGGGGCGGCCTGGCGCCAAGCCAATATCCCACGGCTCAATGCGCTGGCGGATGCGGTGTCACGGCGCCCGGCCATCGCGCCGGTGTGGCGGCGCCATTTCGACAGAAAAAGCTAGACGGCTAGGCCGCGGGCTCCAGCGCGATTCCGCGCTGCTCGAAGAAAGGCACCAGTTCCTCCTGCTCGAACATCTCGCGCACGATGTCGGCACCGCCCACGAATTCGCCCTTCACGTAAAGCTGGGGAATGGTCGGCCAGTTGGAAAAGACCTTGATGCCCTCGCGCACATCCTGGTCCTCCAGGACATTCACCGCCGTGAACTTCACGCCGATGTGCGACAGGATCTGCACCGTCACCGCCGAAAAGCCGCATTGCGGAAAGGCGGGCGTGCCCTTCATGTACAGCAGCACATCGTTGCTCTTCACCTCGTCGGCAATGCGGGCCTGGACGTCGGACATTGTGGGAACCTGCGGCTGGGATACGCTCGTGATCTAAGCACCGCCCCGCCCAGCGTCAAGCAGAGGCCGGGGCACAAGGCATGTTGTTCCGCGCGATGAACCCCGCCCTGCCGCCCCTGCTGGCCGATGCGCTCGATGCCCTTCTGGAAGGGGTTTCGCGCAAAGACCTTGCCCTGCGTGCGGAAAAGATGTCGGCCGCCTACCGGGCGGGCGCGGCCAGCCACGGCATTGCCGACGCGGCGGACGCCATCGCCTATGCGGTGGCGCGCATGCCGGCCACCCACGCGGCGGCGGTGGCCGTCTTCGCGCGGCTGGCAGAGGCCTGGCCTGGCTTCGCGCCGCACAGTCTGCTGGATGTGGGCGCGGGAACCGGCGCGGCGGCCTGGGCGGCGGCCGCGCAATGGCCGGGTCTTCGCGTCACCATGCTCGACCGCAATCCGGCGCTGCGCGATCTGGCGCGGCGGCTGGCCGCGGCGGGACCGCTAGCGGAGGCGGAATTCCTGGCCGGCGACGTGGCGGGCGAAAAGCCGGACGCCGACCTGCTGGCGGCCAGCTATGTGCTGGCCGAGTTCCTGGAGCGGCGCGCCGCAGCCATCGCGATAGACCTGTGGCGCGGTGCGGGGCAGGCGCTGGTGCTGATCGAACCGGGCACGCCTGCGGGCTTCGCGCGTATCCGCCTGGCGCGCGCCGCGCTGATCGAAGCGGGCGGCCATGTGGCCGCGCCCTGCACGCATGACGGTTCCTGCCCGCTTGCCGCAAGCGACTGGTGCCATTTCTCCCAGCGGCTGCCGCGCTCGCGCGCGCATATGCGCCTCAAGGATGCGCGCGTGCCGTTCGAGGATGAGCGTTATTGCTATGTCGTGGTGACGCGGCAGAAAGCGGCGCAAGGCGCGCGCATCCTCGCCCCGCCGCAGGAGACACGGGCGGGACTGACCTTCCGGCTGTGCGACGGAACGGGTTTGCGCACGGCATTCGTGCCCCGGCGCGAAAAAGAGCCATACCGCCGCGCGCGCCGGCTGGGCTGGGGCGACCTGTTCTGAAAGGGCCGTGCGCGCCGCGCGTCAGTCCTTGGCGACGGTCTGAAGCTGCAGCGCGTGCAACACCCCGCCCATGTTGCCCTTGAGCGCGGCATAGACCATCTGGTGCTGGGCCACCCGGCTCTTGCCCTTGAAGGCGGCGGACCTGATCGTGGCGGCCCAATGATTGTCGTCGCCCGCCAGGTCTTTCATCTCGATCTCTGCGTCGGGGAATGCGGCCCTGATATAGGCTTCTATTTCGGCGGCTTTCATGCCCATGACGCAACCTCTTCAGTTCGTGACCGGAATTTCTTCGCCCGCCATGAAGGTCGGAAACCAGCCCTCGAAGCCTTGCTTCAGCGCCGACACCGCCACGCTGTTGCTGTCGTCCAGCGTCAACGCCGTGCCGCCGGTCCGGCCCAGTTCGGCGACGGGGATATAGGCCGCGCGCGCCTCTTCCACGATTCTTTCGGCCTCGGCAAAGGGCGCCGCGATCACATAGCGGCCCTGGTCCTCGCCGAACCAGAAGGGGATGGCCTCGGGAAGCCCCGCCAGCCCGATGCTGGCGCCGATGCCGCGCGCCATCGCCATCTCGGCAATGGCCACCAGCAGCCCGCCGTCGGATACGTCGTGCACCGTGTCCACGCGGCCCGCCTGGATCAATCCGCGCACGAAATCGCCGTGCTTCTTTTCGCGGGCGAGGTCCACCGGCGGGGCCGCGCCTTCCTCGCGCCCCTCGATCTCGCGCAGATAGACCGACTGGCCCAGATGGCCTCCCGTCTCGCCGATCACGATCACCACATCGCCCTCGCGCTTGAAGGCGATGGTGGCCATTTTCGAAACATCCTTCAGCAGGCCCACGCCGCCGATGGCGGGCGTCGGCAGGATGCCTTCGCCGTTGGTTTCGTTGTAGAGCGAGCAGTTGCCGCCGATCACCGGGAAATCCAGCGCGCGGCAGGCAGCCCCGATCCCGTCGACGCCCGCCACGATCTGCCACATGATCTCGGGCTTCTGCGGGTTGCCGTAATTGAGGTTGTCGGTCACCGCCAGCGGGGTCGCGCCCACCGCGGTCAGGTTGCGCCAGGCTTCCGCCACCGCCTGTTTCGCGCCTTCGCACGGATCGGCCGCGCAATAGCGCGGCGTCACGTCGGTGGTGATGGCCAGCGCCTTTTGCGTGCCGTGCACGCGCACCACGGCGGCGTCGCCGCCCGGCACCTGCACCGTGTCGGCCATCACCGTGTGGTCATACTGCTCCCACACCCAGCGGCGCGAGGCCAGGTCGGGCGAGGCCAGCAGGGCGGCAAGCGAGGCGATCGGATTCTTCAGCCCGTCGTAAAGCGGCTGGCCCGCGGCGGCGGCCCGTTCCCGGTAGGGGCGCTGATAGACGGGCGCTTCGTCCGACAAAGCGGTGATCGGCATGTCGGCCACCACTGCGCCCTTGTGCTTGACCACCAGCCTTTTGGTGTCGGTGGTGATGCCGATCACCGCGAAGTCCAGCTCCCATTTGCGGAAGATGGCCTCGGCCTCGGCTTCCCGCCCCGGCTTCAGCACCGCCAGCATCCGTTCCTGGCTTTCCGACAGCATCATCTCATAGGCGGTCATGTCGGCTTCGCGCTGGGGCACCTTGTCGAGGTCCAGCTCGATGCCGCTGCCGCCTTTGTCGCCCATCTCGGCGCTGGACGAGGTCAGGCCCGCCGCGCCCATGTCCTGGATGGCGATGATGGCGTCGGTGGCCATCAACTCCAGGCAGGCCTCCAGCAGAAGCTTCTCGGTGAAGGGATCGCCCACCTGGACGGTGGGACGCTTTTCCTCCGACGCGTCGTCGAATTCGGCGCTCGCCATCGTGGCGCCGTGGATGCCGTCGCGCCCGGTCTTGGAGCCGATATAGACGACCGGGTTGCCCGCGCCCTTCGCGGCGCTTTTGAAGATCTTGCCGGTGCGCGCCAGCCCCACGCACATGGCGTTGACCAGGATGTTGCCGTTGTAGGAGCGGTGGAAATTCACCTCGCCCCCCACGGTGGGCACGCCCATGCAGTTGCCATAGCCGCCGATGCCGCTGACCACGCCCGACACCAGGTGCCGCGTCTTGGGATGGGAAGGCTCGCCGAAGCGCAGCGCGTTCATCATGGCGATGGGGCGCGCGCCCATGGTGAAGACGTCGCGCATGATGCCGCCCACGCCGGTGGCCGCGCCCTGATAGGGTTCGATGAAACTGGGATGGTTGTGGGATTCCATCTTGAAGATGGCGGCGTCGCCGTCGCCGATGTCGATCACGCCCGCATTCTCGCCCGGCCCCTGCAACACCCAGGGGGCGCTGGTGGGCAGGCGGCGCAGGTGGAAGCGGGTGGATTTGTACGAGCAATGCTCGCTCCACATCACGCTGAAGATGCCCAGCTCCACCAGCGTGGGCTCGCGGCCCATCAGTTCCAGGATGCGCGCATATTCGCTATCCGAAAGCCCATGCTCGCGGACCAGTTCGGGGGTGATCTTGGTCATGCTCGGGTCAGGCCAGAAGTTCAGGAAAGGGTTTCGATCAGGCTCTGGAACAGGCCCTTGCCGTCGGTGCCGCCCAGCGCCTCGTCGACCACCCGCTCGGGATGCGGCATCAGCCCCAGTACATTGCGCTTTTCCGACAGGATGCCAGCGATGTTGCGGGCCGAGCCGTTGGGATTGTCGCCCGGCGCATAGCGGAAGGCCACGCGGTTCTCCCCTTCCAGCCGGTCCAGCGTCTCTTCATCGGCATAATAGCTGCCTTCGCCATGCGCCACCGGAAAGGTCACGCGCTGGCCCTTGGCGTATTTGCGGGTGAAGCCCGACTGGGTCTCGTCCACCTCCAGCGACACCGGGCGGCAGACGAATTTCAGGCCCGCATTGCGCATCAGCGCACCGGGCAGCATGTGCGTCTCGGTCAGCACCTGGAAGCCGTTGCAGATGCCCAGCACCATCCCGCCCTTGTCGGCATGGGTCTTGACCGCCTTCATCACCGAGGACTGGCTGGCCATCGCGCCGCAGCGCAGATAGTCGCCATAGGAAAAGCCGCCCGGCAGCACCACCAGGTCCACATCCGGCAGGTCGCTGTCCTGATGCCAGACCATGTGGGGCTTCCTGCCGGTCATCTGTTCCAGGGCGGTGGCCGCATCACGGTCGCAGTTGGAAGCGGGAAAGACGATGACGGCGGACCGCATGACCTGTCATGGCCCGCCAGCGAGGCCGGACATGTCCGGCCGAAGCGCGTGCGGGCCACCCATTTTTTCACGCGCTTCTGAAGTTGGATGGCCGGGCCGGTGCCCGGTCCTGGTGAACTATTTCAACTCGATCTCGTATTTCTCGATCACGGTGTTGGCGAGCAGCTTCTCGCACATGGCCTTGATGTCGGTCTTCGCCTTTTCGGCGTCGGTCTCGCCCAGCTCCAGGTCGATCACCTTGCCCTGGCGCACCTCGCCGACCGAGCCGAAGCCCAGACCGTTGAGCGCATGGCCGATGGCCTTGCCTTGCGGATCGAGGACGCCATTTTTCAGGGTAATGAAGACGCGCGCTTTCAACGAATTGCTCACTGTACGAGGACGGGACCTTTATTCTCGCCCTGCACCGATTCGGGCATGATGCCAAGGCGCCGGGCCACTTCCGAATAGGCCTCGACCACCCCGCCCATGTCGCGGCGGAAGCGGTCCTTGTCCAGCTTCTCGTTGGTGGAAACGTCCCACAGCCGGCAATTGTCCGGGCTGATCTCGTCGGCCAGGACGATGCGCATATAGTCGTTTTCCCACAGCCGGCCGAATTCCAGCTTGAAATCCACCAGCTTGATGCCCGCGCCCAGGAACAGGCCCGACAGGAAGTCGTTGACGCGGATGGTCAGGTTCACGATGTCGTCCAGGTCCTGCGGCGAGGCCCAGCCGAAGGCGGTGATGTGCTCCTCGCTGACCCACGGGTCCTGAAGCTGGTCGTTCTTGTAGTAGTATTCGATGATGGAGCGGGGCAGGGGCGTTCCTTCCTCAATCCCCAGCCGCTTGGACATGGAACCGGCGGCGACGTTCCTCACCACCACTTCCAGCGGAATGATCTCCACTTCCTTGATCAGCTGCTCGCGCATGTTGAGGCGGCGCACGAAGTGGGTCGGCACGCCGATCCCGGCAAGCTGGGTCATCAGATATTCGCTGATGCGGTTGTTGAGGACGCCCTTGCCTTCGATGGTGTCCTTCTTGGCGCCGTTGCCCGCGGTGGCATCGTCCTTGAAGTACTGGATGACGGTGCCCGGCTCTGTGCCTTCGTAAAGGATCTTGGCCTTGCCTTCGTAAATGACGCGGCGGCGTTTCATGATACTGTCCTCAAATGCCCGGAAAGAGGTGCGGGCTGTCGCGGCCCCGTGAATGTGGAACTTACCGGATCGCACCATCCGGCGGCAATGTTGCCAAAGCGCATACCCACATCCATAACGGCGCTGATATCGCCTCTTGCGCCGTCCCGCGCAAGGCGGCGAAAAGGGACAAAAAATCGCCGCCTATTTCAAGGAGTTACGGATGACCGACTTGGACGATCGCCGCCGCGGGTTCGAGGCCAAATGGGCCCATGACGCGGAACTGAAGTTCCAGGTGGAGGCGCGGCGCGACCGTCTGCTGGGCCTGTGGGCGGCGGGCGAAAAAGGATTGAGCGGCCAGGCGGCGGAAGACTTCGCCGCCGGCGTGATCGCCGCCGACCTTCAGGAAGCCGGGCCGGAAGACGTGTTCCGCAAGTTGAGGTCCGAACTGGACCCGGCCAGGATCTCCGACCAGGCGATCCGCGAGAAGATGGCGCAATTCCTGGCCCAGGCGGTCGAAGCCGTCGGCAAGACCGCAAGCTAGGCCGGGAAAGCTAGGAAAGCGCCACGCATTCGACCCCAAGCGACGGGCTGGCCTGCGCGTCCCAATCGCGGCGGGTGAACACTTGGGCTTCGGCCCGGCTTGCGGCAAGGCGTGCGAAGTCCAGCGCGGCATAGGTCCAGCCGGGTTTTTCGCGCATCCCCGCCGCCAGTGTGCCGTCGTCGGGAAAGCCGCGGTCGGGCGCGGCATAGACGGCGGCCCAGCCGATGTTCACGTCCACCGCGGGCGACCAGGGGGCCTCGCCCACCGTGGGGGCCAGCGCCACGTAAATCTGGTTCTCCAGCGCGCGCGCCCGCGCGCCCACATGCACCCGCGTCGCCCCGGCCAGCGTGTCGGTGCAGGACGGCGCCAGCACCAGGTCGGCCCCCGCCGCGCTCATCGCATGGGCGATCAGCGGGAATTCGATGTCATAGCAGACGGCGACGCCGACCTTGCAGGGGCCGATGTCGAACACCTTCAGCGTCTCGCCGCCCGTCACGCCCCATTGCTCCTTCTCGAAGCGGGTCATCTGGCGCTTGTCCTGGAAAGCGGCCGCGCCTGCGGGCGACAGCAGCCAGGCGCGGTTGCGGATCGTCCCGCCCGCCGCCACCGGCAGGCTGGGAGCCAGGATGTGCACGCCATGCGTCCGGGCCAGCGCCGCATAGGCGCCAACGAAATCGTCGTGGAAGGCCGACAGCGCCGGTATCTGCCCCTTGAGGTCGGCCTGAAGATGCGGCGGCAGCAGCGATGCCAGCTCCATCCCGCCATATTCGGGAAAGACCAGCAATTGCGCGCCCTCGCGCACGGCCCCGGCGACCCAGCTCGCGGCATTGTCCGCCCAGGCCTTGAAGTCCGCAAAGCGCCCGATGGGATACTGGGCACAGGCGAGCCTCAGACGGGTCACAGCGTCTTCATCCAATAGACCATCGGCTTTTCGCTCTCGTCCGTCTCGCCGATGTCGCGCCAGGAAAAAGTGGCGACCAGATCGGGCCGCCGCACATAGCCGCGCCGGCCCCAGAAGGCGTCCAGCGGCTGGTAATCCGCCGGCCGCGCCGGATGGTCCTCGGGCCGCACCACGCCGCAGAACGCCGCCTGCCGGTAGCCATGTTCGCGCGCCGCCGCCTCGCGCTCCTCGAAGAAGCGCACGCCCACGCCCCGGCCGCGATATTGCGGCAGCAGCACCGATTCCCCGAAATAGAAGATGGCGGACAGATCCATTCCCGCTTCGACAAAGGGCCGGCGCACGAAGTCTTCTTCCTCGTCCAGCCCCAGCGCGGTCGATGCGCCCACGATCACCTCGCCGTCGCTCGTAACGTCCTTGGCCACGACCAGCGTGCCGGTGCGGGCGCGGGCATAGCGCGGCAGATATTCGCGCTCGTGCGCCATCGTACCTTCATACAGATAGGGCCAGTCGCGGAACACGGCGATCCGCAAGGCCGCCAGGTCTTCCAGCCGCGCCCGCATCTGTTCTCCGCTCAGGCGCTGGACGCTCAGCATCAGCCGCCTACCTGCCTGAGCCAGTCCTGAAGATTGTAGGTGTTGGAGATGCGCGCCACCTTGCCGTTCTTCACCTCGAAGAAGGCGCCGGCCGGCAGGCGATAGGCCTGGCCGCTGGCGGGCGGCAGGCCCGCATCGGTCTTCAGATACTTGCCCAGCACGATGAATTCAGCCGCCGCGCGGCTGCCGTCGTCATTGGTCATCACCGCCAGATCCACGATCTGTTCCTCATAGCAGCGGTTCATCCGCTCCAGGAAGGCGGCGAAGGCGCGCTTGCCCTTTTCCGTGCCCCCCTGGTTGATATCGTGGATCACATCCTCGGCCAGAAGGTCCAGGAATCCCTCCACGTCGCCCGCATTGAAGGCGCTGTAATAGTCGCGGATCAGGGCCTCGGTATCCTGCCTGCTCATGGTCCGAACACCCGCCCGAAGATCGTGTCCACCTGTTTGAGGTGATAATCCAGGTCGAACATGGCTTCGAGTTTTGCGGCCGGAAGCGCCTTCGCCACGTCGGGATCGGCCTTGAGCAGGTTCAGCAGGTTGCCCTCGCCGTTCCAGGCGCGCATGGCGTTCTTCTGCACCAGCCGATAGCTGTCCTCGCGGCTGACGCCCGCCTGGGTCAGCGCCAGCAGCACGCGCTGGCTGTGGACCAGGCCGTGCGTGGCGTCGAGGTTCTTCTGCATCCGCGCAGGATAGACGACCAGCTTCTCGATCACGCCCGCCATGCGCGCCAGCGCGAAGTCCAGCGTGATGGTGGCGTCGGGGCCGATATAGCGCTCGACCGAGGAATGGCTGATGTCGCGCTCATGCCACAGCGCCACATTCTCCATCGCGGGGATGGCATAGCTGCGCACCATGCGCGCCAGGCCCGTCACATTCTCGGTCAGCACCGGATTGCGCTTGTGCGGCATGGCGCTGGAGCCCTTCTGGCCGGGCGAGAAATATTCCTCGGCTTCCAGCACTTCGGTGCGCTGCAGGTGCCTGATCTCCACCGCCAGCCGCTCCAGCGACGAGGCCACCACCGCCAGCGCCGCGAAATAGGCGGCATGGCGGTCGCGCGGGATCACCTGGGTCGAGACGGGTTCGACCGCAAGGCCCATCTTCGCCGCCACATGTTCCTCCACGCGCGGATCGATATTGGCGAAGGTGCCCACCGCGCCGGAAATGGCGCAGGTCGCGATTTCCCGGCGCGCGGCCTCCAGCCGGGCGCGGGCGCGCGTGAACTCGGCATAATAGGTGGCCAGCTTGACGCCGAAGGTGGTGGGCTCGGCATGGATGCCGTGGCTGCGCCCGATGGTGGGCGTCATCTTGTATTCGAAGGCGCGTTTCTTGAGCGCCGCCAGCAGCCCGTCCACATCCGCGATCAGGATATCGGCGGCGCGGGCCAGCTGCACGTTCAGGCAGGTATCCAGCACGTCCGAACTGGTCATGCCCTGGTGCACGAAGCGCGCCTCGGGCCCCACGATCTCCGAGAGGTGGGTCAGGAAGGCGATCACGTCATGCTTGACCTCGCGCTCGATTTCGTCGATGCGCGCCACGTCGAATTTGGCGTTCCGGCCTTTCTCCCAGACCTTCGTGGCGGCGTCCTTCGGCACCACGCCCAGCTCGGCCAGCGCGTCGGTGGCATGGGCCTCGATCTCGAACCAGATGCGGAACCTGGTTTCGGGCGACCAGATCGAAACCATCTGTTCGCGGGCGTAGCGCGGGATCATGAAGCCACCTGTCAGTATGCGTCCGGTGCTTCTAGCGCGTCGCCTCCGGCGATGAAAGGCCGGGAATCGTGCTGTAAATTCAAGCACCTGGCGCGGGTTTGCGAATCCGGCGGTTCAACGCGGCCGGCCCTGGGCCGGCCAGCCACAGCGCGGCGATGGCGGCCAGATAGAGCAGGTCGGTCTCATAGCCCGGCTGGCCGAAATGCGCGCCCGCCGCATCGACCGACAACAGCTTGATGGAGCTGAAACCGTTGGGCAGATGCACGGTGACGATCGCCGTCAGCAGCACCGCGATCATGGGGATCGCCGCCCATTCGACGAACAGGCCCAGCAACACCGCCAGCCCGCCGAAAATCTCGACCGCGATCGTGCCCCAGGACAAAAGCTGCGGCAGCGGCACATGCAGCGCCGCCAGGATCGCGGTGAAATGCTCCGGGCCGCGCGCCAGCTTGGCCCAGCCATGTTCCATGAAGCCGTATCCCACGATCAGCCGCAGCGGCAATGCCGCCCATGCCCGCGATAACGCCATGCGCAATATCTCCCGGATTTCGGGGGCAGTTCGCCGCCGCGCCGCGGATGGTTACAGCCGGGCGGCAATTCCGGGGATGCATGGGCTTTCGTCTTGACCGGCGGCGGCGCGGGGCGGAGCCTTCCTGCACCGGAGCCTCGCGAAAATGGAGACAATGCTCATGGCCGCTCTCTACGATTCTGACAACATCAAGAAGCTGCCCAGGCTGGGCAAGGGCGCGCCCGCGGCCTGGGAAGGCTTTCTGGCCTTCGACAAGGCGGCTTTGGCCGACGGCGCCATCCCCAAGAAATACAAGGAGCTGATGGCGCTGGCGGTGGCGCTGACCACCCAGTGCCCCTATTGCCTGGAGATCCACAAAAAGGCCGCCCATGCCGCCGGCGCCACGGCGGAAGAGATCGCCGAAACCGTCTTCGTCGCCGCCGCCCTGCGCGCGGGCGCAGCGGTCACGCACGGCACGCACCTGGTGGAATAAGGGTAGAATGCCATCAAGAACGCGATGTCATGGCCCGCCGCAGTGTGGGCCATCCAGCGCGCGCGTTTCGCCCGGAGAGTCTCCGTCACCTGAGTGGTCCGCATGCGCGGGCCATGACAGGTTGTGATTCGATCATCGGCAATTGCGTACGCGCCTTACAGCAGCCCCAGCGACTTGAAGCTCACGTGGCCGGCGCGCCCGATCACCAAGTGATCGTGCACGGCGATGTGAAGCGCCTTGGCGGCGGCTGCGATGCTGCGCGTCATGTCGATGTCCGCGCGGCTGGGCGTGGGATCGCCGCTGGGATGGTTGTGCACCAGGATGATGGCGGACGCGCCGAGCTCCAGCGCCCGCTTGACGATCTCGCGCGGATAGACCGGCGTGTGGTCGATGGTGCCGCGATTGGGCACCTCGTCGGCGATCAGGATGTTCTTGCGGTCCAGGAACAGCACGCGGAAGGCCTCGACCGGCTCGCGCGCCATCGCCGCCGTGCAGTAATCCAGCAGCGCCGCCCAGGACGACAGCGCGGGCCGGCCGATCACTTTTGTCTGCGCCAGCCGGCGGGCGGCCGCCTCCACGATCTTCAGGTGATTGGCCACCGCCGCGCCCACGCCCTTCACCTCCATCAGCCGCGCGCGGGGCGCGGCGATCACTTCGGCGAAGCTGCCGAAGCGCGCCAGCAGCGCCTTGGCCAGCGGCTTGGTGTCCTTCCGCGGCAGGGCGGAAAACAGCGTCAGTTCCAGCAGCTCATAGTCGGGCATGGCGTCCGCGCCGCCGTTCAGGAAGCGCGCGCGCAGCCTTTCGCGATGGCCTTCGGTCCCGTTATCGCGCGCGTCCGCGTGGGCAGGGGCGAACGAAACCCCCGCATCCGCCACGCCGCTTGCCGTATCTGCCCCGCCCCCGGATGCCCCGCCGTCAGGCGTAGGGCGGTTTGTGGAGACCCTTTGGCGAAAGGGTGAAGATTTCAACGCCGTCCTCGGTCACGCCCACGGAATGTTCGAACTGCGCCGACAGGGAACGGTCCCGCGTCACCGCCGTCCAGCCGTCGCTCAACACTTTCACGCCATAGCCGCCCAGGTTGATCATGGGTTCGACGGTGAAGAACATGCCGGGCTTCAGCGGTATGCCGTGCCCCGGCTTGCCGTAATGCACGATGTTGGGCAGCGCATGGAACACCTTGCCCAGGCCGTGGCCGCAGAAGTCGCGCACCACCGCGCACCGTTCCTCGCCCTCGGCATAGGATTGGATGGCATGGCCGATATCGCCGGTGGTGGCGCCGGGCTTCACCACCGCGATGCCGCGCATCATGGATTCATAGGTGATGTCCATCAGCCGCTGGGCCTTCAGCTTGACCTCGCCCACCGGATACATGCGGCTGGTGTCGCCGTGCCAGCCGTCCAGAATCACCGTCACGTCGATGTTGACGATGTCGCCTTCGCGCAGCGGCTTGTCGTTCGGGATGCCGTGGCACACGACATGATTGATCGAGGTGCAGACCGTGTGGCGATAGCCGCGATAGTTCAGGCAGGCCGGAATCGCGCCGTGGGCGACGATGTAGTCATAGGCCACCTTGTCCAGCGCCGCCGTGGTGACGCCCGGCCTGACCAGCGGCACCAGCAGGTCCAGCACCTCGGCCGCCAGGCGCCCGGCCCGGCGCATGCCCTCGAAATCGCCCGCCTCGTGCACGGTCACGGCGAAATGAGCCCTGCGCGCGGCCTCGAAAATCTCGGATTGGGGCAGAATGGTCATTGCGAATTCATATAATAACGCAGGCTCGAATCCAAACCGGTTCTCATGACCAAAAAGGCGGCAATCCTGGTGATCGGCGACGAGATCCTGTCCGGCCGGACCCAGGACCTCAATACCGGCGCCATTGCCCGCTTCCTGGGCGCCCTGGGCATCGATGTGGGCGAGGCCCGCACGGTGGGCGATGTCGAGGAGGAAATCGTCGCCGCCCTCAACGCCCTGCGCGGACGGTACGATTTCGTATTCACCACCGGCGGCATCGGCCCCACCCATGACGACATCACGGCGGATGCGGTGGCGCGGGCTTTCGGCGTGGGCATCGGCTATCACCCCGACGCCTATGCCCTGCTGGAGGCGCGCTACCCGCCGGGCGAGTTCAACGCGGCGCGCAAGCGCATGGCCCGCATTCCCGACGGCGCGTCGCTGGTGGCCAACAGCGTTTCGGGCGCGCCGGGTTTCCATATCGGCAATGTCTATGTGCTTGCGGGTGTTCCGGCGGTGATGCGCGCCATGCTGGAAGCGATTGCGCCGGAACTGCCGCGCGGCGCGGTGGTGCAAAGCGTCACGATCGAGGCCGCCATTCCGGAAGGCGCGATCGCCGCGGGCCTGGGCCTGATCCAGAAAGAGCACAAGGATGTGGCGATCGGTTCCTATCCCTTCTACCGCGAAGGCGCGTCCGCGCCCTTCGGCGCGCAGATCGTGCTGCGCAGCCGCGACGGGGCGGCAACGGAACGCGCCGCGCTGGCGGTGGAAAATTTGCTGCGTGAATGCGGTGCTGCGCCGCAACGCGTGAATTAGCCCTGTTCATCGCGCGCGCCAGATGACAGATTTTGCCCCAATCACAAATCAGAGCTCAGGGGAAACATCATGGACATCAAGAAGCGCGATTTCCTGACCGGCAGCGCGCTGCTGGGCGCGGGCCTGGCGGCCGGTGCCTCCGCGGCCCAGGCGGCGATCCAGCGGGGACCGGACGGGGTGCCCAAGGCAGCCGGCAGGACCATGCTGGACAGCCCCAATTTCTTCGGCGACGCCAGCAAGGGCGGCGGCTTCAACAAAAGCTGGGCGCGCAGCCTGCCGCAGGTCTCCAGCGCCGATCCCCACTACAAGCCGCGCCGCATCAACAAGGCGATCGAATTGTGGGAGGACAACCAGGTCGTCTTCTACAATGTCTACATGCCCTCCGGCGCGCCGGACGGCTATGAGGAAGGCCGGCGCCTGTCGCAGACCTATTGCGACGCCATCAATTACGAGATGGAAAATGGCAGCCTGGACTTCTCCAACCTGCGCAACTTCATGCAGGGGCTGGTCGATGGCGGCCCCACGCCGTCCGGTCACCGCACGCCGATGGTGTTCGTGACGCTGCCCGCCGTGGGCTTCGACGGGCCTTCGATGCGCGCCAACGCCTGGCAGATACAGCAGGCGCTGGCGGCGGGCGCGCATGGCTGCCTGATCTGCGAGATGCATTCGCCGGAAGCCGGCGAGATCGCCATTTCCTGCGCGCGCTACAAGTTCACCCTGCCGGGCGTGAAGGAATATCCGCTCGAAGGCAGCCGCGGCGCGGGCAGCCAGGCCTTTGCCAAGCATATCTGGGGCCTCACCGACGACCAGTATCTGGCGGTGGCCGATTGCTGGCCGCACAATCCCAAGGGCGAGATCTCGATGGGCTTCAAGCTCGAGAACCGCCACGCGGTCGAGAATTGCGAGCAGATCATGGCCATCCAGGGCCTGGCCTTCGCCGAGCCCGGCCCCAGCGACAACAGCTGGTCGATCCTGGGCTGGGACGCCGTCAAGCCAATGAGCCGCGAGGAGCGCACCAAGGTGCTGTCCACGCCGCGCTATGTGGAGTCGCTGGAGCGCGTGCGTCTGGCCGCCAAGAAGAACGGTGTGCAATGGCTGGGCACCGGCACGCACGGCGCCACCATGAACCAGAGCTATGACCAGGGCATGCGCATGCTGCCGGGTGACAACGAAGACGTCGTGCGCGCCAGCCGGGAGTACAGCAAGCGCAAAATGCCTGCCTGACCTGCGCGGATCTTTTGGCCCCCGGGTTTGTCGTGCCATCGCTCGCGTACGTCTTGTACGCGTCGCTCGGCCCTCCTGCCCGGATGGCCAGGTCATCCTTCGGCAAGCTCAGGATGGGGCCCCTTGTCGTGGCTTCAGTTCATGGCTCCAGTTTCAGGGCTTTCGCGGCGGTGGCAAAGGCCGTCTGTGCATCGGCATTACCCTTGAACGCCTTGCGCGCGTCGGCCAGCGCCTGCCGGGCCTTGTCCGTTTCGCCCAGCACCGTATAGGCGCGCATCAGCCGCACCCAGCCCGGCGCGTCATTGGGATCGGCTTTCAGGCGCGCCGCTAGCATCGCCACCATTGCGTGCGGATCGGGGGCGCCGCCCGCGCCCTGCGCGGTCAGCACGGCCAGCCGGTCCACAAGCATCTGGTGCAGCGGCGAGGTGGGCGGCGTGTCGTTCAGAAGGCTCTGCCATAGCGCGATGGCGCGGGGCCGGTCGCCGTGCTGGGCGCGCGCCAGCCCCAGGTAGAATCGCGCGGGCGCGTTGCGCGGCTCGATCGCCAGCGCGGCGGCGAAGGCGTCTTCGGCTTCCTGCGGCACCGTGCCCGAATTGGCCAGCACCAGCGCCTCGCCATAGGCGGCGTCGGTGGCCGCATCGCCCTTGCCGGTCAGCGCGATCACCTTGGCCAGCGCCTTGGCGGCGTCGGCGGGATCGTTCGCGGCCATATAGGTCTGGGCCAGGAAGCGCCAGGCCTTGACGTCGTTCGGATATTTGCGCACCCGCTCGATCAGGAAGGGCGCCAGGCCCTTCACGTCGCGGGTGTTGAGTCCTTCGGCGGCGCGCTCGGCCAGGCGCGGCTGGCCCACCATGAAATAGGTGCCTGCGCCGATGCCCAGCACGAACAGCGCCACCGCGCCCGCCAGCAGCCCGCGGCCCTTGCCCGCCCTATCGCGCAACGACGGCACGGCGACGAAGGCGATGGCCAGAAGGGCGGCAAGCCCGAAGCCGGCAAGGGGAAGCAGGATCATGGTTTGCGGCCTCTGTATTTGTTCTTCACCAGCGCCACGATCATGCCCCGTATGGTGCGCACCTCCTGATCGGTGAGGTGCGAGCGCATGATCATGGCCCGCATGTTGCGCACCATGGTTTCGCGTTTGGCGGGCGGAAACAGGAATTCGGCCGCATCCAGCTCGCGCTCCAGATGTTCGAACAGCCCGATCAGCTCGTGGCGCGTCGCGGGCTGGGCGATGGTGGGGCGGGTGCGCACCGGCGGGGTCGCGTCCGCCGACTTCAGCCATTCATAGGCGATCAGCAATACCGCCTGGCCCAGATTCAGCGACGGGAACCCGGCGGTGGGAATGGTGATCACCGCATCGGCCAGGCTCAATTCGTCATTGTCCAGGCCCGCCCGCTCGTTGCCGAAC
>DASZVO010000034.1:0-31535 GCA_035547015.1 Rhizomicrobium sp. | reverse complement strand
ATTGAGAAACCTGGAGCGGGCGAGGCGAATCGAACGCCCGACCCTAACCTTGGCAAGGTTATGCTCTACCCCTGAGCTACGCCCGCACTCCAAGAGGGCGCGTTATGGCCTATCGCCCCGGCGGATTCAAGCAGCAATTCCCGCGGTTTCGCGGGTTCCTGGCGGTTTATCCTGCCCGCCCGGGTCCACGTTTTCCCTCCGGCAACAGGGTCAGGAACACCTTTCGGGTTGTGGCCTGCAATTCCGCCAGCCGGGCCTGGGTTTCGGCAAAGCTGCCGGCGCCTGCGGCGCGCGTCAGCAGCGCCTTGAGGCCCCGGGCCGCATCCTCGATCCTGGGGGGCTCATCCAGCGCGATGCGCAACACCTGCGTCAGCGCATGCTGCAACCGCGCCGATACGATCAGCATATCGGCATCGCCCGCCGACAGCAGGGCCGCCGCCTTCAGCTTTTCCAGCGCGGCGACGGTATTGGGGTCAAGCACATCCGGCCTTCGCGGCGCGTGGACGAGTTGCATCGCCTGGGCGACGAATTCGATGTCCATCAGGCCGCCGGGCGCATGCTTGAGGTCCCAGGGGTTGCCGCCTGGGAAGACCGCGGCCACCTTGTCGCGCATGTCGCGTGCATCGGCAACGATCTCGGCGGCAGAGCGCGGCTCTGTCAGGCGGCGGCGGATCTCGGCCGCCACCTGCGCGCGCAACGCATCCGGCCCGGCCACCAGCCGCGCGCGGGTCAGCGCCATGTGCTCCCAGGTCCAGCTTTCCCTGGCGTGATAGTCGATAAAGGACTGAAGGCTGACCGCCACCGGTCCCTTGTTGCCGGTGGGGCGCAGGCGCATGTCCACCTCATACAAGGTGCCCGCGGCCGTGGGCGTGGTCAGCGCCGCGATCAGCCGTTGGGCCAGCCGCGCGAAATAGAGCGTGGGCGGCAGCGGCTTCGGTCCATCCGAGGCCTCGACATCCGGCGGCACGTCATAGACGAATACCAGGTCCAGGTCGGAACTGGCGGTCATCTCACGCCCACCCAGCTTGCCCATCGCCACGACGGCGAAGCCCGCGCCTTTCACGCGGCCATGCGCAGCCGCCAGCTCGGCCTCCACCCTTGGCAGAAGTCCTGCGATCACGCTTTCGGCGATGTCGGCCAGCGCAGGTCCCGCATCGTCGGCGCTGGCGGCGCCATCCACGATCTGCACACCGACGCGGAAGATCGCCTCGCGCGTGAAGCGTCGTGCGGCATCCAGCATCTCCTCGTAGCTGCCGGTCATCGCGCGCGCGAAACCGCCGTCCAGCTCGGCCCGCGCCGGAAGACGGTTCAGGAAGTCCGCATCCAGCAGCGCATCCAGCGTGGCGGGATTGCGCGCAAGATAGGTGGCAAGACGCGGAGTCGCCCCCACGATCCGCGCCAGAAGCCCCAGCAATTGCGGCCGCGCCAGAAACAGCGAGAAAAGCTGCACGCCTGAAGGAAGGTTGGAAAGAAAGCGGTCGAACTGCACGAACGCCACGTCGGGATCGGGCGCACCCGCAAGCGCCTTGAGGATAGAGGGAACGAGCCTGGTCAGAAGCTCGCGCGCCCGTTGGGAGCGCATGGCGCGGATGCGGCCATGATGCCAGCCGCGGATGGCGCCCGACACATGCGCCGGCTCGCCAAAGCCCATCGCCTTCAGGGTCTTCAGCGTTTCGGGGTCGTCCTCGACGCCGGTGAAAACCAGGTTGCCTTCAGACGCAGCCAGGTCCGGCTCGCTTTCGAACAGACGCGCATAATGGCCCTGCACGTTCGACAGCACGGCCGTCAGCCCGGCGCTGAATTCCTCGTCGCCGGCATAGCCCATGAAGCAGCTGACATGCGATATTCCTGCCGCGCTCGCAGGCAATGAATGGGTCTGCTGGTCCTCGATCATCTGCAGGCGATGCTCCAGCCGCCGCAGATAGCGATAATCGGCCTTCAGCTCGGCGGCGGCGCGGGGGTCCACGCGCCCTTCCGCCGCCAGCGCATCCAGCGCGCCCAGCGTCGAGGGAACACGCAACGAGGGATGACGCCCGCCCAGGATCAACTGCTGCGTCTGGGCGAAGAATTCGATCTCGCGGATGCCGCCGCGCCCCAGTTTGATGTTGTGCCCCGCCACCCGTATCTCGCCGTGCCCGGCATGGGCATGGATCTGGCGCTTGATGGAATGGATGTCCTCGATCGCGGCGAAATCCAGATAGCGCCGCCAGATGAAGGGCGTGAGATCATTCAGGAACCGCGCGCTGGTCTGCGCATCGCCGGCGCAGGCGCGCGCCTTGATCATGGCCGCGCGCTCCCAGTTCTGGCCCATCGCCTCGTAATAGTCGAGCGCCGCATCGGTGGAGATGGCGATCTGGGTGGCGGCGGCATCCGGTCGGAGGCGCAGGTCAACCCGGAAGACGTAACCCTCGGTGGTCGTCTCGGCCAGAAGCTTCACCAGGCCGCGCACGATATCTACCGCCGCCCCGCGCATGTCGCCGCGCTTGGAGAAGGGGAATTTCGCGGCGTCATAGAACACGACCAGATCGATGTCGCTGGAATAGTTGAGTTCGAACGCGCCATACTTGCCCATGGCCAGAACGGTCAGCCCTGCATTCTTCTCCAGCACTTCGCCATCGGTTTCCGCCATGCCGGCCTGGCGGGCCTGCGCCGACAGCAGGAAGCGCAAGGCCGCGCCCACGCAGGCATCGGCAAACCGCGTCAGTTCCGCGGTCACCTGATCCACATCCCACAGGCCCGCGATGTCGGCCATCGCGATTGCCAGCGCGGCGCGGCGCTTGGCCGCGCGCAAATCGGTCATCGCCTGCGCTTCGCTTGCGGCATGCGCCGCGGCATGGGCCCGAAGGATCGCCGCATTGAGAACGACCTGCGGCCCGGCCGCGAAATACTCCGCCAGCGCGCCTGTTTCGCGCAACGCCAGCCGCCCCAGGAAGGGACTGTTGCCGAACACACTGTCCAGCAGAGGCGCGCTGCTTTCGAAGCCATGCCCGGCCAGTGCTTCTTTCACGCGGGCGGCGCGGTCGGGATCGAAAGGTCTGGGGGGAACGATAAAGGCCGGGGTGCAATGCATCGCACCCACATTAGACCATACGCCAGGCTATTCGGCAGCGCTTTTGAGCGGCTGGGCGCGGAGCATCGCCCTTGGGAAACGCAGCGTAGCCTTCAGCCCGGTGGGCAGATTGTCTTCCAGCATCAGTTCTGCGCCGTGGAAGTGCGCCACCGCAGCTACCAGCGACAGACCCAGACCGGTGCCCGGCGAGCTGCGGCTGGCTTCCAGCCGCACGAAACGTTCCACCACCCGCGCCCGGTCGGCAGCGGGGATGCCGGGCCCGCTGTCCGACACCGACAGGTCCACGCTCTTCATCCCCCCAACGGCGCGAATCGTGACCTCGCCGCCTTCCGGCGTGTATTTGATGGCGTTGTCCACAAGGTTGGCCAGCGCCTGGGCGATCAGGCTGCGATTGCCTTCGATGGCGATGGCCGCGGCCGGGATCAGACGCAGCTTCACCCTGCGCTCCTCCGCCAGCGGCTCGTACAACTCGGCGACATCGGCCGCGACGGACGACAGATCCAGCTCGGTCATCGCCGCGCGGGTGGTGCCTGCGTCCGTCTCGGCGATCAGCAGCAGCGCGTTGAAGGTGGCGATCAGCTTGTCGGTCTCGGCGATGGCGCGCTCGATCTCGGCCGCCTGCGTGCCGTTGTCGCCCAGCCGCGCCGCCGATTCCTCCAGCCGGTTGCGCAGGCGATTGAGGGGCGTGCGAAGATCATGCGCCACCGAATCCGTCACCTCCCGCATGCCCTTCATGAGCCTCTCGATGCGGTCGAGCATGCGGTTGAGGTTTTCGGCCAGCGCATCGAACTCGTCGCCCGATCCGGCCAGCGGCACGCGCCGCGAAAGGTCCCCCGCTATGATTTCGCCGCTGGTGCGGTTGATCGTGTCCAGCCGCGCCAGCATGTTCTGACTCATCAACCCTCCGCCGAGAAGGCCCAGCAGCAGGATGAGCCCCACCGTCCAGGGCAAGGTGGTGGTGAACATGCGGGTTGTGAGATAGCGGTCGTGCACATCCTGGGCGACCAGCAGCATGAAATCGCCCGGCAGGGCAAAGACGCGGCCGCGTGCGCGACGCGCCTCCAGCCTGCCGTCCACAGGCCGCTCATAGTCGAACTCGACCGAATTGCCGGGTGCGGCCGCGGCCGGTGTGGCCGCGGTCTGGGGCCAGAATTCGAGATTGCCGGCGATGGCGTGATGGAGCCCGTCGGTCAGCAGGTAAAGCGCCTGGCCGCTGTGCAGCGAACGCGCCCGCACCGTCTCCACCAGGCCGGGCAGGCCCAAATGCTGGTATTGCTCGGAAAGCCCGGTGATTTCCGCTTCTATGATCTGGTCGGTCTGGGCATCCAGCGTGCGGCGCGTGTTCCAGTAGGTGAAGGCCAGCAAGGCAGCCACCGAAAGCGCGAACAGGAGCACATACACCAGGACGATGCGAAACGCCTGCGTTCTCAGGAGCTGGCCGGCGCGCATCCGCACAGCCATCAGCGATGTCCGCGCGGCCTAATGCGCACGGATCATATAGCCCGCCCCGCGCACCGTGTGCAGCAGCGGAGCCTCGAACCCCTTGTCGATCTTGGCGCGCAGCCGGCTGATATGCACGTCGATCACATTGGTCTGGGGATCGAAGTGATATTCCCACACGCTTTCCAGCAGCATGGTGCGCGTCACCACCTGGCCGGCGTGGCGCATCAGATATTCGAGAAGGCGGAACTCGCGCGGCTGAAGCTCGATCGGCGTACCGTTGCGCCTGGCGGCGCGGGTCAGCAGGTCCAGCTCCAGATCGCCCACATCCAGCCGGGTCTTCACCCCGGCCGGCGCGCGCCGGCGCATCAGCGCATCGATCCGCGCCAGCAGTTCGACGAACGCATAAGGCTTGGTCAGATAATCGTCACCGCCCGCCTTCAGGCCCTTCACCCGGTCGTCCACTTCCGACAGCGCCGACAGGAACAGGACAGGCGTGCTGTTGCCGTGCTCGCGCATTTCGGCCACCACGGTCAGCCCGTCCAGCCGCGGCAGCATGCGGTCGACGATCGCCACGTCATAGGCCCGCGACAGGGCCAGGTTGAGCCCGCTTTCCCCATCCGCCGCCTCATCCACCACATGGCCCGACTCCTTCAGGCCCTGCACCAGATAACGCTGGGCTTCCAGGTCATCCTCCACCACGAGAATCCGCATGCAATCTCCCACCCTTTGCAAATAGGCAATGGGCGCGCGGAAGGGATCCCGCGCGCCCGGCAAATCACGTCTTGTCGATATCGATGGCGACAAACCCGGTGCCGCCCTGGCTGTGCGCCACCAGCAGCAGCACGCTCTTGCGGCCGCCCTTCTGGGCATCGCTGACGCCCGACTGGAAATCGGCCGGCGTCTTGACGGTGCGGTTGCCGATCCTCAGCACGACATCGCCGGGCTGAAGGCCCTTGTCGGCGGCATCGCTGTCGGGATCGACCCGGGTGATGACCACGCCGCTGTTGACGGCGTCGTCGATGTTGTAAGTGCGCTTGGCTTCGGGGGTCAGGGAAGACAGGCCCAGACCCGCGGCGCTGGTGCTGGACGGCGAGGGATTGAGGCCCTGCGGCGTGTTCATCGCCATCTTCTCGTCGGGGCGGACGCCGATCACGGCGCGGATCTGCATTGGCTTGCCCGCGCGGCTGACGGAGAAGGTGGCCGCCTGGCCGACCTGCACGCCCGCCACCCTGCGGGTGAGATCGCGGGAGTCGTCAACCGGCTGGCCGTCTATGGCCGTGACGATATCGCCCTGCTCGAACCCGGCCTTGGAGGCAGGGCCGTTCGGCACGACCTCGGCGACCAGCGCGCCCTTGGTGTCCTTGAGGCCCAGCGACGAGGCGATGTCGGGCGTCACGCTCTGGATGCTCACACCCAGATAGCCGCGCGTGACATGGCCATGCGCCTTGAGCTGCGCCACCACGTCATGGATCAGGCTGGCGGGAATCGCGAAACCGATGCCCACGCTGCCGCCCGAGGGTGAAAAGATCATCGAGTTCATGCCGACCACCTGACCCCGGAGGTCGAAGGTCGGGCCGCCCGAATTGCCCCGGTTGATGGGCGCGTCGATCTGGATGAAGTTGGTGTATTGCTGGCCGGGTTCGATGTCGCGGCCCAGCGAAGAGACAATGCCCGCGGTCACCGAGTTGGACAGGCCGAACGGATTGCCGACGGCGACCACCCAGTCGCCCACGCGAAGCTGCTTGTCGTTTCCGAACTCCACGGTCGGCAGCGGCTTGTCGCTGGTGATTTTCAGAAGCGCGATGTCCGTGACCGGATCGGTGCCTACCAGCTTGGCCTGGAATTCACGCTTGTCGGGCAGTGTGACGGTGATCTTCTTGCCGGCGTCCACCACATGGTTGTTGGTGACGACATAACCGTCCCTGTCGATGATGAAGCCCGAGCCCGCCGACAGCGCGCGGTGCGGCTGAGGCCGCGCGCCCTGGCCGAACTGGTTGAACAGGTCGCGGAACTGCTGCGGGATGTTGTCGTCGTCGGTATCGGTGGTCATGGTCTCCGACTTGATGGAGACCACCGCCGGGCTCACGCGCTCCACCAGGTCGGCAAAGCTGAAGGGCGCGCTGTTCTCCAGCATGCGCGGCGTCGCGTGCGAACTGTCGTTGGCGGCGACCATCATGGGGGCGCCGGCGGTCTTGACGTGCTCGACGGGGGGCAGCAGCCCGAAGGCGCCAAGCCCCACCACCACAATGGCGGCGGCCGTTGACATGGCGATCAGGCGGCGTTGGCGCAGGGTCGGCTTTGGAAGGCGGTTGAGGAAGCCGGCATCCGGCTTGTTGCGGTCGTTCTGCATGAGGGCTCCTTGCCAGGGCGGGCAGGTCATCGGCCTGGCCGCGAAGTGGTATAGAACCCTAACATTGCTGAAATACTTCTTGAAGATTACAAATGAGTAATCTTCTAAGCCCCTTTATGGGCCGCCTTTTTCACCGTCACCCAGGCCACGGTTCCCGCCACACACAGAACCAGGAAAGGACCCAGCCAGAGCAGCCAGGTATCGGGCTCCAGCGGGGGACGCATCAGGATGAAGTTGCCGTAGCGGGCCACCAGGAAATCCTCGATCTGCCGGTCCGTCTTGCCTTCCGCCATCTGCCGGCGCACCAGATGGCGCACATCGGCGGCGAAGGGCGAACCGGATTCATCGATGCTTTCGCCCTGGCAGACCAGGCAGCGCAGCTGGCGTTGCAGGTTGCGGGCACGCGCTTCCATCGCCGGATCGGAGAAGGAATCAGGGACCGGCGCAGCCAGCGCAGGAACCATCATCAACAGGAAAGCGATGACCGCTTTCATTCCGCAGCCACTGCCTGTGCGGCGGTCGCCTTCTCCGGCTCGCGCGCGCGCAGGCGGCCCCACAGGCTGAGAATGCCGCCCAGGGCCATCACCAGGCCGCCCAGCCAGATCAGCGGCGCCAGCGGCGAGACATAGGCCCGCAGCGTGAAGCGCCCCTGCCCGCGGTCGTCGCCCAGGGCAAGGTAAAGGTCACGGATGCCCGTGGTGCGGATGGCGGTGTCGCTGACGTCCTGGCCCTCGGCGGGATAGAGACGATGTTCGGGCCGCAGCATGGCCTTCACGCGCGCCCCATCCATCAGCGCGACATGGGCCTGGTCGGCGACATAGTTCGGCCCCTGCACGCGCGTCACGCCATCGAAGCGCAGCGTATAGGGACCAACCGTCATGGTCTGGCCGGGACCCATCACCTCCAGCGCCTCGCTGCGCCACTGGGTTGTTCCGGCAACACCCAGCAGCGTGACGCCAAGCCCGGCATGGGCCAGCGCCGCGGCAAAGGCCGAGGCGCGCGCGCCTTTGCGCTTGCGGATGTCGATGATGCTTGCGCCGATCAGCCATCCCGCCACGGCGAAGGCGCCCGTGGCCGTCAGCGTGCGCGGGCTGGCAACGGCCAGGACGGCCAGCGCCGCCACCGCCGCGATGCCCATCGCCGGATAAAGCGTGCGCAGCGCGGTCTTGAGGTCGGCGCGTTTCCAGCCGAGCTGCGGGCCGAACGGCACCAGCAGGAGCAGGGCGAAGAAGATGGGCGCGAAGGTCAACGCATAATAGGGCGGGCCGACCGAGATCCTGGTCCCGTTCAGTGCATCCAGCGCCAGCGGATAGAGCGTGCCGGCGAAGACACAGGCACACGCCGCCACCAGGAAGACATTGTTGAGCAGAAGCGCGGTCTCGCGGCTCGCCGGCTCGAATGCCGCCCCGCCTTGCAGGGCCGGCGCGCGCCATGCGAACAGCACCAGCGCGCCGCCGATGGCCAGCGCGATCAGCACCATGATGAAGAAGCCGCGCGTGGGATCGCTGGCGAAGGCGTGCACGCTCGACAGCACGCCCGAGCGCACCAGGAACGTGCCGATCAGCGACAGCGAGAATCCGGCGATGGCCAGCAGCAGCGTCCATGTGCGGAAGGCGCCGCTGCGCTCGGTGGCGAGCGCGCTGTGCAGGAGGGCGGTCGCGACCAGCCAGGGCATCAGCGAGGCATTCTCCACCGGGTCCCAGAACCAGAAGCCGCCCCAGCCCAGTTCGTAATAGGCCCACCAGCTGCCCAGCGCGATGCCGCAGGTCAGCGCGATCCAGGCGATCAGCATGAAGGGCCGCGCGGCGCGCACCCATTGCTGGCGGATGGCCTCCTCGCCCACCAGCATGGCGGCGGCCGCATAGGAGAAGGATGCCGACAGCCCCACATAGCCCGCATAGAGCATGGGCGGATGCATGGCCAGACCGGGATCCTGGAGCAGCGGATTGAGGCCCGCGCCTTCGAAGGGCGCGGGATCAAGGCGCAGGAAGGGATTGGAGGTGAAGAGGATGAAAAGCAGGAACGCAGCCGCCAGCAGGCCCTGCACGCCCAGGGCGGCACTGGTCAGTTGCGCGCCGCCGCGCGAAAGTCCCGCCACCAGCGCCGCATAGATCGCCAGCACCAGCACCCACAGCAGCATGGAGCCTTCATGGTTCCCCCACACGCCGCTGATCTTGTAGACGAGCGGCTTCAGCGTGTGGGAATTGTTGGCCACGTCGGCGATGGAAAAGTCGGATACCACGAAGCCGTAGGTCAGTGTGCCGAAAGCCAGCGCGACAAAGACAAGCAATCCCATCGCCGCGCCGCTTGCGATGCCGCGCGCTCCGGCCGCATCAGTGCGCACGCCCGCAAGGCCCGCACCCGCCATCACCAGCGCCAGCGCCAGCGCGAAGCACAGGGCAAGCTGGCCCAGTTCGCCCGTCACGGTTCAAACCCCGTCATTGCCCCTCCTGCCAACGGCCGCTGCGCTTGAGCGCCTGCACCACTTCGGGCGGCATATACTTCTCGTCATGCTTGGCCAACACCTCGGTCGCTTCGAAGGTGCCGCCGCCGTCGATCGCGCCCGTCGTCACCACGCCCTGCCCTTCGCGGAACAGGGCCGGCAGCACGCCGCTGAAGGTGACCGGCACCGTGCTCTTGCCGTCCGTGACCGCGAAATGCACCTCGGCGCCCGCGCCGTGCGTGATGCTACCCTTCTCGACCAGCCCGCCCAGACGGAAGGCGACGCCGGGCGTGACGGCCCTGGCCGCCACGTCGCTGGGGCTGCGGAAATACATCGTGTTCTGGCCCAGGCCATAGACGATGACCAGCGCCAGCACCGCGCCCACCGCGACCAGCGCGGCGGCAAAGGCAAGACGGCGCTTCTTCTTTGGCGTCATTCAATGTCCGCCGCGATGCAGAATCTGATCGGCGATGCCGGTGTCATAGCTCACGCCCGCAGGCGTCAGCGCGATCTGGTGCGGCCATTCCGCCTTGACGAGTCCCCTGCGCGCCAGCGCGTTCCACACATTCTGGTTCTCGAGCCCCGTCGCGTCGCGGCCCATCACCGTGGCGTCGCCCAGGTGGAAATGATCGCCGTGCGCATGGGGAAAGGCCAGGATGGCGATGTCGCCGTCCGGCGTTTCCCGGGCGGCTTCCGGCAACCGGGCGATGGCCTGCAGCAGGGTCAGCGTCTTGAGCTGCAGCGGGTTGAGCTTGAACGGATTGATCTTCGGCGGCATGGCGGACCTGGAAAGAAAACGGCCGGGACCATACAGGCCCGGCCGTTTCCGCGCAAAGTCGCAGAATGTCCTAGCGGTGGTGCCAGCCGCGATAGCCGTGACCCCAGTGACCGCCGCCGAAACCGAAACCGAAGGTGACGCTGGGCCCGTAGTAATAGGGATAGGGATACGGATATGCGCCATAGTAATAGGCCGGAGGCGGAGGCGGCGGATAGGCATAGCCGGGAGGCGGCGGGTAATCGTAAGCCGTGCGGGCCGCGCCGTCCTCATGCATGCAGTCGTAATAGGCCCGGCCGTAATCGGCCTCGACATCGCGCGCCGCCTGTTGGGCATTGGCGGAACCGACCGCGGTTCCCGCAAGCAGGCCTGCGCCCGCGCCGATGGCGGCGCCGGTTCCGGCATTGCCGCCTGCCCCGCCGATGATCGCGCCAAGGGCCGCGCCGCCCAGCGTGCCGCCGACGGTGCCGCGCATCTGTTCGTCATGCGCGGCCTGGCCGGGCGTGGTGTAGCCCGTGCGCGCCGCCGCGTCGCGGCGGCAGAACATGTCGCGGTCGGCCTGCGCCTGCTGCGCGGCCTGGACCGAGCCCTGCGCGGGCGGCGCGGCATGCTGCGAATTGTCGGGCGGCGGCGGGCCGTAATCGTCGTCATCCGCGTCGGGGCGGGGCGTCGGCGCCGAAAGGTTTGCCGGCGGCGCGCTGGCGGGCTGCGCCATGGCGGTTCCGCCCAGGAGAACAGCCGTCAGTCCGGCGATAATGGGTGTGCGGAACATCGAAAACGTCTCCACGAAATCTGCCCCTCGGCAAAAGATAGAAGACGCTGCATCCGGTTCAATGTCAAAGACAAGATAAAGGTATTTTAGGCGGCAAAGGCTCCGCCATTCATCCGCCGTTCAGGTGGATTGTGATCGCTTTCCTTACGCTGCGGCCGAGGCCTGCGCTGCGCGGGCGCGGCGGCGCAGCATTTCCGCTTCCTCCTCGCCGAAGAGGATGGCGCTGAGTTCCGCGCAGAGTTCGAATTGCGCATTCAGCACGTCCTGCTGGCCGGGCCGGGGTCTTTTCAGATCCCGCACCAGGTCTTCGTTGTAGCGCTGCAGCGCCGTGCAGAGCGAATCGCAGATCTCCTTCTGCTTGGCGCCGAAGGACGCGGCGGCGGCGAAATGGCGGCTGCCGGCCACCAGCCGCGCATAGCGCAGCGCCATTTCATGCTTCTCCGCGCCGGGATGGCGGCTGAAATCGGCGCCCGTCGCGCGGTTCGACGGCAGCGCGGCGGCGAACTCGCGCGGAGCGCGGTCCATGAAGCCTTCCATCACGCGGCCGATCTGCGCGCGTTCGGCCAGCAGGCGGCGGCCCCATTCGCCTTCCCGCCGTATCTCGATCTCGCGCACGATGTTGACGGACAGCTCGGCGAAACTCTTGACCTGCTCCATCAGGACATCGGCATCGAACAGCGGGTGGCGCGTCATCTGGATGGCGGACCGCAGCGCGTCCATGCGATCGAACAGGATCTCGCCCACAAGGCCCATGTCGGTCTTGGCGATCAGCGTGTCGTCGGTGTGGCGCGTGACCAGCAGCGGCAGGCGCAGCGCCTCCCAGGGCTTGGCCAGCCGGTTCATCACGATCACCGCGACATAGGGCGCGGCATCCGGACAGGTCCTGGCCAGTTCGTCATAGATGGCGCGCGTGTCCCATACCAGACTCTCCGAAAAATTCGCCACTGGCTTGGGCAGCAGCGCCTGAAGCGCGCCGATCGCGGGCCCGGCCGACAGCAGCAGCGCCATCTCGCGCGCGTCTTCCACCGCCGGCGCGTCGCCAAGCGCCTTCTGCGCCGCGCGCACGCCCGCATCGGTGCAAAGCGCCTGCGTCATCGCGGCCGCCGCTTGCGGCCAGAAGGCTGCGGCGCGCTCCAGCGCAAGGTCGGGCTTGTGCGCCAGCACCAGCGCCTTGCTTTCGCGCGCATAGGCCGCCGCATCCACCGGCAGGAGCGATTGCGAAATCCAGTTCCACACGGGCATCAGGCTGGCGCGCGCTATGGCTGCCTTCTGCTTGGTCTTGCGCGGCGCGGAAACCAGCAGGTCCTGAAAGGGATGGCAGAACAGGCGCAGCGGCGTGGGCGTGCGGTCGTAATGTTCATTGCGCAGCATGGGGCGCAGGCCGGTGAGGATATCCTCGTGCGGCAGGGCTTCGCCCTCCATCAGCCGGTCCACCTCCACCGCCATGGCAAGGCGCGCCGCGATATGTCCGGGAAGGTTTCCCAGGAAGGATTTGAGCAACCCGGTCTTGTTTGGCACCAGCATGGACACTCCCGCGCACCCCCTACCTGCGCGTGGTCACATTAGGCCCGTTTTTCTTAATGCATTGTTCCTTTTAGGCTATTGCCGGAAGTTCCAGCCGTGCCTGCACACCCCCCATCGGGCTGGAGTCCAGGACGAAGAATCCACCATAAAGCTTGGAAATATCGCGCACGATGGCCAGGCCCAGGCCGGAGCCGGGGACGCTTTCATCCAGCCTTTCGCCCCGTTCGCCGACCTGGGCGCGCTGTTCGGCGGATAGGCCGGGACCGTCATCCTCGACCGTCAGGACCAGGCGGGCCGCCGTCTTCCGGCACCGCACCCGCACCCGCGCGCGGGCCCATTTGCAGGCATTGTCGATCAGGTTGCCAAGCATCTCCTCCAGGTCCTGCCGCTCGCCGCGGAAATAGATGGCATCGTCGCATTCCGCATCGATCACGATGCCGCGCGCGGCATGGATGCGGGCGATCACGCGCGCGAGATCATCCATCACCGCGGAAATCTGCGTGCGGTTGCCCAGCACGTCCAGCGATCCGGCGGCCCGCGCGCGGCTGAGATAGTGATCGACCTGGCGGCGCATCGAAGCGACCTGCCGCTTCACGGCCTGCGCCAGCGCCTCGGCGCCGGGCTGCTTTTCCGCCGCCTCGGCCTCGGCGGCCAGCACGCTGAGCGGGGTCTTGAGGAAATGGGCGAGGTTCGAGACATGGGTGCGGGCGCGGCCCACCACCTCCTCGCTATGCTGGATCAGCGAGTTGAGCTCGGCGGCTAGCGGCTCGATCTCGGTGGGGAATTTGCCGTCCAGCCGGCGCGCCTTGCCGTCGCGTATCTTCGCCAGCGCCCGGCTCACGCGCCTGAGCGGCTGCAGGCCGATGCGCACCTGCACCAGGATCGCCGCCACCAGGCCCAGCCCCAGAAGCAGGAACGACCAGAACAGCGTGGTATTGAATTCCCGCGTCTGCCGTTCCACTTCCGACAGGTCGCCCGCCACCATGAAGGTGTAATCGGCGTCGCTGTTCTTGTCGGGCGTGAGGTCCACGCGGCGCGACACCACGCGCAGGTGCTGGCCTTCCGGCCCCTCGGCGCTGCCCCAGGTCAGGGGGCCTTTCCTCTGCTGGTCGGTGAGCACCAGAACCCTGTCGAACAGCGAGCGCGAGATCTGGCCGGCGCCCGCGCCCGACTTGATCTGGTAATAGAGGCCGGAATAGACGCGGTCGAAATTGTGGTTGAGGAAACGGTCCTGCAGCATCACGCCGCCGCTGGGATCGGGCTCGGCGGCCGCGATCAGCCCATCCATGTCGGTGACGAGGGCGGAATCGAAATTGGTCTGCGCCGCCAGGCGGAAGGCATTCGACAGCACCGCGCCGCCCACCGCCAGGCCCAGCATGGTCCAGATCGCCGCCGCCGCGATCAGGCGGGCGGCGAGGGACTCAAGCCTCAGGCGCGGCGCCGCCCAGTTTCGGATCTTCAAGAGAATAGCCAAGCCCGCGCACCGTCTGAATCAGGCCTGCGTCCAGCTTCTTGCGCAGGCGGCCGATGAATACCTCGATCGTATTGGAATCGCGGTCGAAGTCCTGGTCATAGAGATGCTCGACCAGTTCCGTGCGCGATACCACCTTGCCGCGGTGATGCGCCAGATAGGCCAGGAGGCGGTATTCCTGGCTGGTGAGCTTGACGGGATTGCCGTCATAGGTGACGCGGCTTGAGCGGGTGTCGATGCGCAGGGGGCCGATCTCGATGTCGGCGGTGGCGATGCCCGCCGCGCGGCGCAGCAGCGCGCGCAGCCGCGCCAGAAGCTCTTCGGTATAAAAGGGCTTGGCGAGATAGTCGTCGGCGCCCGCATCGAAGCCCGCCACCTTGTCGCTCCAGCGGTCACGCGCGGTCAGGATCAGCACAGGCATGGTCCTGCCTGCCTTGCGCCATTTCTCCAGCACCGTCACGCCGTCCATCTTGGGAAGGCCCAGGTCGAGCACGACCGCGTCATAGGGTTCGGTATCGCCCAGGAAATGGCCTTCCTCGCCGTCGAAGGCACTGTCCACCACATAGCCCGCATCGCCCAGCCCCTTCCTCAGAAGCCGTTGCAGGTCCCTGTCATCTTCCACCAGCAGAATGCGCATGGCCGTCCCCTACCGGCGCCAGCGGCCGCCGCCGCGCCACCCGCCGAACGGCCTATCATACTGTGGGCCGCGGTTGAAACCGCGCCCATAGCCCGGGGGTCCATAGCCGCCCGGCCCATAGGGCCGCGCAAAGCCCGGCCGCGGCGGGACGTCCGGACCGTCGAACCGGTCGCGCCCCGGCGAGGAGCGCAGCACCCGGCCACTGCGGGCATCGGCATCGAACCAGATCACACGGCCGTCCGGCGTCATCCATTTGAGATGGTAGTGGGGATCGCCAGAGGGGCCGTAGGTGGGGCCTTCGGCATCATAGAAATTGCCCGGATGGTCGCGCCGGATGCCGGGCAGCAGCCGGTCCAGCGGTTGCACATCGTCGCGGCCGCGCGGCTGCGCCGCCGCCGGACCGGTGGAGGTCACCGCCAGCAACGCCAGAAAGGCCAGGAAAACCGCGGAAAAGATACGGGCGCGCATGTGACTTTTTTAGGGCCCTGTACATGAACCCCGAATGAATACCGCGTCCAGACCCGGTTCAGTTTCGCATCCGTAAGGTGCAGGCCATGGACGGTCCTGAACGGGCGTCCTCAAGGACAAGGAGACGATCATGTATAGCACCAAGACGCTTCTGGCGGCAGCTTCCCTGGCGGTCCTGACGGCAGCCGGCATCGGCACGGCCAGCGCCGCGCCCTGGGACCATCCCGGCTATCGCCACGAGATCCGCCGCGAGCGCGCCGAGCATCGCGCCTTCGTCAACCGCATGCGCGTTGCCGAAGCCCTGCGCTTCCACCGCTATCGCGTGGTCGGCGACCCCTATTTCGTGCACGGGCGCTACGTGGTGCGCACCTATGACCGGTTCGGCCGCGTGGTGTTCGTGCAGGTCGACCCTTACAGCGGCGCCTTCATCCGCGAGGTGATCCTGTAACCGGAGCTTGGGGCCAGGGCCCGTGGTATGCCCCTCCCCATAGGGCCCTGAACCAAGTGGAGCCCGCGGCGCAAGCCGCGGGCTCTTATTTATGCAAAGGCGCGTCCACCGCCTTCTCCAGATGTTCTAGCTGGCCGGCGTTCTGGCGGGCGATGCCGAGGTCGCGGGCGAGCAGGGCGACAGCCTCAGACAGTTTAACGTCCGAGGGGGCGCCGTCAGGCTGGCCGGGAGCGATGCGGGCGGCAACGTCGTCAAGACCGGCGCCGCCGGCGGCGGCGTCGAGCAGCCGCACAGCGCCCCAAGGCAGCACGCAACCAGCATCGCTCTTGTCATCGACATAGACAGGCACCTTCTGCATCACGGTTTGAATCTGGTTCTGGATCGCCAGGTCACCCGCCGCATGGGCGCGCGCCTGGACATTCGCGGCATCGCTCGCTTCCTGGCGCGCCTGAAGGGCCGCGGCCTGGGCCCTGGCCGCCGCCAGGTCGCGCGCGGCGATCTGTTGCTGAAGCGCCGCTACCTGCGCCTTGAAGCCGCCGCCCGCAAAAGGCCAGCCGTCGATGCGCGCGGTCTGCCAGAGCAGCGCCGCCGCAAGGCCCAGTGCACATAATCCGGCCAGCGGCGCGGCGGCCTTGCCGGCCAGCCAGTCAAGCAACGCGGTCATGGCCGGCCTCCGCGCTGGCGCACAAGCCGCCCGCAGATGCCCAGCAGGAGCAATGCCGCCGACAGGGCCGTCACCAGCCGCGCGGGAATATGCGCCCTGAGATCATCGGGCAGCGCCGTCCAGGCTCCCGCAAAGGCGGCCGCCAGGGCCATCGCCTGCATCGAGAACCAGCGCCAGGCCTGGCGCCATTCCGCCACCAGCCTCATGCGGCCTCCAGCGCCGTCAGGCGCGCGGCGAGTCCCGCGATCACGAACTGCGCCAGCTCGTCGGGACGCAGGCCCAGGATCGTCTGTCCATTTTCATCCGCATCCGCACAGAACAGGCCGTAGCGGCGCGCATCCAGCCCCTCTGCCGCGAAGGCGGCTTCGACGTCCTGCGCCAGCAGACCCGCATGCAGCCGCGCCGCGTCGCCCTTGGCCGCCACCGCGTCGCGGAAACGGAACAGGCGCACATCCGATGCCAGCCGCCGCGCCACCGCCATCTCGGCAGCAGACAGGGCGCGCACATCCTGTTTCGTGCCGGCGTCCGACGTGTTGATCGCGCCGGTCGCCGCATAGATGTTGGCGAAGCGGCTGGCGGCGGCGCCCAGATTCCTTGCATTGTCCACCGCGGGCAGGACATCGCCGCCGAAGCGCGCCACCTGGCCGTTGTCGAGCGACAGTGCGATCGCGGCGCCCGCGCCCGTTCCCACGGCGCCGTTGGTCAGGAAGCGCATGCGTCCCGAACCGTTCTGGATCAGGTCCAGCACGCCGTTCGCGCCGGCTGTCCGGACGATGCGGGCATCATAGTCGCTGCCCGCCTGGGCATGCAGGTCAAGGACCGCATCGCCGTCGCCGCTGCGCGCCGCGCCATGCCCGAACGTCACCACGCCGGTCGATGCGCCCGCGCCGGACGCCATCGCCGGGCCGAAGGTCTTGTTGGTGAGCGTTTCCGCGCCGCTCTTCGTGGCGGCATCGCCGGGATCGGCGGCGGCGCGGAAAAAGGCCCGTTCGCGCCAGTTGCCCGACGCGTCCGAGACATAGATACCGCAATCGCCCGCCGCCACAATGCGGCTGGCCCCGCCCAGCAGCGCCAGCGAGACGGGATCGTGGGCAAGCGTCAGGCCTTGCGCGAAGCGTACCAGGCGCAGCGTATTGGACGCGGGCCCGAAGCCGGTAATGGCGCTGGTGCCGGTGATCAGCACGCAGAGCGCCCCCGCCGCGCCAAGATCGCAGGTCGTGGCGGACGCGATGCTGGTTTCCACACCGCCGATCAGCGCGCCCAGCTGGGTCCAGGTCCCGCCGCGATAGACGATATGGGTGGCCTCGCTCTCCACGAAGGCGGTCAGGCCATCGAAAGGAATCTGGAAGCGCCAGCCGCCGTCGATGCACCAGGCGATCTTGTAGGCCTGTCCGGTCCAGGCGCCGGTGGGCGCGCCGCCCGTGAGATAGGCGTCACCGTCGGCGGGCGATGCGGGCGGGGTATCGACGAACCTGCCCCTGAGGCTGAGGCCGCTGACCGCGTCGATCTGGGCGAACGCCTCGTTGATGGTGGCGGCATTCATCTCCTGCATCTCGGCCAGTTGCGGCAGCTTCAGGCGCGGCGTGTCATCGGACATAGAGCATCTCCTTCTTTTGCCGTCCGCGGCCCAGGGCGGACGAAAGCTGATAGACGTTCACCACCAGCGGGTTCGGCAGCCCGCCGGGAAAATCGTCCGCCTGCTGGGCCGCGGTGTAGATCTGGCTGTGTTGGGGTATCGCCGCAAAGCTGCGCACCACACGGGCGCCGTCGGTGATTTCGAGGTCATAGGCCTCGCGCGTTTCGCTCATCGGCGTTTCGGCGGAGAGGATGCCGGCCGCCGCGGGCGCACGGTCGCGCCGCCGCCAGCGGATGACCAGGTCGCCTGCATCCGTCCAACCAAAGCCCACATGCGCGGGCGCGAGCGGAATGCGGGCGGCGTTCTCGAATTGCCGGGTCGCGCCCTGCCAGGACGCATCCGACAGCGGGCGCGAGACCGGTCCCCAGCGATACCGGAACGCAAGCCGCGCCTCGGCCGCCGTCAGGCCCAGCTGCACGAGGCTTTCATCCAGCACCACCACGCGCGCGCCCGTGGGTACCGGGTCGCGCATCGCCCCTTCGCTGCCGCGCCGCCCGCGCAGCAATCCGGTCAGGACATATTCATCGGGCCCGGTCAGGGCGGCAGTGGCGAACTGCACGATCTCCCATCCGCCATCGCCATTCTCGACCGCCAGCGCGTTGGCTCCGGCAAGGACGGCCGTTTCGTCCGCCGAAAACAGCGCGCCATGAATCAGATTCAGGTGCAGGCTGTTCACGCGATCCCAGCGCCAGGGCGGGCCGGACCAGAAATCCTGCGTCGTCACCCCGAAGGAGCAGGGACGCGTGAGCGTCGCGTCAAGCGCGAAACCGTCGTCGGTGGCGCTGCGCACCACCGCGACGCTGCCCGGCCAGGGATCGGCATAGGCCCCCACAAAGGGCGCGGCGGTGTTCTGGTCCTCCACGAGCCACGGCAGGTCGAGGAAGAACAGCAGCGCGCGGCCCGGCGGCGTCACGGTCTGGCCAAGCGAGGGCGGACGCGCCGGCCCCGCGATCACGTCATAGATGGAGGGATCGGTCGCCACCGCCTCGACGGCGCGCGCCGCATTGTCGTCGATCTGCGTCACGCGCAGCCGGTGCGCGCGCCCATCCAGCGTCAGCAGCAGTTCGTCGCCGGGATCGAGCGCCAGGCGCGAGGGCGGCAGCGCGAGCCTGGCGCTTTCGCGCATCACCCAGGCATCCTGCAGCAGCCGCTGGCCGATGCCTGTGGCCTGCCCCTGATCCATCACCAACGGCAGGCTGGAGGTGGCGACGCGGTTGGATGCGCCGGTCAGCCGCCGTGCCTCCACGCTGGCCTGGCGATAATCCTGGTCGCCGTCGATATAGGCGATGCGCGAAACCTGGGGCAGGTCGCTTTCCTGCGTCCGCACCAGGGTGAAGCCCGCGGGCGCATCGCCGTCCGTCACCAGATCGTCCGCGCCCGCGGCAAGCCCTGCCCCGCGCCCGCGCATCGTGAAGCGCAGCACGCCCTGGCTTTCCATCGCGTCGAAGAAGTAAGCCGTCGCCAGCGGCGCGATCGCATCGCGCGGGCTCATGATGTCGGTGACGGCATAGCCGGTGACCAGGCCATCCAGCCCGCTCACGTCATATTGCGTGAAGCCCGCATCTGCGCAGAGCCCGGCCACCAGGTCGGCCAGCGGCACCGCGCCCAGACGCCCGTTGAGCCAATGGCCATACGGATAATTGGCGGCGTCGCCCCACACATCGGCCAGCGCGGGAAATTCCGGATAGGGCCGCGCATCCCAGCACCAGACATGGATGTTGGACACATCCACCATCGGCTGGCCGGTGACGGCGGAGACGGGATTGTTGGCGGCGTCGCGCCAGAAGTTCAGATGCGCCTCCAGGAAGCGGCGCTGGATCAGGTCGTCGCGCGCGCCGCCGGAGAAATAGGGCGCGGCGCTTTCGCTGGACTTGGGATCGAAGAAGACATTGGGCTGGTTGGCGCCGCGGTCGATGGCCGGGCAGCCCAGCTCGGTGAACCAGATGGGCTTGGACTGGGGCACGAAAGCGGTGGGGCTGGCGCTCTCGGCGCCGCCGGAGCGGTCGTAATGGGGATTGCTCCACCAGTTCCACAGGTCCTTCTGGCGGAAGACCCAGGGCTTGCCCAGGCCGTCTGTGATGGGGGTGCGGAGCTGCGCCGCGCGGTCGGCGTCGCCGGCATAATACCAGTCGTAATCCTCGCCGCCGCGGATGTTGGAGGCGAGATAGCCGGGATCGTAGATCGACGATGCGATCTGCGCGTCCAGATGGGCGCTGCCGTCGCGCCAGTCCGACAGCGGCAGATAGTTGTCGATGCCGATGAAGTCGATATCGGGATCGGCCCAGAGCGGATCGAGGTTGAACAGCAGCGCGCCGTCATCGGTCTGGTGGTTGTTGTATTCCGACCAGTCGGCGGCATAGCCGATCTTCACGCCCAGACCCAGAATGGCGCGCACATCCCCCGCCAGCGCCTTCAGCGCCGCGACCGCGGGATAGCCGCCCGCGCCGTCACGCACGCGCACCAGCCCGCGCAGTTCCGAGCCGATCAGGAAGGCGTCCACCCCGCCCGCCGCCGCGCAGAGATGGGCATAGTGCAGCACCACGCGCCGCCAGCCCCAGTCGCCGGCGCCGGTCCAGGCGACCGCCGTGCCGCTGACCGCGAAATCGCCCGCGCCGGCATTGCCGAAGAAATGCGCGACCTGCGCCGCCGCAGCGGCTGTCCGGTCGGGCGAGCCCGCAAGGCCCGGCGCGGGCGAACAGGTGATGCGTCCGCGCCAGGGATAGGCCGGCTGCCCTGCGCCGCCATACGGATCGGCAAGCCCGTTGCCGGAAGGCACATCCATGAAAAGAAAGGGATTGAACAGCACCCTGAGGCCCCGCGCCTTGAGGGCCTGGATCATCTGCACCACGCTTTCGTCCGAAGGCGTGCCGCCATAGGCGGGCCGCCCGTCCTGGCGGCTGACCAGATGCGCGTCCGCCCGCGCCACGCCATCGACCGACCAGGCGAGCGGATAGGTGTCGCGCGCGGTCTCTTCGACGCCGGGGCGGATGGCGATGGCACCGCCATCGAGCGTGTCGCCGAACCAGCCCACCACCAGCGAGACGGTGCCCATGTTGGGCGCCACCGCCATCAGCGTATCGAGCGAGGCGACGGCATCCACCTCGGCGCCATGCTGGTTCAGCGCCGTGCTGCCGCCCGCGCCGTCGTCGGTGAAGACCGGCTGACCGGCATAGACGAATTCGCCCGCGCCGGGAATCAGCGCCACACCGGAAAGCCGGTTCTCCAGGCTGGCCGGATTGGCCGGACCCAGGCTGCGGAACAGTTCGATCTGAAGCTGGGGGATGCGGTTGCCGAAGGCGGCCAGCGGCATATCCTCGAACACCACATAGCAAAGGCCGCGATAGGCGGGCGTGTTGCCGTTTTCGATGTCGGCGATCAGCGGATCGGCGGCCTGATCCTCGGCCCCCGTGTGAAAGCGCACCGTGTATTGCGAAAGGTCGAGCAGCGTGCCGTCGGCCCAGACCCGGCCCAGCCGCGTGGCCACGCCCTCGCACAGGCCCACCGCGAAAGAGATGGAATAGGCATAGTCGGTTTCGGTGGTGGTGACGGAAGGTACGCCCTTGCCGCCGCTGCTGCTGCGGGTGGTGACCGCGGTTTCGCGGAAGCGGCTGGCCCAGATCAGCTGCCCCGCCACGCGCATCCGCCCGAACAGGCGCGGAATGGGCGCGCCTTCGGCCGAGCCCTGGATGTTGATGTCGGAGAGGCGCGGGCCGGTGCGGCTGACGCTGCGGCCGGGGGTGAGGGCCGCGTCGATCTCCGCCCCCGCGAAGGCGCCGAGCGCGCCGCCAAGCTGCGCGCCGCCGATGGCGGTGCCGAACAGCGAAACGCCGCCCAGCAGTGCCCCGCCCAAAGCGGAGCCCGCGACGCCGAGAACAAGAGAAGCCATCGGTCAGATCATCCGGAAAGCATAAGCCAGGCGCGCGCGCCAGAAGGCCGAGAAGGATTCCTCGCACACCCGCCGGTTCTGGCGGGCGTGGATCAGGGTCATCGCGCCGTTCCCGCCCACGATCCCGCAATGTTTGGCGGGACCGGTGCGGACCATGCGCAGCAGCACCACATCGCCGGGCGCGATCGCGGCAAGCGGCACGGGCGCGAGGTGGCGCGCCAGCGCGTCGCGCAGCGTTTCCGCGCCCGTCGCCTCCGCCCAGTCGGGCGAATAAGGCGGCACGGCTTCCGGCTCCGCGCCATGCAGTTCGCGCCACACGCCGCGCAGCAGGCCCAGGCAATCGCAGCCCACGCCCTTCAGGCTGGCCTGATGACGATAGGGCGTGCCGATCCAGCCGCGCGCCAATTCGATGATTGTTTCAGTTGCCATAGCGGCTGCCGCCATCCAGCACCTGGCCCGCGGCGGGCATGGCCATCACCGCATCGTTGCCGGGCATATGGGGAAAGCCACGGAAATTCGCGGTGTTGTTGAAGCGCGCGCGGCAGGTGGTGAATTGCTTGTCGCAGCCCGGCGTGACGGTAAAGCTGTCGCCGGGCATCACCGTCTCGCTCATCGCCTGCCACAATTCGATGCTCACGATCCCGGCAGAGGCGGCATGACGCTTGACCTCGGCCGCGCGGCCGGCGTTGGCGCCGCCGGTGAACGTGAGCCTTCCGCCCGTGAAATCGCCGGAGGCCGCGCCGTCCAGCCCGTTCACGGTGAAGCGCCGCGCATCGGCCGCCGCGATCACCGCGCCTTCGACCGCCGTCACGGCAATGCCGCAGCGCGCGTCGCCCAGGTCGGCATCGCAGAGATGGCCGAAGGCGCGGCCCACCGGCTGGTTCAGCGCCTGGGCCAGGCCGCGTATCTCGGCCTGGAAGGCGTGGCCGCTGCGCGTGACTTCGCCCAGCGTGCCCGCGCGCATCAGCACGCGCTGGCCCGCGTCCTGCCAGTTGACGCGCCAGATCTCCAGCGCGGCATTGTCGTAAAGTCCCGCCGCCAGGTCGGCCTCGTTCAGCGTGGCCGCCGACAGCGCGCCCGTGAGCGTGAGATTGTCCACCGACAGGCCCAGCGAGGATTGGACCTCGCTGGCCGTGAAGCCGGACACGGCCAGATAGGTCACGCCGCCGAACCCCAGGTCGCGGTCATGATCGGTGAAGCCCTGCACCACGCCGTCGCGGCGGGTGAGCTTCCAGCACCAGCACAGGGTGGTGGCGCCGCCGTCGAGATGCGCCTTAAGGCCATCGGGAAGGATTTTCACAGCAGGATCTCCACAAGGGGAATGGAGGGGATTTCGCCGGCCGCAAAGCTGGCCAGGTTGACCGACAGCGCATCGGTGTCGAAGCGCACCGGGCAGTCGAAGGCGAAGCCCGCGGTGACGGATGCGCCCGCCGCGGGCGCGGCGGCCAGCGTGACAAGGCCGGTCGCGGCATCACAGGTGAAATCCGCCGTTTCGATGCCGCCCACCGCCACGCGCACGCTGCCCGCCACCGGTTTTTGAATCGCGCGCGTCCAGCTTCCCGCGCCGGACGCATAGGTCTTGGCGAGCTGGAACGCCGCGGTGCTGCCGTCGCCCAGGCCGATGGGCTGGTCGAGCGGCGAGATGTCCGCACCCGGCGCCGAGGATTTCCAGTCGGTGAAATCCTTGAAGCGGAAGCCGTAGAGCCGCCCGCGCCGCGCCTCGAAGAAGGCGATCACGGCGGCCAGGTCGTCCAGCGTGCGCACGCCCGAGCCCACGTCGAAGCTGCGACGCGAGCCCGCCCAGACCGCGTTGCGCTCTTCATGGCCGGAACCCAGCGTCACGATCTCGGTCTTGCGCACGGGCCCGCCGGTGGAATGGAAGGCGATGGAGAGCGGAAAGGAGATATCGTGGAAATTCATAGATTCCGGTTCCCCTGCTGGATCGCCCGCGCCAGCATCGCCGCCACCTGGCTGCGCGATTTCTGGAACGACGCGGCGTCGGGCGTGGTGATGTTGACCACCACCGGCGCGGCCCGGCCCGCCGTCAGCGCGGCGTTGGCGGTGATCTCGCCATTGACCGACGGGGTGAACAGCTCCGGGCCGCGTTCACCGACAAGATAGGATCCGCCCGGCGCGACCGGCCCGCCCGTGGCGCGCGCCCCCGCCACGGGCATCAATGCGCCGATGGCCGAGGCCACCAGGCCTTCCACCGGCTTGACGATGAACTGGCTGGCGGCGATGCGGTCGAAATCGGCCAGCACCGACGCCGCCATCTGCGAGATGGAATCCCGACCCGACAACGCCGCGCGCGCGACGGTGTTGGAGACGGCGTTGAAACTGCGCGTCACCGCGCTTTCGATCGCCGAAGTGGCGCTGAGCACCGGGCCGCTTGCGAAATCGTTCAGCGCCTGGCCCGCGGCGGCCAGGGATTTGTTCGCCGTATCGTCAGCCATCGGGATAGCTCCTCATCAATGCGTCAAGACCCGCGCGCGAAAGCGCGGGCGCGCCGGATTGTGCGTCCAGCAGCGCGCGCCATTCGACAAGCGACAGGGACCAGAAGACGGCGGGCGTGAGCCGCAACGGACCCAGCGCCAGGTTCAGGCAGCGCCGCCAGGAAAAGGGCCGGCAAAAGGGACGGCCTCCTTCCCCTCCCCCTCCTGCCCGCGCAGTCCCGCATTCTCGAACGCCTGGGTGATCGCGCGCACCAGCGCACCCAGGTCGCAGCCCAGCCGCAGCACGTCGGCCGGGCACACGTCATGCCCGCCCCCGCGCAGCAGCGCCGCCGCGACGATGGCGATGTCGGCGGCACGCAGACGGGAAAGCCGCACGCCCACCTGGGAAAGATCGTCCAGGCCCAGCCCGTCCTCGATCTCGGCCAGCGCGCCCAGGGTCAGCAGCAGGCGGTATTGCCGCCCGCCTGCCACCAGCGCCGCTTCGCCTCTTGCCTTGTTGACCATCATCGCCCTCACAGGCTCGCGAATGTCAGCGCGCCGGCCGAGGCCAGCGACAGCGAAATCTTCACTTCCCCGTCATGGAGGCCGTCATATTGCAGGGCGGTGATCTTGAACGGCCCCGTCACGGTGCCGAAGCCGGGAATCACGATCTGGAAATTGCCGATCGCGCCGCCGAAGAAGGCCGCGCGCAGGGCCGCGTCGGAGGCCGCATCCTTGAACACGCCCGATCCCGACACGGTGGCCGACTGCACCCCGCCTGCCAGCAGCTCGCGCCACATGCCCGCGGAATCGGCATTGGTGATGTCGACCGTGGCGGCGTTGAAGGCCAGCGTGGTGGCGCGCAACCCCGCCACCGTGGCGAAACTTTCCGGCGATCCGCCGTCGCCGATCTTGATCAGCAGGTCCCTGCCGCGTTGGGCCGTCATGATGTTCTCCTCAGAGTTTCAGGATGCGATAGGGCGCGAGCAGCGCCAGCGCCGCATCGGGCGTGGGCGCGACGTCGCTGCCGCGATGGTCATAGAGCGCCGACACGATCTGAAGGATCGCGGCGGCGATGGGCGCGGGCACATCGGCCGCATCGCCATGGCCGGCGGTGAAGGCCACCTGGATGCCGTTCGCCGCGCGCAGGTTCGTGGGCGGCGCGGCGAAGACCAGCCGCTGGCCCGCGACGGCATAGGCGCCGGCTTCCAGCAGGGTCGCCGTTCCGTCCGGCGCATACAGCGTCACCGCCTGCACGCTCTGAAGCGGCGGCAGCGGCAGTTCGATGGCGTGTCCGCAGCCGTCCAGCCACAGCGTCCAGCCCTGGGTCATCAGGGCGCGGCCGGTGTGCGTTTCGGCGCGCGCCCGCGCCGCGGGGATCAGCGCGGCGATCAAGGCGTCTTCGTCATTGCCGCTTTCCACGCGCAGCCAGGCCTTGGCCTGGTCCAGCGTCACCGGCTCTGCGGCGGGCGGCGTCGTCAGTTGCAGGAGCATGATGTCTCGCAGGAAATGAGGAAACAAATTCCAGAGGCTTCCTCCCCCTCGCGTGCGAAGCACATGCGAGGGGGAGGTGGCCGCAGCGACTGAGGGCCGGATGTTCGCGGCAGCGAACAGACGGCCCGGCAGAAAACGAAGGTCAGAGGGCGTCAGATCAGGACGCCGCAAATTTCATCAGCTTGATCGCCTCGAAATTCTGCACGCCGCCGCCCACGCGCTTGGTGGTGTAGAACAGCACATAGGGTTTCGAGGAATAGGGATCGCGCAGCACGCGGATGCCCACCCGGTCCACGATCAGATAGCCGCGCGCGAAATCGCCGAAGGCGATCGCGAAGCTGTTGGCCGCGATGTCGGGCATGTCCTCGACCTCGGTCACCGGATAGCCCAGAACGGTGGCGGGCTGGCCCGCCGCCGCGCCCGGCTGCCAGATGTAATTGCCGGTCGAATCCTTGAACTTGCGGATCGCGGCTTCGGTCTTGCGGTTCATCACCCAGCGGCCGTTGGCGCGGTAGCCCTGCCTGGGCGCATAGCACAGATCGAGCAACGCGTCGGACGGGTTGCTGGAGGCGAACGCCCCCGCCGCCCCGCTGGCGACATAGCCGATATTGCCCCAGCTGTAGCTGGCGTCGGCCACCGCCGTGTATTGCAGGAAGCCCTTTGGCTGGTTGACGCCCGTGCCGTTGACGAAGGCCGCGCCTTCCTGTTCGGCAAAGACGATCTGCACTTCATCGGCCAGCCACTGTTCGATATCCACCTGGCTGTCGTCCAGCAGCGCCTGGGTGGCGGCGGGCATGGCGTAGAGCTCCATCGCCGGGAAATCCAGCGCCGCGAGCGTGGGCGCGGCGGTCGTGGCGACGGCGCCGGTTTCGCCCACCCAGCCGCTGGCCGCTTCCACGATGTTGATGGGCTTGCGATAGGTGGCGGCGCCGATCTGGCGCACGCCGGCGATGGAACGGATGGGCGAGGCCTTGGCCAGCACGCGGTCGATGGTGCGCTCGATCTCCAGCGGCACGGTATAGCCGCCGTCGGGGTTGCTGCCTTCGCTGAGCGACTTGACTTCCAGATCCAGCCCCTCGCCCTTGCGCACATAGCGGTCGAAGCGCGCCTTGCGCTCGGCCTGCGCGGGGTCGAAGGATTTGCGCCCATCGCCGGAGACGGGCCCCAGCGAGGGCCGGCTCTGCGCCAGCATCAGCGCGTCGAGCTTCTGTTTGGTTTCGGTCAGCGCCTGGTCGATGCGCGCGACCTTCTCCTCGTTCAGCACGTCGGCCGAGCGGCGTTCCAGGCCGTTCAGCCGTTCGTCGTTGGCCTGCTTGAAGGCCTCGAAGCCCGCGAGGAATTCCGCGAAAGCCTGCTTGATCTCATGGCCGTGATCCACGGCCTTGGTTTCCAGTTCCATACGTCCTTTTCTCCTGTGTTATGCGCCGATGGCCGCGCCCGCCTCACGAAAAACCCGTGCCAGGTCCGGTTTCGGCCTGTGCCCGCCGACGGCCGTGACCGTCGATCCGGCAAGCAGCGGAAAGGTCACGACCGAAATCTCCCAAAGCTCCACTTCCAGCAGCGTGCGCGTGCCCTTGCCTGCGCCGCGGCGGGCGCGCACGGTGCGGAAGCCGATGGAAAGCCCGCCCAGCGCGCCTTCCGCCAGCAGCGCGCCGACGTCGCGCGCCTGTTCCACGTCGCGCACCAGCCGCCCGCGCACGTAAAGACCGCGCGAATCCTCCACGATCTCCTCCCACACGCCGATGGGGGCATGGGCGAAATGCTGGTAGAGCATGCGCACCTGGCCCGCGCCGCGCCGCCGCAGCGAGGCCGCGAAGGCGCCGGGCGCCACCACATCGCCCGCGCCGTCGGGCACGCCGAACAGCGAGGCGTAGCCTTCGAATTCCCAAGGCCCCAGCGATGCGAGGCCGGCATGGGTGTTGCGGCGCGCGAGCGGCCGCCGCGCGTAGGCGATCTGGAATGTCATGGGTACCTGCCGTTCCCGCGGGAAGCGGGAATCTGGTTATTGCCGGGCGCGGTCGAGTTTGGTCTCGATGCGGTCCAGGCTGGCGCGGATGCCGCGCACCTGTTCCTCCAGCACCGCGACCTTTTCGATCGCGGCCTGGTCGGCGTCGCGCGTGCGCTCCAGATCGGCGATGCGCTCGGCGGCGCTGCCCGCCCAGAACAGCGCGCCCGCCGTCTGCAACAAAAAAGCCGCCACAAGGGCGGCCGGTATCTTCTTTTCCGGCGCCTGCCGGAACTGTTCGATCACGGTCATGTCACGTACTCACATCGTTTCCCGAATGGGCGATCGTGGCGGGCGTGAAGCGCCAGCCGCGCAGGACTTTCAGCGCCGCTTCCAGCCCGTCCTTCACCGCGCCGCGGCGGATGGCGTCCACCATCTGGTCCGTGTTCAGCGACACGGTCGCGGCCTGATGGCCGCGCGGCCCCGGCAGCGACAGGAACAGCGGCACCGAGTTCATCACCCCGGTCACCACGAAATCCTGGAACCATTTCTGCCGCACGATCTTGGCGGCATGGCCCACCAGCATCAGCCCGATGCCGGTGGAAAGATCGAAATCCTCGGAAATGCCTTCCGTCTCGACATAGGCAAGCACGCCGGACCTGTCGGGCCGCCAGTTGTCGTCAAAAATATCCACCGTGCGCCAGGCGCAGTAATAGGCCCGGCACACCGGATAGCGCGTCTCATAGATGGCGCAGCCCTGCGCCGTGCAATGCCTGCAGGTGGAGCCGGAGCGTTTTTGAATCTCCGGCTTGTCGATGGTGGGCCAGGTGCAGCAGACCGTGCAGTCGCCGCAGTCCCGCCCCGGTATCAATGTCATGCCGTCCCACATGCCAAAACCTTTGCAAGGCCGGCCATCCTTCGAAAGGCTCAGGATGAGGCCGCTTAAAGCATATCCCCGCCGTCCACGGGCGAATAGCCCGCCGCCGCGCGCTTTTCGTTGACGGTCAGGAAGGTTGCATCGTTCAGCTTCTGCCACATGGCCTGGCGCGCTTCGGCCAGCGCCTCGACCGCGTCGGCGTCATAGCCGATGCGCAAGCCTTCCCCGAAGCGCGGCGCCAGCCAGCGGGTCAGCGCGGCGGCGGTGCGCGCCACCAGCGGCAGCACCGTCTGCCGCCAGAAGGTCAGGTTGGCTTCGGCATAATTGGCATAGGTGTTGTCGCCGGGAATGCCCAACAGCATCGGCGGCACGCCGAAGGCCAGCGCGATCTCGCGCGCCGCCACGCTGCGCGTTTCGGCGAAATCCATGTCGGAGGGCGCATAGCTCATCGCCTTCCAGTCCAGCCCGCCTTCCAGCACCATCGGCCGGCCCGCATTGGCCGCGCCCTGATAGGCGTCTTCCAGTTCGTTCCGCAGGCGCGCGAACTGTTCGTCGGTCAGGCCCGGCGCGCCGTCCGGTCCCTTGTATATGAGCGCGCCGCTGGGCCGGGCGGCATTGTCGAGCAGCGCCTTGGTCCAGGCCGCGCCCGCATTGTGCACCTCGACGGCCGCGCCCGCGACCTGAAGCGGCGAAAGCCCGTAATAATCGTCCAGCGGATGGAACAGCGCCGCATGCAGCACCGGCAGGAAGCCGCTTGCATCGCGCGCGATGCGCGTGGTCTGGCCGTTCACCGCATAGTCATAGGCCACCGGCCAGCCGCGCGCGCCCGCCACCACCGTCATCCGGTCGGGCCGCAGCACATGCAGCTCGCGCGGGGCGGCATCGAGCGTCACCGCCTCGAGATAGGCGTTGCCCGCCGACTGCAGGAAGGCATACCAGCGCTCGAACAGGGCCGGGCCGTCCTCGTGCGGGTTGGGCCGGGCCAGCAGCGTCAGCAGCGGATGGCTGTCCAGTTCCGCCGCCCCGTCATAGAGCAGCCAGGGCACCGAGGCCGCCGCGCCCGCGATCTTGCGGATGCAGGCATAGGCGACGGCATTGTTCATCACCCCGGCGCGCGCCAGCCCCGCCGCGTCGCGCGCGCCCCAGCGCGGGGCCCCCGGAAGCGACAGGGCGATCAGCGGCGCGCTTTTCCTTTCGGGCGCGGTCTTGCGGAAGAATTCGAACATGATGGCTGCCTCACAATTTGCGGATGCGCGGATCGGCGGGCCTGCCCGCCAGGTCGGCCAGCGCCCAGACCAGCGCGTCCATGCGGTCGGGGCTCTTCGCGCTCCTGCCGCCGTCATAGTGGCACATCTGGTCTTCCAGCTCGGCGAAGCGGCCCGCGTGATGCACGCGGCCCGCCTCGTACAGCGCGGCGAAGGGCGCGGCGCGGGTGATCTTGCCGCGCGAGGCGTGCACCAGGCGGATGGGCGCGTTGGCGTCGGCCTGTTGCAGTACGCTGCGCACCATCTCGCCGCCCTGGTTGGCTTCGGCGATCACCGCGTCGGCGTTGAAATCCGCGAATGCCGTCATCACACGCGCCGCCCAGCCCGCCGGCGTGAGCCCGCCGGCGGAAAGATCGGCCAGGACGTAAAATTCGCTGTAGGAGCGTCCTGCGACCACGATGCCGCATTCATCGCCCATGTTGCTTGCGGGCGGATCGACCGCCACGACGATCCGTTCCAGCGGCGGCACATCGCGCATGCGCGCCTTCTCGATCCAGCCGCGCTTCCACAGCGCGCCGTCATGGTCGGCGATCAGCTCGCCGTCCAGCTCCTGCCGGCCCAGCGTGGAAAAGCCGTAGCGCGCCTGCATGGCGTCGTGGAAACCGTCGGCCAGGTTGGCCTGGTTGTCCGCCGTGCGGCTCTTCGTCACCGCCACATCGGGCGCCGCCATCAGCGCCGTGAGCGCGGGGATGTTGCGCGGGGTGGTGGTGAGCATCATGCGCGGATTTTCCCCCAGCCGCATCGCCATCAGCGCCATGTCCAGCGCGGCTTGCGGATCGCGCCACTTGCACAATTCATCGCCCCAGCAGCCGTCGAACTGATGGCCGCGGAAGGAATCCGGCTCTTCCGCCGACAGAAGCGTGGCCACAGCCCCGCCCGGCCACAGCACGCGGTTGTTGGATGGCTCGAAGATGAGCCCGTCTTCCACATTCAGCAAACCCGATTCTCCTTCCACCATTACCGCGCGGCAGTCGCGCATGGTGGCCCCGATCAGGCCGACGCGGGCCATGCGCCCGGCGCGCACTTCGCCCGCGATCCATTCCGCGCCGCTGCGGGTCTTGCCCGCGCCGCGCCCGCCCAGGAACAGCCAGATCCGCCACTCGCCGCCATTGGCGGCCTTCGCGGGCGGAAGCTGGGCGTCGCGCGCCCAGAAGCGCCAGTCGGAGGCCAGAAGGGCGGCCTCCTCATCGCTCAGGTTTTCCAGCAGCGTCCGTCTTTGCGGCGGCGGCAAGGCGTTTATCCAATCGGCGCTCCAGCGCCGCGCGGGCCCGTTCTGCACGTCCATCCTTTGCGATCTTCCTTTCGCGCACCGCGGCGCGTTCGCGTTCCAGCCGTGAGAGCCGTTCCAGCGTGCGTTCCAGCGCGGCCAGGGTGCGCGCGTCGGCGGCGCGGCTGCGCGCATCGCTGCCTTCCGTGGTCTTGGAGACATCCTCGATCTGGTTCTGGAGCACGGCGATCAGTTTCTTCACCATCGTGTCCAGCCAATCGGGGTGCGGCCAGTCGGGAAGCGGCAAATCGGAAGACGACAAGCCGGGATCAGGCGCATCATCGCGCATCTCAGTCTCATGTTTCAGCGGGCACGGTTCGGCCTCCCCCTTCGGCGCGCGAGCGCCGGGAAGGGGGAGGTGGTTTCAGCGAGCGAAGCGCGCGCAGGCGTTAAAGCCGAGCACGCGCGCGGAAGCTGAAACCGGAGGGGGTCAACAAAACTCCCCTTCGGCGCGCAAGCGGAAGCTGAAACCGGAGGGGGTCAACGAAAGTCCATCACCTGGATGGCCGGCTCGTCCTTCGACAAGTTCGGGATGAGGCCGGCCCTGACAAATTGTTGCCGGCAAATTGTTGCCGGATGTTCGCGGCGGCGAACGACAGACGACGCAGGTCCCGCGCGAAGGGCGGAACAGGAAGTCACAATCCGGGGAATGACCGCGATGTAAGGTT
>DASZVO010000033.1:0-47434 GCA_035547015.1 Rhizomicrobium sp. | reverse complement strand
CGCGCTGTGCCGGAAATTCGGGATCGCGCCGGGCTGGCAGGCGGGCGTGTCGCATCTCAGGAACGCGCGCATCCACAAGGTGGATGTGGGCCATGTTTCATGCCTGAGCGCGGACGGCGCGCCGGTGGCGCGCTATTTCCTTGGCGCGGCCAGTTTCGGTCTTTCGGGCAGCATCGCCCGCGCCCTGGGCGGCGCGCGGATCGCCCGCTTCTTCGGCATGCGCTTCGCCACCGCGCTGCACAGCCTGGGTGCGGTGTGGCGCTGGCACGAGACGCGGGTGCGGCTGATGACCGACCATTACGACGAGATCGCGGGCATCGCCAGCGTGAGCCTTTCGCCCCGCGAGGGCCTGTTCGATGTCGGCGTGGCGGGCGGCAGCCGCAAGACCGACATCCTGCGGGCCATGCGGGAAGATGCGCGCCTGATGCGCTCGGCCCGGCTGACGGCCGCGCCCACCCTGGACACCAGGGGGGCGGTGGATGTGGAGACCGACGGCGAGAGCGCGGGCGTCCTGCCCGCCACGTTCGACATCCATCCCGCGGCGATCAACCTGCGCGTCTGAGCGGCGGTAACCAAGAAACCAGGCCGCCATATCGCTTTTACGGCCTTGCGTTAGTCTTTGGGCATGAATCCCGACTTCCGGATGCGCTGGTACGGCTGGATGGCGCAGGACGAGGCATTGGCCGCGCGCGAGCCCTTCTGGCAGTGGCTGGCCGGGGCCATGGGCATGCCGGCGCTGCTGGCCACGCCGCCGCGCGCGCCGGAAGACATCGCCCTTGCGCCGCCGCGGCTGGACGAAGCGGCGCGGGAAAAATTCGCCGTGCTGCTGGGACCCTGCAATGTGCGCCAGTCGAGCGACGCGCGCGCCTGGCATGCCTGCGCGGGCAACCTGCCGGATCTGCTGCGCCGCCGGTCCGGGGCGCTGGCGCATGTGCCCGATGCGGTCCTCCATCCCCGCAGGGAACAGGATGTGCTGGACATCCTGCAGCTTTGCGCCGGCATGAATATCGCAGCCGTGACATCCGGCGTCGCGCAGAACGGCGATGCGGGGAATTTCGCCGCCTGCGTGGCGATCGACCTGTCCGACATGACGCACGTTTCGCCGCCGGACTGGATGGCGGGGCTGGTCAGCGCGGAAGCGGGCATCATGGGGACAGAGCTGAAACGCCGGCTCGCCGCCCAGGGCCTGGTGCCTGACGGGCCCATGTCCGGGGCGTCCACGCTGGGCGGCCTGATCGCGCGTCCGGAATCCTGCGGCAGCGGGTGGCTGGCGGGCGCACGGGTCGCCACGCCGGCGGGGCTCCTGGACGCGGGGCCGGACCTTGCGGGATTCATCCGGGGATCGGGAGAAACATTCGGCATCGTCACCGCCGCTTCGCTGCGCGTCCGTGCCCTGCCCGTGCGCGAACAGCACTGCCGCTACCTGTTTCCCGATTTCGCCAGCGGCATCGCCGCGATCCGCGAAGCGGCCCGCACCGGTCTCCGTTGCACGCTTCGCCTGTCGGACGACGGCGAAACGCGCTTCCTGGAAAAGCTGGCGCGATCGGGAGAGCCGTCCACGCTGCGGATGCGCCTTGGCGACATCCGGCGCGAGATCCGGCGCTTCGGCGGCGGGGCTTCGGTGCTGGCGGCGGACTTCGCGGACCCGGGCGCGGCGGGCACGCGCAGGCGTTTCGAGGCGCTGGGCCGCCGGCTGGGCGCGATGGCATTGGACCGTGATGCGCACACTCCCGCGGAATGGCACTCCACCAGCCGCGACACCTTCCTGGACCGCGGCGTCGGCCTGGACCGCATGACGCTCTCCGCCAACTGGTCGCAACTGCCCGGTCTTTACGTCGCCGTGCGCAGGGCGCTCAAGGCGGCGATGCGCGCACGCGCGCCGCGCGACGGCGCGGAAGGGCTGGTTCTGGCCCATGTCGGCCATGTGCGGCCCGATGGCGCCAACCTCAACGTCACCTGGCTTTTCGCGCGCGCGCTGGACGACGAGGTGGCGCAGGCACAGGCGATCCGCGATGCCGCGCTTGCGGCGGCGCGCGGCGGACGTACCGCGTTGGAGCAGGAAGCGGTGCACGCCATCAAGCGCAGTCTCGATCCTGCGGGCATCCTCAATCCACGGGCGGGCTGATCAGGCAGCGTCAAGCGCCGCGCGAACCGCCTTTGCCGCCGCCGCCACGGCGTCGTGGGCCTGGGGCAGCACCGTCTGCAGATAGATGAAACAGTGCACCATGCCGGAATAATCCGCGATGGCGGTCGGAACGCCCGCCGCGCGCAGCTTTTCGGCATAGGCCATGCCTTCGTCGTGCAGCGGATCATAGCCGGCCAGCATCACATAGGCGGGCGGCAGGCCCGACAGGTCCTTGGCCTTGAGCGGGGAGACGCGGGGCGCATTCCGGTCCACGCCGGGCGGCGCATAAAGGCCGTAGAAATATTCGATGGCCCGGCGCTCCAGGAAATAGCCCACGGCGAATTCATGCAGCGACGCCGTCTCGGCGCCGATCTGGGTATTGGGGAACATCAGAAGCTGGAAGCAGATCGGCGGCGCGCCCGCATCGCGCGCCATCTGCGCGGCGACCGCCGCCAGCGTGCCGCCGGAACTGTCGCCGCCCACCGCGATGCGTCCCGCATCCACCCCCAGCGCGGTAGCGTTGGCCTCGATCCACTGCACGGCGGCGAAGGCGTCCTCCACCGCCGCGGGCCAGGAATGTTCGGGGGCCAGCCGGTAGTCCACCGAGATCACCCGGAAGCCGCCTTCGGCCGCGAACAGGCGGCAAAGCCCGTCGTGGCTTTCCAGGCTTCCCGCCACGAAGCCGCCGCCGTGGAAATAGATCAGCACCGGCAGGGGCCCGCCCGCCGCCACCGGCGCATAGGCGCGCGCGCGGATCGCGCCGGCCGGCCCCGGAATGGTGAAGTTGTCCACTTTGCCCACCGGCACGTCCTTGGGCCCGGTGACCTGCATCATGCCCGCGAAGGACTGGCGCATCGCCGCCAGCGGCATCTCCCACACCTTGGGCCGTGCAAGCGCGGCAGCCTTGTCGAGGAAGGCTTTGACCAGAGGATCGAGGGGCATGGAGGGTCCCGGGCGGATACGCCCGGATGCTAACGCATTTCGCCGGTTTTAGTGGATGGAGATGCGCGCATCCGGATCGATCCGGCCGGTCTGGATGTCGCCCAGCATGACCAGCATCAGGAACCAGAAATGGGCGCGCTCGTGCGCGCCTTCCGCTTCCAGCGCGATCATGGCGCGGCCCGCATAGTCCACCGCCGCCGGGCCGTGCTCGGCGGCCAGGTCGGAAGCCAGACGATAAAGGTCTCCAGTCGTCACGTTCATGCGCAAAAGCATGACAGAGGGCCATGAACGCTGGCTTAACGGAATATTCACCTCGCGTTTCCAAAGGGTTATCTGGAACTACACACTGGAACCGTGATTTGCTATATACTCCAGCAGGCAGACGTGGATTTTCCGTGCAACCCAAGAGCATCCTTCTGATCGTCGGCGGCGGCATTGCTGCCTACAAGAGCCTGGAACTTGTGCGCCGGCTGTCGGAGCGCGGCATCCGGGCACGCGCCATCCTGACCGATGCGGGCGCGCGGTTCGTCACGCCCCTGTCGCTGTCGGCGCTGACCGGGGAGAAGGTCTTCCAGGACCTGTTCAGCCTGACCGACGAAGCCGCGATGGGTCATATCGAACTGTCGCGCAGCGCGGACCTGGTGGTGGTGGCGCCCGCCACGGCTGACCTGATGGCCAAGATGGCGAACGGGCTGGCGAACGACCTGGCCTCCACCGCCCTGCTCGCCACCGACAAGCCGGTGCTGATGGCGCCCGCCATGAATGTGCGGATGTGGGAGAGCGCGCCGGTGCGGCGCAACTTCGAGACATTGAAGAAGGACGGCGTGCTGTTCGTCGGTCCCAATGACGGCGAGATGGCTTGCGGCGAATTCGGGCCCGGCCGCATGGCCGAACCGCCGGAGATCGTTTCCGCCGTCGAACGGGCGTTGGGCGGCGGAGGACCGCTGAGGGGCGTGCGCGCGCTGGTGACGGCGGGCCCCACGCAGGAGCCGGTGGATCCCGTGCGCTTCCTGGCCAATCATTCCTCCGGCAAGCAGGGATACGCCATCGCGGACGCACTGGCGCGGGCGGGCGCGGAAACCACGCTGGTTTCCGGCCCGGTCTCGCTGCCGCCGCCCGCGGGCGTGAAACTCGCGCGCGTCGCCACGGCGCGCGAGATGCTGGCCGCCTGCGAGGCCGCGCTGCCCGCCGACGTGCTGGTGATGGCCGCCGCGGTGGCCGACTGGCGGCCCGACGCCGTGGCCAACAGCAAGATCAAGAAGACCACCGACCGCGTGGTGCCGCTGATCAAGCTGGTCGAAAATCCCGACATACTGGCGACGCTGGCACGCCACCCGATGCGGCCCCGGCTGGTGATCGGTTTTGCCGCCGAGACGGACGATGTGGTGGCCAATGCGGTCGCCAAGCGCGCGCGCAAGGGGGCGGACTGGATCGTCGCCAACGATGTGTCGGCCAACGAGACCGGCGAGTCGGTGATGGGCGGAGAGCGCAACCGCGTGCACCTGATCAGCGAAGCCGGAACCGAAGACTGGCCGGAGATGACCAAAAGCGAAGTGGGCGCACGGCTTGCGGCCCGCATAGCCAAAGAACTGAAAGGCGCCGCATGAGAGTGTTGATCCAGAAACTGCCGCACGCGCAGGACCTGCCCCTGCCCCATTACGCCACCCCGGGATCGGCGGGGCTGGACCTGCTGGCGGCGGTGGAGGCCGAGGTCGTGCTGGCCCCGGGCGCGCGCCTGGCCGTGCCCACCGGCATCGCCATCGAGCTGCCGGCGGGGGCCGAGGCCCAGGTACGGCCGCGTTCCGGCCTTGCATTGAATCACGGCATCACCTGCCTCAACGCGCCGGGCACCATCGACAGCGACTATCGCGGCGAGATCAAGGCGATCCTGGTCAATCACGGCGATGCGCCCTTCCGCATCGCGCGCGGCATGAAGATCGCCCAGATGGTCATCGCCCGCTACGAGCAGGCGGTGCTGTTCGAAAGCGAGAGCCTGTCGGAAAGCGAGCGCGGCGCGGGCGGCTTCGGCTCGACCGGCATGACGGTCGCGAAATAGAAAGACCCCGATGCTGAAGCTGTCGCGGAAGACCTTGCTGGCGCTGGAGGCGGTGATCGACATCGCCTTCAACGCCAGGCCCGAGCCGGTGCAGGCCAAGGAGATCACCGCGCGCCAGGGCGTGCCGCAGCGCTATCTGGAACAGGTGATGCAGCAGCTTGTGCGCGCCGGCATCCTCAAGGGCGTGCGCGGCCCCCGCGGCGGCTACCGTCTGGCGCGCGAGCGGCGGCGCATATCGGTGGGCGACGTGGTGCGGGTCGCCGAAAGCATCGAGGATGAGGAAGAGAAGAACACGCCGCGTTCCGACCTGGGCCAGCGCATCGTCGCGCCCTTCGTCGCCACCCTGCAGGATGAACTGATGAAGCGCCTGGATTCGGTGACCATCGAGGATCTCTGCCAGCAGGCGCGCCATGCGGGGGTGGATGCAGGGGCCGCGGAAAACGCCGATTTCACCATCTGATCTTCAATCCGATCTTCGCAGGAGCCGAACATGGAACAGGACGGGCCGGGCAGGAAACCTGGAAGGGGACGCGTCTTCGACAGCATCACCGACACCATCGGCGACACGCCGCTGGTGCGGATGCACCGCATGGCTGAAGAGGCCGGCGTCGGGGCGGATATCCTGCTCAAGCTGGAATTCTTCAATCCGCTGTCTTCGGTGAAGGACCGCATCGGCGTCGCCATGATCGAGGCGATGGAGAAACAGGGCATCATCGCTCCCGGCAGGACCACGCTGATCGAGCCTACCTCCGGCAACACCGGCATCGCGCTGGCCTTCGTCGCGGCCGCCAAGGGCTACAAGCTGATCCTGGTGATGCCGGAATCCATGTCGCTGGAACGGCGCAAGATGCTGATGATCCTGGGCGCGCAGATCGAATTGACCGAGGCGGCCAAGGGCATGAAGGGCGCCATCGCGCGCGCGCACGAGCTGGTGGCGCAGAATCCGGGCGCGGTGATCCCCCAGCAGTTCGAAAATCCCGCCAATCCCGACATCCATCGCAAGACCACGGCGGAGGAGATCTGGAACGACACCGGCGGCAAGGTGGACATCGTGATCAGCGGCGTGGGCACCGGCGGCACGATCACCGGCGTGGGCCAGGTGCTGAAGGCGAAAAAGCCGTCGGTGCGGATGATCGCGCTGGAGCCCGAGGACAGCCCCGTGCTGTCAGGCGGCCAGCCCGGCCCGCACAAGATCCAGGGCATCGGCGCGGGCTTCGTGCCCGCGATCCTCGACCGCAAGGTGATCGACGAGGTCATCACCATCTCCAACGAGACGGCGCTGGAGACGGCGCGGCGCGCCGCGCGCGAGGAAGGCATTCCGGTGGGCATTTCCTCGGGCGCGGCCATCGCGGCGGCGCTGGAAGTGGGCGCGCGGCCCGAAAATGCGGGCAAGACCATCGTGGCGATCATTCCGAGCTTCGCGGAACGCTACCTGTCGACCGCGCTGTTCGAGGGCCTGTAGTCGCCTATTGCAGCAAGTCCGGCCTGTCGGTGCAGATCGCATCGAGATCTGACAGCCGATGCATGTCGGCGGGATCGTTGACCGTCCAGGCTCCGACTTTCAGGCCCAACGTGCGCGCATGCGCCACGTTGTCCGGCGACGCATCGCCATAATGGGGAAACCAGCCCTGCCCGCCCGCCGCCGCTACGGCGTCGATCTTCGCACGCGCATCGCCATACAGGCGATGGGTGGTGAACCAGCACTGCGCGCCGGGCGCGCAGGCAAGCACCCGCGCCAGCGCCCGCCAGTCGAAGCCCACGAAGACCGCACGCTCAAGGAAGCCGGCGCGCATGGCCACATCGAGGGCGGCGTCGGCCAGCGCGGCGGGATCGGCGCTGTCTTCGCTTTCGTCGCATTTCAATTCCACCATCAGCCGGAAATCCGGCGCGGCCTTCGCCAGCGCCACCACATCCTCCAGCGTGGGGACCGTCGCGCCGTCCTCGGCCTCCAGCAGCGGATGGGTGGCGGCGTAACGGCTGCCCGGCCGCGGGCGGCCCACATCCCAGTCACGCAGTTCCGCCAGCGTCAGGTCGCGGATGCGCGGGCCGGGTTCGTTCAGCCACGCGCCGTCTTTCCGCGCCACATCGGCCATCAGGCGGAAATCATGATGCACCACCGCCACGCCGTCGCGCGAAAGCTGCACGTCCAGTTCTGCGCCGTCGCAACCCCGCCGGATCGCGTCCGCGAATGCGGGCAAGCTATTCTCCGGCTTCAGCGCCGCGCCGCCGCGATGGGCGATGTTCATCGGATGCATGGCTTTTTATAGCGGCAGAGCGGGCATCCGTCGCGTCCCTGTGCTATGGCCCTGCCCAAAGGCCGCGCCATGAACGACCATCGTGACATTTCATCACCCGGGCCGCTGATCCCCGCAGGCTTTCATCATGCCTGGCGGCTGGAGGCGCGCGAGTTGTTGCGCCTGGCCGTGCCGCTGGCCGCGACCCAGGTCGCGCAGATGATCATCCTGGCCACCGACACGGTGATGCTGGGCCATTTCAGCAAGGCGGCCCTGGCGGCGAGCGCCTTGGGCAACACGGTCTATTTCCTGGTCTGGCTGCTGGGCAGCGGCATGCCGATGGCGGTGTCGCCGGTGATCGCGCATATCCTGGGCGAGCATGGCGTCAATCCCACCCGCACCGTCGAGCATGACGTGCGCGTGGCCGTGCGCATGGGATTGTGGTCGGTTGCCATGGCGTCGCCGCCGCTGCTGGCGGTGCTCGCCTTCACCCGCCCCATCCTGCTGTTCTTCGGACAGGAGCCGCAGCTTGCCGCCAATGCGGCGGTGTTCATATCGGGACTGGCCTTCGGCCTGCCGTTCGCGCTGGCCTTCCAGGTGCTGCGCAGCTTCTCCACCGCGCTGTCGCGCGCCGCCCCGCCGCTGGCGGTGATCGGGCTTGCGATACTTTGGAACGCGACATTCGATTATGTGCTGATCTTCGGCCATCTCGGCCTGCCGCGGATGGGCCTGTATGGCGCCGGACTGGCCAGCGCCAGCTCCAACATCTTCAGCTTCGCGGCGATGCTGGCCCTGGCCTTCGCGCTGCCGGCGCTGCGCCGCTTCCGCATCCTCGCCCGGCTGGCCCGGCCGCACTGGAAGATCTTCGCCGAACTGTTCCGCCTGGGTCTTCCCATCGGCATCACGATGGTGTTCGAAGTGGCGCTGTTCAACGGGGCCGCGCTGGCGATGGGCACCTTTGGCATCGCATCGCTGGCAGCGCACCAGATCGCCATCACCATTCCCTCGCTCACCTTCATGGTGCCGCTGGGCATCGGTCTTGCCGCCACCATCCGCGTGGGACTGGCCGCGGGCGCGGGCGATGCCGTCGCCGCACGGCGCGCGGGCTTCACCGCCATAGGGCTGGCTTGTATCTTCATGAGCGGCACGGCGCTGGTGCTGCTGCTGTGGCCGCGCGAGATCGCATCCCTCTGGCTTCCCGACACGCCGGAGAATGCCGACGTGATGGCGCTGGCGATCGGCTTCCTGCACGTTGCCGCCGCCTTCCAGCTGATGGACGGCGTGCAGGTCACCGCCTCGATGAGCCTGCGCGGCCTGAAGGACACGCGCGGCCCGATGTGGCTGGCGGGCGCGTCCTACTGGCTTGTCGGCGCGCCGACGGGTCTGCTGCTTGGGTTCGCCGCGGGGCTGAAAGGCCTGGGCATCTGGCTGGGGCTGGCCGTCGGCCTGACGGCTGCGGCGCTGTCGCTGAGCACGCGTTTCGCGCTGAAATCAAAAAGGCCGGAAGGGGTACCAGTGCAGCAATAGCGCCAGCACGCCGGCCGCCAGCACGGCGATCAGCGCCATGCGCGCCGGGCGCGAGCGCCTTTCCTGTTCCTGCGCGATCTGGCGCGCGGTCTCCGGATGCAGGCGCACGCCGCCCTCGGTCACCATCTGCGACAGTTCCTCGGCATTCTTCACCAGCTGCGGCAGGTCCTGCGCCAGCTTGCCCAATGCGCCGAAGGCCTCGCCCGCGCGCGACAGGGCCGCTTCCGCACCCATCGTCTCGTGCACCCATTTCTCGGCGACGGGCCGCGCCGCCTCCCAGATGTCGAAATCGGGATCAAGGCCCCGGCACACGCCTTCGACCACCACCATCGTCTTCTGCAGCAGCACCAGCTGAGGCTGGGCCTGCATGTCGAAGCGGCGGGTGGTTTCGAACAATTGCGCCAGCAGCCGCGCGATCGAAACCTCGCGGGCGCTGCGGCCGAAGATCGGCTCGCCGATCGCGCGCAGCGCCTGGGCGAACAGCTCCACCGGATGCTGGGGCGGCACGAAGGCCACCTCGTAATGGAGTTCGGCCACCTTGCGGTAGTCGCGCGCCAGGAACCCCGCCAGCGTGCCCGCCATGAAGCGGCGCATGGAAACATCCAGCCGGCCCATGATGCCGAAATCCACCGCCACCAGCCGGCCCTGGGTATCGATGAACAGATTGCCGGGATGCATGTCGGCATGGAAGAAGCCGTCGCGCAGCGCCTGGGTCAGGAAGCTGCGCATCACCAGCACCGCCACCGCCTTTGGATCGTGACCGGCGGCGGCGAGCGCCGCCACATCGCGCAGCGCGATGCCGTCGATCCATTCGCTGGTCAGCACCGAAGCGGCGGTGCGCGTCCAGTCCACATGCGGCACGCGGAACTGCTCCTCGCCGCGCGTGCGCTCGTAAAGCTCGGACGCCGCCGCCGCCTCCATGCGCAGGTCAAGCTCCAGCGCGACCGAATTGGCCAGCGTCTGCACCAGCGCCGTGAAGCGCAGCCGCCGCGCTTCCGGCGAGAAGCGCTCGGCCAGCCGCGCGAAGAATGCGAAAGCGTTCAGGTCGCGCGCGAAACGCCGGCGGATGCCGGGCCGCAGCACCTTCACCGCCACGCGCACGGGCGGACTGTCGCTGGTCTGGGCGCGGTGGACCTGGGCGATGGACGCCGCGGCGATCGCGCCGCCAAAGCCGGAGAACAGCGCTTCCACGGGCTTTGCGAAGGCGCGCGCGATCTCGGCGCGCGCGGCGCCTTCCGCGAAGGGCGGCAGCCGGTCCTGCAGATGCTCGAGCGCGCGCGCGACCTCCGCGCCCACGATGTCGGGACGCGTGGCCAGCATCTGGCCCAGCTTGATATAAGCCGGACCCAGCCGCTCCAGCGCGCGGCCCAGCCGCGCGCCCGCATCCGGCTTGCGCGCGCGGAAGGCCAGCGCGGGCCCCGCGAGCAGGCAGGCGGCATGAATAAGCCGGACGGAGTTTGCGACGGCACCCATCAGATGCGCCAGGCCGAATGCATGGCCGCGATGCCGCCCGACAGGTTGCGCACCTTCACCTGCGACAGGCCCGCATCCGCGATCAGCCGCGCGAATTCCGCCTGAGGCGGGAAACGGCGGATGCTTTCGGCCAGATAACGATAGCTCTCCTCGTCCTTCGCCACGAAGGCGCCGATCTTCGGCAGCAGCTTGAACGAATAGGCGTCGTAAAGCGCATCCAGCCCCGGCACCTCCACCTTCGAGAATTCCAGGCACAGGAAGCGTCCGCCCGGCTTCAGCACGCGCCGCGCCTCGGCCAGCGCGCGGTCGATATGGGTGACGTTGCGGATGCCGAAGGCGATGGTATAGGCGTCAAAGGCGGCATCGGGGAACGGCAGCGCCTCGGCATTGCCGCAGACCCAGTCGATGGCGGTTTCGTTCCTTTCTTCCGCCCGCCGCATGCCCTCGCCCAGCATCTGCTGGTTGATGTCGCAGACGGTGACTTCGATATTCCGGCCGGTCCCGCCGCCGCGGCTGTTCGCCATGCCGGCGATGCGGAAGGCGATGTCGCCGGTGCCGCCCGCCACGTCCAGCACCGTCCAGCCCGGCTGCGGGTTGAGCCATTCCACCATCGCATCCTTCCAGATGCGGTGGATGCCTGCGCTCATCAGGTCGTTCATCAGGTCATAGCGGGCGGCGACCGATGAAAAGACCTCGCGCACCAGGCCTTCCTTTTCGGCCTCCGGCACCTCGCGAAAGCCGAAGCTGGCGGTTTTCTCTGTCATGGCCGGACCATAGCCGGGGCGCGGTTTACAGGCTACCACCCGAGGGCGCGACCAAATATAAGTCCGCGGCCAGCTTTGCCGGTATGCCATGCCAGAACTGCCCGAAGTCGAGACCGTGCGGATGGGCCTTGCCCCTGCACTGGAAGGCCATGTCCTGATCCATGCCGAAACGCGGCGCGGCGACCTGCGCGCGCCCTTTCCGCACGACTTCGTGCGCCGCCTTACGGGCCGCACGGTCGAACGGCTCCGGCGGCGGGCCAAATACCTGCTGGCCGATCTCGACAGCGGCGAGACGCTGGTGATCCACCTGGGCATGTCGGGCCGCATCAGCGTCTATGCCGAAGGAAAACGGCGCAGGCTGGGCGGCTATGTCTACAATGCACCGCCCGCCGATGCCGGCCGCGGCAAACACGATCATGTGGTGTTCGAGACGGATGCGCCCGCGCGTATCGTCTTCAACGACCATCGCCGCTTCGGGCTGATGACCCTGGTCGAGACGGCGCGGCTGGACAAGGACCGGCTGTTCAAGGACATCGGGATCGAGCCTTTGTCGGCTGGCTTCAATACGGCGCATCTGTCGAAGGCGCTGGACGGCAAGAAGACGCCGATCAAGGCGGCGCTGCTGGATCAGCGGGTGGTGGCGGGCCTGGGCAACATCTATGTCTGCGAGGCGCTGTTCCGCGCGCACGTCTCGCCAAAACGGCTGGCGGGCTCGCTCGGCCGCGACCGCGTGGCGGCGCTGGTGACGGCGATCCGCAAAGTGTTGAAGGACGCCATAGCCGCCGGCGGCTCCACCCTGCGCGACCACGCCCAGGCCACCGGCGATCCGGGCAATTTTCAGCATCACTTCCTGGTCTATGACCGCGCGGGACAGCCATGCCGGAACAAGTGCCCCGGGGCGGTGAAACGCATTGTGCAGGCGGGCCGTTCGACCTTCTATTGTCCCAGATGCCAGACATGAGGCGGCCATGAGCGCGATAATCGCAAAAGTCGAAGACGGGATCGGCATCGCCACACTCAACCGGCCCGAGGCGCTCAATGCGCTGAACACGGCGCTGCTGGACGAGCTGGCCGCCACGCTGGAGGAATGGGACCGCGGCAGCGACGTGCGCTGCATGGTCGTCACCGGCAGCGAGCGCGCCTTTGCCGCGGGCGCGGACATCAAGGAGATGGCGCCCCGGACCTATTCCGAAATGGTGCGGGAGAATCTGTTCGGCGCGCAGATGGACCGGATCGTCCGCCTGCGCAAGCCCGTCATCGCGGCGGTGGCAGGTTTCGCGCTGGGCGGCGGCTGCGAACTGGCGATGGCCTGCGACTTCATCATCGCCGCCGATACGGCGAAATTCGGCCAGCCCGAGATCACGCTGGGCATCCTGCCGGGGCTGGGCGGTAGCCAGCGGCTGACCCGCATCGTGGGCAAGTCCAAGGCCATGGATCTGTGCCTGACCGGCCGCATCATGGATGCCGCCGAAGCGGAAAGCTGCGGCCTGGCCGCCCGGGTCGTGCCCGCGGGCCTTCTGATGGACGAGACCCTGAAGACCGCCAGGAAGATCGCCGCCCAGTCCGCCCCTGCCGTCCAGCGGGTCAAGGAGGCCGTCAACCGTGCCTATGAGACCACGTTGGCCGAAGGCCTTCTGTTCGAGCGGCGGCTGTTCCACGCCGCCTTCGCCACCCATGACCAGAAGGAAGGCATGGCGGCCTTCACCGAAAAGCGCAAACCGGCCTTCCGGGACGAATAGGCCACCGTTCCTCAAGACCGGCTAGCCATCCGGCCGGCGGTCGACCTATCGGTTGACCGGGACCCCGGCCCGCGCTATACGCCCGCCTCTTTCGGAAACAGCTGCCAGGCAGACCCAAGGACTTTCGATGCCCAATATCGCCTCCGCCAAGAAGCGCGTCCGCACCGCCGCCAAGCGCACGGCCATCAATACGGCCCGCAAGAGCCGCGTGCGGGGCTTTGTCCGCACGGTCGAGGAAGCCATCGCCGCCGGCGACAAGGCAGCCGCCCTGGCGGCCCTGAAGGCCGCGGAGCCGGAGATCATGCGCGGCGTTTCCAAGGGCGTCCTGCACAAGAACACGGGCGCCCGCAAGGTTTCGCGCCTGACGCAGCGGGTCGCAAAACTGTCAAAATAGAGAAGCCGCTGAAATCCTTCGCGGATTACAGAATAGATTGGGCCCGGAGCAAAATCCGGGCCTTTTTTATTTATCAGTGTGCTGATTTTCGCGGACCTGCCGCATTACGGCGGCGCAACACGGATGAATTCCGGCTTAAGTGCCTGATTCAAAAAACAGAGGCCGCGAAACATCATTTTCCGTATACGGCACAACCGCTTAGCTCCGGTCATAAAAGCGAAAAAATTTTCGAATCAGGCTCTCCGTTCCCACTTTGCCCCCTTGTTTGAGACGCGGGGCTGGGCGTATCTTTACCAACCGATGGGGGCCGACGCTGAGCATGTCGAAGACTAGAGCAAGAAAAAATGAAGTATTCGACAGAGTAGCCAGTCGCTTCGGTCATATCCGAAAACAAAGCGACGCCTGAATTCTTCAAATTGTGACGTTTTTATGCTGGATGAAAACTCCGGCAGTCCCCGAATTGTCTCAAGGCTGTGGCAATGGCACCTTCCTCTTCTTCCCCGTACGCGGGCGACCTTGGCGCCGCTGATGCCTGGCAAAAGCTGCAGTCCGAACCCAAGGCCCAGCTGATCGACGTCCGCACCATCGCCGAATGGAACTTCGTCGGGGTGCCCGACCTGTCGCCTCTCAGCCGCAGAGTCCACTGCATCGAATGGCAGAATTTCCCGACGGGCAGCCTCAACCCCGGCTTTGTCGCCGAGGCGGTCCGGGCGCTGGAGACGGCGGGAGCGGGCAAGGACGACACCATCGTCCTGATGTGCCGGTCGGGCGCGCGCTCACGTGCCGCCGCCATCGCGCTGACAGCCGCGGGCTATGAAAAGGCCTTCAACCTGGCGGGCGGGTTCGAAGGCGACATCGATGCCGAAGGCCATCGCGGCCGCACGAACGGATGGAAGGCGGCAGGCCTTCCCTGGCGGCAGAGTTAGAGAGGCAAAACCAGACGGACAGCCTGCCGGACCGGAAACGGCCGGAACAAATTACAAGAGCAGATCGGGCTCATGCGAGACGATCCAATTGATGGGTAACGATATGGTGCAGGTAACTGGAAAATCGATGCCGGACTGGCGGGCGGCTTGGGCGGCGGTGCGTGAGCGCATGCGCCGGGAACTGGGCGATCCGGTGTTCGATGCGTGGATTGCCCCCTTGAGCCTGGAATCCTGCGACGACGACGACCTGCGCATCGGCGCGGCCAAGCCCTTCGTGCGCAACTGGGTCGCCAACCATTATGTCGCCCGCATCGAACAGGCCTTCCGCGCGGAAGGCCTGGTTCCCGGCTCGCTTTCGATCGTTCTTTCGGCCGCGCCGGCTGCGCAGGTCGGCGGAGGCATCGCGCGCGAGGTCCAGCAGCTCCAGCCCCGTCCCGCCAGCGTCGCCTATCTCTCGCCGCGCAGCGAAAGCCGCGCCGACGAAGACGAGAAGGGCCTGTGGAACCGGGTGCTGCACCCCCAACAGACCTTCGAAAGCTTCGTGCCCGGTCCCGCCAACGCCTTCAGCCATGGCGCGGCCAGGAGCTTCGCCGAAGGCCAGCAGTCCGACATCCCCCTGCTCTACATCCATGGCGGCTTCGGATATGGCAAGACGCACCTGCTGAACGCCGCGGCGCTGGAATTCCGCAAGCGCGGCCGCCGCACGCTGTTCCTGCGCGCCGAGGACTTCATGCGCCACTTCCTGGGCGCGCTCTATCGCAAGGACACGCTGGCCTTCAAGGAAGAGCTGCGCACCGCCGAGGTGCTGATCATCGACGACCTGCAGCACATCTGCCGTTCGGCCGCCACGGCATCGGAGTTCCTCTACACGGTCAACGCCTTTGCCGACCTGCGCCGGCGCGTGGTGATCGCCGCCGACCGCCCACCCCAGGCGCTGGAAGGGCTGGGCGCGGACGTCAAGTCGCGGCTGGCCGGCGGGCTCTGCGTGGGCCTGGACAAGCCCGACCGCGAGACGCGGCTTCAGATCCTGAAGACGCGCGCCGCGGAATTCACGCGCCACAAGCCTGATGTGGTGCTGCCCGAGGCGGTGCTGGAGCGCATCGCGGACCTGGAAGACGCGTCTCCGCGCGAGTTGATCGGCGTCTTCACCAAACTCGCCACCTATGCCGACCTCACCAAGAAGCCAGTGACGCTGGACGTGGCCGAGGAAGCGGTGGGCCTGCGCGCCGGGCCCGGCGCCAAGACCTCGATCGAGGACATCCAGAGAAAGACCGCCGAGTTCTACAAGCTGGACGTGAAGGACTTCCATTCGCCCCAGCGGGCGCGCCGCGTGGCCCGGCCGCGCCAGGTGGCGATGTACCTGTCGCGCAAGCTCACCACCCGGTCGCTGCCCGAGATCGGGCGGCGTTTCGGCGGCCGCGACCACACCACCGTGCTGCATGCCTGCCGTCGCATCGAGGCGCTGATCGAGGAGGACAATCTGTTCCGGCAGGAGGTGGATTTCCTGTCCCAGATGCTCCAGCGGCGACCGGAAATCTAGCGCTGCGATTTGGCATGGAAGGAAAGGCCCGGAGCGATCCGGGCCTTTGCTTTTCCGCCTCTTCCCGCGGGGCGGAATCCAGGCCTCGCGTAACGTGGAAACCCGCTGAAAACCGGGCGAAAAAGCCCCTTCCGGCGGCCTGTTTTCCTTCCCCTTCCAACCCCTTTCTGGTATGGTTCCCCACTTGAGTCTTGGGGCCTTTGAAGGCTCTCCCAAACACAAGAAAAACGGGTGTTTTTGGGGCTGCCTCGGCGGTTTCCGAAAATCGGTGTCGGACACAACCAGGCGGCAGTCGAACCATGAAGATCAACGTCGAGCGCGGCGCATTCCTGAGGGCGCTGAACCATGTGCAGAGCGTGGTGGAGCGCCGCAACACCATCCCGATCCTGTCCAATGTGCTGATCGAGGCGGCCAAGGGCGAACTCAAGCTCACCGCCACTGACCTCGACATCGAGATCGTGGAAGCCCTGCCCGCCGACGTGCTGCGCAACGGCTCGGCCACCGCGCCCGCCCATATGCTCTACGACATCGTGCGCAAGCTGCCGGAAGGCGCGCAGGTGCAGGCCGAACTGCTCTCAAGCGAAGGCGGGCGGCTGGCGGTGTCGGCCGGTTCCTCGCGCTTCGAGCTGGCCTGCCTGCCGCGCGAGGATTTTCCCCAGATGGCGGCGGGCGCCCTGCCCCATAAGTTCCGCCTGGCGGCCGACGACCTCAAACGCATCATCGACAAGACGCGTTTCGCCATCTCGACCGAAGAGACGCGCTATTACCTCAACGGCATCTACCTGCACGCCGCCAAGGACGCCAAGCCGCCGGTCATGCGCGCCGTGGCCACCGACGGCCACAGGCTCGCGCGCTATGAGCTGGAACTGCCGGACGGCGCGGCCGACATGCCCGGCGTGATCGTGCCGCGCAAGACGGTGGGCGAGCTGCGCAAGCTGCTGGACGACGCCGACGGCGCCATCGACGTGTCGCTGTCCGACACCAAGATCCAGTTCGGCTTCAACGGGGTCGAGCTGACCAGCAAGCTGATCGACGGGAACTTCCCGCCCTATGAACGGGTGATCCCCGCCGGCAACGACAAGTCGCTGGCGCTGGAAGCCCGGGAATTCGCGCAGAGCGTGGACCGCGTCTCCACCATCAGCGCCGACAAGACGCGCGCGGTGAAGCTCAACCTGTCGAAGGACAAGGTCACGCTGTCGGTGGTGAACCCGGAAAGCGGCACGGCGACCGAGGATGTGGGCGCGGCCTATACCGCCGCACCGCTGGAGATCGGCTTCAACGCCCGCTACCTGCTGGACATCACCGGCCAGATCGAAGGCAAGGAAGTACGCTTCCTGCTGTCGGACGCGGGCTCGCCCGCCATCATCGAGGATGCGGAGGACGCGCGCACGCTCTACGTCCTCATGCCCCTCAGAGTGTAGGATTGGTCCCGGATTGACGTTCGCGCCTCACACGCGCCCATCAGGCGAAGCCTCTGCCGTTTCCCTTGGTGTTTCCCGGGGCCCCTCCCGGCTGGCCGTCACGCGCCTCAGCCTGACCAATTTCCGCTCCTATGCCGCGGGCGAGATCGCCGTCAGCGGCGCGCCTGTGGTGCTGGCCGGGCCCAACGGCGCGGGCAAGACCAATGTGCTGGACGCCATTTCGCTGCTTTCGCCGGGGCGCGGCCTGAGAGGCGCGAAGCTGGCCGAGCATACGCGCAAAGGCCCCGTTCCGGGCGACACGCTGTGGGCGGTGGCGGCCACGGTGACGCGCGCCGGCACGGACCATGAAATCGGAACCGGATTGACCCAGGCCAGCCCCGCGCGGCAGGTCCGGCTGAACGGCGCGCCCGCCGCCGGCAGCGCCGATCTGGGCGAGATCGTGCAACTGGTCTGGCTGACGCCCGCCATGGACCGGCTGTTCATCGAAAGCGCAGGCGGGCGGCGGCGCTTTCTCGACCGGCTGGTGCTGGGCTTCGACGCCGGCCATGCCCGCGCCGCCACGCGCTATGAAACCGCGATGCGCGAGCGGGCGCGGCTGCTGAAATACGGACCGCGCGATCCGGCCTGGCTGGACGGTCTCGAGAATGAGATGGCCGAATCCGGCGTCCAGATCGCGCAGGCGCGCGCCCACACGGTCGAACGCCTGTCGCGGGCCCTTGCAGAGCGCGGCGCAGCCGGCGCCTTTCCCGCCGCGTCCCTGTCGCTGACGGACGAACGGCATCTGGCCGGCGCCGACGCGCTGCGCGCCCTGTTCGCTGCCTCGCGCCTTCGCGATGCCGAGGCCGGGCGCACGCTGGCCGGCCCCCACACCACCGACCTTGCCGTGCGCCATACCGCCAAGCGGGCCGAGGCGCGCGACTGCTCCACCGGCGAGCAGAAGGCGCTGCTGATCTCGATCATGCTGGCGGATGCGCGCGAACTGGCGCGGGCGCGGGAAGGCTGCGCGCCCATCCTGCTGCTGGACGAGATCGCCGCGCATCTCGACGCCATGCGGCGCGCCGCGCTGTTCGAGGAGATCCACGCCCTTTCCGCCCAGGCCTGGATGACCGGCACGGACCTGTCGCTGTTCGAAGGCGCCCGTGCCGATATCTTCGAGGTGCGCGACGGCGTCTTCCACCTCAAGGATGCGCGCGCATGATACCGCTGCACGCACTCCTGCTCTATTGCGGCATCTATGCCGCCGCCATCGCCACGCCCGGTCCCGGCATCTTCGCCATCATCGGGCGCGCGCTGGGCGGCGGATTCCGTTCCACGATACCGGCCGTGCTGGGCAATACGCTGGGCGACCTGATCCTGATGAGCCTGTCGGCCTTCGGCCTGGCCGTGGTGGCGCGGCAGATGGGCGGGCTTTTCCTGGTTGTGAAACTGGCGGGCGCCGCCTATCTGATATGGCTGGGCTACAAAAGCTGGACCGCCGATGCGAAGGCGGCGGGGGAACTGGTTCCGGCCCGCAACGGCTTCTGGTCGCAACTGGCGCTGACGCTGGGCAATCCCAAGGCGATCATGATGTTCGTGGCGCTGCTGCCCACGGTGGTCGACCTGAACCACCTGAACCTCACGGGCTATCTGCAGCTTTGCCTGTGCACGCTGCTCCTCATCCCCGGGATCGAATTTCTTTATGCCGCCCTTGCTTCCCAGGCGCGCGCATTCCTGTCGGGACCCAGGGCCCGCAGGCGGATGAACAGGGGCGCGGGGGCCATCATGATAGGCGCCGGAGTCGGCGTAGCGGTGAGTTAGATGTCAGAACCCAACATGAATGCCTACACGGCCGACAGCATCAAGGTGCTGAAGGGCCTGGACGCCGTGCGCAAGCGGCCAGGCATGTATATCGGCGATACCGACGACGGCTCGGGCCTGCACCACATGGTCTATGAGGTGGTGGACAATGCCGTGGACGAGGCGCTGGCCGGCCATGCCAACCGCATCGACGTGGTGCTGAATCCCGACGGTTCCTGCACCGTGCGCGACAATGGCCGCGGCATCCCCACCGACATCCACAAGGACGAAGGCGTGTCGGCGGCCGAGGTCATCATGACCCAGCTGCATGCGGGCGGGAAATTCGACGAGAATGCCTACAAGGTCTCCGGCGGCCTGCATGGCGTGGGCGTATCGGTGGTCAACGCACTGTCCGAATTCCTGGAACTGCGCATCTGGCGGGGCGACAAGGAGCATTTCATGCGCTTCCGCCACGGCGATCCGGAGGCACCGCTGGCGATCGTGGGCGATGCCGACGGCCGGAAAGGCACGGAAGTCACCTTCCTGCCCTCGCCCGCCACCTTCACGAAAACCGAATTCGATTTCGCCACGCTGGAGCACCGGCTGCGCGAGCTGGCCTTCCTCAACTCCGGCGTCTCGATCACGCTGGCCGACCGCCGCGGCGTGGAGCCGAAGGAAGTCTCGCTGCACTATGAAGGCGGGCTGAAGGCCTTTGTGGAATATCTCGACCGCGCCAAGCAGGGGCTGATCCCCGCCCCCATGATGATCACGGCCGAAAAGGACGGCATCACGGTCGAGATCGCGATGACCTGGAACGACAGCTATCACGAATCCACGCTGGCCTTCACCAACAACATCCCCCAGCGCGACGGCGGCACCCATGTGGCGGGCTTCCGCGCCGGGCTCACGCGCGTCGTCACCAAATATGCGGAAGACATGGGCAGCGCGCGCAAGGACAAGGTGCAGCTGACCGGCGACGACTGTCGCGAGGGTTTGACCTGCATCCTGTCGGTCAAGGTGCCGGACCCGAAATTCTCGTCCCAGACCAAGGACAAGCTGGTGTCGAGCGAGGTGCGCCCCATCGTGGAAGGCGCGATCATCGACCAGCTGGGAAGCTGGTTCGAGCAGCACCCCAGCGAGGCCCGGGTCATCGTGGGCAAGGTGGTGGAAGCCGCCGCCGCCCGCGAGGCCGCCCGCAAGGCGCGCGAACTGACCCGCCGCAAGGGGGCGCTGGATTCCAATTCATTGCCCGGCAAGCTGGCCGACTGCCAGGAACGCGACCCCGCCAAGAGCGAACTGTTTATCGTCGAGGGCGACTCGGCAGGCGGCAGCGCCAAGCAGGGCCGCAACCGCGCCAACCAGGCGGTATTGCCCCTGCGCGGCAAGATCCTGAACATCGAGCGGGCGCGCTTCGACAAGATGCTGTCCAGCGAGGCAATCGTGAACCTGATCACGGCGCTGGGCACCGGGATCGGGCGCGAGGAGTTCAATGCCGACAAGCTGCGCTACCACAAGATCATCATCATGACCGATGCTGACGTGGACGGCGCGCACATCCGCACGCTCCTGCTGACCTTCTTCTACCGGCAGATGCCCGAGCTGATCGAGCGCGGCCATGTCTTCATCGCCCAGCCGCCGCTCTACAAGGCCACGCGCGGCAAGTCCGAGCGCTACCTGAAGGACGAGACCGACCTCCAGGATCACCTGATCGCCGAAGGGGCGTCCGGCGCGGTGCTGGAAGCCCACACGGGCGAGAGCATCACGGGCGCGCACCTGGATGAACTGATCGCCCATGCGCGCCAGGCGGTGGCGGCGCTGAACGGCTTCCCCCGCCATTACCCGCGCTTCGTGCTGGAACAGGCGGCCATCGCGGGCGCGCTCAACCCCGAGATACTGTCCGATGCCGCCAAGGCAGCCGAGGCGGCGCGCTACATCGCCCAGCGGCTCGACATGCTGAGCGAGGAATATGAGCAGGGCTGGCACGGCGAACCCACGGGCGACGGCGGGCTGAGGTTCTGGCGCGAGGTACGCGGGGTGCGCGAAGCCGTGGCCATCGACGGGGCCGTCATCGCCAGCGCCGACGCCCGCAGGCTGGACAGGATGGCCAGCGAGCTTCAGGCCACCTATCTGCGGGCAGGCACCCTCAAGCGCAAGGACGAAACGAAAGAGATCCGCTCGCCGTCCGAACTGCTGGAGGCGATCTTCGATTGGGGCCGCAAGGGCCTCACGCTCCAGCGCTACAAGGGGCTGGGCGAGATGAATCCGGAGCAGCTGTGGGAAACCACGCTGGACGAGAATGCCCGCTCGCTGCTGCTGGTGAAGGTCCAGCATGCCGACGAGGCGGGGGAACTGTTCAGCAAGCTGATGGGCGACGTGGTCGAGCCCCGGCGCGAATTCATCCAGGACAACGCCCTCTACGCGGCCGTGGACGTCTGATGCTGCGTGGCCTGCGCTTCCAGCGGCGCATCCGGCTTGCGCCGGGCGTACGGGTGAACCTGTCCCGGTCGGGCGCCTCCGCCAGTCTGGGGCCGCGCGGGGCGGATGTGAACATCGGTCCGCATGGCGCCAGCGCCAATGCGGGTATCCCCGGCACCGGCCTTTCCTGGCGCAGGAAGCTGGGCGTCCATGGCGGTTGGCTGGGTGTGGTGCTGCTGGTGGGCGGTCTGGCCTTCTGGGCGGGGAAGCATCAGTCGGGGATCGGAAACCTGATTGCTCCCGCGGCCATCTCCGGGCCGGCAGCCGGCGCGGCTCCGGCGGCGGAAGACGCGACCGCATCCCCCGTCCGGCACGCGCGGCGCGCATCGCGCGCGCCTCTGCAACCCGGTCCCGTCTTCGTGCATCGCGAAGGGTCGGTTCTTCGTGAAGAAGCAAAGACTTCCGGCAAAAAGCTCAAGAAAGAGTCGAAGGGCGCGCAGGTAATGTTGCTGTCCGAAAGCGATGGGTGGGCGAAGGTGACGGATGGAAACATCACCGGTTACATGCGCGCCAGCGTGCTTGGCGCCACGCCATGATGTTCTGGCGCTTCGCGATCCTGCCGGCCCTGCTCTGGCTGGCCGCGCTTCCGGCGCGCGCGGACGATCTTGGGCCGGTATGCCCCGACCGTCCCGGCAAGGGCACCTCGCCCTGCACGGTTGAGGCCGGGCATGCCCAGGTTGAGCTGGGCCTGTTCGATGAGAGCTTCCAGCGCCGCGCCGGGGTGACCACCGACATGGGCAATGCGGGATCGGCGCTGGTCAAGTTCGGGATCGGCGACCGGCTGGATCTGGAAGCGGGTCTGGCGCTGTACCAGTTCCAGCGGGTGCATGACGCGGGCGGGACAGTGACCAGCCAGGGGACAGGCGATCTTTTCCTGCACGCCAAATATGCCGTGACAGACGGCGAGCTGTCCTTCGCGCTGGACCCGTACCTGAAGCTGCCCACGGCCGGACGGGTGCTGGGCAACAACCATGTCGAGGGCGGGCTGGTCGCGCCCCTGGCCTATGACCTGGGCGGGGGCTGGTCGGCGTCCGCCACGCCGGAAGCGGACCTGCTGCTGAACGGATCGGGCAGCGGCTATCATGCCGGTCTGGTGAACGTGGTGGGGCTGGGCAAAACCGTCGGCGCCGTCACCCTGGGCGCCGAGGTCTGGACCAGCCAGGACCTCGATCCGCAGGGCACCGTCAGCCAGTACAGCGCCGATGTCGATGCCGCCTGGCTGGCCGGCAATGACACCCAGCTCGACTGCGGCGTGAACCTGGGCCTCAACCGCGCGACCCCGGATCTGGAGGTCTATGCCGGCATCTCCCGGCGGTTCTAGCGCCTGGCCCTGCTTTTGCGCAGTGCCAGGGTGCGCAGGCGGAGTGCATTGAGCTTGATGAAGCCTTGTGCGTCCTTCTGGTCATAGGCGCCCTGGTCATCCTCGAAGGTCACCAGCTTCTCGCTGTAGAGCGAATAGGGCGAGGTGCGGCCCACCACCGCCACATTGCCCTTGTAGAGCTTGAGCCGCACCGTGCCGGTGACGAATTCCTGGCTCTTGTCGATCAGGGCCTGGAGCATCTCGCGCTCCGGGCTGAACCAGAAGCCGTAATAGATCAGTTCGGCGTAGCGCGGCATGATCTCGTCCTTGAGGTGGGCCGCGCCGCGGTCGAGCGTGATGGACTCGATCCCCCGATGGGCCGCCAGCAGGATGGTACCGCCCGGCGTCTCATAGATGCCGCGCGACTTCATGCCGACGAAGCGGTTCTCCACCAGGTCCAGCCGGCCGATGCCGTTGGCCTTGCCCAGCGCGTTCAGCCTGGTCAGCAGCGTGGCGGGTGAAAGCGTCTCGCCGTCGATGCTGACGGCATCGCCCTTTTCGAAGCCGATCTCGACATAGATGGGCTTGTCAGGAGCCTCCTCCGGGCTGATGGTGCGCTGATAGACCATGCCGTCGGCTTCCTGGGAGGGATCTTCCAGCACCTTCCCTTCCGAGGAAGAGTGCAGCAGGTTCGCATCCACGCTGAACGGCGCCTCGCCGCGCTTGTCCTTGGCAATGGGGATCTGGTGGCTTTCGGCGAATTCCAGCAGGCGGGTGCGGCTGGTCAGGTCCCATTCCCGCCAGGGCGCGATCACCTTGATGTCGGGCTTGAGCGCGTAATAGCCCAGCTCGAAGCGCACCTGGTCGTTGCCCTTGCCGGTGGCGCCATGCGCCACCGCGTCGGCCCCCACCTTCCCGGCGATCTCGATCTGCTTCTGGGCGATCAGGGGCCGCGCGATCGAGGTGCCCAGCAGATAGACCCCTTCATAGACCGCATTGGCGCGGAACATGGGAAAGACGAAGTCGCGCACAAATTCTTCGCGCAGATCCTCGATGAAGATGTTTTCCGGCTTGATGCCCAGCATCAGCGCCTTGTCGCGCGCGGGTCCCAGTTCCTCGCCCTGCCCCAGGTCGGCGGTGAAGGTCACGACCTCGGCGCCATATTCGGTCTGGAGCCACTTCAGGATCACCGAAGTATCCAGCCCGCCCGAATAGGCCAGCACCACTTTCTTCACGCCCGAAACCGCCACTTGTCCACTCCTGCCCCGGATAATTTCTTCGTGAAATCCGCGGGATAGCCAATATTCATTGCTGAACGGGGCCCGGCGAACGGGGCCAGCCCCTGCCCCTTGCAGAACCGGCATGCGGGGCGGCAGGGGCGCGCCTTGATAGCGGGCGGCCCGCAAAGGTCAAGATGGGCGGCTTCGGGCCCCGCCAGTCAGCGGCCCATCAGCCAGAAGATCAGCGACAGAACCACGCTGACGATCAGGCAGGTGACGATGGGAAAATAGAATCCGCCATGCTCGCCCCGGATCACGATGTCGCCCGGCAGATGGCCAAAGCCCAGCTTTGCGATCCACGGCCACAAAAAACCCGCCGCCACCAGCGCCAGCCCCAGCAGGATCAGGAAACGGTTCACGTCATCACCACCGGACACTAGCGGAAGCGCAGCCAGCCCGTCACCGCATAACGCGGCGCCCCGGCAAAAGGCGACACAAACCCCACCAGATGCCGCTGCGGCACGCGGAGGAGATTTAACGCGTTGAAGGCGGGAACATACCCTTCCGCGATGTGGCCGGGCCGGTCGCAGAACAGAAGGCTGCCGCCCCAGTCCACCCGCCAGCGCGGCGTCATGTTGAGGACATAGGCGGCGATGCGTCCATGCTCGCCATGGCTGTCGTCATGCTGGTTGAGGAAGTGGCCGGGACGGTAGCGCGTGGCCTGCGCTTCCGCGAAGGCGATGCGGGCATCCCCGGTGACGCGGCGGGCGAAATCCAGGAAGGGCGCACTGTTCAAGAACCGGGTGACGGCGGCCAGATAGTGCGCCGGATCGGGATAGGGCTCGCCGTCATTCGACATGGGATGGTTGTCATAGACGTAATAGAAGCCTTCACGTGCCTGGGCATAGGCCTTCTGCATCAGCCGGGCGCGCTCTTCCGCGTCCAGCGTCACGCCGGGCCGCAGCCGCATATAGCCGGACTCGCCCTTGGCGATCACCGAGAAGTCCGTCTCCGCGTCCAGGCAGCGATGGATGCGGTTCGCGCTTTCCGGCGTCAGGACGGCCGGAATATGAACGCGGCCGTCGCGGGCATAGGCCTGGGCGATCCGGTCATGATCCAGCGCCGGGTTCAGTGCGGGATCGCCGTCCATGCCCGGTCAGTGCGGCATGCGGGCCAGATGGCCGGACTGCAATTCGGCCATCTCGCGCGCCATGCGCGCAGCGGCGCGTTCCTTCACCGATTCCGACTTGAGCTGGCCGCACGCCGCCATGATGTCGCGACCGCGCGGGGTGCGCACCGGGCTGGCATAGCCGGCGCGGTTGACGATCTCGGCGAATTTCTCGATCTGCGCCCAGTCGGAACATTCGTAAGGGGCGCCGGGCCAGGGATTGAACGGGATCAGGTTGATCTTGGCCGGAATGCCGCGGATCAGCTGCACCAGCTCGCGCGCTTCGGCCAGGCTGTCGTTCACGCCCTTCAGCATCACATATTCAAATGTGATCCGCCGCGCGTTCGACAGGCCCGGATAGGTGCGGCAGGCATCCAGCAGTTCCGCGATCGGATATTTCCGGTTGATCGGCACGATCACGTCGCGGATCTCGTCGCGCACGGCATGAAGCGATATGGCCAGGCCCGATCCGATCTCGCTGCCCGCGCGCGGGATCATCGGCACCACCCCGGCGGTGGAAAGCGTGACCCGGCGCTTCGACAGGGCCAGCCCGTCGCCGTCGGTCACCGCCGCCAGCGCCGCCTTCACATTGTCGAAGTTGTAGAGCGGCTCGCCCATCCCCATCATCACGATGTTGGTGACTTTGCGGCCCCCGGCCGTGCTGGGCCAGTCGCCCAGCGCATCGCGCGCCACCAGAAGCTGGCCCAGGATCTCGCCGGGCATCAGGTTGCGCACCAGGTTCTGGGTGCCGGTGTGGCAGAAGCGGCAGTTGAGCGTGCAGCCGACCTGGGACGAGACGCAGAGCGTGCCGCGGTCGCTTTCGGGAATATAGACGGTCTCGAACTCGATGCCCGGGCCGGTCCTGAGCAGCCATTTGCGCGTGCCGTCCTGGGAGACCTGCGCCGTCACGATTTCCGGCCGCGCCAGGGTGAAACGCTCTTCCAGCAGCGTGCGGAAATCGCGGGCAAGATTGGTCATCGCCGCGAAATCGCGCGCGCCATGCACATGGATCCAGTTCCACAACTGGCTCACGCGCATGGCGGCGGATTTCTCCGGCACGCCGGCCGCGATCAGCACGCTCTTCAGTGCCGCGCGGTCAAGTCCGATAAGAGAGGTCTTCCGGTCCATCACATCTGGCAGACGGCATGAATCTTGGCCAGCGCGTCGTTGAAGCCGGCCAGGCTGTAGGTGTCCACGGTCTTGGTGCCGCGCGCGCTGACGCCGCTGGCCACCACCGAGACGCCGTTCTTCATCGCCTCGATCAGCCGGTCATTGTCGCCCAGCGAACGCAGCCAGGCATTACCTTCCTTGCCGTCGTTGCGGATGAAGAAGGTGAATTTCTCGGAACCCACGCCCAGCGCAGCCGCGCCGCCTTCCTTGCCCTGATAGCCATAGACGATCTCGGGCTCAGCCTTGACCTTGCGGGCGGGCCAGTCGGAGATCATCAGGTAGATGGGGTTGCGCTTGGCGGTCGCCGGCCGCGTGGCGCGCGGCTTGGACAGCGCATAACAGGTCATGTTGGAACCCGTGCCGGAGGAAAAGGCCGCCCAGTTGGTGAAAACGCCCAGCAGCGTGGCCGGATCCGCCGCGGCGGGCAGCGCCACGGCCAGCCCGAGCGCCAGCGCGGCGAGAAATCCTGCGGTCTTTTTCATGATGGCTCCAGCAGATACAACCACAGCGCCTTAAAATCGGAATCGGGCGATTATGTGATTGGACGCGACAATAAGGCCGCCGCCCCGCCTCTTGCAACAGTTCCGGCGGCTGGCCTACTCGCGCAGGCCATAGCCCCGGGCGTATAGGCGCAATACCCATAAAAACAGCGCCGCCGCGGCAAGGATCGTCAAAGCATAACCCAGGACCTCGGGCGTCTCCGAAAAGCCGATCATCGAATGGCGGATGCCGTTGATGAAATAGAAGAACGGGTTCCCATAGGCCAGCCAGCGCAGCCAGCCGGGCAGCATGTCGATGGTGTTGAACACCCCGCCCACCATCGAAAGCGGGGTGATGAAGAACACGGTCAGCACGTTGAGCTGTTCGAAGCTCTTGGCCCACAGTCCGATCACGATGCCCAGAAGGCCGAAGATCAGGGAAACGGCCACGACCCAGAACAGGAATTCCGGGAAGGACACGATGCGGGTCGCGCCGAAGGCGATGCCGATGAACAGGATGCCGATGGCGGTCAGCGTGGAGCGCACCACGACCACGGCCAGGGAGCCGGCGATCATCTCCACATAGGACATGGGCGAGACAAGCGTCTCTTCGATGAAGTGCAGGAAGCGCGAGAAATAGATCGCGGACGAGCTTTGCAGGAAGCTGGCGTTCACGATGTTGAGCATGAGAACGCCGGGCAGCACGAATTCCAGGTAGCGGTGGCCGCCGATGGCCGAAATGCGCCCGCCCACGACGAAGCCGAAGATGAAGATGAACAACAGCGCCGATATCCAGGGCGCGATGAAAGCCTGGATCGGCACGCGCATCATGCGCGACACCTCGCGGCGCACGATGGTGTAGAGGCCGATCCAGTTGATGCCCATCGGCCTTGTCAGTGCCGCCTCGCTCATCGCGCCGTTCCCTTTATCGACTTCCCTTTACTGGCCCGCGACGTGATCGGCTTCGGCGCCGGTCGCCGCCAGATAGGCGATTTCCAGGCCGCCGGGCGCGCCCGCGATCTCGTCCTTGGTGCCCTGGCGCACGATCCGGCCCCGGTTGACGATGGCGATGTCGCGGCACAGCCGTTCCACCTCTTCCAGGTAATGCGAGGTCAGCAGGATGGTGCGGCCATCCTTGTTGATTTCCTGCAGATAGTTCCAGAGCACGCGCCGCAGTTCGACATCTACGCCCGCCGTGGGCTCGTCCAGGATCAGGAGCTTGGGATCGTTGACCAGCGCGCGCGCCAGCACTACGCGGCGCTTGAGACCGCCCGACAGTTCGCGGAAGGATTTCTTCTCGTGCGGGCCCAGGTCGAACCGCTCGATCAGGTAGTTGATGCGCGACCGGCGCTCGGCCGCGCCCATGCCGAAATAGCCGCCCATCCAGTCCACGATCTGGCGCGCGGTGGCGAAGGGATCGACGTTGAACTCCTGCGTGCACAGGCCCACCAGGCGCCGCGCCTCGCGATACTGTTTCACGGCGTCGACGCCGAATATCCTGATGGTGCCCGAGGTCGGTTCCGCGATGCCGGTGACGCAGTGGATGGTGGTGGACTTGCCCGCGCCGTTCGGCCCCAGGAAGCCGAAGAAGTCGCCTTCATTGACGGTGAGCGACAGGTCGTCCACCGCGACATTGCCGCGGCGATAGACCTTGCGCAGATGGGAGATGGAAAGGGCCGGAGCGGACATGCGGATTCTTTCGGGATGGCCCCTTATATGGAGCCTCGCCGCACTTTGCCAACCCCGCTTTGGCCTAATAATCGCGCGGCCGGGCCAGCGGCGCGCCCCAGGCATGGGGCGGCGGCAGTTCGGCGTCCGGGCCGCTGCCGGGGGTCACGGGCCGGCCGCCGAAACCGCCCAGATTCATCAGCCTGTCATAGAGCACGATGGCCCCCGCCATGCCCACATTGATGGAAAAACGGGTGGGGATCTTCACCACGAATTCGCAGGCCGAAAGGATGCGGGGCGACAGGGAATAGCGTTCAGCCCCGAACACATAGGCCGCGCGGCGGGGATGGCGGAAGCGCGGCAGATCGATCGCATCGTCGGTGATCTCCACGCCCACCAGGCGGCAGCCCAGCGGCAGGCGGAAATCCTCGGGCCGCGCGAAATTGTAGAAGGGCAGCGCTCCCTGTGCCCGCGAGGTGTCGCTGTTGGCGTCGGACAGTTTCAGGCGCGGGGCGATGGAGAAGAAGAAGCTGGCGTCGAAGGCATGGGCGATGCGCACCAGGTTGCCCAGGTTCATCGGCTTGGAGATGCCTTCCACGCCCACGCCGAAATAACCGCGCACGTCACCCGCCCGGATGCGAATCCACGCGGGCTTTCTAGCATACCCTGCCCGCCCCCGCGGCCTAGCGCGCCGCCTTGGCGGCGGCGTCGGCCTTGTCCATCTCCGGCGTCTGGTATTGCACGTCCTTGACAATGCATCGGCCAGGGGTGGCGACGTCGCGGAACAGCACCTGGTCGCCCTTGGCCACGCAGGACAGGTTGCTGGTGCCGAAGGTCTTGAAGGCCACGCCCAGATGGTGCTGCAGGTTATAGCAGGTGTTGAGGAAGGTCAGCCGGTAGCGGACGCGCCCCCGGTCGGTCACGATCATGGCGCGGTTGCCCGCCACGGGCTGATAGTCCCAGATGTTGATCTGCTGAAGGCATGGGGGCCGGGCCGGGACCGGTGGCTGGGCCGCGACCGGGACGGCCATCAGCGGCAGGAACACGGCAACCAAGATACGACGCAGCATGTCATTCTCCACTTCCGCTCCTCCATTTCCAGCATACTATGCGGCGGGGATCGCTTCGATCCTGAAATCCAGTTAAGCCGGTTCGCGCATGTCCGCCCCCGCCGCCGTCAAATCGGGCCTGAAATCGCGCCTGCACGGGGCGCCGTTGCTGGAGAGGCTGGGGCCGGGAATCATCACCGGCGCGGCCGACGACGACCCCAGCGGCATCGCGACCTACAGCCAGGGCGGGGCGCAGTTCGGCTATGGCCTGCTGTGGACGCTGCTGCTGACCTTTCCGCTGATGGTGGCGATCCAGATGGTCAGCGCCCTGATCGGGCGGGTCACGGGGCGGGGACTGGCCAGCAACATGGCGGGCATCCTGCCGCGGCCGGTGATCGGGCTGCTGGTGGCGCTTCTGTTCGTGACCAACACAGTCAATGTGGGCGCCGACCTGGCCGCGATGGGCGAGGCGGCCAAGCTGGTCACCGGCTTCAACCAGCATGCATTCACGATCCTGTTCGCCCTGGTTTCGCTGACCCTGCAGCTTTTCATGCCCTATCGCCGCTATGCGCGATTCCTGATGATGCTGACCTTCAGCCTTTATGCCTATGTGGCGGTGCTGTTCCTGCTTAAGCTGGACTGGGCGGCGATCGGCGCGGGGCTCATCGGCCTGCACCCCCATTTGAGCAGGGATGCGGCCACCACCATTGTCGCCATCTTCGGCACCACCATCAGCCCCTATCTGTTCTTCTGGCAGAGCGCCCAGGAAGTGGAGGAAGTGGGCGAGCACCCGGACGAGCAGCCGCTGCTGCGCGATCCCAAGGAGGCGCCGGAAGCCATCGGCCGCATCCGCATCGACACCATCGCCGGCATGTTCATTTCCAACATGATCGCGCTGTCCATCATGATCGCCACGGCCGCCACGCTGAACCCGCACGGCGTGACCGATATCCGGACCGCGGCGCAGGCGGCGGAGGCGCTGCGCCCGCTGGCCGGTCCCTTCGCTTTCGGGCTGTTCAGCCTGGGCATCGTCGGCACCGGCCTTCTGGCTATTCCCGTGCTGGCGGGATCGGCGGCCTATGCGATGGGCGATGCCTGGGGCTGGAAGACGGGGCTCAACAACATGCCCTGGCAGGCCACCGGATTCTACGCGGTGATCGGGTCGGCCATGCTGCTGGGGCTTCTGATCGACTGGTCGCCGCTGGACCCTATCAGGGCGCTATACTGGACGGCGGTGCTGAACGGGCTGATCTCGGTGCCGATGATGGCGGCGCTGATGATCGTGGCGTCCAGCCGCCGCAGGATGGGCGAATTCCGCGCAGGCCGGGTGCTGGGCGGGCTGGGCTGGCTCTGCACCGCCATCATGGCGGCGGCAGCGATCACCATGATATATGTCAGCCTGTAAAGGGAGATGGTCATGATCGTGCTGGGCTGGATCGTTTTCGGCGCCTTTGTGGGCTGGCTGGCCAGCTGGATCATGGGCAAGGAAGGCAGCGGCTGCATGGTCAACATCGCGCTGGGACTGGTGGGCGCGCTGGCCGGCGGCTTCCTGTTCCGCGCGCTGGGCGGCGGCTTCAGCTATGAGGCGCACGGGCTGATCGTCTCGACCCTGGTGGCGGTGATCGGCGCGGTCATCGTGCTGGCGGTCTGGAACGCGCTGACCGGTCACAGGCCGCTGCGCTGACGGCGGTTCCGCTAATAGCGGTATTGGGCCCCGGCATAATCCTCGGCCACACGGCTCACGCCCGTCACCTTGCAGACTTCACTGGGGCCGCCGGGAACGGCTACGGCCACGGTATCGCCCAGCCGCACGCAGCCCGTCAGCGAATGAAGCCCCACCGTCGCGGCGCGGTCTATGTGGATGCAGGTCGTTGTCAGCCGCACACCGCGCATATCGCCCATCGCGTTGCGCGCCAGCACCTCATGCAGCGAAATCGGGCGGGCATTGTAATTGCTGCTGCGCGTGGCATCGACGCAGAGGGGTTCCGGAGACGATTTGTCCTGGGCATGGGCCGGCGCGGCAGCCGCCCAGGCCAGCAGCAGAAGCGGAACGGTGTGCTTCATGGCGAACCTCCTGGTGTTTTCTGCCAGGATAGCACCACCGCGCTCCGGCTTCTATTTTGACAGGAAGTCAACGACCAGTCTGGTGGCGGCCTCGCCGGTATCGAAGGAGGTCCGGGTCTTGAAGGAAGACGGGAAGACCTCGACGGCAAAGGCAGGCGCAACCAGACAGAGCGCGAGAATCGCGCCCAGGGCATATCGCAACATCAAATCCTCCGCTCGAAATTACCCGGCGGCGGGCTTGTGCAGATAGATTTCCCCGCCGGACTGTTTGAATTCCTCGGACTTCTTCGCCATCGCGGCGCGTATCTCGGCACTGGACAGCGTGTCGTTCCTGCCCTTGGCCGCGTCGCGGACCTCTTGCGAAATCTTCATCGAGCAGAATTTCGGCCCGCACATCGAACAGAAATGCGCGATCTTGGCGCCTTCGGCCGGCAGCGTCTCGTCGTGGTAAAGCTGCGCGGTTTCGGGATCGAGCGCCAATGCAAACTGGTCGCGCCAGCGGAACTCGAAGCGCGCCTTGCTCATGGCGTCGTCCCATATGCGCGCCGCCGGATGACCCTTGGCCAGGTCCGCCGCATGAGCGGCGATGCGATAGGCGATCACGCCCTGTTTCACATCGTCCCGGTCGGGCAGGCCCAGATGCTCCTTGGGCGTGACGTAACAGAGCATGGCGGTGCCGAACCAGCCGATCATGGCCGCGCCGATGGCCGAGGTGATGTGGTCATAGCCCGGCGCCACATCGGTGGTGAGCGGGCCAAGCGTATAGAACGGCGCCTCGTCGCAGGCGGCCAATTGCCGGTCCATATTCTCCTTGATCTTGTGCATCGGCACATGGCCGGGGCCCTCGATCATCACCTGCACATCGTGTTTCTGCGCGATGCGATTGAGCTCGCCCAGCGTGTCCAGCTCGGCGAACTGGGCCGCGTCGTTGGCGTCGGCGGTCGAGCCGGGGCGCAGACCGTCGCCCAGGCTGAACGACACGTCATACTGTTTGAGGATCTCGCAGATGTCCTCGAAATGGGTGTAGAGGAAGTTTTCCTTGTGGTGGGCAAGGCACCATTTGGCCAGGATCGAGCCGCCGCGCGAGACGATGCCGGTGACGCGATCCGCCGTCAGCGGGATATGCGCCAGGCGCACGCCCGCATGGACGGTAAAATAATCCACGCCCTGCTCGCACTGTTCGATCAGCGTGTCGCGATAGATGTCCCAGGTCAGTTCTTCGGCCACGCCGCCGACTTTTTCCAGCGCCTGGTAGATCGGCACCGTGCCGATGGGCACCGGCGAATTACGGATGATCCATTCGCGGATGGTGTGGATGTGACGGCCGGTGGAAAGGTCCATCACCGTGTCGGCGCCCCAGCGGATCGCCCAGACCAGCTTTTCCACTTCCTCGCCCACGCCGCTGGTCACGGCGCTGTTGCCGATATTGGCGTTCACCTTGGTCAGGAAGTTGCGGCCGATGATCATTGGCTCGGTCTCGGGATGATTGATGTTAGCGGGGATGATCGCCCTGCCCCTCGCCACCTCGTCGCGCACGAATTCCGGCGTGATCTCGCCGGGGATGTTCGCGCCAAAGGAATTTCCGTCCGCCAGCGCGCTGCGGCCCAGATTCTCGCGGGCGGCGATGAATTTCATTTCCTCGGTGACGATACCCTGGCGCGCATAATGAAGCTGGGTGACGTTGCGGCCGGGCCTGGCGCGCAGCAGCTTCACCCCGCCGCGGTCGAATTGCGGCACAGAGAGGGTCTCGCCGCGCTTCAGGCCGTCATCCTCGGGCTTCCTGTCGCGGCCCTGGTACTCCTCCACATCGCCGCGGGCGCGAATCCAGCCGGCGCGCAGACCGCGCAGGCCTTTTTCGATGTCGATCTCCACGGTATCGTCCGTGTACGGACCGGATGTGTCGTAGAGCCGCACCGGCGGCTCGCCGCCCGAAAGCGGCACCTCGCGGAACGGCACGCCGTCCACGACCAGTTTTTTCGAGCCGGGCAAGGCCCCGCGCGTGATCGCCAACGACTTGTCGAGAATGGGCTTGTTCATCTGGCCTCTCCCTACGCCGGTCTTCTTCGTGACGAAGGGGGGCCGGATCAGGTTCTAAGGGATCCGCACCATTGCGATCTCAGCCGCTTGCGCGGCACCCCTGGGAAGCGGGGATACTAGCGCCACCGCCTAGCCGGCGGCAAACTGTTTGAACTCGGCGATCACGGCCTTCACCGCCGCCGCCACGATCTTCTCCCCCGCCTCGACGCTGGCCTGGCTGGGGTCGGAGCCGATGCGGCCGTCCGGGAACCTGCGGCGATAGTCGTTCGCGTCCAGGATCGGGCCGACCGGCGCGATGCGCGGCGTCATGGCCACCGATTTCACCGCCTCGGGATGGGCGAACCATGTCACCGACACTTCCGAGGGCGTGGCGTGGCTGCCCTCGCCCACCGGGAACAACTGGCGGCACAGATCGGTCACGCCGGAAAGCTCCCACCAGTTGCGCAAGGAACAGCGCAGCGGCGGATGGTTGGCGCCCGCGCGGTCAAACGTCACGCCGTGATAGATCTCGCTGAAGGCCGCGGTGATGGTGGCGATATTGCCGCCATGCCCGTTGAGCCAATAAAGCCGTTCGAAGCCGTGCCGCGCCAGGCTCTGCGCCCAGTCCACCATCGCCGCGATCATGGTGGAGGGGCGCAGCGTGATGGTGCCCGGAAAACCCATGTGATGCTGCGCCTGGCCGACATTGAAGGTGGGCCCAACCAGGATGCCCGCCTCGTCGCCCGCCCGCCTGGCGATGATCTCCGGGCAGAGCGCGTCGGTGCCCAGAAGGCCGTTGGGGCCATGCTGTTCGGTGGAGCCGATGGGGATCAGGATGGCCTTTGAGCGGGCGAGATAGGCTTCGACTTCGGGCCAGGTGGAAAGATGAAGTTGCATGATCGCCTTGCGGGAAACAGCCTTGCGGGAGACCGTGCGATCATAGCACCATCGCCGCCGAGGAAGCGCAACAGAGTTGGGGCATGTCCGACAGCCTGATCCCGGTGCCCGCGGAATGGAAGAAACGCGCCCACATGACGGCGGCGCAATATGACGCAGCCTGCGCGGAGGCGCTCGCCGATCCCGACGGGTACTGGCGCAAGGAAGCCGCCCGGCTGGACTGGATCAGGCCCTTCACCAGGGTCCGGAACGCCTCTTTCGATCCCGCCGATCTTTTCATCCGCTGGTTCGAGGACGGCGCGCTCAACGTGGCCGCCAACTGCATCGACCGGCACCTGGCGGCGCGGGGCGAACAGACCGCGATCATCTGGGAAGGCGACGATCCCGGCGTCAGCCGCCACATCACCTATCGCCAGCTTCATGCCGAAGTCTGCCGCTTCGCCAATGTGCTGAAGGCGCAAGGCGTGAAGAAGGGCGAGCGCGTCACCATCTACCTGCCCATGATCCCCGAAGCGGCCTATGCGATGCTGGCCTGCGCGCGCATCGGGGCGGTGCATTCGGTGGTGTTCGGCGGCTTCTCGCCCGATTCGCTGGCGGGGCGCATCGTCGATTGCGATTCCATGATCGTCATCACCAGCGACGAAGGCGTGCGCGGCGGCAAGACCATCCCGCTCAAGCACAATACGGACGAGGCGCTGGAGAAGGCGCCGGGCGTCACCAGCGTGATCGTGGTGCGCCACACCGGCGGGGCGGTGGCGATGCGGCCGGGCCGTGACGTCTGGTATCACGAGGAGGCGGCAAAGGTTCCGCCCGACTGCCCTGCCGAGGCGATGGAGGCGGAAGACCCGCTGTTCATCCTCTATACGTCGGGCTCGACCGGAAAGCCCAAGGGCGTGCTGCACACCACGGCGGGCTATCTGCTCTGGGCCGCCTATACCCACCATTATGTGTTCGACCATCACGAAGGCGAAATCTATTGGTGCACGGCCGATGTGGGCTGGGTGACGGGGCACAGCTATATCGTCTATGGCCCGCTGGCCAATGGCGCGACCACGCTGATGTTCGAGGGTGTGCCCAACTACCCCACCTCCTCGCGCTTCTGGGAGGTGATCGACAAGCACAAGGTCAACACATTCTATACCGCGCCCACCGCCATCCGCGCCCTGATGCGCGAAGGCGATGCGCCCGTGAAGAAGACCAGCCGCGCATCCCTGCGCCTGCTGGGCACGGTGGGCGAGCCGATCAATCCCGAAGCCTGGCTGTGGTATCACCGGGTGGTGGGCGACGGCCGCTGTCCGATCATGGACACGTGGTGGCAGACCGAGACGGGCGGGCATCTGATCTCGCCGCTTCCGGGCGTGACCGATCTCAAGCCCGGATCGGCGACCAGGCCCCTGCCCGGCATCGTGCCCGAGATCGTCGATGCCGACGGCAAGGTGCTGGACGGGCCCGCGACCGGCAACCTGGTGATCGCGCAAAGCTGGCCGGGCCAGATGCGCACGGTCTATGGCGACCATCAGCGCTTCATCGACACCTATTTCAAGACCTATCGCGGCAAGTATTTCACCGGCGACGGCTGCCGACGCGACGAGGACGGCTATTACTGGATCACCGGCCGGGTGGATGACGTGATCAACGTTTCCGGCCACCGGCTGGGCACCGCCGAGATCGAAAGCGCGCTGGTGGGCGACAGGAATGTGGCCGAGGCTGCGGTGGTCGGCTATCCCCACGACATCAAGGGCCAGGGCATCTACGCCTATGTCACCCTGAAGCAGGGCGTGACGCCGTCCGACGCGCTGGCGGCGGAGCTCAAGAAATTCGTGGCCGACGAGATCAGCCCCATCGCCAGGCCCGACGTGATCCAGTTCGCGCCCGGCCTGCCCAAAACCCGCAGCGGCAAGATCATGCGCCGCATCCTGCGCAAGATCGCGGAGGGCGACATCTCAACCCTGGGCGACACCTCGACCCTGGCCGATCCGGCGGTGGTGGACGACCTGATCAGGAACGCCCGCAAATAGCATGTACATCTTCCTGTACCTGCTGGCGGCGATGGGCGTCGCCTATTGGGCGAAAATCCACGGCCGCAATCCGGCGATCTGGTTCACGCTGGCAATGCTGCTGACCCCGCTTGGGGGAAGCGTGATGCTGATGCTGTCGGATCGCTTCGGCGTGCGGTTCTGACCTAGCGTCCCCCGCCCATTGCGGCGTACCCATCCATCGCAGCGGCGAGGTCGATGTCCTTCTGCGTGACGCCGCCCGCGTCATGGGTGGCAAGCGTCACCTCGACCTTGTTGTAGACGTTGGACCATTCGGGATGGTGGTCCATCTTCGCCGCCAGCAGCGCCGCGCGCGTCATGAAGGCGAAGGCGGCATCGAAATCCGCGAACTGGAATTTGCGCCGTATCGCCTCGCGGTCCTTGGCCAGTTCCCAGTCGGGCAGCCGCCTGAGCGCGGTCTTGAGTTCCTCAATCGTCAACTTCGCCATCGAAACCTCTCAGCGGATATTCGCGCTCGATCCGGTAGATGCTGCCGTCGCTGGTCAGCTTGCTGGAATAAAGACAGAACGCGCCGGCCGTGAATGGGCTGCTGGTGTAGAGCGCATTATGCGTCAGCCAGGCGCGCAGGCGGTCCATGTCGGGCTGACGCAGCCGCGCCAGCGTGACGTGCGGGGTGAATTTGTGCGCATCCTGCGGCTGGCCGACGCGGCGGATGGCCGTGTCCACCTTGCGTTGCAGGTGATCCAGCGCCGGATTGGGCCGCATGCCCGCCCACAGCGAATGAGGCATCCGGTTACCGAACTGGCCCACGCCGTGAAGCTGCAGCTCGAAGGCCGGCGCGTCGATCCCCGCCAGCACATCGTCGATGGCGCGCATGTCGCGCCCGTCCACCTCGCCGATGAAGCGCAACGTCAGGTGCATCTGCTCGCGCGTCTGCCAGCGCGCGCCCGGCACCCCGCCGCCGATCAGCAGCAGCGACTGGGCCACCGCATCGGGGATGGAAAGGGCCACGAAAAGCCTCATCTGGCGAACCGCCCCAGCGGCAGGCGCGTGCGGAACAGCAGCACCACCACGCCATAGCCCAGGCCCGCGCAGATCATCGCGCCCAGCAGCGCGGCGAGATCGGCCTGGCGCCCCACCACCGCCGTCTCGCCCAGCCGCGCGCCCAGCCAGGCCCCGAAGCCTGCCGCCAGCGCCGCCAGCAGCGATGCGGGCAGCGCGCGCAGGAACAGGCTTTCGATGGCCAGAAGCGCGCGGCTGCGGCCGTGCCAGGTCAGCACGCCCACATTGACCCACGCGCCCAGCGCCGTGCCCAGGGCCAGTCCCGCGACGCCAAGATGCAGGCCCCAGACAAAGGCCACTTTCAGGGCGATATTGCTCGCCAGCGCGATCACCGTGCTGCGCGCGGGTGTTGCGGTGTCATGCCGGGCATAGAAGGTCGCCTGTACGATGCGCAGCATCGCCATCGCCGGAAGTCCCGCGCCATAGGCCATCAGCGCCCAGCCCGCCAGCGCCGCCGCATGAGGATTGAACGCGCCGTGCAGGAAGATGGCGCGAATGATGGTGCCCGGGATCGCAAGAAAGGCGGCCATGAACGGCAGGGTGAGCAGCAGGCTCATCGCCGCGCTGCGGTTCTGCGCGGCGTCGGACCCCGCGGTGTCGCCTTTGGCCAGCCTGGCCGACATCTCGGGCAGCAGCACGGTGCCCAGCGCGATGCCCAGAACGCCCAGCGGCAACTGGTTGATGCGGTCGGCGTAATAGAGCGCGGCGCGGCTGCCGGTGGGCAGCATGCTCGCCAGGATGGTGTCGATGAAGGGCGCGATGACGACCGAGGCGGCGCCGAAGGTGACCGCCCCGAAGGCGACGAAGAATTCCTTCATCTGGGCAGTCCAGCGCGGCCATTGCAGCTTCAGCCACAGCCCGTCGCGCGCGCCCGCCCAGAGGATGAAGATCAACTGCGCCACGCCGCCGGCGAACACACCCCAGGCGGCGGCATAGCCCGCATTGGGAAACCAGTGCCACAACAGCAACGCGGCGATCATCGCGAGATTCTGCAGGTTGGACCAGAAGGCCCCGGCCCAGAAACGGTCGATCGCATTCAGCATCGCCGAAAGCTGCACCGCCACCAGCGTCATGATCAGATAGGGAAAGGTGATGCGCGCCAGCGCCACCGTCAGCCTGAACTGTTCCCCGCCCCAGCCCGGCGCCAGCACATGCACGATGGCGGGCATGAAGACCGTCGCCAGGACCAGCAGCACCACCTGCGCCGCCATCTGCCAGGCAAAGACCGCATTGGCGAAGCGCGCCGCCGCCTCATGCTCGCCCGCGGCATGCAGCGCCGCATAGCGCGGCAGGAAGGCCGGATTGATCGTGCCTTCGCCGAATATGGCCCGGAAATAGTTGGGAAAGAGGAAGGCCACCACAAAGGCGTCGCCCAGCAGGCCCGCGCCCAGCGTCCAGGCCTGCAGCGCATCGCGGATGAAGCCGGTGATGCGCGACAGCAGCGTGAAACCGCTGACCGAAAGCAGCTTCCTCAGCATCAGCGGCCCACCAGTTTTTTCACATAAGGCAGGATGCGCGCCACCATCACCTTCACGCCTGCCGGGTTGGGATGCATGCCGTCGGCCTGGTTGAGTTTGGGGTTGAGCGCCACGCCGTCCAGGATGAAAGGATAGAATATCACGTCATATTCCCTGGCCAGGCGCGGATAGATGCCGTCGAACTGCTTCACATACTCCGCGCCCAGGTTGCGCTGGGCATGCATCCCGGTCAGCAGCACCTTCACATGCGCCGCGCGCAGCTTGTCCAGGATCGCGCGCAGGTTCTTTTCCGTCTCCGCGGGCGCAATGCCGCGCAGCATGTCGTTGGAGCCCAGTTCCAGGATCACCGCATCGGGATGGTCCGCCAGCGACCAGTCCAGCCGCGCGAGCCCGCCCGCCGTGGTGTCGCCGGAAACGCCGGCATTGTCGACCGCCGCATCGATCCCCGCCCGCTTCAGCGCCGCCTGCAACTGCACGGTGAATTCGGTGCCCGGCGGAAGGCCGTAGCCCTGGGTCAGGCTGGTGCCCAGCGCCAGGATCCGCACCGGCTTCGCCGCCGCCTGCCCCGGGGCAGCCCCATTGGCAACCAGGGCAAGAACCATAACTATGCCGATCAGCGTCTTGAAACCGCGCATCGCCGTCATTTTATCCGAGTCATCATGAACAATCCCCCGCCCGCCCTTCAGCTTCAAGACGTCAGCCTGACATTGAAAAGCCTTGCGGGGCCGGTGGACATACTGACCGGCGTCTCGCTGACGGTGCCCGCGGGCCAGACGGTGGCGCTGACCGGGCCTTCGGGCTCGGGCAAGTCGTCGTTGCTGATGGTGGCGGCGGGGCTTGAAAAACCCACATCGGGCCGCATCGCCGTCACCGGCACCGACATCACCCGCATGGGCGAGGATGCCGCCGCGCGCTTCCGGCTTGGGCGCGTTGGGATCGTGTTCCAGTCCTTCCACCTGATCCCCACCATGACCGCGCTGGAGAATGTCGCCGTGCCGCTGGAACTGATGGGCGTGCCCGATGCCTTTGACCGCGCGGAAAAGGAATTGCGCGCGGTGGGCCTGATCCTGCGCGCCGATCATTATCCGGGCCAGCTTTCGGGCGGCGAGCAGCAGCGCGTGGCGCTGGCCCGCGCGCTGGCGCCGGGGCCGCAGATTCTTTTCGCCGACGAGCCCACCGGCAATCTGGACGGCGAGACCGGCGCGGGCATCGCCGATCTGATCTTCGCGCTCAATGCAGAGCACGGCGCGACCCTCTTCCTTGTCACGCATGAAGAAAGCCTGGCGCTGCGCTGCGGGCGCGTGCTGCGCATGGCCAACGGAAAGCTGGTTTCGGATTCCCAGGCGCCGGTGGCCGCGGCATGAGTCTGCGCCTGGCCCTTCGCTTCGCGCGGCGCGAATTGCGCGGAGGCCTCGCGGGCTTTCGCATCTTCTTCCTCTGCCTGGTGCTGGGCAGCGCGGCCATCGCGGGCGTGGAGTCTCTGAGCGACGCTTTCCTCACCGGCCTTCAGGATCAGGGCCAGGTGCTGCTGGGGGGCGACGTGTCGGTCAACCTGGTGCATCGTCCGGCCAGCCCGCAGGAGCGCGCCTTCCTGGACAGCCAGGGGCGCGTGTCGGAGGCGCTTTCCATGCGCGCCATGGCGTATGCGCACAGCAGCGATGCGCGCCAGTTGGTCGAACTCAAGGGCGTCGACGGGCGCTGGCCGCTGTTCGGCGCGCCCCAGTTCACGCCCGCGCAAAGCCTTTCCGACGTGCTGGCCTGCGAGGATGACGGGGTATGCGGCGCGGCCGCGGAACAGTCGCTGCTCGACCGGCTGCACGTGCGGCGCGGCGACCTGATCCGGTTAGGCAACGCCACCTTCCGCATCATGGCGAGGCTGGACAAGGAGCCCGACCGCGTCTCCACCGGCTTCTCGCTGGGACCGCGGCTGCTGATCGCAAGCAAAGGATTGCCTGCCACCGGACTGGTCTCGCCGGAAAGCCTGATCGATTACACCTATCGCATCGCGCTCAAAAGCAATCCCGGCGACCCGGTCCAGTCCCGCGCGGCCATCGCCCGTTTCCGCAACGCCGCGCAGGCGCGCTTTCCCGATGCGGGCTGGAACATCCGCGACCGCAGCGACGCGGCCCCCGGCATCCGCCGCTTCGTCGAGCAGCTCACCATGTTCCTGACGCTGGTGGGTCTGGTGGCGCTGGGCGTGGGCGGCGTGGGCGCGGGCCAGGCGATCCAGGCCTTCCTCGACCGGAAGCGCGCCGACATCGCCATCCTGAAGGCGGTGGGCGCGGGCGGCGGTTTCGTCTTCCTGGTCTTTTTCCTGCAGGTGATGGCGGTGGCGTTGCTGGCGAGCCTGCTGGGCGCGGGCCTGGGCGCGGCCCTGCCCTTCGCGGCCGTCTGGATCTATGGCGACGCGCTGCCCGTGCCGCCCAGCTTCGGGCTCTATCCCGTGCCGCTGTTGCTGGCGCTGGCGTTCGGGCTGCTGTCGGCGGTGGCCTTCGCGGTGCCGCCCTTGAGCCGCGCGCGCGCCGTTCCGCCGGCCAGCCTGTTCCGCGACGTGGTGCAGCCCGCCGCGCCGGAAGGACAGAATCTTTATCGCGGCATTTCCGCCGCCGCCGCGGCAGGCATCGTGGCGCTGACGCTTGCGGTGGCGCCCTCGCCCGTCTTCGCGGCCGAATTCCTGGCGGGATCGGTGGCGGCGCTGGCGCTGCTGCGGCTGCTGGCGGAAGGACTGCGCCGGGCCATCCACGCCCTGCCGCGCCCGAAATCATCCCTCGTCCGCCTGGCCTTCGCCAATCTGGTGCGTCCGGGCGCGGCCACGGGCGGCGTGGTCACGGCGCTGGGCCTGGGGCTGACGCTGCTGGCCACCGTCACGCTGCTCAACGCCACCATCAACGCCCAGGTCGCCGGCGCGCTGCCCGCGCGCGCGCCCAGCTTTTTCTTCGTGGACATACAGCCGGGCGAGGCCGAGGCCTTCGACCGCACCATCGCGGGCTTTTCCGGCGCCACGGATTACAAGCGCACGCCGATGATCCGTGGGCGGATCACCGCGCTGGCCGGCGTGCCCGCGGCCGAGGCCAAGGTGGCCCCCGACGCCCGATGGGCGCTCAACGGCGATCGCGGCATCACCTATGCCGCCACTCCGCCGCCCGGCACCGTGATCACCGAAGGCAAATGGTGGCCCGCCGATTATCGCGGCCCCACGCTGATCTCGCTGGACCAGGCCATCGCCGAAGGCACGGGCCTGAAGATCGGCGACAGCATGACGCTGAACGTGCTGGGACGCGAGTTCCAGGGCCGGATCGCTTCGCTGCGCAAGGTGGACTTCACCAACGGGGGGCAGAATTTCGTGCTGGTGCTGTCGCCGGGCCTGATCGACAAGGCGCCGCACGCCTTCCTGGCCACGGTGCGGGTGCCGGACGATCAGGAAAACGCGATGTACATGGCGGTGACCAACCGCTTCCCCAACATCTCCACCGTGCGCGTCAAGGACGCCATCCAGCAGGTCCAGACCCTGCTGCGGCAACTGGCCCAGGGGGTCAGCGCAGCCAGCCTGGTCACCATCCTGGCCGGGCTGCTGGTGCTGGCAGGGGCCATCGCCGCCGGAACCCGGGCACGGCTCTATGACGCCACCATCCTCAAGGTCCTGGGGGCGACCCGGGCGCGAATCGCGCTGGTCTATGTGGTCGAATATGCCGTCCTGGGCGCGGCGACCGGGGCAATCGCCCTGCTGGCGGGCACGCTGGCGGCCTGGGGGATCGCCCGGTTCTTCCTGGATGTGCCCTTCACCTTCGCCGGCCAGGCGGTAGCGGTCACAGTGCTGGGCGGCGGGACGGCCACCCTGGTCTTCGGCCTTCTGGGAGCGGCCGCGGCGCTGTCGGTCCGCCCCGCCCGCCACCTGCGGACGGCTTAACCGTTGTTAATACGTCATAATCTCCAGGCGATCCTTTGCCGGAACGCCTTGATACAGCCACACCGAACCACGATATAATGGCGGTCAAAGGGAGTATCCAAATGGCTGACTTCGACAACCGGCTTGCACGTGGCGCGGCGACCATCGCCGAAACGCGAGACCTTGGCCTGCGCGCACACATGCTGCGGGTCTACAACTACATGGTCGGCGCGCTGACCCTGACCGGCCTGGTGGCCTATGTGGTCGCGCATTCGCCTGCCCTGCTGAACACGCTGTATCAGCAGACCCTGACCGCGAACGGCGTCGTGCTGGCCCCCACCATGCTGGGCTGGGTGGTGATGCTGGCGCCGCTGGCGCTGGTCTTCTTCCTGTCCTTCCGCGTGATGCACATGAGCCAGGGCGCGGCGCAGGCGACCTTCTGGGGCTATGCGGCGCTGACGGGCGCCTCTCTGGCCTCGATCCTGATCGTCTATACGGGTGCCAGCGTGGCGATGACCTTCTTCGTCACCGCCGCCACCTTCGGCGCCATGAGCCTCTGGGGTTATACCACCGGGCGCGACCTGACCGGCTTCGGCAACTTCCTGTTCATGGGCCTGATCGGCATCCTGCTGGCCTCGCTGGCCAACTTCTTCTTCAAGTCGCCGGCGGTCAATTTCGTGGTCAGCGTGCTGGGCGTGCTGATCTTTACCGGCCTGACCGCCTGGGACACGCAGAAGATCAAGAACACCTATTACATGGTGGGCGGCGATGCCGCCGTTGCGGGCAAGGCCGCGATCATGGGCGCGCTGGCGCTCTATCTCGACTTCCTCAACATCTTCCTGTTCCTGCTGCGCTTCATGGGCAACCGCCGCTAGGCGCAGCCGCATCCCTGAAAACGAAAGCCCGGCAGCGATGCCGGGCTTTTTGCTTGGGTGGTCCGCATGAAGCAGGCCATGACAGGGTGGGGTGGCGCTATTCTTTCGTCAAAGCCTTCAGCAGCTTCCTGTCGAAAACCTTGAGCACCTGCGCCAGCTCATGCCCGCGCTTGAGGATCGCGCCGCCGGCGGCGATCACGCAATACTGGCCCTGGCGCGCACGCAGCCTGGGGCGTTTCTCGATGCGGAACAGCGGAATCTCGCTGGCGCGGCGGAAGATCGAGAACACGGCCGCGTCCTCGAGGAAGTCGAGCGCATAGTCGCGCCATTCGCCCGCGGCGACCATGCGTCCGTAAAGGGCGAGGATGCGATTGAGTTCGTGGCGGTCGAAGGCGACCTGCAGCGCGCGGCCCGCGGCTGACATGTCCATCGCTGACATGTCAGGCGCCGCGAGCGCGCGGTGCAACGATATGGGTTCTTCCACCATTCGAAAGCCATGATGGGCCCGGAACTTACATCCGGCAAGCGATGAAATCGCATCCGGCCCGCTTGACCTTTCCAAAATGTGAGGAAGGAACCCCGCCCCGAAATGGTCACGATTGAACCATTGCGTGGCCGCTTTCGGAGTCGATCATCCTTTCGTCGGTTGGTTGTGACCGGTCCGGATTAACAAGCCCCCCAGCCCCTTTCCGGGTCGGATACGCCAACCGACAATTTCCTTCCCCGCAGAATCACCCGAACGAATCGCAAAGGCGAATCGGTGCGCCCTGTCAGCGCAGCGTCGCCCGTCAGCGCAGCGTTGCAATGAATTCGCGAATCCATGCCGCGTACTGGCCGAACAGCCCGCCGATCGCGCCGATCAGCGTGCAGACCATGACGCTGTAGGGAATGAACTCGTCGGGCCGGTCGCCCAGCAGGTTCGAAACACCGACCGCCGCCAGCCCGCTGGCCGCCCCGATCACCAGCCCGCCCAGCGCACCGCTGATGTAGCCGCGCGCCAGGTCGCGGGCGTAAAGCAGGCCCGCTGTCCCCGCGATCATCATCGTGCCGAACATGCCATAGTGGAGCCGCAGGACGGGCCGGTAATGTCCCGCCAGCATGAAACCCGCTTCGAACAGCATCCCCACCAGCAGGGCTCGGCTGAGGATCTTCGGGTCCACCGGCCCTTTTGCAGACTTTTTCATCCGGAAAGCCTAGCCTGCGGCACGGGGCGGTAAAGCGCATTTTTGGGCCTCGCTTGCGGCGAAAAGCCGTTTTCTCTAAGCAGTTCCGCCATGGCGGCTGAAACTGTAGCGATGGCGGCGGACCTGTTCCTGCGCGACCTGTGGTACATGCCCGCGCTGGCGAACAGCATCGGCCGCGGCGCCATGCGGCGCGAGATGCTGCTGGGCGAGCCGGTCCTGATCGGCCGCGACCACAAGGGCGAGGTGTTCGCCCTGCGCGATATCTGCCCGCATCGCGGCGTGCCCCTGTCGGCGGGAAAGATCAAGACCGACAACAGCGTGGAGTGCCCTTATCACGGCTGGCGTTTCCGCGGCGACGGTGCGTGCAGCGCGATCCCCTCGCTGGTGGAGGGCCAGGACCTTGACCCGGGCAGGATCCGCGTGCGCTCCTATCCGGTGCGCGAGCAGGACGGGTTGATCTGGGTCTACATGGCCGCGCAGCCGGGCGCCGCACCGAAATCCCAGCCGCCGCGCTCCGGCACCGGCGGCCCCATCCGCTGGAGCGAGACCCAGACCTTCCACTGCAACATCGACCATGCCGTGATCGGGCTGATGGACCCGGCGCATGCCGCCTATGTGCACGATCACTGGTGGTGGAAGCGCAAGGCCCGGCTCAAGGAAAAGCACTATGCGCCGCTGGCCAACGGCTTCGTGATGACGCGGCACAGGCCGTCCAAGCCGGCCTATGGCCTGCTGGGTGAGGTGACGACCGAGATCACCTTTGAACTGCCCTCCACGCGCTTCGAGACGATCGAAGGCCATCTGTTCGGCAGGCCCTTCAAGGTGGTCGGGCTGACGGTGTGCACGCCGCGCGACGCCGGAAACACCGACGTGATCCAGGTCTTCTGGTGGCCCGCCTGGCTGAGCTTCATCTATCCCTTCTTCTGGGCGGTGGGCCGCACCTTCATCGCCGACGACCGCAAGATCGTGGAATTGCAGCGCGAGGGGCTGAAGTTCAATCCCAATCTGATGCTGATCCAGGACGCCGACCAGCCCGCCATCTGGTACCACCGGGTCAAGAAGGCCTGGGCCGAATCGGTCGAAAAAGGCACGGAATTCGTCAATCCTGTGCAGGAAAAGGTCCTGCGGTGGAAAAGCTGACCGTCCCGCCGAGTTAAGGGGTTGCGGCACCTGCCCGACCCGTCTAAACGGTCCCCTTAACCTACAACTTGGCCGGTCCCTGAGCGCATTTCCTGCGCCCAATACAAACACGCATGGGTGGCCGGGTCGCGCTTCGGCCGGATTGCATCCGGCCTCGCTGCCCGGCCATGACGAGGTTCTAAGGAATGCCGAAACGCACCGACATCCATACCGTCCTCATCATCGGGGCCGGACCCATCGTCATCGGCCAGGCCTGCGAATTCGACTATTCCGGCGCCCAGGCCTGCAAGGCGCTGCGGGAGGAAGGCTATCGGGTGGTGCTGGTGAACTCCAACCCCGCCACCATCATGACCGATCCGCAGCTTGCGGACGCCACCTATATCGAGCCCATTACTCCCGAGTTCGTCGAGAAGATCATCGCGCGCGAGCGGCCCAATGTGCCCGAGGGAAAGGTCTTCGCGCTTTTGCCCACGATGGGCGGACAGACCGCGCTCAACACCGCCCTGTCGCTGCGCAAGATCGGCGCGCTGGAGCGCCACAATGTCGAACTGATCGGCGCCACCGCCGACGCCATCGACAAGGCCGAAGACCGTGAACGCTTCAAGCGCGCCATGCAGTCCATCGGACTGGATGTGCCCAAGGGCATCACGCTCAAGGGACAGCTGCGCCAGAAGAAGGATTCGGCCGGCCAGCCCATTTTCGACGGCAACCATGCCCCGGTGATGGAACTGTCGCCCGACACCTTCACCCGCGCCCTGGCGGCGCTGGATCAGGTGGGCCTTCCCACCGTGATCCGCCCCAGCTTCACCATGGGCGGCACCGGCGGCGGCATCGCCTATAACCGCGAGGAATTCTTCGCCATCGTCGAATCCGGCATGGAGGCCAGCCCCACCAACGAGGTGCTGATCGAGGAATCGGTGCTGGGCTGGAAGGAATTCGAGATGGAGGTGGTGCGCGACCGCGCGGACAACGCCATCATCATCTGCTCCATCGAGAATATCGACGCCATGGGCGTGCATACCGGCGATTCCATCACCATCGCCCCTGCCCTCACCCTGACCGACAAGGAATATCAGCGCATGCGCTCGGCTTCGATCGCCGTGCTGCGCGAGATCGGGGTGGAAACAGGCGGCTCCAACGTGCAGTTCGCGGTGAACCCCAAGGACGGCCGCATGGTCGTCATCGAGATGAACCCGCGCGTCTCGCGTTCCTCGGCGCTGGCGTCCAAGGCCACCGGCTTTCCCATCGCCAAGATCGCCGCCAAGCTGGCGGTGGGCTACACACTGGACGAACTGAAGAACGACATCACCAAGGTGACGCCTGCCTCCTTCGAGCCCACCATCGACTATGTCGTCACCAAGATTCCCCGTTTCGCGTTCGAAAAATTCC
>DASZVO010000032.1:0-59663 GCA_035547015.1 Rhizomicrobium sp. | reverse complement strand
GGTCCCCATATCAAGGATCAGGACCAGTTCGAGCGGAAATTGCTCACCATTCGCAAGCAGACCCAGAATCCGCTCGCGGACCTGGCAAAGAAGCACAAGCAGCCGGCGATCCAGCATCTCTATATGCCGTCGCTGTCGACGCGCACTGTCGTCTATAAGGGCCTGCTTTTGGCGCATGACGTCGGCCGCTTCTATCGCGACCTGCAGAATCCGCTGACGGTTTCAGCCGTGGCGCTGGTGCATCAGCGTTTCTCCACCAATACCTTCCCGAGCTGGAAGCTGGCGCATCCTTATCGCTACATCGCCCATAACGGCGAGATCAACACGGTGCGCGGCAACGTCAACTGGATGAATGCGCGCCGCCGTTCGATGGAATCCGAACTGCTGGGGCCGGACCTGGACAAGATGTGGCCGCTGATCCCGCATGGGCAAAGCGACACCGCCTGCCTGGACAACGCGCTGGAACTGCTGGTGGCGGGCGGCTATCCCTTGGCCCATGCCGTGATGATGCTGATCCCCGAAGCCTGGGCCGGCAACAAGAGCATGGATGCCCATCGCCGCGCCTTCTACGAATATCATGCCGCGCTGATGGAGCCGTGGGACGGCCCCGCCGCCATCGCCTTCACCGACGGCCGCCAGATCGGCGCCACGCTGGACAGGAATGGCCTGCGCCCGGCGCGCTATATCGTGACCGATGACGACCTGGTGATCCTGGCTTCGGAATCCGGGGTGATTCCGGTTGCGGAAGAGAAGATCCGGCGCAAATGGCGGCTTCAGCCCGGCAAGATGCTGCTGATCGACTTCGAGGAAGGCCGCATCGTCGAGGACGAGGAGATCAAGCAGAAATACTCCGCCGCCGAGCCGTATGAGGAATGGCTGCGTTCCGCCCAGTTCAAGCTGGAGGACCTGCCCGACCTGCCCGAAGACCTGCGCCCCCGCGCGAACGACTCGTCGCTGCTGCTCGACCGCCAGCAGGCCTTTGGCTACACCCAGGAAGACCTTCAGTTCTTCCTGGAACCGATGGCGCGCGCGGGCGACGATCCGGTGGGCTCGATGGGCACCGACACGCCGATCGCCGTGCTGTCGAAGAAGCCCAAGCTGCTCTACAACTACTTCAAGCAGAACTTCGCCCAGGTCACCAATCCGCCGATCGACCCGATCCGCGAGGAACTGGTGATGAGCCTGGTTTCGATGATCGGCCCGCGTCCCAACCTTCTGGGACGCGATGCGGGCGCGCACAAGCGCCTGGAAGTCGCCCAGCCGGTGCTGACCAACGCCGATGTGGAGAAGATACGCTCCATCTCCGAACTGGTGGACGGCGCTTTCCGCACCGCCACCATCGACTGTACCTGGCCCGCCGTCGAAGGCGCGGACGGCCTGTCGAACGCGGTGCTGCGCGTCTGCCACAACGCCACCGATGCGGTGCTGGCCGACAACAACATCCTGATCCTGTCGGACCGCGCCGTAAGCGCCGACCGGATTCCGATTCCGGCCGCGCTGGCCACCGCCGCGATCCATCACCATCTGATCCGCCAGGGCCTTCGGATGCAGACCGGCCTGGTCGTGGAGACCGGCGAGGCGCGCGAGGTGCATCATTTCTGCGTGCTGGCGGGTTACGGCGCGGAAGCCGTCAATCCCTATCTCGCCTTCGAGACGCTGGAGCAGATCCGCGTGCGCGCGGACATGGACCTCAAGCCCTATGAGGTGCAGAAGAACTACATCAAGGCGGTCGGCAAGGGCATCCTCAAGGTGATGTCCAAGATGGGCATCTCCACCTACCAGTCCTATTGCGGCGCGCAGATCTTCGACGCCGTGGGCCTGTCGAGCGCGCTCATCGAGAAATATTTCACCGGCACGGCCTCCACCATCGAAGGCGCCGGCCTGAAGGAGATCGCCGAAGAATGCGTGCGCCGCCACCGCGACGCCTATGGCGACAATCCCATCTATCGCGAGATGCTGGATGTGGGCGGCGACTATGCCTTCCGCCTGCGCGGCGAGGATCACGCCTGGACGCCTGAAACGGTGTCGCGTCTGCAGCATGCGGTACGCGGCAACAATCCGGCCGAATACCGGCTGTTCGCGCAGACGATAAACGAGCAGAACGAGCGGTTGCTGACGCTGCGCGGGCTGATGACCTTCAAGACCGACGGCGCGGGCATTCCGCTGGACGAGGTCGAGCCCGCCGCCGAGATCGTGAAGCGCTTCTCCACCGGCGCGATGAGCTTCGGCTCGATCAGCCGCGAGGCCCACACCAATCTCGCCATCGCCATGAACCGCATTGGCGGCCGCTCCAACACCGGCGAAGGCGGCGAGGAATCCGACCGGTTCAAGCCCCTGCCCAACGGCGATTCCCTGCGCTCGGCCATCAAGCAGGTGGCTTCGGGCCGTTTCGGCGTGACGGCGGAATATCTGGTCAATGCCGACGACATCCAGATCAAGATGGCCCAGGGCGCCAAGCCCGGCGAAGGCGGCCAGCTGCCCGGCCACAAGGTCGACGCCAACATCGCCAAGGTGCGCCACTCCACGCCCGGCGTCGGTCTGATCTCGCCGCCGCCGCACCATGACATCTATTCGATCGAGGACCTGGCGCAGCTGATCCGCGACTTGAAAAGCGTGAACCAGAAGGCGCGCATCTCGGTGAAGCTGGTGTCGGAAGTGGGTGTGGGCACGGTTGCGGCCGGCGTCGCCAAGTGCCGCGCCGATCACGTGACCATTTCGGGTTTCGAGGGCGGCACGGGCGCCTCCCCGCTGACCTCGCTGACCCATGCGGGTTCGCCCTGGGAGATCGGTCTCGCCGAGACCCAGCAGACGCTGGTGCTGAACGGGCTGCGCGGCCGCATCGCCGTCCAGGTGGATGGCGGGCTCCGCACGGGACGCGACGTGGCCATCGGCGCGCTGCTGGGCGCGGACGAATTCGGCTTCGCCACCGCGCCGCTGATCGCGTCGGGCTGCATCATGATGCGCAAGTGCCACCTCAACACCTGTCCGGTGGGCGTGGCGACCCAGGACCCGGTGCTGCGCAAGCGCTTCACCGGCCAGCCCGAGCATGTGATCAACTATTTCTTCTTCGTGGCCGAGGAACTGCGCGAGATCATGGCGAGCCTCGGCTTCCGCACCGTCGATGAGATGATCGGCCGGGTGGACCGGCTGGACATGAGGAAGGCCCTGGCCCACTGGAAGGCCGGGGGCGTGGATCTGTCGCGCATCCTCTACAGCGTGCCGCCCAAGACCGGCGTCGCCATCCATCACAGCGAGAAGCAGAATCACGGGCTGGAATCGGCGCTCGACCACGACCTGATCGCCGCCAGCCTGCCTGCGATCGAAACCGGCCAGCCGGTGCGGCTGGAGCGCAGCGTGCGCAATGTGGACCGCACCGTGGGCGCGATGCTGTCGGGCGAGGTCGCCCGCCGCCACGGCCATGCGGGCCTGCCGGAAGACACGATCAGCGTGAAGTTCACCGGCACGGCCGGGCAGAGCTTCGGCGCTTTCCTGGCGCGCGGCGTCTCCATCGAGCTGACGGGCGATGCCAACGACTATGTGGGCAAGGGGCTTTCGGGCGGGCGCATCGTGGTCAAGCCGCCGAAGGGTCTGGTGCGCGATCCGGCCGAGAACATCATCGTGGGCAATACGGTTCTTTACGGCGCCGTTGCCGGCGAGGCCTATTTCCAGGGCGTGGCGGGCGAGCGCTTCGCGGTGCGCAATTCCGGCGCCATCGCGGTGGTGGAAGGCACCGGCGATCACGGCTGCGAATATATGACCGGCGGCGTGGTGGTGGTGCTGGGCAGGACGGGCCGCAACTTCGCGGCCGGCATGTCGGGCGGCGTGGCCTATGTCTATGACGAGGATGGCGGCTTCGGGCAGCGCTGCAATCAGGCCATGGTGCGGCTGGAAAAGGTCGCGCCGGCGGCCGAGGCCGATCATGCCGATGCATCGGGCCTGCCGCACCAGCGCGCGATCAGCGTGTCCGACGCGGGCATGGGCGATCTTCTGCGCTTCGATGCCGAGCGGCTGCGTATCCTGGTGGAACGCCACCTGCTGCACACCGGCAGCGAGCTGGCGCGCCGCCTGCTCGACGACTGGGACGCGAGCGTCGCCAGATTCGTCAAGGTGATGCCGCTGGATTATGCCAAGGCGCTGGCCGGCATGAAGGCGCGCGCCAGCGCCGCCGTTGCCGCGGAATAAGAGTCACAGATGGGCAAGATCACGGGTTTCCTGGAAATCGAACGGCAGGATCGCGCTTCCGAAAAGCCGGAAGAGCGGATCCACAACTATCGCGAATTCGTCAAGCCGCTTCCGGACGGCGAGCTCATCAAGCAGGCGGCGCGCTGCATGGATTGCGGCATTCCCTTCTGTCACCAGGGCTGCCCGGTCAACAACCAGATTCCCGACTGGAACAACCTGGTCTATCGCGAGCACTGGCGCACGGCGTCGGAGAACCTCCACTCCACCAACAATTTCCCGGAATTCACGGGCCGCGTCTGTCCGGCGCCGTGCGAGGCAAGCTGCACCCTCAACATCATCGACACGCCGGTCACCATCAAGACCATCGAATGCCAGATCGTGGACCGCGGCTGGGAGGAAGGCTGGATCCAGCCCCTGCCGCCGGCGAAGAAGACCGGCAAGACGGTCGCGGTGGTGGGCTCGGGCCCCGCGGGCCTGGCCTGTGCCCAGCAGCTGGCGCGCGCCGGACATTCGGTGACGGTGTTCGAGAAGGCCGACCGCATCGGTGGCCTGCTGCGCTACGGCATCCCCGACTTCAAGATGGAAAAGCATCTGATCGACCGCCGCATGCGCCAGATGGAAGCCGAAGGCGTGGCCTTCCGCACCAATGTCGAGATCGGCGTCAATATCGCGATGGACATGCTGCTGGCCGACTATGACGCGGTGGTGCTGGCGGGCGGGGCGGAAGCGCCGCGCGACCTGCCGGTTCCGGGCCGCGACCTTGCGGGCGTGCATTTCGCCATGGACTTCCTGGTGCAGCAGAACAAGCGCGTCGCGGGCGATCCCGAATCCAGGGCCGCGCCGGGCGGCACGATCAGCGCCAAGGGCAAGCACGTCATCGTGATCGGCGGCGGCGACACGGGTTCGGACTGCGTGGGCACCTCCAACCGCCATGGCGCCCTTTCCGTTACCCAGTTCGAGATCATGCCGCAGCCGCCGGCGAAGGAGAACAAGGCGCTGGTCTGGCCCGACTGGCCGCTCAAGCTGCGCACGTCTTCCTCGCACCAGGAAGGGTGCGAGCGCGACTGGGCGGTGCAGACCAGGCGCGTGCTGGGCGACTCCAATGACGGCAAGGGCGGCAAAGTCGCCGCGCTGGAATGCGTGCGGGTGGACTGGCAGGTGGGCGATGGCGGTCAGATGAAGCTGGTCGAAGTGCCCGGCAGCGAATTCACGCTCAAGGCCGACCTGGTGCTGCTGGCGATGGGTTTCACCGGTCCCCGCAAGGCGGGCCTGCTCGAACAGGCGGGCGTGGAGCTGGATGCACGCGGCAACGTCAAGGCGCCGCTGACCAGCTACCAGACCAGCAAGGCCAAGATATTCTCCTGCGGCGACATGCGGCGGGGCCAGTCGCTGGTGGTCTGGGCGATCCGCGAAGGGCGCCAGTGCGCGCACGGCGTGGATACGTTCCTGATGGGCAGCTCGCAACTGCCGCGCTGATCCTGTCTTTTGTTGCTCCGTGATCGTTTCAGGGCACAGGCCCGCCTTCCCTTCGCGTGCGTCAGCACGATGGAGGGGAAGCTGAAGCCGGAGGGGATCGCTTATTTCGTCACGACAATCCCAACCGGCGCGGCCTGGGCGCTTTCCAGGATGCGTTGGGCATCGCCCATCATCGCGCTGTCCAGCGCCTGGCGGCGGCAGACCAGCACCGTCGCGTCCGCCAGCCGCGCGATCAGCGCCGCTTCGGGGCCGGCGGTGGCAGGCCCGCAATCGATCACCACGAAATCCGCGCCGCCGCGCAGTACCGACACCAGCCGCACCATGGCTGGAGAGGCATAGACTTCGGCATTGCTGGCCGGGCGCTTCATGGTTCCCAGCAGCCAGACGCCGCAGCGCGGGTCTTTGGCCAGCGCCTTGTTGAGCGCGATCTCGCCGCCCAGCACTTCATGCAGCCCCGCCGCGACAGGCGCGTTCAGCGCCCTTGTGGCCGGCGTGCCCTGCGCGCAGTCCAGCATCACCGTCTTCTTGCCCATCCTTGCCGCCGCGCGGGCCAGGCTCACGGCGATGACGCTGCGGTTTTCCCCGGCATCGGCCGACGTCAGCGCCACGACCGCGCCGCCGCTTCCGGCGCGGGATTCCAGCTGGCGCACCAGCGCCGCCATCGCGCGGGCATACCGGCTGGCGGGATAGTCCGGCACGAAATCGGCGGCGGGCAGCGCGGCGGCATCGTTGATCTCGCCCAGGATGGGCGGTCCCTTGCGCGCGGGCGCGGGACTGGTCCTGGCGGGAGGTTCCAGCACCACACCCGGCGCGGCGCCCGCGCGCACCGGCATCAGCGGTCCGAGCTTCTCCATCAGCAGAGCCATCAGCACGCCCAGCAGCAGGCCCAGCGGCAGTGCCGCGCCCACGATCAGCGTGCGGCGGGGTGCGCTGGGATAAAGCGGCACGGGCGCGCGGCTGATGATGCGGCTCTCCGGCGTCTGCACCTCGTCCATGTTCTGGCTCTGGCGCAGGCGCTGCACAAAGGCCTCATACATGGTGCGGGTGGACGCGGCGTTGGATTCCAGCGCCTGCAGCCTGATCCGGGCCATGTTCTGGGTCGTGGCGGTATGTTCGGTGCCGCCCAGGCTGGCTTCCAGCGAGGCGACATGGGCGCGGGCCACCATCACGTCATTGTCGGCGCCGGCGGCCAGGCGGCCCACTTCCTGCGCGATCTTGGCGTCCAGCTCGCGCTTCTGTTGTTCCAGCGCCTGCATCTTGGGATGCAGCGCGCCATATTTGCTGGCAAGGTTGCCTTCCTCGGCGACGACTTGCGCCTGCTGGCTGCGCAATTGCACGATCAACGGCGAGGCGGCGATCTGGCCGGCGTCGGCGGAATTGCCGCGCCTGGCAAGCTGCTTCAGGCGCGCGCTGACGGCTTCCTTTTCCGCCAGGTCCGAGCGCGCCTGCACGATCTGGGCGTTGATCGCCGCCATCTGCTGGTCCACCAGCGAGTTGCCGGGCGCGGAATCGTTGAGGCCGTTCTCGGCCTTGTAGCGCTGGATCTCCTCTTCCTGCGCCTGAAGCTGCTGCGCCAGTTCCTTGAGGCGGTTGTTGAGCCAGCTTGTGGTTGCGGCGGCGGCCGTCATCTTGTCGGTGACCTGCGCCTTCACATAGGCGTCGGCCAGCGTGTTGGCGATCAGCGCGGCGCGGCTTGCGTCGCGCGACTTGGCGGTGATGGTGATGGCGGTGGACAGGCCTTGCGCCTGCGCATCCACATGCCTGAGGAAGGCGTCGATGATGCGGTCATTGTCCGTCGCGCCGGCGCGGGGCCGGCGCGCGAACCACTGCCGGGGGTCCAGCAGCAACGCCGCCTGGCCTGCAAGCCCCGGCTGGGGCAGCGCGGCATTGAATTCGGGATCGGCGGAGAGCTTCAGCCGCGCGATGACCGTTGCGGCCAGCTCGCGCGATTGCAGGATCTGGATCTGGTTCTGCAGGCTGGCCGGGTCGGCGCTGAGCTGCGACAGCACGGCGGAAATGTCGGTGACATTGTTCTTGCGCGGATCCAGCATCACGACGGCATTGCTGGAATAGCTGGTGGGCAGCAAAAGCGCGGCGATCAGTGCGCAGGCCACCGTGCCTGCCGCCACGCGCAGGATCAGGCGGCGGCGCGCGTGCACCATGCGGATGAAATCGGCCAGGTGAAAGCCCTGCGGCGGATTGGGCGCGCCGCGGCCGCGCGACACCGCCGGAACGCCCGGCAGGAAGTCATGGGTGGGCCGGTAAGCAGACATGACGTGCGAGCAGCCTTCCGCGAAGGGCCGCAAATCGAAAAGCCCCCCAATGCCTTGTCGTTTAACCCGCCGCTGCCTGACGAATGGTTAAGAACGCAGAACCCTACGGCTTGCCAGTCGTCGAAAGGTTTCCTGCCCAAAGCCTTCTCGCTCCGGGTGGCGTAATTTCCGCAATCGCTTGAGATCAACCAGCCAGGGACCTGAGCGTTTTTACCGCTTCCAGGATCGCCTGTCGGGCTTCTCCCGCCCTGGGGTCGCAGCAGTTTGGAAGGCCCTTGTGTTTCAGCATCCTGGCGATGTTCTCGATCTTGTCCAACATTTCCCTGTGCAGGTTATCCACGAAGTTCTGGTTCGGTGTGCGCTCATCTTTGGCGGCACGGCAGATCAGGGACTTCGAGACGTTCAGCGCGCGTCCCATCTCTGAGGCCCAATGTGACCCCCACAGGGAATGCCCGATGGGCTCGATAATGTCCGCTTCGATGATCTTCTTGTTCTGTGGCCGCCCCATTTCAAAACTCCTTCGGAATGGATGAGTGTGCTGAAATCCTCTGCCTTCAAATATCGAAGACTGGTATGGTCGCGGCCAAGGCCGGCTGTGGCGCGGCTTCCTCCAGCAGGACACGCGCCGCGGCGGGCGCCTGCCGGGCGCAATCCCGCACCACGGCGGGATCGTCCCACGGCACATCGTGGAATGCCGTCCTGAGCCACGCGCTGGCAGGGTCGCGCAGCCATTCGCGGGGAAACAGCGCGATCTCGCTGCGCCCGGTCGCGGGCGGGCGCGGGCGCGCGGGAAAACCCGCTGCCTTCAGCAGGCCCGCCGCCAGATCGTCTTTCAACGCCAGATGGGCGGTGGGCGTGGCGCGCATGTTCATCTCCAGCAGATGCACTGTGCCCGATGCGTCGCGCACATAATCCAGCCCGAACAGACCCGTGAGGTGGAACGCCCCGGCCACTGCCGTTGCAGAGGCCGCCATCTGCGCGCAGTCCACCGGCGCGACCACACAGGCGGGGCCTGTCGCTTCCGACGTCACGCGCACGTCGAAATGATGGGCCGCGACCACCCGGCCTTGCCAACAGGCGATCGAACTGGTGGCAGGATGGCCCGCGATGAAGCGTTGCGCGGTGATCGCCGCCGGGACGGGAAACAGCGCGCGGGTCAGAAAACTGCTGTCCTTCCGGCGAAGGGCGCGCGCGGCGTTGCGCAGCCGCGACTGCCTGGCAAGGCGCCGGAAGACGGCCCTTGCTTCCAGGCGCGTGGCGGCGATCGCCACGCCGTCGCCGCCCCAGCTGTGATCGCATTTGAGCACCAGCGGCAGGCCGAACCGGCGCACCGCGTCATCCAGTCTCTCCTCGGCATCGATCACGACGGTGGCCGCCGCAGGCGCGCCCGCAAGCGCGGCGCGCACGAGGAAGTCCAGCCGCCCGGGCGCGGCCCGGCCTTCCGTCTTCTGCACCAGCCCGGCCGCCATATCGTCACAGGCGATGACGAGATCGGGCCGGGCGCGCGCCGCAGCCGCCCGCAGCGAGGCCATGGGCGCCAGGGCCTGATAGCGGTGGCGACGGACGGGATGGCGCGATACCGCCAGCAGACTGCCGGGCGGGCACAGCGCCTCCACCTCCGCGCCAAGGGCGCAGAAGGCGCCCGCAAGCTGGGCCGCAAAAGGCCAGGACATGGCGGTGGCAAGCAGGATGCGCGCGCTCATGCCCCTCAGCCTAGGCGCAACCCCGTCAACCATCGGTGAATATTTCCAGTGCTAGCCTCCGGCGCATCCGTCGGACCGTCCCGTATCGGGACGGCAGCTTGGGGAGATTCCGTGCGCAACTTCTGCCAGACCGCCATCATCGGCGCGGGGCCATATGGCCTGTCGCTCGCCGCACACCTCAACGCGGCGGGGGCGGACTTCCGCATCTTCGGCAGGCCGCTGACCACCTGGCGCGAGCATATGCCCAAAGGCATGCTGCTGAAGTCGGACGGTTTCGCGTCCAACCTCTCCGCGCCCGATCCTTCCTCCACGCTCAAGGCCTGGTGCGCGATGCGCGGCGTGGATTATGACGACACGCTGATCCCGGTGCCGCTTTCCACCTTCGTCGATTATTCCGCCTGGTTCCAGGACCGCCATGTGCCCATGCTGGAAGAGGCGCAGGTGATTGCGCTCTCAAAGGACCAGCGTGGATTCGCGCTCCGGCTCGACACCGGCGAGGCGCTCCATGCCCGGCAGGTCGTGCTGACCGTCGGCATCAACTGGTTCCGCAACCTGCCCGCGCAGCTGGGCGGCCTGCCGCCGGAACTGGCCTCCCACTCCTATGACCATCACGACCTGTTGGGGTTTGCGGGCCGGAAGCTTCTGATCCTGGGTGCGGGCTCCTCGGCGGTGGACATGGCGGTGATCGCGCAGGACGCGGGCGCCGACGTGACGCTGCTCGCCCGCGCGCCCGTGATCCATTATCACGCCATGCCCGATCCCGATGCGGTGTCCTGGCTGCGCGCCATCACCCATCCCTCCAGCGGCATCGGGCCGGGCTGGCGCTCGTTCCTCTGCTCCAATGCTCCGCGCCTGTTCCGCCGCATGCCGGAATCGCTGCGTCTGCGCGCCACGAAGCGCCATCTGGGCCCCGCGCCGGGCTGGTTCATGCGCGGCAAGCTCAAGGCGCGTACCTTCCTGGGCCATGAGGTCGAGGAGGCGCGCGCCCACAAGGGCGGCGTGCTGCTGATCGCCCATGACGGCGAGGGCCGGCGCGTGGAGATATTCGCCGATCATGTGATCGCCGCGACCGGCTATCGCCCCGACCTGCGCCGCCTGCCGTTCCTGGATGCGGAACTGCGCGCCGGGATCGGCCATGTCGCGCACACGCCCAATCTTTCCGACCATTTCGAAACCTCGGTCAGGGGGCTTTATGTCACCGGTCCCCTGGCGGCCAACGCCTTCGGCCCGCTGATGCGCTTCATGGTTGGCGCGGAATATGCCGCGCCGCGCATCGCCGCCCGGCTCACCAGGGCCGCCGCGAAGGCGCGCGCCGTCGCCTAGGTGCCGCGCCGGCCCGCGAAGGATTGCGCGAGCGCGTCCCACAGGGGCTTGCGGCGCATCCGCGCGTCGTAAGGCGTCTTGCGCAACCGCCACCCGGCCAGCCTGAGCTTCCAGTCGTCGGGCGGGTCGACATAGCGGTCCGACAGGCTCCAGGTCAGCACGGCGCCGGTGGCGGGACTGTCCAGCACCACGTCAAGAAAGCGCCGCGCCTCGTCGGCCACTGCGCGGTCACGCAGGGCGATGTCGGATGGCCCACCGGTGTCGTCCACGTCCAGCTCGGTGACGAGAAGCGCAAGGCCGCGCGCGCGGATCTCTGCGATGAAGGCGGCGAGCTTGCGCTGGTCCACGCGGCTGCCGAAGGCGGAAAGATGCCCCTGCATCCCCAGCGCATCCACCGGCACGCGGCGTTTCAGAAGACCATCCAGCAGCTTCAGCGTCGCCGCGCGGAAACGGTCGTTTTCGGGTGCGCCCTGCTCGCAGCCCCAGTCGTTATAGACGAGCTGTGTATGGGGGGCTGTGGCGCGCGCGGCGTGGAAGGCGATGTCGATATAGCGCGGCCCGAAGGCGGCAAGCCAGGGCGATGGCCGCAGGCCGGCCTCAGTGCCCGGCGGCTTCAGGGCCTCGTTGACCACATCCACGGACGCCAGCGCATGACGGTTGAGAACGGTCCTGATATGGGCGGTCAGCAGCGTCTCCTCGCGCCGCCCGGCCAGCGCATCGCAAAGCCATGCCGGGTTGGCGTGGTACCAGACCAGCGGATGGCCCCGCATCGAAAGCCCATGCGCCGCTGCGAACCCGGCCAGCATGTCCAATGCGGCGAAATCATACTGGCCGGGCCGCGGCTCCAGCACATCGCGCTTCATCTCATATTCCGGCACCAGCTGCGCGGCCTCGCGCGCCAGTACCGGCGTGAAATCGGCATCCTTCAGTTCATAGCTGGCCGCTGCCGTTCCGAACACCATGCCGCGCGACGCCGCGATGTGCCGCAGACCGCGTGTTTGCGCGGCCGCCGCCGGGACGGCCATGAGGCCCGCACCCCCTGCCAGCAGCGCGCGGCGGTCGATCACGCGCGCTCCAGCCGGCGCGGGGCTTCTGCCTTCGCCGCCGCTTTTGCAAGGGCATCCTCCCGAAGGCCCACGCGGAACCAGGCGATGGCCCGGTCCGCCAGCCGCCGGTAGCCGGTGCGTCCCAGGAATATCTGCAGGAACACGACCGCCGCCAGCGAGGGGCGATAACAACCGTGCAGGACGGCGTTCAGATACAGCGCCAGCGCCTTGAGCGGGCGATCCCGCGCCACCAGCTTGGCATAGGCCCAGCCGCGCCCGCCGTGATAGGCGTGCGCGGGGATCAGCGGCCGCATCCGTTCCAGCCAGGCCCCGAAACAGGCGCAACGCCGCGCCGCGGATGCGCGATCGGGATTGTGCACATCCATCCAGACCGCGCTGGGCGCTTCCAGCATGCGGAACGTATGGCCCGCCAGGAACAGGCGGACCGCGAAGTCGGTATCCTCGGCGGTGCGCAGATCCTCGTCATAGCGGATGCGGCGCGCCGCTTCGCGTTCCACCACCACGGTGATCGTAGGCACGAAGCCGCGGTCGCACAGAAGATAGCTGGCCATGTCCTCGCCGGGGCGGATCGCGCGCGGCGGCTTGAGGAAGACGCGGCCCGCGCCGCGGTCCACCCGCATGCGGGCATAGCCCACCACGCCGCTGGTGCCTTCCAGCAGCGCGCGCATGCTGGCCAGGTGATGGGGCAGGAAGACATCGTCGGAATCCAGCGGCGCGATGAAGCGCCCGCGCGCCGCGTCTATCGCGGTATTGCGCGCCGCCCCGCCGCCGGCATTGTCCTGGCGGATGAAACGCAGGCGCGGATCGGCGAAAGCCTCCACCACCGCGCGCGGATCGTCCCGCGAGCCGTCATCCACCACCACGATCTCGAAATCCGGGCAGGTCTGGGCCAGCACCGACGCGATGGCCGTACGCAACGCGGCGGCGCGGTTGTAGACCGGGATGATGACGCTGAAGAAAGGTGCCGTCATGATGGCGCAAGCCTAGCGGCGCGGCTCTTAGCGGCTTCTTAACGAATAGCGCGGCTCGGGGCTGTTCAGGGCGGCGATCACCAGCAGCAGCGCGGCCCAGGCCGCGCCGTCGCCCTCCAGGAAATCGGACTCCATCACATTGTGCAGCACCAGGAAGACGAACAATGCGAACAGCATCGGCTTGAAGCCGTCTTCCTCCCAGTCCAGCTCCCAGAAACGGCGCAGCGGAGCCACGACCAGGGCGAGCATGGCAAGCAGGAAGCCGATTCCGCCGATGGTGACCAGCAGTTGCAGATAGCCATTGTGACCGTGGCTGACCGCCGTCACCCAGCTTCCGTTCACATAGGCGGCCAGCGGCGGCTTGGCGGCGGTGTCCGAGAAGGTGCCGAAGCCCGCGCCCAGCAGGGGATGGTCGGCGATATAGCGCAGCTCTGCCGCCCAGATGGCCGCGCGGCCCGTGAACTCGCCGGGGTCCTCCAGCGCATGGGCGATGGCGTCCGCGTCCAGCAGCAGGAAGGCCGCCCCCGCCGCCAGCAGCAGCGCCACGATCACCACCAGGATGGCGCGCGACAGGCCGTCGCGCCAGCCGATGCGATAGAACAGCCCCGCCAGCAGCGCGGCCACCAGGAAGCCGGCCGACGACTTGGAATGGGTCATGGCCAGGAAGACGCAGGCCGCGGCGGCGACCGCGATGCCGATCCAGTTGCGCCACCCGGTTCTGGTGAACAGGAACAGGATGGCGGTGATCGCGCACACCGCGCCCGCGATGTTCTTGTGGCCGTAAAGCCCGCGCCAGTTACCTACCAGTGCCGGGTCCATCTCGCCCGCCCCATGGCGCGCGGCGGCCACCAGCGGAATGGAGAGGAAATTCACCAGCAGGATCGCCGCAAGCAGCCAGCGCCAGATCGCAAAGGCGCGCTGTGCGCCGATGGTCTCTACGCTCAGCAGCAGCGCGGTCACGATCACCACTTCCAGTCCGGCGCGGCGCAGCACCACACCGGGTTCCGGCGCCCAGAAGGCGCTGGCCAGGCACCAGGCCAGAAGCAGCGCCATGCCCAGCGGCATGGCGCGCAGCGCGGCGGTGCCGTGACGCTGAAGCGCGCACAGTCCGATCAGCGCCGCCGTGCCCAGATAGGCGATCTGGCGCATCGCATCGCCATGCGAGGCTTCTTTGATGCCGCCGAACTGCGCCACCGGCAGCGGCGGTGAAAAGGCGTCCAGCCCCACGAAGATCAGCAGCAGCAGCGTCAGGAAGGCCAGCGCGGGCAGAAGCGTGCGCTCCACCGCCTGGGGCGGCACATAGCCGGATGCGGCGGGGGCGAAGTCACCCACCATGGATCACCGCATATTCGTTGTAGCTGACGCCCAGCATCGCACTGAGCTTGCCCGCCGCGCGGGAGAGTTTCTGGAGCGGCACGGCCCGGCGATTCGGGCTCGCCGCCAGGATCACGGCCACCGGCGGCGCCAGCAGGAGCGCGGCCAGGATCTTCGCAAGCTCCGCCGCAAGGCGCGCCGCGCCCGGGCGATGCTTGAGCAGGACCCGCATGTCGGAATTGCCGACCGAATAGGCGCGGCGCAGCAGCCAGCCCAGGCCGGCGCGGCTTTCGGGCACATCGCCGAAAGCGCGCGCCTCGTCGCACCAGGCGAACCGTTTTCCCGCATGCGCAAGCCGCACAAAGAAATCCTGGTCCTCGCCGCCCGAAAGCGCGAACTGGGGGTCGAACCAGGGCGCGGCCATCTCTTCCAGCACGGCGCGGCGGATCAGCAGATTGCCCGCGCCTTGCAGCATGGCGGCCGGGCCCGTGGCGCGGCGGATGTCGGCATGTCCGTCGGCGGCGCTTTCCCGCCCGAACAGGATCGAGCCCTGCAGCACGTCGGCGCCGGTTTCGTGCGCCGCCTTCAGGAAATTCCCGATCCAGTCCTGTTGCGGCCATTCGTCATCGTCGATCATGGCGATGAAGGCCGCATCGGTCTTCAGCGCCTCTTCTATCAGCCGGTTGCGGGCCTGCGCGATGCCCCGCTCATGCGCGATCACGGCTTCGAGCGGCCAGCGATAGCCCCGCAGCGACCGGCACAGGTCGAATCCCGCATGGTCCCGTGCGTCGTTGTCGGCGACCAGCACCGAAATGTCCGCCGATGTCTCCAGCGCCGCGATCGCCTCCAGCAGCCGGCGCAGCATCCGGGGGCGGCGGAAGGTGGGGATGCAGATGACGACACGGTCAGGCATGGTCCGCCCTCCAGTGCCGCGCCAGCGTGACGACGCGGACCAGGATCACCGCCTCGCCCAGCAGCACCCCGCCCAGCGAGGCGATGGGCCCGAACGCCAGCAATATCGCCAGCGTCGCAGCCAGCGACACCACGCCCGAAATCGTGCCGATGCCTGCCAGCGCCTTGAACCGCCCCGCCGCCTGCAGCAGCACGGCGGGCGGCGTGCGGAACGTGCGCACCGCCATGATCGCGGCCGAAAGCGCGGCCACCACCACAACGTCGTGCAGCGCATAGCCCTTCTTCAGCAGCAGGCCGGGCGCGAAGACCAGCAGCCCTGCCGCCAGCGCCGCGGTCCCGGCCCAGGCCGCCGCCAGCCCCAGCGTGAAATGGCGGTGGATGCGCGCCAGGCCTTTGAAATCCCCCACCGCGATGGCGCGCGTCATGGCCGGACGCTCCAGATCGGGCAGCGCGTTCTGCACCAGCGATGCGGGCCGCATCAGCAGCATGCCCAGCGCCAGCAGCGCGAAGGATTGCGCGCCCGAAAGGAACGTCACCAGATAGGCATGGGCATTGACGGTCAGTTCGGTCAGCGCCACGCCGGCCAGCGACCAGCGGGTGATGTCGCGGAACAGCGGCAGATAGCCGGTCAGCCGCGCCGACCGCAGCGCCATGACCTGCTCGCGGAAGAAGCCGGTCCCGAACGGGGCCAGCGCCAGCAATGCGGAAAGCAGCAGCGCCTCGCTGCTGCCGGCGAAATCCAGGCGGCGGCCAAGGCCAAGCGCGCCCAGCGACGCCGTCAGCGCCGCGCTGTAGACCAGGTCGGATGCGACGGCCGCGCCGACATTGCCGTCGATATAGGCCGTGCTGCGCGCGAACCAGCGCCAGGCGAAGACGCCGCCGTAAAGGCCCAGCAGCGCCGCTTCGGCAGGCCCTGCGCCGCCGCTCAGCAGGGCAGCCGCCAGAAGAACCGCGAAGGCGGCGCAGAACAGCCAGCCTACCTTGCAGCAGACGGCACGGATGGCGGGCTCTCCGCGCGCGAGCGTCTCGTTGATGGGAAGCACGATCAGCGCGGAGCCGGCGCTCATGGCGAAAGCCGCGATCACCATCACGAAGGACAGAAGGCCGAACGCCTGGGCGGGCAGGGCGCGCAGGAAGGCCAGCGAGGCAAGGAAATGCGCCGCCGAGACCGCGGCCGGTCCGGCGATGGAAACACCGTAGCGAAGGGCCGTGCGCGGCAGCGCGTGGCGGAAAAGCCCGCCCGCGCCGGGCCGCGCGACCTCGAAAACCGTCATGAGCGGTCCTGGAACGCTGCCTGTCCCCCGTTTGTGCGCGTCAAAAGTAAAAATACCGCAAGCGGATTGGTCACGGCATAGCGCCAGAACAGCCTTCTGGGCTCACGGATCAGCCGGAACAGCCATTCCAGGCCCGCCGCCTGCATCCAGCCGGGCGCTCTTTTGTAGGCGCCCGTCACGAAATTGAAGCAGCCGCCGCAGGTCACCAGCCAGCCCGCCCGCAGCCGGTCCCGGTTGCGAACGGAAAATTCATATTCCAGCGGCACCGACAGGCCTACCCAGATCACATCGGGCTGGGTGAGGTTGATCTCGTCGCAGATCTCGTCCTCTTCGTCGATCGAGAAGTATCCGTGGCGGCGGCCCACGATCTGAAGGCCCGGATGGGCATCGCGCAACAGGCGGGCGGCTTCGGCATTGGCTTCCTCGGTCGCGCCCAGCAGGAAGAAACGGAGCCCGTGGCCGGCTGCCGCGCGGGCGGCGTCGTGGATGAAATCGGTGGTGGCGCTGCGCTCGGGGATCGGCGTGCGGGTCAGCAGGCGCGAGGCGAACACCACCGCCTGGCCGTCGGCGTGGATGATGTCGGCCTGGGCAAGGGTGGCGCGGAAGCGGGCATCGCGCGCGGCCAGCGCGATGGCATGGCCGTTGGAGGCGAAGACCAGCTTCGGCGTCCGGTTCCCGTTGGCGCGGGCGGCCATGCAGTCCTGCAACATCATGCGCGCCAGGCCTTCGCGCGACAGGCAGGCGGTGGCAAGCCCGCCCACCGTCACAGCGGCATAGGCGTCGTTGGCGGGCACGCCTTTGGGGGCGGCCGGCGCGGCCAGGGCCTGGGCAAGGGCGGCGGCGGTGCGCATCAGGCTGCGTTCCGGGGGCGCAGCACTTCCAGCGGGGTGCGGAGCAGGATCAGAAGGTCGAGCGCAAAGCTCTCATGCGCGACGTACCAGGCATCCAGGTCCACGCGCGCCTGCATCGCGCCAAGCGTGGGGGTGGCGCCGCGCGCGCCATTGACCTGCGCCCAGCCGGTGATGCCGGGGCGCACGCGCTGGCGCACGGCATAGTTGGCGATCCGCGCGCCGTAATAGGCGTCATGGGCCAGCGCATGCGGGCGCGGGCCGACCAGCGACATGTCGCCGGCCAGCACGTTGAACAGTTGCGGCAACTCGTCGATGGAAAGCTTGCGGATGATGCGGCCCACGCGCGTGATGCGCACGTCGCCCTCGCGCGCCTGCGTCACCTGGGCTCCGTCCTCCAGCACGTGCATGGAGCGGAATTTCAGGATGGCGAAAGTCCGCCCGCCCAGGCCCGTCCGGCGCTGGGCAAAGAGCAGGGGGCCGCGCGAATCCAGAAGGATCGCGATCGAGGCCAGCACCAGCACCGGCGACAGAAGGATGACCAGCAGTCCGGCCAGCCCGATGTCGAGCATCCGCTTGGCGGTGAGGCCGGGCATCGCCGCGGCCAGGCCGAAGCCGTCAAAGGCGGGAAAGGCCGCCTTCATCACGGCTTCGTTCACCCCCGCTTCGGACATGTCCTGCCTGCTCACGCGCGCGCCCCTTCCGGTTTCGGGGCAGGCGGTGCAGGAGGCAGGCCAGCAAGAGGGCGCGGGCGCGCGCCGTTTTGGCACGGAAATGCAGGCAAACCGCGCCGTGGGCGCCCGGCCGGGGCGGCCGCGGGTCCCGTTTTGGGGCGGGGTGCCGGCGGGCCCGTGGGCGGGCGGGGCCCTCGGGCGCGACGTTACCGAAAAATAACTTTTATATCAGTGGGTTAGCTGAAAAGGTGGCGGGTGAAGAAGGCCGGGAAGGCCAGGATGCCATATCCCCAGATCACCGCCGATGTGGTGTTGGCGATCATGAAGGGGCGGAATTCCAGTTCGGACATCCCCGCCACCAGCGGCACAGTGGCGCGGAAAGGGCCCATGAAGCGGCCGATGAAGATCGCCAGCGTCCCCCAGCGGTGAAAGAAATGCAGGCCGTTCTCGATCTGCGGCTCGAAGCGCCGGAACAGCCGGAAATGCACGATCTTGTGGTGATAATGGTACCCTATCCACCAGCTGATCCAATCGCCCAGCACCGATCCCAGCACCGCGCCCGACACGGCGGGGAGCAGGCCGATATGGGTGGCGCCGATCACCCCGCCCAGCGACAGAAGCAGGAATGTGCCCGGAACGATGAAGGAGACGCCCACAAAGGATTCGGAAAAGGCGATGACGAAGGCGATGGGAAAGCACCAATAGGGGTGAAGCTGGGCGGTTACGGTCACCCACTGACGCGCGTCGTGGAAAAGCCAGTGAAAGAACTCGGGAAACAAATGCTCGCCTGTCTTGGTTCGTTTACGTCCAGATGGTGGCGCCGATCTGAAATCGGACTGCGACATAGCGCGGTTGCAGTTCCCGCGCCAGCGCGCCGCGGGGCCGGGACATTTTCGACAAAATTCCCTCGTATCGGACGGCTATATGAGCCGTGGTCCATTGAGGGTATAAGTTCATTTCCCGTTCAGCCGGGCGATGCTAACCCCTTCTGGCAAACATTAATCCCCCGTCATTTCGGCTCTTTTGTGACACGGACACTCTGAATGAATATCGATCGCAGCCCTGGCGAATTCCAGCGTACCGGAGCGGCCGGGGACGGGCTGGGCACACGTGCCTGGTCGGGCGTCGCCGGCTGGAGCAGCCGCCATCCGCGCCTGTCGCGCGTGGTGTGGTTCGCGGTGGGGCTGGGCCTGCTGGCGCTGCTGATCTGGGCGATCTATCCCAAGCCGCAGGCCAACCAGCGCGGCCGGTTCAACACCGGCGCCCAGCCGGTGGGCGTGGCCGTGACCCAGGACAGCGACATCAATGTGACGCTCAATGCGCTGGGCACGGTGACGCCGCTGGCCACCGCGACCGTGCGCCCGCAGGTCGGCGGTCTTCTGATCAAGCTGAATTTCACCGAAGGCCAGATGGTCAAGGCGGGCGACACCCTGGCCCAGATCGACCCCAGGCCCTATCAGGCGGCGCTGGACCAGGCGCGCGGGCAGCTGGCGCGCGACACCGCCACGCTGGCCAACGCCAAGGTCGATCTTGCGCGCTATCAGGCGCTGCAGGCGCAGAACGCCATCGCCCAGCAGCAGGTGGCGACCCAGGCCGCGCTGGTGAAATCCGACGAAGGCATTGTCGTCGCCGACCAGGCGGCGGTGGAGACCGCCCGCATCAACCTGGGCTATACCAACATCGTCTCCCCGGTCGCGGGCCGCGCGGGCATCCATCTGGTCGACATCGGCAATATCGTGACGGCGGGCCAGGCCACCGGCATCGTGGTGGTGACCCAGCTTCAACCCATGTCGGTGCTGTTCACCATCCCGGAAGACAATGTCCGTTCGGTGATGGAGCGGGTCGGCGCGGGCGCCGTGCTGCCGGTCGATGCCTATGACCGCAGCCAGACCGTCAAGCTGGCGACCGGCACGCTGGCCACCGTGGACAATGTGGTCGATCCCACCACCGGCTCGGTCAAGCTGCGGGCCATGTTCGCCAATACCGACAACAAGCTGTTTCCGGCCCAGTTCGTCAATGTGAAACTGCTGGTCAATACGCTGCATCACCAGACCGTCGTGCCGGTCGCCGCCATCCAGCGCGGCGCCGACGGCAGCTTCGTGTTCGTGGTCACGCCCGACAAGACCGTGTCGCAGCGCACCGTGACGACCGGCGTGCAGGACGGCGACAAGATTCAGATCCTTTCCGGCATCAAGCCGGGCGACACGGTGGTGGTGGACGGCGCCGACCGCCTGCGCGATGGCGCCGACGTCGAGATCCCCAACCAGACCGCGAAGATCGCCCCGCCGTCGGGCGGCGGCGCCGACGAAGCCGCGCGCGCCAAGCGCCGCGCCGAACTGGCGGCGGTGCTCCAGAAGTCCTGCGGCGCCGACCTCCACAAGCTTTGCCCCACGGCCCAGCCAGGCACCCGTGAGGCGCGCATGTGCCTGTTCCAGAACCGCGATGCGCTGGGCGCCGACTGCTCGCGGGCGCTGTCGCAGATGCGCCGCGGACCCGGCGGCGCGCGGCGCGGCGGCGGTGGCCCACAGCCGTGACCTCAGCCCTTCCTGAACCGCTTCCCGGGGCGCCCGCGCCCGGCGGCGGCGCCAACCCGTCCGCGCCCTTCATCCAGCGGCCGGTGGCGACCTCGCTGCTGATGTTCGCCATCCTGCTGGTGGGCCTGTTCGGCTACCGCTTCCTGCCGCTGTCGGCGCTGCCGGAAGTGGATTATCCCACCATCCAGGTTCAGACCTTCCTGCCGGGCGGCAGCCCGGACGTGATGACCACCTCGGTCACCGCGCCGCTTGAAAAGCAGTTCGGCCAGATGCCCGGCCTGAACCAGATGTCGTCCATCTCCTCGGCGGGCTCCTCGGTCATCACGCTCCAGTTCGACCTCAACCTCAGTCTCGACATCGCCGAACAGGAAGTGCAGGCCGCGATCAACGCCGCCAACAGCCTCCTGCCCAACACGCTGCTGCCGGCGCCGCCGATCTACGCCAAGGTCAATCCGGCCGACGCGCCCGTGATCACGCTGGCGGTGACTTCGACATCACTGCCCATGACGCGGGTCGAAGATCTGGCCGATACCCGTATCGCCCAGAAGATATCCCAGCTTGCCGGTGTCGGCCTGGTCAGCATTTCGGGCGGCCAGCGCCCGGCCGTGCGCGTGCAGGCCAATCTCCAGAAGCTGGCGGCGCTGGGCCTGAACATAGACGACCTGCGCACCACCATCTCCAACAACAACGCCAATGCCCCCAAGGGCAGCTTCGACGGCGCCAGCCAGTCCTACACGATCAACGCCAACGATCAGCTCCAGAGCGCCGACGCCTATCGGAACATCGTGGTCGCCTACAAGAACGGCGCGCCGGTGCTGCTGAAGGACGTGGCGAATGTGATCGAGGGCGCGCAGAACAACAAGCTGTCGAGCTGGGCGAACAAGTCGCCCGCCGTGCTGATCAACGTGCAGCGTCAGCCCGGCGCCAACGTGATCCAGGTGGTGGATTCGATCAAGGAGCTTCTGCCCCAGATCGAGGCCGGGCTTCCCGGCTCGGTCCGGGTCCAGGTGCTGACCGACCGCACCGAAACCATCCGCGCCTCGGTCGCGGACGTGCAGTTCGAGCTGATGCTGGCCGTGGTGCTGGTGGTGCTGGTGATCTATGTCTTCCTGCGCAGCGTGCCCGCCACCTTCATTCCCAGCCTGTCGGTGCCGCTTTCCATCGTCGGCACCTTCGCGGCGATGTATCTGCTGGGCTTCTCGCTCAACAACCTGTCGCTGATGGCGCTGACCATCTCCACCGGCTTCGTGGTCGACGACGCCATCGTGATGATCGAGAACATCAGCCGCTATATCGAGCAGGGCGAGACGCCCTACAACGCGGCCATGAAGGGCGCGGGCGAAATCGGCTTCACCATCGTGTCGCTGACCGTATCGCTGATCGCGGTGCTGATCCCGCTGCTGTTCATGCAGGAGGTTGTGGGCCGGCTGTTCCGTGAATTCGCCGTGACCCTGTCCGTCACCATCCTGATCTCCGCGGTGGTGTCGCTGACGCTGGTGCCCATGCTGTGCGCCAAGCTGCTGCGCAGCCACGATGCGGCGGAAAAGCGCGAAACCCGGTTCCAGCGCTATACGGAACTCTGGTACGACCGGCTGGTGGCCGAATATGACCGGCTGCTGATCTGGGTGCTCAGGCACCAGCGCCTCACGCTGCTGGTCGCGGTCGGTACGCTGATCCTGACCGTGCTGATGTACTGGGCGATCCCCAAGGGCTTCTTCCCGCTGCAGGATACGGGCTTCATCCAGGCCATCACCGAGGCGGGTCCGACCGTTTCCTTCGATGCGATGGCCGGCCGCCAGCAGCAGATCGCCGACAAGATATTGCAGGATCCCGACGTGGCCAGCCTGTCGTCCTTCATCGGCGTGGACGGCACCAACACGACCATGAACAGCGGGCGGCTGCTGATAAACCTCAAGCCCAAGGACCAGCGCGACAGCGTCACCGATGTGATGGACCGGCTGCTGGACGACGCCCACAGCGTGCCGGGCATCACCTTCTATCTGCAGCCGGTGCAGGACCTCACCATCGATTCGGCGGTCAGCCGCGCCCAGTATCAGTTCGTGCTGCAGTCCGCCACCCAGGCCGCGCTCAACCAGTTCGTGCCCCGGCTGCTGGCGCAACTGCGCCAGGTGAAGGCGATCCGCAACGTCTCCACATCGTATCTCGACCAGGGGCTGTCGGCTTTCCTGGTGGTGGACCGCGACACGGCGGCGCGGTTCGGCGTGACCGCCGCGACCATCGACAATGCGCTCTACGACAGCTTCGGCCAGCGCATCATCTCCACCATCTTCACCGAATCCAACCAGTACCGCGTAATCATGGAAGCCGATCCCGGGCTGCAGAATTCCGTGCAGGCGATGAACGACATGTACCTGCCGTCCGCGGGGGGCGGCCAGGTGCCGCTGTCGGCCATTGCCAAGGTCGAGCAGCGTCCGACGCCGCTGGAGATCGACCATCTGGCGCAGTTCCCCTCGGCCACCTTCTCCTTCGACGTCTCGCCGGGCTATTCGCTGGGCGCGGCGGTCAACGCCATCCAGAAGGCCCAGGCCGACGCCCAGATGCCGGGCGAGATCACCTCGCAGTTCCAGGGTTCCGCGCTGTCTTTCCAGTCGGCGCTGGCCAACGAGGTGCTGCTGATCCTTGCCGCCATCATCACCGTCTATATCGTGCTGGGCGTGCTGTATGAGAGCTTCATCCATCCGGTCACGATCCTCAGCACCCTGCCGTCGGCGGGCGTGGGCGCGCTGCTGGCGCTGATCGTCACCGGTCACGACCTCAACATCGTCTCGATCATCGGCATCATCCTGCTGATCGGCATCGTCAAGAAGAACGCGATCATGATGATCGACTTCGCGCTGGAGGCCGAGCGCAACGAGGGCAAGCCGCCGGAAGAGGCCATCCACCAGGCGGCGCTGCTGCGTTTCCGTCCGATCCTGATGACCACGGTGGCGGCGCTGTTCGGCGCGCTGCCGCTGATGCTGGGTTCGGGCATGGGGTCCGAGCTGCGCCATCCGCTGGGCATCTCGATCGTGGGCGGCCTTCTGGTCAGCCAGTTGCTGACCCTGTTCACCACGCCGGTGATCTACATCTACTTCGACAAGGCGGGCAAGGACCTGCAGGAATGGCGCGCCCGCCGCAGGGGGACCGCGCCGGAGCCCGCCGAATGAGCATGGTCGCGCTCTTCATCCGCCGCAGGATCGCCACCACGCTTCTGGCGCTGGGACTGGGCCTGGCGGGCATGACGGCCTATTTCCTGCTGCCGGTCTCGCCGTTCCCCAACATCGACATCCCCACCATCATGGTGAGCGCCAACATGCCCGGCGCCAGCCCGCAGACCATGTCATCCAGCGTGGCGACGCCGCTGGAAAGGCACCTTGGCTCGATCGCGGGCGTCACCGAGATGACCTCGCGCAGCAACGTCAACAATACCCAGATCGTGATGCAGTTCGACATCGACCGCGACATAGACGGCGCGGCGCGCGACGTGCAGGCGGCGATCAATGCGGCACGCGCCGACCTGCCGGCCGCGCTGCGTTCCAATCCCACCTACCGCAAGGCCAATCCGGCCGACTTTCCCATCCTGATCCTGGCGATGACGTCGAAGACGCTGTCGCCCGGCCAGATCTACGATCAGGCCTCCAACATCATCCAGCAAAAGCTGTCGCAGATCAGCGGCGTCGGCGATGTCTCGCTCAACGGCGCGTCGCTGCCCGCCATCCGCGTCGAGCTCAATCCCCGCGCGCTGTTCAAATACGGCATCGGGCTGGAGGATGTGCGCGCCGCCCTGTCCGCCGCGAACGCCAACAGCCCCAAGGGCGATATCCAGCAGGGGCCGCAGAGTTTCCAGGTCTATGCCAACGACACCGCCACCGAGGCGAAGAACTACAAGACCCTGGTGATCGCCTACCGGAACAATGCCGCGGTGCGCCTGCAGGACGTGGCCGAGGTGTTCGACGGGGTGGAGAATGTCCGCAACCTGGGCACCTTCAACGGCCAGCCCGCCATCCTGGTGAATGTGACCAAGCAGCCGGGCGCCAATGTGATTCAGGTGGTGGACAGCATCCTGGCGCAGATGCCGCAGCTCCAGAAGTCGCTGCCGTCCAGCATCGACCTGCATGTGCTGTCCGACACCACGACGTCGATCCGCGACTCGGTTCATGACGTGGAGATGACGCTGATCCTCTCCACCATCCTGGTGATCGTGGTCGTTTTCCTGTTCCTGCGCAACTTCAAGGCTTCGCTGGTGCCCACGGTCTGCGTGCCGCTGTCGCTGCTGGGCACGTTCGGGATCATGTACCTGCTGGACTTCAGCCTGGACAATTTCTCGCTGATGGCGCTGATCGTCTCCACCGGCTTCGTGGTGGACAACACCATCGTCGTGCTGGAGAACGTCACTCGTCACCTGGAAAACGGCGAAAGCCGGATGGAGGCCGCGCTCAAGGGCTCCGGGGAAGTCGCCTTCACCGTGCTTTCCATGAGCATATCGCTGGTGGCGGTGTTCATTCCGGTGCTGTTCCTGGGCGGCATCGTGGGAAGGGTGTTTCACGAATTCGCCATCACGCTCACCGCGGCGATCGTCATGTCGCTGCTGGTCTCGCTGACGGTCACGCCGATGATGTGCGCCTATCTCGACTTCTCGGTGACCGAAGACCAGAACTGGCTGATGCGCCAGTCGCGCCGGGCGATGGAGGCGATGCAGGGCTTCTATCGCCGCACGCTGCGCTGGTCCCTGGACAATCCCAAGACCATCATGGCGATCCTGGCGGTCGCGGTGGTGATGAATTTCTACCTGCTGGCCATCGTGCCCAAGGGTTTCTTCCCCGACACCGACTCCGGCACCATCCAGGGCGGCATCCGCGGCGACCAGAGCATCTCGTTCCAGTCGATGCAGAAGAAGTTCCAGCAGTTCGTCGACATCATCAAGAGCGACCCCGCGGTGGAAACGGTCGGCGGCTTCGCGGGCGGCCAGGCCACCAACCAGGGCAATGTCTATGTCACGCTCAAGCCGCCGCGCGAACGCGGCCTTTCCACCGACCAGGTGATCGACCGCCTGCGGCCCAGGCTCGAAAAGGTGGCGGGCGCGCGGCTGTTCCTGATGCCGGGCGGGCAGATCCGCGCGGGCGGGCGGCAGGGCAACGGCAGCTATCAGTACACCATCCAGGCCGACACGCTGGACGAACTGAACGAATGGGTGCCCAAGATCACCCAGGCGCTGCAGGAGGTGCCCGAACTGGAAGACGTCAATTCCGACCAGCAGGACAAGGGCCTGGAAGTCCAGCTCAAGGTCGATCGCGCGACCGCCGCGCGGCTGGGCCTTAACGCCGCGCAGATCGACAACGCATTGTATGACGCGTTCGGCCAGCGCCAGGTCTCGACCATCTACAAGGACAAGAACCAGTACCATGTGGTGATGGAGGTGGCGCCCGCCTTCTGGCAAAGCCCGGAAACGCTGAAGGACATCTATGTCAGCACATCGGGCGGAGCGGTCAGCGGCACCCAGTCGAGCGCCGCGGCAAGCGGCGCCTTCGTGGTCGGCGGTACCTCCGCTTCTTCCGCAACCGCCGCGACGACCGGTGCGGACGCGGACGCGGCGCGCAACCAGCAGCTCAACTCGGTGGCCACGGGCGCGCGGGGCGGCGCCTCGACCGGGTCCTCGCTGTCCACGCGCGTCGAGACGATGGTGCCGCTGTCGGCCTTTGCGACCTATGGCCCCGGCACGACGCCGCTGGCGGTGAACCACCAGGGTCCCTTCGTTGCGACCACATTCTCGTTCAACGTGCCGGCGGGCCAGCCGATCGGCCATGCGATCGCGGCCATCCAGAAGACGATGGCCGACATCAATGTGCCGATCTCGGTGCATGGCGACTTCGCGGGCACGGCGCAGGTGATGCAGAAATCCTTCCAGAACATGCCGCTGCTGCTGATCGCCGCGGTCCTGACCATCTACATCACGCTGGGCGTCCTGTATGAAAGCCTGATCCATCCCGTCACCATCCTCTCGACCCTGCCCTCGGCGGGGGTGGGCGCGGTGCTGGCGCTGCTTCTGTTCAAGGCCCAGTTCGACCTGATCGCGATGATCGGCGTGATCCTGCTGATCGGCATCGTCAAGAAGAACGCGATTATCATGATCGATTTCGCCATCGACCTGCAGCGGCGCCAGCGGATCTCCTCGCGCGAGGCGATCTACAGGGCGTGCCTCCTGCGTTTCCGTCCCATCATGATGACCACCGTGGGCGCCATCCTGGGCGCCCTGCCGCTGGCCGTCGGACTGGGCGCGGGATCGGAGCTGCGCCAGCCGCTGGGCATCTCCATCGTCGGCGGGCTGTTCCTCAGCCAGATCCTGACGCTCTACACGACGCCGGTGGTGTTCCTCTACATGGACCGCTTCGGCGGATGGACGGCGGGGTTCTGGAACAGGTGGTACCACGGCATCATGAAAGACCGCCCCGAAGACCATACCGGCAGCCCGTCACCCGCGCCGGCAGAGTAAAGCGGAGAGACTACGGCAGCCCGCCAGCCGTGCTTGCGGCGTGATTCACCCGGTTACAGATTCGGCAGTTCGTCCGTGCCGGGCTTGCCTTCGTTGATCTTGGCGTTGCGGCTCTGGCGATAGAGGTTGCGCGTCGTCGCATAGAAATCGATCGACGAACGCTCGATCGTCTCCACCGCATCCAGTTGTGCCGCGCGGCTGTCCAGGATGCCCAGGCCGAAGCGCACCACCATCCAGGTGTCCGATCCGTGGAAACGGGCATAGGTCAGGGGATCGAAGGCGACATCCACGCCGTTGCCGACCAGGTCGCGTGGCGGCATGGGGCCGGCAAAGGGCAGCACCAGGTAAGAGCCTTCGGCCACACCGGCCTTGCCCATGCTGATGCCGAAGTCGTTGTCGTGATAGGGGATGCCGAGCTTGGTGGCCACGTCGATCAGGCCGCCGATCCCGACCGTGGAGTTGATCACGATGCGGCCGAAGGTGTTCTTGGCCTTGTCGCCCTCGCCCTGCAGCACGTCATTGGCCAGCACGACCGGCGAATTGAGGTTGGTCAGGAAGTTGTGCACGCCGTCGCGCGCGAATTCGGGAACCACGTTGCGATAACCCCTGGCGATGGGCCGGGCGACCGCATGGTCCACCTTCACGTCGAAATCGAAGATGTCGCGGTTGGTCTTTTCGAAGGGATCGTTCTGGGCCAGCGATTCAGCGCTGGGCGTGCTGCATGCGCTCAGGGCCAGGCTGGCGACAAGCGCCGAAACGACAGGAAGTGAAGTTCTCATGCCCCACCAATTACCAGCGGTCGAAATAAAATATCGTGTCAGGCGAATCTTATAACGTCCAATATTGGTATTCGTGCCAGCCGGCACAAGGGGGCCACTATCCACGCGCGGCAGGTTGTCCACTTCGCCACAGCCGTATCCGATTCCCCAGCAAACCAAGCCTAGCGTGGAAGGGTGACAGCGTCAAAATGCCCGCAAACGGGCTCTTCACTGCGGGGCCGGGTCAGGCTGCCGCCATGCCTGCGGCGCAGGACGTGGACTCGGCTTCATGTTTCCGGTGCTGTCTTCCGGCCCGTCGTCCAGGGGCTTGCCGGTTTCCTCGTCCACCACCAGCGGTGGGGTCTGGAGCATCGCCACGCCATAGCCCAGGGCACAGATGTTTCGTCCGAGAAAACAGGCGCGCATTCTTGCCATCCAGCTTGCGCGACTCAGAACCATCGGCGTGACAAAACGCTCCATGGTCTGAACAAATATTTGTCATCTGCGTTTGCCCGCCGGGAAACTGCACAGGAATTCATCCCCGCCCGTACAGGGGCATCTTGGTCGCCATCACGGTCAGGAACGGCACATTGGCCTCCAGCGGCAGCCCCGCCATATAGACAACCGCCTCGGCCACATATTTCACGTCCATCCGCGGTTCCACCGCCAGCTTGCCGTCGGGCTGCAACACGCCTTCGGTCATGCGCCGGGTCATTTCGGTGGCAGCATTGCCGATATCGATCTGGCCCGCGGTGATGTCGAAAGGCCGCCCGTCCAGGATGGTGGATTTGGTCAGGCCGGTGATGGCGTGCTTGGTCGCGGTATAGGGCGCGCTATGCGGGCGCGGGCGGTCGGCGCTGATCGAGCCATTGTTGATGATGCGCCCGCCGCGCGGATCCTGCGCCTTCATCATCCGCACCGCTTCCTGGGTGCACAGGAATGCGCCGGTCAGGTTGACGCCGACGACGGCCTGCCATTGCTCGAACGACAGCTCCTCGATCGGGATGGCGGGCGTGCCCATGCCCGCATTGTTGAACAGCAGGTCCAGCCGTCCGAACCTGTCTTTTATCTGTGCGAACACCGCCTTCACGGCGGCCGGATCGCCCACATCGGCGGGCGCCACCAGGTGATCGCCCGTCAGCGCCGCCGCGGTTTCCTCCAGCGCCGCGCGCCCCCGGCCCACCAGCACCACGGACCAGCCCGCCGCCGACAGCGCGCCTGCCACGGCCCGGCCCACGCCGCTGCCCGCGCCGGTAATCATTGCGATCCTGCTCATCCGTCCCTCGCTGTTCTGTGCGCAGCCTATAAGGAAAATTTCCCGATTTGGCGCAAGAGGGGTTTATTGCCTTTATGCGGGTGGCCTTTTTGCGATAGGGCTTCGGCCAGGCCCAGGGCGGTGGCAATGCCCGGGCAGGCAAGTCCCAGGGGAACGTCCGTCATGTCCAAGCGTCTTTTTCCGGTCCTGCTGGCCGGCGCCAGCGTGGCCCTGGTGACCGCCTTTGCGGGCAGGGCCGCCGCTGAGAGCGATACCGCTTCGGGCGGCGAAACCACGCAGTTCGCGGGTCTGGAAAAGGTGGTGGTGACCGCCCGCAAGCGCGCCGAGGACGAGCAGGCGGTTCCCATTTCCATCACCGCCTACAGCCAGGCCGACCTGGACAAGCTCAACATCCGCACTATCGAGGATCTGCGCTACAGCAGCCCTTCGGTCTATATCGCGCCCACCACCTTCCGGCAGGATACGCTCAATGTCACCATCCGCGGCCAGCGCGATTTCGATTCCAGTTCCGGCCAGTCGGTGATGTCCTTCGACCCGGCCGCGGCGGTGTACATGGACGGGGTATACATGGCCCGCCCCGTGGGCCTGACCGCGGGCCTGTTCGACATCGACAGCGTGCAGGTGCTGAAAGGCCCGCAAGGCACGCTGGTGGGCCGCAACTCCACCGGCGGCGCCATCCTCTACACCACGCGCGAGCCCACCGACACCTATGGCGGCTATGTCAAGCTCACGGCCGGCGATCATGGCCGCGGCGCGATCCAGGGCGCGATCAACATCCCGCTCACCGACACGCTGTTCTTCCGAGCCGCCGCCCAGGTCAGCGACCAGAAGGGCTATATCGCCAACTTCTACTATGATCCGGCCACCGGCTATCGCAACAACCAGCCCGCGATGGGCAGCAACAAGATCGCCGGCATCTTTTCGCTCAAGTGGCAGCCCGACGACAGCTTCAACATCGTGCTGCGCGCCAACCTGTCGGCAGAGCACGACACCGGATCGAGCTATCACGACCTGGGCTATTTTCCGGGCAGCGGCACGCGCAACGGAAAGCCGGCGATCTGCAACATCCCCGGCACCTGCACCGGATTCACCGACCTTCTGGGGCACAAGATCGCGCCTTATTACGCCAACTATCTTACGGGCACGGCCCTCAACACCGATCCCGCCGCCTATAATGCGCTGCTGAATTCGGTGGCGCGCGAGCAGAAATACGGCTTCTGGAGCACCGAGCAGACCGTCAGCAACCGGGATACCGGCCACTATCAGACCGTCAGCGCCACGGTGAACAAGAGCTGGGACGGCCTGGACGTGAAATGGCTCACCGCCTATCGCTGGTGGGACAATCGCGGCACCTCCATCGGCCGCGGCCTGCCTTATGACACGGCGGATTATGAATATATCGTGCCTGACTACAAGTCGGTGCAGTCGGAAGTCACGGTCAACGGCAAGGCGCTGGCGGGAAAGCTCAACTGGACCGCGGGCCTGTTCTTCTTCCGCGAGGAAAGCCCCAATGACGGCGGGCTGTTCTATCTCTACCTGCCCAGCGCGGTGACGCCGCAGCCGGTCAGCGGCAAGCAGATCACACTTCAGGACGGCGGCGCCAACAGCCAGCGCAACACCAGCTATGCCGCCTATGCCCAGGCGACCTATTCCATCTGGGACGACACGCGCCTGACCGCGGGCCTGCGCTATACCTATGACGAACGCCACGCCCTGATCGGCACGCGCACCGACATCTTCCCGGCCACCGCCGCCAGCACCGCCGGCGTGGTCAACGGCGTCTTCGATCCCACGCCGGTGACCTATAACGGCATCACCTATGCGGGCCAGACCCATGCCTGCACGCTGACCGATCCCACGGGAAAGCTGAAACCGCTGTCGTCCTGCGACACGGTCGTGGATGCGAGCTTCCACAAGCCCACCTGGACGCTGGCGATCGACCATGACCTGTGGGACGGCACGCTGGTCTATGTCACCACCCGCTCGGGCTATCGCTCCGGCGCCATCAACTCCACCGCGATCAATCCCGCCGTGACGGTGGCAAGGCCCGAGAATGTGCTGGATTACGAAGTGGGCGTGAAATCCGACTGGAGCCTTTGGGGCATGCCCGTCCGCACCAACCTGGCGGGCTATTTCTCGGATTATCACGACATCCAGACGCTGGTGGCGCTGCCCAATGTCACTGTGGCCACCGCCAATGGCGGCGGCCCCTGCACCCAGGCCGCCTACAACGCCAACCAGTGCGTGGGCTTCACCAACGACAATGTTACGCTGAACGCCAAGACCGCGCACATATTCGGCGCGGAATGGGACGTCACGCTGCAGCCGCTGGACGGGCTGACCGTGAACGCCTCGGGCAGCTATCTGGACGCGCGCTATACCGACTTCACCTATAACCCGCCGCCCGGCTACCTGCTGCCGACCGGCACCACCAACCTCAGCGGCACGCCCTTCCCGCTGCCCGCCTGGCAGACCAACGAAACCGTCACCTATGCCACCGGGCTGAAGGAGCTGGGCGGCATTTCCATCGACGATCTCACCATGACGGCGCATTACTTCTGGCAAAGCCGCACGCTGGCCGACCTGCGCAGCTTCGATCCCAGCCAGCGCACGGGGTCCTATGGCATGCTGGACCTGCGCCTCGACATCGAGAATGTCGCCGGGAAGAATGTCGATCTGGGCGTCTATATGAGCAACGTGCTCAACACGCCGGCCTGCCTGCCGGAATATAACGGCGTGCTGAACTCCGCGCCCAACTCGTCGTTCGGCATCGCCAACACGGCGGGCGTTCTGCAATGCGTGCCGCTGCCGCCGCGCATGGCGGGAATAACGGTGGGCTACAAGTTTTAGTTCGCGGTCCTTCGCCCGGGCCATGGCGGCAGCGTAGGGACCAGCCGGGCGAAGCTGAAACCGGAGAGGGTTCAGGAAATTACGGCGCGTACTCGACCTTCGCCAGCGACAGGATGAAGACCAGCGTCTGGTTGGGCGGGATCGCGCTGCCCGCGCCGTCGGCGCCATAACCAAGGTCGGACGGCACCACCAGTTCCCAGGTGTCGCCGGTCTTCATCTTCGACAGCGCCTCCACCCAGCCGGGGATCAGCCCGCCCGCGGGGAACTGCGCCGGTTCGCCGGGCTTGGTCTGGTCGAAGACTTTGCCGTTGATCAGCGAGCCCCTGTAGAAGACCGTCACCACGTCCTCGCCGCGCAGCACGCCGGGCCCGTTGCCCGCCTTGAGCACGCGGTACATCAGCCCGTCGGGAAGCTTTACCACGCCGGGACGTGCCGCATAGTCGGCCAGGAAGCGCTTGTTGGAATCCTCCGACGTGTCGTACGCGGCCCCGGCAGTTGCGGCCGCGGGCGCGGCGTCCGACTTCTTTCCGCAGGCGGCAAGCCCCGCAAGCGGCAGCAGGGCCAGGGCCACGACCTTCACCAGTATGCGCATGTTTTCCCCCGATGGACGCGCCTTTATACGGAAAACGACGCTACTTGCCAGCCACCCGGACTTCGTCGCCATCCTCCAGCGCGTCCGACGGATTGTCGATCAGCCGGTCGCCCGCGGAAATCCCGCTTCCCACGTCCACCGCCGCGCCCATGTCGCGCACAATGGTGATGGTCTTGAAGCGGACGCGGCTGTTCGCATCCACGGTGGCGACCTGCATGCCGGCGTCGCGGAAGATCAGGGCCGTGGCCGGTACGCGGATGCCGTTGGCGCCCGCGGGCAGGGGCAGCTTCACTTCCGCATAGCTGCCGGGCTGGAGGGCGCCGTCGCTGTTGTCGGTGACGAACTGCACCAGCATCGTGCCAGTGGCGCTGGCCACGGCGCCCGCGCTGGCCGCCAGCGTGGCGTTGAAGGTGCGGTCGGGGTGCTGCGGCACGGTGAAGGTCGCGGTCATGCCAGGACGGATGACGTTGGCATAGTTCTGCGGCACCCGCACATAGATGCGCAGGCGGCCCTGGTCGGACACGGTGAACAGCGGCGTGGCGCCGGCGGTGCCGACCGTCACCAGGTTGCCGACATCGATGGCGCGGCTGGTGACGATACCGTCGAAGGGCGCGATGATGCGCGTATAGGCCAGGTTGATCGCGGCCTGCTGGACGGCGGCGCGGTCGGTTTCCACCACGCCGGCGGTGGAGGCGACCAGCGCCTGCTGGGTGGCCAGCTGCTGGGCCGAGATCGCATTCTGCCGCGCCAGCGCCTGATAGCGGGCCAGGTCTGTCCTGGCGTTGGCCAGCGTGGCGGAATCGCGCGCTAGCTGCCCGCGGGCCTGGCCAAGCGCGGCTTCATAGGTGCGCGGGTCGATCTGGGCCAGAAGGTCGCCCTTTTTCACCTTCGCGCCGATGTCGAAGTGCCAGCTCTGCACATAGCCGCTGACCTGGGCATAGATCGGCGCGTTGGTATAGGCCTGGACGTCGCCCGGCAGGTTCAGCGCGCCGCCCTTGCCGCTTTTGTCCAGCCGGATCACCTGCACGGTGGGAATTGCCTGGTCATCGGTCCAGCTTGCGGTCTGATGCGAGCGGTAGATGCGCCAGCCCATGCCGGCCAGCGCAATGACGGCGGCCGCGATGACGGCCAGCCTGCCCCAGCGCTTCAGCCCCTGCGGCATCTGGTGCCGCAACAATTCCTCGGGCCGGGGATCCGTCGGCCCGGCGTCGGAATTCTTGTCAGGCATAGGCTTCTCCGGTTGATTTTCCGCCCTGCCGCGGCGGCAGCTTTGCCGCCTTTGTGGCGTCGCGGCCGTGCAGGAGGCTGAACACCACCGGCACGAAGATGAGGGTAGCACAGGTGGCGAACAGCAGTCCGCCGATCACCGCCCGGCCCAGGGGGGCATTCTGCTCGCCGCCTTCGCCCAGGCCCAGCGCCATGGGCGCCATGCCGATGATCATGGCCAGCGCGGTCATGCAGACGGGGCGGAACCGGGTGACGCCGGCTTCGACCGCGGCCAGGACCGCATCGCCGTGATGGGCCAGCCGCTCGCGCGCGAAGGCGATCACCAGGATCGAATTGGCGGTGGCCACGCCCATGCACATGATCGCGCCGGTCAGCGCGGGCACCGACAGGGTGGTGCCGGTGGCGAACAGCATCCAGATGATCCCGGCAAGCGCCGCGGGCAGGGCGGTGACGATCACGAAGGGGTCGGTCCAGGACTGGAAGTTCACCACGATCAGCAGATAGATCAGCACCACCGCGCCCAGAAGCCCGAAGATCAGCCCCGAGAAGGCCGTCTTCATGGTCACCACCTGGCCGCGCATGGTGACGGTCGCGCCGCGCGGCAGGAACTTCGTGTTCGCGTCGATCACCTTCTGCACGTCGGCGGCGACGGCCCCCAGGTCGCGATCCTGCGGCGCGGCGTAAAGATCGATGGTCGGCTGGATGTCGTAATGGGTCACGACGGTGTTGGAATGGTCGCGCGTGATGTCGGCCAGGCCGCCCAGCACCTGGATGTTGCCGTTGGAGCCGGTGACCGACAGGTTCTGCAGCGCCGCCAGGCTGTCCAGCCGGTATTCGGGCGTCTGGGCCACCATCGGATAGGACACGTTGTTCTTGGGGTTCAGCCAGAAGTTCGGCGCCGATTGCGAAGTGCCCGCCAGGCTGGTGCCCAGCGCGTTGGTCACGTCCTTCTCCTGGAGGCCGAAACTGGCCATGCGGCTGCGGTCCACGTCGACATTGAGCTGGGGATAGCCGCTCGACTGCTGCATGCGCAGGTCGGCGATGCCGTTCACCCCGCGCAGCGCCCGCTCAAGCCTGAGGGCGAAGCGACGCGCCTCGTCCAGGTTGGTGCTGGCGACCTGCACGTCGATGGGCGCGGACGAGCCGAAGTTCAGGATCTGGCTCACGATGTCGGCGGGCGGGAAATAGAACATCACGCCCGGAAAGCGCCGGGGAAGCTCCTCGCGCAGGCGCCGCACATAGTCCGCCGTGGGGCGGTGGTTCGCGTTCAGGCTGATGAAGATGTCGCCGTCCTGGGGCCCGACCAGGCCGGAATTGTTGTAGATCGTGTTGATGGAGCTGGTGGGCTGGCCGATATTGTCCACGATGGTCGCGACTTCGCCGCGCGGGATCACCTTGCGGACATGATCCTCGACGCGCGCGAATATCCGCACCATGTCCTCGATGCGGGTGCCCGGCGTCGCGCGCGCATGCAGCGTGATCTGGCCCGAATCCACCGACGGGAAGAAGTCCTCGCCCAGGAACGGCACCAGCACGAAGGACAGCGCCACCGCCCCCAGGAAGCCGATGATGAACAGGCGCCGCGCGCTCATCGCCAGCGCCAGCAGGTTGCGGTACTGTTCGCGCACCCGGTCGAAGCCGCGCTCGAAGCTCAGCTGCAGCCGCTGCAGCAGGTTGCCGCCGCCGGTCTCCTGGCCATGGGGCTTCAGCAGATAGTTCGAAAGCGTGGGCACCAGCGTGCGCGACAGGATGAACGAGGCGATCATGGCAAAGACCACGCTCATCGCCATGGGCACGAACAGATAGCCCGCCACGCCCTCCAGCGAGAACATGGGCACGAAGGCGATGCAGATGCACAGCAGCGACACGAAGGCGGGCTGCACGATCTGCCGCGCCCCGTCCATGATGGCGTCATAGACGCTCTTGCCGTGCTCCAGATGCCAGTTGATGTTCTCGATGGTCACGGTGGCGTCGTCCACCAGGATGCCGACGGCCAGCGCCAGCCCGCCCAGCGTCATGATGTTCAGCGTCTGGCCCGTCAGCCACAGCCCCATCAGCGCCGACAGCACCGCCAGCGGGATCGAGGTGGCGATGATCACGGTGGAGCGCCAGCTTCCCAGGAACAGCAGGATCATCAGGCTGGTGAGGCCGGCGGCGATGGCGCCTTCGCGGATCACGCCGTTGACCGCGGCCTTCACGAACAGCGACTGGTCGTTGAGCAGGTCGATCTTGAGCGTTTCCGGGAGCTGGTTCTTGAGGATGGGCAGCAGGTCCTTGATGCCCTGGACCACGTCAAGGGTCGAAGCGTTGCCGTTCTTGAGCACGGTGGAAAGCACCGCGCGGCTGCCGTCCACATGCACCACGCTCTGCTGCGGCGGGTTGCCGTCGCGCACATGGCCCACATCGCGCAGGAAGACTGTGCCGCCGTTGACGGTCTTGACCGGCAGATCGTTCATCGCCGCGATGGTGTCGGCCGCGTTGTTGAGCCGCACGACATATTGATAGGAGCCGATCTTGATGTTGCCGACCGGCGTGATCTGGTTCTGGTTGGCGAAGGCGTTCTGCACGTCGATGGCCGACAGGCCGCGCGCCTGCATCGCCTGGGGATCCAGGTCGATCTGCACCTGCCGCGTCTTGCCGCCATAGGAATAGGGCACGGCCGCGCCGCGGATGGTGGTCAGGCGCGGGCGCACGAAATTCTGGGACAGGTCCAGCACCTGCTGTTCGGACAGGACCTTGCTGGACATGGCGAGCTGCAGCACCGGCACGGTGGCGGCGTTGTAGTTCAGGATCAGCGGCGGCTGGGCGCCGGGCGGAAACTGGCGCAGGGTGGTCTGCGACACGCTTGTGACCTGGGCGGTGGCGGTGCGGATGTCGGCATCGGGCTGGAAGAAGATCTTCACGATGCCCATGCCCGTCATCGACTGGCTTTCGATATGCTGGATATCGTTCACCGTGGTCGAAAGGATGCGCTCATAGGGGCCGATCATGCGGCCCGCCATGTCGTCGGGCGACAGGCCCGTGAAGGTGAACGCCACGCCGATCACCGGCACGCCGATATTGGGGAAGATGTCGGTCGGCGTCTTCACCGCCGCCAGGGGCCCGAAAATCAGGATCAGGAGGGCCATGACGATGAAGGTATAGGGGCGGTCCAGTGCGACCTTGACGATCCAGGTCATGGCCCCGGCGCCTCCAGATGAAATCGGCTGATCATGTGAACGTTGACTGGTTTTCCCGGCGGTTGAGACAGCCCGCGCGCCCGGAGCATCCGGACGGAATTATAGCGGCAAATCGGGGCCTTGCACCGCCCGGCTTGTCGCAAGCTGTCGCTGAAGTTTGCAGTGTTCCGCCGTCATGAAAGCAGTGCCCCGCAAGGCATATATCGCAAATACGGGGCCTGGATGCGCTTCGGAGCGGAAAAATTCTTTAATTCCGATAGGGATTATGGTGTATATGGACGCATGATCTCACAGAAAGCCCGCTATGCTCTGCGCGCACTGCTGTTCCTGGCCGCCCGCGGCGACAGCGAACCGGTGCAGATTTCCGAAATCGCCGACCGGGAAAAAATCCCGCGCAAGTTTCTGGAGCATATCCTGCTGGAATTGAAGAAGACCGGCATCGTGCGCAGCCACCGCGGGCGGCAAGGCGGATATTCCCTGGGCAGGGCCGCCAGGGACATCAGTTTCGCCGACGTCCTGCGGGTGACCGACGGGCCTCTGGCGCTCAGTCCCTGCGTCAGCGTCATGGCCTATCGCAAATGCGACGACTGTTTCGAGGAATCGGTCTGTGCCATCCGCAAGGCGCTGCTGGCGGCCCGCGACGCCACCGCTGACATCCTGGAATCCCGCAATCTGGCCAGTGCGGCGGCCCAGTTGCGCCGATCCGGCGCCCTGTAAGCCTCTGACATGAATTGAATTGCGGGGAAACCGGCGCGCCATCGGGGCGAGGCCGTCCCGCCGCAGCCTGGGGCTGTCCATCAAATACCGTAATTCCTATTGACTTAATAGGAATTAGGTGGAATGAAGAGGTGCGTCCGGCCCACCAGAAAGGCCGGTGGAATGTTTTTCGAAATGGGGCAATTCATGACCAAGGCTTTTCGTTCGGTACTTCTGGCGGGGGTGGCGCTTGCGGCAACGCCGGCAATGGCGGCTTCCGCGAAGAAAGCCGCGCCGCAATCCGATCCGCGCATCGGCGTGCTGGAGCAGCAGCTGCGCGACGTGCAGCGCCAGCTGGCCGAGATCAAGGGCGCCCAAAGCAAGGGGAATGAGGGCGACAATGATTACAGCGTCGCGGTGGCCGACCTGAAGCGCAGCACCTCCGACCAGTATGCGGACATCAACAACCGGCTTGACGCGCAGAACAAGGTGAGCCTCGACAATGGCCGTCTGTCCTTCGCCAGCGCCAACGGCAATTTCACCTTCGCGCTGCGCAGCCTGATCCAGTTCGACTACGGCTATTTCGCGCAAGGCAAGAACCCCGCCTCGGTCGATCTCAACAGCGGCAGCAATTTCCGCCGCGCCCAGTTCGGCTTCACCGGCACCGCCTGGAAGGATTGGGCCTACAACTTCACCTATGATTTCGGCGGCAACGGCATCGAGAAGAGCGGCTATATCTACAGCGCCTATATCGAATACGACGGCTTCAAGCCCTTCGGCGTGCGCGTGGGCGCCTTCGCCCCGCCCGCCGGCATCGAGGATGCCACCGGCTCGGCCGATCTTTTGTTCCTCGAACGCCCGTCCTCCAGCGACATCGCGCGCAACATCGGCGGATCGCCCGGCCGCGAAGGCATCAGCATCTTCGCGCAGGGTTCCGATTACCTCTTCTCGCTGGCCTATACCGGCAAGAAAGCCACCGATACCGCCACCTTCGACGCCCAGCAGTCGCTGGTGGGCCGCGCCTCATGGCTGGCGATCAACAACAGCGACCTGAAATGGCTGCTGGATGCCGACGTGACCCACGTCTTCAAGGTGGCTGACGCGGCGGCGAACACCAACACCTCCGACACCTTCAGCTTCAGCAATGGGCCGGAACTGGCGGTGGATTCCACCAAGACGGTCAATACCGGGAACATCGACGCCAAATCCGTGACGCAGTGGGGTCTGGAGACGGCGGGCGAATATGGCCCCCTCTATGGCCAGGGCGGCTATTTCCATTACTACATCGACCGCCGCACCGCGCTGCCCAGCCCGGACTTCGAAGGCTGGTACGCGCTGGCGACCTGGTCGCTGACCGGCGAAAGCCACCCCTATGACCCGGCCACCGCCAGTTTCCGCGGCCTGCGCCCCGCAAACCCGCTGGGCACGCCCGGCGGCTGGGGCGCCTGGGAACTGAAGGCGCGCTACAGCGATATAGATCTGGATTTCAATCCGCTCTCCACCCCCGCCAACGGCGGCGTGGCCGGCGGCAGGCAGGACGTCTGGACCGTGGGCTTGAACTGGTACCCCACGAACGGCCTGCGTTTCGCGCTCGACTACGACAACATCCAGGTCAACCACGTCAACAACCCGGCCACCGACATCTCGGCCAGCGCCATCGCGCTGCGCAGCCAGGTTTCCTTCTGATCAGAGGAGCACCGACCCATGAAACGCCTTCTGTCCCTTCTCGCCGCGGCGGGCCTTTTCGCCGCAACCGCCGCGCAGGCCGCCGACCTCACCCTGCTCAATGTCAGCTATGACCCGACCCGTGAGCTGTACAAGGATCTGGGCGCGGCCTTCAGCGCCCAGTACAAGCCCGATCACGTCACGGTGAACACCTCCAACGGCGGCTCGGGCGCCCAGGCCCGCGCTGTGATCGATGGCCTGCAGGCCGACGTGCTGACGCTGGCGCTGGCCGCCGACATTGATGCGGTATCGAAGAATGCGGGGCTTCTGCCGGCCGACTGGCAGAAGCGCCTGCCGCAGAACTCCACGCCCTACACCTCGACCATCGTGTTCCTGGTGCGCAAAGGCAATCCCTGGAAGATCAAGGATTGGGGCGATCTGGTGAAGCCGGGCATCCAGGTGGTGACGCCCAACCCCAAGACCTCGGGCGGCGCGCGCTGGGCGTACCTCGCCGCCTGGGCCTGGGCCGAAAAGCAGCCGGGCGGCTCGCCGGAGAAGGCCAAGGCCTTCGTCGCCAATCTCTACAAGCATGTGCCGGTGCTGGATACCGGCGCGCGCGGTTCGACCATCACCTTCACCAAGCGCGGCATCGGCGACGTGCTGCTGGACTGGGAGAATGAGGCCCATCTGGCGCTGAAGGAGGCGGGCGGCGACCAGTACCAGATCGTTTATCCCTCGCGCTCCATCCAGGCGGAACCGCCGGTGGCGCTGGTGGACAAGAATGTGGACCGCCACAAGACCCGCGCCGCGGCGGAAGCCTTCCTCAAGTTCCTCTATACGCCCGAGGCGCAGGAGGTCGAGGCCAAGAACTTCTACCGCCCGCGCAACCAGGAGATCCTGGCCAAGTATCGCAGCCAGTTCCCCAACATTCCGCTGGCCACGGTGGATGGCGATTTCGGCGGCTGGGCCAAGGCGCAGGCCACCCATTTCGGCGATGGCGGCGTGTTCGACCAGATCTATCAGCCGGGCAAGTAGGCGCTTTTCGGAGATATTCCCCCACTGTCCCAGGCCGGCCTCACGGCCTGGGAATTTCTTCAGGTGCGATTTGAAAAAGCTGATTTCTGTTCTGGCGCTGGCCACCGCGATTGCGTCCGGCCACGCGGCTTCGGCCGCCGACGTCACGCTGCTCAATGCCAGCTATGACGCCACGCGCGAGCTCTACAAGGATCTCGATGCCGCCTTCGCCGCCCAGTACAAGGCCAGGACCGGCGACACTGTCACCATCAATACGTCCAACGGCGGCTCGGGCGCCCAGTCGCGCGCGGTGATCGACGGGCTTCAGGCCGATCTGGTCACGCTGGCGCTGGCCGCCGACATAGACGCGATCTCGAAGAAGGCCGCGCTTCTGCCTGCCGACTGGCAAAAGGCCCTGCCCCAGAATTCCTCGCCCTACACTTCGACCATCGTGTTCCTGGTCAGGAAGGGCAATCCCTGGAAGATCCGGGACTGGCCCGATCTGGTGAAGCCGGGCATCCAGGTGATCGCGCCCAATCCCAAGACGGGCGGCGCCTCGCGCTGGGCCTATCTGGCGGCCTGGGCCTGGGCCGAAAAGGCGCCGGGCGGCTCGCCGCAGAAGGCGCGGGCCTTTGTGACGGAACTGTACAGGCATGTACCGGTGCTGGATTCCAGCGGCCGCGGTTCGTCCATCACCTTCACCAGGCGCGGCATCGGCGATGTGCTGCTGAACTGGGAGAATGAAGCCAAGCTGGCGCTGAAGGAAGCCGGCGGCGATCAGTACCAGATCGTCTATCCTTCCCGCTCGATCCTGGCCGAGCCCTCTGTCGCGCTGGTGGACAGGAATGCCGACCGCCACGGAACCCGGAAAACCGCCGAGGCGTTCCTGAACTTCCTCTATGCGAAAGAGGCGCAGGAGATCGAGGCCCGTCACTTCTACCGCCCGCGCGACCCGGCTATCCTGGCCGCGCACAAGGCGGACTTTCCGGTCATTCCGCTGGCCACCATCGACGGCGATTTCGGCGGCTGGGCCAAGGCCCAGGCCACCCATTTCGCGGATGGCGGCGTCTTCGACCAGATCTATCAGCCCGGTGTGAAATGAGCGCCATTGGCCTGAAGCCCGGCCTGAAGCTGACCTGGCCCCGGCGCCGGCACGTCCTGCCGGGCTTCGGCCTGTCGCTGGGCTTCACGCTGTTCTATCTCACGCTGCTGGTGCTGATTCCGCTTTTCGCGCTGCTGATCAGGCCGTTCAGCCTGGGATTTGACGGCTTCTGGGCGGCGATCTCGACGCCGCGCGTGCTGGCCTCGTTGCGGCTGTCCTTCGGCATGGCGCTTCTGGCCGCGGCGATCGACGCCGTGTTCGGCTTCATCATCGCCTGGGTGCTGGTGCGCTACCGTTTTCCCGGCAAGGGGCTTCTGGATGCGGTGATCGACCTGCCCTTCGCACTGCCGACGGCGGTGGCGGGCATCGCGCTTTCCACGCTCTATGCGCCCACGGGATGGATCGGTTCGCTGCTGGCCGAATACGGCATCCGCGTCGCCTACACCCCCTGGGGCGTGCTGGTGGCGATGACCTTCATCGGCCTGCCTTTCACCGTGCGCACGCTGGAGCCGGTGATGAGCGATCTGGGCGTGGAGGTGGAGGAAGCCGCCGCCACCCTGGGCGCGACGCGGCTCCAGACCATCGCGCGGGTGGTGGTGCCCATGCTGCTGCCCTCGCTCCTGACCGGCGCGGCCATGTCGTTCGCGCGCGGGGTCGGCGAATACGGCTCCATCATCTTCATCGCGGGCAACATCCCCGCGGTCAGCGAGATCGCGCCGTTGCTGATCATCGTCAAGCTGGAACAGTTCGACTATGCGGGCGCCGCCGCCATCGGCGTGGTGATGCTGATCGTGGCCTTCGTGATGCTGCTGGCGCTCAACGGACTTCAGGGCTGGGCGGCCAAGCGGCGATGAGCGGCAGGTTCCACAAACCGACCGACGATCCGCTGTGGCTCAAGCTGCTGCTGGGCGCGGTGGCGTTCGGCTTCATCGCGCTGCTGCTTATCCTGCCGCTGGTGCTGGTGTTCAAGGAAGCTTTCGCCGACGGGCTCGGCGCCTTCTGGACCGCGATCCGCGAGCCCGACGCGCTTGCCGCCGTGCGCCTGTCGCTGACGGCTGCAGCCATCGCGGTGCCGCTGAACAGCATCTTCGGCATCGCCGCCGCCTGGTCCATCGCCAAGTTCGATTTTCCCGGCAAGACCTTCCTGGTTTCGCTGATCGACCTGCCCTTTTCCGTGTCGCCGGTGGTGTCGGGCCTGATCTATGTGCTGGTGCTGGGCATGCAGGGTTGGCTGGGCCCCTGGCTGGCCGATCACGACATCCACATCCTGTTCGCGCTGCCCGGCATCGTGCTGGCGACCATCTTCGTGACCTTTCCGTTCGTGGCGCGTGAGCTGATCCCGCTGATGACCGACCAGGGCCGCGACGAGGAGGAAGCCGCCGCCACGCTGGGCGCGTCGGGCCTTCAGACCTTCCTGCGCGTGACGCTGCCCAACATCAAGTGGGGCCTGCTCTACGGCGTGCTGCTGTGCAACGCCCGCGCGCTGGGCGAATTCGGCGCGGTGTCGGTAGTGTCGGGCCATATCCGGGGCCAGACCAACACCATGCCGCTGCATGTCGAGCTGCTCTACAACAACTATGACTATGTGGGGGCCTTTTCGGTCGCGGCGCTGCTGGCGATGCTGGCGCTGGTGACGCTGGCCCTCAAGACCCTGCTGGAATGGCGCTATGCGGACGAGCTGGCCGCCTCGCACCGCCATTGAAGGATGAAGCCATGTCGCTGATCGTCGATTCCGTCACCAAGAAGTTCGGGCGCTATCCTGCGCTCAACGGCGCCAGCTTCGTTGCGCCCCAGGGCGCGTTCGTCTCGCTGCTGGGCCCGTCGGGCTCGGGCAAGACCACGCTGCTGCGCATCCTGGGCGGGCTGGAATTCGCCGATTCCGGCAGCGTGCGCTTCGCGGACCTCAACTGGCTGGACATGCCCGCCCGCACCCGCAATGCGGGTTTCGTGTTCCAGCAATATGCGCTGTTCAAGCACATGACGGTGGCGGGCAACATCGCCTTCGGCCTTAAGGTGCGCCCGCGCGGCCGCCGCCCCGGCGGCGCCGAGATCACCAGGCGCGTCCGCGATCTTCTGGACCTGGTGCAGCTTCCCGGCATGGAAGACCGCTATCCCAGCCAGCTTTCCGGCGGCCAGCGCCAGCGCGTGGCGCTGGCGCGCGCGCTGGCCATCGAACCCAGGATGCTGCTGCTGGACGAACCCTTCGGCGCGCTCGACGCCAAGGTGCGCAAGGAGCTTCGCGCCGACCTGCGCCGCATCCACGATCATGCGGGCGTGACGACCGTGTTCGTGACCCACGACCAGGAAGAGGCCTTCGCGGTGGCCGACCTGGTGGCGGTGATGAAGGACGGGCGCATCGAACAGTTCGGCACGCCCCAGGATGTGCGGCGCAATCCGCGCACGCCCTTCGTGCAGGAATTCCTGTCGGCCTGACCCGCCCGATCAGGTGCCGGCGATGCTTTTCGCCACCGCCTCGCCCACGCGGATGCCGTCCACCCCCGCCGACAGGATGCCGCCCGCAAAGCCCGCCCCTTCGCCCGCGGGATAAAGGCCGGGCGTGTTGACGCTCTGGAAATCCGCGCCGCGCGTGATGCGGATGGGCGATGACGTGCGCGTCTCCACCCCCGTCAACACGGCATCGGCGCGGTCGAAGCCCTTTATCTGGCGGCCGAAAGCGGGCAGGGCCTCGCGGATCGCGGCGATGGCGTAATCGGGCAGACAGGGCGAAAGGTCGGTGGGCGTCACGCCGGGCCGGTAGGACGGCGTCACCTCGCCCAGCGCGGCGGAGGCGCGGCCCGCCAGGAAATCCCCCACCATCTGCGCGGGCGCGGCATAGGTGCCGCCGCCCGCCGTGAAGGCGATGCTCTCCCAGTGCCGTTGCAGCGCCACCCCCGCCAGCGGCCCCGTGCCGTAAGGCGCATAGTCCTCCGGCGTGATCCCCACCACGATGCCTGCGTTGGCGTTGCGCTCGTTGCGCGAATACTGACTCATGCCGTTGGTGACCACGCGCCCCGGCTCGGATGTCGCGGCCACCACCGTGCCGCCGGGGCACATGCAGAAGCTGTAGACGCCGCGCCCGTTTGCGGCGTGATGCACCAGCCGGTACTCCGCGGCCCCCAGTTGCCTGATGCTGCGGCCGAAGCGCGCCTTGTCGATCAGCCCTTGCGGATGCTCGATGCGGAAACCGATGCTGAAGGGCTTGGCCTCGATCGCCACGCCGCGGTCGAGCAGCATCTGGAAAGTGTCGCGCGCACTGTGGCCCGGCGCCAGCACCACATGACGGGCCGCGATCTCCTCGCCCGATTCCAGCCTGACGCCCCGTATCCGGCGCGTGTCATCCAGCAGCAGGTCCGTCACCTTGCTCTGGAAGCGGTACTCGCCGCCCAGCCCTTCGATGGCTTCGCGGATGGATTCCACCATCGTCACCAGGCGGAAGGTGCCGATATGGGGATGGGCCTCGGTCAGGATCTCGTCCGGCGCGCCGGCCTTGACGAATTCGGTCAGCACCTTGCGGCCCAGATGGCGCGGGTCCTTGATCTGGCTGTAGAGCTTGCCGTCCGAAAACGTGCCCGCGCCGCCTTCGCCGAACTGCACGTTGGATTCCGGGTTCAATACCGACCGCCGCCACAGGCCCCAGGTGTCTTTCGTGCGCTCGCGCACTACCTTGCCGCGCTCCAGGATGACGGGGCGGAAGCCCGACTGCGCCAGGATCAGCGCCGCGAACAGCCCGCAGGGCCCCGTCCCGATCACCAGCGGGCGCTGGAACTGCGCAGGCGCCCGCGCCACCGGGCGGTATTCCATGTCGGGCGTGGGCTGGGTGCCTTTCGGCGCGCGGCGCTCATCCTTCAGCGTCACATCGACGGTGTAGATGTAGACGATCGCGTTCCTGTTGCGCGCATCATGGGCGCGCTTGAACACCCGGAAATCCAGCAGCGCCTCGGCCGGAAGCCTGAGCGTCTTCAGGATCGCGGCCTTCAGCGCCTCGGGGGCATGGTCGATGGGCAGCCTGATGTCGGTGAGGCGCAGCATGGCGCGCCTCTATAAAGGCCGTCCCTCAGAACTTCAATTTGAGCCCCAGTTCGAACGAAATAGGCTGGCGCAGGGTCAGCGTGCGCGGGTCGGTCAAGGCGGGCGAAATCAGCCCCGCCGTGTCGGACGGGTCGAAATAGGCGCCATAGGTGGCGTCGCGGTTGTCGAACAGGTTGTCGATCAGCCCGAAGACCTGCCAGCGGGCGTCCAACCAGCGTGCATCCAGCGCATAGGCCGCGCGCAGGTTGACCACCACGGTCGCAGGCAGCTTGGCGTTGAGGTTGGAAGGATCGCCGTCGAAATAGCGGCTGCCGGTGAAGGCCAGCTCGCCGCCCAGCGTCAGCCCGTCCCACACATCCACATCGGCGCCCGCGCGCACGCTGTTGGCCGGATTGAGGGGGATCTGCCGGCCCGGCGTCACCAGCACATTGCCGTCATCGTCGGCGCCGGGATTATTGGGCGAGGCCAGGGTACCGGTGAACTGATAGGTCGCCTCCAGCCAGGAATAGCTGGCATAGGCCGACCAGCCTTGCGCGGCATAGCGCGCCGTAAGGTCCAGCCCCTGCCTGCGGGTGGATGGCACGTTGGCGAAATAGCCATGGCCCTGGATGGCGCTGGCCAGCGCCACGATGTCGTTGTCGCTGTCGGTGCGGAACAGGCTGGCGCTCCACGACAGCCGGTCCTCGCCCCAGAGCCCCCGCAGTTCGCCGCGCGCGCCCGCCTCATAAGTGTGCGCCACCACCTGATGCAACGGCGGGTCCGCCACCAGCGAACCTTCCAGCAGGCAGGGCAAGGTGGGACTGGCGCAGTCCAGCTCCAGCGGCGTGGGCGCGCGGTTGGCTTCGGAATAGCCGCCGAACAGCGATAGGCCATCCGCCACCTTATAGGTCAGCCCCGCCAGCGGATTTACATGGCCATAGCCGTGACGGCCGTTGAGTTCGCCCGCCCCGCCGCTGCGGTCGCGGGTGGCGATGTCGGCGGCGTTGACGCGCAAGCCCGCCGTCAGCGTCAGCGCACCGGTCAGGTCCAGCGCGTCCATCAGATAGAGGCCGTAATAGTTTGTCGTGGCCGCCAGGGTGACGGGCGCATAGCCCAGGTTGCCCGCCGTGCGGATGATGCTGCCCGCGCCCGCCAGCGACGGGTCCGCGGCCACCTCCAGGTTGGGGAAGATGCGGCCCAGCGTGCTGGTGGAGCGGAAGCCGATGCCGCTGCCGTCGAAGGACAGGCCCGCGGTCAGGTAGTTGGCATGGCCGAACAGCGGCGCGTCGCCGGTCAACTGCAGCGCCGCGCCCGTGGTGGTGCTGTCGGTGAAGGTGCGGTCCAGCGTGCCGTAGATGGTCCCGGCGGTATAGGGAATGGTCGCGCCGTCCTGGCCCAGAATGACGAACTGGTCGCGGAAGGCAGCGGCCTTGGGCGACGGCGCGGGGAAATCGTCATCCTCCAGGCACAGCTGCCCGCCGAAGGACGAGGCATTGGAGCAGCGTTCGAAGTCGGCGTCGTTGCCGTCCACATGGCGCTGGCTGAGGCTGCGCAGGTAAAGCGATCCCTCGACCTGCCAGTTTTCATCCAGCCGTGTGCGGGCATCCAGCGCCAGGCTGCCGACCGTGTTCCGCGTGGTCTGCGGATAGGTATAGACGGAATGGGGATCGCGCACCGTCATGTCGAAAGGTGTGGGGCCGACCACGCCCAGGCCTGTGGCCGCGCCTGAGGCCACCAGATGCACTTCGCTCGCGCCGGAGCGCCAGCCCAGGTCGGCGTAAAGACGGGCGATGTTCGACTGCGAGTGATAGCGCCAGCCCGCGTCGGTCACGCCCTCCAGCGCGGTATAGAAGCTGACGGCGCCGTCCTCCACGCCATACTGGACGCTCGCCATGCCGTGGCCGTAAGAGCCGCCCTGCAGCGACGCGTCCAGCCCCTGCCAGCCGAAGCCGTTCTTCATCACCATGTTGACCGCTCCGCCCAGCGCGTTGAGGCCGAAGACCGGATTGCTGCTCCACAGGTCCAGGCGCGCGATGGCCGCCTGGGGAACGGCGTCCCAGTTCACCGTGTCGCCGAAGGCTTCGTTGAGCCGCACGCCGTTCTGATAGACCGCAAGCCCCTGGGGCGTGCCCTGGAGCGGCGAGGCATCGAAGCCGCGATAGCGCAGGTTCTGGAACATGGCGTTGCCCTGCGGGTCGCTCAGCGACACGCCTGCCGCCTGCGTGCCCAGGGCATCCAGCACGGTGGGGCCGTGCTGGGCGGCAAGGGCTCCCGCCTCCAGGCTCTGGACCGAACCGGGCACCTTGTCGGCCGCAAGGCCGATGCCGGCGGGCAGGGTGCCGAACACCACCACATGCTCGGTGTTTTCGGCGGCGGCCATCTGCTGGGCCAGCGCCGGCGGGGCGGCCAGGAATGCCGTGGCCATCAGGACGATGCGCAGTCCGGCAGGTTGCACGGCGGCGTTTCCCCTCTCGCGTTCTTGTTGGGAAGGGGCTTAGACGGAAGGGTGCCGGGCGCGCAATTTCCCGACTTCCCGGAACCGGCGGGAAATCTTCCCGGCCGGCATGGGGAAACGGCGGCCGGGACTCCAGACAGGGGCCAGACAGGGGACCACGCAGGAGCTAGGATGGCGTCATGTCGTTGCGCGCGCAGTTCTTCCTTTCCGTCGCCCTGGCCCTGCTGCTGGGGCTGTCGGCCCTGGGCGTGGTGGCCTGCTGGCACGCGCGCCGCTCGGTGGAGCGGGAAATGCAGATGGCGCTGGAAGCAGGCGATCACATCGTGGACAACGCGCTGCTTTCGCTGCCCGCGGACGGCAGGGACGCCTATCTGGCGCGGCTGGTGCGGAGCTTCGACGGCAACCGCCATGTCCGCGTGACGCTGGCGGCTGGGGGAGATGTCCTGGCGGCTTCGCGGCTGGCGGCGCCCGATCCCGTGCCGGGCTGGTACCGCCGCCTGCTGGAGATTCCCGGCGCGGCGCGGACCGACATCGTGCCGGACGGCAGGGCGCGCGCGCTCCTCGTGGCCACCGACCCCAGCAACGAGATCGGCGAAGCCTGGGTGCAGTTCCGCGACGGCGCCGCGATCCTGGCGCTGTTCAGCCTGCTGGTGCTGGGGCTGCTGCACCTGGCGATGGCGCGCATCGCCCGGACGCTCCGCCGGCTTGCCGGCGGGTTTGAGGCGGTTGGCGGTGGCGACTATGCGGCGCGTCTTTCCGCGCAAGGGCCGCGCGAGCTTTCGGGCCTGGCCGCCGCCTTCAACCGCATGGCGGACCGGCTGGGCGCGCTGGAGGCCGCCAATCGCCGCCTGACCGGACAGATGCTGGCGATCCAGGAGGAAGAGCGCGCCGATCTCGCCCGCGACCTGCATGACGAGATGGGCCCCATCCTGTTCGCCATGCGCATGGATGCGGAAGCCGTCCGCGCCGAAGCCGGACGGGCGGGACAGGCGGCGCTTGCCGCGCGGGCGGGCGCGCTGGAAGAGGCGGTCGGCAAGCTTCAGCGCCATGTGCGCACCATGCTGCGGCAACTGCGGCCCGAAGGATTGGCCGAAACCGGGCTGGAACTTGCGATCGCCAATCTTGTCACCTTCTGGCGCCGCCACCATGACGGCATCGCCATCCATCTCGACACGGGCGCGGCGGCGGACGGATTTGGCGCCGACGCCGATGCCGCGATCTACAGGCTTGTGCAGGAAGGCCTCACCAACGCGGCCCGGCATGGCGGCGCGCGGCAGGTATGGATCGCGATCCGGGCCGACGCCGCGGCTGTCCATGTGACCGTCGAGGACGACGGTGTCGGTCTTTCCGGCCGCGGCGGCGATGCCGGCACGGCGGACGGGCTGGGCCTGAAAGGCATGCGCGAGCGGCTTGCCGCGCTGTCCGGCAGCCTCAGCCTGCAGGCGCGCGGCGGCGGGGGCACGCGCCTTGCCGCCGCGATCCCGCGCACGGTGGAAACCGCGGCATGAAAGTCCTGCTGATCGACGACCACGCCATGATCCGCGCCGGGCTCGCGCAGCTTTGCACCGCGCTCTGGGATGCGCAGGTGCTGGAAGCCGACACCGGCTCCGCGGCGCTTTCCTTGCAGAAAAGCGAGCGCCCGCAGGTCACGGTGCTCGACCTCAACATGCCGGGCCTGAGCGGGCTGGAGCTGCTGCGCCGGCTGCTCCAGGCCGACGGCGCCGCGCGCGTGCTGGTCTTCACGATGCATGGCGAGCCTGCTTATGCCGCGCGCGCGCTCGAGATCGGCGCCAGGGGCTATCTGAGCAAGAATGCCTCGCCGCAGGAACTGCGCAACGGGCTGACGCGCGTGGCGGCGGGACTCACGTATGTCGAGGGCGAAATCGCGCAGAGCCTGGCGGCCATGCCGGGCCGTCAGTCGCTCAGCGAACGCGATCTCGAAATCCTGCGCCTTCTGGGCGAAGGGCGCAGCTTCAGCGAGATCGCCGCGGCGATGGGACTGGGCTACAAGACGGTGGCCAACGCGGCGACGCTGATCAAATCCAAGCTGGGCGTCGCGCGCACGGCCGATCTGATAAGGCTCTCGGTGGAAATGGGAATCGGCCGCCAGACGGTCTAGCCTGCTTTCACAAAAAGTTTCGGTGACGGTTTCGTGTTGACGCTGCGCGGATTCAGGCGCAGAGTTTTTTTGCCGATGGAATGCTGCGCAAGCCGCAGTTACGTCCCGAAGGCGCCCATGCGCGATAATTGCATCGCGATCGATCCGGTGGAGACCGGATTTCCTGGCGCCGGAATGTCGCGCGAGGCGGAGCTTCGTCGGCGGTCGAAACCGAGATACAGGAGGTTCCTGGAATGGAAGATACTCCGCCGGAAAATATCCCGGGCTTCGCCGCCATGCGGAGCCAAGGCCCGGATTAAAGCCCCGGACCTCCGCCTACAATTGAAGCCGAACGATGGGCGTAAAGCCCATGAAAGAGCCCGGCGTGATGCCGGACAAAAAGATAGGCCCCGCCCGGGATCGTGAGCGATCCGGCGGGGTTTGTCTTGCAACGTTGCCCAAGGCCCGGGTTCCACAAAGGTTCGCGAGGACCTGACATTCCTGTCATGCTATCCATGTTGCAAAGTTCCTTGGGATGTTTAGGGTTTTGCAGAGCGTGGGGCTGCATTATGAAGTGACCCCATGTACGACCTTCGTTCCGTTTCCGCGATAGGCCTCTGTGTCCTGCTGCCACTGGGCCTGCTGGGCGGTTGCACCACGGCCCGCAACACGGCGCCTGCGCGCACTGCCAGCGAACAACTCCTGATCTCGGCCGCCGCGGACCGCGCCGCGGCCCAGTTGTCGCTTGGCATCCCCAAGGGCACCCGGATCTTCGTCGATACCCGCTACTTCCAGGGGTATGACGACGGCTATGCCATCGCCGCCATCCGCACCCAGATGCTCAAGAGCGGGCTGCTCCTGGTGGACGACCGGGCTCAGGCCGAGGCCGTGGTGCAGGTTTCCTCCGGTGCGCTTTCCACCGACCAGAAATCGCTGCTGATCGGCATCCCGCAGCTTACCGTGCCCTATATTCCGGTCGGCAATTCCGTCACCGTGCCGGAGATCGCCCTGTTCAAGCAGGCCGAGGAGAAGGGCGTCGCCAAGTTCGTCGCCACCGGCTATGACGCCAAGACCGGCAAGCTGCTGGCCACCACCGATCCGCGCTACGGCTTCTCGCACAACACCAACCATACGGTGCTGCTGTTCTTCTCCTGGGCGACGGGCGATGTAGTTCCGCCGGGCGTGGACGAGCATTCGCTCTCCTTCCGCACCATCACCAACATGCTGCCGGGCGCCGGCGGCGGCCAGTAGGGTCGAAACAAGCAACCTGTCATGGCCGGCCCATCCTTCGACAGGCTCAGGATGAGGCTTCGACAAGCTCAGGACGAGCAACCCCGCCCGTTTACGGGAAATATTGATAGATCCAGGTTTCGCTGAGCGTGCGGTTGCCCAGCCGCAGGAACAGCCGCAGGTCCACCGGCGCGTTGCCGTCCACCTGCAGGTCGAACAGCGCGCGCCAGCGGTCGGTGCCCATCACCTTGATCACATAGCCATTGTCGATCTTGCCGCGCGAGGCGCCCGTCACCGGGGTCACATCGAAACGCTGCTGGAGCTGGGCCAGGGGGCCGCCGGTGAAGTCCACCGCGAACTTCACCTTGTCGCGCGGCCAGGGGATCTGTCCCGGTATGCCGCCGCGTCCCAGCCGCGTGGCCACGCATTTGGCGATGTTCTTAGGATAGGCCGGTTCGCTGTCCTGCCAATAGAGGCGATAGTCGAAAGCCAGCGCCTTGCCTGCCGAGATGTCGCCGTCGGGCCGCCAATAGGCCACGATATTGTCGTGGATCTCGTCGTCGGTGGGAATCTCCACCAGCTGCACCGCGCCCGTCCCCCAGTTGCCCCTGGGCTCGACCCAGATGCCCGGCCGCCGGTTGTAATAGGCGCCGTCGTCCTGATAGTTCTCGAAATCCCGGTCGCGCTGAATCAGCCCGAAGCCCCTGGGATTGGTGTCCATGAAGCTGTTGGTCTGCACGCTGGGCGGATTGACCAGCGGCCGCCAGATGCGCTCGCCCTTGCCGGTCCATAGCGCCAGCCCGTCATTGTCGTGGATCTCCGGACGCCAGTCGGCGGCCTTGCGCCGCTCGTTCTCGCCGTACCAGTACATGCTGGTCAGCGGCGCCACGCCCAGCCGCGAGATGCCTGCCCGGATGAACAGGTCGCAGTGCACGTTCATCACCACCGCGCCGTTCTCATTCTTCATGCAGTCGAACTTGTAGGCGCCCGTGATCGACGGCCCGTCGAGCAGGGCATAGACGGTCACGACCGGCCCATGCGCCTCCAGCCAGAATTCGCTGAATCGGGGGAACTCCTCGGCCGTCGCCGCGGCGGTATTGATGGCGATGCCGCGGGCCGAAGCGCCATACTGGGCATCCTGGCCGCTGGAGCGGAAATAGCTCGCGCCCTGGAAAGCCAGCCAGTCGGTGGGCTTGTCCTGCCCGTCCATGACGCGGAAGCCCGAAAAGCCCAGTCCGTCCAGCGCCTTTGGATCGAGATGGCTCTCGGCATAATCGAAATAGTCGGGCCCATAGAGGATCTCGCGCGCGGTGCCGCCCTCCACCGCATGGAGCACCACGGGTTCGTTGGCATATTTGCTCATGTGGAAGAACGACACCGGATCGCGCCCGTCCTGGCCCCGCCACAGGGCATGGTCCGCGCGGAATTTGATCTTCTGGGCGGCGTCGAAATCGATGCCCTTGATGATCTGGGTGGCGCGCTGCTCCGGCGCCTTATAGGGCTGGGCGGCGTTTTTCCGGGCGCGCGCCGCCAGCCGGCCATAGCTGAAGGGCCGCGCCGGGCCCAGCCGCACCCCCGCCGCGGGGGCCGTGACCGCGGCAAGCGCCTGCGGCGGAAGCAGGCTGGCCGACAGGGCGGCCAGCAGCAGGCGTCGGTCGGTCACGAACATTGCAAACATCTCCGGGGGGCTGTGACACTAAAAGCAGAAAGATGGAGAAGTTAAGGCTTGCCGGACCGGGGTTGAACGACAAAAAATCAGCCGCATGGCAGTCCGCAAAATGCGCCGAACGGTCCATGATTTCGCCGCATTGTAACGTTTTATTTCGATTGTCGAACGGGCGTAATTTTGGACCTGACACCGATGGATTCCCAGTCTCGCGTTTTTGAGTCCCCTTTCGAAACCGGCGCCGTTGCTCCGGGAACCCCGCTCCGCTGCCCCAGCCCCATGAAGGCGCAGGCGCTGGAGGCCTGGACGCCGGCCACCCTGATGGGGGCCCTCTTGATGGCGCTCCTGTCGGTGCCGCGCGCGGCCCTGACGGTGCCCGCCGCATTGACCCGCCGCCGTGCCTGACATCGCGCCGCGGCGATGGCTTTACCTGTTTCTGGTTCTGGCCTCGACCGTTGCCGCCGTCACCCAGATGCTGGGGGTCCTTCAGGTTGACGGCCTGAGCTGGCGCGAATTTGCGATCCTGATCCTGTTCGCGATCCTGTTCGCCTGGATCGCCTCGTCCTTCTGGATGGCCTGCTTTGGCGCCTTCGCGCGGCTGGCGCGGCTGGACCTGATGCCGCTCCGCCAGCCCAGCGGCATCTCCGCCGCCCGCACCGCCATCCTGATGCCCGTCTATAATGAAGACGTCACGCGGGTATTCGCCGGCGTGCGCGCGATCTGGGAATCGGCGGGGCCCGATTTCGACTTCTATATCCTCAGCGACAGCACCAATCCCGCCAACTGGGTGGCCGAGGAGCTGGAATGGCAGCGCCTCAAGACCGAGCTGGGCGAGGATGCGCGCATCTATTACCGCCACCGGGCCCGGAACATCGGGCGCAAGGCGGGCAACATCCAGGACTTCTGCGAGAACTGGGGCCAGCTTTACGACTATATGGTGGTGCTGGACGCCGACAGCCTGATGACCGGCGCCACGCTGACCCGCATGGTGGGCCTGATGGACGCCAATCCGCGCGTGGCACTGATCCAGGCCCCGGCCCAGCTTGTGGGCCGCCACTCGCTCTTCGCGCGCATCCAGCAGTTCGCCAGCAGCGTCTATGGCCCGATCTATAACGCGGGACTGGCCTTCCTGCAGGGGCCGGACGGCAACTATTGGGGGCACAACGCCATCATCCGCGTGCATGCCTTCATGCAGCATTGCGGCCTGCCGCGGCTTCCGGGCAACCCGCCCTTCGGCGGCGAGATCATGAGCCACGATTTCATCGAGGCGGCGCTGCTGCGGCGCGCCGGCTGGGAAGTGTGGATGGCGCCCGACATCGGCGGTTCGTTCGAAGAGCCGCCGCCCACCCTGATGGACCACCTGCTGCGCGACCGCCGCTGGTGCCAGGGCAACCTGCAGCATCTGCGCATCGTCTTCGCGCGGGGGCTGACGCTGCCCAGCCGCCTGCACCTGGCGATGGGCATCATGAGTTATGTCTCCTCACCTCTGTGGCTGCTGCTGCTGGTGATTTCGGCCATCGAGATGCTGACCTTCCGGCCCGCGCCGGCGGCCAGCTATATCGGGCTCCAGCCCATGCTCGCGCTCAACGTCTCCCATGCGGCCGAGCTGGTGATCCTGGTGGTGGCGACGCTGATCCTTCTTTATGCGCCCAAATTCCTTTCCGTTGCCGTCCTGCTGGAGGATGCCGACGCCACCCGCGCGCACGGCGGGCTCAGGCAGGTGCTTTCCAGCCTGTTCTGGGAATCGGTCTTCTCCACCCTGATCGCGCCCATCGTGATGCTGCAGCACAGCTGGTACGTCGTCACCATTCTGATGGGCATTTCCACCGGCTGGAGCACGCAGCAGCGCACCGATCGCGCCCTGCCGGTGGATTTCGTGGCGCGGGCCTTTGCGGCGCACACGCTGATCGGGCTTGCCGCCACCATCATCCTGTGGCGCAGCGGCAGCTTCGGCTGGTTCGTGCCGCTGCTGGCGGGCATGCTGCTGGCGGTTCCGGTCGTGGTCTTCAGCAGCAGCCCGTTGCTGGGGCAGGCGGCGCAGCACGACGGGCTGTTCCTGGTGCCCAGCGAAACGCGCGGCCTGGCGGTGCAGGACCGCGCCCATGCGCTGGTGGCGGGGCGGGAGGCCGAGACGCCAGAGGCGGACGTGCGGCGGCTGGTGCTGGAGGACGCGCGGGTGCGCGACCTGCACCTGGCGCTGCTGGCCGGCTCGCCGCCGCCGATGGACCGCCTGCGCCTGCGCCTGCTGCGCGAGCAGGCGGCGCGGCGCGACACGGCCGAATTCAGCCGCGAGGACTGGGCGCTTCTTCTTTCGGATGCTGAAAGCTTGCGGGCGCTTCCCTGATTCTGTTTGATGGCCCTGTTCGAGCGCGCAGCCATAAGCGCCAAAAGACAGGTGGGGACATGATCGGGAAGATTCTTCTGGGCGCGGCATTGTTGCTGGCGCTGCCGGCCGGCGCACAGCCGGCGCCGAAGGCGCAGGTCAGCGTCACGGTCGACACCTCGAGGCCAGGTCCGGCGATCGACCGGCATATCTATGGCCAGTTCGCCGAGCATCTGGGCACCGGCATCTATGGCGGCATCTGGGTGGGCGCGGACAGCAAGATTCCCAACATCCGCGGTTATCGCAAGGACGTGGTCGCTGCGCTGCAGCACATCCATGTGCCGGTGATCCGCTGGCCCGGCGGCTGCTTTGCCGACCTCTACAACTGGCGCGACGGGATCGGCCCGCGCGACAAGCGCCCCGTGCGCATCAATGTCCACTGGGGCGGGGTGACCGACGATAACGCCTTCGGCACCCATGAATTCATGGACTTCGCCGAACTTGTGGGCGCCGATCCCTATGTGTCGATCAATGTCGGCTCGCTGACGCCCTATGACGCCGCCCAGTGGGTCGAATACATGACCTCGGATGAGAAGGCGACGTTGGCGAACGAGCGGCGCGCCAATGGCCGCGACAAGCCCTGGAACCTGAAATATCTGGGCATCGGCAACGAGACCTGGGGCTGCGGCGGCAACATGACGCCGGAATATGCCGCCTCGATCAACGCGCGCTATTCCAGCTTCGTCAACGCGCCCGCGTCGATGGGCATGATCAAGGTCGCCAGCGGCGCCACCGGCAATGTCGGCGGCAAGGGCGATCCCGTCGCCTTCACCGAAGCGATGATGAAGGATGGCGGCCGGTTGCAGGCGCTCAGTTTCCATTATTACGCCATGCCGATGGGCAGGGACCGCGGGCCCGCCACCGGCTTCGGCGAGGATCTGTGGGCGCGCGAGCTGGACCTGGCGCGCGAGATGGAGCCCCTGGTTTCCAAGGTCAGCGCGACAATGGACAAGTACGACCCGGACAAGAAGGTCGGCCTGTATGTGGATGAATGGGGCGCCTGGTACGACCAGGAGCCGGGCAGCCATCCGGGCTTCCTCTATCAGCAGAACAGCCTGCGCGATGCGGTGGTCGCGGCGCTGACGCTCGACATCTTCCACCGCCATACCGACCGGGTTCGGCTGGCCGCCATCGCCCAGATGGTCAATGTGCTGCAGGCCATGATCCTGACCGACGGGCCGAAGATGCTGCTGACACCCACCTATCATGTCTTCGACATGTACCAGCCCTTCATGGGCGCGGTGCCCTATCCGGCCACCGTGTCGGGACCGGACTACAGCTTCGCCGGCCACAGCATGGCGATGGTCGATGTGTCGGCGGCGCGCGGCAAGGACGGCAAGCTCTATCTGGCGCTGGTCAACACCGATCCCCACCGGTCCGCGCATGTCGTGACCAACCTTACCGGCACGGCGCGCGGACGCATCCTGACCGGCGCGGCGATGGACGCGCACAACACGTTCGATGCGCCCGACGCCATCCATCCGGCGGCATTCTCCGGCACCAAGGACGGCGGCAAGCTGGCGGTGGACCTGCCGGCCAAGTCGGTCGCCGTGATCGCGGTGGAATGATCGGGCGCTATTTCGTCGTGAACTTGTAGACGATGGTGTTGGTGTAGGTCTGGCCCGGATTCAGCCGCGCGCTGGGGAAATCGGGATGGTTGGGCGAATCCGGGAACACGCCCGGCTCCAGGCAGATGGAATCGCCCTGGCGATAGGCGCGGCTCTTCTTGCCGATGAAGGTGCCGTCCAGGAAATTGCCGGTATAGAACTGCACCCCCGGCGCGGTCACCGACATCTCCAGCACCCGGCCCGACACCGGGTCTTCCACGCGCGCCGCCGGGCGCAACGTGCCGGGCGCGCCGTCCACGATGAAATTGTGGTCATAGCCGCGGCCATAGCGGATCTGTGCGTCGCGCGCGTCGCGGATGCGCGCGCCCACCGCATGGGGCGTGCGGAAGTCGAAGGGCGTGCCCGCCACGGCGCGCCGCTCGCCGGTCGGGATCAGCGTCGCATCCACCGGTGTGAAGCGCGTGGCATGCAGCGTCACCAAGTTGCCCATCACGTCGCGCGCGTCGTCGCCCGACAGGTTGAAATAGGAATGGTTGGTCAGGTTCAGCACCGTGGGCTTGGTGGTGGTGGCGCGGTATTCGAGCTTCAGTTCATTCTGTTCGTTCAGGGAATAGGTCGCGGTGACGTGCAGTTCGCCGGGAAACCCCGCCTCGCCGTCGGCGCTGACATAGCTGAAGACGGCTTTGGCTTCCGGCCCGTTCGTCACGGAGTCGATCTTCCACATCCGTTTGTCGAAGCCCTTGCTGCCGCCGTGCAGCGAATTGGGGCCGTCATTGGTTTCCAGCGCATAGGTCTTGCCGTCGAGCGTGAATTTCCCCCTGGCGATGCGGTTGGCATAGCGTCCCACCGACGCGCCGAAGAAATTGGGCCGGGCCAGATATTCCTGCGCCGTGTCATAGCCCAGCACCACGTCCTGCTTGCGCCCCGCCTTGTCGGGCACGGTCAGCGATTGCAGCGTGGCGCCCAGGGTCATGATCCTGGCGCTCATGCCCACGCCGTTGGTCAGCGTCACCGCCTCGACCTTGGTGCCGTCCGGCAGCGCGCCGAAAGGTGCGCGCGCCGCGGTGGCGGCTTCGGCCGTCCCGGCCAGCAGCAGGAAGGGGGCCGCCAGCGCAAAATTCTTCCACGGGGTCATGAACGTCTCCTGTCTGTTTTTCCAATCAGTCTTTCGGCAGGGCATAGATGGCGATCACGTCGCTGAACTGCGCCCTGCTGGCATCTTTTATCAGCCCGTTGGAGCGTGCACAGCCCGCCGCCCCAACGGCCACATACTGCACGCCCTTCACGCGATAGGTGATGGGCGGCGTGCACACGCCGATGCCCAGATTCTGCGACCACAGTTTTTCGCCCGTGGCGGCGTCGAAAGCGTCGAACGCCCCGTCCATCTCGCCCGCAAAGACCAGTCCGCCCGCCGTCGCCAGCACGCCGCCATACATGGGCAGGCTGGCCTTGTATTGCCAGGCGATCTTTCCGGTATTCACGTTGACCGCGCTCAGCGTGCCGTCCACCGGATACTGGTCCTGGGGCGCGGGCTTCTGGATGCCGCCGACCTGCTGGCCCACCGTGGGCGTGCCCGGCTTGTATTCGGGAAAGGGGAAGGCGGTGACGGTGAAGGCCTGGTTGATTCCCATCACATAGAAATTCCCCGTCAGCGGCGAATAGGCGGGCGGCGACCACAGATTGCCGCCATTGATGCCGGGATAGCGGGTGAAGGGCTTGTCGGAAGGCACGACGAACATGTCGTCGGCCTGCTTCACGAAGGGTTCGGATTTGTGGATCAGCTTGCCCGTCAGGCGGTTGACGATGAAGACATTGCCCAGCTTGCCCGCCTCGGCCGCGGCGGGGATGGTCCTGCCCTTTTCGTCCTTCACGTCGAACAGCACCACGGGCGAGGGGCAGTCATAGTCCCACACATCGTGGGCGACCTGCTGGTACCACCAGCGCAACTTTCCGGTGCGCAGATCGACGGCCACGATGGAATCGGTATAGGCGTTGTCGCCCTTGCGGTTCTCGCCCCAGTAGTCGGGATTGGGATTGCCGGTGGCGAACAGGACCAGATAGTTCTTCGGGTCGATGGCGGGGGTGTTCCACACCGAGCTGCCACCATATTTCCAGCTGTCTTCGCTCCAGCTCTTGCCGCCAGGCTGGTCTGGCGCGGCGGTGGTATAGAAGCGCCAGACCAGTTTGCCGGTCGCAGCATCCAGCGCCTCGACAAATCCGCGGGTAGGATATTCAGCGCCGGAATTGCCCACCATCACCATGCCGTTGAAAACCTGGGGCGCCATGGTGAAGGCGTAGTAATGGGTCGGCGCTGGAATGGTGTCCGCGATCACGCTTTTCCAGACGATGGCACCGGTCTTGGCATCCAGCGCCACCACCTGGCCGTCCAGCTGGGCGATGAAGACCTTGCCATAGGCCACCGCGACGCCGCGTGACTGGGGGCCGCAGCAATTATCGGTGTAGCCCAGGATGGGATTATAGCTCCATTTCAACTCGCCGGTGACCGCGTCATAGGCCTGAACGTGGTCCAGAGGCGTGGAGACATACATGATGCCGTCCACCACCAGGGGCGTTGCTTCGAAGCTGTTGATCACCCCGGTGTGGATCATCGCCTTGATGGAAAGACGGTTCACATTGTCCCTGGTGATTTGTGTGAGAGGCGAGAAGCGTTGATTGTCGTAAGTCCGCCCGTAAAGCAGCCAATTGTCCTGATCGCTGTCGGCATTGAGCAGCCGCTGGTCGGTGGATGCGACATTGGCGCTGATCGGACTGAGTGTGACCGTGACCGGCAAAGGCGCCGCGACCGGCGCAGGCGATCGTTCCTGGGCGAGCGCGATTCCCGTGCCGCACACAAT
>DASZVO010000031.1:0-38552 GCA_035547015.1 Rhizomicrobium sp. | reverse complement strand
TTCAAGATTTTCGCGACGACGCCGGCGCCGACGGTGCGGCCGCCTTCGCGGATGGCGAAGCGCAGCTTCTCTTCCATCGCGATCGGCACGATCAGTTCCACCTCCACCGACACATTGTCGCCCGGCATCACCATCTCCGTGCCCGCCGGCAGCTTCACGATCCCCGTCACGTCCGTGGTCCGGAAATAGAACTGCGGACGATAGTTGGCGAAGAACGGCGTATGACGGCCGCCCTCGTCCTTGGTCAGGATATAGGCTTCCGCCACAAACTGGGTGTGCGGCGTCACGCTGCCCGGCTTGGCCAGAACCTGGCCGCGCTCCACACCGTCGCGCTCGATCCCGCGCAGCAACGCCCCGATATTGTCGCCCGCCTGGCCCTGGTCCAGCAGCTTGCGGAACATCTCAACGCCCGTCACCGTGGTCTTGGAGGTCGGGCGGATGCCCACAATCTCAACCTCCTCGCCCACCTTGATGATCCCGCGCTCCACACGCCCCGTCACCACCGTGCCGCGCCCCGAGATCGAGAACACGTCCTCGATCGGCATCAGGAACGGCTGGTCCACCGGACGGTCCGGCTGGGGGATATAGCTGTCCACCTGGCGCATCAGCTCCAGGATCGCGTCATGGCCCAGCTTGGGCTCCTTGTTCTCCAGCGCCATCAGCGCCGAGCCGCGCACGATCGGAATGTCGTCCCCGGGGAACTGGTAGCTCGACAGCAGCTCGCGCACTTCCATCTCCACCAGGTCCAGAAGTTCCGGATCATCGACCATGTCGCACTTGTTCATGAACACCACCAGCGCCGGCACGCCCACCTGGCGGGCCAGCAGGATGTGCTCGCGGGTCTGCGGCATCGGGCCGTCCGAGGCCGACACCACCAGGATCGCCCCGTCCATCTGCGCCGCGCCCGTGATCATGTTCTTCACATAGTCCGCATGGCCGGGGCAGTCGACATGGGCGTAGTGCCGCTTCTCCGTCTCATACTCCACATGCGCCGTCGAGATCGTGATCCCGCGCGCCTTCTCCTCCGGCGCCTTGTCGATCTGGTCATAGGCCGTGAACGTCGCTCCGCCCGTCTCCGCAAGCACCTTCGTGATCGCCGCCGTCAGCGACGTCTTGCCATGGTCCACATGACCAATCGTCCCGATGTTGCAATGCGGCTTGTTCCGCTCAAACTTCGCTTTCGCCATGACTTGCGTTCCTGCTTCTTTCGTGTGCTCCGGCTTGCGCCGCCTGTAACGTCAACTCTCGAACTTCAAATTCTCGTCCGGCGGGGCCGGAAAACTGGAGCGGGTGAAGGGAATCGAACCCTCGTCATCAGCTTGGAAGGCTGTTGCTCTACCATTGAGCTACACCCGCCTATTCGACTTCCTTCTCTCGTCAGCGCCTCGAAGCCCTTCTCGCCTTCGCTCGTCGGGCATCCTCTGCCGCTTCGCGACGCCGGATGACTGGATCGCCATCCGGCAGCCCTGACGGGCCGAGGATGGTGGAGGGGGTTGGATTCGAACCAACGTAGGCGTAGCCAACGGATTTACAGTCCGTCCCCTTTAGCCACTCGGGCACCCCTCCGGTTAAATTTTCCAACTGGATCAACGGGTTGTACAACCAAATGACCGGCCGGCGCTGCTGCTTTCGCCCGTGTGCGTTTGCCGAGCGAAAAAATACCTCCAGAAAGGTGTTGGCTGCGGATCGCGGGTTATTGGTCAACAGGGTCCGCCTGTCAAGTGAGGATTTCCCGCGGAAAAGCCGGTTTTTGCTCCCGATTTCCGGACGCGCGATCCCGGCCGCTTTACCGCCCGCCGCACTCCTATATAAGCCCGGCCATGCGCCCCAGGAACCGCGGCCGGGATTCCGGAAACAGACACCGCCAGCCCCCCAAGCCCCTTCCGCCCCGCGAAAAAGGCGAAAAGGCTTCCGCACGGCCCGAAAACCCGCCGGAAGGCCGCGCCGGCGGCGCGAACCGCTCCGGCGGTTCATGGCTCTACGGTCTTCATGCCGTTCAGGCCGCCTTGGCCAATCCGCGCCGCAAGCTGGGCCGGGCCGTCCTGACCCCCCGCGCCGCCGAGATCATCGGCGAAAGGCTGCTCAAACGGGTGCCGGTTGAGATATTGGAACCGGGCGCCATCGACCGCCTGCTGCCGCCCGGCGCGGTACACCAGGGGGCGGCGCTGGAAGCCTGGCCGCTCAAGTCCCGCGACCTGGACGAGATATTGTCGGGACCCGGAACAGGCCCGCGCCGGATCGTGCTGGTGCTGGACCAGCTTTCCGACCCCCACAATGTCGGGGCCATCCTGCGCACGGCGGCGGCGTTCGGCGTGACCGCGGTGGTGGTGCAGGACCGCCACGCCCCGCCCCAGTCGGGCGCGCTGGCCAAGGCGGCGTCGGGGGCGCTGGACCTGATCCCGTATGTCGAGGTCGTCAACATCGCCCGCGCGCTGGACGTGCTGGCGGCCCATGGTTTCTGGCGCGTCGCGCTGGCCGGTGACGGAAACGAGAGCCTGGCCGCGGCGGCGCCCGCGGGCGATGTGGCGCTGGTGCTGGGATCGGAAGGAGCGGGCATCCGCCGGCTGGTGCGCGAGCATTGCGAGGCCTCGGCCTTCATTCCGATCGCGGCGGCGATCGAAAGCCTCAACGTCTCCAACGCGGCGGCCATCGCGCTCTACGAACTGCGGCGCTAGGAACCCACGCGGAAACGCGTTCCTTCCGGATGAGTTATCTCCTCGACCACCTGCCGGAGCAACCCCATGCGCTCGATACTGCTATGGGCGATCGGCATTCCATTGCCGATCATCCTGATCCTGTGGCTCATCACCGGCCACGCCTAGATCGCCGCCGTCATTGCGGATCGGCGAAGGCGTCCGCCTTCGAGAAGCCGCGCGGCGCCAGCCGGCCCGCCTGGGCGCGCGCGCCCTTCCAGTCCTTGAGTTCGGAAGGCGAGAACAGCCGCCCGTTCGCGTCCTTGAGACCCGTCTTCCAATAGAAGGCAATGGCGTCTGACAGTTCGCTGCCCGTGTATTTCTGCAGGTAAACGCCCTGCCCCCGCGCCATTTCCGGCACGTCGGCCAGGGGGAAGATCAGCAGCTTGTGGTTCCGGCCGATCACGGCGACATGGTCGCCATCCACGCCGTGACAGGACGCCGCTTCCACGCCCGGCTTCACATTCATCACCTGTTTCCCCTTGCGGGTCATGGCCACGGCGTCATCCTCGCCCGTGATGAAGCCGTGCCCGCTGGAGGCAGCCACCAGCAGCCTGCGGCCCGGCACATGCGCGAACATGGTCACGATGTCGGCGTCCGGCGGCAGGTCGATGAAGCTGCGGATGGCCTCGCCATTGCCGCGGCCGCCCGGCAGCCTGCTGCCTTCCAGCGTATAGAAGCGCCCGTCGGTGGCCAGCAGCATGATGCGGTCGGTGGTCTGGGCATGGAACCAGAAACGCGCGCGGTCGCCCTCGCGGTACTTGTCGTCGGGCGACTGTTCCTGATGGCCTTTCAGCGCGCGCAGCCAGCCCTTGGCGGAGCAGACGACCGTGATCGGCTCCTGCGGCACGGCATTGGCGCGCTCCTCGACATGCTCGGCCAGCGCGGTCATCTCGGCCACATGGGCGGCCTTGGCGATCTCGGTGCGGCGGCGGCCCAGCGCCGTCTTGAGGCCGAAGCGGGCGTCAATGTCCTTCAGTTCCTCGATCAGCTTTTCCGACTTGAGCTTTTCGGAGCCCAGCAGTTTCGTCAGCTCCTTGCGCTCCTTCGTCAGCGCGTCATGCTCGCGGCGGATCTCCATCTCTTCCAGCTTGCGCAACGACCGCAGGCGCATGTTGAGGATGGCGTCGGCCTGCACCTCGGTCAGCTTGAACGCCTTCATCAGCACAGGCTTGGGTTCGTCCTCGGTGCGGATGATCTTGATCACCTTGTCCAGGTTCAGGAAGACGGCGAGATAGCCTTCCAGCACCTCCAGCCGGGAGGCGATCTTCTCCAGCCGGAAGGCACTGCGCCGTTCCAGCACCTCGCGCCGGTGGGCGGCGAAGGCGGCCAGCGCCTCCTTCAGGCTCATCACCTTCGGCACCAGGCCGCGATCCAGCACATTCATGTTGAGCGGGATGCGCGCTTCCAGGTCGGTGGCGCGGAAGAGCTGCTCCATCAGGATTTCGGGCGGGGCGGTGCGGCTCTTGGGCGTGAGCACGATGCGGACGTCTTCCGCCGACTCGTCATGGACATCGTCGAGCAGCGGCAGCTTCTTCTGTTCCAGAAGCTCGGCGATGCGCTCGATCAGCTTGGACTTCTGGACCTGATAGGGAATCTCGGTGACGACGATCTGCCAGGCGCCGCGCGCGCCCTCTTCCTTCTTCCAGCGGGCGCGCACGCGGAAACCGCCCCGCCCCGTCTTGTAGGCCTCGGCGATCGCCGCCTGGTCCTCGACCACGATGCCGCCGGTGGGGAAGTCGGGCCCCTTCACGAATTTCAGCAGGCTGCGGTCCTGGATCGCGGGATTCTCGATCAGCGCGATGGTGGCCGCGCAAAGCTCGCCAAGATTGTGCGGCGGGATGCTGGTCGCCATGCCCACCGCGATGCCGCTGGCGCCGTTGGCCAGAAGGTTCGGGAAGGCGGCGGGCAGGACCATCGGTTCCTGCGTTTCGCCGTCATAGGTGGTGCGGAAATCAACGGCATTCTCGTCCAGCCCTTCCAGGAGGGCGGCCGCCGCATCGGTCATGCGGCTTTCGGTGTAGCGCATGGCGGCGGCGTTATCGCCGTCGATGTTGCCGAAATTGCCCTGCCCGTCCACCAGCGGATAGCGGACCGAGAATTCCTGGGCCAGCCGCACCAGCGCGTCATAGATCGCCTGGTCGCCATGCGGATGGAACGAGCCCATCACATCGCCCACCACCTTGGCCGACTTCTTGAACGCGGACGCCGGATCGAGCCTGAGCAGCCGCATGCCATAGAGGATGCGCCGGTGCACGGGCTTGAGCCCGTCGCGCGCATCGGGCAGCGCGCGCTGGGTGATGGTGGACAGCGCATAGGCCAGATAGCGTTCGGCCAGCGCCTTGCTGAGGGGTTCGGAACGGATTTCGTCGGGAACGGCAACCATGATCGCTTTCTATTCCGATTCGCCCTATTTCAGTTCGGCGGCGATCGCGTCCAGCCGCGTCCTGGCCTGGGGCATCGCGCGGCCGTGCGGCAGCAGCACGCGCTCGTGCAGGAAATGACCGGTGAGCCTGAGCCCTGCCGCCGCATCGCCCGGCTGTGGCGCCGCGCCCGCATCCAGCAGGAAAGCCGGCAGCGGGAACAGGCGCGGCGCATAGGCGCCCGCCGCGGCGCGCGAGACGGCGCGGCCCGTGCGCGGCGAGACGAACGCCAGCGCGTCCTTCGCACCGGTCGCGGCGCATTCGGAAAGGTCGAGGCCGAAGCCCAGCGCCTCCAGCAGCCCCGCTTCCCAGCGCACATAGAGCGGCAGCCAGTGCGCCGCATCGTTGGTCATCATCGCATCCAGCAGGATCTCGCCGCCCAGGAAAACGGACGCATGGGCCTCGCGTTCCGGCATGGCCGCGCCCGTCACGGCGCAGAAGGCGTTGAGCCCCGCCAGCGTCTGGCGGCTGTCCATCAGTTCGCCCGCCCGCGCGCGCGCGAGTTCGCATGTGTAAGTGCCCAGATGCTCCTCCAGCCGGGCGCGCCATTGCACATGCACTGCGTTGCCGGGCTGGAGCACGGGCCTGACGCGGCGCGATGCGCCGCCGCGCACCAGCCCCATGTGGCGCCCATGGTCGCGGGTGAGCAATTCCAGCACCGCGCCGGTTTCGCCGTGGGCGCGCGAGGAGAGCACGATGGCGTCATCAGACCATTCCATCTGTTTACCCCCCTCTGCCGCAGCTCAGGTTTGCCTCCGGCAAACACATCGCTGCGGCATCTCCCCCCGCCAGGCGCTTCGCGCCGCGGGGGGCGACAGCCGGTGCGGGTGGACAGACGCGCCGCGGCTTGCGGCGCACGCGATCATTCACTCTGCCGCAGCTCAGGTTTGCCTCCGGCAAACACGTCGCTGCGGCATCTCCCGCCGCCAGGCGCTTCGCGCCGCGGGGGGCGACAGCCGGTGCGGGTGGAGGGTCGCGCCGCAAGACGCGGCGCTCGCGATCATTCATTGGGGAAGTCGAGCCCGATTTCCTTGTAATGCTCGCTCTTTTCCGCCCAGTCCTCGCGCACCTTCACGAACAGGAACAGGTGCACCCGGCGGGCGAACAGGGCTTCCAGCTCGGCGCGCGCCAGTTCGCCGATCTTCTTGATGGTGGCGCCGCCCTTGCCCAGCACGATCGCCTTCTGGCCTTCGCGCTGGACATAGATCACCTGGTCGATGCGGACCGAGCCGTCCTTGCGCTCTTCCCATTTTTCCGTCTCGACCGCGCTGGCATAGGGCAGTTCGTCGTGCAGGCGCAGATAGATCTTCTCGCGCGTCACTTCGGCCGCCAGCAGGCGCGAGGGGATGTCGGCCGCCTGATCTTCGGGATACAGCCACGGCCCTTCCGGCATGCGCGCCGCGACCCATTGCGCCACGTCAGCCACGCCTTCGCCCTTCAGCGCCGAGATCAGAAACACATCCTCGAACAGGCCTTCGCCGCGGAAACGTTCGACCAGCGGCAGAAGGTCGGCGCGTTTCATGCCGTCGATCTTGTTCAGCACCAGGGCCTTCTTCCGGCCCCGGTCTTTTCCCTGGCCCTCTTTCAGGCCTTCCAGGATCGCCGCCGTGTCGCGGGCGGCGGGGCTGCCGGCATGTGCCGCCAGGTCGGCGGCATCGACGACCAGCAGCACGGCGTCGGCTTCCTCCGCGCCCGACCAGGCCGACGTCACCATCGCGCGGTCCAGCCTGCGGCGCGGGCGGAAGATGCCCGGCGTGTCCACGAACACGGTCTGGGTTTCGCCCGCGATGGCGATGCCGCGCACCGGCATGCGCGTGGTCTGCACCTTGGGAGTGACGATGGCGACCTTGGAACCCACCAGCGCGTTGATCAGCGTGGACTTGCCCGCATTGGGCGCGCCGATGATGGCGGCGAAACCGCAGCGGGTCATGGCGCGGACTTTTCCGGCAGCACGATCGCCAGCAGCCTTTCGGCCGCCGCCTGTTCCGCCTGACGCTTCGAGCCGCCTTCGCCGGTGACGGGCGCGAGCCCTTCGATGCGCGCCTCCACCACGAAGCGCGGCGCATGGTCGGGGCCCGTGCGCTCCTTGAGCACATAGACCGGCGCGCCGGCGCTGCGTGTCTGGTTGGCGCCGGACTGCGCCCATTCCTGCAGCCGGGTCTTGGCGTCGCGCGTGTCCGCGCCGGGATCGTCGAACATCTCCGCCCAATACCGGTTCACGAAGGCGCGCGCGGCTTCCATGCCGCCGTCGAGATAAAGCGCCGCGATCACCGCCTCGCAGGCGCTGCCCACCAGCGGGCCGCGGCTGCGCCCGCCGCCGCCGGAAAAATCGCGGCTGAGGATCAGATGGTCCCACAGCCCGATCCGTTCGCCCACTTTCGCGCAGGTCTCCCAGCGCACCAGCGCATGCACGCGCCGGGTCAGCGCGCCCTCGTCGGCTTCGGGATAGCGCGCATGCAGCGTCTCGGCCACGATCAGGCCCAGCACGCGGTCGCCCAGGAATTCCAGCCGCTCGTTGGAGGCGCGCGCATCGGTGCTGGCATGGGTCAGCGCGCGCCTGAGCAGGGCCGGATCGTGGAAGGCGTGGCCGAGCTTTTCGGAAAGCGCGTCCGGCACCGTCTCACTTCACCAGCGAAAGAATGCGCGAATAGCGCACGGCGAAGGGCCATTTCCAGACTTCCCAGAAGCGGGCCGAGCCGTCGGTCGAGAAGAAGCGGATCTCGGCCTTGCCTTCCAGATTCTCGGCCGGCACGAAGCCCACCGCCTGGCGGCTGTCGTCGCTGTTGTCGCGGTTGTCGCCCATCATGAAGTAATGGCCGGCGGGCACGACATAGGGTTCGGTATTGTCCAGCGGGCCGTCGGGATCGCGGTCGAGCGTGAGATACGTCACGCCGCCCGGCAGCGTCTCTTCATATTGCGGAACGTGGTGCTGCTCGCCGTCCACCGTCTCGACATAGTCGGCGACGCGGCGGCGCGGCACGATCTTGTCGTTCAAGTAAAGCCGTCCGCCGATCATCTGGATCTTGTCGCCCGGAAGGCCGATCAGCCGCTTGATGAAATCGGTGCTGTTGTCCTGCGGATACTTGAACACGATCACGTCGCCGCGGGCGGGCTGGCGGCCCAGGAAACGGCCATGCATGGCGTCGCCGAAAGGCCAGCCGCCGAAGGGAAAGGTGTAGCGGCTGTAACCATAGGCGAACTTCTCGACGAACAGATAGTCGCCCACCAGCAGCGTCGCCTCCATCGAGGCGGACGGAATGTTGAAGGGCTGGAACAGGAAGGTGCGGATCACCAGCGCGATCAGGCCGGCATAGATCACCGTCTTGGCGAGTTCCCCCCAGGATTCGCCTTCCTTCTGCCCGGTCTTGGCCGCCATTTCCGATTCCGACATTGCTCTTTTCCGCTGTTGGGGAGCGACAGAAAGGGGCTGCGGCCCGCTCTGTCAAGGATCAAGGGATTAATCTTTGGCGCCCGGCGCGGCTTCCGGCGCCTCCAGCGGCACGGCCGAGATGATCACAATGGCCTGAGCCAGCGGAAAATCATCGGTGATGGTGAGGTCTATCTGGGCCCGGTGGCCGCCCGGTGTGATTTTTTCGAGCCTTTTCAGGGCGCCGCCGGTCAGGGCCATTGTGGGCTTGCCGCCCGGCAGGTTCACCACCCCCATGTCGCGCCAGAACACGCCCTGGTTCAGTCCGGTTCCCAGCGCCTTGGCGCAAGCCTCCTTGGCGGCAAAGCGCTTGGCATAACTGGCGGCGCGCTGGGCGCGGCGGTCGGAGCGGGCCCGCTCGATATCGGTGAAGACCCGGTCCAGGAAACGTTCGCCGTGCGCGGCGATGGTCTTTTCGATGCGGCGGATGTCGATCAGGTCGGAGCCCATGCCGAGGATCATGACTTTTCCTCCCGGTCGCTCCGGTTCGCACCGGCGCTCCCGCGCGCCTCATCCATCAGACGGCGCATTTCGCGGATGGAATCTGCCAGGCCCACGAAGATCGCCTCGCCGATCAGGAAATGGCCGATATTGAGTTCGGCGATCTGGGGAATGGCGGCGATGGGCCCGACATTGCCATAGGTCAGGCCATGGCCCGCATGAATCTCAAGCCCGATGCTGTCGCCATAGGCGGCGGCCTCGCGGATGCGGGCCAGCTCGGCCTCGCGCGCCGCGCCCGCGGCGTTGGCATAGGCGCCGGTATGCAACTCCACCACCGGCGCGCCCAGCGCCCGGCTGGCGTCAAGCTGGCGGCGGTCGGGCTCGATGAACATCGACACGCGGATGCGCGCGGCCCCCAGCGCCGCGACGATGGGCTGAAGGCGATTATGCTGGCCCGCCGTGTCGATGCCGCCTTCGGTGGTGCGCTCCTCGCGCTTCTCCGGCACGATGCAGGCCGCATGGGGCCGGTGCTTGAGCGCGATGGCGGCCATCTCGTCCGTCGCGGCCATTTCCAGGTTCAGCGGAATATCCAGCATGGCCGACAGCCGCGCGATGTCGTCGTCCGAGATATGGCGGCGGTCTTCGCGCAAGTGCGCGGTGATGCCGTCGGCGCCGGCCTGCTGCGCCAGGATGGCGGCGCGCACCGGATCGGGATTGTCGCCGCCGCGCGCCTCGCGCACGGTCGCGACATGATCGACGTTCACGCCGAGGCGCGGCCCGGTCATAGCGGCGGCGCCGGCGCGCGTTTGCGGGGATCGCGCGGGCTCATCAGGCCGACATGATTGCCGTCGGGATCGGCCACGATGGCATAGCGCGCGCCCCAGAACGCATCCCAGGGCGGCTGCAGGCCGCGATAGCCCGCCGCGACCGCCTTTTCATACAGGGCATCCACGCGGCGGCGGCTGCCGACGGTGAAACCGATCACCACATTGCCGCCCGACGGCGCTTTGGATGCCCGCCCCGGGCGGAACCCCGCGTTGTAGACTTTCGCCAGCGCCCTGCTGTCGAAATCCAGGCCCGCATGGCCGCATTCCACACCGACATGGTGAATGCCGCTCGGGGTTCGCCAGATCGCGCGCTCCGGAATCTTCACGCCCAGGAGGCGATAGAAGCGCAGCGTCGCTTCCGGGTCCGCAACCACCAGGTTGATCTGGTCGAGGGCGATCACGACAATCCTCTGGAGCCCGGCTTGACCGCCGGGATGTTCCGCAGATGCGGCGGCAGCCGGTCCGCGGGCCAGGCAGGCACCTTCCATTCCGCCAGCGCGATCAGCGGCACGCCCACCTTGGCCTTGCCCGCCGAACGGTCGATCAGGCAACAGGCGGCCACCACCTTCGCGCCGGTCTTTTTTATGGCGGCGATGCATTCGCGGCTGGAGACGCCCGTGGAGACGATGTCTTCCACCATCAGCACCTTCTGGCCCTTCTTCAGGGTGAAGTTGCGGCGGAGCTGGAATTCGCCGTCCACCCGCTCGACATACATGGCCGGAAGGCCCATCTGGCGGCCCATCTCATAGCCCGGCACGATCCCGCCCACCGCGGGCGAGACGATGGCCGTGATCTCGTCCTTCACTTCCTTCTTCACCTTGGCCGCCAGCGCCTTGCACAGCTTGGCGGTGCGTTTGGCATCCTGGAACACCAGCGCCTTCTGCAGGAACCTGTCGGAGTGAAGCCCGCTGGAGAGGATGAAATGCCCTTCCAGAAGGGCGCCGGATTTCTTGAATTCGTTCAATACCTGTTCGACGTTCATTGCCTTCGCCTCCACCAGCGCCTGAGCGCCACCGCGCCCCATATGGCCTCGATCGCACCGAACGGCCAGGCGCCCTGCAGGAAACCGTATGCCGAACCCAGCCAGCAGGAAAAGGCGAAGGCGAGGACGAACCAGGGACTGCGGCTTTCCAGCGCATAGGTCGCCAGCATCAGGGTGACGGCGAGAAGGCCGAACACGGTCAGGCCGTCCATGCGCGGCATCAGGCCTCGCTGCTGTCGGCTTCGCGCACGCGATCGACCGATTCCACCGCGTCACTCACCCGCAGCGCGCCCAGGATGTTCTGCAGATGGGCCACGTCGCGCACTTCGATGTCCACGGTGAAATCGAAAAACAGCGGATTGCGGCTGGTCACCTTGAGATTGAAGATGTTGCCGCCGTTGGCCGCGATGGCCGCCATCACCGTCGCCAGACTGCCCGGCGCATTCTTCACCCGCACGGCGACGCGCGCCACCGACAGGCCCATCTCCGACGCGCCGCGGCCCCAGGCCACGTCCAGCCAGTCATCCATGTTCTGCGCCTTGTCCAGCTCGGCGCAGTCGATCGTATGGACCACCAGCCCTTCGCCCGGCGTGTTGATGCCCACGATGCGGTCGCCCGGCAGCGGATGGCAGCACTGGCCCAGCGTGTAGGAGATGCCTTCCGTCAGCCCCCGGATCGAGATGGGCTTCACCTCGCCCGGCAGCGCCGCGGGCTTGACCTTGCCCGCGCGCTTGAGCTCGGGGAACACGGCCTGCAACACCTCGTGCCCGCGCAGCGCGCCCCGGCCCACATCGGCATAGACATCGTCGGGCTTGGAGACGCGCAGCTTCTTGGCCACTTCCTCTATCGCCTTGTCGGTCAGTTCGCGCCCCTCGTCGGCGAACACCTTCTCCAGGATCTTGCGGCCGAACTTCACATTCTCGTCGCGCTGGGCGTGGCGCAGGAAGCGGCGGATCTCGGCCCGCGCCCGGCCCGTGACCACGAACTGCTCCCACATGGGCGACGGGGTGGAGCCCTTGTTGGTGATGATCTCCACCTGGTCGCCGTTCTTGAGCGGGATGTGCAGCGCCACATGGTTGCCGTTGACCTTGGCCCCCACCGCGCTGTTGCCCAGGTCGGTATGCACCGCATAGGCAAAGTCGATGGGCGTGGCCCCGCGCGGCAGCGAGATCAGCGAGCCCTTGGGCGTGAAGCAGAAGACCTGGTCCTGGTAGAGCGCCAGCTTGGAATGTTCCAGCGCCTCTTCCGGGCTGTCGCCCTTTTCCAAGAGGTCCACCATGTCGCGCAGCCAGCCATAGGTGGCGCTGTCGGGAAGGCCCTTGTCCGGCACATGCTCGCGGTAGCGCCAGTGGGCGGCCACGCCGCGCTCGGCCACGTCGTGCATTTCCTGGGTGCGTATCTGGATCTCGACGCGCTGCTTTTCCGGCCCGATCACCGTGGTGTGGATCGAGCGGTAGCCGTTGGGCTTGGGCGTGGAGATGAAATCCTTGAAGCGTTCGGGCACCATCTGCCAGCTGGTGTGGATGATGCCCAGCGCGCGGTAGCAGTCGGCGGTCGAGCCCACGATCACGCGGAAGCCGAAGATGTCGGAAAGCTGTTCGAAGGACAGTTTCTTGGTCTGGAGCTTGCGCCAGATCGAGAAGGGCCGCTTGCCCCGGCCATAGACCCAGGCTTCCATGCCGTCTTCGGCCAGGCGGCGCTTGATCTGGTCGGCGATGCGGCCCACCCGGTCGCCGCCCACCATGTCCAGCCGCGCGAAATGGGTGACGATGGAATTGCGCGCTTCCGGATCCAGTTCCGCGAAGGCCAGGTCTTCCAGCTCCTCGCGCATGTTCTGCATGCCGATGCGCCCCGCCAGCGGCGCATAGATGTCCACCGTCTCCTGCGCGATCCGGCGGCGCTTGTCGGGCTTGCCGATATAGCCCAGCGTGCGCATGTTGTGCAGCCGGTCGGCCAGCTTGACCAGGAGCACGCGGATGTCGCTGGTGATGGCCAGCATCAACTTGCGGAAATTCTCCGCCTGCTTGGTGCGCTCGGAAAAGACCTCCAGCTGGGACAGCTTGGTGACGCCGTCCACCAGGCCCGCGATCTCCTCCCCGAACTTCGCCTTGATGTCGTCATAGGTGACGAGCGTGTCCTCGATCGTGTCGTGCAGCAGCGCGGTCACGATGGTGGGCACGTCGAGCTTGAGGTCGGTCAGGATCGCCGCCACCTCCAGCGGATGGGCGAAATAGGGATCACCCGAGGCGCGGAACTGCTTGCCGTGCGCCGTCATGGCATAGACATAGGCCTTGTTGAGCAGGGCCTCGTCGGCGTCGGGGTCATAGGCCAGCACCCGCTCGACCAGATCGGTCTGGCGCATCAGCCGGCGGCGGCCCCGGGGCGGCGGCTGCGCGGCGGCAGGCCGGACGGGCCTCTCGGCCGGAACGGGGGTGTGGGTGCTCATGCGCGAAATATAGGCGCAGAAGGCGGAAATCAGAAATGAAGCCGGCAGCAAAAAAGCCGGGCTGGCCCGGCTTTTCTGGAAGGCTGGCTTGCCATCTGCCGCTCGGCGGGTCGTGCTGCCGCTCGCTCAAGCGCGCGGCGTTCGGTGCTCAAACCGGTCCACCGGACCGATTTGACCGGCTATCGCCGGTCGCACCTCACTCCTCGTAGTCGGCTTCCGGCTCCGGCTGCGGCTCGGCCCGGCGCTGGGCCTCCGAGGTCAATGCGCGCAACAGTTCTTCCTCGGTGACCTGGCGGTGCGAGGGATCCTCGCGGTCGTCGGTTTCGGGGCGGGCCTCTTCCGGCTCGTCCACTTCCGCATGCTTCTGCAGCGAGCGGATATATTCTTCCTTGGCCTCGTCGGGCTTGATCAGCCGGCCCGCGATCTCGCGCAGGGCGACGACGGGATTCTTGTCGCGATCGCGGTCCAGCAACGGTTCGGCGCCGCCCGAAAGCTGGCGGGCGCGGAAGGCGGCGGTCAGGACAAGGTCAAAACGGTTGGGAATCTTGTCGACGCAATCCTCGACGGTGACGCGGGCCATGAGTGTCCTTACGGTTTTTCCGGCGGTTGGGTTCCAGCAGTTTCCTGTACCGACAGTTTCCTGTGGAAGTTCAATAATATAACGGCCCGAAAAGCGAGCCGCCATCAGGAATTGTCCGGGAGATACCAGAAAAGCGGTGCCGATAGCTAGGGCAATTTCCTGGGAACGTCCCGGTCCGGCAGCCTTGCGAGCATGTCCCGCACCCCTTCGCCCGTGACGGGGTGCCGCCAGCCAGGCGCGATTTCCGCCAGCGGCACCAGCACGAAGCTGCGCCGGGCCAGGCGCGGATGCGGCAGGATGACCGGCCCCTCCATCACGCGGCCGTCATGGTCGAGGAGGTCCAAATCCAGTGTGCGCGGCGCATTCGGGGTGGAACGCAAACGCCCGAAATCCGTTTCAACGCCATGCAAAACGGCCAGAAGTTCAACGGGTTGAAGGCCGGTGTCGGCGGCGGCCACCGCATTCACGAAAGGCGGGTCCGTGGGAAGAGGCCAGGCCGGTGTCTCATAAAAGGACGAAACAGACAGGATTTTGATGCCCTTGCGTTCCAGGGCGGCCAGTGCCGCCCGTAGCGTTTGCTGCGGCGGGCCGGCGTGGGACGGAAGATTGGCGCCCAGACCCAAGAGGATCATGGCGCCGGACCATAGGCGATCACCGGGCCCGCACCACGAGATAAGGCGCGCCGCCCTTCAGTTGTGTTGGAGGTCATATGCTTTTCTACCCTGCCGAGAAACTCGCATTGTTCATCGACGGCGCCAACCTGTATGGCGCGGCCAAGGGATTGCAGTTCGACATCGATTACAAACGGCTGCTGGAACTGTTCGCCCGCAAGGGCACGCTGGTGCGGGCCTTCTATTACACCGCCGTGGCCGAGGACCAGGAATTCTCGCCGCTCAGGCCGCTGGTGGACTGGCTGGATTATAACGGCTTCATGGTGGTGACTAAGCCGCTCAAGGAATTCACCGATCCGCAAGGCCGCCGCCGCGTCAAGGGCAACATGGACATCGAGCTGGCCATCGACGTGATGGAAATGGCGGGCAAGGTGGACCATGTGGTGATCTTCTCCGGCGACGGCGATTTCCGCCGCCTGGTCGAGGCGGTGCAGCGGGGCGGCAAGCGCGTGAGCGTGGTTTCGACCATCCGCACCACCCCGCCCATGGTCGCCGACGAACTGCGCCGCCAGGCCGACAATTTCATCGAGCTGGACGAGCTGCGGGCGCAGATCGCCCGCGATACCAGCAAGGCCACCCCGCAGTTTGCGCAAACCGCATGAGGCGGGTAAGCGGAGGGCATGAAGGTCCCCGCTTCCCCCGCCCATGACTGCCCGCTCTGTCCGCGACTGAAGGCGTTTCGCGACGCCAACCGCGCCAGCTACCCGGACTGGTTCAACGCGCCCGTGCCCAGCTTCGGCCCGCTGGATGCGCGCCTGCTGATCGCGGGGCTTGCGCCGGGGCTCCAGGGCGCGAACCGTACGGGCCGCCCCTTCACCGGCGACTGGGCGGGCGACCTGCTTTACGCCACGCTGCTGAAGCTGGGGCTGGCGAAGGGCACGTATGAGGAGCGCGCCGACGATACGTTGCAGCTGGTGGGCTGCCGCATCGCCAATGCGGTGCGCTGCGTGCCGCCGCAGAACAAGCCCGAACCGTCGGAGATCAGGACCTGCCGCCAGTTCCTGGCGAGCGAGCTTGAGACGCTGCCGCATGTGAAGGCCATCCTGGCGCTGGGCAAGATCGCCCATGACAGCGTGTTGAAGGCGCTGGATGCGAGGATCGCCGCCCATCCTTTCAAACACGGCGCAACGTATGAGATCGGCGGGTTCAGGCTGATCGCGAGTTATCACTGCTCGCGCTACAACACCAATACCGGTGTGCTGACGGAAAAGATGTTCGAGGACGTGGTGACGAAGGCGAAAGCCGCGGCGGGATTATAGGTGTTCCGTTGCCCTTCCCGGCCGGGCGGCAAAGCCGCGAGGGGAACGCAATCCCGCCTGTCGGATCAACCCCTGTTCCGCATCAGCCGCGCCTTATCACGTTGCCAGTCGCGCTGTTTTTCGGTCTGGCGCTTGTCGTGCATCTTCTTGCCGCGCGCGATGCCCAGTTCCACCTTGGCCCGGCCCTTGGCGTTGAAATACATCTTCAGCGGCACCAGCGTCATGCCTTCGCGCTGGATGGCGGCGGCGAGCCTGGCGGCCTCGCGCTTGTGGACCAGCAGCTTGCGCACCCGCCTGGGCTCGTGGTTGAAGCGGCTGGCCTGCATGTATTCCGGGATATAGGCATTGACCAGGAACAGCTCGCCGTCCTTGGCCTGGGCATAGCTTTCCGAAATGGTGGACTTGCCCGCGCGCAGCGATTTGACCTCGGAGCCCACCAGCAGGATGCCCGCTTCCAGCGTGTCCTCGATCGCATAGGCGAAGCGCGCCTTGCGGTTGTCGGCAATGACCTTGGTGCCGTCGTCTTTCTTTTTGGCCATTCGTGGAACCTGTCATCCCGGCCCGCGGGACTTCAGTTGATCAGCCCCGCCTTCTGCATCGCCGCCTTGACCAGGGTGCGCGCCGCCTCGCTGGCTTCGGCCAGCGGCAGGCGCACGCTCTCGCCGCTCTTGCCCAGCAGCGACGCGGCGTATTTCACCGGCGCGGGGCTGGTCTCGCAGAACAGCGCTTCGTGCAGCGGCATCAGCCGGTCCTGATACTGCCGCGCCGTGGCGAAATCGCCCGCGGCGCAGGCGGCCTGCAATTCGGCGCACAGGCGCGGCGCGATATTGGCCGTCACCGAGATGCAGCCCGCCCCGCCGTGCGCGTTATAGCCCAGCGCTGTGCCGTCCTCGCCCGACAGCATCAGCCAGCCCGGGCCGATGGCAAGGCGTTCGCGGCTGGGGCGCGTGAGGTCGGCAGTGGCGTCCTTCACGCCGATGATGTTCGGGTGCCGGGCAAGGCGCGCCATCGTCTCGACCGAGATCTGGACCACGGCGCGGCCGGGGATGTTGTAGAGGATGATGGGAATGTCCACCGCGTCGGCGATCGCCATGAAATGACGGTACTGACCTTCCTGGGTGGGCTTGTTGTAATAGCCGGTCACCGACAGCACCGCATCGCAGCCGACCTCCCTGGCGTGGCGGGTCAGGGCGATGGCTTCCCCGGTGGAGTTGGAACCCGCCCCCGCGATCACCGGCACGCGGCCGCGCGCTTCCTGCACGCAAAGCTCGATCACCCGGTTGTGCTCCTCATGGCTGAGGGTGGGCGATTCGCCGGTGGTGCCGCAGGGAACCAGGCCCTGGGTGCCTTCGGCGATCTGCCAGTTGACCAGCGCGCGGAATGCCTCCTCGTCCACCTTGCCGTCCTTGAAGGGCGTGATCAGGGCGGTGATGGAGCCTTTGATGCGGTCTTTGATGCTGGTCATCGAGTCGGTCTTTCCCGGAACTGTTTCTTCCTGTGGAGGCGGCCACATTTATGCCCGCCTTTGCGGGCCCATTATGGCCGCGGGGCGGTCCTTTCGTCTAAGCTGAACCCGCGCTTCGAACAACCGTCCATATGAAATAAGCCATGTCAGCCTTGCGTGCCTGCCTGCTGTCCACAGCCCTTGCCGCGGGGGGATGGGCCTATGCCCAGGCGCAAGGCCAGGCGTTGCCGCAGGACCTTTCGCGCAGCGGCGACGTGGTGATGATGCAGCCGATCCCGGACGGCGCGACCGGCGGCACCGGCCTCAGCGGCCCGCGTCCCAGCCGGCTGCGCGTGCTTTCGCCCGCCGACCACGACATCTTCGTGCGCGCCTTCGATGCGGCCAGCCGCGGCGACTGGACGGCGGCGCGCACGCTGGCGGCCCAGGGCCAGAACGCCACCGCCCGCCGCTTGCTGCAATGGCGCTATGCGCTGGACCGCAACAGCGGCGCGACCTTCGCCGAGATCGACGCGGTGATCCGCGATACCGAAAGCCGCACCGCCGCCGGCGCCTGGCCGCTGCGCGGCACGCTGCAGGCCCGGGCCGAGATGGCGATGACGCCCGACGTCGTATCCGGCATGGGGGCCGGCGCCATCGTAACCTGGTTCGGCGGGCGGCCGCCCAACACCAGCATCGGCAAGGTCCGGCTGGGCGAGGCGCTGGTCGCCACCGGCGAGCGCACCCGCGGCGCAGCGCTGATCCGCGCGGGCTGGGCGGAAGGCAGCTTCGATCCCGTCATCGAGCAGGCCATCATCCAGCAGGACGGCGCCTGGCTGACGCCGGAAAGCGACCGCGCCCGGCTGGACAATCTTTTGTGGCGCGGCGAGATCACGGCGGCGCGGCGGCAGATCATGCGCGTGGACGCCGCGACGGCGGCGGTTGCCAATGCGCGCATCGCGCTGGCATCGGGCCTGCCACGGGCGCAGGCGGCGGTGGACAGGGTGCGCGATTCCACCGACCCCGGCCTTCTGTTCGACTGGTCGCGCGCGCTCAGGCTGGCGGAGCGGGACAACGAAGCCCATGCCATGCTGCTGCGGATCCCCGCCGCCGTCATGGTCAAGGATCACCTGGCGCGCTGGTGGGGCGAATGCAACATCCAGGCGCGCGACGCGCTGGCGGCGGCCGATCCCCGGACGGCGCTGGCCCTGGTGCAGCATGCCGGTCTTTCCGCCGGCGACCAGTATGTCGAGCAGCAGTTCCTGGCCGGCTTCATCGCCCTGCGCTTCCTGAAGGACCCCGCGTCGGCGCTGGCGCACTTCGAGCGGCTGGATGCGGCGGTGACGCGGCCCATCAGCAAGAGCCGCGCGCAATACTGGCTGGGCCGCGCCTATGAAGCGATGGGCGAGGATGCGCGGGCGCTGGCCCACTACAAGCAGGCGGCGGCCTATCCCGAAACCTTCTATGGCCAGATCGCGCTGGCCCATACCGATCCGTCTCCGGTGCTGCACCTGAGCGAGACGCCGGTGGAGGCGGTGCCTGCCGCCGATGTGGATGCCGACGCCCTGATGCCCGAGATCAAGGTGCTGGCCGACCTGGGCCAGGCGGGCAGCCTGCGCGCCTTCGTCACCCGCGACGCCGAAACCTATCCCGCGCCGCGGCACATCAAGCGGCTGATCCTGCTGCTCAATGACTGGGGTTATCCCGAGATCGGCGTGCGGCTGGCCAAGACGGCCAGCTATGACGGCACCTACATGCCCGCCTACACCCATCCCCTGATCGCCCTGCCCCGCTATCCGGGGCCGGGTGAGGCGCCCGATCCGGCGCTGGTGCTGGGGCTGATCCGGCAGGAGACGGAGTTCGACGCCTATGCCGTGTCGGGCGCGGGCGCGCGCGGACTGATGCAGATGATGCCGAACAGCGCGAAGATCGCGGCCAGAGCGGCAGGCCTGCCCTACCGGCCCGAGGCGCTGCTGAGCGACACGACCTACAACATGCAGTTGGGCATGACCGAGTATCGCGGCCACCTGGACCGCTATGGCGGGTCGTGGGTGCTGGCGGCGGCGGCCTATAACGCCGGGCCGACCAACGCGCGGAAGTGGCTGGCTTCCAACGGCGATCCGCGCAGCAGCGGTGTGGACCCCATAGACTGGATCGAGCAGATTCCGTTCGGGGAAACCCGCAACTATGTGCAGCGCGTGCTGGAGAATACCGAAGTCTATCGCGCCCGGCTGGCGGGACGCGACGTGCCGCTGAAGATACTGGCGGACCTTTATGCGCCGCTGGCGCCGTCGATGCCGGTGCTGACAGTCAGAAACTGAACTGTCAGGAACTGAAAAGCCGCAGCCATTCGCGCGCGAGCCTTTGCGCCTGGGCGACCTGGCCCGCGCTCATCTCGCCGGCAAGCTGGTTGCGCCAGCTCTTGGCCGCCTCGATGCCGCGCACGGCCGCGAGGTTGAACCATTTGTGCGCCACCACCAGGTCCACGCCCACGCCCTGGCCGGTCGAATAGGCCAGGCCCAGATTGTAGAGCGCGTCGGCGCGCCCCTCTTTCGCATCGCGCTCATACTGGGCGAGCGAATCCACGTCTATGTATGCCACGATACGTCCCCCTTGGCCCCTTCCCCGGCGCCTGCACACCGGCGCGATGATGGTGAAGAGGCAGAGACTAAAACGCGGTAAACGCGCGTTAGTCATAATTGCTAATGCGCGTTAGGCTTTGGACCCGGCAGCCGTCAGACGCTTGTCATGGGCGGGTCATCCTTCGACAGGCTCAGGATGAGGGCCGGGCCGGTTTTTTATTGCGTGCAGGTCCCGGGAAGAAACAGCAGCGCGTTATCGCGCCCGCTGCCCGAAAAGATGCTTGCGCGCGGCATCGGTGATGGGCGCCTGCATCTGGGCGGCGACCGCCTTGCCGCGCTGCACGGCCTTGCGGGCGCCGACCCGGTCCTTCCAGGCGGCAAGGTGCGGGAATTCGTCCAGCGGCGTGTATCTGGACGCCGACAGCACCCAGCTCCAGCACGCCATGTCGGCGATGGAATAGGCCCCGGCCAGGAATTTCCGCGTCGCCAGCCGCCGGTTCATCACCCCGAACAGGCGGTGCACCTCGTCGCTGTAGCGCTTCTTGGCGTAGGGCAGGTCTTCGGGCGCATAGTTGAGGAAATGATTGGCCTGCCCGGCCATCGGTCCCAGCCCGCCCACCTGCCAGAACAGCCATTCCTCGACCGCGACGCGGGCGCGCTCATCCTGGGGATAGAAGCGGCCATACTTGCGGCCGAGATATTGCAGGATCGCCCCGGACTCGAAGACCGAGATCGGCCGCCCACCCGGGCCGTCGGGATCGACGATGGCGGGCATGCGGTTGTTGGGGGATATCTTCAGGAAGGCGGGGGCGAACTGCTCGCCCTTGCCGATGTTGACGGGGTGGACCTGATACGGAATCCCCAACTCTTCCAGCATGATGCTGATCTTGTGGCCGTTCGGCGTCGGCCAGTAATAGAGCGCGATGGGTTGGGGAGGTTTGGGCCGGCGGCCCCTAGGGGCCTGGACTTTCGGGGCTTTCGCGCCGCCCTTGCCGGTACCCCTGAAAAGCTTGGCCGCGGCACCCTTGGCTTGACGCTTGGGGGCCGCGGCCTTTGCCTTATTCATCGGATACCACCATGAGTGAATGTTCAGGGGGTAACCGTGAAGAAACTAACTGACCGGAGTCAATTACTTCTTCTTCTTGGCGGCCTTCTTCTTGGTCGCCTTCTTCTTGGTGGCCTTCTTGGCCTTTTTCTTCGCAGCCATAGTCAACTCCTCTATCGTTTGTTCGGGTCCGAACGACTCGCGTCGCCCCCCAAAACGTCATCAATATGAATTACTTGCATTTTGAAATGCAACTCTGCCTTGACTTTTGAAAAGGGCGGAAAATGGCGAAACGCAGGAAACCCGCATTTTACAAGGTTTAGATACGTTATTCCGTATACGGATAAAATTTCGCGGATTTTGCGGGGCCGGGCCGCGATTTTCGCATTTTGTGCGAATCACCCCTCGTCGGGCAGGTTGAGTCGGACCTTGAGGGCGGCGTTGACGGCAGCCGGATTGGCCTTCCCGCCGGTCTGTTTCATCACCTGACCGACGAACCAGGCGGCGAGTTTCGGCTTGGCCTTCACCTCTTCGACCTTGCCGGGATTGGCGGCGATCACCGCTTCGATGGCCGCATCGATCGCGCCGGTGTCGGTCACCTGCTTCATGCCGCGCGCCTCGACGATCTTCTCGCGGGGGGCGCCGGTCTTCTCGGCCCACTCGATATCGAGCACGTCCTTGGCGATCTTGCCGGAGATCAGCTTCTCCGCGACCATCTTGACGATCTCGGCATTGGCCGCGGGGCTCACCGGCCCCTCGGCGATCGAAAGTCCCGCCTTGTTGAGGCGGCCGAAATACTCATTGTTGAGCCAGTTGGCCGCCGCCTTGGCTTCCGCGCCGGCCGCCAGCATGGCCTCGAAATAATCCGCCGTCTCGCGTTCGGCCACCAGCACGCTGGCGTCATAGGCCGAAAGACCCAGCGCCATCAGCCGCGATTTCTTTTCGTCCGGCAGTTCCGGCAGCGTCGCCCGGATGGCTTCGACCCAGGCGGGGTCCAGCTCCAGCGGCAGCAGGTCGGGATCGGGGAAATAGCGGTAATCGTGCGCCTCCTCCTTCGACCGCATCGAGCGGGTTTCGCCCGCGCGGCTGTCGAACAGGCGGGTTTCCTGGACGATCGCGCCGCCGCTTTCGATCACGTCGATCTGGCGGCGGGCCTCATATTCCACCGCCTGGGTGATGAAGCGCATGGAATTGACGTTCTTGATCTCGCAGCGGGTGCCGAAGGGCGCGCCCGGCTTCCTGACCGACACGTTCACGTCGGCCCGCATCGAGCCTTCATCCATGTTGCCGTCACAGGTGCCCAGATAGCGCACGATGGCCCGCAGTTTCCGCAGGAAAGCCGCGGCTTCCTCGCTGGAGCGCATGTCCGGCCGGGTCACGATCTCCATCAGCGCGATGCCCGAGCGGTTGAGATCCACATAGGAACTGTCGGGGTGCTGGTCGTGCAGGCTCTTGCCCGCGTCCTGTTCCAGGTGCAGCCGCTCGATGCCCACCCGCACTGTCTGGCCGTCCTTGAGGTCGATGAAGACCTCGCCCTCGCCCACGATGGGGTCCTTGTACTGGCTGATCTGATAGCCCTGGGGCAGGTCCGGGTAGAAATAATTCTTGCGGTCGAAGATCGAGCGCAGGTTGATCTTTGCCTTCAGGCCCAGCCCGGTGCGGACCGCCTGCTCCACGCACTTGTCGTTGATGACCGGCAGCATCCCCGGAAAGCCGGCGTCGATGAAGCTGACCTGGGCGTTGGGCTCGGCCCCGAAGGCGGTCGACGCGCCGGAAAACAGTTTCGCATTGGACAGGACCTGGGCATGGACCTCCATGCCGATCACGATTTCCCAGTCGCCGGTCTCGCCCTTGATGTATTTGGATTTTGCTGGAGTTTCCGCCGCCGCGCTCATGCCGTCCTCCACCAGGGCGCCGGCCGCGCCCGGAAATCCGCCGCCGTCTCCACCGCCTGCGCCGCGCGCAGAAGCGTGCCTTCGTCGAAGGCCTGGCCGATCAGCTGCAGGCCCAGCGGCAGGCCATTGGCGGTCAGGCCGGCCGGCACGGAAATGCCCGGCAGGCCCGCCAGGTTCACCGTCACGGTGAACACGTCGTTCAGATACATCGAGACGGGATCGCTGGTCTTTTCCCCCACCGCGAAGGCCGGGCCCGGCGTGGCCGGGGTCAGGAGCACGTCGCACGCCTCGAACGCCCTGTCGAAGTCGCGCTTGATCAGCGTGCGCAGCTTCTGGGCGCGGGCATAATAGGCGTCGTAATAGCCCGCCGACAGCACATAGGTGCCGATCAGGATGCGCCGCTGCACCTCGGCGCCGAAGCCCTCGCCCCTGCTCTTCTCGTACAGCTCGACAATGTCCCGCGCGCCGTCCGCCCGGTAGCCGAAGCGCACGCCGTCATAACGCGCCAGGTTGGAGGAGGCTTCCGCGGGCGCGACAATATAATAAGTGGGCAGCGCGTATTTGGTGTGGGGCAGCGACACCTCCACGATCTCCGCGCCCTGCGCCTTCAGCCAGTCCGCGCCCTTCGACCAGAGCGCGTCGATCTCGGTGGGCATGCCGTCGATGCGGTATTCCCGGGGGATGCCGACGCGCAGGCCCTTCACGCCCCCTTCCATCAGCTTTTCGTAATCGGGCACCGGCAGGTCCACGCTGGTGGAATCCCTGGGGTCCACGCTGGCCATCGCCTTCAGCATGATGGCGGCGTCCTTCACCGTCTTGGTCATCGGTCCCGCCTGGTCGAGCGAGGACGCGAAGGCCACGATGCCGAAACGCGAGCAGCGGCCATAGGTGGGCTTGAGCCCCACCCGGCCCGTGACGGCCGCCGGCTGGCGGATCGAGCCGCCTGTGTCGGTGCCGGTGGCGGCCAGGCACAGGTCGGCGGCCACGGCAGCCGCCGATCCGCCCGACGATCCGCCCGGCACCAGGTTGGCGTTGGAGTTGGCGGCCCGCCAGGGATTGAAGACGGGACCGAAGTGGCTGGTCTCGTTGGACGAGCCCATCGCGAACTCATCGAGATTGGTCTTGCCCAGCATCACCGCGCCCGCATCCCACAGATTCTGGGTGACGGTGGATTCGTAGGGCGGCACGAAATTGCCCAGGATCCTGCTGGCCGCCGTCGTGCGCACGTCTTTGGTGCAGAACAGATCCTTGATCGCCAGCGGCAGGCCTTCCAGCGCGCCCATCTCGCCTTTCGCGATGCGCGCGTCCGACGCGTCGGCCATGGCAAGCGCCTTCTCGCCCGCCTCGGTGATGAAGGCATTGAGCGGACGCGCCGCCTCGATCGCCGAGACGAAGGCGCCGGTCAGTTCGCGGGAGGAGATTGTTTTGGTCCGGATGGCGTCGCGCGCCTGGGCCAGCGTCATGTTGACCGGTTCGGACATCACTCGACCACCTTGGGCACGACGAAGAAATGATCCTGGCCGTCGGGCGCGTTCCGCATCAGCGCGTCGGCCTGGCCGCCGTCCGTCACCGTGTCCTCGCGCCGGCGCAGCTTCTGCGCCACCACACTGGTCATGGCGGGCACGCCTTCGACATTCACCTCGCCCAGCATCTCGACCCACTGGAAGATGCCGTTCAGTTCGGCGGCCATGGGCTCAAGCCGGGTTTCGGGCATGGCCAGGCGGGCCAGTTTGGCGATTCGGCGCACGGTGTCCTTGTCAACGGACATGGTATTCCTGCTAGTGAGAAAAGGATGCGCGCTTGCTACCAACCGGGGGTCCGGCTGGCAAGCAAAAGGGGGCTTTTTGGCAGTCGTCCCATTGGAAGACCTGAAACCGGCGCCCGGCCTGCGGCTGCTGGGGCTGGACCTGGGGGAAAAGACCATCGGGCTGGCCCTGTCCGACACCAGCCTGTCGGTCGCCACCCCCTTTCTGACCCTGAAACGGGGCCGGTTCCCGGCCGACGCCGCCCGGCTGGACCATATAATAAGTGAGCACGGCGTCGGCGGCCTGGTGGCGGGCCTGCCGCTCAACATGGACGGATCGGACGGCCCCAGCGCCCAGTCGGCCCGGGCGTTCGGACGGAACTGGGCCGCCCATTCGCCGCTGCCCCTGGCCTTCCAGGACGAACGGCTGACCACCAGCGCGGTGACCCGCACCCTGCTGGAAGCCGACGCCTCGCGCCGCCGCCGCGGCCAGGTGGTGGACAAGATGGCGGCGGCCTACATCCTGCAGGGCGCGCTGGACCGGCTGCGGAATTTCCGATGACCCTTTCCGACGGCGCGCCCGCGCGCTTCCTCTGGCTGCTGCGTCCGCCCGTTCCCATCGACGCGCGGATGGAGCGCATCTTCCTTCTGGTGGGCGTGGCGGCGCTGTTCGCGGGCTATGACATGAATGTGTTCGGCCTGGCGATCCCGCAGATCCAGGCGTCGCTGCACATTCCCGAAAACCGGGTGGGACTGACGGTGGCCTATTTCCGCCTTGCCGCGCTGGCGGCGATGCTGGTGGCGGCCAGCGCCGACCTGGTGGGACGGCGGCGGCTTCTGCTGTTCACCATCCTGGGCCAGGCGGCGTTCACGCTGCTGACCGCCTTCACCACGGATTACGCATCGTTCGTGTGGGCGCAGGTCCTCACCCGCGTCTTCGGCTATGCCGAGGAGATGCTGTGTTTCGTGGTGATCGCCGAGGAAGTCGCGGCGGCGGCGCGCGGCTGGGCCAGCGGCACCATCAGCGCCTTCGATTATGTGGGCGCTGGGCTGGCTTCGCTGGTGTTCGCGGCCGTCAACATCCTGCCCTATGGCTGGCGCGCCATCTATGTGATCGGGGCCGTGCCGCTGTTCCTGGTGGCGTGGCTGCGCCGGCGCCTGCCCGAAACGCGCCGCTTCGAGCGGCAACATGCCGATGACGCGAAAGACACGGGCGCGAAAACCGCGGCGGCGCTGGCGCTGTTGCGCGAGCTCGCCCGCCAGTATCCGGTGCGGGTGCTGACCATCCTGATCGCGGCGGGCGCCTTCGGCTTTGCCGTATCGCCCGCTGCCGTGCTGGCGCAGAAATATCTTCAGGACGTGTACCGGTACACGCCGGGCCAGGTGACGCTGCTGCTGATCCCCGGCGGGCTGGCGGGACTGGGGCTTTCCATCCTGGCGGGGCGGCTGTCCGACCGGCTGGGGCGCAGGCGCGTGACCATGGCCATCGCCGCGCTGGCGGGTGTCTGCTTCTTCTTCTTTTACGGCGGCGCGCCCGCGGGACTGCTTCCGGTGCTGTGGATCCTGGCCTTCTTCGGCTTCTTCTCCGGCGAGGCGCTGATCGCGGGCTTCGCGCTGGAGATCGTGCCCACCCGCTACCGCGCGACCGTCGCGGGGCTGCGTTATGTGACATATATCGGCGCGGGCGCGGCGGCGCTGGCGCTGGAAGGGATTCTCTACGATAAATTCGCAAGCCATGGCCGCGCCATCCAGACCCTGCTGGCCGCCATGCCCATCACGGTGATCGCGATCCTGTTCCTGCCCGAGCCGGCGGGAAAGGTGCTGGAGGAGATCGCATGAAAATCCTGATCCTGGCCCTGACGGCGTTGATGCTGCCGTCGCTGTCCGTCTGGGCGGCGGAAATGACCTGCCGCAGGAGCCCCGCGGTGACGGGCGCCTGCGCGACGGTAAAGGGCAGCCTGGGGCTGACGCGCGGCATCGGCGTGACCCTCAACGGCGAGGACGGGACCCGCACCATCATCAAAGCGCCGCCCGGCAGCAATGCCGACATCGCGCCGCGCGTGATGGAGAACTGGCTCTACTGGCAGAGCCGGACCGGAAACATGAACACGCGCATCACCGGCACTTTCGAGGTCTGCCCGCTGCCCGCCCAGGTCAATGCCGCCGGGATCAGGGATTTCGGCTGCATCAACAACGGCACGCGCATCAATGTGGACAAGGACAGTCCGTCCACAACGCCCGCCGAGTGACGGCGGAAACGGCGCTTGCGGGATGCCGGGGCTGCGTCTATAAGCCGGGCTTTAATGACATTGCCGAACGCCGCACCGATCCTTGCATCCGGCCACCTGCTGGGGATCGAAGGCCTTTCCCCCGCAGAAGTCACCCAGCTGCTCGACCTGGCCGAGACCTATGTCGTGCAGGGCCGCGCCACCGACAAGAAGACCGACCGGCTCAAGGGCCGCACGCTGATCAACCTGTTCTATGAATCCTCCACGCGCACCCAGTCCTCGTTCGAGCTGGCGGGCAAGCGGCTGGGCGCGGACGTGCTCAACATGAGCGTGAAGACCTCGTCGGTCTCCAAGGGCGAGACGCTGATCGACACCGCCTCCACCCTCAACGCCATGCGGCCCGACATTCTGGTGGTGCGCCACCAGGATGCGGGCGCGGCCGAGCTTCTGTCGCGCAAGCTGGACTGCAGCGTGGTCAATGCGGGCGACGGCGCGCATGAGCATCCCACCCAGGCGCTGCTGGACGCGCTGACCATCCGCCGCCGCCTGAAGGACAGGAACGGCGGATCGTTCGAAGGGCTGGTGGTGGCCATCTGCGGCGACGTGCTGCACAGCCGCGTGGCGCGCTCGAACCTGCACCTTCTGTCGATGATGGGCGCGCGGGTGCGGCTGGTGGCGCCGAAGACCCTGCTGCCCGCCGACGCGGATCGCTTCGGCGTGGAAATCCATACCGACATGGCGCGCGGGCTGGCGGGCGCGGACATCGTGATGATGCTGCGCCTGCAGCTGGAGCGGATGAGCGGCGCCTATGTGCCTTCGGTGCGGGAATATTTCCGCTTCTATGGCCTGGACCGCGCCAAGCTGGCCCTGGCCAGGCCGGGCGCGCTAGTGATGCATCCGGGGCCGATGAACCGCGGGGTCGAGATCGCCAGCGACATCGCCGACGATGTGCAGGTCAGCCTGATCGCTGAGCAGGTCGAGATGGGCGTGGCCATCCGCATGGCGGTGCTGGATGCCCTTTCGCGGGGCAGCGCGTCATGAGCCGGCGCATCGCCTTCCGCAACGCGCGGCTGATCGATCCGGCAAGCGGGCTGGACGCGAAAGGCGGGCTGCTGGTCGAGAATGGCCGCATCGCCGATGTGGGACCGCGCCTGTTCCATGACGCCGAGCCGGGCGATCCCGAAGTGATCGACTGCCGCGGGCTGGTGCTGGCGCCTGGCCTGATCGATGCCCGCGTCTTCACTGGCGAGCCCGGCGCGGAGCATCGCGAAAGCCTGGAGTCGGCCAGCGCGGCGGCGGCGGCGGGCGGCGTCACCTCGATGATCGTGATGCCCAATACCGACCCGGTGATCGACGAACCGTCGCTGGTGGATTTCATCCTGCGCCGCGCCGCCGCCACGGCAAAGGTGCGCGTGCTGCCCTGCGCCGCGCTGACGCGCGGCCTCAAGGGCGAGGTGATGACCGAGATCGGCCTTCTGAAGGAAGCCGGCGCGGTGGGCTTCACCGATGGCGACCGCGCCATCGCCAATGCGCGCGTGCTGCGCCGGGCGCTGGCCTATGCCGCGACCTTCGATGCGCTGGTCATCGCCCATGCCGAGGACCCGGAACTGGTGCTGAACGCCAGCGCCACCGAAAGCGAGTTCGCCACCCGGCTGGGCCTGCCGGCGGCGCCCGCCATCGCCGAGGCGCTGATGGTCGAGCGCGACCTCAGGCTGGCCGAACTCACCGGCGCGCGCTACCACTTCGGCCAGATCTCCACCCGCGCCGCGCTGGAGGCGATCGCCGCGGCCAAGGCGCGCGGCCTTCCGGTTACCTGCGGGGTCAGCGCCCATCACCTGACGCTGAACGAACTGGATGTCGGCTCCTATTACACCTATCGCAAGGTGCGCCCGCCGCTGCGCAGCGAGGACGACCGCGCCGCCATGATCGAAGGCGTGGCCCGCGGCGTGATCGACGTGATCGTTTCCAGCCACGAGCCGCAGGGCGCGGACACCAAGCGCCAGCCCTTCGCCAGCGCCGCGGCCGGAACGGTGGGGCTGGAAACGCTGCTGCCCGCCGCCCTTGGCGTCGTGCATGACGGCCATGCGGGTCTTTCGCATGTGCTGAAGGCGCTGACCGCCGCGCCCGCGCGCATCTTCGGACTTCCCACCGGTACGTTGGCGAAGGGCGCTCCCGCCGACCTGGTGCTGATCGACACGGGCGAACCTTTCGTGGTGGACGCGGAAAAGCTTCATTCGCGCGCCCGCAACACAGCCTTTGAAGGGCGCAGGTTCATGGGCCGCGCCGTGCAGACCTTTGTGGGCGGCGCACGCGTGTTCGAGCGTGTCTAGCCGGTCCCGGAGATGACAGAACCGGGAAACACTGGCATCGTCCGGCCCGCATGAATCCCCTCGCCGCCATCCTCGAAGCCCTGGTCATCGGCTATCTGCTGGGCGCAATCCCCTTCGGCCTGTTCTTCGGATGGATCTCCGGCGGCGGCGATGTGCGCCGGATCGGCAGCGGCAACATCGGCGCGACCAACGTGCTGCGCACCGGCAAGCGGTGGGCGGCCGCGGCGACTCTTTTGTGCGACGGCGCCAAGGGGGCCGCGGCGGTGCTGATCGCGCGCGCCGCCCTTCCGCCCGGCGCGGAGATCGCGGCGGCCATCGCGGCGGTGCTGGGCCACATGTTTCCCGTCTGGCTGAAGTTCAAGGGCGGCAAGGGCGTGGCCACCTATCTGGGTGTCTGTTTCGCGCTTTACTGGCCCGTGGGACTGCTGGTGGCGGCGACATGGCTGGGCGCGGCCTTCGTGTGGCGCATCTCGTCGCTTTCGGCGCTGGTCGCCATCGCGCTTTCACCCGCCTACTTCCTGCTGCTGCGTCACGACCCCTATGCCGCGATGGCGCTGGTCCTGTCGGCGCTGATCTATGTGATGCATCGCGACAATATCCGCCGGCTTATCCGCGGCGAGGAACCGCGTATCGGTTCGAAGAGCGGGACCGGCAATGCGGCACCTCACTGATGGCGAGCGCCTGGCCTGGCTGCTGCTTGCGCGCACAGAACATGTCGGCCCCGTCACCTTCCGGGCGCTGATCGCGCGCTTCGGCTCGGCCTCGGCGGCGCTGGAGGCGCTGCCGCGCATGGCGCGCCGGGGCGGCGGCCGGAATTTCGTGCCACCCGACGCGCGCGAGGCGATGCGCGAGATGGCCGCCCTGGCGGCGCTGGGCGGGCGGATGATCGCGGCCTGCGAGGCCGGTTATCCGCGCGGGCTGGCGGCAATGGACGCGCCGCCGCCCATCATCAGCGTGCTGGGCCATCCGCACCTGTTGCAGAAGGAGATGGTCGCCATCGTGGGCGCGCGCAACGCCAGCGCGCTGGCCCGCAAGTTCGCCGCGACGCTGGCGCGCGACCTGGGCGATGCGGGGCTGGCGGTGGTGTCGGGCCTGGCGCGCGGCATCGACTCCGCCGCGCATGAAGCCGCGCTGTCCACGGGCACGGTCGCGGTGGTGGCGGGCGGCGTGGACATCATCTATCCGCCGGAGAATGACAGGCTCTATGCCGCGATCCGCGACCAGGGCGCGATCGTTTCGGAAATGCGGCTGGGCGAATCTCCGCAGGCCCGCCATTTCCCGCGGCGCAACCGCATCATCTCCGGTCTTGCGCGCGGCGTGGCGGTGGTGGAGGCGGCAGAGCGGTCCGGCTCGCTGATCACCGCCCAGTACGCGCTGGAACAGGGGCGCGAAATCTTCGCCGTGCCGGGTTCCCCGCTCGATCCCCGCGCAAAGGGCACCAACCGGCTGATCCGCGAGGGCGCCACGCTGACGGAGAACGCCGAAGACGTGCTGTCGGTTCTGTCGCCGATGCTGGGTGGGGATTTCGATGAGCCCGGTTCATCCGATCCCGTCATTCCGGCCGAGGCGCTGGAGGCCGAAGCCGACCGGATCCGCGCGCGGGTCGAGGAGGCGCTGGGTCCGGCGCCCGTGGAGATCGATGACCTGATCCGCCAGTTGGGCGTTCCCGCCGCCGCCGTCCTGACGGTGATCCTGGAACTGGAACTGGCCGGGCGCTGCACCCGCCAGCCGGGCAACCGGGTCGGCTGGGCCTAGCGCTTCGTGGTGCCGGTTCCGTTCCGGGCGACCATTCTGGCTTCGGCCTGGGCGAGTTCCAGGAGGTGCGCCAGTATGCCCAACCCCTGCCGGGCCGCGATCTTTCTGAGGTTTTCCAGCAGGTCTGCCGTGTAACGCGCTGTTTCCAGCGGAGAAATCTCACCGGATTCAAGGTCCGGAAGCCCGATCTCGGGCATTTTATGTGGGTGAGCCATCAGACAATCGTAAGGATTCAGCGCTTAACCATGAGGCGGCCGCGCCACGAGTTTACAACCATTGGTTATAACTATTGGCGATTCTTTGCGTTTCATCAACTGCAAGTTACATCCCTGCGGCCGGGCAACGTTGACAGGCGACGGACGCTTCGATCAGTGTCCCGCCCCACTTTCGACCCCAAGGGGCGGTCACTATGGCCTGTCGTCTTGCAGATCGACCTTTGGACCCCAGATAAGCCCCGTTTCACCCCATTAGGCGCAATTCCTAGATGAATGTCCTGATCGTCGAGTCCCCCGGCAAGGTCAAAGCCATCAACAAGTATCTGGGCAGCGATTACAAAGTGCTGGCCAGCTTCGGGCATATCCGCGACCTGCCTTCCAAGGACGGCTCGGTGAAGCCGGACGACGACTTCGCCATGACCTGGGACGTGGATGCCCGCGCCCAGTCCAAGATCGCCGACATCGCCAAGGCCGTGAAGGGTGCCGACAAGCTGATCCTGGCCACCGACCCCGACCGCGAGGGCGAAGCGATCTCGTGGCACATCCTGGAAGTGCTGAACCAGAAGAAGCTGCTCAAGGACCTGCCGGTGGAACGGGTGGCGTTCAACGCCATCACCAAATCGGCGGTGACCGAGGCCATCCGCAACCCGCGCAAGATCGACCAGGACCTAGTGGAGGCCTATCTGGCCCGCCGGGCGCTGGACTATCTGGTGGGCTTCACCCTTTCGCCCGTGCTGTGGCGCAAGCTGCCCGGCGCGCGCTCGGCAGGGCGCGTGCAGAGCGTGGCGCTGCGCCTGATCGTGGAGCGCGAGCAGGAGATCGAGGCGTTCCGCGCCCAGGAATACTGGTCCATCGATGCGGCGCTGGCCGCGGCGACGGGCAGTTTCACCGCCCGCCTCGCCCAGCTGGACGGCAAGAAGATCGACAAGCTGTCGCTGGCCGGCCAGGCCGATGCCGACCGCGCCGTGGCGGCCATCCGCGCGCAGACATTCTCGGTCGGCAGCGTCGAATCCAAGCCGGTGCGGCGCAACCCCTCGCCGCCCTTCAAGACATCGACCCTGCAGCAGGAAGCCGCCCGCAAGCTGGGCTTCAACGCCAAGCGCACCATGCAGATCGCCCAAGGGCTTTATGAAGGCGTGGAAATCGGCGGCGACACCACCGGCCTGATCACCTATATGCGAACCGACGGCATCACCATGGTGGCCGAAGCCGTCAATGAAGCGCGCGACGTCATCGCCAGGAAATATGGCGCGAAATATGTGCCGGCTTCGGCGCGCGTCTATGCCAACAACAACACCACGGCGCAGGAAGCGCACGAGGCCGTGCGCCCCACCAGCTTCGCGCGCACGCCCGAAGAGGTGGCGAAATATCTGGATGCGGATGCGGCCAGGCTCTACGAGCTGATCTGGAAACGCGCCGTCGCCAGCCAGATGGAATCGGCTGAGCAGGAGCGCACCACCGTCGATGTCGTTTCGGCCGACCGCAGGATCGTGCTGCGCGCCACCGGCACCGTCACCCTGTTCGACGGCTTCCTGACGCTCTATCTCGAAGGCCATGACGACGAGGCGGATGAGGATGCGTCCCGCCTGCCCAAGCTGGCCGCGGGCGACGCCACCAAGGTGGAGGACGTCACGCCGGCGCAGCATTTCACCGAGCCGCCGCCGCGCTATTCCGAGGCCAGCCTGGTCAAGAAGCTGGAGGAGCTGGGCATCGGCCGTCCCTCGACCTATGCCAGCATCATCTCCACCCTGCGCGACCGCGCCTATGTGCGGATGGACCGCCAGCGTTTCATACCCGAAGACAAGGGCCGGCTGGTCACCACCTTCCTGAACAGCTTCTTCCGCCGCTATGTCGCCTATGACTTCACGGCCGACCTGGAAGAGAAGCTGGACGAGGTTTCGGACGGCAAGCTCGACTGGAAGCAGTTGCTGCGCGATTTCTGGCGCGACTTCTCGGCCGCCGTGGGCGAGACCAAGGAACTCAAGCTTTCCCAGGTCATCGACGAGCTGGACCAGGTGCTGGCGCCGCACATCTTCCCGCAGGGCGAAGACGGTGTGGACCCGCGCAAATGCCCGGCCTGTGCCGACGGCCGGCTGAACCTCAAGCTGGGCCGCTTCGGCGCCTTTGTGGGCTGCTCCAATTATCCGGAATGCAAGTTCACCCGGCAGCTTGGCGCCAAGCCGGGCGAAGGCGATGCGGGACCGGTGGAGATCGGCCTTTACCCCGGCACCGACGAGATGATCACGCTGCGCACGGGCCGCTTCGGGCCTTATGTGCAGCTGGGTGAAGGCGACAAGCCTAAGCGCAGCGGCATTCCCAAGGGCACCGACAAGAGCGACGTGGACCTGGAGATGGCGGTGAAGCTGTTGTCGCTGCCGCGCGAGGTGGGCCTTCATCCCGAGGACGGCAAGAAGATCACCGCCAATTTCGGCCGCTTCGGGCCCTATGTCGCCCATGACGGCGTCTATGCCTCGCTGGATTCGCCCGAGGACGTGTTCGAGATCGGCCTCAACCGCGCGGTCACGCTGCTGGCCGAGAAGAAGGCCAAGGGGCCGGGCCGCCGCGGCGCGCAGACCCTCAAGGATCTGGGCGCGACGCCGGACGGCAAGCCCATCAAGGTGCTCAAGGGCCGGTATGGCGCCTATGTCAGCGATGGCGAAACCAACGCCACGCTGCCCGAAGGCACCGAGCCCGACGGCGTCACGATGGAACAGGCGCTGGCGCTGATCGCTGAACGCGCGGCCAAAGGCGGCAAGAAGAAGAAGGCCGCGGCGCCCAAGCAGGCCGGGACCAGGAAGAAGGCCACCCCCAAAGCCGGGAAGGCCGCGAAACCCAAGGCCAACGGCGAGGCCAAGCCTGCAAAGGCGGCCGCGAAGAAGAAAGCCAGGCCCGCGGCGAAGGCGGCGGGCGCGGCCAGGAAGGCTTCGGGCCGGAAGGCCAAGGAACCCGAAATGGCGGGCGAATAGGACAATTGAAAAAGGACCGCAAACCGTCGAACGCGCACGTCCTCGACAAGGCGCGCGTGCTCGGGCTGCTGGCCGAAAATCCCGGCGCGAACAAACGCGACCTGACCAGGCTTCTGGGCCTGAAAGGCTCGGACCGCATCGCGCTCAAGCGCATCCTCAAGGAGCTGGAAGCGGACGGCGCCATCGCGGGCCGCAGCAAGAAAGGTTTCGTGAAGCGCGGCGAGCTGCCGGATGTCGGCGTGATCGAGATCACCGGCGTCGACGATGACGGCGAGGTGCTGGCCCGCCCGCTGGCCTGGGACAGCAACGAGGAACCGCCCCTGATCTATGTGACGCCGCCGAAGGACGGCGGGGCGCCGGGCATCGGCGACCGGCTTCTGGCGCGGCTCGAACGGCAGGGCGAGGTCTATGAGGCCCGCGTCATCCGCCGCCTGCAGCGCGAGGCGGAAACGCGCCTGATCGGCGTGCTGCGCGAGAGCGCGAACGGCTGGCGGCTGGTGCCGATCGACAAGAAGGAGCGCACCGAATATGCGCTGGACAAGGCCGACCTGAACGGCGCGAAGCACAACGAGCTGGTGGCGGCCGAACCCAGGCCCGGCCGCATCGCAGGCTTCGCCCGCGTGCGCGTGGCCGAACGCATCGGCAGCATGGATTCGCCCAGGACCATCAGCCTGATCGCCATTCATGACCACGGCATTCCCACCGAATTTCCCGGCGCGGCCATCGCGGAAGCCAAGGCGGCAAGGCCGATCGATCCCCAGGCCATCAGAAAAGACGGGCGCACCGACCTGCGCGCCATCCCCCTGGTGACCATCGACCCGCCGGACGCCCGCGACCATGACGATGCGGTATGGGCCGGGTCGGATGACGATGCGAAGAATCCCGGCGGCCACGTCGTTCTGGTGGCCATTGCCGATGTCTCCCACTATGTCACCCCCGGCTCGGCATTGGACCGCGAGGCGATGAAGCGCGGCAACAGCGCCTATTTCCCCGACCGCGTGGTGCCCATGCTGCCGGAGGAATTGTCGGCCGATCTCTGCTCGCTCAAGGAAGGCGTGGACCGGCCGTGCCTGGCGGTGCGCATGGTGTTCGACCGGCACGGCCACAAGAAGGGTCACGTGTTCCTGCGCGCCGTGATGCGTTCGGCGGCGCGGCTCACCTATGCCCGCGCGCAGGCCGCCTTCGACGGCAAGCCCGACGCGGAGATGAGCGCCACGGTCCGCAAGACGCTGGCCGACCTGTGGGAAGCCTATCGGTCGCTGTCCATCGCGCGCGGCAAGCGCGATCCGCTGGACCTGGACCTGCCGGAACGCCGCATCATCCTGGGCGCGGACGGCAAGGTCGCCTCCATCGCCTATCGCGAGCGGCTGGAATCCATGAAGCTGATCGAGGAGTTCATGGTGCTGGCCAATGTGGCCGCCGCCGAAGCCCTGGAAAAGGCCAAGACCCCGCTGATCTACCGGGTGCATGACAGCCCGTCGAAGGAAAAGCTGTTCGCCTTCGCCGATTTCCTCCGTACCCTGAACATCAGCTTCGCCAAGGGCCAGGTGGCCCAGCCCGGCGTCTTCAACCGCATCCTGGCCCAGGCAAAAGGCAAGCCGCACGAAGCGGTGATGAACGATGTGGTGCTGAGAAGCCAGGCGCAGGCGATCTATGACCCCGCCAATATCGGCCATTTCGGGCTCAACCTCGCGCGCTATGCGCATTTCACTTCGCCCATCCGCCGCTATGCCGACCTGATCGTGCACCGCGCGCTGATCCGCGCCTTCCGGCTGGGCGAAGGCGGCCTGACCGACCGCGAGATCGCGGCCCTGCCCGCCACTGCCGAGCACATCACCATGACCGAGCGCCGCGCGATGGCGGCGGAGCGCGATTCCACCGACCGCTATGTCGCCGCCTTCATGGAAGACCGCATCGGCCAGACCTTCGATGCGCGCGTCACCGGCGTCACCCGCTTCGGCCTGTTCGTGCGGCTGGCCGATTCCGGCGCGGAGGGATTGATCCCCATCCGTGCGCTGGGCCACGACTATTTCCACCATGACGAGAAGCGCCAGGCGCTGATCGGCCAGCGCAGCCGCATCACCTATGGCATGGGCGACGTGCTGGCGGTGAAGCTGATGGAAGCCGCGCCGCTGACCGGCGGCCTGAGATTTGCCGTGGCCGGAGGACCGGAGGAAGCGCCCCGCCATGGCGGCCGCCGGCCGGACCAGAGGCCTCGGAAACCGGCCAAAAAGCCCCGCTTCAAGGCCAAAAAAGGCTGATTTGCCGGACACCCCGGCAGATCTGCTTGACAGGACGGGGCCTTATCCCCCATTACCCGGCCCCTCGACCTGCCTTTTTCCGGAGTTTCCCATGGCGAAGCCGACCACTGCCAAGATCCGCCTCAACAGCGACGGCGGCACCGGCTTTTTCTATGTCGCCAAGAAGAACACCCGCACCATGACCGAGAAATTCTCGATCAAGAAGTACGACCCGGTGCTGCGCAAGCATGTCGAGTTCAAGGAAGGCAAGATCAAGTAGGCATCCACATCTTCAGGATGTAGCGTCTGCCGCGCATGCAGCGCGCCCTTCACCGGCTTTCCAGCGAAACATTCGATCTTCTGATCATCGGCGGCGGCGCCACCGGATGCTTCACCGCACGCGATGCTGCGATGCGCGGCCTGTCGGTGGCGCTGGTGGAGGCGCGGGATTTCGCCTGCGCGACCTCGGCCCACAATTCCAAGCTGGCTCATGGGGGCCTGCGCTATCTGCGCAACCTTGAAGTTGGCCTGGTGCGCGAATCCCTGCGCGAGCGGCTGGCGCTGATGCGCATCGCGCCCCATCTGGTCAGGCCCCTGCCCTTCCTGCTGCCGCTTTATGGCGTCGGGTTTGCCGGGCGCGCGAAACTCTCCGCGGGCCTCAGGCTCTATGACCTGCTCTCCTATGACCGCAACCGGCTGGACGATCCCACCATGCGCCTGCCCGGCCATCGCTGGATCGGCCGGGACGCGGCGCTGGAGCGCGAGCCAGTGCTGGCGGGTGAAGGTTTCAAGGGCGCCTTCGAATATCACGACGCCCAGATGTATGCGCCCGAGCGCATCGCGCTGGAGAATCTGATCGACGCCGATGCGCATGGCGCGGCCATCGCCAACCATGTCGCCGCCGAGAAGATCCTGCTGCGTGAGGGACGGGTGGAAGGCGCCGCGGTGCGCGACGCGATGACGGGCCAGGCCTTCGACATCCGCGCGCGCACCGTCCTGTTGGCGGCGGGGCCCTGGGCCGACCTGTTCCTGGAACAGGCGACGGGACGGCAAGCCGCGCACAAGCTGATCCGGTCCAAGGGCATTCACCTGATGGTCCCGCAGATCGCCGCGTCCGCGCTGACCATCGAGGCGGGCAGCGGGCACCTCTTCGCCCTGCCCTGGCGCGGCCATACGCTGCTCGCCACCACCGACACCGAATTCTCCGGCGATCCGTCCGGCGTCGCGGTCAGCGAAAGCGATATCGACGGCTTCCTCGCCACCTTCCGCAAATACCTTCCGGCCGCGCCGCTGGCGCGCGCGCGGGTGGAGTTCTTCTATGCGGGCCTCAGGCCGCTGGTGCGCGACGGCGCATCCGGCGACAGCTACAATGTCAGCCGCCGCGCCGAACTGGTGGACCACGGCAAGGACGAGAAACTGGACGGCCTCTTCTCGGCGCTGGGCGGCAAATGGACCACCTCGCGCCATCTTGCCGAAAAGGCCACCGACGCGGTGGTGGCCAGGCTTCGGCGGAAGGCGCGGCCTTGCGCCACCGCCAGGACGCCGCTGCCCGGCGGACGGTTCGACCGGTTCGACGAGATGCTGCGCGGCTTCCGCAAGACCTGGCCCGGCATCGCCACCGTGACCAACCTGGCGCACATGCTGGGCGCACGGTTGCCGCTGGCGCTGAAAGGCGCAAAACTCACGGACCTTGCGCGGCTGGGTCCGGGCGGCGACACGCTGGCGCAAGTGGGCTTCGCGCTCAGGGAAGAAATGGCGCTGACGCTGGAAGACATGGTGATGCGGCGCACCGGGATCGGCCAGTTCGGCCACCCCGGCCCGGCGGTCGTGGAAACGGTCGCAGCCGCGATGGCCTTGCACCTGGGCTGGGACGCGCAGCGCAAGGCGCGCGAGGTCGAAAGCCTCGATCCCCTCTACCGGACGGCGCCGTGACGGCCTTCGTCGTCTTCAATCCCGCGTCGGCGGGCGGCAGGACGGGCCGCGACTGGCGCGAGATCGAAGAGGCGCTGGAACACGTCTTCCCCCTGATGTCCTTCTTCGTCACCACCGCGCCCACCCAGGCCGCGCGCATGGTGCGCGACGCGCTGCGCGACGGGCACCTGGAGATCATCGCCGTGGGCGGCGACGGCACCATCAACGAGGCGCTCAACGGCTTCTTCGACCGCGGACTGGCGATCTCGCCCGACGCGGTGTTCAGCTTCGTCCACAGCGGCCATGAAAGCGCGCTGTGCCGGAAATTCGGGATCGCGCCGGGCTGGCAGGCGGGCGTGTCGCATCTCAGGAACGCGCGCATCCACAAGGTGGATGTGGGCCATGTTTCATGCCTGAGCGCGGACGGCGCGCCGGTGGCGCGCTATTTCCT
>DASZVO010000030.1:0-81881 GCA_035547015.1 Rhizomicrobium sp. | reverse complement strand
CCGTAACGCTAGCGGGGCGAACGCTTCGCCAGAATTCTTTGAAGCGTCCGCCGGTGCATGTTGAGACGGCGCGCCGTCTCGGACACGTTGTGGCCGCACAGCTCATAGACCCGCTGGATATGCTCCCAGCGCACGCGGTCGGCCGACATGGGATTTTCCGGCGGCTTGGGCTTGGAGCCGGGCGTGGCCAGCAGCGCCGCCAGGATGTCATCGGCATCGGCGGGCTTGGGCAGATAGTCGATGGCGCCGTATTTCACCGCGGCCACGGCTGTGGCGATGTTGCCGAAACCGGTCAGCACCACCACGCGGCTGTCGGGGCGGACGGTATGCAGCGTCTCCACCACATCCAGGCCGTTGCCGTCGTCCAGCTTGAGGTCCACCACGGCATAGGCAGGCGGCGCTTCCTTGGCGCGAGCCCTGCCGTCGGCCACCGATTCCGCCTGGGTCACGATGAAGCCCCTGGCCTCCATCGCGCGGGCCAGGCGCTCGCGCAACGGGCGATCATCTTCCACCAGGAGCAGAGTCTTGTCTTCGCCGGAAACGCTCATTCCGCGCTCGCTTTTCTTTGATGGTCGCGCGGCCGGGCGCTCCGCTGCGCTGCGCTGGGCCGGCGCTCCGCGCGCAACGGGCGATCATCTTCCACCAGCAGGAGGGTTTTGTCATCGGCGGCGTTCATCTCGGGGGGCGCTTTAGTATCCTTTTGACAGGGCGTCAAACAATTCAATAGCCGATTCGGCGGACCTTCAGCTTTCGTCCCATTGGGCCGGGGGGTCGGGACCGTCGATCACCCCCCGCGCCCAGCGTACAGAAACCCGCGCCCCGCCGTTCGGCGGATTGAGCGCCTTCACCACCCCGCCCGTCTGCTCCAGCAGGATCTTGGCGATGAAAAAGCCCAGCCCCATGCCTTCGTGCTTGTCGAGGGCGCCCTGCGGCCCCAGCTCGGTTTCGCCCAGCGCATGATGGCCGGGCCGCGAGGTGATGTAGGGCTCGCCCAGCGCCTCGAAGATCTCGGGCGCGAAGCCCGGGCCGTCATCGGTCACCGAGACATGGAGAAAATGATCGTCCCATCCCGCCTCGACCGAAACCAGCGAGGCGGCGAAGTCGGCGGCGTTCTCTATGATGTTGCCCAGGCCGTGCAGCAGTTCGGGCGCGCGCCAGACCTGGGGCACCTCATAGTCGGCATCCTCCATCGCGGAGACCGGCGGCGTCACGGTCACGCGGATCTCGAGGTCCTCGCCCCGGTGGTGCGCGGCGATGTCGTCGAGGAAGGCGCCCAGCGGAAGCCGCGCGGTCGCGCCCAGCATCGCTTCCTCGGGATTGGCCAGCCGCGCGATGATGGCGCGGCAGCGTTCGGCCTGGGCCCGCAGCAGCCGCACATCCTCGACCTCGGCCGAATGTTCCGGCAGCGAACGTTCCAGCTCGCGCGCCACCACCGCGATCGTGCCGAGCGGCGTGCCCAGCTCGTGGGCCGCGGCGGTCGCCAGCGCGCCCAGCGACGCCAGACGGTGCTCGCGCGACAGCGCAAGCTGGGTCGCGGCCAGGCCCGCCGACATGCGCGCCGATTCACTGGCGATACGCCAGGCATAGACCGAGGTGAAGCCGATGCCGATCACCAGGGCCGTCCAGATGCCTGCCTGGTAAAGCTGCGGCAGTTGCAGCGTGTCGCCTTCGGGCCAGGGCAGGGGACGGTGCTGGATCGCGATCAGCGAGGCCGAGGCGAAGGCGATGAAGGCCAGGATCAGAACATTGCCCATGTTGAGCGTGGTGGCCGCGATCACCACCGGCGCCACGAACATCAGCGCAAAGGGATTGGTGATGCCGCCCGTGAGATAGAGCAGAACCGCGAGCTGCAGCACGTCGAAGGCCAGATAGAAGGTCGCCTCGCGGTTGGTCAGGCGGTGGGACGGCGGATAGCGCAGCGCCAGGACGACGTTGAGCGCGGCGCTGACCGCGATGGCCACGCTGCAATAGACAAGCGGCAGGCTGTAGCCCAGCGCGAAATAGACCAGGAATAGCGCCACGGACTGGCCGGCGACCGCCAGCCAGCGCAGGTTCGAAAGCGTGCGCAGGCGCACCCGTCCGCCCGCCCCCGGCGCGAAACCCCTGGTCAGTTCCCGCGCCACCAAGTCACTTTCCCTGTCATGCCGGAGGGATTAGAGCATGGCATCGGTCACGGAAAAAGCATGCTGCGCAACAAGAAAGCCCTGATCCCGTACCTGCTGCTGGTGGCGGCCATCGCCGGCGGCATCCTGTGGTACGAAAGCAGCCAGGTGCCGCGGCTCGGGCAGGTAATTACCACCGGCCAGGCCGATGTGGGCGGGCCCTTCCGCCTGACCGACCAGAACGGCAAGCCCGTCAGCGACGCCGATTTCCGCGGCCGCTACATGCTGATCTATTTCGGATACAGCTTCTGTCCCGACGTCTGCCCCACCACCCTGGGCGTGATGGCCGAGGCGCTGGACAAGCTGGGCAACGGCGGCACGCGCATCGTGCCCGTCTTCATCACCATCGATCCGCAGCGCGATACGCCGGCCGTGCTGAAACGCTACATGGCCGCCTTCAGTCCGCGCTTCGTGGGGCTCACCGGCAGCGAGGCCGCGATAAAGGATGTGGAGAAGAAATACCGCGTCTATGCGGCCAGACAGCCGCTCGACAAGGGCGGCTATGCCATGAGCCATTCCAGCGTGATCTATCTGATGGGACCGGACGGCAAGCTGGTGACCTTCTATGACGAGGCCATCTCGCCCGAGGACCTGGCGAAGGATCTGAAGAGCAAGACCTGACCCGTCATGGCCGCGTGCCCGGCCATCCTTCGACAAGGCCAGGATGGGGCCGGACCGCGACATTTCGCGATTACAGCGAGGCAGGCAATCCGTTCTGCGCACAAGCCGCAATCAGCGTGTTGCGCATCAGGCAGATGATCGTCATCGCGCCCACACCGCCGGGCACCGGCGTGATCGCGCCCGCGACCTGCACGGCCGCATCGTAATCCACATCGCCGACGATCCGGGTCTTGCCGTCCCCGCCCGCCACGCGGTTGATGCCCACGTCGATCACGGTCGCACCGGGCTTGATCCAGTCCGCCTGCACGAACCCAGGCCTGCCGATCGCCGCCACCAGGATGTCGGCGCGGCGCGCCAGCCCCGGCAGGTCGCGCGAGCGCGAATGGGCCATGGTGACGGTAGCGTTGGCGGCCAGAAGCAGTTGCGCGGCGGGCTTGCCGAACAGCAGCGAGCGGCCGATCACCAGCGCCTCCTTGCCCGTGATGTCGCCCACATAGTCCTTGAGCAGCAGCATCATCCCGGCGGGCGTGCAGGACACAAGATGCGCGCGGCCCGACAGCAGCAGCCCGGCATTGATGGGGGTCAGCGCGTCCACATCCTTGGCGGGATCGATGGCATCGATCACCGCGGCTTCGCTGAGATGCCCGGGCAGGGGCATCTGTACCAGGATGCCGTGCACGCTTCTGTCGGCGGACAGGGCGCGCACCCTGGCCAGCAATGCATCCTGGGTCACATCGGCGGGCAGTTCGACATGGATGGAGTTGAAGCCCAGCGCCTCGGCGGTCCTGCGCTTGTTCTTCACATAGACTTCCGAGGCCGGGTCGTTGCCCACCAGCACGGTGGCCAGGCCCGGCACGATGCCATGGGCGGACCTCAGTTCCGCGGTGAAGGCGGCGATGGTCTCGCGCAGTCTTGCGGCGCTGGCCTTGCCGTCGATGAGGGTGGCCGTCATGGACTTACAGCGCGTAGCGGAAGGACGCCCAGGTGATCGTGTACTGGAGGAACCAGATGATCACGAACACGACGATGGGTGACAGGTCCAGCCCGCCCATGGGCGGCAGGATGCGGCGGATGGGGCGGAACACCGGCTCGGTAAGCGCGGCCAGGATGCGCAGCGCGCTGCGCACGAAGGTGTTGTGCGAATTGATCACGTTGAAGGCCACGAGCCAGCTTACGATCACGGCCGCGATCACGACCCATTTGTAGATTTCCAGGACTTCGATCAGCAGGGCGGCGATGGGGTTCAGCATGGGACCCTTGTAGCGAGGGGACCGGAAATGGGGAAGTAGAGGGAAACCGGGAAGTGGAGGGCGCCGTCCGGCTCGCGCGCCTTTTCCGCTGGTCGCGCGGCGCGTTCGGCATCCCTTTCCCATGGCCTTGCGGCCATCGGAAAGGATGGTGGAGCTGAGCGGAATCGAACCGCTGGCCTCCTCATTGCGAACGAGGCGCTCTCCCAACTGAGCTACAGCCCCGGACCGGACCTTTCGGGCGGGCCGACCGGCCTTTCGGACACGGAAGGAAGGCGGGTTTTAGGGATGGGGCCCAAGGCCGTCAAGCACCTGTTCCCAGGCCTCAGCCGGTATATGTCACCCGCCAGACCACATTGGCGACATCGTCGGCGATCAGCAGGCTGCCGTCCTTGGCCACCGCCAGCCCCGCCGGCCGGCCCCAGACCTGGGCCGGTTCACCGTTCCCGCCCTTGCCCGGCCAGAAACCGGTGGCGAAATTCTCATATGCGTTCTGGGGCTTGCCGTTCACGAAATGCACCCGCACCACCTTGTAGCCGGTGGGGTTGCCGGCGTTCCACGAGCCGTGCAGCGAAACGAAGGCATCGCCCCTGTATTCGGCCGGGAAGTTCGAGCCGGTATAGAAGGCCAGCCCCACCGGGGCAGAATGGGCATGGAACAACACGTCGGGGGTGATGGCCGAAGCAACCTTGCCGCCGGGATCCTTGGCGCCCCACACCGGATCGGGGTTCTTGCCGGTGTAGGCATAGGGATAGCCGTAGAAGCCGCCCGCCTTCACGCTGGTGAGATAATCGGGCGGCAGGTCATCGCCCAGGCCGTCGCGCTCGTTGGTCACCACATAGAGCGTGCTGGTGCCGGGCGCGAAGGCGATGCCCACGGGATTGCGGATGCCGCTGGCGAACTCGCTCATGCTGCCGTCGGCGTTGATCTTGAAGACCTGCGCGCCGGGCTTGAAGTCCGAGATGTTGTCGCGGCTGCCCAGCGCCAGGTAAAGGCCGCCGTCGGGCGCGAAGGCGATGTCGCGGGTGACGTGATTGCCCTTGGGCCTGAGGTCGGCGACCTTGGTGGTGACCTTTTCGGGCGCGCCCTGGGCCGCGGTCTGGCCGTCCTTGTAGGGAATGCGCCAGATGCCGCGCAGGTCGCCGACATAGAGATAGCCGCCATGGAAGGCCAGGCCGTGCGGATAGACCCAGCCGGTGGCGGAGAAGGTGAATGTCTTGTCCGCCTTGCCGTCCGCATTGCTGTCGCGCAGGACAGTGATCTTGCCCCCCTCGCGCGTGGGCTCGGCCAGGAACACATCGCCATTGGGCGCCACCGCCATCCAGCGGGCATCGGAGAGCTTGTCCGCGAAGACCGACACGGAGAAACCTTTCGGCACTTCGGGCATGGCGCCGGCGGGGCGCGGGATGGTGTCGGACTGGTTGCCCGCCGCGGGCGTGGCATAGGGCTTGGCCAGCGAGGCAGGCGAGATCTGGAACTTCTGGCCCGGATGGTCGGCGGCCATCGCTGCCCCGCCCGCCAGAAGCGCCGCCGCCAGCGTTGCGAACCCGAATCTCGTCATTTCCTGCTCCCGTTAAAATCCGATTTACCAATACAGCGCTTACTGAAGCGCCCGTCTTGGGCTGATTGGTGTCACGATGCGCCTGATCCCGGTGATTTTTCTTGTGGTTGCCGCCCTTGGCACGGCGGGACCAGGCCTGGCGGGACCGGCGCAGGCGAAGGATGACTCCAAAGGCCAGAAAGCGCCAGAGCACAAGACCACCCAGTCCCCCAGCTATGTCGAGCTGGAGCCGATCTACACCACGATCGTGGCCGACAGCCGGGCCCGCGGGATGCTGATGGTGGATGCGGGGCTGGATGTGCCCGACGCGGCGCTGCGGGACGAAGTCACCCGCTCCATGCCGGTCCTGCGCGACGCCTATCTGCGCAACCTGATGGCATTCACCGCCAATGTCGTGCGCACCGATGCCCAGCCCGATGTGGGCCTGATCGCCGCCCGCCTGCAGGCGGTGACCGACCGCGCCCTTGGGCGCAAGGGCGCGCGCGTGCTGCTGGCCCAGGTCGCCATCCAGGTCCGGAAATAGCGCCTTCCGGACCCCTGGGGCCGGGACCCTGCCGGAAACATTCCGTTAACGATAAAATCGGCTGATTCGCGGGACTTTCCGCGTTTTCCGGGGGCGCACATGACATGGTCCGGCCCCATAAGCCTGTTGCCGGCGCTTCTGGCGCTGGCGGTGTTGTTCGTCCTGTCCGCCATCCTGGCCGTCCGTCTCCATCGCAGGCGCAAAGCGGGCGCCCTGGCGGACGTGTTGCCGCCCGCGGTGCTGGCGCGGGTCATGCGCGAGCCCGGTCTGCTGCGCGCCGGGGTGCGCGAGATCACCTGTCTGGCGTGCGGCGTGCGGGGACTGCCGCGGCTGGCCGAAGCCTGCGGCGCCGGCACCGATGCCTTCGGCGCGCTGATGCAGACGATCCTGGCGCCGATGATCGACCTGGTGCTGGCGCATGGCGGCACGGTGGACCGGGTGGGCGCCGACGGCTTCACGGCGCTCTGGAATGCGCCGCTGGACGATCCCGACCACGCGCGCAACGCCTGCGAGGCGGCGCAGCGCATCGCCCGGATGGCGGCGCAGATGGCGGCCGGGCCGCTGCTGAGGACCGGGGCGGAGATCGCGGTCGAGATTGGCATCGCCACAGGCCCCGCGATTGCCGGAGGCTTCGCCGTCCGTGGCCGCATGGGCTATCGCGCAGGCGGCGCGGCGATCCGGCAGGCCACGCGGCTTCAGTCGCTGGCGCATCACTACGGCGCCGCCCCCATCGTGAGCGCGGAAACCCGGCGGCAGGCCGAGAGCCGCTTCGCCTTCCTGGAGATGGATACGCTCGCCGGCGAGCAGGGCGGGCCCGTCCGGGTTCATGCGCTGATGGGGCCGGCCAAGTCCTCGCCCAAGCTGCGCGCGCTTTCCACCTTCCACGATCACATCTTCCAGGCAATGGATGCCAGGCAATGGGCGTTGGCGCGCGAACTGATCGCACAGTGCCGCCGCCTGTCGGGCGCAAGCCAGACGCTCTACGACCTGTACCTTACCCGCATCGCCTATTTCGAAAGGCAGCCGGCCCATCAACAATCGTCATGGCCGGTCAGTCCTTCGGATGGCCATCCTCAGCCTGTCGAAGGATGACCCGGCCATGACAGGTTGCTGATCCCCTGGTCTTCGACCTGGGCCAGTCCGTAATGGGCATGCGGCGCGCCGGTCAGCGCGGCCCACATCTGGTCGCCCCACGAAAAATGCCACCATTCGTCCGGGTGGCCGGCAAAGCCTTCCTCCACCATCAGCCAGTGCAGCAGGCGGCGATTGGCCTGCGCTTCCTGATCGGAGAAAGAGAAACCATCCGCATCGGGCGTTTCGAACCGGTCGCGGTGCGCCAGCGCGGTCACATCGTCGAACAGCGAGCCCATCCACAGCATCTGGCCGTCTTTCCAGCGCAGCGTCAGGTCCACGGCCGCGGCCGTCGCATGCGGCGCGGGGGATTCGGGATCATCGGTCGGCGCGGCCCAATAGCGCTCCACTTCCTCCATCAGCGCCGCGCCCGCAAGCTGCACCCCACGCCGCCGGAGTTCCTGCGGCATCCACACGTCATGGAAATAGGCCTGCACCGCCCGCGGCCGCCAGGCATCGAGCAGGAACAGTTCCAGTCCCGCTGTGCCCGCGCGGGCGTTCACGCGCAGCAGGCGGTCCGCCACGCTCCTGCGCAGCCACAGCCTGTCGGTGGCGCCATCGACACGGTGCCAATAGGGCGGATTGCGGCTGGAGGCATAGAAATTCTCGCCCGCCAGACCCGCCTCGCGCGCTTCGACCACCGGCTCGCCATAAAGCGCATTGTCGCGCGCGATGGCGATGCGGGTGCGGAATCCCTTGCGGGCCGCGCGCGCGGGCGCCTGGTCGCCGATGGGACGATCGCGCAATGGCTGAAGCGCGCCGAATGCCGACATGTTCATTCCAGAATCGGACGTTAAAGTGCGGATGATGACCGATAATCGGACAAACGCCTATCGCGCCGCGCGGCGCGCCTTCATCGCCGCCTGCGAGACGGCGGGCGTGGATGCGATTGCGCGCGTGGCGCCCGGTCAGGGTGCCGACGGCAGGCCGCTGTTCATGGATGCCGCCGCGCTGGGCGCGCGCACGGCGCGCAAGGCCGCGCTGGTCATTGCCGACGACGCGCCCGGATCGGCCGTGCTGACGCAGTTGCTGCGCAAGGGCGTACGGCCCGCGCCGGACGCGCGGCTGGTGCTGTTGCACGCCTTCGATCCCGCCCGCTTTGCCGGGGCTGTGAGTGACGGCGCCTGGGCGCTGGACATGCTGGGCGCGGTGGCCACGGAAGACCTGTCCAAAGTCAGGACACTGAAGGTGCTGACGCTGGCGCGGCATGGCGAGACCGATGCCATGCACCGGATCCTGGCGGCGCGGCTGCCGGATGCGGAGATCGGGATAACGGTCCTGATGCCGGACATGGAACCGCTTCGGGACAGGCTCGCGCGCTTCCCCGGCATTCTGTCGGCAGATTAATTTTTCACGACATGTTGCAATTCCGCTTGCGCCCCTGTTGCAACCTACAGAAGATCGGGTGGGAAACATCACAAGGTGAGGTCCCCCAATGCGTTTCGCCCTTCTCACGGCCACCGCCTGCATGGCCGCGGCCTTCATTCTCCCCGCTGCCGCCGCCGACACCGCACAACAGAGCGCAATGAAGACCTGTGCTTCCACATGGAGCGGCATGTCCGCCGCCGACAAGGCCAAGACGAAATACAAGGACTATATGTCCACCTGCATGAAGTCGCCGCCCAAGGCCGCCGCTGCGATGCCTGCGGCAGCGCCTGCCGCGCCCGCGATGGCGATGAAGCCCGCCGCCATGAAGTCTGCCGCGATGAAGGCCGCGCCCGCCGGCGGCGGCTCGGCCAAGTGCAAGGACGGCCAGGTCGTCACCTACAAGACCCGCAGCGGCACCTGCTCGCATCACGGCGGCGTCGCAACCTGGATGTAGGACTGGCCGCTCAAGGTTCAAACCAATCATGAAAGGAACATCGCATGGGTTTGCTGGATGATGTCGTCGGTGCCGTGAAAGGCGCCGTGTCCGGGGAAGGTGAAGGCGGTGTGCAGGGCATGCTGAGCAACGCGCTGGCCGGTTCTTCGATGGGCGGGCTGTCCGGTATCCTGGACCAGCTCAACGAGTCCGGCCTTGGGCATCTGGTGTCGTCCTGGACGGGCGGCGGCGAGGGATCGCCCATCAGCGTGGACCAGCTCAAGGCGGCGCTGACGCCCGACCATATCCAGGAGATCGCCTCGGCGCTGAACCTGTCGCCCGACAGCGCGCTGGCGCACCTGGCCGAACATCTGCCGATGCTGGCCGGAAAGGCCGGCCAGGCCTGATCTGCCGCACCTGACGGAAAGGGCGCACTTTGCCATGTGCGCCCTTTTTGCATTATACGGGCGCGGCCATGGCGGTGCTTGACGGATCGGCCGCAGGCGAACGCACTCGTAGCTCAGCTGGATAGAGCGCTGCCCTCCGAAGGCAGAGGTCACAGGTTCGAATCCTGTCGAGTGCGCCATTTCCTTTCCGGCCCGATGCCGCTGGCAGGGGCCGGGCGCACAACATTGCCAAGCCTGTGCACGCCCCCCAATATCGGCGGCCATGCTTCTCCCCGCCCTGCCTATCGGCTTCGCCCTGGTGGCCGTCACCGCCGCCAGCGCGCTGGTGGCGCGGCGGCTGAACACGCCCTTTTCCATCGTGCTGGTGCTGGTGGGCGCGGCCCTGGGCTTCATGCCCTTCATGCCGCGCGTCGAACTCAGGCCCGATCTGGTGCTGACCCTGCTGCTGCCGCCGCTGCTCTATTCATCGGGCGTCGGCATGAGCTGGCGTGGCTTCAAGGAGAATCTGCGCGGCATCCTGCAGCTTGCCGTGGGCGCGGTGGTCTTCACTGCGGTTTCGGTGGCCTGGGTCGCGCACATGCTGCTGGGGCTGCCGCTGGCGGTGGGCTTCGTGCTGGGGGCGGTGGTGTCGCCGCCCGATGCCGTGGCGCCCATGGCGGTGGCGCGGCGCTATGCGGTGCCGGTCCGCGTGCTGACCGTGCTGGAGGGCGAGGGACTGGTCAACGACGCCACGGCGCTGATCCTTTTCAGCTTCGCGGTCGCCGCCGTCACCGGCGGGGGATTTTCCCTGCCCGCCGCGCTGGGCCAGTTCGTGGCCATCGTCATGGGCGAAATCGCCTGGGGCATCTTCGTGGGATGGGGCGCGCTGGCCTTGCGCCGCTGGGCGGCCGAGACGCGGGTCGAGATGGTGATCGCGCTGCTGTCGCCCTTCGCCGCCTTCTGGGTGCCCGAGGCGCTGGGCGGTTCGGGCGTGCTGGCCACCGTCACCGCCGGTCTTTATGTGAGCTGGAACGGTCCGCGCTTCATCTCGCCCGCCACCCGGCTTCAGGGCTTCTTCGTCTGGGACATGGTGGTCTATCTGATCGAGGGCGTGATCTTCCTGCTGACAGGCCTTCAGGCGCGCCTGATCGCGGAGCGGCTTGATCCGTCCGAATGGGCCAGCCTGGGCTATGCCGCGGCGGCCGTCTGCGGCGCGGTGATCGCGGTGCGCTTCATCTGGGTCTTCGCCGTGACCTATGGCTCGCGCTTCCTGCCGGTGCCGCTGCGGTCCGCCGCGCCCCTGCCGCCCTGGCGGCATATCTTCACGGTCGCCTTCACCGGCGTGCGCGGCGCGGTATCGCTGGCGGCCGCGCTGTCGATCCCGCTGATGGCCGATGGGCGGCCCTTCCCCTATCGCGATCTGGTGCTGCTGGTGACCTTTGCGGTGATCCTGGTCACGCTGGTGGGACAGGGGCTGAGCTTCGCCTGGGTGATTCGCAAGCTGGGACTGGTGGCGGACGGGCGGCGCGAGGCCGAGGAGGCCAAGCTGCGCGAGGTCGCCGCCCGCATCAAGGGCATAGACGCGGCGCTGGCGCGGCTGGATGCGCTGGAAGGGGCGGCCAGCAATCCCGAAACGGTGAAGGCGCTGCGGCGGCGGCACGAGGACCGCCGGGCCTATTTCGTGGCCGCCTGCCAGGACATTTCCGAAGGCGCCGCCGCGCTCAGCGCCTCTGCGCTGCAGTTGCGCTTCCTGGACGCGGAGCGCGCCAGCATCGCCGACCTGTACCGCCAGGGGGAAATCGACGATGAGGCGCGCCGCCGCATCGAGCGCGAGATGGATCTGGAGGAATCGCGCCTGCGCCACGCGGCCGAAAGCGGCGCGGCAAGGCCCATATGACCCGGCTGCTTTAGACGGATCGACGATCTTCGGCCTGAGCCAGCTTAACCCGGCTGCGCCCGTTTCCAGACAAGCATGCGGCTGGTCATCGCCTGCACCACCTCGCCCTTCTGGTTTTTCGTTTCGCTGCGGACGGTGATGGTGCCGCGTTCGGGGCGCGAGCGCGACGGCGTCACGGCCAGGACCTCGCTTTCCACATGCAGCGTGTCGCCTGGACGGACAGGGCGCGGCCAGGTGATCTCGGCACCCGCGCCGATCAGTCCGCCCGCGATGGGCATGCCGCTCTCCACCAGCAGCGACATGGTAACGGCGGCGGTATGCCAGCCGCTGGCGGCGAGCCCGCGAAAGAAGCTGTCCTTCGCCGCCGCTTCGTCGGTGTGGAAGGGCTGGGGGTCGAACTGGCCCCCGAACGCCTTGATCTGATCGGCATCGAGCGTGCGGGCCGGGCTGGTGAAGCGCTGGCCTGCGGCGAAATCTTCGAGGAAAAGCCCTGTCATATCCCCTCTATAGCAGCAACGCGGACGCCCGCCCCCTCGCCGTCCAGCACGGATGCGGGGAGCGGGCGCGGCACCTTGGCAGGCGCATGTCTGGCCTCGCGCGCGATCACTGGCTCGCTTCGCTCGCGGACCCACGCGAGACCGTAAGGAGTATGCCTTGGGGGTTCGAATGGAGCCCTCGGGCCTTCCGTTTCAGGCCTTCAGTTTGGCAGCGACCTGGGCGACACGCCGGCCCTGGAAACGCGCGACCGCGATCTCGGCTTCGGTGGGACCGGCCGGGGGATGGCCGGAGATCACCGAGGCGCCATAGGGCGAGCCGGCGCCCGCGAACATCACCGGATCGGCATAGCCGGTGGGCACGATGATCAGGCCCAGATGCGCCATGGGATTCCACATCGAGATGACGGTCGATTCATTGCCGCCGTGCTGCTGGCTGGATCCGGCAAAGGCGCTGCCGGCCTTGCCCACCAGCTTGCCCTGGGCCCACAGCGGACCAAGGGAGTCGATATAGGCCTTGAGCTCGGACGAAATCGTGCCGAAGCGGGTCGGCGTCCCGAAGATGATGCCGTCGGCCCATACCGCATCGTCGGGCGTGGGCGCTTCATGACGGGCATTCATCGCGTCGGCGTCTTCCTTCCAGCCGGGCACGGACGCGATGATCTCCGGGCTGACCACCTCGCGCGCGCGGCGCAGGCGCACCTCCGCGCCCTCAGCGCGGGCGCCTTCGGCCACCGCCTGGGCCAGCCGCTCGATGGTGCCGGTGCGGGAATAGAAGGGGATCAGAATCTTGGGGGCAGTCATGGCCTATCTCCGTGCTGGAAATTCCTGGGAAATGAGATAGGCGCCTGGCCTTGTTCTGAAAACCGGGATAATTTCGACGTTATCGTTCGAGATTTTCGATATGCCCGGCCAGCCGCTGCCCCCGACCCTGGATCAGATCACGATTTTCCTGGCGATCGTGGAAACCGGCAGTTTTGCCGCCGCCGCCCGCAAGCTGGGGCGCGCGACATCCGTGATCAGCTATGCGGTCGCCAACCTGGAAGCCCAGTTGGGGGTCACGCTGTTCGCGCGCGCGGGCACCCGCAAGCCCGTCCTGACCGATGCGGGGCGCGCGATCCTCGCCGACAGCCGGGGCATCGCCATCGCGCTGGACGGATTGCTGGCCCGCGCACGCGGGTTGACGCAAGGGCTGGAGGCCGAGGTCAGCCTGGTGGTGGATGTGATGCTGCCCGCCAGGAAGCTGGTGCGCGTGCTGGACGAATTCCGCCGCAAATTTCCCACGGTCGCGCTGCGGCTGAGGGTCGAGACGCTGGGCGCGGTCACGCAGGCGGTGCTGGACGGGCTGGCCGTGTTCGGGATCAGCGGGCCGCTGGACCTTCCCGGCGATCTTCTGACCCGCGGGCCTGCGGGATCGGTGAAGCTGGTGCCGGTCGCCGCGCCCGATCATCCCCTGGCGCAGGCAGCCGGACCGGTCAGCGCGAACCTTGCGCGCGATCATATCCAGCTGGTGCTGACCGACCGCTCTGCCCTTACCGAGGGCCGAGACTTCGGCGTGCTGTCGGTGAAGAGCTGGCGGCTGGCCGACCTTGGGGCCAAGCACGCATTGCTGCTGGCCGGACTCGGCTGGGGCAACATGCCCAAGCCCATGGTGAGCGACGACCTCAAGCGCGGACGGCTGGTGGTGCTGGACATCGAGACGCCGCTCGACCTGGTCTATCGCTTCCACACCGTCCATCGCAGCGATACGCCGCCCGGACCTGCCGCGTCATGGCTGATGGAACGCCTCGCGATGGCGTAGCGAAGATTTTTGAAACGGGAACGATGAAGTCCTCTCGCTCATTGTCGCGAAGGCGCGTAGTGTTTCGCATCCGTCATACAATCATGAAGCATCCGCGCGCGCGGAGAGCGACCCTGAAAAGGAGTGAATGACATGGCAGCGAAAAAGAAAAAGAAGACGAAGAAGGCCGCAAAGGCCGCGAAGAAGAAGACGCCGGCCAGGAAGGTGAAGGCGGCCCGGAAGACCGCCAAGGCGAAAAAGCCCGCCGCGAAGAAGAAAAAGACCGTGAAGGCCGCCGCCCGGAAAGCGTCGGCCAGCAAGGCGACTGTCAGGAAGGCCCCGGCCAGGAAGAAAGTGGCCAAGAAAAAGCAGCAGATCGTGGGCGAGGGCGACTATGCCGCCTCGCGCAAATTCCTGAAGGACGAGGCCGGCTTCGTCGAAAGGAACAAGGCCAAGATCCCGGCTCTGGGCAAGGCGGCGGAAACCGCCCTGGATGGACCGGAAGGCGATGCGCTGCGCGACGCCGAAGCCACGGCGGCAGCCCGGTCCCGCGACACGTTCTGATCCCTCGCGAAAAAGCGCCGCGAGGGGTAGCCGCGGCGCTTTTCCGTGTCCGGTCTTCGGGTCCGGCCTACTTCGCTTCCTCCGGCGCGAAATCCAGCGCGCACCCATTGGTGCAGTAACGCAGTCCCGTGGGCTGGGGCCCGTCGGGAAAGACATGCCCCAGATGGCCGCCGCAATTGGCGCAATGGAATTCGGTGCGGGTCATGCCGTGGCTGGTGTCGGTCGTGGTCCTCACCGCGCCGGGCTTGGTGTCCCAGAAGCTGGGCCAGCCGGTGCCGCTGTCGAACTTGGTGCTGGCGTCGAACAATTCGGCGCCGCAGCCCGCGCAGTGGAATTCACCGGCGCGCTTTTCGAAGTTCAGCGGGCTGGAGCCGGGCCGCTCGGTCCCGTGTTCCACCAGGATGCGGTGCTGCTCGGGGGTGAGGGCGCGGGTCTGCGTCTTTTCACGTGTCTCTGGCATCGGGGGTTCCTTTCCCTGTCCTATTCGCGCGCGGGGGCGCGGGCGTTACCTGCGCCCTAGATAAGCCTTCGCCTCATGGATTCGAAGCCACCACCATCGCCAGCATGTCGCTGAGGCGGCCCGTATTGCCGAACGCGAAACCCGCGTCGTAGATGACATCGTCCACTTTCCAGCCCGCGGGCGTGTTCGTCAGCACCAGCGTGTCGTTCCAGTGGGCGGGTTGGGGGGTCTTGGAGGTTGGCGAGGGAAGCGGCTGCGCATGCGTCAGCGCCACCGGGCAGCGCGCGGTCTTGCCGTCATCCTTGCACGCGCCCACCTGCCAGTCCGTCGCCCCTTCGAACAGGGACGAGAAGATGTCGCCCTCCAGCATGGGTGGAACGGCGTTCTTCACTTTCGCGCTCAGCCGGGCCTGGGCGGCCGCCGCATCGGCAAGCTGGCGGTTGAGGCGTGGGCTGAGCACGGCGGCAAAACGCTGCCGGGCGGTGGCGTCGGGGATTCCGCCTGCCCCGCGCTGCCCGGCATAGACCCGATAAAAGGCGCTCGCCGCGTCGGCCGGACTGTTGGCGGACGCGGCGAAGGCCGGAAACGCGATCAGCAGGAAAAGGAAGAACGCGCCCTGCTTCATCCGCGGCTTTTGAGACTGTCGCGGATCTCGCGCAGCAGCAGGATGTCTTCCGGCGGGGCTTCGGGAGCGGCAGGCGCGGCCGGCGCGGGCGCCACCAGCTTGTTGATCTGGCGGACCAGCAGGAACAGGACGAAGGCCACGATCAGGAAGTTGATGACGGCGTTGATGAACAGGCCATAGTTGACGGTCACGTCCTTGGCGGCCTTGGCGGCGGCCAGCGTGTCGGCGGGGGCCCCTTTCAGGACGACGAAGAAATTGGAGAAATCGACCCCGCCCAGCGCCAGGCCGATCGGGGGCATGATGATATCGTTGACCAGCGAGGTGACGATGCCCGTGAAAGATGCGCCGATGATCACGCCGACCGCGAGATCAAGGACGTTGCCGCGCATGGCGAATTTCTTGAATTCCTCGAACATGGGAGTCCCGAAAGAAATATTGCCGGGCCGAGGCTAACTGCGCCGCGCGTCATCAACAAGACGGCGCGGCATGGCCAGATAGACGGCCGCCACCGCAAGGCCCGCCAGCGCCCCCAGCGCGTTGGCCGTCTCGTCCAGCCAGGAGGCGTCGCGGCCAGTGAGCGCCTGCAATATCTCCAGCGCGCCGCCGAGCGCCACGACGCCCAGATAGACGAACACCAGCGAACGCCTGAGGCCCCAGGCCAGGGTGGCCAGCAGCGCCAGCCCGAAATAGGCGGTGAAATGCTCGGCCTTGTCCCAGATATCCTGGGCCAGGGCCGGGGGATTGGGCGTCAGCTCGCCCCAGGCGACCACCGCAATGGCGGGCCATAGCAGCCAGAAGCCCGCGCGCCGGATCAGCGGCAGGTATTTTCCTCGAAAAAGCATCATCACCGGTTGCCGTGGCAGGGAAGATTCGGGCTTAACGGAAAAACCGGGCGCTGTCGCCAGCCAATTTGCGGACATTTTGCGGTCCGTCCGCAGCAGAAAATACATGAATTTCAAGTCATTATGCGGAAAGCCCCGACCCCGCCAGCCCCGCCCCCACACGGCCTGGCGATGGGCGGGCCCCTGCGCCGCCCGTATTTCACGGGACTTGCGCAACCGGGCGTCCCTCTTATAGAACCCGCGCCTCCTGGGTGGCCCGGCCGGACATGCCGTGGCGGCCCCAAACGCTACCGGACCTCAGGTCCATCAAAGGAAAGCAAAATGTCCAAGCTGAAGACCAAATCGGGCGCCAAGAAGCGCTTCAAGTTCACCGCGACCGGCAAGCTGAAAAAGGGCCAGGTGGGCAAACGCCACGGCATGATCAAGCGCAGCAACGAGCAGATCCGCAATCTGCGCGGCACCTCCGTTGCTTCCGAATCCGAAGTCCAGCGCGTGCGCCGCTGGATGCCCTACGCGTAAGGAGCCCAGTCCATGAGCCGTTCGCCCCGCGCCGTTCCCAGCCACGCCCGCCGCAAGAAAGTCTTCAAGCAGGCCAAAGGCTTCCGCGGCCGCCGCAAGAACAATATCACCACGGCCAATGCCGCGGTCGACAAGTCGCTGCAGCACAATTACATCGGCCGCAAGGAGAAGAAGCGCAACTTCCGCGCCCTGTGGATCCAGCGCATCAACGCCGCCGTGCGCGAGCACGGCCTCACCTACAGCCGATTTATCGCCGGGCTCGCCGGCGCCGGGATCGAGATCGACCGCAAGGTCCTTTCCGATCTGGCGATCCACGAGCCCGCCGCGTTCAAGGCTCTGGTGGATCAGGCGTCCAAGGCCTAAGCACACTCCATCGGAGATCCGGCGGTCCAAGCGCCCGCCGTCATTCCCAACCGGAGTTTGCATGACCGATATCGCCGCTCTTACGTCCGAGCTTCTCGGCCAGGTTGCGTCCGCGCCCGACGAAGCCGCGCTGGAGGCCGTGCGCGTGGCCGCGCTGGGCAAGAAGGGCGCGATCAGCGCGCTGTTGTCCACCCTGGGAGCCCTGAGCCCCGAGGAGCGCAAGATCCAGGGCCCGCTGTTCAACGGCCTGCGCGACACGGTGACGGCGGCCATTGCCGCGCGCAAGGCCGCGCTTGCCGAAGCGGCGCTGGACGCGCGGCTGGCGGCGGAACGGCTCGACGCCACCCTGCCCGCCCGCCCCGAAAACACCGGCACGGTGCACCCCATCGCGCAGGTGCTGGAAGAGATCACCGCCATCTTCGCCGACCTGGGCTTTGCCGTCGCCGAGGGGCCGGACGTCGAATATGACGACTACAACTTCACCAAGCTGAACGTGCCGCCGGACCATCCGGCGCGGCAGATGCAGGACACGTTCTATGTGGCCCCGCAGGCCGACGGCGCCAGCCACGTGCTGCGCACCCACACCTCGCCGGTGCAGGTGCGCACCATGATCCGCCAGAAGCCGCCCATCCGCGTCATCTCGCCGGGCCGGGCCTATCGCGTGGATTCCGACGCCACCCATTCGCCCATGTTCCACCAGGTCGAGGCGCTGGTGGTGGACGAGGGCATCCATCTGGGCCACCTGAAATGGACGGTGGAGCAGTTCTGCAAGGCCTTCTTCGAGATCGAAACGATCGAGCTGCGCGCCCGGCCCAGCTTTTTCCCCTTCACCGAGCCGTCGCTGGAATGGGACATGCGCTGCGACCGTTCGACCCCCGGCCAGATCAAATTCGGCACCGGCAATGACTGGCTGGAATTGGGCGGCAGCGGCATGGTCCATCGCCGGGTGCTGGAGAATTGCGGCATCGATTCCGCGAAATATCAGGGCTTCGCCTTCGGCTTCGGGCTGGACCGCATGGCGATGCTCAAATACGGCATTCCCGACATCCGCAGCTTCTTCGAATCCGACCTGCGCTGGCTGAAGCATTACGGCTTCGCCGCGCTGGACATTCCGACGCTCGACGGAGGGCTGAGCCGATGAGCGCAACCGTTCGATGCAGATATAGGCCCGCCTCCCCTTCACGCGCGCAGCGCACCGGAGGGGGAGGTGCCCGTAGCCGGCTCTTGAGCCGGCGCAGGGCGGAGGGGACCATATAATGAAGTTCACTTTGTCCTGGCTGAAAGAGCATCTCGACACCGATGCGTCTGCCGCCGAAATCGCCGAACGCCTGACCGCCATCGGGCTGGAAGTGGAAAGCGTCACCGATCCCGGCGCGGCGCTGGGCGGATTCATCGTGGGCGAGGTGCTGGCCGCCGAAAAGCATCCGCAGGCCGACCGTCTGCGCCTGTGCCGGGTTTCGACCGGGCCGGAAATCCTGCAGGTGGTCTGCGGCGCGCCCAACGCGCGCGCGGGGCTGAAGGTGGTGCTGGCGCGGCCGGGCACGGTGATCCCCGCCACGGGCGAGGCGCTGAAGGCCGGCGTGATCCGCGGCGTGGAATCGCAAGGGATGATGTGCAGCGCCCGCGAGCTTCTGCTGGGCGAAGACCATGACGGCATCATCGAGCTGAAGCCGGAAGCGGCGGCGGGGCAGCCCGTCGTCGCCGCGCTGGAAGAGGCGGGGCTTCTGGCGAACGATCCGGTGTTCGATGTTTCGATCACACCCAACCGGGGCGACGCGGCCAGCGTGTGGGGCATTGCGCGCGACCTGGCGGCCAGCGGACTTGGCACGCTGAAGACCGAAAAGGTCACGCCTGTGGCGGGCAAATTCCCCAGCCCCAGGAAGATCACGCTGGACTTCGCGCCGGAGGACAAGACCGCCTGCCCCATCTTCGCCGGACGGCTGATCCGGGGGGTGAAGAACGGGCCGTCGCCCCAGTGGGTACAGGACCGGCTGAAGGCCGTGGGCCTCAAGCCCATCTCGGCGCTGGTGGATGCCACCAACCTGGTCAGCCACGACCGCGGCCGCCCCCTGCATGTGTTCGACGCCGACAGCCTGTCGGGCAATCTGCACGCCCGCATGGCCCACGATCACGAGCAGGTCCATGCCCTGGACGAGCGCACCTATGTGCTGGACGGCGAAACCATCGTGATCGCCGACGACAGTTTCGCGCGCAGCATCGCGGGCATCATGGGCGGCCTCGACACCGGCAGCTTCGCCGAAACCACCAATGTCTTCATCGAATCCGCCTGGTTCGATCCGGTGCGCATCGCGCGCGCGGGCCGCAAGCTGGGCATCGTGTCGGACGCGCGCTATCGCTTCGAGCGTGGTGTGGACCCGCAATTCGTGCTGCCGGGGCTGGAGCTTTGCACGCGGCTGATTCTGGAATGGTGCGGCGGCGAGGCGTCGGAGGTCGTGATCGCGGGCGAATTGCCGCCGCCCGCCAAGCCCATCGCCTTCGATCCCGCCTATGTCGCGAAGCTGGGCGGAATTGCCGTGCCGCGCGAACGCGTCGTCGCGATCCTTCAGAGCCTGGGCTTCGTGGTCGAGGATCACGGCCAGAGTTTGCAAGTGGTGCCGCCATCCTGGCGCCACGACATAGACGGCCCCGCCGACCTGGTGGAGGAAGTGGTGCGGATATACGGGCTGGATACCGTCGCCTCCGCGCCGCTGGCGCGCGCTTCCGCCGTGGCCACGCCCGTGCTGTCGCAAATCCAGCGCCGCACCCGCACCGCGCGCCGCGCGCTGGCAGGCCGCGGCTTCAACGAATGTGTGAGCTTTTCCTTCATCGCGCGCGCCCAGGCCGCGCTGTTCGGCGGTGGCGACGCGGCGCGCCAGCTCGCAAACCCCATTGCGTCGGACCTGGATGCGCTGCGTCCTTCCATCCTGCCGTCGCTGCTGGCGGCGGCCTCGCGCAACGCCGCGCGCGGCCTTTCCGATCTGCAAGTGTTCGAGATCGGCGCGGCGTTCGATTCGGGCGTGCCCGAAGCGCAGAAGACGGTGGCGGCGGGCCTGCGCACGGGTCTGGCGCGGCGCCACTGGCAGGGCGGTGCATCCGCGCCCGGACTGTTCGACGTGAAGGCCGACCTCCTGGCCGCACTGGAAGCCGTCACCGGCGCGCCGATGAGCGCCCCGGTCACCCAGGGCGCGCCCGGCTGGTATCACCCCGGCCGCAGCGGCACCATCGCGATGGGGCCCAAGGTCATTGCGTATTTTGGCGAGCTGCATCCCAGGGTGCTGGCCGCTTTCGACCTGAAGCTGCCCGCGGCCGCCTTCGAGATCTTCCTCGACGCGATCCCCGCGGCAAAGGCGAAAGGAAAGGCGCGGCCGCTGTTCCGGCCTTCGCCTTTCCAGGCCATCGAACGCGATTTTGCCTTTGTGGTGGATGCGGGCGTCGCGGCGGGCGAGATCGTGAAGGCCGTGCGGCTGGCCGACCGCGCGTTGATCGAGGACGCGACCGTCTTCGACGTCTATGAAGGCAAGGGCGTGCCGGAGGGGCGGAAATCCATCGCGGTCGCCGTGCGCATCCAGCCCAGGGACGCCACGCTGACCGATGCCGCCATCGAGGCGCTGGCGCAGAAGATCGTGACAGGCGTCGCCAAGGCGACCGGGGCGGCGCTGCGCGCCTGATCCGTCAACGCATCATCCGGTCCAGCACCGGCACGCGTTGCGCCACATAGCGCCGCACCAGGATCGGCACCAGCGTGCCCGTGGCAAAGAACAGCGCCAGCGCGAACGGGGCATAAGGCCCCGCGAAGGGGGCGACCTTGAGATAGCCCGCTTTCACCAGCCCGATCACGATGGTGTTGAGCAGATAGATGGCGAAGGCGTAGTCGCCCAGCACCACCAGCAGCCGGTCGCGCCGGAAGGCGCGCGACTGCACCAGCCCGTGCAGCGCGGGAATCGCGGCGATGCCGCAGACCAGCAGCCGTACGCTTTCCCGCAATGCCGTCCATTCGCTGGCCAGCGTCACGGCGAACAGGCCCAGCCACAGCGGCAGCAGCCGCCGGAACCAGGGCTCGAGCGCGTCGCGCCGCTCCGCCACGAAGCCGCCGATGGCGAAGAACAGGAAATAGGTGGCCACCCGGTCGAGATAGAGGATGTCGGTGGCCGGAATGAAATAGGCCAGCAAGCCCGCCGCGACCGCGGCCGGCCAGCGCATGCCCGCGCGCCACAACAGCGGCATGGCGGCGCTGTAGACGAACAGCACATAGACATACCAGATGGAGAGCGCGGGGCTGCGATGGGTGTCCAGCACCAGTTCCTCGAGCCCGGTGGAAAGACGGTGCGGCGGGTCGTCGACATAGACGAAGAACTGCGAGAGATATTTCCCGCCCACGATCAGAAGCCCGAACAGGGCGAAGGGAACCAGCAGGCGCAGCGCGCGGTCGCGCACGAAACCCGGCCAGGCGGGAAGGCGCAAACCCTGTTTGCCGGTCAGCGAGAAGACATAGCCGCTCAGATACATGAAGAACGGCATGTGGAAGCTGTAGATGATGTCCTTGGCGGTGTCATACCAGGCGTTGCCGGGCGGATAGCCGTTGGCGACCAGATGGCCGAACACAACCAGAAGGATCGCCAGTCCCTTGGCGCGGTCTATGTCGAAACGATGACCCCTCGCTGCATGCATGTATCCATGCACTCCCTTCGACGAACGGTGGTTTTCGGGATGGCCCTGGCGGCCCGGCTTTTACAGCCCTGACTTCGCCAACGCGGCAAAGGCGCGATGTCTTCCGCGCATGCTGTGACTTTCCCGTGACATCAGAAAACCAGCAGGCCGGGGGCCGCGCCCATTTCCCGGGCAAGTTTTTCAAACTGGGCGCGGGCGCGCGGATTGGAACGCTGGTGGCGTTCGCCAAGGATCAGTTCGTTCTTCTGGGTGTGCTCGAAACCCGTGAACTCGGTCACGCGCACCTTGTAGCCGTGCGCCTCCAGATAGAGCCCGCGCAACACATTGGTGAGATGCGCGCCGAATGCGCGCCGCTGGACCGGGTGCCGCCAGAGCTGGTCCAGCGGTCCCTTCGCGGCTTCCAGTTGGCGCGCCACCTCGGCCTGGCAACAGGGAACCAGCGCGATGTGCCCGGCATCATGGCGCAGCGCGAACAGGATGGCCTCGTCGGTTGCAGTGTCACAGGCATGCAGCGCGGTCACGATGTCCACCGGCCCCACATCGGCACCCGCGATCGCGCCCTGCACGAAATCCATGCGCGCGAAACCGCTTTCGGCTGCGATCTTCCCTGCCGTCGCGATCAGGTCCGCCCGCGTTTCGACCGCGATCACCCGGCCCCGGCCTGCGGGCGCGAAATAGAGGTCATAAAGAATGAACCCCAGATAGGATTTGCCCGCGCCCAGATCGGCCAGCACGGGCTGGTCCTTTTGCGCGAGCGCCGCGTCGATGGCGGGCTTTATCAGCTGCGCCAGATGCTGCACCTGCTTGAGCTTGCGCCGCGAATCCGCATTGAGCCCGCCATTCCGGGTCAGGATGTGCAGTGCTTTCAGCAGCGGCACTGACTGGCCCGGCCACAGATCCTGCGGCGGAGTCTTTTTGGCGGCTTCCGCCCGCTTGCCGTTGCCGCCCGCGCTCATCGCACCAGGCCCGCAAAGGCGGTCTTGATGCCGTGGTAATAGTTGTAGGCGCGGATCGCCCAGTAATTCATGCGCGCCCATTCCTTCGGCGGGGTCAGGTCATCCCAGTCGGGCGAGAGCGACTTCTGAATCTGGCCCGCCATATAGATGCGCCGCCGTCCCTGCCAGTAATGCAGGAACGTCTCCTTCACCTCGGCCACCGGCGTCTGGCTCAGCCGCAATACCTCGCTCAGCGCGAACTGTTCGATGGTGGGGAATTTCCGCGCCCGCCCGATCAGCGCATCGATGAAGGCCAGCGTGTCTTCCAGCAGCGGCGCATGTTCGGGTGCGGCGCCGATCAGGCCGGAATTGTACATCCAGCTTTGCCGCACATCGTAATGGTAATAGCCCAGGTGCGGCAGGGTAGTGCGGAAACCCTTGAGCGGGGGGAAGGGATTCATCAACTCGAAGCCGTTCATCACCACCGCCCTTTTCGTGACCGACCAGACCTCCTGCGGGGTCATCTTCCGCGTGACCTCGGCATGGAAGCCCGGCCTGACGATGGAGTCGCTGTCCAGGAAGCAGACCGGCGCGGCAAAACGGTTCAGCGCGTCCAGCACCACCGCCGGCTTGATGCGGTGGTGATAGAGCCCGCCGCCCGACCAGGGGCCCACCTTTCCCGCCACGTCCACCACCGTCACCGGCCAGCGGGCATAGAGGGCGGGCGCGTCGGTATAGACCACGATCTGGGCATCCGGTTCCGCCGCGATCTCCTGGCGCAGGGAGATCAGGCTGTATTTCAGCTCCCGCCGGTATTTCGCCAGCCCCCCATAGTCGAGGTAGAGGTAATGCAGCATGGGCCGGTTATAGCCGGAAAAGCCGGCCGGGAAATGCGGGTGGAACGCGGCCTTGCCTTCTGCTAACACCGCGCGCAAATGCCCGACCTCGCCAAAATCCGCAATTTCTCCATCGTCGCCCATATCGACCATGGCAAATCCACCCTGGCCGACCGGCTGATCCAGGTCACCGGCGCGCTGTCCAGCCGCGAGATGACCAACCAGGTGCTGGATTCCATGGACATCGAGCGCGAGCGCGGCATCACCATCAAGGCCCAGACCGTGCGGCTGGAATACCGCGCCCGGGACGGGGAAACCTATGTCCTGAACCTGATGGACACGCCCGGCCATGTGGACTTCGGCTATGAGGTTTCGCGCTGCCTTGCCGCCTGCGAGGGCGCGCTTCTGGTGGTGGATGCCAGCCAGGGGGTCGAGGCCCAGACCCTGGCCAACGTCTATCAGGCCATCGATGCGGGGCTTGAGATCGTGCCCGTGCTCAACAAGATCGACCTGCCCGCCGCCGAGCCCGACCGGGTCAAGCAGCAGATCGAGGACGTGATCGGGCTGGACGCGTCCGACGCCGTGCCGATCAGCGCCAAGACCGGCCTGAATATCGACCAGGTGCTGGAGGCGATCGTCCACCGCCTGCCCGCGCCGAAGGGTGCGCCGGACGCGCCGCTCAAGGCGCTGCTGATCGACAGCTATTACGACGCCTATCTGGGCGTGGTGGTGCTGGTGCGCATCATCGACGGCGAGATGAAGAAGGGCCAGAAGGTCCGCATGATGGCGACCGACGCCGTCTATCAGGTGGAGCAGATCGGCGTCTTCACGCCCAAGAAGATTCCGGTCGAACGCCTGGGTCCCGGCGAGGTGGGCTACATCACCGCCCAGATCAAGCAGGTGGCCGATACCAAGGTGGGCGACACCATCACCCTGGAACGGGGCGGCACGCCCACGCCCCTGCCCGGCTTCAAGCCCGCGCAGCAGGTGGTGTTCTGCGGCCTGTTCCCGGTGGACGCCGCCCAGTTCGACGACCTGCGCGAGGCGCTGGGCAAGCTGCACCTCAACGACGCCAGCTTTACCTATGAAACCGAATCCTCGGCGGCGCTGGGCTTCGGCTTCCGCTGCGGCTTCCTGGGCCTGTTGCACCTGGAGATCGTGCGCGAGCGGCTGGAGCGGGAATTCAACCTGGACCTGATCACCACCGCGCCCAGCGTGATCTATCACATCTACCGCACCGACGGCACGATGAAGGAGTTGCACAATCCGGCCGACATGCCCGAGCCCAACTTCATCGACCGTATCGAAGAGCCCTGGATCAAGGCCACCATCCTGGTGCCCGACGAATATCTGGGCAGCGTGCTCAAGCTGTGCGAGGACCGGCGCGGACGCCAGGTGGAGCTGACCTATGCCGGCACGCGCGCGATGGTGGTCTATATGCTGCCGCTGAACGAGGTGGTGTTCGACTTCTATGACCGGCTGAAATCGGTCAGCCGCGGCTATGCCAGCTTCGACTATCACATCGAGGCATATGAGGAAGGCGACCTGGTGAAGATGTCCATCCTCGTCAATGACGAGCCGGTGGACGCGCTGGCCATGATCGTCAACCGCCAGCGCGCGGAAGGGCGCGGGCGGGCGATGTGCGAGAAGCTGAAAGAGCTGATCCCGCGCCACATGTTCAAGATCCCGATCCAGGCGGCCATCGGCGGCAAGGTGATCGCGCGCGAAACCCTTTCGGCGCTGAGGAAGGACGTTACCGCCAAATGCTATGGCGGCGACGCCACCCGCAAGCGCAAGCTGCTGGAGAAGCAGAAGGAGGGCAAGAAGAAGATGCGCCAGTTCGGCAAGGTGGACATTCCCCAGGAAGCCTTCATCGCGGCCCTCAAGATGGACGATAACTGACGGTGCCGACGGTCGCCCTCATCGATTATGGCTCCGGCAACCTCGCCTCGGCGGCGAAGGCGCTGGCGCGCGCGGCGAACGGCAAATTCGAGATCGTCACCACCGCGGACCCGCAGGCGGTGAAGGATGCCGAGCGCATCGTGCTGCCGGGCGTGGGAGCGTTTGCCGACTGCATGAAGGGCCTTTCCGCCGTGCCCGGCATGGTGGCGGCCCTGCGCGAGAAGGTGCTGAAACAGGGCGCGCCTTTCCTGGGCATCTGCGTGGGCATGCAATTGCTCGCCACGGTGGGGCGCGAGTTCGGCGACCATCCGGGGCTGGGCTGGATCGCGGGCGAGGTGGTGAAGATTGCGCCGTCCGATCCCGCGCTCAAGATTCCGCATATGGGCTGGAACGACCTGCGGATCCTGCGCAGGCACCCGCTGCTGGCGGGCATCGACGACGGCGCGCATGCCTATTTCGTGCACAGCTTCCAGATGGTCCCCGCCCTGCCCGAAGACCTGCTGGCCACCACCGACTATGGCGGGGCGCTGACGGCGATGGTGGGCGACGGCAATATCGCGGGCACCCAGTTCCACCCCGAGAAAAGTCAGGCCACGGGGCTGAAGCTGCTGGAGAATTTTCTGGGCTGGCGGCCATGATCATCTTCCCCGCCATCGACCTGAAGGACGGCGTCTGCGTGCGCCTGAAGAAGGGCGTGATGGAAGACGCCACCGTCTTCAATACCGATCCCGCCGCGCAGGCCCGCGCCTTTGCCGCGCAGGGTTTCCAATGGCTGCATTGCGTCGACCTGAACGGCGCCTTTGCCGGGCGCAGCGCCAATGCCGACGCGATCAAGGCGATCCGCGCCGCCATCGACCTTCCCATCCAGCTGGGCGGCGGCATCCGCGACATGGCGGCGGTGGAGGCCTGGCTGGAGGCCGGCATTACCCGCGTGATCCTGGGGACGACGGCGCTGACCGACCCGCAATTCGTCAAGGATGCCGCGCGCGCCTTTCCGGGCCGTATCGTGGTGGGGGCCGACGCCAAGGGCGGACGCATCGCCACGCAAGGCTGGGCCGAAGTCAGCGAACTTTCGCCCGTCGAACTGGGCCGGCGCTTCGAGGATGCGGGCGTGGCCGCGATCCTGTTCACCGACATCGACGGCGACGGACTGCTGAAAGGCGTGAACGTCACCGCCACCGCCGCGCTGGCCCGCGCACTGTCCATTCCCGTGATCGCCTCGGGCGGCGTGGGCTCCATCGCGGACATCGACGCGCTGATCGCCGCGAACGAGCCGGGCATCGAAGGCGTGGTGGTGGGCCGCGCGCTTTACGACGGGCGCATCGACGTGGCCGAGGCGCTGCGCAGGACGGGCTGATTCCGTTTGCCGGCGTCTTCGCCCTGAGCCTGTCGAAGACTAAGGCAGCACCGCATCAGTTTCGGCTCAGGCGCCGCACGACCTCATCCAACTGCTCCAGGCTGGAGTAGGCGATCCTGACCTCGCCTTTGTCGCCGGACTTGTCCACCTTGTGGGTGATCTGCGCTTTCAGGCCCAGGGCATCGGCGATCCGGTTTTCCAGGTCGGCGATGTTGGGGTCTTTCGGTGCGACCGGCTTCTTCTTGTGCGGCGCGCGCTGTTCGGCCTGGCGCACGGTCATGCCGCCTTCGATCAGCGCGCGCGCGGCGCTTTCCGGATCGGGCGCGGCCAGCAGCGTGCGGGCATGACCGGCGGTGAGCTTGCCTTCGCGCACCCAGGCCTTGACGCTTTCGGGCAGCCGAAGCAGGCGGATGGTGTTGGCGACATGGCTGCGGCTTTTGCCCACTTCGCGCGCCACGTCGTCCTGGGTGCGGCCGAAGCGGGTGATGAGCTCTTCGTAAGCCGCCCCCTCTTCTATCGCGTTGAGGTCCGCGCGCTGCACATTCTCGATGATGGCGATTTCCAGCGCCTGATCGTCGGCCAGCTCGCGGATCACCACCGGCACGTCATGCAGCTTGGCGATCTGCGAGGCGCGCCAGCGCCGCTCGCCCGCCACGATCTCGTAACGATCGGGTCCGATGGGCCTGACCAGGATGGGCGAAAGGACGCCCTTCTCCCGGATCGAGGCCGCAAGATCGGCCAGCGGCTGTTCGTCGAAACTCTTGCGCGGCTGATAGCGGCCCGGCTGCAGGAAGGCGATGGGGAGGGTGCGCACATCCTTGCGCGCCACGGGCTCGCCCTTGACGGCGGCGGCCTCGTCACCGATGAGCGCGGAAAGGCCGCGGCCCAGGCCGCGCGGACGGTCGTTGGGAGGATTCATGCGGCGCGCAGTCTTTCACGCTGGATCAGTTCGCCCGCCAGCTTGATATAGGCCTGGCTGCCGGGACAGCGCAGGTCATAGACCAGCGCCGGTACGCCGTGGCTGGGCGCTTCGGAGATGCGCACATTGCGCGGAATCACGGTGGCATAGACCTTTTCGCCCAGCGTCGCGCGCACATCGTCGGCCACCTGGTCCGACAGCTTGTTGCGCTTGTCGAACATGGTCAGCACGATGCCCTGCATCTCGAGCGCGGGATTGAGCTTGTCCCGCACCAGGTCGATGGTCTTCATCAGCTGGCTCAATCCTTCCAGCGCGAAGAACTCGCATTGCAGCGGCACCAGCACCGCGTCCGCCGCCGCCATCGCATTGAGCGTCAGCAGGGTGAGCGAGGGCGGACAGTCGATCAGCACATAGGAGAAGGGGCGCGCAGACGATCCGTGTGCGGAGTATTCCGCCAGCGCGTCCTTGAGCACGAAATTGCGCCGGGGCATGTCGGCCAGCTCCAGCTCCGCGCCCGACAGGTCCACCGTGGCAGGCACCAGCGAAAGGCCGGGAATGCGGGTGGGCACCACGGCCTCGGCCAGCCTGGCCTGGCCGGTCAGCACTTCATATGTGGTGACGCCGCGGTCCTGGCGGTGGATGCCCAGCCCGGTGGAGGCGTTGCCCTGGGGGTCGATATCGATCACCAGCGTCGGCTCGCCGATGGCGGCCAGCGCGGTGCCCAGATTGATCGCGGTCGTGGTCTTACCGACGCCGCCCTTCTGGTTGGCGACGACCAGAACCCTTGGTCTTGGGGAAGGGGGCCTTTGCGGCGGGTTTTCTGGCCGGTTTTCGGGCGGCAATCCGGGATTCGACATGGCGGGGGCCCAGCTCCTTCAGCTCCACTATAGCACCCGAACTGTCGGTCACGCTTGGGATCTGTAAGGGCTTCATGATCCAATATTTATGGGCCTCGGTCAATTCGGACCCCACATTTTGCCCCTTGAGGAACAAGCAAACAGTGTTCGGTCCCACGAACCTGTGAGCATATTCCAGAAGCCGGGGGAGCGGCGCACAAGCACGCGCCGTCACCACATCGAAGGGGTGGCGAGGCAGGTCTTCCATGCGGGCATTGCGGACCGAAACCGACAGGCCCATGCGCGCGGCGGCGGCATGCAGGAACTGGCACTTCTTGGCGGTGGCTTCATGCAGGGTAACGTGCAGGGTAGGCCGCATCGCGGCCAGGACAAGGCCCGGAAACCCTGCGCCGGATCCCAGATCGGCCAGGGTATGCGCTGTGGCCGGGATCAGCGGCAGCAGTTGGGCACTGTCCCATATATGCCGCCGCCAGAGATCGGGCAGGGTACTTCTGGCCACCAGGTTATGCCGGGCGCTCCAATCGGTGAGGATATCGGCATAGGCTTTGAGCCGGGCCAGTGTTTCACGTGAAACGCCGGTCCTGGCGGCAAACTCGTCCGGACCGAAGGGCGCGGCCTCAGACATGGGCTACGCTCGGGGCGGCCTTCTTCTGGAGACCCTTCACATGGGCCAGGATCAGGGTCAAGGCGGCAGCCGTCACGCCCTCGATCCGGGCGGCCTGGCCCAGGGTTGTGGGTCGGATGCGGTCCAGCTTCTGCCGCACCTCGGTCGAAAGGCCCGCAACCGCCCCATAATCCAGATCGGCGGGCAGGACCCGGCCTTCGTCGCGGCGGAACGCCACGATGTCGGCCTCCTGCCGGTCCAGGTATCCGGCATATTGGGCGTCGATCTCCATCTGCTCGACGATCTCGGGCGAAAAAGCCTGCAATTCCGGCCAGATGCGCGCCAGCGAGGCGAAATCCGTCAGACTCAACAGCGCCATCGCGTTGCGGCGGGTGCCGTCCTGCCGGATCGCGATCCCGTGCTTGGCCGCCTCGTTGGGCGTCAGCGACAGGGCGGCCAGTGTTTCACGTGAAACGGCCAGGCGGTCCTGCTTGGCGGCAAAGGCCGCGGCCCGGGCCGCCCCCACGATCCCGCCCGCCAGCCCCACAGGAGTCAGGCGCTGGTCGGCATTGTCCGAGCGCAGCGTCAGGCGATATTCGGCCCGGCTGGTGAACATGCGATAGGGCTCCGATACGCCCCTGGTCACCAGATCGTCGATCAGCACGCCGATATAGGCCTGTGCCCGGTCCAGCACGATGGGCATGGCCCCACCCGCGGCCCGGGCGGCATTCCAGCCCGCCATCAGCCCCTGCGCGGCGGCTTCCTCATAGCCGGTGGTGCCGTTGATCTGGCCCGCCAGGTAAAGGCCGGACACCGCCTTCACCTCCAGCGCGGGCGTCAGTTCGCGCGGATCCACATAGTCATATTCGATGGCATAGCCGGGACGCAGCACCTTGGCGTTCTCCAGCCCCGGAATGGTGGCCAGAAGCGCCAGTTGCACGTCCTGGGGCAGGGAGGTGGAAATCCCGTTGGGATAGATGGTGTCGTCGTTAAGTCCTTCCGGTTCCAGGAAAATCTGGTGCGACTCGCGATCTGCAAAACGGCTGACCTTGTCCTCGATCGAGGGGCAATAGCGCGGGCCGGTGGAGGCGATCTGCCCCGAATACATCGGTGCACGATGCAGGTTGGCGCGGATGATCGTATGGGTGGCGAGCGTCGTGCGGGTGATGCCGCAGGCGATCTGGGGCGTGGTGATGGTGCGGGTTAGGAACGAGAAAGGCGAGGGCGGGTCGTCGCCCTGCTGCATCTCCAGCCCCGCCCAGTCGATGGTGCGGCCATCCAGCCGGGGCGGCGTGCCGGTCTTGAGCCGGCCCATGCCAAGGCCCAAACCATAAAGTGTTTTCGACAGGCCGATGCTGGGCGCTTCGGTCCCCTCGCCGGCCTTCATCCGTCCGGCGGGGATCTGCGTCTCGCCGATATGGATCAGGCCATTCAGGAAGGTGCCGGTGGTCAGCACCACCTTGGCGCACGGGATCGTCCCGCCGCCCGCCGTCACCACGCCGGTGACAGATTTCCCTTCAAAAACAATATCTTCTGCCGAATCCACCCGGATATCGAGTTGGGGAATGCTGCGCAGCATGGATTGCATTGCTGCGCGGTAGAGGGCGCGGTCGGCCTGGGCGCGCGGCCCACGCACGGCGGGGCCCTTGCGCCGATTCAACAACCGGAACTGGATTCCGGCGGCATCTGCAACCTGTCCCATCAGCCCGTCCAGCGCGTCCACTTCCCGCACCAGATGGCCCTTGCCCACCCCGCCGATGGCGGGGTTGCACGACATCTCGCCCAATGTCTCGAAACGGTGGGTCAGAAGCAGCGTGCGCGCGCCGAAGCGGGCCGCCGCCGCCGCGGCTTCGCAGCCGGCATGGCCGCCCCCGATCACGATGACGTCATAGCGCTGGGCGTACATGCGCGGCTCCATACGCGCCGCCCAAATCATCCACAAGCGGATTTATCGGATCCGCCGCACCGCAATGGCCGCGCCCACGCCCGACAGCCGCATGGTATAGCTGCCGTTCAGGCTGCCGCGCGCGATCACCGCCGCATAGGCCAGCGCGGGCCGGGCCAGATGGCCGACAGGGGCGTTGCCCGGCGTCTGCCGCCAGATCTGACCGTTGTCCAGCGTGACGGTGATGAACCCGCCGTCGAAGGCATAGCCGATCACCCGCGCGCTGATCTGGTCGATCGTGTCGCCGTCCATCGCCAGCGGATAGGCCTTTGCCCCGCCGTTGGTGATGCTTTCGCTGCCGAACTGGGCCACCGTGGTCTGCGGCGCACGCGACGGCCCCGAACCCAGGATACGGCCGAGGAATCCCGTGCGCCCTTCCGGGCGCGCCGCAACGGCGGGTGCAGGCGGCGGCGCGGACAACGGTGCCTGGGACGCCCCGCGCGCAGCAGACGGATAGGATGCAGACGATGCCGGCGGATTCAGCGCATTGGGCGCACGCGCGATGGTCGCGTCGTAACAGCCCAGGCGCGCATTGCGATCCGCCAGCGCCGAACAGCGCAGCATCGCCGACAGCGCGTCGTCACGCGGATCGGCGATGGCGGCCGAAGCCGGCAGCAGCATCAGCAACAGCGGCAGCGCAGCCTTCATCGAACCCCTCCGCCACGCTTCTATCATTTGCCGATACAGAAATCGCGGAAGACGAAATCCAGCAGCTCTTCCACATCCACCCGCCCGGTGATGCGGCCGATGGCGCGCATCGCCAGCCGCAGATCTTCCGCCAGCAACTCGGGCCGGCCGGCCGGCGCGGCAAGACCGTGCTGCAGGGCGGCCAGCGCCTCGCCCAGCGCATGACGGTGACGAGGCCGCGTGAGCGCGGGCGCATCGCCATGTGTCTCCAGCCTGTCGCGCACCCTGGCGGTCAACGCGGCGATCAGCTCGGTCACGCCCGCGCCGGTCTTGAGCGAGATCGAAAGCCCCTCCCGGCGAAATCCCAGGTCGGCCTTGTTCCAGACCAGAAGATCGGGCTCTGGCATGCCTACGGGAAGCCCGGCACGCGGATTCTCCGCACTCCCATCCAGCAGCAGCAGCGTCATGCCCCCCGCCGCATGGGACAGGGCCCGCCGCACGCCTTCCGCTTCGATGGGCTCGGCGGTTTCGCGCACGCCCGCCGTGTCCGCGACCTGCAGCAGATAGCCGCCCAGGTCGAGCCGGGCCTCGACCACATCGCGGGTCGTGCCCGGCGTATCCGAAACAATGGCCACGTCGCGCCGCGCCAGCGTGTTGATCAGCGTGCTCTTGCCCGCGTTGGGCGGCCCCAGGATGGTAAGCCGCAGCCCCTCGCGCAGGCTTTCCCCGCGCCCCGCATCCGCCACATGTCTTTGTATTTCCTCGGATATTTGACGCGCAGCCCGCCGCGCGGCATCGAATTCCCCCTCTCCCACCCCGTCGTCGGAAAAATCGATGGCCGCCTCGGCCCGCCCCAGCGCCGCGACGAGCGCCGCCCGCCAGCCGTCATACAGGTCGGCCAGCGCCCCATCCTGCTGGCGCAAGGCCTGGCGCAACTGGGCCGGGGTCTCCGCGTCCACCAGGTCGGCCACCGCTTCGGCCCGGGTCAGGTCCAGCCTGCCGTTTTCCACCGCCCGGCGGGTGAATTCGCCGGGTGCGGCGGGCACCAGCCCCAGGGTGCCGAACGCCGAAAACAGCGCCTCGCGCACCGCCCGTCCGCCATGGACATGGAATTCCGCCAGGTCCTCGCCCGTGAAGCTGTGCGGGCCCTCGAACCACAACAGCAGGCCCCGGTCTATGCCGGCACCGCCAAAAGCCAGCCGCTGCAGCGTGGCCCGGTGCGGCGGCGGCAGCCGGCCCGCCAGCGCCAGCACGGCATCGCGGGCCAACGGTCCCGAAACCCGGATCACCGCGACTCCGGCCCGCCCGGGCGCGCTCGACAAGGCGAAGATGGTGGACGTCATCGCGGATCGCCGGGAAGACGGCTATTTCCCGTCCTTCTTGCCGCCCATCGCGGCGCGGGCGCTGTCCCAGAACAGCTTCTGGAACTGGGCGAAGGCCTCGCCCCCGCCCAGGGGCATCCAGGCCTTCATCATGCCTTCCGGGTCATTCGCGTCGAAGGCCGCTTTCATGCGGGCCTGCATCTCCTCCATCACCCGCTTCTGCATGGGCGCGACATCGGGCAGGCCCATGAAGGCGCGCGCCTCTTCCGGGGTCATGTCCATCTCGATATTCACCTTCATGGCGGCACCTTTCGCGGGACCTTTCCGGGGCTCTGCTTTTCAGGGTAAGTAACCCCGCCCTCAAAAACATCACAGAAGCGGGCCGGCGGGAAGCATTCCTTCCGTGCACGTCAGACGGAACGGACCCATGAACCTGCCAGCGAACCTGTCTTCCGCCCTTGCCGACAGCACCAGCCCCTTTCTGCGCGCCCATGCCGACAATCCGGTCCGCTGGCGGACCTGGGGGCCCGAGGCGCTGGCCGAAGCCAGGGCGCAGGACAAGCCCATCCTGCTCTGCCTGGGCTATGCGGGGTGCCACTGGTGTCACCTGCTGAGCCGCGAAAGCTTTTCCGATCCCGCCACCGCCCAGCTGATCAACGACAACTACATCCCCATCCTGTCCGACCGCGAGGAACGCCCGGACATCGACCTGCTTTACCAGGGCGCGGCGGGCGTGATGCGCCACTCGGGCGGCTGGCCGCTCAACATCTTCCTCACGCCCGACGGCGTGCCTTTCTGGGTGGCGGGCTACCTTCCGCGCGAAGACAAGCCGGACCAGCCCTCCTTCCGCCGCGTGCTGACAGAGACAGCCGAGCTTTATCGCGGCAACAAGGCGCGCGTGGCCGAGATCAATGCGGGCGTCCGCTCGGGCCTGGAAACGCTCTACAACCGCGACATGAGCGCCACGCAGGAGAATGTGAGCCTCGACATGGCGGCGCTGCGCATCGGCCAGAACTACGACATCTTCTTCGGCGGGCTGCAGGGCCCGATGAAATTCCCCAACGCGCCGCTCCTCGATCTCTTGTGGCGCGCCTTCCTGCGCAACGGCATGCCGCAGTTCTCGCAGCTCTATTTCACCACCCTCGACAGTCTTCTGCTGGGCGGCGTCTATGACCATGTGGGCGGCGGCTTCTTCCGCCACAGCACGGACGAACGCTGGCTCGAGCCCAGCTTCGAAAAGACGCTCTACGACAACGCGCTCCTGATCGGCGTGCTGACCAGCACCTGGCAGTTCAACCGCAATGACATCAGCCGCCAGCGCGTGGCCGAAACCGTGGACTGGCTGCTGCGCGACATGCGGGTGGGCGATGCCTTCGCCGCCATGATGGCCTCCGGCTCCGACGAGGAGGATGCGAAGTATTACACCTGGAGCGAGGCGGAGATCGACGCGGCGCTGGTGGGCACCTTCTCGGCCCGCTTCAAGCAGGTCTATGGCGTGACGCGCGACGGCAATTTCCGGGGCCGCAACCTGCTGCGCCGGCTGGGCAACCCCGCCGCCACCAGCGAGGCCGACGAGGCGCTGCTGGCCCGCCAGCGCGAGATGCTGCTGGCGGTGCGCGCCAAGCGCGCCAGGCCGGCGCGCGACGAACGGGTGATCGCCGACTGGAACGGCCTTGCCGTCACCGCGCTGGCGCGCGCGGGCAAGGTGTTCGACAGGCCGGAATGGATCGATGCCGCCGTCAGGGCCTTCGATGCCGTGACGGCGAAACTGGGCGAAGGCGACAGGCTTGCCCACAGCATTTCGGGCGAGACGAAAGGCGCGGGCGGCTTCGTGGACGATTATGCCGACATGGCCCAGGCCGCATTGCAGCTGTGGGAAGTCACCGGCGACAACCGCTTCCTGGAACCGGCGAAAATGTGGGTCCGCACGCTCGATACCTTTTTCTGGAACAAGGAATTGGGCGGCTATTGCCATTATGCCAGCGATGCCGAACCGCTGTTCGTGCGCGCGCGCATGCTGTTCGACAATCCCACGCCGGCGGCCAACGGCACCATGCTGACGGTGTTGACGCGGCTGGCGCTGATCACGGGCGACACCGATTACATGGGCCGCGCCACCTTGCAGGCCACCCTGTTCGGCAACGAGGCCAACCGGGTGCTCAACGGTTCGGGCACCTTCCTGGCGGGCTTCGAATGCCTGGTGAACAGTCTCGTCATCCTGGTGATCGGCCACCGGGGCAATGCCCGCACCCAGGAACTGGTGCGCGCCTTCTGGAGCAAGCCCGTGCCCAGCGGGCTGCTTCTGCAGCTTGAGCCGGGCGATCCGCTGCCGCCGGGCCATCCGGCGATGGGGCGGGGCATGCTGGGCGGCCAGCCCACGGCGTATATCTGTCAGGCGGGCAATTGCTCGGAAGGCATCACCAGCGCCGCCGCGCTCAGCCAGACGCTGACCCTGCCGCCGCAGCTGGCCCAGCAGCAACTGGCTCAGCAGCAGCAGCGTTCTGCCTGAGGACGCAGGGAGGCAGGACAATGGGCCGGACGATCACCATCAGCGGCGACGACGGGGATTTCGGCGCCTATCTGGCGGCGCCCGCCTCCGGGCGGGGTCCCGGCATCGTGGTGATCCAGGAGATCTTCGGCATCAACGCGGTGATGCGCGAATTTGCCGACCGGCTGGCGGCGCAAGGGTTCTTCGCCCTGGCGCCCGACCTGTTCTGGCGACTGGAGCCCGGCATCCAACTGACTGACAAGACCGACGCCGAATGGAAGACGGCGCTGGACCTGATGAACCGCTTCGACGTGGACAAGGGGGTGGAAGACATCCAGTCCGCCATCAGCCATCTGCGCGTGACCACGGGCGTCAGCGGCAAGGTGGGCGCGGTGGGCTATTGCCTGGGCGGGCTCCTGGCCTATCTCACCGCCGCGCGCACCGACAGCGACGCCACGGTGGGCTATTACGGCGTGAACATTCCCGCTTACCTGGGCGAGGCGGCCAACATCACCGCGCCGCTGATGCTGCACATCGCCGCCGAGGACGGCTTCGTCCCGAAACAGATGCAGGCGCAGATGAAAGCGGCGCTGTCCGGCAATCCGCTGGTCACGCTGCATGTCTATGAGGGCCTCGACCACGCCTTTGCGCGGCCGGGCGGCGCGCATTATGACGCCGCGGGCGCGAAGCTGGCCAATCAGCGCACCGACGACTTTCTCCGCGAGCATCTGTCATGACAGCCATCAAAGCCATCCGCTTCGAAAAGACCGGCGGCAGTGACGTGCTGCAATATGTGGACTACGACCTGCCTCCGCCCGCGAAGGGCCAGGTGCGGGTGCGGCACACCGCCATCGGCGTGAACTTCATCGATGTCTATCACCGCACCGGCCTCTATGTGCTGCCGCTGCCCAGCGGCCTGGGCTCGGAAGCCGCCGGCACGGTCGAGGCGCTGGGCGAGGGCGTGACGGGGTTCCAGCCCGGCGACCGCGTCGGCTATGCCAGCGGCGCGATCGGCGCCTATGCCGAAGCGGCCAATGTGCCTGCCGACAAACTGGTGAAACTGCCCGGCGGCATCAGTGACGAGGTCGCGGCCGCCATCCTGCTCAAGGGGATGACGGCGCAATATCTGCTGCGGCGGATACATCCGGTGAAGGCGGGCGAGACTATCGTCTTCCATGCCGCGGCGGGCGGCGTGGGCCAGATCGCCTGCCAATGGGCGAAACACCTGGGCGCCACGGTGATCGGCACCACCACCTCGCCGGCCAAGGTCGCGCTGGCCAGGGCCAATGGCTGCGATCACGTGCTCGACACGCGCGAAGCGGGCTGGGAGAAAACGGTGCGCGAGATCACGGGCGGCGCGGGCGTGCCGGTGGTTTATGACTCCATCGGCAAGGACACGTTCCTGGCGGGCCTCGACTGCCTTCAGACCCGCGGCATCATGGTGACCTATGGCAATGCCTCGGGGCCGGTCGATCCTTTCCCGCCGTCCATCCTGGCGGCAAAGGGCTCGCTGTTCGTCACCCGGCCCACGCTGGGCCACTATACCCGCACCGCGCGCGAGCTTCAGGAAACCGCCGATGACCTGTTCGCGGTGGTGATGTCGGGGGCCGTGAAGATCGCCGTCAACCAGCGTTACGCGCTGAAGGACGCGGCACAGGCGCAGGACGACCTCACCGCCAAAAAGACCACCGGCGCGACGGTGCTGATACCCTAATTCCCGTTGCGCCAATTCCCGTCTGGGCGGTCCCGTTTGCCGGCGGCCCGGCCGGTCGCCTCCCATTTGCCGTCGAAGGACGGCAACAGGGCGATCATGCCGAACAAGCAGGCGATCACGCCGAACGCGATCCAACCTTCCGTCATGGGCTTCCTCCGCCTCCCATAACGCGCGATACGGGATTTCGCCCCAAACCACCGGCGCGCCTCCCCTTATGCAGGAAGCGCATTCCAACGGACGCTGACACCGGAGGGGGGTTAACGGTGTCAGGTATTCATGGATTCGAAGAAATCGCTGTTGTTCTTCGACTGACGCAGCTTGTCGAGCAGGAACTCGATGGCGTCCACCGTGCCCATGGGCGACAGGATGCGCCGCAGCACATAGGTCTTGGCAAGCTGGCCCTTCTCGACCAGCAGCTCGTCCTTGCGGGTGCCGGACCGCATGATGTCGATGGCCGGGAAGACGCGCTTGTCGGCCACCTTGCGGTCCAGGATGATCTCGCTGTTGCCGGTGCCCTTGAACTCTTCGAAGATCACTTCGTCCATGCGGCTGCCGGTGTCGATCAGCGCGGTGGCGATGATGGTCAGGCTGCCGCCTTCCTCGATGTTGCGGGCGGCGCCGAAGAAGCGCTTGGGCCGCTGCAGGGCGTTGGCGTCCACGCCGCCGGTCAGCACCTTGCCCGACGACGGCACCACGGTGTTGTAGGCGCGGCCCAGGCGGGTGATGGAATCCAGCAGGATGATCACGTCGCGCTTGTGTTCGACCAGGCGCTTGGCTTTCTCGATCACCATTTCCGCCACCTGCACATGGCGCGTGGCCGGTTCGTCGAAGGTGGACGAGATCACCTCGCCGCGCACGGTGCGCTGCATGTCGGTGACTTCCTCCGGCCGTTCGTCGATCAGGAGCACGATCAGGAAGGCATCGGGATGGTTGGCGGCGATGGCCTTGGCGATGTTCTGCAGGATCACCGTCTTGCCGGTGCGCGGCGGCGCGGTGATCAGGGCGCGCTGGCCCATGCCCTGCGGCGCCACGATGTCGATCACCCGGCCGGTCTTGTCCTTGATGGTGGGATCGTCCAGCTCCATCTTGAGCGGCTTGGTGGGATAGAGCGGCGTCAGGTTGTCGAAATGGACCTTGTGCTTGATCTGCTCGGGGTCCTCGAAATTGATGGACGTGACCTTGAGCAGGGCGAAATAGCGCTCGCCTTCCTTGGGCGCGCGGATCGGACCTTCGGCGGTGTCGCCGGTCCGCAGGCCGAAGCGGCGTATCTGCGAGGGCGAGACATAGATGTCGTCGGGACCGGGCAGATAGTTGGACTCCGGTGACCGCAGGAAGCCGAAACCGTCCTGCAATATCTCCACCACGCCCGTGCCGGTGATCTCCACATCGCGTTCCGCCAGTTCCTTGAGGATGGCGAACAGCATGTCCTGCTTGCGCATGGACGAGGCATTCTCGATCTCCAGTTCCTCGGCGAAGGCCAGCAGGTCTGCGGGTTTCTTGTTCTTGAGATCCTGCAGCTTCATCACCTGCAGACCGTCTTGGAGCGTCATGAGCGTGGCACCTGGTCGAAAATGGGGAGGGTCCGATGAGGAATTGGTTCGATGACGGGGGCTCTTGTCCGCCCCGGAGACAATCATCGAAGAGGTTGGTTTGGCCCGCACCGGCCTTCCGGTCCGGCCTCGCCACAGGGTACGCCCAGAAGGACGTCAAGCGGCCGGCCGCGCGGGTCAAGAGGAACGGCTGCGGTTATAGCCTGATTTGGGCGGCTTGCAAATATGCTTCTGCGCGGCCTTCGCACCGCACGGAATTTGTGAAAAGCCGTCAGCCGCCGAACGGCTTGACCACCACCAGGATCACGATCAGCACCATCAGCACCGCCGGAACCTCATTGATGATCTTGTAGAACCGCGCGCTGCGCAGACGCCGGTCGGCCTCGAAATCCCGCCAGTAGCGCACATTCATGCCGTGCAGCGCGCTCAGCACGATCACCAGCGCGAACTTGATGTGCAGCCAGGTGTCCAGATAGGCGCCGGTCAGCCAGGCCAGCAGCGGCCCCAGGATCCACACCGCGATCATCGAAGGGTTGATGATGCCCTTGAGCAGGCGGCGCTCCATCACCTTGAAGCGCTCGCTGCTGTCCGAGCCCACCGCAGTCTCCGTGTGATAGACGAACAGCCGCGGCAGATAGAGCATGCCGCTCATCCAGGCGATCACCGCGATGATGTGCGCGGCCAGGAACCAGTCGATATAATCCGCCAGGCTGTTGCGCAACGCGTCCATCACTGTCTCCCCTCACGGCCGCGCCGGTCGCAGCGGCAATAGTCTTCCGGGCAGGCCCGGCCATCTGCGCTGTTGCCCGAACTGTCGGCGATGTCCGGCCTGGCTTTCTCTTCGCGGGGAGCCCCGGCAGAGATGGCTTGGCGGACCAAGTTGGCGAGCCCCCCGATGAAGGCAGGTTCGATGCCCGCGGTGCGGGCGCGGCGATAATCCTTCACCCCGGCCTCGCGCGCAAGCCTACCATATTCGATGTCCAGCTCGACCAGGGTCTCGGAATGTTCGCTGACAAAAGCGACAGGGGCCACGATCACGCCCTTGCCGTCGGCGCCCGCGCGGCGGATCTCCGCGTCGGTGGCCGGACCGATCCATTCCAGCGGGCCCACCCGGCTCTGATAGCACACCACCGGCTCAAGCCCGGGCATGGCCAGTTCGCGCACGATCGCCGCGGCGCTCTGCTCGACCTGCCATGGATAGGGGTCGCCCTTCTGCACGATGCGTTTGGGCAGGCCGTGCGCCGAAAGCAGCAGGCGATAGGAGATATCGGGCCGCGCACCCGCCATCGCGGCACGGATATGCTCCGCCACCGCCGCCGCAAAGCCCGGCTGGCGCGGATAACAGCAGATGCGCACCGCGGGCGCGGCAAGGCCGGTGGCCTTCGCGGCCCGCGACCAGTCGTCAAACGATGAGGCCGTGGTGGTGGTGGAGAATTGGGGATAGAGCGGCAGCAGCACGATCTGGTCCGGCGCAAAGGCCTTCACGGCGCGTGCCGCCTCGTCCGCGAAAGGGTGCCAATAGCGCATGGCGATGAAGGCCTTTACCTCCAGCCCGTCACCCGCCAGCGCCGCTTCCAGCGCGTCCGCTTGCGCGCGGGTTTCCTCCAGGATCGGCGAGCGGCCGCCGATGTGCGCATAGATCGCGCGCGCTATGGGCGTGCGCCTGCGGGCGATGAACCAGGCCAGCGGCAGGCGCAGCGGCGCAGGCAGGGCAATGATCGCAGGATCGGAGAACAGGTTGCGCAGGAACGCTTCGACGGCATCCGGCGAATCCGGCCCGCCCAGGTTGAACAGGACGACCGCCAGCTTCATCCGGAAGCCTCGTCCTTCGACAGGCTCGGGACAAGGCCGGCAAACCCGCCGCTCATGATCCCCGGATCCGTTTCAGCAGCTGCTCGACATGGGCGATCGGCGTTTCCGGCAGGATGCCGTGGCCCAGGTTGAAGATGTGCGGCTTGCCCGCCATCGCCTGCAGGATTCCGTCCACGGCCTCATCGAGCGCCGCACCGCCCGCGATCAGCGCAAGGGGGTCCAGATTGCCCTGCACCACTGTGGCCCCGGCGAAGCCCGTCATCCAGCTCCAGGGCGCTGCCGTGTCCACGCCGACGGCATCGACGCCGGTCGCCGCCGCATAGTGTTCATAGCCGGCCAGGGTGCTGGCGCGGGGGAAACCGATGATCTTGGCATCCGGCCGTTCCGCCCGGACCATTTCAACAACCTTGCGCGTCGGCGCGACGACCCACCGGGAATAGGCCGCTTCCGGCAATCCCGATGCCCAGCTGTCGAAGATCTGCACCGCGTCCGCGCCGGCCTCAAGCTGCCGCACCAGATGGAAGGCGACACATTCCCCCAGGATATCCAAAAGGTCCGCGAAGCCCTGTGGATCGCGATAGGCCCACAGCTTCGCCGCCTTCTGCTCGTCGCCGCCCGCGCCCGCCGCCAGATAGGTCGCCAGCGTCCAGGGCGCGCCCGCGAAACCCAGCAAGGCCGTTCCTTCGCCAAGCCCGGCCCGCGTCAGCCGCAGCGCCTCGTAAACCGGCGCGAAATAATCTGCCCAGTGCGCACGGTCCCGGTCGAAACCCGCGGCCGAAGTCAGCGGCGCAAGCCTTGGCCCTTCGCCTTCGGTGAAGGTCACTTTCCGGCCCAGCGCCTCCGGCACGGTCAATATGTCCGAGAACAGGATCGCCGCATCGAAGCCGAACCGGCGCACCGGCTGCAGCGTCACCTCTGCGGCAAGGCGCGGGGTCAGCGCCATGGTCCAGAACGACCCGGCCTCAGCCCTCAGGGCCCGGTATTCCGGCAGATAGCGTCCGGCCTGCCGCATCAGCCAGACCGGCGGAATCCGTTCTGTCTGTCCTTCCAGGATGCGCACAAGCTTCGGGTCGCCAGTCAAAACAGGACTCCAGAGGATTCTAGGTTGGTGAAGGTGATGGTGGGCCTGTGGGTTGTGGGCGAAGTTGTGAAAGCCCGCCTGCCATAAGCCCAGACCGGCGCGGACTCAAGGACTTGGGACAGGGCGGCGCTCCGGCGGTTCCGGCGGCCGGCCTGTTGGCGCGCGTGGCGGATATCCAGAACGATGCCCGGCCTTGCACAGATTTCACATTCCCGGCTAGGAGGCATGTTGATTTCGGGGGCATCGTCCCCAGCCGGCGCGGATTTATCCGCCGCCCCTTGGACAAGACTGTGAATCACAAGTTTCACATCCATCTGGTGTCGGACTCGACGGGCGAGACGCTCAATGCCGTGGCCAACGCGGCGCTGGCCCAGTTCGAGAATGTGGACGTGATGGTCCATGCCTATGCTCTGGTGCGCAGCGAACACCAGTTGTCCCGCGCGCTTGACCATATCGCCATCATGCCGGGGCTGGTCTTCTTCACGCTGGCGAACCAGAACCTGCGCGACAGGCTGCTGGCGCGCTGCACCGACATCCAGGTGCGCTGCATCGACCTGCTGGAAGGGCCGGTGACGGCGCTGCGCCAGTTCCTGGGCGCGGCCGAGACGCACAAGGTCGGCCGCCAGCACGAAGTGGACGCCCGCTACCTCGACCGTATCGAGGCGCTGAACTTCACCATCGCCCATGACGACGGCCAGTCGCTGGAAAGCATCGACGATGCCGAAGTGATCCTGACCGGGGCCAGCCGCACGTCCAAGACGCCGACCTGTGTGTATCTGGCCATCCGTGGCGTGCGCGCCGCCAACGTGCCGCTGGTGCCGCGCCTGCCGCCGCCACCCCAGTTGCTTGCCGCCAGGCGGCCGCTGATCGTGGGGCTGTGGGTGTCGCCCGACCGCCTGGTGCAGGTCCGGCGCAACCGGCTCAACACGATGGGCGAGACCCGCGACAGCAACTATGTGGACCTGGATGCGGTCCGGGCCGAGATCGCCGCCACCCGCCAGCTTTTCGAAAGCCGGGACTGGCCGATGATCGACGTTTCGCGCCGTTCGATCGAGGAAACGGCCGCGGCGGTGATGAACCTCCTGACCGAGCGCAAGGAGGCGATGGCATGACGCTGGTGCTTGCCAGCGCCAGCGCCAGCCGCAAGGCGCTGCTTGCCGCGGCGGGCGTGTCCTTCACCGCCGATCCCGCCGACCTGGACGAGGATGCGCTGATGGCGGCGCTGGGCGCTCAGCCGGCCGCAACGGTGGCGCAGACGCTGGCCGAGGAAAAGGCCCTGCTGGTATCCCGCCGCCATCCGGGGCGCGTCGTGCTGGGCGGGGACAGCGTGATCGACTTCGAGGGCCGGCACCTCAGCAAATGCGCCACGCTGGACGAGGCGCGGGCGCTGCTGGCGCGCTTTTCCGGAAAGACGCATCGTCTGGTTTCGGCGGCGGCGCTGGCGCGCGATGGCGTCCTGCTCTGGGCCCATGCCAGCCCCTGCCGCATGGCGGTGCGGCTCCTGAGCGCGCAATTCCTGGACGGCTATCTCGCCGCCGAGGGGGCGGCGATCCTGTCCTCGGTGGGCTGCTACCGGTTCGAAGGGCGCGGGGCGCAGCTTTTCGAGTCCGTCGAAGGCGATTATTTCTCCGTGCTGGGTCTGCCGCTGCTGCCTGTGCTGGCGGCCCTGCGCAAGGAAGGCGTGCTGGCGTCATGACGCTGACGGGAAAGACGAAACTTGCGGGCATCGTCGGCTGGCCGGTCGCCCATTCGCTGTCGCCGGTGCTGCACGGCCACTGGCTGCGGGAATATGGCATCGACGGCGCGATGGTGCCGCTGCCCACACATGTGGAAGATTTTGCCGCGGTGATCGACGGCGTGCGGCGTGCGGGCTTTCGCGGCGTCAACGTCACCGTGCCGCACAAGGAAGCGGCCTTCGCGCTGGCGCATGCGGCGCGCGAGGCTGCGCGCGTCGCCGGCGCGGCGAATCTTCTGGTCTTTACGCCGGACGGCGGAACCGAGGCCGACAATACCGACGCTGCCGGACTGTTCGACAGCCTGGAGAGGGACCTGGGCACCAATTCCATCCGCGGCAGGAACATTGTCATCCTGGGCGCGGGCGGGGCGGCGCGCGGGGCCGCTTTCGGTCTGTGGCGATATGGCGGCGCCGCGAAAATCACGATCCTGAACCGCGGCAAGGATCGGGCCGATCAGCTTGCCGGCCATATCGCCGGGCATCTTCCCGATGCCGTGTTCGAAACCGGAACGCTGGCCGACTGGAGCAAGGCCGCCCGCGATGCGTGGCTTGTGGTCAACACAACCTCTGCGGGGATGAAGGGCAATCCTGCGCTGGCGCTCGACCTGTCGGTGCTGCCGAACGCCGCCGCCGTCTGCGACATCGTTTACAATCCGCTGCAGACCCCGCTTCTGCAGCAGGCCGCGGCGCGCGGGCTGAAGACCATCGACGGCCTGGGCATGCTGATGCACCAGGCAGTGCCGTCCTTCGAGGCCTTCTTCGGCGTCAGGCCCGAGGTGACGCCGGAGCTTCGCGCGGCGCTTGTCAGGGCTCTCGATGCCCGCGCCTAAATCTTCCACGCCTGAATCTCCCGCGCCTGAACCTCGGCCTTTCGTGATCGGCCTGACCGGCTCGATCGGCATGGGAAAGACCGAAACCGCCAGACTGTTCGCCGCCGAGGGCATTCCCGTGTTCGACGCCGATGCGGCGATCCATGATCTTTATGCGGGCGAGGCCGCACCGCTGGTCGAGGCGGCCTTTCCCGGTTCCACGCAGGGCGGCCGGGTGGACCGCGCCGCGCTGGCAGCCCAGGTGACGGGCGATCCCGCCGCGCTGGCTCGCTTGGAAGCGCTGATGCATCCGCTGGCGGCCGGAAGGCGCGCGGACTTCCTGGCCCGGAACCGCAACGCGCCCATCGTGCTGCTCGACATTCCGCTCCTGCTGGAAACGGGCACGAAGGTGGATGCCGTGGTGGTGGCGAGCGCCCCGGCGCATGTCCAGCGCGCGCGGGTGCTGGCCCGCCCCGGCATGTCCGCAGAGAAGTTCGATGCCCTTCTGGCCCGCCAGATGAGCGATGCGCAGAAGCGCGAGCAGGCGCATTATGTGGTGATGACGGACAAGGGGTTGGATCACGCCCGCGAACAGGTCAAAATGATCCTGGCCGACATCCGCAAGAGATTGACAGATGCGTGAGATAGTCTTCGACACCGAAACAACGGGCTTCGAACCGGGCGAGGGCCACCGGATCGTCGAGATCGGCTGTGTCGAGCTGATGGACCATTTCCCCACCGGCCGCACGCTGCAAATCTATCTCAATCCCGAACGTGACATCCCCATCGAATCCCAACGCGTGCACGGGCTGACGGCGGAATTCCTGGCCGACAAGGCGCTGTTCGCCCATGTGGTGGAAGAGGTGCTGGATTTCTTCGGCGATGCGCCGCTGGTGATCCACAACGCCGCCTTCGACATCAAGTTCATCAATGCCGAGCTGGCGCGCGTGGGCCGTCCGCACATCCCGCTGGCGCGCGCCATCGACACGATCGAGATCGCCAAGCGCAAGATCCCCGGCGCGCGCTATTCGCTTGATGAACTCTGCAAGCGCTTCGGCGTCGATCTTTCCGCGCGCACCAAGCATGGCGCGCTGCTCGATGCGCAACTGACCGCCGAAATCTACCTGGAACTGGTGGGCGGGCGGCAGAAAGGGCTGATGCTGGCGCCGGTCGAGATCGCGGCGGCTGCGCCCGGCCTTCCGCGCGCCGCACGCCAGCGGCCGGTGAAACTCGCCCCGCTCGTCACCGCCGAGGAACTGGAACGTCACGCCGCCTTCATCGCCAGCGAGCTGGGCGGCAAGACGCTCTGGGAAAGCTAGGTCCGGGCCTCGCGTCATGGCCGCCGGGTCATCCTTCGACAAGCCCAGGATGCGGATCCGGCCGGTGCAAGCTTCCGTGCAGGCTTATGCCGTTCCCTGCGGCGGCTGGGTGGCCTGGGCCACACGCGCCTGATACAGCGCCAGGAAATCGATCGGTTCGATCATCAGCGGCGGCATGCCGCCGTCGCGCACCACGTCGGCCACGATGCGCCGCACGAAGGGGAACAGCATGTGCGGCGCCTGGATCAGCAGGATCGCCTGCTGGGTGGCCACATCGGGCACATTCTGCAGCCGGAAGATGCCCGCATAGGCGACTTCCAGCAGGAACAGCGGCTTGCCCTCGTTGGTGGCGTTGACGCGGATCTTGAGTTCGACCTCGAACAGTTCCTGTTCGGCGACGCGCTTGGCGTTCAGGTCCACGGCCAGCTCGATCTGCGGGCGCTGGCTCAATTCTGTGGCCGCGCCGGGATTCTCGAACGACAGGTCCTTGACGAACTGGGCCACGACCTGAAGGTTGGGCAGGGCCGGGCGGTTGTCGTTGCCCGCGGTGGGAGTTCCTTCGTCGCTCATCTGGTCCTGCCGTCTGGTGGTGCGGCCCGCGCGCTACCACGGAACGCGCAGCCGGGGCAAGCGCCAGGACAAATACAAGGACAAATGCCAGGGCTGATGCCGGCGCGCGCGCCGGACAGGTGAAGGTGCTTTTCAGCGTGGCGGACGGCGGCTAGGGTTTCCCGGTCCGGCCGCGCAGACGGGCGACGCGCGGCCCTTTCGCGGGATTCGTCATGCCGGATTCACAGACGCTGGGCCTTTTCATCGCAGCCACCGTGGCTGGCATCATCTGTTTCCGGCTTTACTGGATTCTGGGGCGGCGCACCGGCAACGAGCCGCAGCTGAAGACCCTGCCCGCATCCCCTGCCGCGCCGCAGCCGGCCGAACAGGCCGTGCCCGCCAGCAGCGGCCTTCTCGACATCCAGCTTGCCGACCGCGATTTCGACACGCCGAAATTCCTGGCGGGCGCGCGTGAAGCCTATGGCCGGATCGTCACGGCCTTTGCGAATGGCGACCGCGAAGCGCTGCGGCCGCTGCTCTCGGCCGAGGTGATGGCCGCCTTCGATGCCGCCATCGCCGCGCGCACCGGCCCCGCGGCGGCCTTCGTCAGGCTTCACGATGCCCGCATCGCGGGCGCGGCGCTTCATGGCCGGCAGGCGGAGATCACGGTGGCGTTTGTCGCGGAATTCTCCGGCGGCAATGTCACGGACGTATGGACCTTCTCGCGCGATCTCGATTCCGGCGATCCCAACTGGACTCTGGTGGCGACGTCCGGCGAGGAGCCGGGCGGCGAAGAGCCTCGCGGCGCCGGCGCGCCTGCATGAAGGCAGGCCGTCTTCTCGCGTCCGTCCTGCTTGTGTTGCTGGCGGCCTGCGCGCCCCATCCGTCCCGGCCAGGGCTGCACCTTTCGCGCGTGGGATTCGATGCCCTGCCGGGCTGGGCCGATGCCGGGCCGGGCGCCGCGCTGGCAGCCTTCCGGCAAAGCTGCGCCGTGCTGAAGGCGCAGCCGGACGCCGCGCCCATGGGCGGGGCAGGCTATGCCGGAACGGCGGGCGACTGGCGCGGGGTCTGCATGGCCGCACAATCGGACGATGCGCGGGATTTCTTCACCCGCAATTTCACGCCCTTTGCGGTGGAAGGCGCGGCGCTGTTCACCGGCTATTACGAACCGCAGATCAGGGGCAGCCGCGCCCGCCGCGGTGCGTTCCAGACGCCGGTCTATGGCCTGCCGTCCGACCTGGTGCGCGCCGACCTGGGCCTGTTCATCCCGAAGCTGAAAGGCGAGCATATCTCCGGCAGGGTCGTGGGCCATGCGCTGGTGCCCTATGCGGAGCGGGCCGAGATCGATGCGCGCGGCGTCGCGGATGCGCCGGTGCTGTTCTATACTGACGATCCGGTCGCCTTCTTCTTCCTGCAGATCCAGGGTTCGGGCCGTGTCGTGTTCGACGACGGCAGCCGCGCGCGCATCGCCTATGCGGGCGAGAACGGCCAGCCCTATACGGCCATCGGCCGCACGCTGGTTGCCGAAGGCGCGCTTGCGCGCGAGAATCTCTCGCTGGCCGCCATCCGCGCCTGGCTGGCCGCCAATCCGGCGCGCGCGCAGGCCGTGATGGAGACCAACAAGAGCTATATCTTCTTCCGCGAATTGCCGCTGGCCGATCCCGCGGCCGGTCCCCCGGGCACGCAGGGCGTCGCGCTCACGCCGCTGGCAAGCCTTGCCGTCGATCCGCGCCTGCACGCGCTGGGCGCCCCCTTTTACGTCGCCGCCGAAGGCAACGATCCCGTGCACCGCCTGATGGTGGCGCAGGATACGGGCGGGGCGATCCGGGGCGCGGCGCGCGGCGACATCTTCTTCGGCTTCGGCCCGGATGCCGAAGCGCGCGCGGGCGCGATCAAGGCGCCGGGGGCGCTCTATGTGCTCCTGCCCGACAGCCTTGCGGCGCGGATCGGCGATGCGAAAGACTATGCGCCATGAAGCGCCGCACCACCGATGACGAACGCGCGCTGTTCGAACAGACCTTCCGCGAGGCGCGGCCGCTGAAGGTCACTCCGTCCGTGCGTTCCGCCAGGAAAACCGCCGCGCCGGGGCCCGGCGGGCTCAACGGCGCGACAGAGGACCGGCTGCGGCGCGGCCAGATCGCGCCCGATGCGCGGATCGACCTGCACGGCCTGACCCAGGCCGCCGCCCACCGCAGCCTTCATGCCTTCCTGGCCGCGGCGCATCTGCGCGGCCACAGGCTGGTGCTGGTGATCACCGGCAAGGGCAATCCCCGCAATGCGGAAAAGGCGGACTGGATGGCTTCGCCGCACGGCGTGCTGAAGGAGATGGTGCCGCGCTGGCTGAACGAACCGGGGCTTGCCGCGTTGATTGCAGGCGTGCGGCCTGCCCATGTCCGCCACGGCGGCGCAGGCGCGCTTTATGTCTATCTGAGGAAGAACCGGTGAGGAAACACGGGTGAAACAGGCCCATCGCATCATCGCGGTTTCGACGCGCGGGCCGGGCCTTTACGAATTCACCGGCGCGCTGGGCGATTTCCTGCAGGGCGCGGGGATCGCGGACGGCCTTGTCACCTGCTTCATCCGCCACACCTCGGCCTCGCTGCTGGTGCAGGAGAATGCCGATCCCGATGTGCAGAAGGATCTGTGCGACTTCTTTGCCCGGCTGGCGAAGGACGGGATGAAATTCCGCCACACGGCGGAAGGGCCGGACGACATGCCCTCGCATATCCGCGCGGCGCTGACCCAGACCTCGATCGCCATTCCGCTGACCGCGGGGCGGCCGGCGCTGGGCACCTGGCAGGGCCTCTATGTCTTCGAGCATCGCGACGCGCCGCACCGGCGCGAGGTGATGGTGCATGTGCTGGGCGAATAGGCCCGGTCAGGCAAGGCCCGCGCCGGCCGCCAGCGTCTTGAGCGATGCCTCCGGCCGCGCGCCATAGTGCGAGATCACCTCCGCCGCCGCCAGCGCGCCCAGCCGTCCGCAATCGGCCAGCCCCTTGCCGCGGGTGAGGCCATGCAGGAATCCGGCGGCGAACTGGTCGCCCGCGCCGGTGGTGTCGATCACCTGGGCCACGGGCGCGGCGGGAATTTCATGCACCATGCCGTCCTCGATCACCACGCAGCCTTTGGCCGAGCGGGTCAGCGCGGCGATGCCGCCCCAGCGCCGCGCGCTTTCCACCACCGCGCCGAAATCGTCTTCCTCGAACAGCGCCTTGGCTTCTTCTTCGTTGGCGAACAGGATGTTCACGTCGCGGTCCAGAAGATGCAGGAATTCCTCGCGCGAACGTCCCACGCAGAAACTGTCCGACAGCGACAGGGCGATGTGCCCGCCCGCGCCCTTCACCGCCGCGATGGCCTTGCGCGCGGCCTGCTTGGCCGCCTCCTGGTCCCACAGATAGCCCTCGATATAAAGGATGCGCGCGGCGGCCACCTGCTCCTCGTCGATGTCGTCGGGCGTCAGTTCGCGGCAGGCGCCCAGATAGGTGCTCATGCTGCGCTGGCCGTCCGGCGTCACCGCGATCAGGCAGGTCGCGGTCGAGGCCCCGTCGCAGGCCGGCTCGGTGGTGAAGGTCATGCCCAGCCGGCTCATCGACTCGCCGAACACCCGGCCCAGCCGGTCGTCGAACACCTTGCCGACATAGACGCCGTTGCCGCCCAGCGAGGCGATGCCCGCCATGGTGTTGGCCGCCGAACCGCCCGCGATCTCATGCAGCCCGCTCAGCGCCTGCTGGTTGTCGGCCAGCGCCTTCAGCAGTTCATGGGCGCGGAACTCGTCGATCAGCGTCATGCCGCCCTTGGCGATGCGGTGGTTCAGCAGGAACCGGTCATCGACCGAAGCAATGATGTCGACAATGGCGTTTCCCAGGCCGGCCACGTCATAGCGGTGCATCGTGCGATCCTCGCGGGAAGGGTGGAGGGAACCGCTTAACGGAAAGGGGCGGCGGCGCGCAAGCATTTCACTTGCCGCGCGCGCGGCCCTGGGGCAGAACCGCGCCATGGTCTGCCGTTCCGTCCGCCTTGGAGCAGGTTTCCTGCTTGCGCTTGCCGCCGCCGGCTGCGCCAGTCCGCCGCCCCCGCCGCAGCAGGCTCCGTCCGCCTCGGCCATCCCGGCCCCCCCGCCGCGCGGCGCGCCCAGCCCCTACCTGAATCTCTCCGGCGCCGCGCTGCGCGCCGCCTTCGGCCAGCCCGCCTTCGTGCGCAAGGACGGCGTGACCGAGATGTGGCGGTATGACGGGGCGGCCTGCCGCGCCTTCTTCTTCCTCTATGGCGCCCAGCCGGCGGTGCGCCATGTCGAGACGCTGCCGCACGGCACGGACAGCCCGGCGGATGCGGCCTGCCTTACGGCTTTGCGGGCGGCCCCGCGCGCCGCGACGCCGAAAACCTCGTGACGGGCTTTACAGCCGCAAGCGCATGTTCATGGTCGCGCCGGACGGCCCTTCGCTTCGCTCCGGGTCGCCGGACGCTCCCTGGTCTTGTCCTTGAAGCGGCAAAGGTCGCGCACCACACAGACCGGGCACAGCGGCTTGCGCGCCACGCAGGTGTAGCGCCCGTGCAGGATCAGCCAGTGATGGGCGTGCAGCCGGTACCGCGGCGGCACGATCTTCTCCAGTTTCTGCTCGACCTCCAGCACATTCTTCCCCGGCGCCAGGCCCGTGCGGTTCGAGACGCGGAAGATGTGCGTGTCCACCGCGATGGTGGGCTCGTGGAAGGCAACGTTCAGCACCACATTGGCGGTCTTGCGCCCCACGCCGGGCAAGGCCTGAAGCGCCGCGCGGTCCTTCGGCACATGGCCGCCGTGCTGCGCAAGCAGGATCTTCGACAGGGCGATCACATTCCTGGCCTTGCCGCGGTAAAGCCCGATGGTCTTGATGGCGTCGGCCAGCTTTTCCTCGCCCAGCGCCACCATCTTTTCCGGCGTGTCCACCGTCCTGAACAACGGCGCGGTCGCCTTGTTGACGCCCTTGTCGGTGGCCTGCGCCGACAGCACCACCGCCACCAGCAGCGTATAGGGATTGACGTATTGCAGCTCGGTCTTCGGCTCGGGCAGCTGCTTCTCCAGCCGCGCGAAGAATTCCCCGGCCTCGGCCTTGGAGAAAGGTTTGGGCATTACCTTGCCCCAGACGGGGCGCGCGTGATTTTGCGGACTGAGCAGGAGCGTCGCGCGGAGCGTGCGAACAGCACATGAGCACGCGCGACGAACTCAGGACGCAAAAGACCCGCGCCCTTCATAGCCCCAGCACGTCCGTCATGGAGTAGAGCCCCGGCTTCTTGCCGTGCCCCCAGCGCGCTGCGGTCAGCGCGCCATGGGCGAAGATCGAGCGGTCTTCCGCCGAATGGGACAGGGTGATGCGCTCGCCCGTGCCGGCGAAGATGATGGAATGTTCGCCCACCACGGTGCCGCCGCGCAGCACGGCAAAGCCGATGTCGCCGTCGCGCCGCGCGCCGGTATGGCCGTCGCGGCTCTTCACCGCGTGCTTGCCCAGCGCCACCTCACGGCCCCTGGCCGCGGCCTCGCCCAGCAGCAGCGCGGTGCCCGACGGCGCATCCACCTTGTTGCGGTGGTGCATCTCCAGCACCTCGATATCGTAATCGGGCAGCGAACGGGCCGCGCGCTCGGCCAGCGCCGCCAGCAGGTTCACGCCCATGCTCATGTTGCCTGACTTCACGATCACCGCGTGGCGGGCGGCGGCCTTGATCCGCGCTTCGCCTTTCTCATCGAAGCCGGTGGTGCCGATCACATGGACGATGCGCGCCTGCGCCGCCAGCTCGGCCAGCATCACCGACACCATCGGCGTGGTGAAATCGATCACCGCCTGGGCCTGGGCCAGAAGCGGCAGCGGATCGGCGGTCAGCGCCATGCCGTTGGGCTGCATGCCGGCCAGCGTGCCGGAATCCAGACCCAGGTTGGGGTGGCCCTCCATCTCCAGCGCGCCGCACAGCGTGATGCCGGACCCCTGCGCGATTTCGCGGATCAGCGTGCGGCCCATGCGCCCGGATGCGCCGGCCACGACGATCTTCAGGTCCGCCATGGGTGCTTCCTCTTTGCTGTTATGCTTTCGCGTCCACGCCTGCGGGCGCTTCCTTCCTGGCAACCGTCACCATCGCGGGCCGCAAGAGCCGCTCGCCGATCGTGTAGCCCGTCTGCACCACATCCACGATGCTGCCCGGCGGCTTGCCGCCGCCCGGCACCTCGGCGATCGCCTGGTGCAGGTTGGGGTCGAACTTCCCGTCCGATGTGTCCACCGCCTTCACGCCATAGCGTTCCAAGGTGGACATCAGCTGCCGGTCGGTGGCCTCCACGCCGTCCAGCACCGCCTTGACCTGCGGGTCGGCGGCCTCGCGCACGCCCGCCGGCACGGCGGCCAGCGCGCGGGCGAAATTGTCGGCGATGCCCAGCATGTCGCGGGCGAATTTGGTCACCGCATACAGGCTGGCCTCGGTCTTCTCGCGCTCGGCGCGGCGGCGGACATTCTCCACCTCGGCCAGGGCGCGCAGGCGCTGGTCCTTCAGGGATTCCACCTCGGCCTTCAGCGCCTCCAGCACGGCGAATTCCGCGGCATGGGGGTTCGCGTCCGTTTCCGACGTTTCTGGGGTCTGTTCCGTGTTCATTTCTTTGCTCATGGGAGGCGTCCTTAAACCTTAAGCGAGCAGCCGTCCAACGACTTTCGCGGTGTAATCGACCATGGGGATGATGCGGCCGTAATTGAGGCGGGTCGGACCCAGCACCCCGATCACGCCCACGATCTTGCCGGCCGCGTTCGCATAGGGCGCGGCCACGATGGAGGAGCCCGACAGGGAGAAGAGCCGGTTCTCCGACCCGATGAAGATGCGCACGCCGTCGCCCTCCCGCGCCAGTTCCAGCAGGCGGATCAGGTCGGCCTTGCGCTCGATGTCGTCGAACAGGGTCCGGATGCGCTCCAGGTCGGCCTGGCTGTCCAGAAGATGGGACGTGCCGCGCACGATCAGCACCTTTTCCGGCCCCGCCAGCGTGGCCAGTCCTTCGGCCACCAGCTTGGCGGTCAGGGTGTCCAGCTCCAGCTTGTCGCTGTCGAGTTCGGCCAGGATCTCGGCACGGGCGTCGTCCAGCGTGCGCCCGCGCAGCCGCGCGCCCAGATAGTTGCTGGCCTCCCACAACGCCGAAACCGGCAGGCCCGGGGGCGTCTCGATCACGCGGTTCTCGACCTGCCCGTCCTCGCTGACCATGATGACCAGCGCCCGGCCCGGCGCGACCGAAACGAACTCCACATGCTTCAGGGCGGCATCCTGCTTGGCCGTCACCACCAGGCCCGCGCAGCGCGACAGGCCCGCCAGGCTCTGGGTCGCCTGCGTCAGCACATCCTCGATATGGCGGCCGCTGCCCGACATGCGCGCCTCGATGGCCACGCGCTCATCGGGGGCCAGTTCGCCCACTTCCAGCAGGCCGTCCACGAACAGCCGCAGGCCTTTTTCCGTCGGCACCCGCCCGGCGCTGGTATGGGGCGCATAAAGCAGGCCCATCGCCTCCAGGTCGGCCATCACATTGCGGATCGAGGCGGGCGAGAGGCTATGGGGCAGCAACTGCGACAGGGTGCGCGAACCCACCGGCTCGCCCGAGGCCAGAAAGGTTTCCACCAGATGGCGGAAGACCTCGCGCGGGCGCTCGGCAAGGCCCTGCGGCATCATCAGGGGAGTGCGGGGTTCCAAACTCAAGTTATTGAAAACCTTCGATGATTTGCTATGCGATTGCGTCCGGCAGGCAGCTGCCTGTAGGAAACGCCCCACGATAACAGACCGATATATGAGGCTCCATGCGCCCTTCAACACGCGCGCCCGACCAGATGCGGGCCGTGACACTCTCTCCCGGCTTCTCCCGCCATGCCGAGGGTTCCTGCCTGGTCAAGTTCGGCGACACCCATGTGCTGGTGACGGCAAGCCTTGAGGAGAAGGCGCCGCCCTTCCTCAAGGGCTCGGGCAAGGGCTGGGTCACGGCGGAATACGGGATGCTGCCGCGCTCCACCCACGAGCGCATGCGCCGCGAGGCCGCGGCGGGCAAGCAGTCCGGCCGTACGCAGGAGATCCAGCGGCTGGTGGGGCGGTCCCTGCGCGCGGTGTGCGATCTTTCGGCCCTGGGCGAACGGCAGATCATCATCGACTGCGACGTGCTGCAGGCCGACGGCGGCACCCGCACCGCCGCCATCACCGGCGGTTTTGTGGCGCTCAGCCAGTGTGTGGGTTTCATGAAGAAAGTCGGCATGGTGACGCTGCCGGTGATCCGCGACCATGTGGCCGCCGTCTCGTGCGGGATCGTGAAAGGCCAGGCCGTGCTGGACCTGGATTACGAAGAGGATTCCACCGCCGAAACCGACGCCAACTTCGTCCTGACCGGCGCGGGCGGGCTGGTGGAGATCCAGGGCACTGCCGAAGGCGCGCCCTTCAGTGAGGACGAACTGGCGGCGCTGCTTCGCCTGGCGCGCAAGGGCATCGGCGAACTGGTCGCGCTGCAGAAGCAGGCGCTGGCATGACCGGGCCCGCGATCCGGCTGGCGCGGGGCTGCCAGCTGGTGGTGGCCAGCCACAATGAAGGCAAGGTGCGTGAGATTCGCGCCCTTCTGGGTCCGCACGGGATCGAGCCGCTCAGCGCGGGCGCGCTGGGCCTGCCCGAGCCGGAGGAAACGGGCGCCACCTTCGCCGCCAATGCCGAACTCAAGGCGCTGGCCGCGGCAAAGGCCAGCGGCCATGCGGCGCTGGCCGACGATTCCGGCCTTGCGGTGGAGGCGCTGGACGGCGCGCCGGGCATCTATTCCGCGCGCTGGGCGGGGCCGGGCAAGGATTTCCGCGTGGGCATGAACCGCATCCATGACGAGCTGCGCCACAAGGGCCTTGCCACAAGCCGGGCCAAGTTCGTCTGCGCCCTGTGCGTGGCGCTGCCGTCGGGCGAGCACATGACCTTCGAAGGCGAGGTACATGGCAGCCTGACCTTCCCGCCGCGCGGCGATCATGGTTTCGGCTATGATCCCATCTTCGTGGCCGACGGCATGGACCAGACTTTCGCCGAGATCGCGCCGGCGAAGAAGCACGCCATGAGCCACCGCGCCAAGGCGTTCGACAAGCTGCTGCATTCGGGAATCCTTGTTGAGTCGTTCTGACCCGTTCGGCGTTTACGTCCACTGGCCGTTCTGCGCCGCCAGGTGCCCCTATTGCGACTTCAATTCCCATGTGCGCGCCGCGATAGACGAAGACGGCTGGGTGGACGCCATCCTGTCCGAACTGGACTGGACGGCGAACGCGCAAGACGGCCGCCCCGTGGTGCGGTCGGTGTTCTTCGGCGGCGGCACGCCTTCGCTGATGGCGGGACGGTCGGCAGGCCGCATCCTGGAAAAAATCGCCGCGCTCTGGCCGCTGGCGAACGATGCCGAAATCACGCTGGAAGCCAATCCGGCCAGCGCCGACGCCGCGCGCTTCGCCGATTATGCGGCCGCGGGCGTGAACCGCGTCTCGCTGGGGGTGCAGGCGCTGAACGACGCCGATCTCGGCAAGCTTGGCCGGTTGCACAATGCCGCCGAGGCCCGTGCCGCGCTGGCGCTGGCGATGGAGACGTTCCCGCGCGTCTCGCTGGACCTGATCTATGCCCGCCCCGGCCAGGACGATGCGCACTGGCGCGCCGAACTGAAACAGGCGCTCGCCTTCGGCACCGGACACCTGTCGCTCTATCAGCTCACCATCGAGCCCGAAACGCCCTATGCGCTTCTGCATCGCAGCGGGCAGTTGCACATTCCCGATGACGATCTGGCGGCGGGTCTTTACGAGACGACGCAGGAATTGACCGAGGCCGCCGGGCTCCCCGCCTACGAGATCTCCAACCATGCCCGGCCTGGCGCGGAAAGCCGCCACAACCTGATCTATTGGCGCTATGGCGATTATGCAGGCGTCGGCCCCGGCGCGCACGGACGGTTGAACCTCCATGGACGGCGCACCGCCACCGCGGCGATCCGCCTGCCGGAACGCTGGCGCGAGGCCGTGCGGTGCAATGGCCATGGCTTTTCGGACATGACCGCGATCACGAAACAGGAAGCCGCGCGCGAGCATCTGCTGATGAATCTGCGGCTGGCCGAGGGCCTCGATCTTGCGGCGTATGAAGAACGCTGGGGCGCGCGGCCGCAAGCCGCGAAGATCGCGGCGCTGGCGGAGCAGGGACTTGTCAGCCTTGCCGGTGAAAGGCTGGCCGCGACGCCCGCGGGCCGCCTGCTGCTCAACCGCGTGATCGCGGAATTGGCGGACTAGGAATTCTTCCCCTGGAAGGTCGTGGGCGCGGGGCTCACCACCACCGGGCCGGCCGGCGTCAGCTCCAGCACCGCCAGCCCGCGCTCCGACGTGCCGTCGGCATTGAAGCGGAAGATGCCGTTGACGCCGGCAAAGCCATTGGGGTCCATCAGCGCCGCCTGGGTGAAGCGGTGATAGGGCGCGCCGGGCGACAGCAGTGCCACCAGCGACACTGCGTCATAGGCCAGACTTGCCAGCGGGGGCGGGGGCGCGCCGAAGGTGGCGCGGTATTTCGAGACGAACTGTTCGTCGGCGTTGGGCGCGGGCGCGGCATACCAGGCGCCTTCCAGGCTGGCCTCGCGCGCCAGGCTGGGATCGTCCCAGGTGCCGGTGCCCAGAAGCTTCACCTTGTCCTTGCTGGCGCCATTGAACGACAGGGTCGAACTGACGGCCCTGAGCAGGCTGCCATAGGTGGCGATCATCACCGCGTCGGCCCCGGTCTTGGCCACGGCGCCGGCGGGCGCCATCGCCGCGCTGGCATTGGGCGCGAAACGCTCCACATCCACCACGCTGCCGTTCGCGGTCTGCACCGACTCGACAAAGGCGTCCTTGGCCACGTCGCCATAGGCATTCTGCGGCGCCAGCATCGCGAACTGGCGATGGCCGTTGGCGGCGGCGTAAGAGACGACGCGGCGCACTTCGTTCTGCGGCAGGAAGCTCAGCAGATAGGTGCCGTTGCCCGCCACGCTCTTTTCGGTGGAGAAGGCCAGCACCGGCACGCCGCGGTCGCGCGCGATGGGGGCCACCGCCGCCACCGACGGACCGAACAGCGGGCCCACGATCACCTCCGCGCCCTGGGCCAGAAGCTTCTGCGCGGCGCCGGCGGCGTCGGCCCCGCCATTGCCTTCGTCAGCGGTCATCAGAAGGATGCTGCGGTTGCCGGAATCGAACATGGCCAGCTCGGCCGCCTTCATCATCGCGGCGGCCAGGTTGCGCGTGCCGGCCGCGTTGCTGCCGAAAGGCAGGATCACCCCCACCCGCACCGGCGTGCCGTCGGGCAGGCCCGGCAGGCGCAGGTAATCGGGCATGTCATGGTCCAGCGGATTGGCCGCCGTGGGCGGCGGCGGGGGCGCGATCCGGGGCGGGGGCGCCACTTCCGGCTTGGGCGTGCAGGCGGCTATCGCAACCAGCGCGGCGATGGCAAAAAGGCGGGGGATGCGCAGCATCGGACTATCCTTTGCAGGAACTCTAAGCCTTTGGGCGTGACCGGTAAATCGCAGGATGACGGCAAAATGGCGGCGGGACTCGCAGCCGGTCTTTACGTGCTTGCCACCCCCATCGGCAATGCCCGCGACATTTCCCTCAGGGCGCTGGACGTGCTGAAGGGCGCGGATGTGATCGCCGCCGAGGATACCCGCGTCACCGCAAAGCTGCTGGCCATCCACGGCATTTCCAGGCCCCTGGCCGCCTACAACGACCATAATGCGGCGCGCGAGCGGCCCCGGCTGCTGGCGCGGCTGGCGGCGGGCGAGGCGGTGGTGCTGGTCAGCGACGCAGGCACGCCGCTGGTCAGCGATCCGGGCTTCAAGCTGGTGCGCGCGGCGGTCGAGGCGGGGGCCCATGTCGTCGCCATTCCGGGTCCCTCGGCGGTGCTGGCGGGCCTGACCCTGGCCGCCCTGCCGTCGGACCGCTTCCTGTTCGCGGGCTTCCTGTCCGCGAAGGCGGGCGAGCGTCAGAGCGTGCTGGAGGAACTGAAGGGCGTGCGCGCCACGCTGGTCTTCTTCGAATCGCCGCAGCGGCTGGCGGACTCGCTGACCGCGATGGCCGGGGTGCTGGGCGCGCGGCCCGCCGCCGTGGCGCGCGAGCTGACCAAGCTGCATGAAGAAGTGCGCCGCGGCACGCTGGCCGAACTGGCCGCGCATTATGCCCAGGCCGGTCCCCCCAAGGGCGAAGTGACCCTTCTGGTCGGCCCGCCGGCGGAGACGCAGGCCGACACGGCAAGGATCGACGCGGCGCTGGAAGCGGCCCTGCCCTTCATGCCGGTCAAGGCCGCCAGCGAGATGATCGCCGCCCTCACCGGCGCGTCCCGCAAAGATGTTTATGCCCGCGCGCTGGCGCACCGGAAGGCGGAAGACCGCGATGGCTGACCGCAGGGGCGCGGAGCGGCTGGGCCATCGCGGCGAGGCTTTCGCCGCACTGTGGCTCAGGCTCAAGGGCTATCGCATCCTGGCGCGCAGGCTGAAGACCCGCGTGGGCGAGATCGACCTTGTGGCGGCCGCGCCCTTCGGTCCGGTCTGCTTCATCGAGGTCAAGGCCCGCCCCCTCTCGTCGGCGGCCGCCGATGCGGTGGCGCCCGCCCAGCGGGCTCGCATTGCCCGCGCCGCCACCTTATATGTCGCCGGCCGCCCGGCGCTGGCGGCGCGGGGCGCCCGCTTCGACATCATCGCCATCGTGCCCAGGCGGCTGCCGCGGCATTTCCGGGACGTCTGGCGCGCAGAGGATGTGTTCGCATGAAACTGACCGTCGCCATCCAGATGGATCCCATCGAGAAGATCGACATCGGCGGCGATTCCACCTTTGCGCTGGCGCTGGAGGCGCAGGCGCGCGGCCACGGCCTGCTCTATTACGGGCCGCGCGATCTCAGCTTCCGTGACGGGGCGGTGACGGCCTTTGTGCGTCCCCTCAATGTGCGCGCGGTGAAGGGCGATCACTTCGCGCTGGGCGAGGCATTCGTCCATGACCTTTCGGCGGCGGATGTGGTGCTGATGCGCCAGGACCCGCCTTTCGACATGGCCTATATCACCGCCACCCATATTCTTGAGCGCATCCATCCGCAGACGCTGGTCGTCAACGATCCGGCGCATGTGCGCAACGCGCCGGAGAAGCTGTTCGTCACCGAATTCGCGGACTTCATCCCGCCCACCCTTATCACCTCGGACCTGCGCGAGATCAGGGCGTTCCGCGACGAGCACAAGGACATCATCATCAAGCCGCTCTATGGCAACGGCGGGGCGGGCGTGTTCCGCCTGAAGCCGGACGACGAGAATTTCGGCGCGCTGATGGAGATGTTCACGCTGTTCTACCGCGAGCCGGTGATCGTGCAGCGGTATCTTCCGGAAGTGCGCAAGGGCGACAAGCGCATCATCCTGGTGGACGGCGAATATGCAGGCGCCATCAACCGGGTGCCGGCCGGGGGCGAGGCGCGCTCCAACATGCATGTGGGCGGCCGCGCCGAAGCGACGGAACTCACCCCGCGCGAGGCCGCCATCTGCGCCGCGATAGGCCCGGAACTGAAAAGGCGGGGCCTGATCTTCACCGGGATCGACGTGATCGGCGACTATATGACCGAGATCAACGTTACCTCTCCCACCGGCATCCACGAGGTGCGCCGTTTCGGCGGCGCCGACATCGCGGCGCTGGTGTGGGATGCCATCGAGAGGCGGCTTGGATGATCATCGTCCGCAAGTCCGAGGATCGCGGCGAAACCAGCATCGACTGGCTGAAGTCGCGCCACAGCTTTTCCTTCGGCGACTATTACGATCCGGCCAACGAGAGCTTCGGGGCGCTGCGCGTCATCAACGAAGACTGGATCGCGGGCGGCGCGGGCTTTCCGCCCCATCCCCACCGCGACATGGAGATCGTGACCTATATCCTGGAAGGCGCCATCGCCCACCGCGATTCCGCGGGCGGCGGCGGCACCATTCGCCCCGGCGAGATCCAGCGCATGAGCGCGGGTACCGGCATCGTCCATTCCGAATTCAACGCCAGCCCGACCCAGGCCTGTCATCTGCTCCAGATCTGGATCGTGCCGTCGCGGCGCGGCATCCAGCCGGGCTATGAGCAGAAGGCGATCGACCAGGCCGCCGTGCGGAATCATTTCGCCCGCATCGCCGCGCCCGACCCGCGCGAGAATGAAGTGCGCCTGGTGCAGGATGCGGAGATATGGGCGGCCCGTCTCGACGCCGATGTGGAAACGATCCACCCCCTGGAACAGGGCCGCAAGGCCTGGCTGCAGGTGGCCAGGGGCGAAGTCGTGCTGGGCGGGGAAACGCTCAAGGCGGGCGACGCCGCCGCCGTCACCGATCAGGCTGAAATCACGGTGCGCTCGCGCGCGCCCAGCGAAGTGCTGCTGTTCGATCTGGCTTGATCTGCCCCCCATCCCTCACATCGCGCGAACCGCGCGATATTCGCCGCGGAGGACATCACGCGCCGCGCGGCGTCACTTCACCAGGCCGAACCGGCTCTTGTAGCGCGCGTCGATGCCCGACAGCGGGAAATAGATGAACACGTCGGTGGTGCCGAACTGCCGGTCGATCACCGCGCCGTCGCCGATGCAGCAGCCCGCGCGCACATAACCCTTGAGCAGCGGGGGCAGGCTGCGCAATCCCTCGCGCGGGTCGATCTCGGCGGCGGGGATGCGGTTCATGTCCACGAACAGTCCGGGCAGCGCGCGCACCCGCAGCGATTCCGGCATGGCGTGATGATGGTGCAGATAGGACAGCGGCAGCGCCAGCGCGTCCACGTCGGTCCCCGCCAGGCTGGCACAGCCGAACATCAGGTCTATGTCGAAGCGCGCCACATAGGCCATCAGCCCCTTCCACAGAAGCTGCATCGTGCCGGGCCGGCTGCGATAGCTCCTGAGGACGCAGGACCGGCCCAGTTCGAGATATCTTGTGCCCGCCGCCAGGCCCTTCAGCATCGGCGTCAGGTCGTACTCGCCGCTGGTATAGAAGCCGCCGGCGCGCATCGCGTCGGTCTCGCGCGTCAGCCGGTAGGTGCCCACCACCAGCGGCTGGCCGTCATCGTCATGGGCGTCGCGGTCCACCACCAGCAGGTGGTCGCAGACATCGTCATACTTGTCGAAGTCGCGGCGCACGTCGCGCATCGGCGCCGTGGGGATGGCGCTCATCTCTTCATAGAAGACGCAATAGCGCAGGCGCTGGGCCTGCTCGACTTCATGTTCCGTCTCGGCCAGGCGAACTTCCAGGGCGCCCGAAACGGCCAGAACCGGCCATTGCAGCAGGCGTCCCTCGAAAGGTCCGGCTTCGTAGATGTTGACCACGACCGCTTCCCGTTTGGTCCTGCTGAGTTCCCCCGAAACGACTCAGACGGACCGGCTCCACGCCTTGGGCTTAAACCCCATATGCGACAGTTTGGCTATTTTAGCCCATCGGATTGTCACAATCCAAGCCCCGCACCCGCCTTTGTGGCATGAGATTTCCGATACCCGGCACCCGCGCCTAGTTTTTGTTCACGGCGCGGCTTGCGTTCCACAGGACCAGGAAAAGGACGAGCGCGGGAATGCCGATGGCGCCACAACCGATAAAGAAGACAGCATAGGCCTTCATCAGCCCCAGATGGCCCGCAAGCCCCTCCACCGCCGCCCCTGAAAACCCCTTCAGCACCTTGCCCGCCCAGGCATAGGTCGAGGACAGCAGCGCATATTGCGTGGCGGTATAGCCAAGGCTGGTCAGGCTGGACATATAGGCGACCAGCGTGATGCCCGCCACGCTGATGGCGAAATCATCGAAGGCCATCACCGCCGTGAACAGCCCCACGCCGGGCCCGGTCACCGTCAGCAGCGCGAAGGCGGCGATCCCCAGCGCCTGCAGGATGCCGCCCAGGATCAACGCGCGCATATAGCCCAGCCGCAGCGACAGGAACCCGCCCGCCGCCACGCCCGCGAACACCGCCGCCAGCCCCACGCTGGCCCGGACCGCACCCACCACGTCCTTGGACAGGCCGATGTCGTGGTAGAAGGGGTTTATCATCGGGCCGCGCACGAAGTCGGGCAGCCGGTAAAGGCTGATCGCCAGCAGCATCAGCACCGCCGCCGCGCCATGGGTCCGGAAGAAGACGATGAAGGGACCGGCCACGGCGTCGAAGAATCCGCGCGGGGTGTAAAGCGGTGCGTCCTTTTCCTTGGCGTCCATCACCTGGTCGGCGCGCGCGGGCTCGCGTGCGCAGGCGACGGCGATCAACCCCACCGCCATCATCGCGCCATAGACGATATAGGCGCGGCTCCAGCCGATGCGCGCGGCGATGGGCAGGATCACCGCCTCGTTGGCAATCAGCGCCACGCGATAGCCCAGCGTATAGCCCGAGGTCAGCAGGCCCAGCTCGTCCTTGCTGGCGGCGGATTCGATCCGCCAGGCGTCGATGGCGGTGTCCTGGGTGGCCGAAGCGAAGGCCACCACCAGCGCAAGCGCGCCCAGCAGCGCAAGGCCGTGGCTGGTTCCCGCGGCCCCCATCGCGGCAAGGCCCAGTCCGCAGAAAAGCTGCGCCGCCAGCATCCAGCCGCGGCGGCGTCCCAGCGGGCCGGGCACGTGCAGCCGGTCCAGCAGCGGCGCCCACAGGAACTTGAGCGAATAGGCGATGCCCACCCACGACAGGAAGCCGATGGCGGCCAGCGCGATATTCTCGTCACGCAGCCAATAGCCGAAGGTGTTGCCCACCAGCATGAAGGGAAGGCCGGAGGAAAATCCCAGGGCCAGCATCACCAGCACGCGCGGACTGAGATAATCGCGGACCGAATAGCGCCGGCGCGCCGGTGGACATGTCATGCCGCGACGATATGCGAAGGCTCCTTGCCGGGGAACAGCAGGCACAACATTTCCTCAAGTTCGGCGGGGTCCACCGGCTTGGTCAGGAATCCGTCCATGCCCGCATCCAGGCAGGCCTGCCGCCCCGCTTCCAGCGCATCGGCGGTCAGCGCCACGATGGGCGTGCGCGCGCGGCCCATGCGCGCTTCGCCCATGCGGATGGCGCGCGCGGCCTCGATGCCGTCCATGCCGGGCATGTGGATGTCGGTCAGAAGCAGGTCGAAGCGCGCGCCCAGCGCGGCATCCACCGCCTGGTTGCCGGTCGTCACTTCCACCACCGCATGGCCGCGCCGCCTCAGCAGCTCGCGCAGCAGCATCATGTTGATGGGATTGTCCTCGGCCAGCAGCACGCGCAGGCTTCTGCCGTCCGCGGGCGCGCCGCCGCGCGTGGCTGCCGGATGGTCTTCCAGGAAGGGCGCTGCGATGGCGGGCGGATCGAAATCGGGCGCTTCGGCGCCTGCCGCCGTCTCGCGCGCCGGCTGCGTGCACTGCGCGATCTGGGCGACAAGCGAACTCTGGCGCACCGGCTTGACCAGATAGCCCGCAAAGCCCAGCGCGCGCATCTCGGCCAGACTGCCGCGCGCACCGGGCGCCAGCATCACCAGCGCCGGGCGCGCGGGATCGGGCCGCGCCGCCAGCGCCGGCGCATTGCCGGTGCCCGCATCGATCAGCACGGCCATCGCCTTGTCCGGATCGTCGGCGATGGCGCCGGATGCGGCAAGCTGCAACGTCGTGCCTTCGCGCAGGGCCCGGTTGGCGGTCACCACGGCCACGCGCAGTCCCTTCAGGGGCTGTGCGTCTTCGCCCGGTTCTCCGCCCTGTTCTCTCAGGCCTGCGGGAAGCGTGAACCAGAAGCAGGAACCGCCGCCCGGCACGGCATCCACGCCGATCTCGCCGCCCATCGTGTTCACAAGCCGCCGGGAAATGGCCAGCCCCAGGCCCGTGCCGCCAAAGCGGCGGGCATGGCTGGAATCAGCCTGCACGAACTCCTCGAAGATCTCCTGCCGCTTGGCGGGGGGCACGCCCACGCCCGTGTCGCGCACCTCGAAGCGCAGGACGCTGCCGTCCTTGGCGTCCCGGCGCACTTCCACACAGACGCCGCCGCTTTCGGTGAACTTGACGGCATTGCCCATCAGGTTGGTGATCACCTGCCTCAGCCGGCCCTTGTCGGCGCGGATGGTCCTGGGCAGGTCGGACGCGACGATGGCCGCGATCTCCACGCCCTTGGCATGGGCGCGGGGACAGAGCAGTTCGGCGATCGAATCCAGCAGCGCCTGCAGGTCCACATCGTCGTCGTGAAGCTGCAGCATGCCGGCCTCGATCTTGGAGAAGTCGAGGATGTCGCCGATCAGGGTCAGCAGCGCTTCGCCCGACTGGGTGATGGCTTCGGCATAGGCGCGCTGTTCGGGGCGCAGGTCGGTTTCCAGCAGCAGCCGGGCCATGCCCAGCACGCCGTTCATGGGCGTGCGGATCTCGTGGCTCATGGTGGCCAGGAACCCCGACTTGGCGCGGCTGGCTTCCTCGGCCCTGTCGCGCGCCTCCACCAGGGCCTCTTCCAGCGCCTTGCGGTCGGTGATGTCGCGGCCCACGCTCTGCACTTCCACCAGCCGCCCATGGGCGTCGCGCACCGCCAGGTCTTCCCAGGCGATCCAGCGCCAGCCCGCCGCCGTCTTCACATGCTGGTCATAGCGGGCGCGCTCGCGCCCCCGTTCCTGGAAACTGCCGAACAGGGGCGCGCGGCTTTCGGGATGCGGTTCGGGCGCGAAGGGATAGCCGATGGCAAGCGCGGGATTGAGTCCGAACAGCCGGAAGAAGGCGTCGTTGCCATAGGTGAGGCGGCTCGCGCTGTCGCGGCGGAAGATCGCATCGCCCTGCGCATCCACCAGCCCCTTGTAGCGCGCCTCGCTCTGGTTGAGGCGCGCATTCATGGTGGCCGCGTTCTTGAACGAAGCCTCCAGCCGGGCGGCGACGGTCTTGAGCTGCATGGCCTGCTGGCCCAGCGTCATGTTGCGCTGGCGCATGTCCAGAAAATGGTTGATCAGGAAGGCCAGCGTCACCGCCAGCAGCGCCGCAAAGCTCAGAGGCGGGATGACGGTCAGCTGGCCCGACAGAAGGATGTCGCCCACGGCAGCCAGCAGAAGCCCCCCTGCCAGGGAGCCGAAGATGATCCTGACGATCCGCGCAAGGCCCATTTCGCGCCGTTTTCCGCTGTCCTGCTTCCGGGGACGATTGTGCGGGCGCGGCCTTCAGAAACGTTTAAGGTGGCGCAAATGCGCGGGTCCCCGGCCCCCGGCCGGGGCGCCTTTCGGCCGGCGGCGCGGAAAATCCTTATTTCAAATCAATAGGTTGCTCCGGGCCGCCGCACCACGGCCCGGGCTGTCACAAAAGCTTTGCACGACTGTGATGTTCGTGGCGTGGGAGCGGTGTGAATTGCCTCCCGTTTCGTACCCTCGGGGCCGCAATTGACCGATATCAGTTTGAGCGAAGCCGAACCGCATCTTGCCGTCCTTGCCGCCCGCGCCGAGATCGCCCGCAGCAAGGGCGCGGGCGATGCGCGCTTCCGCCTGCTGGCGCTGTCGGCGGCCATCGCGGTGCTGGTGATCTTCGCGGGCGTGATCGGCGCGCTTCTGATCGGCGCCATGCCCGCCTTCAAGGCGTTCGGCGCCTCTTTCATCTGGACCGAGGTCTGGAAGCCCACGCGCGAACAGTTCGGCGCGCTGGGGCCGATCTATGGCACGCTGGTCACCAGCGTGATCGCCATGCTGATCGCGGTGCCGGTGGGCATCGGCGTGGCCATCTTCCTGACCGATCTCTGCCCCAGGCCCCTGCGCCGGCCCATCGGCATCGCCATCGAGCTTCTGGCCGGCATCCCCTCCATCATCTATGGCATCTGGGGCCTGTTCGTCTTCGCGCCCTGGTTCCAGACCCATGTGCAGGAACCGGTGATCACCGCGCTGGACGGCGTGCCGGTGCTGGGCACCCTGTTCGGCGGCACGGGCTTTGGCATCGGCACCTTCACCGCCGGGCTGATCCTGTCGATCATGATCCTGCCCTTTATTTCCGCGGTCACGCGCGACGTGCTGGAAACCGTGCCCCATGTGCTGAAGGAGGCCGCCTATGGCCTGGGCAGCACCCAGTGGGAAGTGATGTGGAAGGTCGCCCTGCCCTTCGCGCGCACCGGCGTGGTGGGCGGCGCCATGCTGGCGCTGGGCCGCGCGCTGGGCGAAACGATGGCCGTCACCTTCGTGATCGGCAATGCCCACCGCATCGACGCCTCGCTGTTCGCGCCCGGCACGTCGATCTCCGCCACCATCGCCAACGAATTCACCGAGGCGACCAGCGAGCTTTACACCTCTTCGCTGATCGAGCTGGGCCTGCTGCTCTTCGTCATCACCTTCATCGTCCTGGCCGCGGCCCAACTGATGCTGCGGACCATGGAAGCCCGCCAAGGAAAGTAGATGATCGCCAACCGCGCCCTCTACATGCGCCGCCGCCTCGCCAATTCGGCCTTCATCGTGCTGTCGCTGGGGGCCGCCCTGTTCGGGCTGGTATGGCTGGCCTTCATCCTGGGCGCGCTGCTGACGGACGGCATCAGCGCCCTTTCCGGCACCCTGTTCACCGAGCCGACCCCGCCGCCGGGCGCGGAAGGCGGCCTTTCCAACGCCATCCTGGGCAGCGTGCTGATGAGCCTGGGGGCAGTGGCGGTGGGCACGCCCATCGGCCTGTTCGCCGGCACCTACCTGGCCGAATACGGCCGTCACGAAAAGCTTTCCTTCGTGGTGCGCTTCGTCAACGACATCCTGCTGTCGGCGCCGTCCATCGTCACCGGCCTCTTCATCTATGAAGTGATCGTGGTGCATATGGGTCATTTCTCGGCCATCGCGGGCGCGGCCTCGCTGACGGTGATCGTGATCCCCGTGGTGGTCCGCACCACCGAGAACATGCTGCTGCTGGTGCCCAACGGCCTGCGCGAGGCGGCGACCGCGCTGGGCGCGCCGCTGAGCTTCGTGATCAGGACCGTGACCTGGCGCGCGGCGCGCGCGGGCATCATCACCGGCGTGCTGCTGGCGGTGGCGCGCATCTCGGGCGAAACCGCGCCGCTGCTCTTCACCGCACTCAACAACCAGTTCATGTCTACCGACATCACCAAGCCGATGGCCTCGCTGCCGGTGGTGATCTTCCAGTATGCGCTTTCGCCCTATGAAGACTGGCACGCCCTGGCCTGGGCCGGCGCGCTGCTGGTCACCGCGACGGTGCTGGTGCTTTCCATCATCGCCCGCATCCTCGAAAAACAGAAACGGACCTGACCATGGACACCGCGATTCACCTGGCGCCCGAGCATCAAGCCGCGAACGGCGCCGACAAGATCAAGGTCGATATCCGGGACCTGAGCTTCTATTACGGCGACAGCAAATCGCTGAAGAACATCACCCTGCCGCTGATGGAACGCAAGGTGACCGCCTTCATCGGCCCGTCGGGCTGCGGCAAGTCCACCCTGCTGCGCGCCATCAACCGGATCTTCGAACTCTATCCGGGCCAGCGCGCCGAAGGCGAGATCCTGATGGACGGCGAGAACATCCTGAAGGTGCGCGACCGCAACCTGCTGCGCGCGCGCATCGGCATGGTGTTCCAGAAGCCCACGCCCTTCCCCATGTCGATCTATGACAATATCGCCTTCGGCATAAAGCTGTATGAGCGCATCCCCAAGTCCGAGATGGACGGGCGCGTCGAGCATGCGCTGACCCGCGCCGCCCTCTGGACCGAGGTGAAGGACAAGCTGAACGCCAGCGGCCTGTCGCTCTCGGGCGGCCAGCAGCAGCGCCTGTGCATCGCCCGCAGCGTGGCGACCAAGCCGGAAGTGATCCTGCTGGACGAGCCCTGCTCGGCGCTCGACCCGATCTCCACCGCCAAGATCGAAGAGCTGATCGAGGAACTGGCGAACGACTACACCATCGTGATCGTCACCCACAACATGCAGCAGGCCAGCCGCGCCAGCGACTACACTGCTTTCATGTATCTGGGCGAGCTGATCGAATATGGCGCGACGGAGAAGATCTTCACCGCGCCCGACAATAAGCGCACCGAACAATATATCACCGGCCGATTTGGGTGAGCCGCGACCGCGTAGCGGGCAAATCGGTCCAGTGGACCGATTTGAGCGGCGAACGCCGCAGCGCGCTTGCGCGCAGCGCAAGCCGCGAGGCCGGGACGATCATAAAGCGATGATGTCGCGGGACTAGGCGTAATCCGCCGCCACGGTCTCGTCGCGCACGAGCGCGCTTGCGCGCAGCGCAAGCCGCGAGGCCGGGACGATCATAAAGCGATGATGCCGCGGGACTAGGCGTAATCCGCCGCCACGGTCTCGTCGCGCACGGGCGTGGCGGACAGCGCCCGCAACACCCAGGTCAGCACCACGCTCACCGCCAGGTTCAGCACCAGCGCGCTGACTGCCGCATAACAGGGCAAGGTCCAGCCCAGCAGATGCAGCGGATAGGTGGAGCTTTTGAAGTCCAGCGCCGCCACCATGAAGGTGCCGCTCAGGATGCCCGCGGCCCATCCCGCCAGCAGCGCGCGCGGGTCCAGCCGCACATAAAGCCCCAGCAGCACGGCGGGCAGGGTCTGGCAGATCCAGATGCCGCCCAGAAGCTGCAGCTGGATGGCATAGGCGGTCTGGAGCTCCAGCACGAAGAACAGCGCGCCCAGCTTGGCGGCGAAGGCCACGATCTTGGCCACTTTTGCCTCGGTCTGCGGCGTGCAGTCCGGCGCGATGAAATCCTTGAAGATGTTGCGGGTGAAAAGGTTGCCGCAGGCGATCGCCATGATCGAGGCGGGCATCAGCGCGCCGATGGCGATGGCCGCGAAGGCCAGCCCTGCGAACCAGGCCGGGAACATCTGCAGGAACAGCGCCGGCACCGCGAAATTGTTCCCGAAGACGGCGAAGCCTTTCGCATATTGCGGCATGTCCTTCACCCCCGCCGCCACCGCCATGTAGCCAAGCAGCGCGATCAGCGCCAGCGCCACCGAATAGGCGGGCAGCACGATGGCGTTGCGCCGGATCACGTGGCGGCTCGATGACGACAGGATGCCCGTCACCGAATGGGGATACAGGAACAGCGCCAGCAGCGAACCCAGCGACAGGGTGACATAGCCGAAACCCGCGCCCAGGCTGTGCTCCGGCGCGGGCGGCAGCAGAAGCTGCGCGGGCGGCATGGCGGCGAACACCTTGTCATAGCCGCCAAGCTCGGCCGGGATGATGACGATCGCCGCCAGCACGGTGATATAGACCAGCAGGTCCTTCGCCACCGCGATCAGGGCGGTGCCGCGCAGCCCGCTGGTATAGGTGAAGGCGGCCAGCACGACAAAGGCCGCCACCAGCGGCACCGACACCGTGCCCAGCAGCGGCAGGGTGACGGTGAAATTCAGCCCCAGCGCCGCGATCACCACCTGCATGCCGACCAGCTGCAGCGCGATATAGGGCATCACCGCCACCAGCCCGGTCAGCGCGATGGCCAGCGCAAGCCCCCGGTGGCCGAAGCGGCCGCGCACGAAATCGGCCGCGGTGATATAGCCGTGGCGGCGCGCCACCGACCACAGGCGCGGGAAGGCCACGAACAGCACCGGATACATCAGCGTGGCATAGGGCACGGCGAAGAAGCCCGCCGCGCCTGCGCCGAACATCAATGCGGGCACCGCGATGAAGGTATAGGCGGTATAGAGGTCCCCGCCCAGCAGGAACCAGGTGATCAGGGTGCCGAAGCTGCGCCCGCCCAGGCCCCATTCATGCAGCTGGGACAGGTCGCCCGCCCGCCAGCGCGAACCGAACAGGCCCAGAAGGGCCACGAGCACGAACAGCGCCAGGAAGACGGCGATGGTGATGGGACTGGCCGTCATATCCCGCGCTTCTCCTCGAACAGATAGACCGGCACGATCGAGACGGCGGTGAGGATGATCCAGACCATCTGCCACCAATAGAAGAAGGGGATGCCCAGAAGCTGCGGCGCGATGCGGTTATAGAACGGCACCCAGGCGAAGGCCGCATAGGGAATGAGAAGGCACAGATAGACCGGGTGAATCCCCCGGCGCGGCTTGTCCTGCGGCATGTCCCTGTCATTCCCCTCAACAGCGCGACGCCGCCCGGATAACCCGGACGGCGCGGCCCATGCAATCGAAAATGCCTATTGGCCCGGCTTGGGTTTGCCCTGCTCGTCCACCTGCACGGTCTTCACCGGTCCGATGCCCGACAGCAGGATCACGGCGGGCTCCTTCTCGCCGGTGCGCGCGCCGTCCCAGTGCACGGTGTTCTTCACATCGGTGGAGAAGGTGCCGGCATGGAAGGGATAGGTGGTGCGCTCGTCATAGACATTGCTGCTCGAAACCCACCAGGTGCCCGACACCACATAGATCCAGCGGGTCTGGTCATGGAAATGCGGCTTGGAGAAGTGGCCGGGGAACCATTTGTAGAGCACGGCATAGGGGCCCGCCTTGCCGGGATCGCCGTACAGCTTGGCCATCTGCTGCACGCCTTCCTTGCCTTCCCATTTGATGTCCTTGGGCAGCACAAAGGGGATGTGGCCGGGGTTGGGCGGCGGACCTTCGGGGTCGTGAATGGTGGTGCCCACCTTGGGATCGGCCCCTTGCGCGAAAGCGGCCATGCCCGCCGCGCCCATGCCGATGCCCACTGCCGCGCCCAGAAGCATTTTCGCAACGGAATGCATGTCGTTCTCTCCCTAGGGGTTTTGACGGGATGATAGGCGCAGAAACGTGACGCCCGCAACGCAGGGCGGCGCTTCGCGTCTGCGAAAGACTTTCTTGGGCTTATTTGGGCAGGCCGGTGAGCGGGGGGAAGCCGTTCAGCAAACCATCCAGCGCGCAGAGCGGGCTGACCATCACGGTGGCCACAGGGCCATACGGGCCGGGCGCATCACCGACATAGGTACAGGGTACGCGACCCGGGGTGTTCTTCGCGCGCATCTCGGCCGCGCGCCGCGCCGGGTCTTTCACGTGCGAAGGCGGTTCGGCCACCACGGTGTCATCGGGACGCGTCAAGCCGCCCGGACAGTGGCTGCGCTGTTCCGGTGAAAGGCTGGACAGGTTTTCCGGCGCGCAGCCGAACAGGCTCCGGCCCAAGCCCTGCACATCCGGTTGCGGCAGGGCGGGCGCGAGTGATGGCACAGGTCCCGACGGCGCGCCGCCGCGCGCAGGGTGCGGCGCAGCAGGTGGCGGCGATTCAGGTTGTGCCGCGCGATGCTCCGGCAGGCGGATCAGCATTTCCAAGATTCGTTCGGGCCGAGTCACAATTTCAGGCGGCCGGATCATGAATTTCAGAACTGCCAGCACCAGCAGCACATGCAGCAGCAAGACCAGGATCGCACTGCTGAAACGCCGCCACAGGCTCGAATCCGTCTCGGACCCGGGTGCGCCCATCAGGGCAGGTGCGTAAGCCGGCGATAGGACAGCGCCTCGGCCACATGGGCCTTGGCCACCGCAGTCGCGCCCGCAAGATCGGCGATGGTGCGCGCCACTTTCAGCACGCGGGTGTAGCCGCGCGCCGACAGCTTCATCCGCTCCGCGGCTTCGGTCAGAAGCTTTGCGCCCGCCGCATCGGGCTGGGCCTCGCGGTCCAGCAATTCGCCTTCCATCTCGGCATTGGTGCGCAGGCCATGCGGCTCCAGCCGCGCGCGCTGTATGCCGCGCGCCCGCGCCACCCGCGCGGCCACCTCGGCATTGCCCTCGGCGGCGGGCGGCAGCGCCAGGTCGGCGGCGGTCACGCCCTGCACTTCCACATGCATGTCGATGCGGTCGAACAGCGGGCCGGAAATGCGCGATTGGTAGTCGCCCGCGCATTTGGGCGCGCGCCCGCAGCCCATCGCCGGATCGCCCAGATAGCCGCAGCGGCAGGGATTCATGGCGGCGACAAGCTGGAAGCGCGCGGGATAGCGCACATGGGCGTTGGCTCTGGCCACCACCGCCTCGCCCGTCTCGATGGGCTGGCGCAGCGAATCCAGCACGCCGCGCTGGAATTCCGGCAGTTCGTCCAGGAACAGCACGCCAAGGTGGGCCAGCGACACCTCGCCGGGCCGTACCTTCAGCCCGCCGCCCACCAGGGCCGCCATCGAGGCGGAATGGTGCGGATTGCGGAAGGGCCGCTGGCGCGAGATCGCACCGCCCTGAAGCTCGCCCGCCAGGCTCCGCACCATGCTGATCTCCAGCGCCTCGCGCGCGTCCAGCGGCGGCAGCAGGCCCGGCAGGCGCTGCGCCAGCATCGACTTGCCCGCGCCGGGCGGGCCGATCATCAGCAGATTATGTCCGCCCGCGGCGGCGATCTCCAGCGCGCGCTTGGCGCTCTCCTGTCCCTTCACGTCGCGCAGGTCGGGCGCGGCCTTTGCTGTCTCGGCCAGCCTGGGCGCGGGCGGAACAAGCACGCTCGCGCCCTTCATGTGGTTGACCAGTGCGATCAGCGACGGCGCGGCAAGGATCTCGATGCCGCCCGCGAAGGCCGCCTCGGGCCCATTGGCGGCGGGGCAGATCAGGCCGCGGTTCTGTTCGGATGCCGCCAGCGCCGCGGGCAATACGCCCGCAACCGCCGTCACTGCCGCATCCAGCGACAGTTCGCCCAGCGCCACATAGTTCGCCATCTCGCTGGCCGGAACCACGCCCATCGCCGCCAGCAGCCCCAGCGCGATGGGCAGGTCGTAATGCGATCCTTCCTTGGGCAGGTCGGCGGGCGCCAGGTTCACCGTGATGCGCTTGAAGGGCAGCGCCAGCCCGATGGCCGACAGCGCGGCGCGCACGCGCTCGCGGCTTTCCGCCACCGCCTTGTCGGCCAGGCCCACGATGGCGAACTGCCCGCCGCCGGACCCGGCGATGTGAACCTGAACGTCGACTTCTCTGGCTTCGATGCCCTGGAAAGCAACCGTATAGACGTGTGCGACCGTCATCGAAGCCCGCTCGTATTTTTCGGTGATCGCACGGCCGGCGCCTTCGCTTCGCCCGGCTGGCCGATGCTTCGTGCTGCTGTCATGCGTCCCCAACCCGCCGCGACACTAGCGGGGCCGGATGCGCCGGGTCAAAGGCCCTTGATGTAGCGGTCGGTCAGGCCTGCCATCACCGACAGCGGCACCGCGCCCGGCAGCAGCATGGCGTCGTGGAATTTGCGGATGTCGAAATGCGCGCCCAGCGCCTTCCTGGCGCGCTCGCGCTGTTTCAGGAATTCCAGCTTGCCCAGCATGTAGGAACAGGCCTGCCCCGGCCACACGCAATAGCGTTCGACCTCGGTGACCGCCGTGGCTTCCAGATCGCCCAGCGTGTCGGTGAAATACCTCACCGCCTTCTCGCGGCTCCATTTCATCGCATGCATGCCCGAATCCACCACCAGGCGCACGCCGCGGAACATGGAATCCTTGAGCTGGCCGATCTGGCCCAGCGGATCGTCCTTGTACACGCCCATCTCCACCGCCAGTTCTTCGGCATACAGCGCCCAGCCTTCCACATAGGCCGACAGCAGCACCATCTTGCGCAAAAGCGGCAGCGTCGCCTCGTTCTGCAGCGATATCTGCAGGTGATGGCCGGGGATGGATTCGTGATAGGTCAGCGAAGGCAGCCGCCAGCGCGGCACCTCGGCGGTGTCGCGCAGGTTGATCCAGTAGATGCCGGGGCGCGAGCCGTCCAGCGGCGGGGGATAATAGTAACCGCCGGGCTGCGAGGCCTCGATGTTCTTGGGCACGCGCCGGATCTCCACCGCGGCCTTGGGCAGGGTACCGAAATAGCCAGGCAGCATCGCGCGCATCGCCCTGACCTTGGCGTTCAGGTCGGCGATCAGCCGGTCCTTGGCGGCGTCGGTGTTGGGATAGAGATATTTGGGATCCTTCACCAGGGCGAGCAGGCGCTGGCCCACCGTGCCGCCGGTGATGCCGCGCGATTTCATGATCGCGTCGATGCGCGCGGTGTGATCGGCCACGACCTCAAGCCCCAGCTTGTGGATCGCCTCGGGCGTCATGTCGGTAGTGGCCCAATAGGAAAGCGAGGCGCGGTAATAGTCGCCGCCCTTGGGCAGCTTCCAGATGCCCGCGTCATGCGTGGCGCGCGCCTGCATCTCCTTCACCAGCGCGATCTGGCGTTCCAGCGCGGGATAGACCTTCTCCCGCACGATCTTCGCCGCGTCGGCGGCGTAAGGCCCCGCGATGTTCTTTTTCGCCGTGCGCCGCGCCACCGACTGGGTCAGGGGCGAGGCGTCCGCTGCGGGCGCGCGCAGCGCGTTCATCTGCAGCAGCGTCTTGGCCAGCGCGAAGTCGGGCGGCACCACGCCCTGCCCGATGTCGTGGCGCGCCACCTCGATCTCCTGGTCCATCGCCGCGGCGAAGGCGGAAAGCCGCGCCAGATAGGCGTCGGCATCCGCCTTCGTCTCGATCATGTGCTGGGTGTCCAGGAAGGACGGCGTGTTGCAGTAGTTGCCGGTGAGCTGGCTGAGGATATAGGGCTGGCCGGCTGTGGCCGGGCCGTAATCGAACGCCTTGCCCGCCGCGTCGGCGGCGGCAAGCTGGTACATCACCACGTCGTAATTGACACGGTCCATGCCCGACAATGTGTTCGCGGGAAAGGCCTTCAGCCGCTGAAGCTGGCTGGCATTGGCGGCCTTGAAGCGCGCGATGCCCGCGCGCGAGGTGTCGTCCAGCCTGCTTTTCTCGCCCGCGCGCTTGCCGGTATCCAGCCCCAGGCTGGTGGCGGTCAGCGGCGACAGGTCCAGATTTTCCTGCGCGAAACTGTCGAACAGCCGGTCGAGCGCGCCGGGCGCGGCGGCGGCGGGCGCGGCCCAGCCCAGGGCGGGGCTGACGGCGGCGGCGGCAGAGGATTTCAGAAGGGTGCGGCGGTCCATGCGGCGGGCTTTCCAGGAGGGCCCCGCGACACTAGGCAACAGCATCGCGCCCGCGCAAGCGCGGCGGCGCATGACATGCCGGAAACGAAGGCGGGGGGCGACCTTATTCGGGCGCCACGGTTACCTTGATGCCGTCGGTCTCGTCGCTGCAGATGATCTGGCACGACAGGCGCGAATTGGGCTCGACCGCCAGGGCCATGTCCAGCATGTCGATCTCGGCCTCCGACGGCGGGGGCAGCTTCTCGTACCAGCCTTCATTCACATAGACGTGACAGGTGGCGCAGGCGCAGGCCCCGCCGCATTCCGCCGCGATGTCCAGGCCGCCGTCGCGCAGGATCTCCATCACGCTCCAGCCGTCGCGCCCCTCCAGCGTGTGTTCCTTGCCCTGGCGGTCTACGGCGATGATCTTCACGAGACACCCAATTTCTTTTGCAGGTTCGAGGACGAGGTCGTGTACTGGAAACGCAGCTTCTCATTGGGCCGGGCGACATGGAAGGCGGCCTGGGCCATCAGCGCGGCTTCGTGGAAGCCCGACAATATCAGCTTGAGCTTGCCGGGATAGGTGTTGATGTCGCCGATGGCGAAGATGCCCGGCGTCTCGCTCTCGAAGCGGGCGGTGTCCACCGGGATCAGGTTTTCGTGCAGATTTATGCCGAATTCCGCGATGGGCCCCAGCTTGATGGTCAGCCCGAAGAAGGGCAGGAAGGCGTCGGCTTCATGATGCCATTCGCTCTTGTCGGGCCCGGCCAGCGTCACGCCGGTCAGCTTGCCCGGCTCGCCATGAACCGCCTTCACGCTGGCGACATGGAACCTGACCTTGCCCGCCGCTTCCAGCTCGCGCATCTGGTTGACGCTGTGCGCCGCGGCGCGGAACCCGTCGCGGTGATGGACCAGCGTCATCGTCTTGGCCAGCGGCGCCAGGTTGATCACCCAGTCGAGGGCGGAATCGCCCCCGCCGGCGATCAGGATGTTCTTGCCGCGGAAGGTCTCCATCTTGCGCACGGCGTAATGCACGCCCACGCCGTCGCCGGCATTCTCGTGCAGCTCGATGCCCGGCACCGGGGGGCGCTTGGGCTGGAAGCTGCCCGCGCCCGCCGCCACCACCACCACGTGCGCGATGATCTCGGTGCCCGCGTCGGTCTTGAGCTTCCATTTGCCGTCGGGCTGCTTCTCCAGCGCCGTCGCCATCTCGCCGAAATGGAATTGCGGGTCGAAGGGCTTGCACTGCTCCAGCAGCCGGTTCACCAGCTCCTGGCCGGTGACGATGGGCAGGCCGGGAATGTCATAGATGGGCTTTTCGGGATAAAGTTCGGTGCACTGGCCGCCCGGACGGTCCAGAATGTCCACCAGGTGGCACTTGAGATCCAGCAGCCCAAGCTCGAACACGGCGAACAGGCCGATGGGGCCCGCGCCGATGATGACGACGTCTGTTTCGATGGGCGTGCTCATGCTGCTTCCTTGGCGTATTCCACACCTAAATTCATGTAGTGGCTGGGAAAACGTCGTTCTTATATGTAAAAATGATCGGTCCAACAACCCCTGCCTGTCACAGTGCTGCGATGCAAAATGACGCTCCCCTGAAGATGCCCCAAGCCTGCGCCTCCATGCCCGAATTGCGCGAGGCGATCGATGCACTGGACGCCCGGCTGGTGGCGCTCCTGGCGGTGCGGCAGGCCTATATCGAGCGGGCGGCGCAACTCAAGGCACGCCGCGATCAGGTGCACGATTCCGGCCGCATCGAGGATGTGGTGGCCAAGGTGATCGCCGAAGGCCGCCGCACCGGCCTGTCGCCCGCCATCGCCGAACCGGTCTGGCGCACCCTGATCGAAGCCTCCATCCGGCACGAGTTCGAGGCCTTCGACCGCAAGGCGCCATGACGCCGACAAAGAATTGAGAGGGTTCGGGCGCAACCTTCCCGTTGCGGCCGCAGGCATGGACGGGGCAGCATGGGGATCAAGACCTTCGCAGTCCTGCTGGCGATGGCCGCGCCCCTGTCGCTTTCCTCCGTCGCGGCATCGGCGCAGGAGCATATCGCGCCGCCGGTCGAAAATGTGATCGTGACGGCGCCGAGAGAGCGCCCGGAAAGCGCGCTCGACAACTTCATCATCGCCCACGCCGCGCCTTCGCCTCTGGTGGGCAAGATCGCGCGCTGGAAGACGGGCATCTGCCCGCTGACCCTGGGCCTGTCGCCCGCGTTCAACCTCTACATCACCCAGCGCATCGTGCGCTTTGCGATGATGGCGGGTGCGCCGCTGGATTCCCATGAGCCCTGCCGCCCCAATATCCTCGTCCTGGCGACGCCCCAGCCGCAGGCGCTGCTGGATTTCGTGCGCGCGCGGCGCCCCGGCCTGCTGGGATTCCACTACAGGCCGCAGGCCGAACGCATCGCCACCATGCGCCGTCCCGTCCAGGCCTGGTATGGCACCGCGACGGAGGATTTTTACGGCTTCGTCAGCGCCGACCTGCCCGACTGGGATCTCGGCTATGGGGTGATGAGCACGTCCGGCACACCCGGCAATGTGCATGTCAGCGGCAACCGGGCCATCGGCAACGGACTCAAAAGCGAATTCACCACCGCCGTCGTCGTGGTGGATACGGGCCGGATCGTCGGACAGAAGATCGGCCCCCTTGCCGACTATATCGCCATGCTCGCGCTCTCCCAGGCGCAGTCCTATGACGAATGCCAGAACGTGCCGACCATCACCAACCTGATGGCTTCCGGCTGCGCCGAGGGCATGAAGCCGGACAGCCTGACCGACATCGATGCCACCTATCTGCGCGGCCTGTACAGGATGGATGCGGGCCGCTCGTTCCTGGGCGAGCGCGGCTCCATCGCCTATGAGATGAAAAAGGACCTGGGCGGGTATTAGGACCGCCGCCCGGGAAAATCACGCCGCCAGATAATCCGCGATGAAGGCCTGCACGGCCTCGCCCTCGACCCGCAAGGTCTCGATCGCCTGGACCGCGCGGTCGCGGCTTGTGGCAGGGTCCACCGGCTCGGCGGCGGCGGCGGCCTCGCCCATCGCAAAAGCGCCCACCCCACGGGCGGCGCCCTTGATGGTATGGGTGACTTCGCGCCACCGGCGCACGTCGCGGCTGTCCAGCAGGGTCAGAAGCTGACCCACCATGTCGTTCACCTGGCCGTCGAACAGGCGCAGGATCTCGGCATTCAACGTCCGGTCGCCGCCCGTGTAGCGGGCCAGGTGGGCAAGGTCGATGGGCGCGGCCATGACGGCATGTTCCGGAAAATCGGCCCGGAAAGCCTGCGCCCGCCGCGGCTAAGGCCGCGTTAATACGACGCAATTAATGTAAAAATCGCAGGCGGGCGGAATCTCCTCGCAGGACGGCCGCTTCGATGGTTAAAATACAAACCGGTATCGGGGCTTAGTCGAATGGTCAGGACGTTCGGACAAAACCAGCCGGTGCTGGTGGAACAGCCGCCGGACAGGCATGAGGACAGGCTGGACGGCAGGCCCGAAGGCCAGCCGGAAAGGCTGACCCCGCGCGTGCGCGCCTCGCGCTTCGGCGTATTCGCGCTGACCTTTGCCGCGGCCCTGTCGCTGTTCTGGATCGGCACCTGCGCGGCTTTCCTCTGGGGCTATTGGGGCGCGGCGGGCCTTGCTGCGCTGAGCCTGCCGACCAAGGCGCTGGCCGCCGCCGCAACCCTGCTTCCGCCTTTCTTCTTCATGGCCGTGGCCGCCAGTCTTGCGCGCGGGGCGGCGATGCAGGACGCCGCCCGCCAGCTGCTTGTGGCCAGCGACCGGCTGCTGGCGGCGGACGAGACATCCGCGAACAATGCCGCGCGGCTGGCCCGGCTGGTGCGGCGCGAACTGGATGGCCTCAATGCGGGTCTCGATACCGCCTTCCAGCGCGTGCGCACGCTGGAATCGGTGCTGGAAAAGCAGATCGCGGGCCTGGACGAAGCCGGCGCCCGCGCGCAGGTGCGCGGCGACTCGGTCGCCATGCGCCTGAACCAGGAAGGCGCGCGGCTGGAGATGCTGGGCGACCAGCTGAACGAGGCGGCGAGCCGCGCGGGCGAAACCGTCGCGGGCCGCGCGGCGCAGCTGAAAGCCACGATGGAATCGGCCGAAGGCACGCTCAAGATGGCGACCCAGTCGCTCGACGTGCAGGCGGCGGGCTTCCGCGCCGCCATCACCGCAGCCGCCGAAGCCCCGCTCGAAGCCGCCAAGACGCTCGAAGCCCAGTCCGCGCGGATCGAGGAAGTGGCCGACGCCGCCATGAGCCGCGCCGAATTCGTGCTGGCGCGGCAGGAAAAGCACCGCGCCCAGATGGCCGAACTGCTGCAGCGGCTGAAGGACGAAGGCGATGTGTTCGACACCGCCTTCGCGCGCCAGCGCGCCGGCATGGAGCAGGCGGTCGGCGTGCTGGGCGCAGAGGTGCGCAGATTCGAGCAGATCACCGGCGATGCCGAACAGCATCTGGAAGTCATCATGGGCAACGCCGCCAGCCGCGCCGCCCAGCTCACCAACGCCTTTGCGCGCGAGGCCGACCGGCTCAAGGAAACCGGCGACGCGGTCGGCGCCATGCTGGCGCAGCTTTCGGCCGAGCTGCGCGATTCCGGCGCGGGCGCGCAGGCGCTGATCAGCGACTCGACCGCCCAGGCCAAGCAGGATGCGCGCCTTCTGGTGGGCGAGGCGATGGCCGAATGCGACCGGTTGCTGCGCGCGGCGGGCGAGATGAGCGCGGAAGCGGCGCGGATCCGCGGCATCCTGGCCGAAACCACCCAGGACATGGAAAAGCACCTGATCCGCCTGCCCGGCCTTGCCCAGGAAGAAGCGCGCCGCGTGCGCCAGGTGATGTCGGCGGAGACGGAACAACTGCTCGATCTTTCCGCGCGCGCCATGTCCACGCTGCACGCCCGCGCGGGCGCGGGCCAGAAGGCGCCGCCCGCACCGGACTCCGATGCGCCGCCCGCTGCGCCCGCCGCGCCGGAAGGCGACGGACTCAAGGGCCTCGCCCGCAAGCTCACCGCGCGCAAGCCCGCCGAAAAGGGCGCGCGCAAGGATGGCGCGCCCGCCTGGGAGATGAAGACGCTGCTGGCGGCGGCCGAACAGGGCGACCTGCGCACCCGCCCGGCCTCGGGCCTCGACACCGCCGCCACGCTGGGCGCGCTGGAAGTGGCGCTGGCCGACATGGCCATCGATCTTGCCGCGCTGGACACGGCGGGCCCCGGCGACGAGGACTGGAAGCGCTATCTGGCGGGCGACCGCGCCGTGTTCGCGCGCAGGCTGGCCGATGCGATCGACGAACATGCGGTGGACCGCATCACCGCGCTCTACCGCGACGACCGGCGCTTCCACGACGCCGCCGACGCCTATCTCAGCGAGTTCGAGACGCTGCTGGCCCGCGCGCGCGAAGGCGACGGCGGGGGCCTTCTGACCTCCACGCTGCTGTCCGCCGACACCGGCAAGGTGTATCTCGCCATCGCGTATGCGCTGGGGCGGTTATAGCCATCGCCTCCCTGTCATGGCCGGGCGACGCGCGACCGTGGGCTTAAACCGGCCGCCATCCAGCCCGGTCTCATCCTTCGACAGGCTCAGGATGAGGCTTGGGTGGGCTCAGGCTGCGGCGGTTACGTCCGCCGCAGCCGCGCGGCATAGAAACCGTCCATGCCGCCAGCCTCGCCCAGGAAAAAGGGCAGGGTGCGCAGATCGCCCTCGGGCGTGATCCATTCGCCATGGCCGAACAATTCCGCTGCCGCGACAGGCGCGCGCGCGAAATCGCAATGGGTGGAAAGAAAGGCCGCGATCTGCTCCTCGCCTTCCTCGCGCTCCAGCGAACAGACGGCAAAGACCAGCACACCGCCCGGCTCGACCATCGCCGCCGCGCTTTCCAGGATCTCATAGGCCGCGGCGGCCGAAACGGTCACGTCCGCCGCGCCCTTGATCCAGGGCAGGTCGGGATGGCGGCGGATGGTGCCGGTGGCGGTGCAGGGCGCATCCAGCAGCACAAAGGGAGCGCTGATCCGCACGTCGCGCACATCGCCCTCGACGATCTCGGCCTCCAGCTTCGTGCGCGCCAGATTCTCGCGGATGCGCGCCGCGCGCGCCGGATCGATCTCCACCGCCGTCACCGCCGCGCCCGCCGCGGCAAGCTGCATGGTCTTGCCGCCGGGCGCGGCGCACAGGTCGATCACATGTTTGCCGCGCACATCGCCCAGCAGCCGCGCGGGCAGGGTGGCGGCGGCGTCCTGCACCCACCAGTCCCCTTGCGCGAAGCCCGGCAGGTCCTCCACGCGTCCTTCGGGTTTCAGGCGGCGCACATCGCCGAACAGGCTTTCGCTGTCCGGCGCGTCCGCCGATCGCGCCACGATATCGAGCGGCGCTTCGCCAAGATGGGCCGCGGCGATCTTCCGCGCGATGTCCTCGCCATACTGCGCGCGCCAGCGCTCCCACAGCCAGTCGGGCGCAGCCAGGCGCGCATGATCCAGCTTCGCCAGCACCGCGTCGCCTTCGCGCGCCATGCGCCGCAGCACCGCGTTGATCAGCGGCTTGAAATGCCGGGCCTTGTCCTCGCCCGCCGCCAGCCGGTTGGCGGCATCGACTGCGGCATGGGGCGCCACCTTCAGGATCAGAAGCTCGCATGCCCCCAGCAGCAATATCTCGCCGGCGGCGCCGGATTTGTGCGGGGCCAGGGGCTTTTCCAGGAATTCGCGCAACACCGCATCCAGCAGTCCCAGATGGCGCAGCGTCTGGCTGGCCAGCGCGCGCGCGAACCCGGCATCGCGGGGCGCGAGGCCCGCAAGGGCATCCAGTTGCAGGTCCAGCGGCCGCCTGCGGCGCAGCACGCCGGAGAGGATGGCAAGCGCCGCGCGGCGCGCGGGCAGTCCCGTCTCGGTCATCGGGCGTGTTTAGGGGGTGGACCCCATCGGCGCCAGCAAAACAAACCCGTCACATGATCCGGCCATCCAAAGCGCGTCGCGCGTCTTGCTCGGCCTTTCGGCCGGTCGCGCCTCCTCCGGCCGCTCGCTAGGGCTCGCGGCGTTGGCCTAGCTTTTCTTAGCGAGCGCAAGCGAGCTTAGAAAAGCTGGCGCCTCACCGAGCGAAGCGAGGGAGGCGTCGCTTAAAATGGTCCAAAAGACTTTCTGATGTGGCTCATCCCGCCGCTCGCCCAAGCTCGCGGCGTTGGCGTATGTTTTCTTAT
>DASZVO010000029.1:0-92850 GCA_035547015.1 Rhizomicrobium sp. | reverse complement strand
CATAGGTGCGCAAGGCATAGCCGCCGGTGGCGACGAAATCGACCACGGCGTCGAAATCGGCGCGGGTGAGCGCCGCGTAAGGCGCGGCGCCGCGCACCTCGGCATACAGGGAAGCGGGATCGAACGGCGCGGCGCAGGCGGTGCCCAATATGTGCTGCGCCAGCACATCGAGGCCGCCATGGCGCGGGCGCTCGCCATCCAGTTCGCCCGCCAGCACCGCCGCCCGGGCGGCATGGCATTCCAGCACCTCGAAACGGTTGGCCGGCACCAGCAGCGCCTGGCTGGGCTCGTCGAGCCGATGGTTGGCGCGGCCGATGCGCTGCACCAGCCGGGCCGCGCCCTTCGGCGCGCCGATGCAGATCACCTTGTCCACCGCGCCCCAGTCGATGCCCAGATCGAGCGTGGAGGTGCAGACCACGGCGCGCAGGCCGCCCCTGGCCATAGCCGCCTCCACCTTGCGCCGCTGCTCGGGCGCAAGACTGCCGTGATGCAGGGCGATGGGCAGGTTGTCGTCGTTGATTGCCCACAATTCCTGGAAGGTGCGCTCGGCCTGGCTGCGGGTATTGACGAAGACCAGCGCCGTCTGCGACGCGCGAATCGCCGCCATCACGTCGATCATGGCGTGGCGCGCCAGATGCCCCGCCCAGGGCACATAGGAATCCGAGGCGCTGATCTCGATCAGCGGCTTCGCCCCGCCTTTGGCGATGACGATCTCCGACAGCGCCTCGGCGCCCGGCGGCTGGGGCATCAGGAAGCGGCGCAGCGGCGCGGGGTCCTGTACCGTGGCGGAAAGACCGACGCGGCGGTGGCGCGGCGCCAGCGTCCGGAGCCGGGCGAGCCCCAGCGCCAGAAGGTCGCCGCGCTTGGAATTGTACAGCGCATGGAGTTCGTCCAGCACCACGGTCTGCAGCGTTTCGAACATCGCCGGCGCGCGGGGATGGGCCAGGAGCAGCGCAAGCTGTTCCGGCGTGGTGAGCAGGATGTCGGGCGGGCTGTGGCGCTGGCGCTGGCGGCGCGCGAGCGGGGTGTCGCCGGTGCGGGTTTCCACCCGAACGGGCAGGCCCATTTCCGAAATGGGCGCGTCCAGGTTGCGGGCCACGTCCACCGCCAGGGCCTTGAGCGGTGAAATGTACAGCGTATGGAGACTGCTTCTGCGGCTTCGCCGCGGCCTGTTCGCCAGGGTGGTCAGGCTGGGCAGGAAGCCCGCCAGCGTCTTGCCGCCGCCCGTGGGCGCCACCAGCAGCACGCTTTCCCCCTTCGCCGCATGATCCAGCAACGCCAGCTGATGGGCGCGCGGCTGCCAGCCGCGGGCGGCGAACCAGTCCTGGAATTGGGGCGGCAGCATGGGCGCACACAACCACGGCGCGCGCCGCCAGGGCGAGGAAATTTTCGGGTGGGCCTATGCCTCGCCGAAAAGCCGCTGCAATTCGGCTTCCGGCACGCCATAGAAGCTGCCCGCGACCTGCTCCATCCCCGCGCGATCCACCAGGGTCAGCTGGCCGCGCCGCGCCGTGACCAGGCCGCGGTCCTCGAAGCCGTGGATGGCGACCGTGACGCCCGCGCGCCGCACGCCCAGCATCGCCGCCAGGAACTCGTGCGTCAGCGGCAGCGCATTGGTGGTCAGCCGGTCGTGGGTCATCAGCAGCCAGCGCGCCAGCCGCTGCTCCAGCTTGGCGCGGCCGTTGGCGAGCGCGGTATGCGCCGTCTGGATCATGAAGCCGTGCGCCGATTTGAGCAGCAGGGTGCGCAGGGATTCGCTTTCCGCGATGGCATGGCACAGCGCGTCCCGCGCGATGCGATAGCCCGACCCCGCGATCTGCATATAGGTGCAATATTGGGCGCGCGCGTCGCCCATGATCAGCGGCACGCCCGTCATCCCTTCAAGGCCGATCACGCCGACCTCGATCCGGCGGTCCTCGGTATCGACGGCCATCACCGAGGCGACGCCGCTTTCCAGGAAATAGGCATGGAGAATGGGCCTGCCGTGGGTTTCGAGCGTCTGGCGTTCCCGGAGCGTCACCGCTTCCAGATGTGGCCCGATCAGATCCCAGTCGTCGAAGCCGATCTTCTGTAAAAGCCGGTTGCGAATTCCGGCGCGTGCGTGCGCTTCTAACATCCCGCCAGCCCAACAATGACGCGCGAAAAGCCCCTGGGCGAACAATCCGGGGGCGCCTCACCCTTGTTCCGCGACGATGAATCATGCGGAACGGCGGATGCGAAAATAGCTGCTGCTTGCGGAAAGCCTATGCCTTTTTCAGTACGGAAGCGTACCCGATAGGGAGTTGCGCACGACATCGATTCAAATTCGCCTAATATTCTGTATACGGATTACTCCACACAGGCGCCCACCTGTGCAGGAATGGCACAACCCCCATACGCCAAACGTATCTGTGGAAGGACGGTTGCCGTCAGGCGCGGAAAAAATCGATCACGGCCCGGCGCGTGTTGCGGTCACCCACCGCTGACATGTGATCGCGGCCGGGAACCGTCACGGCAACGGCGTTGCCCAGGCTTGCCGCGAGCGGTCCGGGACGGCCGGCCGTGTCGTCCTCGCTGCCGCACACCACCAGGACCGGAAGCTCCAGCGCCGCCAGCACGGCGAGCGGAAGATGCGGCGACATCGCCCGCATGCAGGCGGCCAGCGCGATGCGGTCCTTGCCCGGCTGGTCGGCGAAGGCGCGGAACATCTTCGCGCGCGGGTCGGTGATGGCATCCTTGTCGGGCGTCAGAAGCGCCTCGGCCAGCGCCGCCCGCGCCGCCGGATCGGTGATGTGGTCCTGAAGATAGGTTTCCCCCACGCCGCCCATCGCCATGCGCGCGACGCGCCCCGGATGCGCCGCCAGAAGGCGCAGGCCGATGAAGCCCCCCATCGAATAGCCGAGAAGGAACGGCGCATCCAGCCCGGCCGCATCCATCACCGCGATCACGTCATCGGCCATGCGGTCATGGCCATAGGCCGCCTCGTCATGCGGCTTGTCGCTTTCGCCATGGCCGCGGCAATCCATCGCCACCAGCGAGAAGCCTGCCGCGGCGAGGCCGCCGAACCAGCCGGTGGACTTCCAGTTCTGGTTCCGGCTGGAGCCGAAGCCGTGCACCATCATCACGGCGGGGCCTTCGCCGAAACGTTCGAAGGCCAGCCGGACGCCGTCGGCCGCGGTCGCGAATTCGGCCATGAAATACCCCTTCCGCCACATGGTCGTTTGGCATGAAGCGTTCGCTTATAGACAGCAGCCCCGCGCTTTGCGAGTTTCCGGCCGTGAAAAAATGGCTGTTCATGGCGGGCATGAACGGGGCGCTGGCCGTGCTGGCCGGCGCGTTCGCCGCCCACGCATTGACGCCGCGGCTGGAGCCGCGCCTTGCGTCGGCTTTCGCCACGGGGGCGCATTATCATCTGGTGCACGCCTTGGCGATGGCTGTTGCGGCGCTGGCGGCGCGCGGCGCGGCCAGGGGACGCGCCACGCTGGCGGCCCTGTTGTTCCAGGCGGGAATCCTGCTCTTTTGCGGATCGCTCTACCTGCTGGCGCTGACAGGCATCACCGCGTTCGGCTATATCACGCCGCTGGGCGGGCTTTGCCTGGTGGCGGGCTGGATCGTTCTGGCGCTTGCCGCCCTGAAGCTGGAGACGCCATGAAAACCGCCGCACTCCTGTTCCTGCTTGCATCGGCAGCGCCGGCGCTGGCCCATCCGGCGCTGGAGAAGGCGATGCCCGCCGCCAATGCCAGCGTGAAGGCGCCCAAACTCATCAGCATGCAATTCTCCGAAAGACTGGAGCCGGCCTTCAGCGGCGCCGCGCTGGCCGATGCTTCCGGCAAGACCGTGCCGGTTTCCGCATCGGTCGGCGGAAGCACCATCACCCTGATCCCCTTCAACCTGAAACCGGGCGCCTACAAGGTGAGCTGGCATGGCGTGGGCCGCGACACGCACCGGGTGAGCGGCAGTTTCGGCTTCAAGGTCGTTCCTTGATGCTGGCGGCGGCGCGCGGTCTTTATTTCGCCGCCGCCATGCTGCTGTTCGGCAGCACCGCCTTCTGCGCGGTCCTGCGCCGCCACCTGCCCATCATCCTGCCGCCGCCTCTTGCCGCCCTTCGCTGGAGCGCGCTGGCGGTCGCCGCGCTTGCCGGCTGCCTGTGGCTGGCGGCGGCTGCAGCGCAGATGGCAGACGCGCTGAACGCCGCCGTGCTGATGCAGACCGTCACGGGCACGCTGTTCGGACAATTGTTCCTGGTACGGATGATTGCCCTCGCCGCGCTGGCGGGGCTGTTCGCGACCGAGCGGGGCGGCCATGTCACCAGCCTTCCGGCCGCAAGGCTTCTGGCCGCCGCGCTGATGGCCGGCCTGGCGCTGGCCCTGCCCGCGGCAACCGGGCATGCCGCCAATTCGGGTCCGCCGGGCTTTCTTGCCATTGGCGCCGCGGTGGACGGCGCGCACCTGCTGACGGCGGGCTTCTGGATCGGGGGCCTTGCAGTGCTGGCGGCGCTGTTCGCCCGGCGCGAGCCCAACATGCTGCTGGCGCTGTCGCTGTTCTCGGACTGGGCGATGATGGCGGTGCTGCTGCTGGTGATGACGGGCGCGATCAACGCCGCCTCGATCGTGCTGGGCGGCAGGGGCCGCATTTCGCCGCTTTACATGGGCGCGCTGGGCCTCAAGCTGGCGCTGGTTCTGGCCATGCTGACGCTGGCGGCCGTCAACCGTTTCCGGCTGCTTCCGCGCCTGGATACCGGCGCCATCGCCCGCAACGCCCGTCTGGAACTGGGCCTGGGCATCATTGTCGTGTTGCTGGCGGGCGCCCTGGGGCAGTTGCAGCCAACCCTTTAGCGGGCGCGGTCAGGAATTCCTCCAGCGCCGCCCGCGCCTGATCGGCCCTGTTCCGGCCCCCGCCGTCCAGCGCGCGCAGGAACTTGTCGCCCCAGCGCGAGACGTCGTTGCGCAACAGGGCGGCATAAAGCTCCTTGTGGCGCGACTGGCGCTCGTCCAGCGGCATTTCGACGGCCCGCGCGATGGCCGCGCCCACCGCTTCGGGATCATAGGGATTGACCAGCAGCGCCGCGCCCAGGTCATCGGCCGCGCCCGCGAAACGCGACAGGATCAGCACGCCGGGATCCTCCGGGTCCTGGGCGGCGACATATTCCTTGGCCACCAGGTTCATGCCGTCGCGCACCGGCGTGACCAGTCCCACGCGCGCCGCGCGATAAAGGCCCGCCAGCGCGGTGCGGCTGTAGGCGCGGTTGACGTAGCGCACCGGCGACCAGGACGCGTCGCTGAACGTGCCGTTGATGCGGCCCGCCGTCGAATTCACCTGCTCTTCCATCTCGGCATATTCGCGGATCTGACTGCGGCTCTTGGGCGATATCTGCAGATAGGTGATGCGGCCGTGCCATTCGGGATGGGCTGCCAGGAAGCGCTCATAGGCCTCCAGCCGCGAATTGATGCCCTTGGAATAGTCCAGCCGGTCCACGCCGATCATCAGCGCGCCGGGAATGGACTGGAGGACCTGCTGCACGAACTTCGTGCGCACGGCGCGGCCGGCCAGCCGGGTGAAGTTGCGCGTCTCGATCCCCACCGGAAAACTGCCGATGCGCATGGCCCGGTCGCCCGAGCCCAGCTGCAGCGACATGTGGGTGGGCGTGCCCAGTTCCTTGGCCAGATAGCGCGCGAAATTGGCCGCATCCCCGTCGGTCTGGAAGCCCACCAGGTCATAGGCGCCGAGCGCGGGGATCAGCGTCTCGTGATTGGGCATGGCGGTGAGGATCTCCGGCGGCGGCAACGGAATATGGAGGAAGAAGCCGATGCGGTTCATCAGCCCGCGCGCCTGCAGCGCGCGCGCCAGCGGAATCAGATGATAGTCATGCACCCACACCAGATCGTCGGGCTCCAGGACCTTGGCGAGTTCGTCTGCGAAACGTTCGTTGACGCGCAGGAAGCCCGACAGGTCGCGGCGCGAGAATTCCGCCAGGTCGAGGCGGTAATGGAAGATCGGCCACAATACGCGGTTGGCGAAACCGTTATAGTATTCGTCGAAATCCTCGCCCGGCAGGTCGGTCACGATGAAGGTGTTGCGGCCGCGCCGCAAGGTGTGAACCTGCGGATCGTCATTGACCTCGCCGCTCCATCCCAGCCAGACGCAGGGATGCTTCTTGAGCGTCGCCTTGAGCACGACCTCAAGCCCGCCGGGCTGGATTCCCGCCCTGGGCACCGCCACGCGGTTGGAGATTATGAAGATGCGCGCCAATACCGGTCCTCCCAGCTCTGGCTCAGGCGCATCGCGCTGAGGATGACTCCCGCCATCGAATAGGTCTGGGGAATGTTGCCCCAAAGCGCCCCGGTCTGCGGATGGATGTCTTCCGCCAGCAGACCGTAACAGTTGCGCAGGTCCAGCGCATCCTGATAGCGCTCGCGCGCCTCCTCGCGCCGGCCCAGCGAGGCGAGCGCGTCGATCAGCCAGAAACGCGCGACCAGGAATTCGGTTTCCGGCAGGCCGAAATCGTCCTCCGCCGCATAGCGCATCACATGCCGGCCGCGCACCAGGTCCTGTTCGACCGCCGCGACGGTGGAGGCGAAGCGCGGATCGGACGGCTCAATCAACCCCAGTTCGGGCAGGAGCAGCACGCTGGCGTCCATCTCCTCGACGCCTTCCGCGGCGGTGAAGGCCTGGCGCCGCTCGTTCCACAGCCGCGACAGAAGCGATTCGCGGATGCGGTCGCTCGCGTCGTGCCAGTATTGCGCGCGGTCGGCGATTCCGAGCCGCGTGGCGATCGCCGCCGTCCGGCTCACGCCGGCCCAGCACATGGCCCCGGAATGGGCATGCACGCGCTTGCGGCCGCGATATTCCCAGATGCCCGCGTCAGGCTCCAGCGCAAGCCTCTCGCATTGCCGCGCCAGCTTCTCGATCAGCTGGAACAGGGATTCATCGCCCGGCTCCGGCAGGCGCTTGTCGTAGAACATGGGCGTGGCCGCAAGGATCACGCTGCCATAGGCGTCGTGCTGCACCTGGCTCACCGCCGCATTGCCGATGCGCACCGGCCCGTGGCCCTCGAAGCCCTTGAGGTCCGGCGCGATCCATTCGGTGAGGTCTTCGCTGGGCACGATGCCGTAACAGGGCGCCAGCGTCTCGTCATGACCGGCGATGGAGAGGATATAGGCGATATACTGCTCCATGGTGCGCGTGGCGCCGATGGCGTTCAGCGCCTTGACCACGAAATAGGCGTCGCGCAGCCAGCAATAGCGGTAGTCCCAGTTGCGCCCGGAATGGGGCGCTTCCGGCAGCGACGTGGTGAGCGCCGCCACGATGCCGCCGGTCTCCTCGAAGTTGGTGAGCTTGAGGGTGATGGCGGCGCGGATGGTGGCTTCCTGCCATTCATAGGCGATGGAAAGCCGGCGCACCCATTCGCGCCAATAGTCGCGCGTGCGCGCCAGGAAATCGCGCACCGTGGCGGTGATGTCGCCCATGAAGGGTTCATCGGGACCCATGACCAGGTGCAGCGGGCGCGTCAGGGCGAAGGGCGTCTCCTGCTGGATATAGGAAAGCGCGCCGTCGGTGGTGACGCGGATCAGCGGCGGCTCGCCATAGGTGACATGGCTGGACCCGGCCACGCGCCGCTTCATCGGATTGCCGTAGAACTGGGTGGGCCGCACGCGGATGGTGACGCGCGGCAGCCCCCGGACGGGCTCGATGATCCGCATCAGCTGAGGCGGGCGCAGCAGCCGCTCGAAATTGCGCAGGCGCGGGGCGAAGTCGGTGATCTTCACCTGTGCCCCGTCCTCGGCGGTCAGGATGGTGGTGACGATGGCGGTGTTGCGCTCATAGGACGACTGGCTGTCCACCAGCCGGTCCAGCACCACATCGGCGAAGCCTTTTTCCTCGTCGCCCGCCACCAGGCGGCAGAAGACCGGATCGCTGTCGAAACGCGGAAAGCACCACCACACAAGCTGCCCCCGCGTGTTGACAAGGGCGGCGATGCGGCCGTTGCCGATCACGGCAAGATCGAGCGGCTGGACCTGCGGGCTCATCGCACCCCGCTCTCGGCCAGCCGGGCAAGCCACTGGCGCACGGCGCGGGGCGTGGCGAAGACATGATCGGCGCCGGGAAACCTGCGTCCCACCGAAAAGCCGTGCCCGCCCAGGCGCGGCAGGATGTGAAAGACGTCCTGGTCGGTCGTATCGTCTCCGCCGAACAGGATGGCGCGTCCTGCGAATGGCGGCTGCCGCGCCAGCTCCAGCACGGCCGTTCCCTTGTCGATGCCCAGCGGGCGCGCGTCGATCACCGCCTTGCCGTAGAGAATCTGCACCTTCTCGCTTTCGAACAGCCGCGCATGCTTCTCCATCGCGGCCTTGAGGACGGGCAGCGCTTCGGGCGCCAGGCGGTAGTGCAGCGACAGCGCGCATTTCTTGTCCTCCAGCAGCAGGCCGGGAATGTTTTCGGCCAAGCCCGTGAAGACCTCGCGCACGGCATCGGCGAGCGGCGAGGAGCGGGCGACCTGTCCGTCCGCGCCGCGGATTTCCCCGCCATGGGCGCCGATGGCCGCGGGCCGGAAGGGCGCGAACAGCTTGTCGATGCTGGCCAGCGACCGTCCGCTGACGAAGGCCAGCGCGCCGGAGAGTTCGCCGCAGATCTTCTCCAGCGCGCGCGACAATTCGCCGGGGACCTTCACCCGGTCAGGCGTGCGCGCCAGGTCCAGCAGGGTTCCGTCTATATCCAGAAGAAGGGCCGTGTTTGCACTGACCGGCGGCATCATTCGCGCTTTCCGTCGCTGCGGCCCGCTTCATGAAAGGACAATGAAATAGGGCTTCGATCCAATGGACCGAAAACGCACCAAAGGGGGTCAGGGTTCCCTGATCTTCCGGGCGCGGCGCCCTCAAAAACCCCTTATGTTTCTAGGTCTTATGGCGTGTCCAGGCGAAGGCGCCGCCTTCCATGCCGGCATCGTTGGAGACAATGTTCACATTGCGCGGCAACGGGAAGTCGATACAGCGCGAGTTGCCGCCGCCCAGGTAGAGCCGGTCATAATTGAAGACCGTCTGAAGCACGCCGATCAGCTTCTTCATGCGCCTGTTCCAGTGGCGGTTGCCGATTTTGCGGCGCGTCCTGTCGCCGACATAGACATCGAGGTCGTATTTCTTCTGGACGGCGAGATGGGCCAGGTCCATGTGCGGCATCAGTTCGCCGTCGCGAAACCAGGCGGTGCCGAAACCGGTGCCCAGCGTGCACACCAGCTCCAGCCCCTTGCCGGATATGGCGGCCAGACCCTGCACGTCGGCGTCGTTGAGCAGCTTCACCGGCTTGCCCAGCGCCTTGTGCATCGTGGCCGCCAGCGGGAAGCCGGACCAGTCGTCCGTGCCCAGATGGGGCGCGCTGACCACCTTCCCTGCCTTCACCACGCCGGGGAATCCGATGGTGACATGGTCGAAGCGGCCCAGCCGGCCCGCCATCTCGGACAGCAGCGCCGCGATCTTGCGGGGCCTGCGGTCCTTGGGCGTCTTGACCCGGATGCGCTCGGCCAGATGCCCGCCATCGGGACCGATCACCGCCGCCTTGATGCCGGTGCCGCCGATGTCGAAGCAGAGGATGCGCCTAGCGGCGGACCTGGCGGCGTGTCTTCCCGTTGCCCTTGCCATTCTTCCTGCGCCTTTCCTCGTCCACCATCAGGTTCACCGCCGTGTTGATCAATGCGACATGGCTGAAGGCCTGGGGGAAATTGCCCAGCATGCGCTTTTCGGCCGGATCATATTCCTCGGCATAAAGGCCCACGTCGTTGGCCAGCCGCGCAAGCCTGCGGAACAGGGCGGCCGCCTCGCGCCACCGCCCCATCAGGATGTAATTGTCCGCCAGCCAGAAGCTGCAGGCCAGGAAGGCGCCTTCGCCGGGCGGCAGTCCGTCGATGCCGGTCCCGGTCTCGTACCGCTGCACCAGGCCCTTCCAGATCAGCCGCTTCTCGATCTCGCGCACCGTGGCCTTGATGCGCTTGTCTGTGGCGGGCAGGAAGCCCACCAGCGGCAGCAGCAGCAGGCTTGCGTCCATGTGGCCGACGCCATAGGCCTGCACGAAGCAGCCTCGCTTCTTGTCCATGCCCTTGGCGCAGATGTCGCGGTGGATCGTATCGGCCATCTTCTTCCAGTGGGCGCGTTCGCGCGCGCTCGAATCCGGCGCGCGCGAGGCGCGGTCGAAGGCCACCCAGGTCATCACCTTGGAATGCACGAAGTGCTGCGGCGCGCCGCGTATCTCCCAGATGCCCTCGTCCCGCTGGTTCCATATCTTTTCCAGATGGTCCAGGAACACGCCGCGCAATTCCACGCTGCGGGGCGACGGCGGCAGCCCGCCCTTGCGGCCCTGGGCGATCACGTCGGCCAGCTCGCCATAGATGTCGAGCTGAAGCTGGGTATAGGCGGCATTGCCCACCCGCACGGGCCGCGATTCGGCATATCCGGGCAGGTGCGGCAGCTCCAGCTCATCCAGCCGCCGGTCGCCGCGCACGCTGTAGATGGTCTGCAACTGGCCGGGCGCGCCCGCGATCACGCGCACCAGCCAGTCCTGCCATTCCATCGCTTCCTGCGAATAGCCGGCGTTGAGGAAGGCCAGCAGGGTGAAGGTGGCGTCGCGCAGCCAGCAGAAACGGTAATCCCAGTTGCGCGTGCCGCCGATCCTTTCGGGCAGCGAGGTGGTCGCCGCCGCGACGATGCCGCCGGTGGGCGCATAGCTGAGCCCCTTGAGGGCCAGCAGCGACGGCATCACGGCTTTGCGCCACTTTCCCTTGACCTTGCATATGGCGGCCCAGTTCCGCCAGAAACGCTCGGTCTCGTCCAGGGCAATGAAGGAATCGATCGCGAGCGGAATCGGCCGGAAGGATTCGCCATAGGCCAGAACGAAGGGCATGGCCACGCCCTTCTTCAGCTTGAAGTCGGCCACCGAATGCATGTTCTCGCCGCGCACCTCTGCGCGGGTGCGGAAGGTCAGCAGTTCCGGCCCCGCCACCGCGGTGAGCGTGCGGCGGTCGCGGCGCGACACCCAGGGAACGGTCACGCCGTAGTCGAAGCGGATGGCCAGCTCCGTGCGCATGGCGACATGGCCTTCCAGGCATTCGGCGATGCGCACGATGCAGGACTGCGGCGTGCCGGGCGGCATGAAATCGGTAACCCGCACCACGCCGGTGGCGGTGGTGAAGGTGGTTTCCAGGATCAGGCTTTCGCCGCAATAAGTGCGGGAGACGCGGTATCTGGACGTGGCGGGCGCGATCTTCCAGCGGCCATTGTTGGCGTCGCCCAGAAGCGCCGCGAAACAGGCCGCGGAATCGAACCGCGGCAGGCACAGCCAGTCGATCGAGCCGTCGCGGCTGACCAGGGCCGCCGTGCGGCAGTCCCCGATCATGGCATAATCTTCAATGCGCGCTTGCATCAGAAGCCGTAACCCTGGTCCTCCTCCCCCGCCGCCGCCTCGTCCACCAGCCACAGCACCTCGCCCCAGGGCTTGAGAGCGCCCGCCGGCAGCGCGCCGCCCCGCGCCTGCGCCAGCGCATCGCGCTTGGCCGCGCCGGACACCAGGAAGACGATCAGTTCGCTGGCCTCCAGCGCCGGATAGGTGAGCGTGACGCGCGGCTGTTCGCGGCCCTGCATCACCGCTGCCGCGAGGCGCGCGCGTTCCTTGAGCACCGGCTGGTCCGGCAGCAGCGAGGCGGTGTGACCGTCATCGCCCAGCCCCAGCAATGTCAGGTGGAACAGCGGCACGCCGGGCTCCAGCGTGCCCGCGCCATATTGCTGGCGCAGCGTTTCGTCATAGCGTTCGGCGGCTGATTGCGGCGTGCCGTCGGTGGGAATCGCCAGCAGCTTGCGCGGATTGACATTGCCGGACGCCAGCAGCGTCTCGCGCACCATGCGATAGTTGGAGTCCGCATGGTCGGGCGGCACGAAGCGTTCGTCGCTGAAGAACAGTTCGGCGCAATCCCAGTCGAGCGCCTGTTTCCCCAGCAATTCATATGTGGCGCGCGGTGTGGCGCCGCCCGACAGCACCAGCCGGAACGGATAGCGCGCCGCCCTCAGGCGGCCCGCGACGATTTCGGCCGCGCGCGCGGCGAGCGCGGGGCCGTCCTTCACCACTTCCATCGTGCCGGCGATGCCGCTCAATTGATGCGCCTCCAAGAGCGGCCGTCGCGGGCGAGCAGGTCGTTGGCCGCGCTGGGGCCTTCGCTGCCCGCCGCGTAATTGGGGAAATGACGCGGCGTGGTGTTCTCCCAACCGCGCAGCACCGGTTCGACCAGCGACCAGGCGGCTTCCACCTGGTCGGCGCGCTGGAACAGCGTGGCGTCGCCGATCAGACAATCGTAGATCAGCGTTTCGTAGCCTACGGCGGGCGCCTGGCGGAAATAATCCTTGTACTTGAACTCCATCGCCACGCTCTCCAGCGCCATCGCGGGGCCGGGCCGCTTGGCGTTGAAGCGCAGGCGGATGCCCTCGTCCGGCTGGATGCGCATGATCAGCCAGTCGGCATCCAGCTCGTCCACCGGCGTCTCGCGGAAAAGCGCATGGGGCGCGCGCTTGAAGCGGATGGCGATTTCGGTCGAGCGCACGGTCAGCCGCTTGCCGGTGCGCAAATAAAAGGGCACGCCCGCCCAACGCCAGTTGTCGATCATCAGCCGCATGGCGGCATAGGTTTCCACCGTGGAGTCGCGCGCCACATTGTCCTCGCCGCGATAGGACTTCACGGTCTGTCCCGCGACGGTGCCCGCGTCATACTGGCCGCGCACCACATCGCTGAGCGCCAGCGGATGCACCGCTTTGAAGATCTCGGCCTTCTTGGCGCGGATGTCCTCGGCGTCGAAGGAGACGGGCGGTTCCATCGCCGTCATGGCGACAAGCTGGAACAGATGGTTGGGCACCATGTCGCGCAGCGCGCCGGTCGCCTCATAGAACTTGCCGCGCGTCTCCACGCCGATGCTTTCGGCCACGGTGATCTGCACATGGTCGATGCGGTCGCGGTTCCAGATGGGTTCGAACAGACCGTTGGCGAAACGCAGCGCCAGGATGTTCTGCACCGTTTCCTTTCCCAGGAAATGATCGATGCGGTAGATCTGTTCTTCCTTCAGATACTTCAGCAGGCAACTGTTGAGCTGGCGGGCCGATTCCACATCGTGACCGAAGGGCTTTTCCACGATCAGGCGGCGGAAGCCCTTATTGTCGGGCGACACCAGTCCGGCCTCGCCCAGCGCCTTGGCAATGGTGGCGAAGAAGCGGTCGGCCACGGCCATGTAGAACAGCACATTGCCGGCCAGCGCCTCCTTCCTGTCCTCGGTCTCCAGACATTCGGACAGGGCGCGATAGGTATCGGGCTTCTCGAAATCGCCGCTGAGGAAGATCATCTCGCGTGCGACCTGGCCCCAGAGCTTCTCGTCCAGCGTCTCGCCGTTCTTCTCCAGCGCGGCCACCAGCGCGTCCTTGAGCATGGCCTGCCATTCGGCGCCGGTCTTCTTGTTGTGGTCCACGCCGATCAGGGTCAGGCGCGGCGGCAGAAGGCCCGTGCGCGCCAGGTTGTAGAGCGCGGGAATGATCAGGCGGCGGGTCAGGTCGCCATTGGCGCCGAAGATCACGATGGCGCAGGGCGGCGGCGGCGATTTGTGCGAAAGGGTGCTCATCTGGCGATTCTCATGGTGGCGATCTTACTGGTCATCGTCCCGCGCCTTGTGCGCGGGCACCACGCTTTCGATATGGCCGCCGAATTCCTTGCGCATGGCCGACAGCAGCTTCTCGCCGAAACTGTTGCCGATGCGCGAGCGGAAGCGGGTATAGAGCGCCGCCGTGATCACGGGGGCGGCAACGGCCTCTTCGACCGCGGCATTGATGGTCCAGCGCCCCTCGCCGCTGTCGTCGACCGAGCCGGTGAAACCGTCCAGCGCCGGCGACTTGGCCAGGGCGATGGCCGTGAGGTCGAGCAGCCAGGACGACACCACGCTGCCGCGCCGCCAGACTTCGGCCACGTCGGCCACATCGATCTCGAACCGTTCCTCTTCCGGCAGCGCCGCGCTCGCCCGCCCGCGCATGATGTCGAAGCCTTCGGCATAGGCCTGCATCAGGCCATATTCGATGCCGTTATGCACCATCTTGACGAAATGGCCCGCCCCCGCCGGCCCCACATGCATGTAGCCCCTGCCCACGCGCGGATCGCGCCCCTCGCGGTTCGGCGTCTTTTCGATGCCGCCTTCGCCCGGCGCGAGCGCCGCGAAGATGGGGTCGAGGCGGTTCACCACATCCTTTTCGCCGCCGATCATCATGCAATAGCCGCGCTCGATGCCCCACACCCCGCCCGAGGTGCCGCAATCGACATAATGGATGCCTTCCGCCGCCAGCGCGCGGGCGCGGCGGATGTCGTCCTTGAAAAAGGTGTTGCCGCCGTCGATCACCACATCGCCGCGCGACAGCAGGCCGCCCAGCTCCGAGATGGTTTCCTCGGTGATCCGGCCCGAGGGCAACATCACCCACACGATGCGGGGCGCCATCAGCTTTTCGGCCAGATCCTTCACCGACGAGGCAGGCGTCGCGCCTTCCAGGGCCGCGACCGCCTTGTCCGACCGGTCATAGCCCACCACGCCATGACCCTGGGCCATCAGGCGGCGGGCGATATTGGCGCCCATGCGGCCCAAACCGATGATTCCGATCTGCATACAATTTCTCCCTGGGACCGGGCCGGCCGCCCGGTCCGTCTTTTCCCGGATATGGCCCCGATACGGCGTTGGCGGCCACGGGGGGACAATGTGCGCCGCCGAAGGGCCGGTTCCGGCACCATAAGGGCTTATGTGCCCATACCCAAGCGCGGGGCTTTTGCTTATTTTTGCAAGGCTCCGCAGGCATTTTTGCAAGGCTCGGCAGGGCCTTCCGGCACTTGATTTTGACCCTGCGCCCCTGTCAATTGGCCCCTCATTTTCGGGCCTCCCTCCATGGATGAAGACTTCCGCAAGGCCGCGCTGGCCTATCACCGCAGTCCGCGCCCCGGCAAATTGTCGGTGGAAGCTACCAAGCGCATGGCGAATCAGCGCGACCTGGCGCTGGCCTATTCCCCCGGCGTGGCCGCGCCCTGCCAGGCCATCGCCGCCGATCCCAGCCTGGCGCGCGAATATACCGCCCGCGGCAACCTGGTCGCCGTCATCTCCAACGGCACGGCCGTGCTGGGGCTGGGCAATATCGGACCCCTGGCCTCCAAGCCGGTGATGGAGGGCAAGGCGGTGCTGTTCAAGAAATTCTCGGGCATCGACGTGTTCGACCTGGAAGTGGACGCCACCGACATCGACCGTTTCGTGGACGTGGTCGCCGCGCTGGAGCCGACCTTCGGCGGCATCAACCTGGAGGACATCAAGGCGCCGGAATGCTTCGTCATCGAGAAGCGCCTGCGCGAGCGCATGAAGATTCCCGTCTTCCATGACGACCAGCACGGCACGGCCATCGTCTGCGCCGCCGCCATCCGCAACGGGCTGGTGCTGCAGGGCAAGAAGCTGGAAGAGGTCAGGCTGGTCACTTCGGGCGCAGGCGCGGCGGCACTGGCCTGCGTGGACCTGCTGGTGGAGATGGGCCTTCCGGTGGACAACGTCACCCTGACCGACATCAAGGGCGTGGTGCACAAGGACCGCGACGCCGACATGCCCGCCAACATGGCCTGTTATGCGCGCAAGACCGACGCGCGCACCCTGGCCGAGGTGCTGGCGGGCGCCGACGTGTTCCTGGGGCTTTCCGCGCCCAATGTGCTGAAGCCCGAATGGCTGCCCGGCATGGCCGACAAGCCGCTGATCCTGGCGCTTGCCAATCCCGATCCGGAGATCATGCCCGAACTGGCCAAGGCCACCCGGCCCGACGCCATCATCGCCACCGGCCGCTCGGACTATGCCAACCAGGTCAACAACGTCCTGTGCTTTCCCTTTGTCTTCCGCGGCGCGCTGGACGTGGACGCGACCGCCATCAACGAACCAATGAAAGTGGCCGCGGTGGAGGCGATCGCGGCCCTGGCGCGCGCCGAGACCAGCGACGTGGTGGCCAGGGCCTATGGCGGCGCCGAACCCGGTTTCGGGCCGGATTACATCATTCCCAGGCCCTTCGATCCGCGCCTGATCCTGCACATCGCGCCGGCCGTGGCGCGGGCGGCGATGGAATCGGGTGTGGCCCGCCGGCCCATCACCGACTTCGACGCCTATGAGAACGAGCTGGAGAAGTTCGTCTATCGCTCGGGCCAGTTGATGCGCCCGGTGTTCGAGGTGGCGAGCCAGAATCCCCGCCGCGTGGTCTATGCCGAAGGCGAGGAAGAACGTGTGCTGCGCGCGGTGCAGACGGTGGTGGATGAAGGCCTGGCCCATCCGGTGCTGATCGGCACGCGCCAGGTGATCGTCGAGCGGACGAAGAAGCTGGGCCTGCGCCTGGACTTCAACAAGCAGGTGCGCATCGTCGACCCCGTGGCCGACCGCGAGGTGCTGGCGCCCTTGACCGAACGCTATCAGCGGCTGGTGGAGCGGCGCGGAGTGCAGCCGGAATCGGCGGCGCGCTGGATCGTGAACCGCCACGGCATCGCCGCCGCCATGCTGCTGGAAGCGGGCGAGGTGGACGCGGCGCTGTGCGGGGGCCTGGGCGACTGGACGCGCCAGCTTGCCAACATCCTGCCCATCATCCCGCGCAATCCCGCCGTCAGCCGGCTCTATTCCCTGTCGGCGCTGATCCTGCCCAACGGCGCGCTGTTCTTCTGCGACACGCACCTCAATCTCGATCCCACGGCCGAGCAGATCGCGGAAATGACGCTGCTGGCGGCAAAAACGGTGCGCCGCTTTGGTCTTGCGCCCAAGGCCGCGCTGCTGTCGCATTCCAACTTCGGCACCTCGGATTCGGCCAGCGCGCGCAAGATGCGCAAGGCGATGACGCTGCTGCGCGAGAGCGATCCCGATTTCGAGCTGGATGGGGAGATGCATGCCGACACCGCGCTGAGCGACGTGCTGCGCGGACGCTTCGTGTCCAACAGCCCGCTTGCGGGCTCGGCGAACCTGCTGGTGATGCCCACGCTGGATGCGGCCAACATCTCGCTCACCCTGCTGTCGGCCGCCACCGAGGGGCTGCTGGTGGGGCCGCTGCTGCTGGGCGTTTCCAAGCCGGTGCATGTGATGGTGCCGTCGGTGACGGCGCGCGGCATCGTCAACATGACGGCGCTGGCCGTGGCCCAGGCCGGCGTATCCGCCAGCTAGAAGGACGCAGATGGAAGCCCAGGCGGAACTGAAATTCCTGGCCCAGCAGGCCGTCACCTTCCATCAGCAGGGCAACCTGGCGGAAGCCGAGAAGCTCTATCTGCAGATTCTGGATGCCGATCCGGGCCTGTTCGGCCCACGATATTACCTGGGGCTGATGCGCCTGCAGCAGGGCCGCCACGCCGAGGCGGCGCAATATCTGGACGAGGCGCTGCGGATCACGCCTACCGATCTGGGCGCGCTGGTCTATCACGGCATGGCGCTGCGCGCTGCGGGCCGGCCGGCCGAGGCGCTGGCGCGCTTCGACCAGGCGCTGGCGATCCAGCCCGACATGGCCGAGGGACATTACAATCGGGGCGTGGCGCTGGGCGACCTGCAACGTTTCGAGGAAGCCGCGGAAGCCTATGAGCGCGCGATCGCGGCGCAGCCGGAAATGGTGGCCGCCCTGATGAACCGCGGCATCGCGCTGACCGCGCTGAACCGGCTGGAGGACGCGCTGGCCTGCTATGACCGCGTGCTCGCGCTGCAGCCCGGCAACGCATCGGCGCTCAACAGCCGCGGGCTGGCGTTGCGGGCGCTGCGCCGGCTGCCGGAAGCGGTGGAGGCCTATGAGCGCGCGCTGACGCTCAAGCCCGATCATGACGACGCGCGCTATAACCTGGCGGTGGCGCTGCTGGACATGCAGCGCGCCCAGCCTGCGCTGGAAGCCTTCGAAGCGGTGATGGCCCGCCGGCCCAACGATGCCGAGCTGCTGAACAATCGTGGCGTGGCGCTTTGGAACCTGGGCCGGCCGGCCGAGGCGCTGGCCAGCTATGAGCGCGCGCTTCAGATCGAGCCGGGCTTCCTGGAGGCCTGGGGCAACCGCGGGCTGGCGCTGAAGGACATGGGCCGGCATAGCGAGGCGCTGGCCAGTTTCGAGCATCTGCTGTCGCTTTCGCCCGGCAATGCCGTGGCCTGGAACAGCCGCGGCACCGTGCTGCGCGAGATGAAGCGGTTCGACGAGGCCATCGCCAGTTATGACCGCGCCATCGCCATCCGCCCCGATTATGCCGAGGCGCTGAACAATCGCGGCTATGTCCGCTGGGCCGACCAGCATGACTATGCGCCCGCCATGTCGGACCTGACGCGCGCGCTTCAGATCGAGCCGGACCATCCTTACGCGCGAGGCGAGATCCTGCACCTGAAGATGTATGGCGCGGACTGGAGCGGCTTTGCGGAAGAGAAGGCCGGGATCGAGACCGGCGTGCGCTTTGGCCAGCGCGTGGCCAGGCCCTTCATGTTCCAGGCCGTGTCGGAAAACCCCGCCGACCTGCAGGCCTGTTCGCGTATCTGGGCGCGCGACATGTATTTCGAGGTGGCGGGCGCGCCGCGCCACGATCCCGCGCGGCGCAGGGCACATGCGAAGATCCGGCTGGGCTATGTCTCGGGCGAGTTCCGCGAACAGGCCACGCAGATATTGATGGCGGGCGTGTATGACCGGCACGACCGCGACCGTTTCGAGCTGGTCGCGCTGGACAACGGCGCCAACGACGGCAGCGCCCTGCGCGCGCGCATGGAAAAGGCCTTCGATCGCTGGATCGACATTTCGGCGATGTCGGACGAGGACGCGGCCGCGCAGATCCGCCGGGCCGAGATCGACATACTGGTCAACCTCAACGGCTATTTCGGCCGCCCGCGCATGGGTGTGTTCGCGCGGCGTGCCGCGCCCATCCAGGTGAACTATCTGGGATTTCCGGCCACGCTGGGCGCGCCCTATATCGACTATCTCATCGCCGACCGGGTCGTGATTCCCGAAGGCGAGCGGCAATTCTATGACGAGCAGATCGTCTATCTGCCCGGCAGCTATCAGGCCAATGACGACAGGGGCCGCGCCATCGGCCCGCGCCCGTCGCGCGCAGAAGCCGGGCTGCCCGAAACAGGTTTCGTCTTCTGCAATTTCAACAATGCCTACAAGCTGACGCCCAATACCTTTTCGGGCTGGATGCGCATCCTGAACCAGGTGGAAAACAGCGTGCTGTGGCTGCTGGAAGCCCGGCCGCCCTTTGCCGAAAACCTGCGCCGCGAGGCCGAAGCGCGCGGCGTGGACCCGCGGCGCATCCTGTTCGCGCCCGACCGCGCGCCCGCCGACCATCTGGCGCGGCTGGCGCTGGCCGACCTGTTCCTGGACAGCCTGCCGTATAACGCCCACACCACCGCCAGCGATGCGCTGTGGGTAGGCGTGCCGCTGCTGACGCGGCGGGGCAGTGCTTTCGCGGGCCGCGTGGCCGCGAGCCTGCTGACGGCGGCGGGGCTGCCGGACCTGATCGCCGAAACGCAGGAAGACTATGAATCCAGGGCCGTCGCACTGGCGCGCGACGCCGGTGCGCTAGCGGTGCTGCGCGAAAAGCTGGCGGCGGCGCGGAGCACAAGCGCCCTGTTCGACACCGCGCGGTTCACCGGCAACCTGGAAGCGGCCTATACGGGCATGTGGGAACGCTGGCTGGCCGGAGAAAAGGCCGCCGGCTTCAGCGTCTGAGGCGCATCAGCGGATGAACTGATCCACGAATCCGGCGCCAAGGCCGGCTTTCTCATAGTGCGCGCGGCACAGGTCGATCTTGCTGAAGACGTCTTCATAGCCCTGCACGGCGCCGTCGGGATCGACATAGATCATCGCACCGTTCACCTGGAACAGGGTGATCATCTCCTCCACGTCCTCGTCCACCACCAGCGTGTGGGTCTCGCCGGGCGCCTCATAGACATAGCCGCCTTCCTCGGCCACCCAGTCATGCTCCAGATAGCGCCAGCGGCCCTTGATGACATAGCCGTGCACCGGCTGGGGATGGCGGTGACGCGACAGCACGCCCGACTTGCGCACCTTCAGCAGATTCATCCAGTAGCCGCGCGAGGCCGAAAGGCACAGGGGGCGGAACCAGACATTCTCGCCCTGCGGCACCCAGACCCGTTCGTCGGCGGGTATCACCGAAGGGATCACCAGTTCGGGCGGCGATTCCCTTGGCTGGGGATGCCGATAGGCGATGCGGGCATTGTCCTTGGCCATGCGGTGTCGTCCTTCTATTTCGCGATATAGCCGCCGTCCACCGGCAGCACCGTGCCGGTGATGAAACCGGCGGCATCGGAGCACAGGAACACGGCCGCGCCGCCCACGTCGGACGGTCTGCCCCAGCGGCCGAAAGGCGTGCGGTCCACAATCGCCGCCGAGCGCGCGGCATCGGCCTGCGCGGCACGGGTCAGTTCGGTCTCGATCCAGCCTGGCGCGATGGCATTGACGCGGATGTGCGGCGCCCAGGCCACCGCCAGCGCCTTGGTCAGTTGCGCCACGCCGCCCTTCGAAGCGGTATAGGCAGGCGTGAGCGGGCCGCCGAAAAAGGACCAGAGCGAGGCCATGTTGACGATGGCGCCGCCCTGGCGGTCCAGCAGCGGCTTCGATGCCACGCACATGCGCATGGTACCGGTGAGGTTGACGTCGATGACCTGCCGGAAGCCTTCGATGGTGAATTCCCGCCCTTCGCGCAGGATGATGCCGGCGCAGTTCACCAGCGCATCCAGCCGCGCCAGTTCGCCGATGCAGGCTTCCACCTGGGCGTCGCTGCTCACGTCCAGCACCCTGGCGGACAGGTTGGGCCGCGCGGGCACCGCAGCCGCCTCCTCCACCGTCAGGCCCGTGACGGTCACGCCATAGCCCGCCGCCAGCATCGCTTCGGCAATGCCCCAGCCGATGCCCCGCGCGCCGCCCGTGATCAGGACATGCTTCATGCCGCGCACTTTAGAGCAAGGCCGACAGGAAAAAAGGGCCGCGCATGGCACGGCCCCTTGCTTTTGGAATATCTGCCGCGCGCTATTTCTTCGGCGCTTCGGAAGTCACCTTGGCGTTGCGGGCCTTGCGCTCGGCCAGCAGCTTGTCGAACTCCGCCTGGGGCATGCGGACCTTGCCGGAGCTTTTCGCCCAGGCGGCCATCGCGTCATACTTGGTGGGAGTCCAGCCGCCCTCGAACTCGCCGCCGTTCTTGCCGGACTTGTTGAGCTCGAAATTGTAGGCGTCTTCCAGCTGCGTGAATTCCGCCGAAGAGATCGCATCCTCGGCCAGTATGGCAGGGATGAAGATCACGCCGTCATGCTTGACCAACACCAGATCGCCCGGCAGCACCGTGGCGCGGCCGATGCGGATGGGCGTGTTGATGGCCGTCAGCGTCATGTCCTTCCAGGCGGAAGGATCATAGGCGCGATAGACGCCGTTGAGGTTCTCGATCTCGCGGTTTTCCTCCGCATCGCGGATGCCCGCATCGAACACGAAGCCCGAATGGGTGTGGGCCGCAATGCCGCTGCCCAGGTTCGAGCCGATCAGCGTGCCTTCCACGATCTTGCCGAAACCGTCGGCGACATAGACGTCGCCCATCGTCAGCTCGTTGATCGGCCAGCTGTTGTTGCCGCTGACGCGCCCCTCTTTCTTGCCTTCATCCTGGATGGCCCGGTACATGTCGGGGCGCAGCGGCATGTATTGCGCGGTCAGCGCGCGGCCCGCGAAAGGCTTGTCGGGATGCAGCGACTGCCAGCCGGAATCGAACTGGCAATTGTAGCCCTTGGCGCGCAGGAAACCCCAGATGTCCTCGATCGGCACGTCGAGCGCGCGGGTCAGGAGCGAATCCGGGATCTTGGGCCGCCCGTCCGGGAAGCGGTCGCCTTTCCAGTCCGACGTATAGAACAGAATCTGCTCCCGCGTCTGCTTGACCTGTGCGACTGCGGGCGCACCCGCGGACGCGGCGGCCAGCACCGCGCACGCCATCACGACCGTCACGAGACTCTTTTTCACCCTACCCCTCCCGATATTCCCGAGCGGCGGAAAACCCGCCGCCGGTTTGCGAAAAAACATAGCGGATGCACAGCCTTTCCCAAAGCGCTTTTGCCGCGCGGCATAAGAGAAATGGGGCGGCCCTTGCGGACCGCCCCCAAGTCATCCGGCGATGAATTCCTAAACCGGCATCTTGCGCTTGGTGTATTCGCGGCCCATCTGGGCGACCTTTTCGCCGCCCCGGCCGGTGGCAACCACCATCGTGCCGTCCTTGATCTGCTGGATGACGTTGTTGTGGCCTTCCTCGGTCTCGGCCGCATTGAGGAACATCACCTTGTTCTTCTTGCAGGCCTCCAGCACCTTCCGGCGTACCCCCTCCATGTTGGGCAGAGCCGAAACGTCGCTGGTCACGCGCCCCTGGGCGTCGCGCAGCACGGGGTGGCCGGATTCGCCATTGTCTTCGACCGCATTGTAACCGTTGAGCCAGAGGTTGTGGTCGCCCGGCCCCCATTCGGCAAAAGCAATGCCGGGAATCGACATGGTCGCATCCAGGTTCTTGTCGGCATAGGTATCTTCGATCTTCACGCCGAAGATGATCTCGCCGCGCGGGTTGAGCGGCCACAGGTCGGCGATGTGCTGATAGGTGCCGCCCGCCACGCCCCAGATATTGGCGGCATAGCTGGCGCTGTTGCCGCGCAGACCTTGCATCTTCGGCTTCGCCGTCAGGTTGGGCGTATCCTGGAAGGGATAGCGGCAACCCATATGCGCATAGGTCTCGATCGCCTTAGGGTCGCGCGCATGGCAGATATGGATGCCGGTCACGCCAGTGCAGAGAATCTGCTCGATCATCCAGGTGTTGGCGCGGGCATAATTCTCATCCAGGCCGATGCAGGGCGGCGTGACGAAGACGGTGGGAAACTTGTGGCCCGACGGCGTGGGTCCGCCGTCGCGCAGACCCCGCATGAACTCCCGGAGGTCCTTGAGATCGAACAGGCCGTGCTCCATCTCCACATTGATGGCGTCGGCCCAGGTCCGGGCCATCCGGACGCCCTGTTGATAGGGGTCCACGCCCGGTCCCACGCCCCAGCCCGTGTAATAGATGGGCTGGCCGTCCTCCCACAACTCGATGCACTTGTTGAGCCGGCGGGGCTTGTAGTTCGGGTCCACCGACGAAGGCTGCTGGCGCTTTGCCGGCTGGGCCAGGGCCTGGGTGGCAGCCAGGCCCGCGCCGACGGCGGCCCCGGCCAGCAGGAAGTCGCGCTTCTTGATGTCCATCGTAATCCCCCGTCCGATCAGAATTTCGCCCGCAGGCCCACGGAAACCGTGCGGCCGATGGGGCTGGCGTTGAAGGCGTTGAAGCCGAAGGCCGCGCCCGAGCTTGCGCCCGTGCCGTTGGCCGTCGTGTTCATGAAGGGCGGGTCTTCGTTGAACAGGTTGTTGATGTGGGCGTAGATCTGGTCGCCGCCCAGCCAGCCGTCCTCGAAATTGTAGGCGAGGTTGAGGTCCAGCGTGGTCCAGGAATCCACCTTGTCGCCGCCGCCGCTGGGCGCGCCCGTCGCATCCGTGATGATCGGAATGATCGAGGTGCTGTTCCAGTTGCGGTAGCTGGGCGTGTAGTTGACGAACACGTCCGCAGCGAAGGGCCCGAAGATCCAGCCCAGGTTCAGCCGGGTGTTGTACTGCACCGACGAGAAGGTGCCGTTGAAGCCCGAGGTGTTCATGATGCTGAAGTAGGTCTTGCCGTCGTAACCTTCCTGGAAGTTGGTGAAGACGGTCAGATAGTCGCCGATGTGGAACTGACCCCAGTCGCCGGCGTCGAAATCATAGGTGGCATCGAGGTCAACGCCCTGGATCTTCAGATACAGGAAGTTGGTCTCGTCATGCGCCCACAGATAATAGATGCCGCCCGCCGGCAGCTGGCCGGTAGTGGCGCCGTTCGCCACATTGGTGAAGGTGTCGATCTGCGCCTGGGTGCAGCCCGACGGACAGACGGTGAAGAACTTGTACAGGGACGGGAAGTTGACCGTCTGCTGGATGTGCGCCGCGTTCACCGCGCCCTTGAAGGTGTTGTTGAACAGCGTGACGCTGGTGTGGAAACCATCCAGCCAGCTGGGATTCCAGTCCACGCCCACCGACCATGACAGGCCCGTCTGCGGCTTCACATTGACCAGACCGCCACCCATCTGGCGCTCCAGACCCTGGTTGCCGCCCGTGCCGTTGCTGCCCGCCGTGTTGCCCAGCGTGACGAACGGGCATCCCGTGGTGGCAGGCAGGCTGGTGCCCGTGCAGACCGCCGCGGGAATCTGCGCCACGCCCGGGAAGGCCGACACGGGGATATTGTCGATCTGTCCGCCGACCGCCGCCCCGCCGGCATACATGTAGCCCAGCGACGGGTCGCCGATGGACAGAAGCGGCGGCGCCACGAAGGACGAGGAATAGTTGCCGCGCACCTTGAAGTCGTCGGTGACTTCCCATTCCGCCGCGTATTTCGGATTCGCCGTCTGGCCCACATCGCTGAAGCTGTCGATACGGCCCGATACGTCCATCGAGAGCTTGTGGATCAGCGGGATGTTCATCTCGGGCGAGACCAGCGGCACCTGCAGTTCCAGGAACCCTGAAGAGACGATGCGCTTGTAGTGATACCGCTGCAACGTGGCGCCGATGGAAGACGGGCCGATGTTGGAGTTGCCCACCGCGTCCTTGATGATGTGCTGCGTGTAGATCTCGCCGCCCAGCGCCACATGCACGTCGCCCGCCGGCATGGAGAAAAGCGCGCCGTTGATCGAGCCGCGCACCTGGTTGGTGCTGTTGACGATGGTCTGGGAGCTGTTGAGCGAGCTCAGCGAACGGATCACGGCGGCCGAGGTCTTGTTCGACCCCACAGGATTCCAGACGTCGAGCGCATTGGCCGTGGTGAGCGGCGTGTTCCGGGATATCACGTTGCGGCCGGGTACGTCCGTCGCGGTCAGGCTGCCGTTCGACAGCGCCGAACCGTTGAGCGCCAGATAGGCGCAGGAGACGCAGAAGCCGTTATTGGTCCCGTTGGTATAGGTGTTCTGGCCCAGCACCCAGTCCACGTCGATGTGCCAGTTGTCGCTGAGGGCATAGCTGGCATTGAGGCGATTGTAGATCACGTCTTCCGTGGTCAGGTTCTGGGGCAGCGGGGACAGCAGGTTGACCCAGGAGACCTGTTCGGCCGTGGTCCCCGGCGCGCCGGCTGGCGCCTGATAGAATGGGTTGATCTGTCCGTTGGTCAGCGGCGCACCGGTTGTGCCTGGACCATAGACCGTCGCCGTCAGCGTGCCCGGGCCCGTAAGCTGGAAGGTGTGCAGGTCGTTATAGACCACGGTTTCCGACACGTTCAGCCGCCCGCCGAAAAAGTCCTGGCTGATCTTGGCCATCACGTTGGTGCGCTGGGTCTGCGGAATGATGTCGCCGTAGATAGAGTTGTTGCAGGGCCGCGCCGCCTGGGTGTTGGGATAGGGATTGCCCGTGGGCCCCGCATACCAGTAATTGGCGCCCGAGGTCGCCGGGGTCGTCGGATGGATGGAGGCGACGGGGCAATTCGTCTGCTGCTGGTTGTTACCGCCGACGGAGGTGTAATCGCCCATGCTGGCAAAGGGGCGCTCCCGCGTCGGGATATTCGAGCCATAGGACCAGCTGGCCGCGGCATAGACATTGCCGCCATCCCAGTGCGTGCCCCACAGCACATCCGCATTGTCGGTCTGGTAGCTGTCGCCGAAACCGACCTGACCGTCGATCTGCAGACCGTCAAAGCTCTTGCGGGTGATGAAGTTCACCACGCCCGACACCGCGTCGGAGCCGTAGACAGATGAGGCACCGTCGGCCAGCACTTCCACGCGCTGCAACGCCACGACGGGGATAATATTGGGATCGGCCTCGGCCCATTGCGACCCGCCGCCCGGGATGCGCATGCCGTCCACCACCACCAGGGTCGAGTTCGAGGCACTGGCCGCCAGATTGTGGATGTTCGGCGAATAGAAGGTGTAGGTGTTCTCGCCCTGTGCGGCGATGTTCGACGAACTCAACTGCGGGAAGGATGAGAGAACCTGCGTCACGTTCGTGGGCGCGAGGGCCTGGATTTCCTGCTGGCCGACCGAAGCGACATGCGAGCCGACCGGGGCGACACCGCGGATGTTGGTGCCGGTGACCGTCACCGATTCCACATTGTTGTCGGCAGGCTGTGCCGCCGCTTGCGGCCCACAAAAAAAGGCCGCCACCAAAGCGGCCCCCGACGTTCCGAGCAAAAATTTGCGCAGCAGATTCTTCATGCGACCCTCCCCTGGTCAGTTACGCGATGCGTACGCGCCTCCGGCCGCGCCATTCATGTGGCACGTTCCGGAAATTGTTCTGATTGTTAACGTTCGTCCCTGGCAGTCTTTATTTTGGCCCGGCCCCTTCTTCCGGGACCGGGATGTTCAGCAATACTCAAACCACCTTTTCCGCTTGTCAACGCAATGTTGTCCTGTTTTACCGCTCAACGGGCAGCCGGGCGACATTTTGAGAGACAGCAGCCTTCGCGCCACACTGTCAAAAAACAGGCAGAGATTTTCCTGAACAGCTTTCGGGATCGCGATTCACAATGACTATAAACCATGCCGTATACGGCGCATCGGAAGCGGGCATGGGAGGCAACAGACGTCTTTTCAGACGCTTGAAGCGCTCCCCGCCGTGATGCTTAACGTCAGCGACTGCGCAGGGTTGCAATCGAGCCGGGACGCGATTCGAACGTCATGGTCGCGCTCTTGTCCTGGGTCAGCGACGTGCCGCTGAAGCGGAAGACTTCGATCTCGCGCTCGGTTGCGCACTGCAACAGAACCAGGCGGCCGTTGTTGCTGAACGTCGCGCCCTGACACCAATGACCGGTGTCGGCCTTCGCCACCTCGGTCAGCGTGCCCTTGCCCACGCTGAAGATCCGCAGGATTCCCAGCACGGTGGCGAACTTGGGATCGGACCGCGCCGATGCGGTGCCGTTGGCCACGACCACGGCGGCATAACGGCCATCCGCCGACAGGGCGACATGCTCGGGGGTCTGGCCCACCGGCACCGACGCCACGACCTTGTGCGTCGCAAGGTCGGTCATGGAAATGCTGCCGATTCGCGGCCCCTTCCGGCCCGGCTCCGGTGGCGCCGCATCCAGCGCGCCACCCAGATTGGTGTTGATCGCATAGGCGCCATCCGGGGTTATCACCGCGCCATAAGGCTGGCGGCCGGGCGCGACCTCGACGCCCGTGCGGGTGACGCTGGTGCCGTTGACGGCGAGCTCGACGATCTTCGATGCGCCCTGTGCGATGGCATAGGCCTTGTGCCCATCAGGCGAAAAGACCACGTCGGTCGGCCGCGCCTTGGCGTCGAGCTGCACTTTTCCTGCAGGCGTCAACCGGTTGCCGGAAATGGAGAAAACCGAAATGGCGTCATCGCCGGTGCTGGCGACCAGCGCCAGCGTTCCCGCCTTGTTGATCGAAACGCCGCTTGCGCCCGGCCCCGCCGCCACGGTCTGGACGACCTTGGGCGCCGAAGGCGTGGTGAGGTCGATCACCGAAACCGTGTCGGCCAGCACAAGATCGGTCGAACCGGCCGATGCGAGTTTCTGCGATGCGGTGACGATGGCGTATTTCTCGCCGGGGCCTATCGCAACCGCGGCGGGCGGGCCGATCATCGCGGCAGGCACCTTCACGTCCCCGATCACCTTGGGCGGATACTGTCCGAGGTCGATCACGCTGACACTGTCAGGCGTCACCGGCGTGGGGTCGCCTTCGCGCAATTGCTTGCCGTCGTTGGCGGAAACCGCCAGTTCGGCGCGGACGGCAATGGAAGAGGCGGCGAGCAGGAATATTGCCGCAATGGCGCTGGGTATACGCATCGTGAATGCCTCCCTGATCTGTTCTTGTTGTTATGACCGCGGAAGCGGCGGATGCGATACTGCGTCCGCGGGCGTCATCACGCAAGGCGTGCGGGGCGCGTTATTGGACGCGCAGGACCTTGAAGAGGCCCGGCTGACCCTGAACTTGCAGGTTATAGCTGCCCAGGAAGCCGTGGCTGACGCGCGCCACATAGCTGGCTGCCGGCTTCTTCCACTTCGCATAGGTCGTGTCGCCGGCGACCTGTTTCCAGATCTGGCCGTTGTCGAGCGTGACGGTGAACCAGCCGAGCTTGTCGAATTTGTACGATTCCATGCGCGCCGTTATGTGATCGGCATTCGCGGGAATGTCGGCGGGCGGCGCGGCCTTCTGGCCGAACTGCGGCCCCGGCACGGGCGCGGGGACCGGCATCGCGCGCGCCTGCGGCGCGGGCGAAAGGCCCAGGCGGGCGCGCATGGGCTGGGCCGCGCCGTAATAGCAATTGAGCCACTGGCGGTCGTCCCCCAGACCCGTGCAGCGGAAGGCGCCTGACATCACGGAATCGCGCACCGCGGTATCGCCGGGCGGCGGGCTGCCGGCGGGCGGCGCGGAGGCAAGCCTGACCTGAGCGGCAGGCGCAGGCTGCATGCCCAGCGCAGCCCGCACCGGCTGGGCGGCGCCATAATAACAGTCGAGCCATTGCCGCGAATCGCCAATGGCCGCGCAGCGGAACGCGCCCGCCATCACGTCGTCGCGTGGTCGCGCGGCGGCCGGCACGGCCGTCACGCATGCTGCGATCAGCACAGGCAGAATGAAGAAGCGGAGTGTCACCAACATGTTTCCTGTCTCGGGGCCGGGAAACCATAAACGCGTTGGCGGCCGGCGCAAGTGTGCCCGCGCCAACCGCTCTGGTCATGCTTTCAGCGGCGCTCTATAGTCGATCCATAGACTTGCGGGGGCAAGTTTCATGGACAATTTTTCAGCGAAGCCGTGGGAGGCATCTCCCCGGATGGGGCCGACAGCCGGCATCTGGCCCGGCAAGACGGCACAATCGCTTGCCGAAATCCTCAAGGCATCTCCCGACATCCTGTTTCTCGGCGATTCCCTGACCGATCAATGGTCCGCGGCGGGTCATGCCGCATGGGAGAGGCATTTCGGCGATATGCGGATCGCCGAGTTCGGAATAGGCGGCGACACGACCTCGAATCTTCTTCACCGTCTTTCCGACCCGGCGCTGAAGCGCATCGCGCCGCGGATCGTGATGATCCTGATCGGAACCAACAATGCCTTCGCCCATGACGCCGCCGATATCGTTGCCGGAATCGGCGCGGTCGCGGAGGCAGCGAGACGTTGCTTTGCCGAAGCGGCGGTCTTCGTTCAGACCTTGCCGCCGCTTGGTCCGACAAGCGATCATCCCTTGCGAAGGAAAGTCGATGAGATAAACGCGCTGCTGCGGCGCAAGCCCCTGCCCGGCGGCGCCAGGCTTGTCGATACCCACCATCTTTTCTTCGGGCTTTTGCACCAGCTCCTGCCGGGAATGCTGGCCGAGGACGACATCCACCTTCTGCCCGGCGCCTATGAAAAGCTTGGCGCTTTCCTTGCGGGCGTCATCCGCCATGCGCTGGCCGGCCGGGAAGAGCCATGCGTCATGGTGTCTGGAGAGAATTACCTCCATGAGCCGGTGGAGGGATCGGATCGCCTGGCCGTCTTCCTCAACGCCCGTGGCGGGGCTCGCGGCTCGTTCATGAACTATCGCAACGCCAATGCGCTGGGCTGCTCGAAGCTGTTCCTTCTGAGCGATGTGGAAGATTTCTATCAGCGGCACTTCGACAACATCGCAGAGCTGGTCCGCAGGCTTTGCGCCGAGCATGGTTACAGACGCGTCGTCTATATCGGCATTTCCGCCGGGGCCTATGCCGGGCTGGTTCTCGGGCAGTGCTGCCCCAACACCGAACGCGTGGTTGCGTTCAATCCGCAATTCCAGCTCGACCAGCCGATCACGCTGGGGTGGCGCAAGATAGAACCGGACCCGCTGGGACGGCGTTTCGACCCCCGTTTCGTCGATATCCGCGAGACGCTCGACAATACGGCGGTTCCGACCGACATCATCCTCGGCTGCTACGACACATCGGATGGAATCATTATCCGGGATGCGGAAGACATCGACAATCCCGCGGTCACCAAACTCTATGTGCGGTGGTCTCACGGCGTGATCGGTCTCTTCGATCAGAAGAACCTGCTTTTGCCGATATTCCATCAGATCCGCGATGGGGCGCCGCTGTCCATACCGCCCGAATATGTCGCCTCACCTCTCGACGTACTGCTGGCGATCAAGGGATACGAACTGATGTACAACCTGCATGGAACGACAGGTCGCGTGTCCATGCCGGACATAGACGACAGCAACTCGCGCAACGGGCCGTGGTTTCATGCAAAGGCGCGCGCGCTGACGCGCAACGGCGATCATGCCTACGCCCTGGCGGAAGCGTTCAAGTCCTGCCTCTACACCTGCGGGGGACGCGGCGAGGATTATCTGTGCGCCGGTCATATCGCCCATCACATCGGACGCGACGATCTGGCGATATTTTTCTATCGCCAGGCGCAGCAGCGGGAAGAAAAAGAGCCGGTCCTTCTCGCGCTGGCGCGGTCCTATCACAAGACAAAGGACCTGGCCGGGTTGGAATCCTGCGTCCAGGACGGCATCCGGATCGGCATGAAGCGGGAAGACTTCAGGCAGTTCCTGCCGACTGCCGCGGAATGAGGAAAACGCAAGACCGAATCCAGGGGCGGTCAAGGCAACCGATCGGCCTTATCGCCTGTGACATTCGCGGGACAAATCAGGTCACCGTGACCCAAATCACGCTTTCGCCCCAATCGCGTGGCGAATTGCTCCCCGATGACCCGGCCGGGAGGGGGAGAGTCCATGAGAACCAGCCTCAAGAAAGCGAGCGCCGCCTGCCTTTGCGTGCTGACGCTTGCGGGATGCGGAACGACGCCCGGCGACAGAGGCCTGTCGGGCGGTCTTCTGGGCGCGGGCACCGGCGCCGTGATCGGGTCCATGGCCGGGTCGGCCGGAACGGGCGCTCTGCTGGGCGGACTTGGCGGTGCGGCCATCGGCATCCTGACGTCTTCGGACACGATCAATCTGGGGCGTCCCGCCTGGCAATCGGCCTCCTATCATCGCCACAAGCGCGCCAGCCGTGTCGCCAGGAGCGATTCCGGCTGCTCGACGCGCGAAACCGCCTCGCAGCGGATCACCACCTGCCCGAAATAATCTGACCGGAAAGGCCGTTACTGGCTTTACTGGCGGCATGTCCCGCCGTCCCCGGCCAGGCAGGAACCCGGAGTGCGCCCGGTTGATTCCCGTCAATGAGAATCGCGACGGATTTCACGATCATCCATCGCGTTATCAGCCACGAGGCCGTCATCCATGTCCCCCATTCCAAATGTCGACCTGAGGATCCATCACGAGCCTGCCGGCATGTCGGACCGGTTCGCCCTGTTCTGCACAAAGTCACTCCGCTTCATCGCCGATACGTTCTTCGCCAAGCGCTATGGGCATCGCGCGATCGTGCTGGAAACTGTGGCCGCCGTTCCCGGAATGGTGGGCGCCACGATTACGCACCTCAAATGCCTGCGCCGGATGTGCGACGATCAGGGCTGGATCCGTACCCTGATGGAGGAGGCGGAAAATGAGCGCATGCATCTGATGACCTTCATACAGATTGCCAGGCCGACCGTGTTTGAGCGATTCATCGTCATCGCCGTGCAGTGGGTCTTCTATGTGGGCTTCTTTGCGCTTTATCTGCTGTCGCCCAGGACCGCCCATCGCCTGGTCGGCTATTTCGAGGAAGAGGCGGTGATCTCTTACACCCATTATCTGGAGGAGATCGACGAAGGCCGCTCGGCCAACGTTCCGGCGCCCCCGATAGCCCGGCATTACTGGAAGCTCGGCCCCGGGGCGCGCCTGCGCGATGTCGTGCTGCTGGTCCGGGCCGACGAGGCCCATCACCGCGATGTCAATCACAGCTTCGCCGGGACGCTAAGCGGGAACGCCGCCGCCGGCCGCGTGATCGCGCCTTATCCGGTTCATGCCGAGACGCTTTATGCCCATGCCGAGATGGCGGAATGACTCAATCGGCCCTGCGCCGGTGCATGGCGTTACCGGCGCGGCGGCCGTTTCTTTCGGACATCGTTTGGCCGGATCGGCGCGCCGGTATTTTGGTATTGGTGGGTGACGTAGGAATCGAACCTACGACCCGCTGATTAAGAGTCAGCTGCTCTACCAACTGAGCTAGTCACCCACACCGGACGGCGTGCCGGAACCGGACGCCAACCTGCCCTGCCGGACATGGCGAACCGGTCAGGGAGGCGCCTCATAACAGAGGGGGGCCACCCTGTCCAGAAAGCCTTTCGGGCCTGGCTGTGGGCGGATTTCGGGGCGGAAACCGGGCGGATTTCCGCGGCGGACCGGCCGCCGCTTCCCTAGATGATGCCGCCGGAATGGCGCGGAATCTCCACCTGCCGGTGGATGTGGACGCTCATCAAGAGGCCGAAGCCGAACATCACCGTCAGCATGGCCGAACCGCCATAGGACAGCAGCGGCATGGGGATGCCGACGACCGGGATCAGCCCCATCACCATCAGCCCGTTGACCATGATGTAGAAGAAGAAATTGAGCGTGACGCCCATCGCCAAAAGGCGCGCGAACTGGCTGCGGGCGCTGGTCGCAGTCTGCACGCCATAGAAGATGATCACCGCGAACAGGATCAGCAGCGCCAGCGCGCCCACAAAGCCGAATTCCTCGCAGAAGCTGGTCCAGATGAAATCGGTTTGTTTTTCCGGCAGGAAGTTCAGCCGGCTCTGCGTGCCCTGCAGGAAACCCTTGCCCGCCACGCCGCCGGAGCCGATGGCGATCTTGGCCTGGGTGATGTTCCAGCCCTTGCCCAGGGCATCGGATTCGGGATCGAGGAAAGTCTCCACCCGCGCCTTCTGATAGTCATGCAGCACGAAGCGCCAGGCCAGCGGTATGGCCGTCGCCACCGCGCCCAGGCTGGGCGCGATCCACCACCAGGACAGGCCCGCCAGGAACAGCAGCGAGCAGCCGTCGGCCAGGATGATCAGCGTGGTGCCGAGGTTGGGCTGCAGCACCACGAAGATGGCCGGAATGGCGATCATGGCCAGCCCGATGGCCAGCGACAGCGGTTTCGAAACTTCCTCCACGCTCTTGCCGTGCAGATAGCGCGCCAGCGCCAGGACCAGGCTGATCTTCATCAGCTCCGACGGTTGCAGGTCCAGCGGGCCCAGCGAGATCCATCGCTGCGCGCCCAGTCCCACATGCCCCACCACCACGACCGCCACAAGCAGCAGCAGCGCCAGCGCATAGGCCGGATAGGCAAGGCTCATCCACACGCGGATATCGATCATGGCCGCCGCCAGCAGGACGATCAGGCCCAGCGAGAAATGGCCGATCTGCTTCAGCGCCCAAGGTTGCAGGTGCGCGCCCGCCACCGAATAGAGCATGGCGATGCCGGCGATCGCGATCAGCGACACCAGCAACACAAGCCCCCAGTTCACCTCTACCAGCTTGTCGGCCAGGCTCAGCGTGCGTTTGGCGGCGGCATAGGGACGGAGCGCCATCAGCCGCCTTCCTTCATGGCCACCTGGCTGGCCCTGCTCTGCTGCCCGGGCGGCGCGGCGGAAGCCGAGGTCATCGGATAGGCGGCCGGCATATTCGAGGGATCGCGCTGGAGGCAAAGCCGCATCACGTCGCGCGCCGCCACAACCTGGGGATGGCCGTCGCTGCCATGTTCGACCACGCAGACGACGGCGTATTTGGGATTGCCGACCGGCGCGAAGCCGATGAACAGGCCGTGGTCGCGCAACTTCCAGGCCAGGCTGGCATTCTTGGCCATGCCGCGCTGGTGTTCCTCGGCGCTGTAGACGCGCACCTGCGCCGTGCCGGTCTTGCCTGCCATCTCCATGCCGGGCTCGCTGATGCGCTGGGCATAGCCGGTGCCGCCAGGCTCGTTCATCACCCGGTTCATGCCCTCGCGCACCTTGGCCAGCGCGTCATCGGTGAAATCCAGTTGCGCCGGTTCGGGCCGCGCTTGCAGGCGTCCGCCGACCGAATGAACCAGCCGCGGGCTGACCGCCTTGCCGCCGGCGATGCGCGCCACCTGCTGGCAAAGCTGAAGCGGCGTGACGGTGACATAGCCCTGGCCGATGCCCACGCTGAGCGTGTCGCCCTGCTGCCAGACCTGTTTATAGGTCTTTTCCTTCCAGGCGCGGCCGGGCACCAGGCCGCTGCGTTCGCCCGGCAGTTCGATGCCGGTGGGCGCGCCCAGGCCCAGCTTCCGTGCCGCTTCCTCGATCTTGTCGATGCCGACCCGGCGCGCCGTCTCATAGAAGAAGACGTCGCAGGAATGCTGGATGGCCCCAACCACGTCCAGCGTGCCGTGGCCCCTGTGCTGCCAGCAATGGAACTGGTGGCCGCCGAAAGTGAAGACGCCGTTGCACGACACATGATAGTCGGGCGTGGCGATGCCCGAGTCGATGGCGGCCAGCGCCACGGCCGTCTTGAAAGTGGAACCGGGCGGATAGGTGCCGCCCATGACCTTGTTGAGGAGCGGCTTGTGGTCGTCGGTGGTCAACGTGCGCCACTGATCGCCGCTGAGCCCGACGTTGAACAGGTTGGGATCGAAGCCCGGCGTGGACGACATGGCGATCACATCACCATTGTTCACGTCCATCACCACCAGCGCCGCGCTCTGGCCGTCCAGCGACTTGTCGGCCAGCGCCTGCACCTGCCGGTCGATGGTGAGATAGACGTCCTGGCCGGGCGCGCCCGGATCGCGGCCCAGCTCGCGGATAATGCGGCCGTTGGCGTTGACCTCGACGCGGGAAGCTCCCGCGCGGCCGCGCACTTCGCGGTCGAACTGCTTTTCGATGCCGCGCTTGCCGATGCGCATGCCCGGCAGGCTCATCAGCGGATCGTCGTCATGCTCCATGTCCTGCGGCGAGACCGAGGCGACATAGCCCAGGATATGAACCAGTTCGCTGCCGAAGGGATAGTCGCGGCTTTCGCCCACGTCGGGCTGGACGCCCGGCAGGTACGGCAGATGCAGGTTGATGCGCGAGAATTCGTCCCAGGTGAGATTCTCAGCCACCGGCACCGGGACGAACTTCTTGTTGTTGGCGATGTCGCGCAGGACCTTCTTCTTCTGCTGGTCCGTCAGCAATATCACCTTGCCGATCGCGTCCAGGACCCTGCCCACGCCCTCGGTCGCCTGCTCGCTGACCAGCAGCACGCGATAGTTGCGCCGGTTGTTGGCCAGTTCCACGCCGAAACGGTCGATGATGCGGCCCCGGGGGGGCATGATCAGCCGCTCGGAAATGCGGTTGGCTTCCGCATCCACCAGATACTGGTCGCCGTCGCGGATCTGGAGCTGGTAGAGCCGGCCCGCCAGCACCGCGAACACCGCCGTCATGCCGCCGGCCATGCCCACGGAACGGCGGGTGAAGGTGGCGTAGCGGCTTTTGTCCTTCTTGTCGAACAACGGCATCAGATGTCGCTCCGCATGGGACCGACGATACGGTGATGGACCCAGCCCGTCACCATGGCGGTGGGCACATAGAACAGCACCGTCATCGCCAGCTCGCTGAGGATCGGCGCAAGCAGCGGCCAGCGCGTGGCCCCGGGCGACAGAAGGGCCAGGAAGGCGACGGCCAGCCAGGCCACGGCGCAGGCAAAGGCAGCCACCGCGGCAAAGCCCACGACGGCGGCGGCGCCGCCAAGGCCCGCGAAACTGTCGCGCTGGCGCGCCACGACCGTATAGGTCAACACGAAAGCCAGGGTCCATACGCCGGGCGGGCCGCCCGACAGGATGTCTTCCGCCAGCCCGATGGCGAAAGCGGCAGCAGGCGTCATCAGGTCGGGCCGCACAAGGCACCAGAAATAGACGGGCACCAGGCCCAGCAGCGGCGGCGGCACCAGCCCGCCCAGAATCGAAACAGGGATGTTGGTGATGAAGACCGCCACCAGGCCGCACAGCAGCGGTACCAGCGCAACCAGGTAGCGCAGGCTGGTGGTGGGGCGCGGGCGTTCCAGCGTGGCCATGGCGCTAGCGGTCCACATCGGCGGGCTCGCCGGCGGCCGCGCCGGCATCAGGCTGCGGGGGCGCCGCGGTGGCCGGAGCCGGCGCTGAAGACGGAGTCGAAGGCTTGGCGGAAATCGCGGGCGTGGCGGTTCCGGAAGAAGCGGGCGGCAACGGCGGCTGTGGCTTCAGGCCCGCGGCTTCGGCCGGAAGCTGCGCCGTGGCGGGCGGGGCCTCGGGCGGCTTGGCGAAATTGAGGATCTCGACATCCTGGCTCGACGCGGCATCGGCCAGCAGCGCCACGCGCCAGCCGCCCTTGCCGTCGGACATCACGGTGCCGATGGGCAGACCCGCCGGCAAAAGCCCGCCGTCGCCGGAACTTGTCACCTGGTCGCCAGGATGCAAAGTCACCAGCCGCGACACCATCTCCAGCACCGGCGTCGCCGTGTTGTCGCCGCTCATGATCGCCTGGACGTTACCGGGCGCTATGGTGACCGGGATACGGCTGTTGAGGTCGCTGAGCAGTATCACCCAGCTGGTGCGCTCGCCCGCCAGATAGACGCGGCCGATCATGCCGCGGGGGTCCACCACCGCCTGCCCCGGGGCGACGTGGCTGCTGCGTCCGGCGTCCAGGATCATGGTCTGCAGGAACGGGCGGCTGGCCCGCCCGATCACCCGCGCCAGCACGGCGTTCATCTTGGGATCGGGCACCGCGTGCAGCATCGCCTGATAGCGCCCCACCCGGCCCTGCAGCACGACGGCGACGTTGCGCCACTGGCGCAGGCGGGCATTCTCGTCCTTGAGCCTGAGATTTTCCTGATAGACCGAGAAAATATCGCCGATGGACCCGATCCAGCGGTCGAAGCCCTGGACCGGCGCACGGACCTTTTCCAGCACCGGCGCCATCCAGTCCGTGACCTGGACACGCGCCCGGTCGAACAGGCCCGACTGGGCCCGGCCCAGAAGCACCAGGACAATCGCGAGCGCGATGACAATAACCAGCGGGAACTGGGCATTGCTGCGGCGGGCGATTTTCCAGGCGTTTGCCATTCCAGGATGCGGTCCCTTCACCCGCACATGTCAGAAAGCCGTCGACAGGACGTGACGCATGCCCTTCGTGTTTTCCAGAACGCGGCCCGTGCCCAATGCGACGCATGAAAGAGGATCGTCGGCGATGGAAACCGGCAGGCCGGTCTCGTCGCGCAACACCTGGTCCAGGTTGGCCAGCAGCGAGCCGCCGCCGGTCAGCACGATGCCCTTGTCCACAATGTCGGCGGCCAGTTCCGGGGGCGTGGCTTCCAGCGCCACCTTCACCGCTTCCACGATGGCGCCGACCGGCTCGGCCAGGGCCTCGGCGATGTGGCGCTGGGTGATGCTGATCTCCTTGGGAACGCCGTTGAGCAGGTCACGGCCCTTGATTTCCATGGTCACGCCGTTGCCGTCCAGCGGAAGGGCGGCGGAACCGATCTCCTTCTTGATGCGTTCGCTGGAGGCTTCGCCGATCAAAAGGTTCTGGTGGCGGCGGATATAGGCGATGATCGCCTCGTCCATCTTGTCGCCGCCGACGCGCACGCTGCGCGAATAGACGATGCCGCCCAGGCTGAGGACGGCCACTTCGGTGGTACCGCCGCCGATGTCCACCACCATCGAGCCCGTGGGCTCCGAAACCGGCAGGCCCGCGCCGATCGCCGCCGCCATCGGTTCCTCGATCAGGAAGACGCGGCGCGCGCCGGCCGACAGCGCCGATTCCTGGATCGCGCGGCGTTCCACGGCGGTCGAGCCCGACGGAACGCAGACGATGATCATGGGATTGGCGAAGGAACGGCGGTTGTGCACCTTGCGGATGAAGTGCTTGATCATCTCCTCCGCCACCTCGAAGTCGGCGATGACGCCGTCGCGCATGGGGCGGATCGCCTCGATGTTTCCGGGCGTGCGGCCCAGCATCATCTTCGCGTCGTTGCCGACCGCGCGGACCGATTTCTTGCCGCCGCGCGTGGTGAAAGTGGCGACAACCGACGGCTCGTTGAGAACGATGCCGCGGCCCTTGACATAGACAAGCGTATTCGCCGTCCCAAGGTCGATGGCCATGTCGCTGGATAGCGCGCCAAGTAGACTGCCGAACATGCGTTATCTGTGTCCCTAAACATCTGCAGCGCCCCTTCGATAAGAACCGGCCCCGTGGCGCCTGCCCGGGGCCGGTCCGAGTTTCATCGCGCGACCGTCAATGCCTCGGGCGCGTGCTTCTCCCGTTTCACCAGCAGCTTGTTGAGCGCATTCACATAGGCATAGGCGGCGGCCACCAGCGTATCGGTGTCGGAAGCCTTGCCCGTGACGGTGCGCCCATTCTCTTCCAGCCGGACATTGACCGTGGCCTGGGCATCGGTGCCCTCGGTCACGGCGTTGATCTGGAACAATTGCAACGAGGCCGAGTGCGGATAGGCCTCGCGGATCGCCATGAAGATGGCGTCCACAGGGCCGTCGCCGCTTATGGTCACGCTCTTGACCGTGCCGGCCGCCTCCAGCGTCAGCGAGGCGGTGGGCACGATGCCGGTACCCGCCTCCACGCGCAACGCCTTGATGGAGATGGTTTCGCCGCCGCGCATGATCTCGTCGTCCACGAGGGCGGCGATATCCTCGTCGAAGACATGCTTCTTCTTGTCGGCCAGATCCTTGAAGCGGCGGAAGGCATCCTCGAAGGCGGTCTCTTCCAGCGCATAGCCCATGCTTTCCAGCTTGTCGCGGAAGGCGTGCCGCCCCGACAGCTTGCCCAGCATCAGGCTGGTCGCATTCACGCCCACATCTTCGGGCCGCATGATCTCATACGTCTCGACATTCTTGAGCATGCCGTCCTGGTGGATGCCGCTTTCGTGGCTGAAGGCGTTCTTGCCGACGATGGCCTTGTTGTACTGGACCGGAAAGCCGGTGACGTTGGAAACCAGCTTGGACGCGCGGTTCAGCAGCGTGGTGTTGATGTTCGTGGAGAAGGGCATGATGTCCTTGCGCACCTTCAGCGCCATCACGATCTCTTCCAGCGCGGCGTTGCCGGCGCGCTCGCCGATGCCGTTGATGGTGCATTCCACCTGGCGGGCGCCCGCCAGCACGCCGGCCAGCGAGTTGGCCACCGCCAGGCCCAGGTCGTTGTGGCAATGGGTGGAGAAGATCACCCTGTCGGCGTTGGGCACGCGGTTCCTCAGCATCGTGATGATGTCGAAGAATTCCTGCGGCGTGGAATAGCCCACCGTATCGGGCACATTGATGACCGTGGCACCCGACTGGATGGCCACGTCGACGCAGCGGCACAGGAAATCGGGCACGGTACGGGTGGCGTCCTCGGCCGACCATTCCACTTCCGAGGTATAGTTGCGTGCCCGCGTCACGCTGGCGCCGATGGCCTCCAGCACCGCATTTTCGCCCATGTTGAGCTTGTGCTTCATGTGGACGGGGCTGGTGGAGATGAAGGTGTGGATGCGCGGACGGCGCGCGCCCTTCAACGCCTCGCCCGCACGGTCGATGTCCTTGAAGCCGGCGCGCGACAGGCCGCAGACGGATGCGCGCCTGACGATCTTCGAAATCTCCTGCACCGCCTTGAAATCGCCCTGCGACGAGATGGGGAAACCGGCCTCGATCACGTCCACGCCCATCTCGTCCAGCAGTTCGGCGATCTGGAGCTTTTCCTCATGCGTCATCGCCGCGCCGGGAGACTGTTCGCCGTCGCGCAGTGTCGTGTCGAAGATCTGAATGGGCTGCAATTCTGTATTCTTGGCGTTGATGGTCATGACAAATCGTCCTTCTGTTCGTCGCTCTCCTGCGACCTCGATTCTCCTTGCGTTGATCCCCTAGACACCGGGCCGCGAACCATTCGCGCGCCAGGACGACGCCTAGGGGCAGCTAAGAAGAAGAAGTGCGTGCGAAGAACCGAGGGAAGGACGGGGCTGAGTGCGGCGCACGGAATCGCGGGCGGAAATTCCGCCCGTCACGATCCCGATGATCACGCCTTCCGTCATGGACCTGTCGCCGTTCCGCCCGTGGATATTACGGTGCAAAGCATGAACGCTTGGTAACCTGCGGATAAAACACCGCTTTTTCCTTGCGTTTGCGCGGTTTTACGCTGATTTCGTCCTGTGGCGCAATAGCGACAGAACCGCTTTTGGGCAGCGGCCGGTGAAATATTAACCAATGCAGCCGGCCCGCGAAATTACACCGTAAACATAGCGTTTGCGTCGCTGCGTGCCGATGACGTCCCGATGACATAAGACGGCGCCTGGAGGCGGGTGCCATGCGCCGGCGATCTCGCCATGCCGCTCCATTCTTCCTTTCCCATCAAAGTGGTTGCCAGTCCGCACGAACGCGCCTATGCGGGCGGGCGAACAATCGCCCTCAACCCGGTCGGCCGCGCGCCCGGACATTTTCCGGTCTGGCGCGTCCGGTCACCCCTTCGAGGCCTGCCGGACATGAAAATCCTGCCGCCCGTCTCGATCGAAGCACGCCGCCTGCTGCCCAGCCGCTGGGACCTGCTGGCGGCGGTGCTGGTGCTTGGCTTCATTGTCGCCTTTGCCGACGCCAGCCGCTTCCTGGTCCAGCCGCTGAGCTCGATCACCGGCCACAATCTGGCGCTGGATCCCTGGGCCCTGCCCGGCTACGCACTGCGCACGGCGCTGCGCATGCTGATTGCGATGGGCATATCCCTGGCCTTCACCTTCAGCTACGCCACCTGGGCTGCCAAGAATCCCCGCGCGGGAATCCTGCTGGTGCCGCTGCTGGACATCCTGCAGTCGGTTCCGATCCTCTCTTTCCTGTCGGTGACGGTGGTGTGGTTCCTGTCGCTGTCGCCGGGACGTATTTTGGGGGCGGAACTGGCCTGCGTCTTCGCCATTTTCACCAGCCAGGCCTGGAACATGGCCTTCAGCTTCTACCAGTCGCTGCGCACCGTGCCCGAGGAGCTGGTCGAGGCGGGCCGCATGTTCGGCCTCAACGCCTGGGCGCGCTTCTGGCGCATCGAGGCGCCCTTCGCCATGCCGCCGCTGATCTGGAACATGATGATGAGCATGTCGGGCGCCTGGTTCTTCGTCACCGTGTCCGAGGCGATCAGCGTGGGCAAGACCACCATCGCGCTTCCGGGCATCGGGTCGTGGATCGCCGTGGCCATCGCCCAGAAGAACCTTGCCGCCATCTGCTACGCCATCCTGGCCATGCTGGCGGTCATCCTGATCTATGACCAGCTTCTGTTCCGGCCGCTGGTCGCATGGACCGACCGCTTCCGCATCGGCGACGACCAGCCGGAAGACCTGCCCCAGTCCTGGGCGTTGACGGTCTATCGCCGCTCCAGGCTGCTGGACCTGATGACCGCGCCGTTCGAGCAGATGATGCGCTGGAGCTATTACTGGCAGCCGCCGCATTTCGGCGTGCGCGCAGCGGCACGCGACTATGACAGCCGCATCGCCGACATCCTGTGGTACATGCTGCTGGGCCTGATCGGACTTTATGGCGCCTTCCGCATCTATGAATTCGCCTATGCCAACCTGGGCTGGCACGATGCGGCAGTGACGCTGGGGCTGGGGTTGATCACGCTGGTGCGCGTGGTCGTCCTGATCGCGCTGGCGAGTGCGATCTGGACGCCCATTGGAATCTATGTGGGGCTGCGCCCGCGCCTGTCCGCCATCGTGCAGCCGGTGGCGCAGTTCCTGGCAGCCTTCCCTGCCAACATCCTGTTCCCGCTGGCGGTGTCCCTGATCGTGTTGTGGGATCTCAATCCCGATGTCTGGCTGTCGCCGCTGATGGTGCTGGGCACCCAATGGTACATCCTGTTCAACGTGATCGCGGGCGCCAGCGCCATGCCCAAGGAACTGCGCGATGCGGCCGAGAATTTCGGCGTACGCGGCTGGCTGTGGTGGAAGCGCGTCGCCCTGCCCGCGGTGCTGCCCTATTATGTCACCGGCGCCATCACCGCTTCGGGCGGCGCATGGAACGCAAGCATCGTGGCGGAAGTTGCAAGCTGGGGAACCCGCACCCTTCACGCGCACGGGCTTGGCGCCTATATCGCAGATGCGGTAACAGCAGGCGACTTCCGCCGCGTCGTTCTGGGCACTGCCATGATGAGTTTCCTGGTGGTCGTGCTGAACCGGACCTTCTGGCGGCCGCTTTACTGGTACGCGGAGCGAAAGTTCCGTCTGACATGAGGGCTGGGTGATGGCGAACGATCTTCTGACCGTTGAGCATGTGCGCCGCACCTTCCCGCGCGGCGGGGGCGAGGAGCTGCTGGTCCTTGACGATGTCAACCTGACCCTCAAGGAAGGCGAGATCGTGGGCCTGCTGGGACGTTCGGGTTCGGGCAAGTCCACGCTTCTGCGGCTGATCGCCGGCCTGTCGCGGCCGCAGGGCGGGCGCCTGTCCTACATGGGTACGCCGATCGAAGGACCGGTCCAGGGCGTTTCGATGGTGTTCCAGAGCTTCGCGCTGTTTCCCTGGCTGACGGTGCTGGAGAATGTGCAACTGGGGCTTGAGGCCCTGAATCTTCCGCCGCGCGAGATGCGCGAGCGCGCACTGGCCGCGATCGACCTGATCGGGCTGGACGGCTATGAGAGCGCCTATCCGCGCGAACTGTCGGGCGGCATGCGCCAGCGCGTGGGTTTTGCCCGGGCCGTGGTGGTGCACCCCAACATCCTTCTGATGGACGAGCCCTTCAGCGCGCTGGACGTGCTGACCGCCGAGAACCTGCGCACCGACCTGGTCGAGCTGTGGGGAGACGGCCGGCTGCCGATCAAGGGCATCATCCTGGTGACGCACAATATCGAAGAGGCGGTGCTGATGTGCGACCGCGTGCTGCTGTTCTCGTCCAATCCGGGCCGCGTGGCGTCGGAGATCAGGATCGACCTGCCCCAGCCGCGCGATCGCACCAGTCCGGCTTTCGAAGGCTATGTGGACCGCATCTATGTCGAGATGACGGCGCGGCGGGTGGAACGCATGCGCCAGGCCCAGGCACAGGCCGCGCAGGGCATCGCCATGCCCCTGACCCATGTCTCGCCCAACCAGATCGCGGGCCTTGTCGAGGCGCTCGCGGCGCCGCCCTATGACGGCAAGGCCGACCTGCCCGACGTGGCCTATGAGCAGGAGCTTGAGGTCGACGAACTGTTCCCCGTAGCCGAGGCCATGCAGCTTCTGCGCCTGGCGGACGTGGAAGGCGGCGACATCAAGCTGACCCACATGGGCAAGCGCTTTGCCGACGGCGAGCTCAATGAGCGCAAGGAGATATTCTCGCGCGCGCTGCAGAGCCACGTGCCGCTGGTCGCCCATATCCGCAAGGTGCTGGACGAGCGCGCCAGCCATAGCGCGCCCAAGACCCGTTTCCTCGACGAACTGGAAGATCACATGGCCGAGGATACGGCGGAGGAAACGCTGAAGACGGTGGTGAGCTGGGCGCGCTTTGCCGAGATGTTCTCCTATGACGACGACGCGGCGATGTTCAGCCTGGAAAATCCCGCCTGACCGCCGCCCCTAGGCCGACAGCGCCGTGCGGCGGTGAACCGCGCGATGCGGCGGCAGGATCACCCGCACGGTGGTTCCCTTTGCGGGGGCGCTTTCGATCTCCAGCCGGCCGTCGTGGCATTCCACCAGCGATTTGACGAGCGCAAGGCCCAGGCCCGTGCCTTCCGTGTTGCGCGCGAAGGGGGACGCGATCTGGCGGAACGGCTCCAGCGCGACCGGAATCTGTTCGGGCGACATGCCGATGCCGGTATCCTTGACCTTCATCAGGAAACCGCCGTCGTCCAGATAGTCCGCCGCGACATGCACGGTGCCGCCGGGCGGCGTGAACTTGATGGCGTTGGAACAGAGATTCAGCAGCACCTGCTTGAAGCGCAGCCGGTCCACGAACAGATTGGGCAGGCCCTGGGCCAGGTCGCATGTGAGCCGCAGGCCGCCGTCATGCGCCCGGCCGCGCGTCAGTTTGAGGCATTCGGTGATCACATCCGCGGGAACGATCTCCTCGCAGGCCAGTTCGAACTTGCCGGCCTCCGCCTTGGAAAGATCGAGAATGTCATTGATCAGCGCCAACAGGTGACGGCCCGCTCCGTTCACGTCATTGGCATATTCGCGGTAGCGCGCGTGGCCCAGCGGGCCCAGTATCTCCGAGCCCAGCATCTCGGAAAAGCCGATGATGGCGTTGAGCGGCGTGCGCAACTCATGGCTCATCAGCGCCAGGAAATCGCTCTTGGCGGCGTTGGCATGGGTTTCCGCCTCCAGCGCGCGGCTCAGCGCCTCCTCGCGCGCCTGAAGCAGGCGCACCTTGCCCTGCAGCAGCGCCTCGCCCGTGCCCACGCCCAGATAGCGGCCCCGCCGCGTGACCACGAAACATTCGACCAGCGCCTCGGGATTCTCCACCAGCAGGGTGGCGCCGAGGTCGGCCACGCGGACCTCCGCATCGACCACCAGGGGATTGCGGTTGGCCAGCTTGAGGATGGACTTGCGGCTGAACAGCTCCGGCACATATTGCCGGGCATAGCGGGCGAAGAAGATGAAGCGGTTCACCAGGCCCAGGATCTCGCCGCTCCTGCTGTCGAGGATCGCAGCGGCCGACACGGCGGGATTGGCGAGGAACCATTCGAATACCTCGCCGCAGGTGGTGGTTTCGCTGAGCGCCGGCGTGCGCGCCGCCAGCAGGCCGGCCGTCAGGTGATCGCCCGCTGCCTGTTCGTTTGCGGCGGAGGCCGTTGGCGCGGCGGGCGTCATGGGGAATCCGTGAGAAAATCCGTTGCTGGCGCGGGACGTTAGGGACCGCCCGTATGTGGCCGGTTAACGCCGGCCCGCGATGACGGCTCGTTTTTATGAAGTTACTGTGACAGGTAAACCGCCGGTTTCACGGCACGCGCGGCGGCATCCGCGCGCGCCCGCGCTTCATCGGCGGTTGTGCCGCGCGCCAGCGCCACGCCCATGCGCCGCTTCACAAAGGACTGCGGCTTGCCGAACAGGCGCAGTTCGCTGCCCGGCACGGCCAGCGCCGCCGCCGCACCTTCGAAGACCAGCGCGCCCGCCTCGACCCCGCCATAGATCACGGCGGACGCGCCGGGAGAGGCCAGCGCCGTGTCGACGGGCAGACCCAGGATGGCGCGCGCATGCAGCGCGAACTCGCTCTGATATTGCGATACCAGCGTCACTAGCCCGGTGTCGTGCGGCCGGGGCGAGACTTCCGAGAACCAGACCCGATCGCCCTTCACGAACAGTTCCACGCCGAAGATGCCAAGCCCGCCCAGCGCGCCGGTGACCGCGGCGGCCATTTCGCGCGCCCTGTCGCGGGCGGCGGCGCTCATCGGCTGGGGCTGCCAGGATTGCACATAGTCGCCGTCCTTCTGCAGATGCCCGATGGGTTCGCAGAAATGCGTGCCGATCTGTCCGTCAGCGCCCGCCGCACGCACCGTAAGCTGGGTGATCTCGAAATCGAATTCGATCTCGCCTTCCACGATCACGCGCGCCTCGCGCACGCGTCCCGCCGACAGGGCCTTTTCCCAGGCGGGCGCGACATCGCCGGCGGAACGAAGCCGCGACTGGCCCTTGCCCGAAGACGACATCACCGGCTTGACGAAGCAGGGAAAGCCGATCTTCGCGGCGGCGGCCTGCAGTTCTTCCAGCGACGCGGCGAAGGCGTAGGGCGATGTGGGAAGGCCCAGATCCTCCGCCGCCAGCCTGCGGATGCGTTCGCGGTTCATGGTGATGTGGGCGGCGCGCGCGGTGGGGATCACGGCCGCCAACCCGTCGGCTTCGATGCGCACCAGTTCATCCGTCGCCAGCGCCTCGATCTCGGGCACGATCAGGTGCGGGCGCTCGCGCTCCACCACCGCGCGCAGGGCGCGGGCGTTGGTCATGTCGATCACATGAGAACGGTGCGCGACCTGATGGGCGGGCGCGCCGGCATAGCGGTCCACCGCGATGGTCTCCACGCCCAGGCGCTGGAGTTCGATCACCACTTCCTTGCCCAGTTCGCCCGAGCCCAGCAGCATCACGCGGACGGCGGCCGGCGATAACGGTGTGCCGAGTTTCATGCGCCGCCTTTGGCGCCATACACTTTGGCGCCATACACTTTGGCGAAGGCGTCCATCAGGATCCTGCGGTCGGCGGGCTGGCCCACGACCTGGATGGCGTCGTCCTGTATCGCCACGCCGGGCGAAATCCTCTCCACCCAGATATGCGAGGTGGGGATCGCCCAGCCCGGGTCATCCAGCGTGCCCGCGGCGATGAACACCAGGGCGGCGGACGCCAGATTGTGATGGAACAGGCGGGTGCCGCAAACCGCGCAGCGGCGGATATCCAGCTCGCGGCCCGAGTCGGCGCGCTTGCGATAGGTCTGCACCTCGCCGGTGAACGAGAAATCGCCGCTGTTCGCGATCAGCATGACCACGTTGGTGGCGCCGGTGGTCTTCTTGCAATCGGTGCAGTGGCAGGCGTTCACCGCCAGCGGCCTGGCGCCCAGGACATAGCGCACCGCTCCGCACAGGCAGCCGCCGCGATAGGGCGGATCGGGAATGGGCGGGCGCTGGGTCATGGCATCTCGGTCACGGGAGGAACAAGGTGGACAGGGCGGGGATAAAAACCGCTTCGGCAATATAATTGTGCGGCTTCAAAAACCACCCCCCTCCCCCCGGGACGGACAGGGAAGGCACGCCGCAGCAAGCGGTTGGCGCGCGCGGGGTGTGCGCTTATCCACAAAGGAGCGCCGCCAAGCCCCGGCCAGCGGCCGGGACAGGGCGTGGACAGGACATGAGGCGTTCCGTGCATCGTCATCCCGCGATCCTAGCCGATGCGCGGCGCGCCGCCAGTGCGGACAGGGACGAACGGCTGTGACATGATAAGGAGCCACATCCTGAGCCTGTCGAAGCCGCGTCCTGAGCTTGTCGAAGGATGAGGCCGGCCCATTTCTCATTCCCGGCCGCGCGCCGCGAAGGAAGGGGATGACAACTGGGGGCGCGGCGCGGTGCGCCACGTTCGCCGGGGATGACACAGGTACTTCGAGGCGCGCAGGATTTTGGCCGCCGGCCAGGAGCGTCGCGCGGAGCGTGCTTCACGCACGTGAGCACGCGCGACGCCGCCGGCGGGTAAAAGCCAAGCGCCTCAGTTCTTCGCCGTATCGACCAGCTTGTTCTTGGCGATCCACGGCATCATCGCGCGCAGCTTGGCGCCGACTTCCTCGATCGGGTGAGCATCGCCCAGGGCGCGGGTGGCCTTGAACGAAGCCTGGCCGGCCTTGTTCTCCAGCACCCAGTCGCGGGCGAACTTGCCCTGCTGGATGTCGGCCAGCACCCTCTTCATCTCGGCCTTGGTTCCGGCGTTGATGATGCGCGGGCCGGTGACATATTCGCCATATTCGGCGGTGTTGCTGATCGAATAGTTCATGTTGGCGATGCCGCCTTCATAGATCAGGTCCACGATCAGCTTCACTTCGTGCAGGCATTCGAAATAGGCCATTTCCGGCGCATAACCCGCTTCCACCAGCGTTTCGAAACCGCCGCGGATCAATTCCACCAGCCCGCCGCACAGAACCACCTGTTCGCCGAACAGGTCGGTTTCGCATTCCTCCTTGAAATTGGTCTCGATGATGCCGGCGCGGCCGCCGCCGATGGCCGAGGCATAGCTGAGGCCCAGGTCATGGGCGTTGCCGGAGGCATCCTGGTGCACGGCGATCAGCGTGGGCACGCCCCCGCCCTTGAGATATTCGCTGCGCACGGTGTGGCCGGGGCCCTTGGGGGCGACCATCAGCACGTCCATGTCGGGGCGCGGCTCGATCAGCTTGAAATGCACGTTGAAGCCGTGGGCGAACAGCAGCGCCGAGCCCTGCTTCATGTTGTCCTTCAGCTCGTCCTTCCAGATATCGGCCTGAAGTTCGTCGGGCGTGGCCATCATCATGGCGTCGGCCCATCTGGCGGCCTCGGCCACGGGCATGACCTTGAAGCCCGCGACTTCGGCCTTCTTCGCGCTGGAGCCGGGGCGGGCGGCGATCACCACCTCCTTCACGCCGGAATCGCGCATGTTCTGGGCATGGGCATGGCCCTGGCTGCCGAAGCCGATCACGGCGACCTTCTTGTTCTTGATGAGATTCAGATCGGCATCCCGATCGTAGTAAACGCGCATAAGACTTACCCTTCTTCCCTTTCGTCATGGTCCGCTTCATGCGGGCCATCCAGTTACTTTCATACAAACCAACTGGATGGCCCGGACAAGCCGGGCCATGACAGTTGGGACCAGGCTACATCGCTTCCGGCCCCCGGGTGATCGCGGCGACGCCGGTGCGCGAAACATCGACCAGCCCCAGCGGGCGCATCAGGTCGATGAAGCTGTCGATCTTGCTGGGGGCGCCGGTGATCTCGAACACGAAGCTGGAATGGGTGGTGTCCACGGGCCGGGCGCGGAAGGCTTCGGCCATGCGCAGCGCCTCGACCCGCTTCTCGCCGGCGCCCGCCACCTTGATCAACGCCATCTCGCGCTCGATGCCCGCCTTCTCGCTGGTCCAGTTGGTGACCTTGTGGGTGGGGACCAGGCGGCGCAACTGCGCCTCGATCTGCTCGATCACATGGGGCGTGCCGCTGGTCACGATGGTGATGCGGCTGGTGCGCGCCATCGGATCGACCTCGGCCACCGTCAAGCTTTCGATATTGTAGCCCCGGCCCGAGAACAGGCCCACCACGCGCGCGAGCACGCCGGCCTCGTTGTCGACCAGCACGGTCAGGGTGTGGCGCTCGACCTCGTCGGTCAGCTTGACCTTTGTATCGTGCATGGGATCAGACCAGCATCTTTCCGGCGTCGCTGATCTCGCCGCCGTCATCGGGCGACAGCAGCATCTCGTTGTGCGGCGCGCCGCTGGGGATCATGGGATAGCAGTTCTCGGCCGGGTCCACGCGCACGTCGAACAGCACCGGCCGCTTCACCGCGATCATCTCCCTGATCTTGTCGTCCAGTTCCGACGGCTTGTCCGCGCGCAGGCCCACGCAGCCGAAGGCTTCCGCCAGCTTGACGAAATCGGGCAGTGCCTCGGAATAGGAATGGGAATAGCGCCCGCCGTGCAATATCTCCTGCCACTGGCGCACCATGCCCATATATTCGTTGTTCAGGATGAAGATCTTGACCGGCAGGTCATACTGCATCGCGGTGGACATTTCCTGCATGGTCATCTGCACCGAGGCCTCGCCCGCGATGTCGATCACCAGCGCGTCCCGATGGGCCATCTGCACGCCCACCGCCGCGGGCAGACCATAGCCCATCGTGCCCAGCCCGCCCGACGTCATCCAGCGGCCCGGCTGTTCGAAGCGGAAACGCTGGGCCGCCCACATCTGATGCTGGCCCACTTCGGTGGTGACATAGACATCGTCGCGATGCTTCGTCAGTTCGTAGAGCCGGTCGATGGCATATTGCGGCTTGATGATGGTGTCGGAATTGCGGAACGACAGCGATTTCTTCGCCCGCCAGGCGTCGATCTGCTTCCACCAGCCCTCCAGCGGCTGGGCCTTGCGCCGGCCCGTCTTCCACAGGCGCACCATTTCGCGCAGCGCCTTGGCGGCGTCGGCCACGATGCCCAGATCGACCCGCACGATCTTGTTGATCTGCGAGGCGTCGATGTCGAGATGGATCTTCTGCGAGCCCGGCGAGAAGGCCTTGACCAGGCCGGTGCAGCGATCGTCGAAGCGCGCGCCCAGACAGATCATCAGGTCGCAATCGTGCATGGCGTGGTTGGCTTCCCAGGTGCCGTGCATGCCCAGCATGCCCAGCCATTCGGGCCGCGAGGCCGGGAAGGCGCCCAGCCCCATCAGGGTCGAGGTGACGGGAAAGCCCGTCAGGTCCACCAGCTCGCGCAGCAGCCGCGCGGCTTCGGGCCCCGAATTGATGATGCCGCCGCCGGTGTAGAAGATCGGCTTCTTCGCCGCGGCCATCATCTCCACCGCTTTCGCGACCGCGCGCAGGTCGGGATCGGTCCTGGGGCGATAGGTGCGGTGATGGACGGCTTCCGGCCCGTGATAGGAACCGGTCTGGAACTGGACATCCTTGGGAATGTCCACCACCACCGGGCCGGGGCGGCCGGTGGTCGCGATCTCGAACGCCTCGTGCAGGATGTGGCTGAGGTCGTTCACGTGCTTGACCAGCCAGTTGTGCTTGGTGCAGGGCCGGGTGATGCCGACTGTGTCGCATTCCTGGAAAGCGTCGGTGCCGATCAGGTGCGTGGGCACCTGGCCGCTCAGCACGATCAGGGGAATGGAATCCATCAGCGCGTCGGTCAGGCCGGTGACGGCATTGGTGGCGCCGGGGCCGGAGGTCACCAGCACCACGCCGGGCTTGCCGGTGGAGCGGGCATAGCCTTCGGCGGCATGGACGGCGCCCTGCTCGTGGCGCACCAGCACATGCTCGATGCCTTCGACCTTGAACAGCGCGTCATAGATGGGCAGCACCGCGCCGCCGGGATAGCCGAAGATGTGGGTGACGCCCTGGTCCTTGAGGGCGCGGATCACCATCTGCGCGCCCGTCATGGTCAGCGCCATGGGATGGGGAGCCGCCTCGGCGGTCACGCCCTGCAATGTGTCGTCCTTGTCCATGCCGAATCCCCGGAAAATCCAATGCTCGCAATCGCGCCAAAGATAAAGGGGCGTTTCCGCCCCTTGTCCGCATGGCCGCCATGTCCGCGAACGAAGCGTCAGCTTCGCGCGAACGGCGGCCAGATAATTACGAGCTCCTGCTTCATGGCGCGGCAAGCTAATGATGCTGCAGCGCGGCGTCAAGAAATTTCATGCAGAAATTTTGTCATATTGAGCAATTATATTGCTCTTTGCAGGGTCGAACCAGATATAATGTGGCATCCTGTGGCGGAACCACGTGATCTGGCGCTTGGCGAACTGGCGGGTGGCGGTGATGGCGGCGTCCAGCGCCTGCTCCCGGCCCAGGGTTCCGGCTGCCAGGGCCTGAAGCGGACGCAGGCCCAGCAGCTTGGCCGCCGGCAGCGCGGGGTCGAGCCCGGTCAGCGCCCGGGCTTCCTCCAGCCCGCCGGCATCCACCATCGCCTCGAACCGCGCGGCGATGCGCCGGCGCAGTTCGGGCCGCGGCGGATCGAGGACGAAAGCGGCGGCTTTCCGCTTTCCCAGCACCGGCTCGGCGGGCGCATCCTGCCAGGCGGCCAGGGGACGGCCCGTGGCTTCGAACACTTCCCAGGCGCGCAGCACGCGCTGCGGATCGCCGGGACGCAGCCGCGCCGCCGTCAGGGGATCGCGCGCGGCGAGGCGGCGGTGCAGTTCGGCCACGCCGATCGCCTCCAGCAAGGCGCGCGCCGCGGTGCGCACGTCGGGCGGAATGGGCGGGATGTCCGCCAGTCCTTCGGTCAGCGCGGCGAAATACATGCCGGTGCCGCCCACGAAGATCGGCACGCGTTGCATCGCTTCGGCCTCGGCCAGCGCGGCGGCAGCATCCTGCCGCCATTGCCCGACGGAATAAAGTTCGTGCGCGCTCACATGGCCATAGAGAAGATGCGGCGCACGCGCGCGGTCTTCCGCCAAAGGCTGCGCGGTGAGGATGGGCACCTCGCGATAGACCTGCATGGAATCGGTGTTGATGAGCGCACCGCCGATATGTTCGGCGAGCGCCAGCGCCGCCGCGGACTTGCCGCTCGCGGTGGGGCCTGCAATAAGGACGGCGTCGAATTTCATCGGTTCCCTGGACATCACAATGTTTGTTCTGAGCGTCATCGGCAAGGGCGCGGAGCCCGCGCTTTTTTCCGGACTGGGCAGCGGCGCGGCGAAGATGCTGTCGCCGGGTTTCGCCTTCGACCTGCCGGTTGCCGGGATCGCCGCGCTGGTCGCGGCGCGCGACATCGCCGCCGACCTGCCGCTGGACATAAACCTGGTGGCGGCGGAGAAGCGGCGCAAAAAGCTGCTGATCGCCGACATGGATTCGACCATCATCAATGTCGAATGCCTGGACGAGCTGGCCGACATGGCGGGCCTGAAGCCCGCGATCGCCGCCATCACCGAGCGCGCGATGCGCGGCGAGCTGGAATTCGAGGCGGCGCTGCGCGAACGCGTCGGCATGCTCAAGGGACTCGCCCTGTCGGCGCTGGAACGCACCTATGCCGAGCGGGTGCGGCTGAACCCCGGCGCGAAGTCGCTGCTGGCCACCATGCGCGCCCACGGCGCCCACACCATGCTGGTATCGGGCGGCTTCCGTTTCTTCACCCGGCGCGTGGCGGAAGCGGCGGGCTTCCATGCCGAACGCGGCAACACCCTGCTGGACGACGGCGAGCGGCTGACCGGCGAAGTGGGCACGCCCATCCTGGGGCGCGAGGCCAAGCTCAAGGCGCTGGAGGACGGCGTCGCCGCCAACGGCCTGACCTTTGCCGACACGCTGGCGGTGGGCGACGGAGCAAACGACCTGGCGATGATCCAGCGCGCGGGACTTGGCGTGGCTTATCATGCCAAGCCCATCGTGGCGGACGCCGCGGGCGCTGCGATCCAGCACAATGACCTGACGGCGCTGCTGTATCTGCAAGGGTATGACGACGCGGAGATCGTGCGGGCTTGAGCATTCCCGGCTGTCGAAACCGGCCTTGCGGCAAGCGCCTGGGCCCCCTTCCCTCACGCGGCGCACCGCGCCGCGTTCGCCGGGGATGACAGGTGGGACGGCGGCTAATTCAGCCGCAACCCGACATATGTCAGGTCGCCGCCCCGGTTGACCAGCAACAGTTCGACCTTCTTGCCCGCGCCGGCGTCGGCCTCGACGCGCTTCGACACATCGGCGGGCGTCCGGACCGGCTGGCCCGATACTTCCACGATCACATCGCCGGGGCGCAGGGACTTTTCCGCAGCCGGGCTTCCGGGCTCCACATCCGTCACCGCTACGCCCGTGATGGCGCCGCCGATCCGGAACTTGGCGCGCGCGGGCCCGTCCAGCGGTCCCAGCGTCAGGCCCAGCTGCGCCACCTTGGGCTGGCCCTTCTTCGCCGGAGGAGGCGGCGCCTTGGCGGGCTTGTCGGGCTGGGTGTCGTCGGCCAGCTTCTGCACCGTGATGCGCACCGACTGCTTCCTGCCCTTGCGCAGCACATCCATGTTGACCGTCTTGCCGATGGGCGTGTCCGCCACGATGCGCGGCAGGGCGCGGTCGTCGCCCACCGGCTTGCCGTCGAAGCTCACGATCAGGTCGCCGTTCGCCACGCCCGCCTTGGCCGCGGGCCCGCCGCCCGTCACGCCCGCCACCAGGGCGCCCTGCGCGGTGGGAAGGCCCAGGCCTTCCGCGATCTCGGGCGTCACCTGCTGGATGCGCACGCCGATCCAGCCGCGCCGCGCCACGCCGAACTGGCGAAGCTGGCCCAGCACCTCGCGCGCCAGGTTCGACGGAATGGCGAAGCCGATGCCGATGCTGCCGCCCGACGGCGAGAAGATGGCCGAATTGATGCCCACCACATTGCCGTCCATGTCGAACAGCGGCCCGCCGCTGTTGCCGCGGTTGATCGGCGCGTCGGTCTGGATGAAGTCGTCATAGGGGCCGGCGTTGATGTTGCGGTTGCGGGCCGAGACGATGCCCGCCGTGACGGTGGAGCCGATGCCGAAGGGATCGCCGATGGCGATCACCCAGTCGCCGATGCGCGCCTTGTCGCTGTCGCCGAAGCGGGCGACGGGCAGCGGCTTTTTCGTCGTCACCTTGAGCAGCGCCAGGTCCGTCTTGGTGTCGCGGCCCACCAGGCGGGCCGGCATCTGCGTGCCGTCCTGCAGGCTGACGGTGATCTGATCGCTGTCCTCGATCACATGGTTGTTGGTGACGACATAGCCCGAGGGATCGATGATGAAGCCCGAACCCAGCGAAGTCACATGGCGCGGCGCGTTGGACCGCGGCCCCAGGAAATTCTTGAAGAGATCCTCCAGCGGGGAGCCGGGCGGAAGCTGCGGCAGGGCGCTGGGCGGCGGCGCCTTCAACGTCTGGCTGGTGGAGATGTTGACCACGGTGGGCAGCAGCCTGTTCGCCAGATCGGCAAAGGAATCCGGCGCCGGACGCGCGGCGGCCGGCAGCGCCAGCGAGACGAGGAACGCCGCAAGGAGACGAAGGCTTTTCAGGACACGCATCGCTTCGAACCCGGGAAGAGACAAGAATCGGGCCTAGTTTATAAGCAGGGACGCCCGGAACAGACAGGCAAAAGCCGCATCCCGGCGCGGTTTTTTTGGCGGAAACCTGGCCCTGGCCCGCGGCAACCCCATTCTGGAAATCGCCGGACCGGAGGGTTATATCCCCCGTCATGACCGACATTCGCGACGATGTATTGAGGGCGCTCGACCAGGTGGTGGATCCTGCGAGCGGGCGCAGCGTGGTGCAGCAGGACATGATCCAGGGGCTGGTGGTCAAGGATGGCCATGTCGGCTTCGCGCTGGAAGTGCCGCCGGGCCGCGGGCCGCAGTCCGAGCCGCTGCGCAAGATCTGCGAGGCGATGGCGCTGGGGGTGAAGGGCGTGAAGTCCGTCACCGCCGTGCTGACTGCCCATGAGGACAATCCGCAGGAACGCGAGACGAAGGCGCACGACCATCGTCATGCGCCGCGGCCCGCGGTGAACCGTCAGGCGCCGCCGCCCGCCGCGGGCATTCCGGGCGTCGCCAACATCATCGCGGTGGCCAGCGGCAAGGGCGGCGTGGGCAAATCCACCGTCGCGGTCAACCTGGCGCTGTCGCTGGCGAAGCTGGGGCTGCGCGTGGGCCTGCTGGACGCCGACATCTATGGCCCGTCGGTGCCGCGGCTTCTGGCGATCAGCGAGAAACCGGACAGCGACGGCCACAAGCTGCGGCCCATCGTGCGGCACGGGCTCAAGACCATGTCCATCGGCTTCCTGGTCAAGGAGGACGAGGCGATGATCTGGCGCGGGCCGATGGTGCAGAGCGCCATCACCCAGATGATGAACGATGTGGAATGGGCGCCGCTGGACGTGCTGGTGCTGGACATGCCGCCGGGCACGGGCGATGCGCAGCTCACCATCGCGCAGCGCGTGCCGCTGAAGGGCGCGGTGATCGTCTCCACGCCGCAGGACATTGCCCTGATCGACGCCCGCAAAGGCGTCACCATGTTCAACAAGACCCGCGTGCCGATCCTGGGCGTGGTCGAGAACATGAGCATGTTCATCTGCCCCGACTGCGGCAGCCGCCACGACATCTTCGGCCATGGCGGGGCGCGCGAGACGGCGGAAAAGATGGGCGTGCCTTTCCTGGGCGAGATTCCGCTGCTGCCGCGCATCCGCGAGACATCGGATGCGGGCACGCCTGTCAGCGTGTCGGCTGCGGACGGCCCGGAGGCGCAGGCCTTCCTGGCCATCGCGAAACAGGTGGCCGCCGCCCTTGAAACGGTATCGAAGCCAGCCCCGAAGATCGTGATCGAATAGCAGATCGAACCTTGTGATGGCCGGCTCGTCCTTCGACAGGCTCAGGATGAGCGAACCCTAGGGCGCGCGTTCCAGCGTCACATGGCAATAGCCCAGGCCGTCGGGCGTGACGTGGTCTTCGCGGTGCGACTCGATCCAGCCGTTGCGGTCGAAGGTGAAAAACGCATCGCCTTCATAGGCGCGATGCACTTCGGTGAGTTCGATGCGCGTGGCCAGCGGCAGGGCCTGGCGATAGATGTCGCCGCCGCCGATGACCATCACATCGCCGGAGGCCTTGTGGATCGCATCGGCAAGCGAGGACGCAGCCGTCGCGCCGTCACTCTGCCAGCCGCTTTGCCGCGTCACCACGATGTTGGTGCGCCCCGGCAGCGGTTTTCGCGGCAGCGAGTCCCAGGTCTTGCGGCCCATCACCACGGTCTGGCCGAGCGTCAGCGCCTTGAACCGCCGGAGATCGTCAGAGATGTGCCAGGGGATCCGCCCGTCCTGGCCGATGACGCCATTTTCGGCGACCGCCACCACCAGCACGACATTCCTCATGACGCCAGCGCCTGCAGGGCTTCGCCTTCCAGGCGATAGTTGAGCCACTCCTCCACCGGCGCCGCCCCCAGGCTTCTGTAGAAGGCGATGGACGGCGCGTTCCAGTCCAGAACCTGCCATTCCAGGAAGCCGCCCGCATTACGCGTCCGCAGCGCCAGATGCGCCAGCAGCGCGCGGCCCAGTCCACGGCCGCGGAATGCGGGACGCACATACAGATCCTCCACGAACAGCCCGCGCATGGCGCGGAAGCTTTTATAGGTCCAGAACCAGCTGGCAAGGCCCGCCGGTTCGCCGTCCGCAAATGCCAGGTCGCAGCCGCAGGGCGCGCCGCCCAGCATGTCGCGCCGCACCGCATCTTCCGTCAGATGAAATCGGTCCAGCAGCTTTTCATAGGCCGCAAGCTCGCGCAGCAGGGCCACGATCGCGGCCGCATCGCCGGCTGCAGCGGGACGGATGAGAAAATCGCTCACAGTGCGACCATAGGGGCGGGGTGGCACAAAGGGAACCAAAAGCTGCGCGGGCGGGTTACTGCTTCGGGCGCCGGAGGACAGATATGCGGAAAATCGCTGTTTTCGCGGCCATCGCGATCCTGGCCGCTGCACCAGCCTTCGCACAGGAACAGCAGCGCCATGTGGGCGGCGCATGGGGCCATGGCGGGCCGGGCTTCACGCCGCGCGGCGCGCAGCCGCAGCAGCCGCAACAGGCGCCGCAACGCCATGAGGCACCGCGCCCCGCGCCACAGGCGGCGCCGCAGCGGCAGGCGGCACCGCAGCAGCGGCAGTTTCAGCACGCCGATCGCGGCGGAAACCGTTTCGGCGGTGCGGAGCGCCAGCCCGGAAACAATGGCTTCAGGCCCGACAATCGCCGCCCGGACAACCGGTCCGGCTATTACCGGCCGGGCAACCGGCCCGAATGGCGCGGGCCGGGTTATGGCGGGCCGCGGCACGACTTCAGCAGCTACCGCGATTTTCACCGCAACTTCCAGGCCTCGCGCCGATTCCGCGGGCCGGATTACCGCCGCCCCGCCGGCTGGTACGACCATCGCTGGGTGTTCGGCGAATTCCTGCCGTCGGCCTTCTGGGCGCGCGATTATTGGCTGGACGATTTCGCCGCCTATGATTTGCCGCCGCCGCCCTATGGCGCGGTCTGGGTGCGGGTCGGCAACGACGCCCTGTTGATCGACCAGGATTCGGGCGAGGTCATCACGGTCGAATACGGCGTCTTTTACTGATTTCCCCTTTGGCCGATTTCCCTGTGGATTCCCGCATCAACAGGTCTGCGGCACCTTTGCCCTTACAGGCGGGTTCGTACCTGCTATAAGCCGCCACCGGTCCGAGCGAGGTCCACGCGCGAGGACGCGCGCGCCGGGCGCGCCATGTCTGCAGCTTAACGGGTACGGAAATTCCCATGTCCAACGTCACGGTGATCGGCGCCCAGTGGGGCGACGAAGGCAAAGGCAAGATCATCGACTGGCTGTCGAACCGCGCCGACATGGTGGTGCGCTTCCAGGGCGGCAACAATGCCGGCCATACCATCGTGACGGGCAACAGCACCTACAAGCTCTCGCTGCTGCCGTCGGGCGTGGTGCAGGGCAAGCGGTCGATCATCGGCAATGGCGTGGTGGTCGATCCCTGGTCGCTGCTGGAGGAGATCGGGCGGGTCGGGGCCGCGGGGCTGAAGGTCACGCCCGATCTGCTGGTGCTGGCCGAGAATGCCGTGCTGGTGCTGCCCCTGCACCGCGAGCTGGACGCACTGCGCGAGGAAGCCGCATCGCAGAAGCTGGGCACCACCAAGCGCGGCATCGGCCCGGCCTATGAGGACAAGGTGGGCCGCAGGGCCATCCGCGCCATCGACCTTGGCGATCCCGCCGCCCTGCCCGGCAAGATCGAACGGCTGCTGGCCCATCACAATGTGCTGCGCCGCGGCTTCGGCGCGGCGGAAGTGGATGCCGGCGCCCTGCTGGCCTCGCTGAACGCGATCGCGCCGAAGATCGCGCCGTTCCTGGGCTCGTCCTGGCGCGAACTGGACGCCGCGCGCAAGGCGGGCAAGCGCGTGCTGTTCGAGGGCGCGCAGGCCGTGCTGCTGGACATCGACCACGGCACCTATCCCTTCGTCACCTCGTCCAACACGGTGGCAGGCCAGGCGGCGGCGGGCGCGGGCGTTTCGCCGCGCGCCATCGGCACCGTGCTGGGCATCGTCAAAAGCTATACCACGCGGGTGGGCGAAGGCCCCTTCCCCACCGAACTGAAAGACGCTACCGGCGAGAAGCTGGGCGAGCGCGGTCACGAGTTCGGCACCGTGACGGGCCGCAAGCGCCGCTGCGGCTGGTTCGATTCGGTGCTGGTGCGCCAGACGGTGGTGACCGGCGGGGTGGACGGCATCTGCCTGACCAAGCTCGACGTGCTGGACGGCTTCGACGAGATCAAGGTCTGCACCGGCTATATGGTGGATGGAAAGACGCTGGACTATCTGCCCGCGGACGCGAACCTCCAGGCGAAGCTGACACCGATCTATGAGACGCTGGAAGGCTGGAAGGAAACCACCCACGGCGCGCGGAGCTGGGCCGAACTTCCCGCCAACGCCATCAAGTATGTGCGCCGGGTCGAGGAACTGATCGGCGCGCCGGTGGCGCTGCTGTCCACCAGCCCCGACCGTGACGACACCATCATGGTGCAGGATCCGTTTGTGGACCGCTGACGGGCGTGGTGAAACGCGCCGCCACGCATGTGGTTGCGGCGCGCGGGCAGAAACTTCCATCGGGGCGCAGGCGTTTTCCTTCTGAATGCATCAGGAGAATGTCATGCGCATCACGCGACAGATCACGCGGCCGGGGGTTGCCGCCATTCTCGCCTGCCTTGTTCTTGCCGCATGCGGTTCCACCGAACACAAGACCGTGGTCGTGAACCCGCCGCCCGACAGCACGACAGTCGTTGACGAGCATGGCCATCCCCACACCGTTCCCCACGACGACGACGATCAGCGGTGATTGAGCGGGCCGTGTCCATGTCCCAGGCGTGGCGCAGTGCGGATCGCATCCTGGACATAGGCGTGCGCGCGGCGGACGGCTTCGGATAGCGGCAAGCCCTGTGCCAGGCCGCCGGCGATGGCGGTGGCCAGGGTGCAGCCCGTGCCGTGGGTATGGCTTGTGTGCTGGCGCGTTGCTTCGAAGACGATGAAATCGCCGCCGGTCCAGAGGACGTCGCGCACGGTTTCGCCGTCCCCATGTCCGCCCTTGAACAGGACATTCCGCGCGCCCATCGCCGCGAACGCGCGTGCCGCATCGCGCACCCTATTGTCATCCACAGGCAGGATGCCCGTCAGGGCTTCGGCCTCGGGCAGGTTGGGCGTGACCAGCGCGGCCAACGGCAGAAGGCGCGTCTTCAGCGCGGCCACGGCGTCTTCGTCGATCAGCCGCGCGCCGCCCTTGGCCACCATCACCGGGTCAACGACCAGGGGGATGCCGGGAGCGTGCCGTTCCAGCGCCGCCGCGACCGTTCCCGCCATTTCGGCGGAGCCCAGCATCCCGGTCTTGACCGCATCCGCGCCGATGTCGGAAAGCGCGGCCTCGATCTGCGCGGCCACGATGGCGGGGGGAACGGGATGCACGCCCGTCACGCCCAGCGTGTTCTGCACCGTGACCGCGGTCACCGCCGTCTGGGCATAGACGCCGAAATGCTGCGCGGTCTTGAGATCGGCCTGGAGCCCCGCGCCGGCGCTGGAATCCGAACCGGCTATGACCAGAAGACGCGCGGGAGCGGTGTTCAGGCTGCGGCCTCTTCGATGGCGCTGGCGATCTGGCGCACCACGGCGCGCACCATCTTTTCGTCCTCGCCCTCCGCCATCACGCGGATCAGCGGCTCGGTGCCCGATTTGCGCACCAGGATGCGGCCCGATGCGCCCAGCTTGGCGTTGGCGTCGCTGATGGTGGACTTCACCTTGGCGTCTTCCAGCGGCGAGCCCTTCTTGAAGCGCACATTCTCCAGCACCTGGGGGAGCGGTTCGAACAGGTGGGCGGCCTCGGACGCGGGCTTGCCTTCCTGCGCCAGCACCGCCAGCACCTGGAGCGCGGCCACCAGCCCGTCGCCGGTGGTGGAGAAATCCGACAGGATGATGTGGCCCGACTGTTCGCCGCCCACATTGAATCCGCCCTTGGCCATCTCCTCCAGCACATAGCGGTCGCCCACCGGCGAGCGCGCCAGCTTGAGGCCCAGCGTGCCCAGATAGCGGTCGAGCCCGGCATTCGACATCACCGTGCCCACCACGCCGCCGCCCTTGAGCGAACCGGCCCTGGACCAGCTGCGGGCGATCAGCGCCAGGATCTGGTCGCCGTCGATGATGCGGCCCTGCTCGTCGGCCATCACCACGCGGTCGGCATCGCCGTCCAGCGCGATGCCGAAATCGGCCCGCACCTCGCGCACCTTGGCGCACATGGCCTGGGGCGCGGTGGAGCCGCAGTCGAGATTGATGTTGGTGCCGTCGGGCGACACGCCGATGGCGATGGTTTCCGCGCCCAGCTCCCACAGCACTTCGGGGGCGACCTTGTAGGCGGCGCCGTGGGCGCAATCGATCACGATGCGCAGCCCGTCGAGGCGCAGGTTGCGCGGGAAGGTGCGCTTGGCGAATTCGATATAGCGCGCCTGGCTGTCGTCGATGCGCTTGGCGCGGCCGATGGCCGGGCTGGGGGCGAGCCCCTGCTCCAGCCCGCCCATCATCAGGGCTTCGATCTCGGCCTCGACCTCGTCCGACAGTTTCTGCCCGTCGGGCCCGAAGAACTTGATGCCGTTGTCCTCGAACGGATTGTGCGAGGCGGTGATCATCACCCCCATGTCGGCGCGCAGCGACCGCGTGAGCATGGCCACGGCGGGCGTGGGCAGCGGGCCGAACTGGAACACGTCCATGCCGACGGCGGTGAAGCCCGAGACCAGCGCGGATTCGATCATGTAGCCCGACAGCCGCGTGTCCTTCCCGATCACCACGCGATGGCGGTGTTCGCCGCGGGTGAAGATGCGCCCCGCCGCCATGCCGGCCTTCAGCGCGATCTCGGGCGTCAGCCGGGGGGTATTGGTGCGGCCACGGATGCCGTCGGTGCCGAAATATTTGCGCGTCATGGAGCGGTCACTCGAAGCTGGAAAGCGGCAGGGATTTTATCACGCATTGATAACAAAGACTTTCCAGGCCGTTGAAGAGCCGAAGAACGGCCAAGTCCTTGTGCAATATAATTGTTTTGCCGGAAAAGGCACGCCTTTCCCTGACCCCATGTCATGGCCGGCCTCATCCTTCGACAGGCTCAGGACGAGGCTTCCTTCGGGCCCTGGCCGCCGCCGATGGCCTTGAGGATCGCCAGGCCGCCCCGCAGGGCGCGCGGATCGTGGGTGCGGATGAAGTCCGCGCCATTGGCTTCGGCATAAAGCTCGGCGGCCAGGGTGGCGGGGCCGATCTCGGCCAGCGGGCGGCCGGCGAGCTTGCGCAGGAAGCCCTTGCGCGACACCGAGACGAGAACCGGCAGGCCGTAGCGTTTTTTCAGGTCGGGGATGCGGCGCAGCAGGATCAGGGAGTTTTCCGGATCCGTGCCCACGAACTGGCCCATGCCGGGATCGAGGATGATCCGCTCGCGGGCGATGCCGGCATCGGTCAGCGCGGCGATGCGGGCATCGAAGAACGCCGTGACGCGGGCGAAGATTTCCGACGGCGGGACATCGGTCTTCACCGCCACGCCTTCGGCCTGAACCATGTGCATCACGATCAGCCTCGCGGGCGAAGCCGCCAGCGCCGGATAAAGCGCCGCATCCGCAAAGCCGTGGATGTCGTTCAGGCAGTCCACGCCCTGCTCCAGCGCCCAACGCTGCACCCGGGGCGAGAAACTGTCGACGGAAACCGGGATGGCTTTGGCCTTCAGCGCCGGGATCACGGCGGCGAGCCGCGCGATCTCGGCCTCGGGCGCAAGAAGCTGCGAATTGGGATTGGAGGAAGCCGCGCCGATGTCGATGATGTCGGCATCCTTCGCCAGCGTTTCGGCATGGGCGATGGCGGCGGCGGGATCGAGGTATCGGCCGCCGTCGGAGAAACTGTCTTCGGTGACGTTGAGGATGCCGAGGAGCTTCATGGGTTCAGAGATAGATCGCCGCGATCACCACCGACAAGGCCAATGCCGTGATGCCGCCCAGGAAGGCCGCATCGGCCACGCGCACGCCCCAGCCGTCATGCTCGTTGCGGATGGAGAGGTAAGCCGCGAGCGCCGCCACGAACAACAGCAGCGCCGCCAGCCACGCCACCTCGTCGGCATAGGAGCGGGCATTGGCGGAGGCCAGGCGCAGGCCGGTGATGATGACGAAGCATATGCCCAGCAGGTTGGTGGAGGCGTTGAGGATATGGGGCGGGCGGTGCATGCCTGTCACCAATGAAAAGGGCGGCAGAAGCCGCCCCTACTGGAAGGAAGTTGGATGGCCGGGTCAAGCCCGGCCATGGAGAGTTTTATAGGATAGGTCGCGGCGCGAGGAGTTTTGCGGCGTGAGCAGGAGCGCCAAGCGACGTGTACAAGGCGTACACGAGCGATGGCGCGACGAACTCACGACGCAAAAGAACCGCGCCGCCCGGCTTATCTGGGCTGGGGCTCCGGCGTGATGATCGGCCCAGGCCCCGCCGCCGGACGCGGCTTGCCTGCGGCGGGCACGCTGGTGCCTTCGCCGCGGGACGGCATGACCGGATCCTCGTAAGGCGTGCGCACCGGAGGAATGCCCTTGAGCAGCGCCACGATCTCGTCGCCCGTCAGCGTCTCATACTCCAGCAGGCCGCGCGCCAGCACGTTGAGGTCGCTCTGGTGGTCGGTCAATATCTGCCGCGCCTTGGCATAGCATTCGTCGATGATGCGGTGGATTTCCGCGTCGATCTTCTGCGCCGTGGCTTCGGAGACGTTCTGGGTGCGCGACACGCTGTGGCCCAGGAAGACTTCCTCCTGGTTCTCGGCATAGGCGATGGGGCCCAACTGATCGGACATGCCGAAGCGCGTGACCATCGCGCGGGCCATGCGGGTGGCCTGTTCGATGTCGCTCTGCGCGCCGGTCGTGACCTTTTCATGGCCGAACACCAGTTCCTCGGCGATGCGTCCGCCGAAGGCCACGCAGAGGTCGGCCAGCATCTTCTGGCGGGTCAGCGAAAGCTGGTCGCGTTCGGGCAGGCGCATCACCATGCCCAGCGCGCGGCCGCGCGGGATGATGGTGGCCTTGTGGATGGGGTCGGAGCCCACGACGTTCAGCGCCACGATGGCATGGCCGCCTTCGTGGAAGGCGGTGAGCTTCTTTTCCTCGTCGCTCATCGCCATCGAGCGGCGCTCGGCGCCCATCATCACCTTGTCCTTGGCGTCTTCCAGTTCGCTCATGGTGACGACGCGCTTGCCGCGCCGCGCCGCCATCAGCGCGCCTTCGTTGACCAGGTTGGCGAGGTCGGCGCCGGAGAAGCCCGGCGTGCCGCGCGCGATGGTGCGCGGGTCCACATCGGGCGCCAGCGGCACCTTGCGCAGATGCACGCGCAGGATCTTTTCGCGGCCCGCCAGGTCGGGATTGGGCACCACCACATGGCGGTCGAAGCGGCCGGGGCGCAGCAGCGCCGGGTCCAGCACGTCGGGCCGGTTGGTGGCGGCGATCAGGATGACAGATTCATTGGCCTCGAAGCCGTCCATCTCCACCAGAAGCTGGTTGAGGGTCTGCTCGCGCTCGTCATTGCCGCCGCCCAGGCCGGCGCCGCGATGGCGGCCGACCGCGTCGATCTCGTCGATGAACACGATGCACGGGCTGTTCTTCTTGGCCTGCTCGAACATGTCGCGCACGCGGCTTGCGCCCACGCCCACGAACATCTCGACAAAGTCGGAGCCCGAAATGGTGAAGAATGGCACATTGGCCTCGCCCGCGATGGCGCGCGCCAGCAGCGTCTTGCCGGTGCCCGGGGGGCCGACCAGCAGCACGCCCTTGGGGATGCGCCCGCCCAGGCGCTGAAACTTCTGCGGATCGCGCAGGAAGTCCACGATCTCTTTCAGGTCATCCTTGGCCTCGTCCACGCCGGCGACGTCTTCAAACGTCACGCGGCCCTGCCGCTCGGTCAGCAGCTTGGCGCGCGATTTGCCGAAGCCCATCGCCTTGCCGCCGCCCGACTGCATCTGTCTGAGGAAGAACACCCACACGCCGAAGATCAGCAGCATGGGGAACCAGTTGATGAAGATGGCCAGCAGCGAGGGCATGCCGTCGTCGGCGGGCGACACGGCGGTATCGACATTGTGCGACTTCAGCGTCGGCCACAGCGTGGCGTCGTTGCTCGGCACGGTGGTGACGAAAGGCTGGCCCGTGACCAGTTCGCCCTTCACCTGGTCGCCCTGGAAGGTCACCTTCCGGACCTGGTTCTGAACCACCTGTTCGGTGAACTTGGAATAGGAAAGGGTCGTGGCCGCGGTGTGGGTGCCCGTCCCCTGGAACAGGTTGAACAGGAACACCAGAAGAAGCGCGATGACGATCCAAAGCGCCAGATTTCGCAGATTATTCAAGGGCCGTCCTTCCATGCGAGGCCATTGGCGGCTAGTTCCGCCCCGACTTTAGATAGGAACGTTTGTAGCGCATTGCCAGCCATCAAAACGTTAAGAGTTTTGGACGGCTGCCGCAACCGCCGGACGCGGATTCCCCTCAGGCGTCACTTTGCGGCCGCTGTACGGAACCGCCCGTTTTCCTTGGACTTTCCGGCCGGACCCGCAGCAGGCGCGCGCCGGAACCGGCACGCGCCTTTGCCGCAGGACCAATGTGACAGCCGTGGAGGGTGGCGCCGCCGCCAGGCCCGCCGGCCGCGATGCGGTCGAACAGCCGCTCCAGCGCATCGAAGCGCGGCCGGTAGGGATGACCCGACACCTGCATCAGCACCGCCGCCAGCGCCCGCAGGCCCACCTCGCGGGGGGCGGCGGCCAGGGCCTGGGGGTCCAGCAACACGGCCTCGCCCTGCGGGCGGGCGGCGCGGACCAGCACGGCTTCGGTCACCGTCTCCAGCGCCGCGCGCGCGCGCGCCAGATGCGCCGCCGCGGAAGCAATGCGCGCAGGCGAAAGGCCGGCCTGCGCCAGCGCGTCCTGCGCCTTGCGGATGCGCACACGGTCGAACGATTCGTCGTCGTTCATCGGATCGTCCAGCCAGGGCTGCCCGATCCCTTCCAGAAAGGCGCGCAGTTCGGCGCGGCTGAAGCCCAGCAGCGGGCGTGCCACCGCCAGCCCGGCGAAACCGGGCTCCGGCCAGGGCACCCGCGCGCGCATGGCGGCAAGGCCGTCGAGCCCGCTGCCGCGCGCCAGCCTGAGCAGGAAGGTCTCGGCCTGATCGTCCTGAGTGTGGCCGACGAAAAGCGTGGCGATGCCATGTTTGGCCAGCCACGCGCCCATCAGCCGGTAACGCGCCGCGCGCGCCGCCGCTTCGACGCCCGTCTTTGGCTTGGACCCGCGCCAGGCAAGGATATGGGCCTTGAGCCCCGCCTTCCCCGCCCAGCACGCGACCTGTTTCGCCTCCCGCGCGGACCCGGCGCGCAGGCCATGATCCACCGTCAGCACCACAGGCGCAGGACGCCCCACCGCACGGGCATGGCCGCCCAGGAGGTGCATCAGCGCAAGCGAATCGCTGCCGCCCGAAACCGCCACCGCGGCGGGGCCGGCGCAACCGGCCATCGCTGCGGCGAAGCGTTCCGCCAGCCCGCTATTTGCTGCAGGCGGTCTTGCGGAGGTTCGCGGCGTTGCCGAGCGTCTGCGGCGAGGCGTTGGGATATTTGGTCTTGATGAGCCCAAGCGTGGTGCAGCCTTCGGATTTCTGGCCCATCCCCAGGAACGACTGGGCCAGCTTCAGCATAGCGTCGGGCGCGCGCTGTGCCTTGGGGTATTTCTTGATCACCTCGGCGAAGCTGCGCGCCGCCGTGGCATAGTCCTGGCGGATGAAGCTGATGTTGCCGACCCAGTAGATCGCCTGTGGGGAAAGGTCGGTGTCGGACGGATTGGCGTCGGCATAGCTGCGGAAGGCGGCGGCGGCCTCGTCATACTGGGCCCGCGACATCAGGTTCATCGCGGCGTCATATTGCGAGTTGCCGGCCTGCTGTGGCGTGCCGCCCGGCGGGGGCGGCGGCGTGCCAGCAGGCAGCGTGCCCAGAACGCCCGGCGGACGGCCGCGCACCGGGCCGTTGTCATTGTAGGCCTGGTTGTCGCTTGGCGGCGGGCCGGAATTGAAATTGCCGCCGCCGACCGGCGGAAGGGTGTCGCCCGGACGCGGCGCGCCCTGCGGCGGCGCATAGGGCTGGGACGCCGCAGAGGGCGTGCCCGCAGCCGCGCAGTTCATCTGGTCGCCCGCGCCAAGCTGCTGGGCCGACAGCGTGCAGAGGCGATAGGCGAAGTCCTTCTGCATCTGGTCGATCTTGTCGTTCTGCAGCTGGAGGCGGTGGCTCAGCTCCTCATTCGCGCCGGTGGCCTGCGACAGGCTTTCGGTGAGATTGCGCACCCGGTCTTCAAGCTGATGGATGCGGTCGTCGGCCTGCTGGATGGCGGAATCCTGGCCGTCCTCATGCGCCTTTTCGGCCGCCTTCTCCTCGTCGCTGGGGCCGAACAGCTGCGCCGCGGCCGGCAGGGGCGAAAGCGCCGCGCAGAGAGCCAGCAGAGAAACCGCGAAATGCTGCCTGATCTTCATGAGCAACCTTCTACAAGCATATTGAAGCAGAAAAGGGGCGCGAGGATCATCTCCCCGCGCCCCCTTCATTTACTGCGCGCCCGCAGGTCATGCCAGCCTGCATGCACCGGAGCGGGTTTCGCGCGCCTTTTACGAGTTCGCGCCGCCGGTGATGGTGGTGACGCCGCGGCGATTCTGCGACCAGCAGGACTCGTTCGACTCGGTGCAGATCGGACGCTCCTTGCCGTAGGAGACGGTCTCGATGCGGCCGGTGGAGACGCCCTGGCTGACCAGATATTCCTTCACCGCATTGGCGCGGCGCGCGCCCAGCGCCAGGTTGTATTCGCGGGTGCCGCGCTCGTCGCAATGCCCTTCGACGGTCACGCGCACCGACGGATACTTGGCCAGCCACTGCGCCTGACGGCCCAGCAGCGCCTTGTCCTGGTCCTCGACATTGTACTGGTCGAAGGCGAAATGGACGGTATCGCCGACATTGACGCGGAAGTCTTCCGCGCTGCCGGGCACGATGCTGGAGGTGACGGGCGCAGGCGCAGCCGGCGGAGCGGCGGGCGGCGGCGCGGTGTTGACGGCTTCCTGTTTGTGCGTGCACGCGCCCAAGAGCAGCGCCCCCGACAAGCAGGCGAATTTCAGGGTGTTGGAAAATCGGATCATGACAGAATCTCCTGGCAGCGAAGGCCCACGGTGCGGAAGGCACCCAACGCTTGAGAAATTAAGACGCACCTAAACGGAACAAACGCATTAGGCCGCAAAAAGAGCCAAAAAATTGCGGTCGAAATGTGTCAGTTCTAGGAAAAGAGCCCTATCGGAACAAATCTACTGGATCAAGGGGGACCATGCCGGATCGCTGGCCGAACCCGGCGTCAGCACCCGCCGTTCGTTGCGGCCGGTCACGTCCACCGACCAGATATCGGCGCCGCGCCCGCCCGGCAGGGTGCGGGTATACATCAGCACGCGGCCGTTGGGCGCCCAGGTGGGGCCTTCATCCTTCCCGCCGGACGAGATCAGCCGCTCGCCCGAGCCGTCGGGGCGCATCACGCCGATGTTGAACGTGTTTCCCGTCCGCTTAGTGAAGGCAAGCAGGTCGCCGCGCGGCGACCAGACCGGCGTGCCGTTGGCGCCCGGCGTGAAGCTGATCCGGTGCTGATTCGAACCGTCCGCATTCATCACATAGATCTGCTGGCTGCCGCCGCGGTCCGATTCGAAGGCGATCTGCCGGCCGTCGGGCGAGAAGCTGGGCGCGGTGTCGATGGCCGGATCGGTGGTGAGCCGCTGGATGGCGCGCGTGCGCAGGTCCATCAGATAGATGTCGGAATTGCCCGCCGTCTCCAGCGACAGGGCGACCCTGTTGCCGTCGGGCGAGAAACGCGGCGAGAAGGTCATGTTGGGGAAATCGCCCAGCCGTTCCTGCTTGCCGGTCTCGATGTCGAACAGATACACGCGCGGCTTGCCGCCGATATAGGACATGTAGGCGATCATCTGCGCCGTGGGATTGAAGCGCGGCGTCAGCACCATATAGTCGCCGCGCGTCAGGAAGATGGGGTTGGCGCCGTCCTCGTCCATGATGGCCAGGCGCTTGACGCGCTTCTGCGCCGGCCCCGATTCCGAGATGAAGACGATGCGGGTGTCGAAATAGCCCTTTTCGCCGGTGATGCGCTCATAGATCGCGTCCGACACCATGTGGGCCACGCGCCGCCAGTTCTCGGGCGTGGTGAAGAACTGAAGGCCCAGCATCTGGCTTTCGCCGAAGATGTCCCACAGGCGGAAATCCACGCGCAGCCGCCCGTCGGGCTGTTGCGTCACCTGGCCCGTCACCAGACCCTGGGCGGTGATCGCGCGCCAGCTCTGGAAGTTGGGCACGGTGTTGATGTTGGTGATGTGCTCGACGAAGCCCTTCTGGTCCAGCGGGCGGAACAGGCCGGAACGTTCCAGGTCGGCGCGCACCACGCCCGCGATGTTGGCGCCGGGCTGCGCGTCGTTGGGACCGCCGGGCACGAAGTCGGGAATGGCGATGGGCAGCGGCTGGGCGTTGCCCTGCGTCACATCCACCTGCAGCGCGGCCGAGGCCGGCAGCGCGGCGGCGGCAAAAGCCGCCAGCGCGGCGCAAAGGACCAGGATTTTCTTCATGCAGCTCTCCAGCACATATCGGGCATCAACAACATGACCGCAATAGGGCACGGCCATGACGGGACGTTCACAGTTGCCGGCCCCGTCATTGGCCCATCATCTGGCGCGGATCGAAGCGCAGGGGGTTGATCTCGCGCCACATGTTATAGCGGTCGGGCGGCAGCCTGTAGGGCTGACACTGATAGATCGCGCGGCTGGCGGCTTCGGCGGCCGCGCGGGTATAGGAATTGCCCGCGGCCTGCACCGCCGTGCCCGGCGTCATCTGCAGCCGGCCCACCGTGCCGTCGGGATTGAGGCTGAGGTCATATTCCACGATCAGATCGCGCGCGTCGGGCGCGCCGGTGGGCGGCGACCAGCAGCGGTAGATCTGACTCTGCAGCGCGCTGACAAGATCGGCGGTCATCATGTTGCCCGCGCCCACGCCCTGGATCACCCGCGGGCCGGCCTTGGCGTTCTTGGGCGGCGCCTGGGGTGCGGTGAGCTTGTTGAGCAGGGCGGCGAAATCCTGCGAGGCGTTCTTCTTCGGCTGCACCGGCTTTTCCGGCGGCTTCTCGACCGGCTTGGGCTCTTCCTTCTTGATGTCGAATTTGGGGACGGGCGGGATGGGCGCGGGCTCGACCTCCTGAAGCTGCGGCTCGGGCGGCGCTTCCAGCGTGGGCGGCTGGACGGTCTTCTCCGGCGGCGCGGGCGGGGCCTGGGCCGCGACATTGGTCTGGTCGGCCAGCGTGACCAGGTCCACCGGCACCACATGGCTGTCCTGCGGGGTCTCGAAGTTCCGGTGGAAGGTCAGCAGCGCCGTGGCGAAGATCGCCGCGTGGAACAGCACCGACGCGGCCACGCCGAAGCGCGGGCCCGCTTCCGTGGTCGGAGGGGCGCGGCGGTACTGGGCGGCCGCAGCCGCCCTAGCGCGTGTCGGGCTTGGGCTTTGCGACATCGGTTACGAGCCCGATATGGGTGAAGCCGGCCGCGGCCAGGAGGCCCATCACCTCCATCACCTTGCCGTAGCTGGCGCGGTCGTCACCGCGCACGAAGATGCGCTGGTTGTAGCCGTTGCTGGCGATGGCGGTGAGCTTGTCCACCAGCGCCGCCTCGGGCACGACTTCCTTCTGCAGATAGATCGTGCCGTCACGCTTCACGGTGATGGAAAGCGGTTCGCGGTCCTGGCCCAGCGCGGGCGCGCGGGTCTTGGGCAGGTCCACCGGCACGCCGACGGTCAGCAGCGGCGCCGTCACCATAAAGACGATCAGCAGCACCAGCATCACGTCGACGAAGGGCGTGACGTTGATGTCGGCCATCGTATGACGGCGGAGCCGCCCCCGGCCGCGCGAACTGGTGTGCTGGATGCCTCCCGCCATCACTGCGCCTTTTCGTCCAGCTGACGCGACAGGATTGCGGAGAATTCATCCGCGAAGGCGTCGAGCTGGTTCACATAGCGGCCGATCTCGGCCACGAAGCGGTTGTAGAAGATCACCGCCGGAATGGCGGCGAGCAGGCCCATCGCGGTGGCGAACAGCGCCTCGGCGATGCCCGGCGCCACCACGGCAAGCGTGGTGTCATGGCGCGCGGCGATGGCGGAAAAGGAATTCATGATGCCCCACACCGTGCCGAACAGGCCGACGAAGGGGGATACCGAGCCGATGGTGGCCAGGATGCCGAGCTGCTTCTCGATGCCGTCAGTCTCGCGCAGGATGGTGACGCTCATCGCCTTGTCGATGCGGTCCTTGGCGCTGGCGAGCAGATATTCCTTGAGGCCGCCCGGCGTTTCGAAGGCGCGGCGCCATTCGCGCACGCCCGCGATGAACATGGCCGACAGGGGATGGTCGTTGCGGGCGGAGAACTGCTGGTACAGTTCGTCCAGCGACTGGCCCGACCAGAACTGCTTTTCGAACCGGCGGGCCTTGCGCTTGAGGCTGCCGATGGTGACGAGCTTGTTGAAGATGATGGTCCAGGACCAGAGCGAGGCCACCAGCAGCAGGATCATCACCGCCTTCACCACGATGTCGGCGCGCATGAACATCGAGACGATGGAGAAGCTGGAGATCACATCGCCCTGCGCCGGAGCCGCCGCGGCGGTGGCGCCCGGAGGCGCCTCCAGGGGCTGGGACTGGGCGGCGGGGCCGCTGGGGGCCGCGATCGGGCCGCTCTGCGTGCCCTGTGCGAAGGCCGGAACCGCGGCAGGAACAACAAGCGCCAGAATCAGGGCCAGAATCAGGAGACGCGCGGCGGCGGCATGTTTGATCATCGAAAAACCCTTTGTCGCCGGAAATCCGGGGCTAATGCCCGCCGATCTTGGCCGAAGTTTGGCGAATAAGTTCAAGTTTCTTCTGCGACAAGGAAAGGTGCAAGAGTCTCCAGCACGTTTTTGGGCAGCCGGCGCGGTTTCCCTGTCAACGTGGTGATGCAGGCTTCGATCCGCCCCTCGACCAGCAGCACATCGCCGCGCATCACGCGCTGGGTGGCTTCCAGCCGCGCGCCGGAAAGGCCCGTGAGCGTGGTGTGCACGGCGATCGCATCATCCAGCCGCGCGGGGCGGTGGAATTCGATGGCCGCGCGCCGGATCGTCCAGGCGACCGGTTCCTCATCGTCCAGGCGCGCGCGCCATATGCCCATGCTGCGGAAGAATTCGGTGCGGCCGCGCTCCATGTAGCGCAGGTAATTCGCATGATAGACCATGCCCGAAAGATCGGTGTCCTCGTAATAGACGCTGACCGGCAGGATGTGGGTCCTGCCCGCGATCCGGCCGAGCGCCGCGGGCTGTGCCGGCGTTGCCTCAGCCATCGCCGTCATCCGCAAACAGGCTTGTCTGGGGCGCGCCTTGTGGCGGCGCATCCAGCCCCAGATGGCCATAGGCCGCCCCCGCCAGGATGCGGCCGCGCGGCGTGCGTTGCACGAAACCCTGCTGCATCAGATAGGGCTCCACGATCTCCTCGATCGCGTCGCGCGCCTCGCCCAGGGCGGCGGCGATGGTTTCGATGCCCACCGGCCCGCCGCCGAACTGTTCGGCGATCAGCGAGAGATAGCGCCGGTCGAAGGCATCGAGCCCGCGCGAATCCACTTCCAGCCGGGTCAGCGCCATGTCGGCGATCCGGGCATCCACATCGGGATGTTTTGCGATGGTGGCGAAGTCGCGCACCCGCTTGAGCAGGCGGCCGGCGATGCGGGGCGTGCCGCGCGAGCGGGCCGCGATCTCGCGCGCGCCGTCTTTCGCCAGGGCCAGGCCCAGCACGCGGGCGCCGCGTTCGACGATGGCCAGAAGTTCATCGGGCGTATAGAAATTGAGCCGCACCGGAATGCCGAACCGGTCGCGCAAGGGTTGGGTGACGAGGCCCGAGCGCGTGGTGGCGCCCACCAGCGTGAAGGGCGAAAGCTGTATCTTCACCGAGCGCGCCGCGGGCCCCTCGCCGATCACCAGGTCGAGTTCGTAATCCTCCATCGCCGGATAAAGGATCTCCTCCACCGCGGGACTGAGGCGATGGATCTCGTCGATGAACAGGACGTCGCGCGGCTCCAGGTTGGTGAGGATGGCGGCAAGGTCGCCCGCCTTGGCCAGCACCGGACCCGACGTGGAGCGGAAATTCACCCCCAGCTCGCGCGCCACGATCTGCGCCAGCGTGGTCTTGCCCAGGCCCGGCGGCCCATGGAACAGGACATGGTCCAGCGCCTCGCCGCGCGCGCGGGCGGCCTCGATGAAGACCGACAGGTTCTCGCGCGCCTGGGCCTGGCCCACAAACTCGGACAGGCGGCGGGGGCGCAGGGCCGCGTCCGGCGCGTCGTCTTCGCCGCGCTCGGGCGTCACCAGCCTTTCGGGAGCAGCCGCCTTCCTCACCGCGCCATGCCTTTCAACGCCTCGCGGATCAGCGCGCCGGTTCCGGTATGCTCGCCCAGCGCCTGGGCCGCGCGCGCCACGGCCTCGGCGGCATGGGCATCGGAATAGCCCAGGTGCACCAGCGCCGACACCGCATCACTTTCGGGTCCACGCGGCGCGGCGGCGACATGCGCAGCCGGTTCGCCCGCCGCCGGGCCCAATCCCATCATCGAAGGCGCCTTGTCCTTCAGTTCGGTGGCGATGCGCAGCGCCAGCTTCGGCCCCACGCCGGGCGCGCGGCCGATCATCGCCTTGTCGCCCAGCGCCAGGGCGCGCGCCAGTTCGCGCGGCGCAAGCGTGGAGAGCACCGACAGCGCCACCTTGGCCCCCACATTCTGCACGGTCTGCAGCAGCCGGAACCATGCGCGTTCCTCGGCCGCGGCAAAACCATAAAGGCGGATGGCGTCCTCGCTCACCTTCATCTCGATCATCAGGCTGGCATGCGCGCCCACGGCGAGCCGCGACAGGGTCGAGGACGGACACTGCACCAGATAGCCCACGCCGTTCACGTCCAGGATCACCGCATCCTCGGCGATGGAATCCACAATGCCGGTCAGCTTGCCGATCATCCTGCCACCCTGGCCGCCACCTTCAACGGACGCGCGGAATGGGCATGGGCGATCGCCGCCGCCAGCGCGTCGGCGGCGTCGGCCGCCAGGGTCGTCACCCCGCAGGCGGGCAGAAGACGGCGCACCATGAACTGGACCTGCTCCTTGTCCGCGTGGCCCGCGCCCACCACGCACTTCTTTATATGATTGGGCGCGTATTCGGCGATCTCCAGCCCCGCCTGCGCCGCCGCCAGCAGCGCCACGGCGCGGGCATGGCCGATCTTGAGGGCCGCCTGCGGATCGCGCGCCACGAACGCCTGCTCCACCGCGATGGCCGACGGGGCATGGGACGCGATCACGGCGGAGAGCTCGCGGTGCAGCGCCATCAGCCGCAGGCCCAGTCCCGCCGCGGGCCTGGTGGCGATCACGCCGTGCGCGACATGGGCGAGGCGCGAGCCCGATACCGCGATCACCCCCCAGCCCATGGCCGAAAGGCCCGGATCCAGTCCCAGGATGCGAATCGCCAGCGTCATGGCCTGTTTGTACTCTTTATGTTCGGGGATTCGATAGCCCGGAGAGCAGCCTGGCACTGTCATGAGGCATACAAACCGGGCTTCATCCTTCAACAGGATCGAGGCCGGGCCGCGCCCTTCTACCGCGCCTTGGCGAAATCCAGCATGGCCGCGGCGATTTCGCGCTCGCCCATGATCACCCGGCTCGCGCCCAGCGCCAGAAGGTGATCGACCTCGGCATCGAAATGCGCGCGCGCCACGATGGGCAGACCCGGATTGGCCTTGCGCGCCTGCTGCACGATCTGTCCCGCCTCGAAGGCCTGGGGAATGGCCACGAACAGCATCCTGGCCTCTGGAAGATTGGCGGCGGCCAGCACTTCATCCTTGGCGGCATTGCCGCGGATATGCGCGATCCCGGGCGCGCCGACCGCCCCTTCCTCGACCACCAGCAGCGGCATCGCGCCCCTGATCCCGTCTGCGATCAGCCGCCCCACCCGCCCATAGCCCACCAGCACCGCATGGCCGGTGAGCGTGGTCGGTTCCGGCCGCGGGCTGGGCATGTCGGGCGCGGGCTGTGCGCCGGGAGCGGCTTCGCGCTGCGCGGCCAGCGCGAACAGCGCCGGATTGGCGAAGATGGACAGGATGGACGCGCCCAGGATCAGGTCGCGCGCGCCGGGCGCCAGCAATCCCAGGTTCGAACCGAGATCGGCCAGGATGAACGAGAATTCGCCGATCTGCGCCAGGCACACCGCGATGGTGACGGCGCTTGCGGGCTTCACCCCGAAGGCGCGCAGCAGCAGATAGGCCATGCCGCCGCCCGCCAGGACGATGCCGAAGGCCAGCGCCAGCGCCGCGGGCTTGTCGGCCAGCACATGCGGATTGAACAGCATGCCCACCGAGACGAAGAACAGCACCGCGAAGGCGTCGCGCAGCGGCAGCGATTCTTCGGCCGCGCGCTGCGACAGTTGCGAGCCGGACAGGATCATGCCCGCGAAGAAGGCGCCCAGCGCGATGGAGACGCCGAACAGCGCGGCGGCGGCGAAGGCGACGCCGAGCGCCACCGACAGCACGGCCAGGCGGAACAGCTCGCGGCTGCCGGTGTGGGCGATGTAATGCAGCATGGCGGGGATGACGCGCCGGCCGATCACCAGCATCAGCACCGCGAACAGGCCCAGCTTGCCGAAGGTCAGGCCCAGACTGGCCGCCAGCGCGGCGATGTTGATGCTGCCGCCCTTGAGCGCCGCGGCGATGGGCGGCAACACCACCAGCACCAGCACGGTCAGAAGGTCCTGCACCACCAGCCAGCCGATGGCGATGCGCCCGCGCCCGGTTTCGGTCAGGCGCCGGTCCTGCAGCGCGCGCATCACCACCACCGTCGACGCCACCGACAGGCAGAGGCCGAACACCAGCCCCTGCCCCCAGGTCCAGCCCAGCGCCAGCCCGGCGAGCGTGCCCAGCGCGGTGATCGCCGCCATCTGCAGCGCCGCGCCCGGCACCACGGTGCGGCCCGCCTCGCGCAGGTCGCGCGGCTGGAAATGCAGCCCCACGCCGAACATCAGCAGCACCACGCCGATATCGGCCAGCTGCAGCGTCAGATGACGGTCGATTACCAGGCCGGGGCTGAACGGCCCCACCACCACACCCGCCAGCAGATAGCCCACCAGCGGCGGCAGCCTGAGCCGCTGGGCCAGCGTGCCCAGCACGAAGGCCAGGCCCAGGCCGATGACCACGGCCGCGATGAGAGGGGAATGCTCCATGCGTCCACTATAGGGACGGCATGTTCCGCTGCCAGAGCATTATCGGCAACGGCGCGGGGATTTTTGGCGCACCGGCAATGCGGATGATTCGGAGGGCGACCGCGATCGACCCCGGCAACAGCCGGATTGCGAAAACCGGTCTGCGGTGGCGTAATCGGTCGAATCGCGGGCCACGGTCCTGCGATAAGGGGGGCGCCTGATGTTCCGCAACTATCTCGTCACGGCCCTGCGCAACATCGCCCGCCACAAGCTCCACAGCTTCATCAATATCGCGGGCCTGGCGGTGGGCCTGGCCTGCGTGATCTTCGTGCTGCTGTTCATCCGGGACGAGTTGTCCTACGACACATGGATTCCCGGCACGCAAAATCTCTACCGGGTCGAGAAAACGTCCTACCTCCTGGGCCGCGATCCTTTCGCGGTCGCGCGGATACCATTCCTGATGCCGGCCGCCATGCGCGACGACATTCCGGACGTGACGGCGATGACCCGTCTCAACTACAACGACATGACGCTTTTCGCGGACGGCCGCCAGTTCGGAGAGAAGGTTGCCGAGGTGGACCCGAATTTCTTCGGCATCATCAAGCTGCCGCTGATGAAAGGCGATCCGGCCGGCGTCTTCAGGGATCCGGAATCCCTGGTCCTGTCGGAGAGCGCGGCGCGGAAATATTTCGGAACCACCGATGCGGTCGGAAAGATCATCAGGACCACGGCGAATTGCGAGGCGGCCGACGACACGGCGGAATGCCGCAGCCGGCTGATCCCCCTCAAGGTGACGGGGATCATGCGGGACATTCCCCATAACTCCCATCTCGACGGCGACGTGTTCATGCCAAACACCTCCATCGCGGACCGCATCGGCCAGAACGCAAGGAAATCCTGGTACGGCGGCAGCGGTTTCGGCTATGTCGTTCTGGCGCCGGGCGCCAGGCCCGAGATGGTTGCCGCCAAGATGGCGCCCGTGATCGATCGCGCCATTCCGCCGGAACCCGGCGACCAGGACCAGCGCAAGGGCAGCCAGCGTTGGGCAATCCACCTGACACCATTTGCCGATGTGCATCTGACTTCCGGTCATTGGAGGTTCAATGAAAAGCCGCCCGGCAGCCGGATCACGCTCTATGGCCTTGGCATTGTCGGTGTTCTGATACTGTTTGTCGCCTGCTTCAACTTCATGAACCTGGCGACGGCGCTCGCATCCCTCCGGGCGCGGGAGATCGCGCTGCGCAAGACCCTTGGGGCCGATCGCGGCCAGTTGATCGTCCAGTTCCTGGGAGAGGCGGTGTTGACGGCGCTGCTGTCGCTCGTGGTCGCGCTGGCGCTGGCGGAAGTCCTGCAACCTGCTTTTAGCCGCCTGCTCCAGCGCCCCATCGCGATTCCCTATGACGCCGCCTGGCTGTTGCTGCTCGTCGCCATTGCCGTCGCGGCGGGTTTGCTGAGCGGCGCCTATCCCGCCCTGGTCCTGTCGGGTTTCCGGCCTTCCACGATATTGCGCACCGGCAATGCGGGACATGCTGCGGCGGGACGCCTGCAGACCGGTCTGGTGGTGCTGCAATTCGCCGTTTCGATCGGTTTGGGCATCACCGTCATGGTCGTGTTCAGCCAGATCAGCTTTGCGCGCAACATCGACATGGGCTTCCGCAAGGACCATCTGCTGGTCGTTTCGGGAGACGGGCTGCTGACCCTGGGTGGCCGCGAAAGCTTTGTGCAGAGGCTGCGATCCAATCCCGGAATCCTGGACGTCGCCGTGACCAATGCGGTTCCGTTCGGGACATATGGCCTGGGACTGGCGGCGGCCCGGCTGCCCGGTCATCCGCAGATGATCGGGATGAACCTGCTCACCATCGGCACCAACATGGCCCAGCTCATGGGCATGCGGCTGGCCGCGGGACGGTTCCTGTCCGACAGCCGGGCGCAGGACCAGTTCGACGGGCATGGAGATTCCAGGAAGGGCGCGAACGATGGCCGCAATGTCCTCATCGATACCGTGGCGGCGGCGAGCCTGGGTTTCACGCCGCGGCAGGCGGTCGGCAAGACCATCATCCTCGGCACAAGCCATGTGCGCATTGCCGGCGTCGTGGTCAATGTCAAGTTCGGCGGCGCGCGGGAGCCGGCAGTGGCGACGATGTATGTCTATGATCCGCACGAAACGGCGTCGGTGCTTGTCAGACTGCGGCCCGGCACGGTGCCGCAAACGCTGTCTTTCATAGATCGCGCATGGCACGACTTCGCGCCGACCAAGGCCATCGACCGCTGGTTCATGGATGACGTGCTCGGCAGGCAATACGGGGCCGATGAACGTCAGGGCGACCTGTTCGGCGTGTGCGCCCTTGTCGCGATATTCATCTCATGCCTGGGGCTGTTCGGACTGGCGGCATTCACTGCCGGGCGTCGCACCAGGGAGATCGGCATCCGCAAGGTGTTTGGCGCGCGCACCGGCGACCTGGTTTTCCTGCTGCTGTGGCAATTCTCCGTTCCGGTGCTGATCGCCAACCTGATCGCCTGGGCGGCCGCCTGGTATTATCTGCATGGCTGGCTGCAGGGCTTTGCCTACCGCATCCCGCTCAGCCCGGTTTATTTCGCCGCCGCAGGCCTTGCTGCGCTGTTGATCGCCTGGGCGACCATCCTGGCCCATGCCCTGCGGGTGGCCCGCGCCAATCCCATCCACGCCCTGCGCTACGAATAGCTGGCCAGTCAGCCCGCCAGCTTCGCCAGCAGCGTGTCGGACAGTTCGTAATTGCCGTAGACGTTCTGGACGTCGTCGTGATCGTCCAGCACCTCGATCAGCTTCATCAGCGTCTCGCCCGCATCGTCCGGCACGGCAACCGTGTTCTGCGGACGCCAGACGATGGCCGCCGAGGCCGGCGCACCCAGCTTCGCCTCCAACGCATCGCGCACCTGGGCGAAGTCTTCCATGCCGGTGAGGAATTCGTGGCCGTCATCCGTCGAGACGCATTCGCTGGCGCCCGCTTCCAGCGCCGCTTCCAGCATCGCGTCCTCGCTGCCCTTGTCGCGCGGATAGGTGATGACCCCCACATGGTCGAACATGAAGCTGACCGAGCCGGTTTCGGCCATCTGCCCGCCATATTTCGAGAAGGCGGCGCGCACGTCTGCGGACGTGCGGTTGCGGTTGTCGGTCATGGCCTCCACGATCAGCGCCACGCCGCCGGGACCGCGGCCCTCATAGCGGATCTCGTCGTAATTCTCGCCCGTGTTGCCGGCGGCCTTGGCGATGGCGCGCTCGATATTGTCCTTGGGCATGGATTCGGCCTTGGCCGCGATGATGGCGGTGCGCAGGCGCGGATTGTGCGCGGGGTCCGGAAGGCCCTGCTTGGCCGCGACCGTGATCTCGCGCGACAGCTTGGCGAAGAGCTTGGAACGCTCCTTGTCCTGCTTGCCCTTGCGGAACATGATGTTCTTGAACTGACTGTGGCCGGCCATGTCGGTCTTTCAGGTCGATCTTCCAATTCCGGCCGTGAGATAGCCGGGCCGCCCGCCATCTTCAAGCCCGGGCCGCCATCTCAAGCCCGGCTTGGCGCATGACCTGAAGCCCGGTCCGGGCGGACTTGTCCGCGCCTGCCGGCGGGCGCAGGATGCGGCGATTTTGGCGTCCATTTTCCCCAAACCCATTTGCAGGAGGCGACATGACGACCCTGAGCACCGATCCGCTTACGCTTGCGCACGTCCTAGTCTCCCTGATCGCGATCTTCAGTGGCCTGGTCATCCTGGCCCAGATGCTGGGCAACACCCTGTCCACCGGATGGACCGGGCTGTTCCTGGCCACCACGCTGCTGACCAGCGTGACCGGTTTCGTCTTCTTCCGTCCGCCATCCTTCACGCCCGGGCAGGCCACCGGCATCGTGGCGCTGATCGTGCTGGTCCCCACCCTGGCGGGATTGTATCTCAGGCATCTGGCGGGCGCGTGGCGAAGGGTCTATGTGATCGGGGCCGTGATCTCGCTCTATCTCAACGTCTTCGTGCTGATCGTGCAGCTGTTCCTCAAGGTGCCGAAACCCGCGATCACCGGCGGGCCCCTGTTCGGCGGCGTGCAACTGGCCGTGCTGCTGGCGTTCATCATGGCGGGCTGGCTGGCGCTGAAGCGATTCCATCCCCTCGCCGCCATCACCGTCGAGAAGGTGGCATGAAGCGCATCGTCCTTGCCCTGTTCATCGCTGCCGGCTGCGGGGGACAATCCTTCGCGGCCGATCCCTTTTCCCAGACCCGCATGGAGTGGAACAAGCCGCACCAGCCGTTCCATGTGATCGGCAACATCTATTACGTCGGCACGGCGGGGGTGAGCGCCTTCCTTATCATCACGCCCAAGGGCGACATCCTCACCGACGGCGGCCTGCCGGAATCGGCTCCCCTGATCGAGGCCAACATCCGGTCGCTGGGCTTCGATCCGGGCGACGTGAAGATATTGCTGAACAGCCACGCCCATTTCGACCATGCGGGCGGCCTTGCCAGGCTCAAGGCCGATACGGGCGCGCACCTGTTCGCCAGCGCCGCCGACAAGCCGATCCTGGAATCGGGACGCATCGCCTTCGGCCCCAGTGCCGAAACGCCTTTTCCGCCGGTGAAGGTGGACCATGTGGTCAATGACGGCGACACGGTTTCGATCGGCGATGTGACGCTCACCGCCAACATCACGCCCGGCCACACGCCCGGCTGCACCACCTGGACCTATGACATGCCGCCTTCGTCGCCAAAGGAGCGTCCGCTGAAGGTGATGTTCTTCTGCTCGATCAGCGTGGGGGGCAACCCGCTGGTCGGCAACAGCGCCTATCCCGCCATCACCGACGACTACAAGGCCAGCTTTGCCCGGCTGGCGAAGATGAATGCCGACGTGTTCCTGGCCCCGCACGGCAACCAGTTCGGACTGGACGCCAAGGTGACGAAGATGATGAAGCCGGGCGCGCCCAATCCCTTCGTGGACCCCAGCGAACTGCACCGTTTCCTGGCCCAGGCGCGCAAGGACTATGACGCCGAATTGGCCAAGCAGTATGCCGCCCGGGGCAGCCGTAAGCGGCCCGAACTGTAAGTCCGGGCGGAAAGAATCCCTTAACCATGATCCGGCAGGATCGGTCGGCCTTACGCGCGATTGCCGCGCCGGGAGTTTGCCGTCATGAGCAGCGCCGCCCTTCCCCGACAGCCCGCCGATGACGGCGTGCTGCGCTATGCCGAGATGCAGCGCGCCTATTACGACGGCGCCGCGCAGAAGAATCCCGAAAGCTGGGTCGTGGGTCACTATGACTTCCACGAAAACCTGCCTTATGAAACCAACCTGCTGTTCCTGTACGGCGACCTGCGCCGCCCGATCTTTCCCGATTTCGGCGAGCGGGCGGCCTTCGACATCGCCTGCGGCGAAGGGCGCATGGTGCGGCGCATGCGCAACATCTTCCGCAAGGCGGACGGCGCCGACATCAGCCAGCCGATGATCGACCTGGCCGAGGATCGCACGCCCGGCAGCGATTTCTGGGTGACGGACGGCGTGAGTTGCGGGGCGGCGCCCTCGGGCTTCTATGACTTCGCCTACTGCACCATTTCCATGCAGCATATCTGCGTGTTCGACACGCGGGACCTGATCCTGAAGGACATCTGCCGCATCCTGAAGCCCGAGGGCAAGGTCACGCTGCAATATGCCTATTCGCGCAACTATCCGGCGCTGCCCATCACGGGCGTGCAGGAAGCGGCCCCTGGCGTCGCCACCCAGGTGTTCCGCATGGACCGCCAGCATGCCCGCTGGTTCGATAACAGGACGGACGCCCAGAGCACCAACGGCGGCTGCGACGTGGTGATCGGCCCGGACGACCTACCCGCGGTCCACGCCTATTTCAGCCAGTATTTCGAGACGGTGGATTTCTGGTTCCACGACATCTCCATCGGCCGCGGCGGGCTGGGCCGGCAGCGCCTGCTGCCCGCCACGCACCCCAACAGCCATATCTCGGACGATTGCCACCTGACGCATTTCGTCTTCATCCACCTGACCGGCAAAAAGATCTGAGAAGATCTGACGGCGGCCCTGTCTTGGGCTGCCCCCGCTCCGCGCGGGCCGGTCACGCCCCCTGCGACAGAAAATCCGCGGGAAAAACCGCCGAAAGGCCGAAGGCGGCTTGACTTCTCTTTAGAGTATTTCTAATAACGGTTCGCAATTAGAACCGTTCCAAGGAGCACTTCTCATATGTTGACCATCGGCGACAAGTTCCCCGATTTCTCCGTCCAGGGCGTGGTCTCGACCGACCCCAAGAGCGCCTTCAAGGACTTCACCCAGGACAGCGACAAGGGCAAGTGGAAGCTGGTCTTCTTCTGGCCGAAGGATTTCACCTTCGTCTGCCCGACCGAGATCGCCGGCTTCGGCAAGCTCAACGGCGATTTCAACGATCGCGACACCGTGATCTATGGCGTCTCCACCGACAGCGAATTCGTGCACCTGGCCTGGCGGCAGAACCATGCCGACCTCAAGACCCTGCCCTTCCCGATGCTGGCCGACACCAACCAGCGGCTTTCGCGCGCGCTGGGCATCCTGGACGAGGAAGCAGGCGTCGCCAAGCGCGCCACCTATCTGGTGGACCCGGAAGGCATCATCCGCTTCGTCTATGTGACCGACATGAGCGTCGGGCGCAATCCGGCGGAAGTGCTGCGCGTGCTCGACGCGCTGCAGACCGATGAGCTCTGCCCCTGCAACTGGCAGAAGGGCGAAGAGGTCATCAAGCCGGCCGCGTAAGCCCCGCATCGACCATGCTCCGCCTTCCCTCCCCCAAACCGGCGGCGGAGCAACACTGGCCCTCATCCCAAATAGCCTCAAAGCCAAAGGGGTGAGGGCATTTTTCGAAACCCGAAAGGACTTGCGCAATGTCCATCGAAGCCCTGAAAGACGCCCTGCCCGATTATGCCAGGGACCTCAAGCTGAACCTGTCGAGCCTGGCGTCGGAAGCCGCGCTGAGCGAGCAGCAGCGCGCCGGGACCTTCATCGCCTGTGCGCTGGCCAGCCGCGAGCGTTCGACCACCAGCGCGATCATGAACGAATTCGCGCCGAAGCTTTCGCCCGAGGCGCTTCACGCCGCGCGCGCCGCCGCCAGCATCATGGGCATGAACAACATCTATTACCGCTTCACGCACCTGGCCTCGGCGCCCGACTACAAGACGCTTCCGGCCCGGCTGCGCATGAACGTGATCGGCAAGCCCGGCGTGGAGAAGGCCGACTTCGAATTGTGGTGCCTGGCGGTGTCGGCCATCAACGGCTGCGGCGTGTGCATCGACAGTCATGAAAAGGTGCTGCGCGACGCCGGCTTCACGGCCGAGCAGATCCAGGCCGCGGTGCGCATCGCTGCGGTGGTCCATGCCGTCGCGGCCACGCTGGACGGCGAGGCCCACAGCGCCGACATCGCCGCCAACGCGGTGGCGGCCTGACGCCCGCCCGGCCTGTCATGGCCGGCCCGCAAAGCACGAAGCCCAACCGCGGCCAGACCAGCCGGTCATCCGTCCCGGCCCCATCCTGAGCTTGTCGAAGGATGGGCCGGGTTTGAATCGATTTAACCCCTCTCCCCTTGAGGGAGAGGCGTGTCATGAATCTCGATTGGACCTAAACCGGAAACGGGTTGCGCTCGCTGAACTGGGCCTGGTGCCAATAGGGATAGGCAAGCGGGCGCGCGCTTGCGGCGTCGAGGCGGGCCACCTGCTGCGGTGAAAGATTCCAGCCCACCGCGCCCAGGTTGGCCTTGAGCTGCTCCTCGTTGCGCGCGCCGATGATGACCGTGGACACGCCGGGCCGCTGCAGCAGCCAGTTGAGCGCGACCTGCGGCACCGACTTGCCGGTTTCCTTCGCGATCTCGTCCAGCGCGTCCACCACCTTGAACAGATATTCGTCCTCGACCTGCGGGCCCTTGTCGGCGGTATCGTGCAGGCGGCTGACGGCGGGCAGCGGCGCGCCCCGGCGCAGCTTGCCGGTCAGCCGTCCCCAGCCCAGCGGCGACCACACCACGCAGCCCACGCCTTCGGCCAGGCCCAGCGGCATCAGCTCGCTCTCGTAATCGCGGCCGATCAGCGAGTAATAGGCCTGGTGCGCGACATAGCGGGGATAGCCATAGCGGTCGGCCACCGCCAGCCCCTTCATCAGGTGCCAGCCCGACCAGTTGGAAACGCCGATATAGCCGATCTTGCCCGCGCGGATCAGCGTGTCGAAGGTGTGCAGCACTTCCTCGTGCGGGGTCTGGGCGTCGAAGCCGTGCAACTGCACCAGGTCGATATGGTCGGTGCCCAGCCGCCTGAGCGCGGCCTCGGTCGCGCGGGTGATGTGATGGCGCGAGGAGCCCACATCGTTGGGGCCGTCGCCCGAACGGAACGTGTATTTGGTGGAGATCAGCACCTTGTCGCGGCGGCCTTTTATCGCCGCGCCCAGCACTTCCTCCGCCGCGCCCGCGGAATAGACATCGGCGGAATCGAACATGCTGAGGCCCGCATCCAGGCAGATGTCCACCAGCCGTTCCGCCCCCTTGGCGTCGGTGTCGCCCCAGGCCCTGAAGAAGTCTCCCTTGCCGCCGAAGGTGCCGGTGCCGAAGGTGAGGACGGGGACTTTGAAGCCCGAACGGCCGAGCAGGCGGTATTCCATTGGCAACATCCTTTCGCTGAGACAGGGAAAGGATTGGCCTTCGCGGCGGCCGTTTCAACCGCGCCCGCAGGAAGGTTATGCGGACGGCCTGGCGCGGGCTGGATGATCCATCCTTCGGCAGGCTCAGGGATCCAGGCTTTCACCACAGTGCCGGTTTTGACAGCCTGGATTCCCTTCCCCTCGCGTCCCTTCGTGACGCCCGGCCGGGAATGACAAATAAGGGGGAGATCGAGTCGAAGATCGTCGATTTGACCTAGAGTTCCGGCAGCGTCTTCCTGAGGCGCCCGCCCAGCCGCACCGGCTCGATCCGGGTGGCAAGGCCGTTCGCGCCGGTCTGCAGGAACACCCCGCACAGCGTGGCCGGACCCGTGGCGGGGGAATAACGCTGGCTGGCCATCTTGCGCAGGAAGCGCTGCACCGGCTCGGCCTTGTCCATGCCGATCACCGAGTCATAGTCGGCGCAGGCGCCCGCATCGCTCTGATAGGCGGTGCCGCCCGGAAAGATCTGCGCATCGGCGGTGGGCACATGGCTGTGGGTGCCCACCACCAGGCTGGCGCGGCCGTCGCAGAAATGGCCCATCGCCATCTTCTCCGACGTGGCTTCGGCATGCATGTCCACCACGATGGCGTCCGCCCCCTCGCCCAGCGGACAGGCGTTCAGTTCGCGGTCCACCGCCGGGAAGGGATCGTCCAGCGGGTCCATGAAGACGCGGCCCATCGCATTGACCACCAGCACGCTGCCGTTCGGGGTCTGGAACAGGTTGGCGCCCCGCCCCGGCGTGCCGCGCGGATAGTTGGCGGGCCTGAGGATACGGTCCTCGCTTTCGATCACGGTCAGCATCTCGCGCTGGTCGGCCCAGTGGTTGCCGGTGGTGATGCAGTCCACGCCGTCGGCGAAGAACTCTTCGGCGATGGCGCGGGTCAGGCCGAAGCCGTGCGCCGCGTTCTCGCCGTTGGCGATCACCAGGTCCAGCCGCATGGCCTGGCGCAGCCAGGGAAGCTGGGCGTGCACCACGTCACGCCCCGGTTTGCCGACGACATCGCCCAGGAAAAGAATGTTCATCGAAAGCGCCGGAAGCCCTGTTCGGTGAGGATACCGTCCAGCGCCATATCATGCGGGCCGGCGGGAAGCGATGGGATTTCCTGTCCGGCAAAGGCGATACCGATGGCGGGCACCTGCAAAAGGGCGATGGTGCGGTCATAGAAGCCGCCGCCATAGCCCAGCCGGTGACCCGCCCCATCGAAGGCCAGCAGCGGCACCAGCAGCACCTGCGGCGTCACCCGTGGCCAGGTATCCAGCGGCTCATGGATGCCGAAGGCGCCAGGGGCCAGCACCTCGCCGTCGGGCACACGGTGGAATTCCAGCGGCAGGCCGCGGCCTGCCACGCGGGGCCAGGCGATGTGACAGCCCAGTTCGACCAGCCGCTCGAGCAGCAGGGCCGGATCGGCCTCGTCGGGCAGGGCATGATAGCCGCCGACGACGGTGCCTTTTGCGATGCCCAGCAATTCGGCATGCAGCGCGAGGCTTTCGGCGAAATCGCGATGCGACAGCGTAAGCCGCTTCTCGCGGGCGGCCCTGCGCAGCTGTTCCTTGTCGTCGCTCATGCGCGAAAATTCACCTGGACACGGTTGGCCGGCTCATCCTTCGGCAAACGCGGAATGAGGCTTCGGCAAAGCCTGGGATGGGGCGCGGCCAGGGCGGGATATGCGGTGGACGGAACCGTGCTCGCCGTTGGTGTCTGGATCCTCACGGGCCTGCAGTGCAGGTGGGCGCCATATGACCAGGGCCACGGCCCCGGTCAGGGACAGCTCCCGGTGAGTACCATTAAGGCCCCTGGGCATCGCTGACCTGACGCACGAGACAGTATCCGTCCATCGCGTAACTTAGGCGTCGGCCAGCCGCGCGGCAATGTCCTCCAGCCGTTTCGTGGCGTGTTCCAGCGCATCGGCGGCGGCGCCTTCGGCCTGTTCCGCGCGCAGGCGCAGAGACTGTTTGTCGCCGGAACCGGCAGGGCGGTGGTCGGTTTCCAGCTTGGCCAGCATGTCATGGTGTTCGTCGGCGATCAGAAGGGCGGCCATCAGCAGCATGCGGGTTTCGCCCACCTGTCCCACCGAGGCCAGCACCTCGCGCGCCTTCGCGTCTACATGGCCGGCCAGCGCCTTCAGATGCTCTTCCTCGCCGTCGTCGCAGGCGATGGTGTAGGCCCTGCCGTTCACCATGACATTCACAAGAGGCACATGACCCTCCCTTATGGCTAACGCGCCAGCGCGGCGCGGATTTCGCCGATGGCGCCGTCCAGCCGGCCTTCCACTTCCTGGGTCAGGCCGGAAAGGGCCGCGACTTCCTCTTCCAGCTCGGCGACGCGGGCCAGCAGCTTTTCGCGCTCGGCCTCAAGCTCGGCGACCCGTTCCGGCAGCTTGGCCGCCGCGTCCAGCTGTTCCCCGACCGAACCAACGGCATTCTCAAGGGTTTCCAGGGCCGTCCGGAAGCGATCCTGCGCCAATTGCAACCGGCTCATTCAGGCCTCCCTGCTGAGATTCACCAAGACCTTAGGCGCGGGCGGCAAAGCCGGTCAACCGAGGGCGGCCAGATACGCACACCGGACATGGCCGCGGACATGACCGCCGCCCTTGACGGGGGCGGCAACCGCTCGCTAAGGGCACCCACCAGTTTTTCGGGAAAATCCCATGACAGCGCCCGACCAGGTCCAGATCCGCCGCCTTGCCAACGCCATCCGGGCCCTGTCCATGGACGCGGTGGAAACCGCCAAATCGGGCCATCCGGGCCTGCCGATGGGCATGGCCGATGTGGCCACCGTCCTGTTCTCCCGATTCCTCAAATTCAACGCCGCCGAACCGGCCTGGGCCGACCGCGACCGGTTCGTGCTGTCGGCGGGCCACGGCTCGATGCTGCTGTATTCGCTGCTGTGGTTGACGGGCTATCCCAAGGTCACGATCGAGGACCTCAAGCATTTCCGCAAAGTGGGCAGCCCCACCGCCGGGCATCCGGAGCATGGCGACCTGCCCGGCATCGAGACCACCACCGGCCCGCTGGGCCAGGGCATCGCCAACGCGGTCGGCATGGCGCTGGCCGAGCGGCTGCTCAACGCCCGCTTCGGTGACGACCTGATCGATCACAAGACCTATGTGATCGCCAGCGACGGCGACCTGATGGAAGGCATCAGCCAGGAAGCCGTCGCGCTGGCCGGGCATCTGAGGCTGAAGAATCTCATCGTGCTGTGGGACCACAACAACATCACGATCGACGGCGCCATCGAATTGTCGGACTCCACCGACCAGCGCAAGCGCTTCGAGGCTTCGGGCTGGATCACCGATGCCTGCGACGGCCATGATGCCGCCGACGTGTTCCGCGCGCTGACGGCGGCGCAGAAGGCCGACCGCCCGGTGATGATCGCCTGCCGCACCATCATCGGTTTCGGCATGCCGGGCCGCCAGGGCACCCAGAAGGCGCACAGCGACGCGCCGGGCGCCGATGTGGTGGCGGGCGCGCGCAAGGAGCTGGGCTGGGACTATGAGCCCTTCGTCGTGCCGGATGACCTGCTGAACGCCTGGCGCGCCATCGGGTCCGCGGGCGCGAAGGAATATGCCGCCTGGAAGGAACGCAAGGCCGCGAGCGCGCTGGCCGGGGATTTCGACGCCGCGATGGCGGGCACGATCCCGGAAAGCCTGGCGCCCGCGCTGGCGAAGCTGAAACAGCAGCTTTCCGCCGAAAAGCCCAAGGGCGGCACCCGCAAGATGAGCGAGAAGGCGCTGGACGTCATCAACGCCGAGATCGCCAGCACCATCGGCGGCTCGGCCGACCTGACGCCGTCCAACAACACGCGCAGCAAGGGACTGGTGGAAGTCAGCCCCGGCAATTTCGCGGGCCGCTATATCCATTACGGCATCCGCGAGCACGGCATGGCGGCGGCCATGAACGGCATGGCGCTGCATGGCGGCATCATCCCCTATGGCGGCACCTTCATGGTGTTCAGCGACTATTGCCGCCCGTCGATCCGGCTGGCCGCGCTGATGGGCATCCGCGTGGTGTTCGTGATGACGCACGATTCCATCGGCGTGGGCGAGGACGGCCCCACCCACCAGCCCATCGAGCATCTGGCCGCGCTGCGCGCCATTCCGAACCTGAAAGTGTATCGCCCCGCCGACGGGGTGGAGACGGCGGAGTGCTGGCAACTGGCGCTGGAGAACACCCACGGCCCCAGCCTGATCGCCTTTTCGCGCCAGGACGTGCCCACCGTGCGCGAGACGCATACGGCGGAGAATCTGTCGGCCAAAGGCGCCTATGAACTGACGGGCGACAGGAACGCCAAAGTCACCTTCCTGGCCACGGGCACCGAAGTGTCGCTGGCGCTGGAGGCACGGGCGAAGCTGGCGGGCGAAGGCATCGGCGCGCGCGTCGTCTCCATGCCCTGCTGGGCTCTGTTCGAGGAACAGCCGCTGGAATATCGCAAGGCCGTGCTGGGCCCCGGCACCGTCAAGGTCGCCATCGAGGCCGCGGCCCGCGAAGGCTGGGACCGCTATATCGGCTCGGAACTGCTGGACGGCGGCGGCGCTTTCGTGGGGATGCACAGCTTCGGCGCCAGCGGCCCCTACAAGGACGTATATGCAAAGTTCGGCATCACCGCGGACGCCGCGGTGGCGGCGGCCCGGAAATTATTGAAGTAGAAACTGCAGATGGATGGCCGGGTCGCGCCCTTCGGGCTGCCCGGCCATGACAGGAGATAAGGACATGGCGCTTCGTGTTGCAATCAATGGCTTCGGCCGCATCGGCCGGCTGGTTCTGCGGGCCATCGTGGAATCCGGCCGCCGCGACATCGAAGTGGTGGCGGTCAACGATCTGGGTCCGGTGGAGACCAACGCGCACCTGCTGCGCTATGACAGCGTGCATGGCCGCTTCCCCGCCAATGTGGCGGTGGACGGCGACGTGATGATCGCGGCGGGCCACAAGATCAAGGTCACGGCGATCAAGAACCCGGCCGAGCTGCCGCACAAGGCGCTGGATGTCGATATCGCGCTGGAATGCACCGGCATCTTCGCGAGCAAGGAGAAGGCCTCGGCGCACCTGGCCGCCGGGGCGAAGCGCGTGCTGGTTTCCGCGCCCGCCGAGAATGCCGACATCACGGTGGTCTACGGCGTCAACCACGACGGGCTGACCAAGGATCACGTGATCGTCTCCAACGCCTCCTGCACCACCAACTGCCTGGTGCCGGTGGCCAAGGTGCTGCACGACGCGGTGGGCATCGAAAAGGGCGTGATGACCACGGTGCACAGCTATACCAACGACCAGCCCAGCCTGGACCAGATGCACAAGGATCTGTACCGCGCGCGCGCGGCGGCGCTTTCGATGATCCCCACCTCGACGGGCGCGGCCAAGGCGGTGGGCCTGGTGCTGCCGGAGCTGAAAGGCAAGCTGGACGGCGTGTCGGTGCGCGTGCCCACGCCCAATGTCTCGCTGGTGGACCTCAAATTCATGGCCAGGAAGCAGACCAGCGTTCAGGAGATCAACGACGCGATCAAGGCCGCGGCGGCCGGGCCGCTGAAGGGCGTTCTGGACGTGGTGCACGACAAGCTGGTGTCGGTGGACTTCAACCACAACCCCGCCTCGTCCAGCTTCGCGCTCGACCAGACCAAGGTGATGGACGGCAACTTCGTCTCGGTGATGAGCTGGTACGACAATGAGTGGGGCTTCTCCAACCGCATGGCCGACACCGCCGTGGCGATGGGCAAGCTGATCTAGTTCATCCGCCTGTCTGCCGCACGCCCGGCCGTTCCGGCGCCGTCGCGGGATCACTTTACGGGGAAAGCGAATGACCTTCAGGACCCTCGATGACCTCGACGTGAAGGGCAATCGCGTGCTGGTGCGCGCCGACCTCAATGTGCCGGTGAAGGACGGTATCGTCACCGACGCCACCCGCATCGCGCGCCAGGCGCCCACCATCCGCGAGCTGGCGGAAAAGGGCGCGCGCGTGATCGTGCTGTCGCACTTCGACCGGCCCAAGGGCAAGGTGGTGCCGTCCATGTCGCTGAAGGCGCTGGTGGCGCCGCTGGCCCAGGCGGTGGACCGGCCCGTCGCCTTTGCGGAGGATTGCATCGGCCCGGTGGCCGAGGCGGCCGTGGCGCGGCTTGAGGACGGCGGCGTGCTGCTGCTGGAGAACACGCGCTTCCATGCGGGCGAGGAACAGAACGATCCCGGCATGGCCAGACAGCTTGCCGCGCTGGGCGACATCTTCGTGAACGACGCCTTCAGCGCGGCCCATCGCGCCCACGCCTCGACCGACGGCGTGGCGCGGCTTCTGCCCAATGCGGCGGGCCGTTCCATGCAGGCCGAACTCACCCATCTGGAGAAGGCGCTGGGCGACCCCGAACGCCCGCTGATGGCGGTGGTGGGCGGCGCCAAGGTCTCCACCAAGATCGAGCTGCTGCAGAACCTCGTCACCAAGGTAGAAACGCTGGTGATCGGCGGGGCGATGGCCAACACCTTCCTTGCGGCCGAAGGCATCGATGTCGGCAAGTCGCTCTATGAGCCCGATCACCTGGAAACCGCGCGCCGGATCATCCATGCGGCGACCGAGAGCGGCGCGGCGATCCTTCTGCCCGCCGATGTGGTGGTGGCGAAGGAATTCAAGGCGGGCGCGGCGCACCGTACGGTTGCGGCGCGCGCCGTCGCGCCGGACGAGATGATCCTGGACGTGGGGCCGGACAGCATCAAGGCTTTCGAGAACCGGCTGCTCGCGACCCGCACGCTGGTGTGGAATGGCCCGCTGGGCGCCTTTGAAACCCCGCCCTTCGACCGGGGCACGGTCGCGGCGGCGCGGGCCGTGGCCGATGCGACAAAAAAAGGACAGATGTTGAGCGTCGCGGGCGGCGGCGATACCGTTGCGGCGCTGGCCCATGCCGGCGTCGAGGGGGATTTCACCTATGTCTCCACCGCGGGTGGGGCATTCCTGGAATGGCTTGAGGGAAAAGAGCTGCCCGGCGTCGAGGCGCTGACGGCGAGATAGATGGGAACCAAGATGAATCTGGAAGAGCTGAACACGATCGCCCGCAAGATGGTGGCCCCCGGCAAGGGAATCCTGGCCGCCGACGAATCCACCGGCACCATCCAGAAGCGGTTCGACAAGATCGGCGTGGTCAACACCGAAGACAACCGCCGCGACTATCGCGAGATGCTGTTCCGCACGGCGAAGACCATGCGCGAGCATATCGGCGGCGTGATCCTGTTCGATGAGACGATCCGCCAGAAGGCCAAGGACGGTACGCCCCTGGTCAAGCTGATCGAAGATGCAGGCAGCGTGCCGGGCATCAAGGTGGACAAGGGCGCAAAGCCCCTGGCGGGCGCGCCGAACGAAACCATCACCGAAGGGCTGGACGGGCTGCGCGAGCGCTTTGTGGAATATCACAAGCTGGGCGCGCGCTTCGCCAAGTGGCGCGCGGTGATCGACATCGGCAGCGGCATCCCGACCTATAACTGCATCAACGCCAATGCCCATGCCCTGGCCCGCTATGCCGCGCTGGCGCAGGAGAACGGCATCGTGCCGATCGTGGAGCCGGAAGTGCTGATGGACGGCGGCCACGACATCGAAACCTGCGAGAAGGTCACCGGCTGGGTGCTGCAGGAAGTCTTCGCCCAGCTCTTCTATGCGGGCGTCAAGCTGGAAGGCATGATCCTCAAGCCCAACATGATCGTGCCGGGCATGAAGTGCCCCAAGCAGAACAGCGTGGCCGAAGTGGCCGAACGCACCGTGGCGGTACTGAAGCGTTTCGTGCCGTCGGCGGTGCCGGGCATCGCCTTCCTTTCGGGCGGCCAGTCGGACGAGGACGCCACCGCCCATCTGGATGCGATGAACCGGATCGGCGGCCTGCCCTGGCCGCTGACCTTCTCGTACGGCCGCGCGCTGCAGGCCGCGCCGCAGAAAGCCTGGAGCGGCAAGGCCGAGAACCTGCCCGCCGGACAGGCCGCCTTCGCCCACCGCGCGCTGATGAACAGCCTGGCATCGCTGGGCAAGTGGACGGCGGCGGAAGAAAAGAAAGCCGCCTGATTTTGACCCCCTCCGGTTTCAGCTTCCGCTCGCTCGCTTCGCTTCTCTCGCTCGCTGAAACCACCTCCCCCTCCTGTGCGCTGGCGCGCACGAAGGGGAGGCGGGCCTCTGGAAATCAGGGCAGGAATGTCTGACTGCCGCCTTTATCTGATTTCGCCGCCGAAACTCTCGGCGGCGAATTTTTTGGGACCGCTGAGCGAGGCGCTGGCAGGCGGCGACATCGCCTCGTTCCAGCTGCGGCTGAAGGACGTGGACGACGAGGCGATCCGCCGCGCAGTGGACCTGCTGCGGCCCGTGGTGCAGGAGAACGGCGTCGCCTTCATCCTCAACGACCGGCCCGACCTTGCCGCCGAACTGGGCTGCGACGGCGTCCATGTCGGCCAGGAAGACGCGCCTTACGCCGAAGCCCGCCGCCTGATGGGGGCTAACCGCATCGTCGGCGTCACCTGTCACGACAGCCGCCATCTGGCGATGGAAGCCGCCGAAGCGGGCGCCGATTACGTCGCGTTCGGCGCCTTCTTCCCGACCAGGACCAAGGAACCCAAGACCCAGGCCGATCCCGAACTCGTGCGGGCATGGAACGAGAGCACGGTGGTGCCTTCGGTGGCCATCGGCGGCATCACGGTTGGGAACGCGCCCATCCTGATCGAGGCGGGGGCCGACTTCTTGGCGGTAGCCGCCGGGGTCTGGGAACATCCGGATGGCCCGGAAGCGGCTGTGAAGGCTTTCAACGCGCTGTTCTGATTACTCAGGCTGACCTTCATTCAGCCATTCCGTCTTCAAAGCCTCAGCGCGAGCGAGCAATGCCTTCAACTGCTCCCTCCCCGTATCCGTAACGGGAAGATCAATTAGGTCGGCC
>DASZVO010000028.1:0-280377 GCA_035547015.1 Rhizomicrobium sp. | reverse complement strand
CGGCGGGTATGGCCTCGAGCAGATGCGCGCCCAACAGCAGGACGATGGCGATCAGATAGGTCCGGGAGTTTCTTTCCGAATCCTCCCCGATCGCGGAAATGCCGCCCAGAACCAGAAGTATCGCGGCGATGCTGGGAATGGCGACGAAGGCGGATGCGATGGCCAGAATGACAGCAAGCGCTCTGGCTGCGGCGTAGATCTTGTCCATTTTCCCTCCCTTATTGGTTTGATTGTTTGAGAATCAAATCGTGACGGCCGACTCTAACCCTCAGGGCCGGGCAAGCCTAATTTTTGGGCAGGACCGGGCAAACACCCAGCCCAAACGTGCTGCTTTATTAAGCAGGATCAACCGCTTCGGGAGATCGGCAGGTCAGCGCAGCGACCGAAGGGGTGCTGCGTCCTTGGACATGAAGGATGGGCTTAGTAGGTCGTGCGCCCGCCCGAGGTGTCCAGCGTGGCGGCGGTGGTGAAGGAGCACTCCTCGCTCGCCAGCCAGCAGACGGCAGCGGCGATCTCCGGCGCCTGGCCGAAACGCTCCATCGGGATCTTGGAGCGCATGTAATCAATGTGACTCTGGGGCACGCCGTCCAGGATCGGGCTTTCGAAGGTCGCCGGCGTCACGGCATTGACGCTCACCCCCTTGGTCGCCAGCTCCTTGCCCAGCGACTTGGTGAAGCCCAGCACGGCCGCCTTGGAAGCCGAATAGGAACTGGCGTTTGGGTTGCCTTCCTTGCCCGCCACCGAGGAGATGTTGACGACGCGGCCATAGCCGTTCTCCAGCATCAGCGGCACCACGAAGCGGCAGCAATAGAAGAGGCCATTGACGTTGACATCCATGACCTTGAGCCAGGAGTCGATGGGATAGCCCACGACGGTATGGGTGGCGCCGGTGATGCCGGCGCTGTTGACCAGGATATCGACCCTTCCCAGCACCTGCCGGCTTTCGGCGGCGGCGGCTTCCACGGCCGCGGGATTGCTCACATCCAGCGCGATGGCATGGACCGCGCCGGTCTGCGATTTCGCGCGGTCCAGCGTCGCGGGGTTTAGGTCCCACAAGCAGACCTTGCCGCCCTCGGCCGCGATCCGCCGGGCCGTCTCGAAGCCGAGGCCCGATGCGCCGCCCGTGATGATGGCAGCGCGCCCGCTGAAGCGGCCGGGATAAACCGTCATGTCCTGATCCTTTCCGATAAGCCCCCGGGGGGCGGGTGGTTATAACGGCGGCTTTATCATTGCCGCAAATTGCTGCGCTGCAATAAGGGCGGAAATGCCGCGATGGCGACAGATGGTCGCCTTGTCTAGAGTGCGCCGCGCTTCGCGCATATACGACAACCTCCATAACAGCAGAACAAGAAAGCCTTCCTCATGACGAACACACAATTTCCCCTGCCGCAGGACTGGCGCGATGCCGTGCTTGTGGGCCGCATGGACCTGGGCGAAGGCCCGACGCCCGTGGTGGTGAAGGAGGGGCGGGTGTTCGATGTTTCTGCCGTCGCGCCAACCGTGGCGGCGCTGCTGGAAGGCTGGACGGGTGTGCCGAATGGCCGCGACATGGGCGACATCAACGATCTGGATCTGGCGCCGGCCTGGCGCAAGGGCGGCCCGGGCAAGGTCAGGCTGCTGGCGCCGGTGGACCTGCAATGCGTCAAGGCCTGCGGCGTGACCTTTGCCGTTTCCGCCATCGAGCGGGTGATCGAGGAGCGCGCCAAGGGCGTGCCCGGCCGCGCCCTGGAGATCCGCGCCGAGCTGGCCTCGCGCATCGGCACCGACATCCGCAGCGTCAAACCGGGTTCGCCCGAGGCCCAGAAGCTCAAGGAGGCGCTGATCGCCGACGGGCTGTGGTCGCAATATCTGGAAGTGGCCATCGGCCCCGATGCCGAGGTCTTCACCAAGGCGCCGCCGCTGTCGGCGGTCGGCTGGGGCGACTATATCGGCGTGCGCAGTACGTCCACCTGGAACAATCCCGAGCCGGAGATCGTGATCGCGGTGGACCGGGCGGGCCGCGCGCTGGGCGCCACGCTGGGCAATGACGTCAACCTGCGCGATTATGAGGGCCGCAGCGCGCTCCTGCTGGGCGAAGCCAAGGACAACAACGCCTCCACGGCGATCGGTCCCTTCATTCGCCTGTTTGACGAGAGGTTCACCATGGATGATGTGCGCCAGGCGGTCGTGGAGCTGGAGATCGAGGGCGTCGACAACTACCGCCTGGAAGGCCGGTCGACCATGAGCGAGATCAGCCGCGATCCGCTCGACCTCGTGGCCCAGACCATCCATGAGCACCAGTATCCGGACGGATTCGTGCTGTTCCTTGGCACCTTGTTTGCTCCTACACAGGACCGCGACGTGAAAGGCCTGGGCTTCACCCACAAGGAAGGCGATCTGGTGCGCATCTCCACCCCCAGGCTGGGCGTGCTGGAGAACCGGGTGACGACATCCAAGGCCGCGCCGCCCTGGAATTTCGGCATCACCGATCTGATGAAAAACCTCGTCCGGCGAGGGCTTCTGACCGCCTGATCGCGCGCGGCGGGGCAGGCGGGCCGCCTGGCGGCCAGCCATTCCCTGGCCGCACCGCCGGAATACGGCTTTCCGGGGTTGGATTGGGCCGTCCAACCCCTTAAATAGCCACCACCCGATCGGCCCATTTCTGCGGAGAGAATTGATGAGCGAGACCCTGACCCATTTCATCGGCGGCAAAGAGGTTTCGGCGCCCGGCGCGCTCGAAAGCGTCAATCCCTCCAATACCAAGGAGGTCATCGCGAAATTCCCCGACGGCAGTCCGGAAGACGTCAACAAGGCGGTGGAAGCCGCCCGCGCCGCTTTTCCGGGCTGGTCGAATGCAAGTCCGGAAGTCCGCGCCGACGTGCTGGACAAGGCCGGCAGCCTGATCCTGGAGCGCCGGGAAGCCATCGGCAAGCTGCTGGCGCGCGAGGAGGGCAAGACCCTTCCCGAAGCCATCGGCGAGACGGTGCGCGCCGGCCGCATCTTCAAATATTTCGCGGGCGAGGCCCTGCGCCGCCACGGCCAGAATCTGGAATCGGTGCGTCCGGGCGTTGAGATTCAGACCTATCGCGAAGCGGTGGGCGTCTATGGCCTGATCACGCCCTGGAATTTCCCCATCGCCATTCCGGCCTGGAAATCGGCTCCGGCGCTGGCCTTCGGCAACACGGTCGTGCTGAAGCCGGCCAACCCCACGCCCGCGACCGCGCATGCGCTGGCCGCCATCATCCATGAGGCAGGCGCGCCGGCCGGCATCTTCAATCTGGTGCTGGGCCGCGGCGTGGTGGGCGACGCGCTTTCCAAGCACCCCGACGTCAACGCCGTCTCCTTCACCGGCAGCCAGGGCGTGGGCGCCAAGGTGGCGTTGGCGGCGGTATCGCGCCAGGCGCGCGTGCAGCTGGAAATGGGCGGCAAGAATCCGCTGGTGGTGCTGGACGATGCGGAATTCGACCGCGCCGTGCAGATCGCCGTGGATGGCGGCTATTTCGCCACCGGGCAGCGCTGCACCGCTTCCAGCCGCGTCTTCGTGCAGGCCGGCATCTATGACAAATTCATTGCCGCGGTCGCCGAACGGGCCAAGGCGCTGAAGGTGGGCGATGCGCTCGATCCCTCGACCCAGATGGGGCCTGCTGTCAGCGATACCCAGCTGGCGGGCAACCTCAACTATGTCGACATCGCGCTGAAGGAAGGCGGGCGTCTGCTGGCAGGCGGACCCAAGCCGCTCGAACTGGGCACGCCCGGCTATTACATGAGCCCGACCCTGATCGTGGATACCAAGCCCGGCGACCGCATCAACAATGAAGAAGTGTTCGGCCCGGTTGTGTCGGTGGTCAAGATCAAGGACTATGAGGAAGGCCTTGCGCTGTCCAATGCGGGCAATTTCGGTCTTTCCGCCGGCATCGTCACCACCAGTCTGAAATATGCGCGTCATTTCCAGCGCAATGTCCGGGCGGGCATGGTGATGGTCAACCTGCCGACCGCGGGCGTGGACTATCACGTGCCGTTCGGCGGCACGCGCGGTTCGTCCTATGGCGCGCGCGAGCAGGGCTTCGCGGCGGTGGAGTTCTTCACCCAGACCAAGACGGCCTATTCCTTCTCGTAAGGAAAGCCGTGCCGCATCGGAAAGGGCCGCATCTGCGGCCCTTTTCTTTTGAGGGATGCGGCGGCTAGGTTCGTTCCAGGCAGTCAGGGAAGGGCAGAACATGGTATTGCGGAACATCGCGGCGGGTGTATGCATCCTGGCGCTTGGCGTGACAGCGGCATCCGCCGACCTTGCGATCTCGGGCAACGACGGCAAACAGGTGCGCGCGGGCGACGGGCTGCCCATGACGCCGACCCCGGACAGCATCGCGGTCATCGCCTTCTCCGGCCAGTCCGCCCCCCGGGTGATCGGTACGCTTGCGGCCTGCGGCACCATCATGGGGCCGCCGTTGTCGGTGGCGATGGCGCCCGATTACAGCTTTGCGCTGGCTGCCTGTCCGCAAAAGATCGTCGCAGACGGCAAGCCGGCTGCCGACAATAGTGTGAATGTGATCGGGCTGGACGATCCGACCCATCCGGCGCTGCTGCAAACGGCGGAAGCGGGCGCAGGCGCGACCGCCATCGCCCTGAATGCCAAGGGCACGCGCGCGCTGGTGACGGGCGTGGGCGACGACACGGTCACGCTGTTCGGAATCGAAAACCGCCGGTTGACCCGCAAGGGCCAGGTGAAGCTGGACGCCAAGGCCGAGCCGCGCGCGGTCTTCATCGGCCCCGACGGCAAAACGGCCTGGGCGCTGCGGTTCGGCGACGGGAAGGCGACCAGGCTCCGGATCGACGGCGATGGGCTTTCGCGCGTGGCCGATTACGATGTCGGCACCCAACCCGACGGCGGGGCGCTGACGGCGGATGGGCGTTACCTGATCGTCAATGTTTTTGGCGGGGTGCCCGGCGTGACCACGAAAGGCGCCACGGTGGTTCTGGACGCGCATACCGGCAGGCGCACGGATGTGCAGGAGGTCGGTGCGCTGCCCGAGCATGTGGTGCTGTCGCCGGATGGCCGGCATGTGGCCGTGGTGGTCGGAAACGGTTCGGCCACCGTGCGCCATGCGGCCAATTACAACAGCGTGTTCGGCAAGCTGGCGCTCTTTTCCCTCGCCGGTGGCAAGCTCAGCCCTGTCGCCGACGCCCAGCTTGGCCATGCCTGCCAGGGCGCGGTGTGGACCGCCGACGGCAAGCGGCTTTTGGTGCAATGCTCGGTCGAGCGCGACATCCGCACTTTCGATTTCGACGGCAAGGCGCTGACTTTCCGCCCCGAGATGACATTGCGCTTCGAATCCCGGCCCGGCGCGATCGCGGCCGGCAGGACACGCTGAATTTCGCTTGATAAGCGCGACGGGGCAGCAAATAACGCGGGTCATGACGCCGCTTCTGCATCTGAAGGACATCACCGTTTCATTCGGCGGGACGAAGCTGCTGGACGGCGCCGAACTGGGCGTCGGCGCTGGCGACCGCGTGTGCCTGGTCGGGCGCAACGGCTCGGGCAAGTCCACACTGCTGAAGATCGCGGCGGGGCTGGTGGAACCGGACGGCGGCAGCCGCTTCGCCCAGCCCGGCGCAACCATCCGCTATCTGGCGCAGGAACCCGATCTGTCGGGCTTCAGCACCACGCGCGATTATGTCGAGGCCGGGCTCAATCCGCACGAGGATCCCAACCGCGCCTATTATCTTCTGGGCAATCTGGGGCTGGACGGCACCGAAGACCCCATGCGGCTTTCGGGCGGCGAAGCGCGCCGCGCGGCCCTTGCGCGCGCGCTTGCGCCACGGCCCGACATTCTGCTCCTGGACGAGCCCACCAACCATCTGGACGTCAACGCGATCGAATGGCTGGAAGGCGAACTCAAATCCATGAAGGGCGCGCTGATCCTGATCAGCCATGACAGGCGTTTCCTGGAGAATCTCAGCCGCGTCACGATCTGGCTGGACCGGGGCCGGACGCACCGGCTGGAGAAGGGCTTCGCGGCGTTCGAATCCTGGCGCGACGAGATGCTGGAACGCGAAGACGTCGAACGCCACAAGCTGGAACGCCGCATCGCCGCCGAAGAAGACTGGCTGCGCTATGGCGTATCCGGCCGGCGCAAGCGGAATGTCGGGCGGTTGGAGCGCCTGCGCTCGCTGCGCACCGAGCGGCGCGATCAGATCCGCCGGCTGGGCTCGGTCAGGATGGAAGCCGCCGAGGGGGCGGGCAGCGGCACGAAGGTGATCGATGCCAAGGGTGTGGCCTTTTCCTATGGCGGACGCGAGATCGTGCGGGATTTCACCTTGCGCATCCATCGCGGCGACCGCATCGCCATCGTGGGGCCCAACGGCGTGGGCAAGACCACGCTGCTCAGGCTGCTGACCGGCGCACTCGCGCCGCAGCGGGGCAATGTGAAGCTGGGGCAGGGGCTTTTGATGGCGCAGCTCGATCAGAACCGGTCGCAGCTTCATCCCGAACAGTCTCTGGCCGCCGCCGTCACGGGCGGCAGCGGCGACACGGTGATGGTGGCGGGCAAGCCGCGGCATGTGCTGAACTATCTGCAGGACTTCCTGTTCAGCCCGAGCCAGGCGCGCACCCCGGTCAAGGTGCTGTCGGGCGGGGAGCGGGCGCGGTTGCTACTGGCCAGGCTGTTCGCCACGCCGTCGAATTTCCTAGTGCTGGACGAACCCACCAACGACCTCGATCTGGAAACACTCGACCTGCTGGAAGAGGTGATTGCCGATTATCCGGGCACCGCGCTGCTGGTCAGTCATGACCGTGATTTCCTGGACCGGGTGGCCACCAGCGTCGTGATGGCGCAGGGCGACGGACGCTTCGTCGAATATGCGGGCGGCTACAGCGACATGCTGGCGCAGAGGGGCGAAAAATCCGTTGCAGAGGAACGGAAAGCCGCACCCAAGCCGCCCAAGGCGCAGGCGGAGAGGCGCCCCCGCGCGGCCGCGCCCAAGATGAATTTTGCCGACGCCCACGCCCTGAAAATCCTGCCGGAAAAGATCGCTGCGGCGGACGCCGAAATCGCCGGATTGGAGCAGGCGCTGTCTGACGGCATGCTCTATACCCGCGACCCGGCGAAATTTGAAAATCTGTCCAGCCGGTTGGCGGAAATCCGCGCCGAGAAGGACGCCGACGAGGAACGCTGGCTGGCGCTGGAAATGGAGCGCGAGGCGCTGGAGGCGGGAGAGGACTGAGGAACCGGCCCCCGCGACTGGCGTTGAATCCTGGAAGTTGCGGGATTTCGTGCCATGAAAAATGCGGCGGTTGCGGGTTTTGCCGCCGGCGTTGCCATGATGGTCGGTGGAGCGTTGGGGGCCATTTCCCGCTTCGATCCGCCGTCCGGCGCCCCGCCCGGCGCCCTGGACGAATCCTCCCCCGAAGAAACCATGAATCCCATGATCGGCGGCCAGGCCATGCTGCCGGGCCGCGGCATCATGGACAATATCGCCGCCTCTCCGATGCATGGCCGGCTTGCGGCGGCGCTGAAGAAAAGCGGTGTCGCGGCTGCGCTCGGGGCCAATGCCCAGTTCACATTGTTTGCGCCGACCGATGCGGCCCTCTCCGCGGAAGCGGACCCGAAAACCAGTCTGAAAACCAGTTTGGCGCGGCGGATGAGTTATCTGATCGTGCCGGGCAAATACGATTCCCAGGCGCTTCTGCGCATGATCGGCGAGGCGGGCGGTGAGGTGCGGCTTCATACGGCCGAGGGCGGCGTGTTGCTGGCGCGCATGAACGGGCCGACCAATATCGCGCTGATGGACGAGAAAGGCGATGTTGCCGACATCGCCATCTATGACATACGCGCCCGCAATGGCATCGTGCATGTCATAGACCATGCGCTGGAGCCATCGGGAAGCCCGCGCCAGATCGCCGCGAAGTAAGGTTTCGCTACTTCGCGTATTTCGCCAGATAGCCCGCCAGCGCCTGCGGGGTCATGTGGCGCGCATCGCTGGTGGCGAAGACGTCGTCGCGGTTGACCAGCTTGCCGTCCGGCGTGGCGATGATGACGGTGGGCACGCCCTTGAGCCGCGCGGTGAAGCCGAAGCGGGCGGGCACCTGGAGATTGCGGTCGAAGCGGCCCACATCGACGGCCACGATCTCGTAATGGGCGTCCACAAAGCGGCGCATCTCGGGCAACCGGATGAAATTGGCCAGGATGATGCAATCGGGGCACCAGTTGCCGCCCAGGTCGATCAGGACGCGCTTGTGCGATGTCCTGGCCCGGCTGAAGGCGGCGGCCAGTTGCGCGTCGGCGTCGGCCTTCTCGTCATAGGGCTGCATCACCGTCACCGGCAATTGCGCCAAGGTGGCGGTGGAGGGTTTCGGCGCGGGAATGGCGGCCATGGCGGGGAATGCCAGAACAGCCATTGCCGTGATCGGAAAGAGCTTTTTCATGCGGCGATCTTCATGCGGCGACCGGTGCGGTCAGCCCGCGCCCCTCCAGCAGGGCTTCGATTTTGGGATCGCGGCCCCGGAAGGCGCGATAGGCGGCGGCAAAGTCGCGCGTTCCGCCGCCGGAATAGATGAACCGGTAAAGCCGCCCGGCGGTGGCGGGATCGAAGGGATCATGGGCTTCCTTGAAGGCCTGGAAACCATCGGCGTCCAGAACCTCGGACCAGAGATAGGCATAATAACCGGCCGCGTAACCGTCGCCGCCGAACACATGGGTGAAATGCGGCGCGGCATGGCGCGGCGTGATCTCCTCCGGCATGCCGATGCGCGCCAGCGTTTCGGCCTGTGCGGCGAACGGATCGGATTGGGGCGCGCGGGTGTGGAAATCCATGTCGATCAGGGCCGAAGCCAGGAATTCCACCGTGGCGAATCCCTGGCCGTAGTTGCGGGCGGCAAGAAGCTTGTCCAGAAGCGCCCTGGGCATCGGTGCGCCTGTCTGATGGTGGCGAGCGAAACGCTCCAGAACCTGCGGCTCCTCCAGCCAATGCTCGTAAAGCTGCGAAGGCAGTTCCACGAAATCGCGCGCCACGTTGGTGCCCGACAGGCGTGGAAAGCGCACCTGGCTCAAAAGGCCATGCAGTGCGTGGCCGAATTCATGGAACAGGGTTGCTGCATCGTCGAACGACAGAAGGCAGGGATCGCTTTTGCTGAAGTTGCAATTGTTGATGATGATGGGAAGGACGTCGTCGCCGGCCTTCGCCGCATTCAGCCGGTCCTGGTCACGGAAGCTGGACATCCATGCCCCGCCGTGCTTGCCGGCCCTGGCGAAATAATCCCCATAGAACAGGCCGATCACCGCGCCTTCGCGTGCGACTTCCCACACCCGCACGTCCGGATGATAGACAGGCATGTCGCGGCGCCGGTTAAAGGTCAGGCCAAACAGCTTCTGCGCCGTGAAGAATGCGGCCTCGATCAGATTGTCCAGCTGGAAATAGGGCTTGATCTCGGCGTCATCGAAATCATGGCGTTCGCGCCGCAGCTTTCCGGCGTAGTAGCGCCAGTCCCAGGGCGCCAGGCGGAAATTGCCGCCCTCGCGCGCGATCAGCGCCTGCAGCGCGTCGCGTTCTTCCAGCGCCCGCATCCGCGCCGGGCCCCAGACATCCTCCAGCAGCGCGCGCGCCTTTTCGGGCGTGCCCGCCATGCTGTCGGCCAGCTTGAAGGCGGCGAAATTCTCATAGCCCAGCAGTGCCGCACGTTCGGCGCGCAGGGCCAGCGTCTCGGTGATGATTGCGCCATTGTCGCGCGCGTTGCCGCCGGCACCGCGCGCGGTCCATGCGCGGAACAGCTGCTCGCGCAAGGAACGGTCATCGGCGTGCTGCAGCATCGGCTCCACGCTGGAGCGCGACAGGGTGACTGCGAAGGGCGCGTCCAGTCCGCGCTCGCGCGCGCAGGCGGCCGCCGCGTCGCGGATGGAATCGGGAACGCCCGCCATCTGCGCCTCGGCCAGCGGCAACACATAGTCTTCCTCGTCACCCAGGACATTCTGGTTGAACTGCGCGCCCAGAACCGCCAGCCGCTGAGCGATGGCGGCCATCCGGTCGCGGCTTTCGCCTTTCAACCGGGCTCCGGCGCGCACGAAATCCAGGTGATAGCGTTCCAGCACGCGCAGGGATTCCGGATCCAGCCCAAGGGCCGCGCGCTGCCGGTACACGGCGTCCAGCCGGGCGAAGAGTCCCGGATGCATGAAGATCGCGCTCCAATGCGCCGACAGACGCGGCGCCATTTCCAGTTCGATGGCGCGCAGCGCGTCATCGCTGGCGGACGAAGCCAGATTGTGGAACACCCCGTCCACGCGCGCCAGCAGCCGGCCGCTTTTCTCCAGCGCCACGATCACATTGTCGAACCCTGGCGCTTCGGGGTCTTCGGCGATGGCCGCAATCTCGGCGGCATGGTCGGCCAGCGCCCGGTCATAGGCGGGCGGGAAATGTTCCGGCCGGATCCGGTCCAGCGGTGGGGCGCCGTAGGGGCCTGTCCAGTCTTCGAAAAACGGATTTGTCATCGAAGACAATATAGGCGGGATCAGTGGATTTCCCACACCACGGAAATGTCAGCCGACACATTTTCTTCGCCCGCCGCCACGGGGACCGCCTTTGCCGCCATCATCATGGGCGCCGCGGCCCGCAGAGGACGCACCTCGGTCCCGCCTTCGCTGATGGACAGGATCGGCCCCAGGGTCACCCCGGCGGCCCGGGCATAGGTTTCGGCGCGGGTTCTGGCATCGGCAAATGCATCGGCGCGCGCCCGGGCCAGCAGTTGCCGCGTATCGCGGATGGAGAAATCGACGCCGTTCATCTGATTCGCGCCTGCCCGCACCAGGGCATCCAGCGCCGGGCCCAGCTTGGCCACAGCGTCCAGCCGTACCGAGACCTGGTTGGTGACCTGATATCCGCTCAGGCGTGGGGGTTCATTGTTCGCCCCGCCCGCATATTGCGGCGAAACCGAGAAATGAGCGGTCTGGATATCGGCTTCCGGTACACCAAGCTTTGCGAGCGCCGCGAACACATCCTTCATGCGCGCGTTGTTGGCCGAAAGGGCCGCCGCCGCCGTGGCGGCACTGGCCGTGACGCCGGCCGTCACACGCACCTGGTCGGGAGCCGCCGCGGCCTCGCCATGCCCCGCCACGGACAGGATGCGCGGCGCATCCTGTGCGGACGCCGCCAGGGGCAGGGTGGCGGCAAGAATCAGGGCGGAGAGGAAAACGGGGCTTCTCATGGCTGTTTCTCCAGCAGATCCGGCATGGAATTCCGTGGAAGGGATAATTGTGAAGGTCGGCAAAATCACGGCACACCCGGCGGTTGGCAGGGCGGAAAATCCTGATATACCCCTTTTGCGAAGGGCCTGTAGCTCAGTTGGTTAGAGCTGACCGCTCATAACGGTTAGGTCGCAGGTTCGAGTCCTGCCGGGCCCACCAATCAGTTTTCCAATTCTTTAGGCCGGGGCGTTTTCTCGCCGTGGCCAGAATAGTTCCGGTCTTTCGGAAATAAAACCAGGGGACGTTGGGCCAGTCCGGGTCAGTCAATTTCGTCCCCATCGGGGCGTATCATGGGTGTCTCTACCGTTGGCAAACTGTTTCCGCGGGCCTGTTCCTGCAGGGTAGGCGTCGGGCCTCAAAAAGGTACGCCCGGTCCGAATTTACCACCCCGGGATTGAATCAATTTTCTTCCTATAAAGTTTCGGTAAGCCGGATCAGGTGTGGCTGGCCCCGCCGTTTCCACGGTGACAAATTTCTGCGATACCGCAGATTCACTTCGCGTCGTTGAGCGGCACGAACACGATGCAGACGGGCGAGGGAAGGTTCAGAACCTCGCCCGTCGGCGTGAGACGACCGTTTATCTGATCGCGATTGAAGATAACTATATTGTCGCTGTCCTGATTGGCCGCCAGCAGATGACGCTCGCTGGGATCGATCACGATGTTGCGCGGAATCTTGCCGCCCGATGGCTCTATCTGCTCCAGTTTGAGCAGACCAGTGCGCGCGTCGATCGAGAACAGAGCGACGCTGTCGTGGCCACGGTTGGAGGCATAGAGGAACTGTCCGGATGCGTCCAGCGCAAGTTCGCCGGAATTGTTTTCGTCCTTGAAGTCAGCGGGAATGGTGTCGATGGTCTGGATGGGTGTCAGCTTTCCATGCGCTGCGTCATAGGACATGGCAATCACCTTCGATCCCATTTCGCCCAGCACATAAGCAAACCTTCCGCCTTTTCCGAAGACGAAGTGGCGAGGCCCGAAGCCCGGCGGAACCGTGGCGGAACCGGCGTCGTTCAGTGTCAGTTTTCCTGAATTCGCATCGAACTGATAGGAAAATACTTTGTCCACGCCCAAGTCCGGCACGATCACGAAACGGTTGTCGGGTGACATTACGACCTCATGCGGATGCGGTCCCTTCTGACGCCTGGCGTTGACGCTGGAGCCCGAATGCTGGTGGAAGTCGGCCATATCGCCGATGCTGCCGTCGGGCTTCAGCGCGAAGGATGCAACGCTGCCGCTGCCGTAGTTGGCCACTATCAGCCAGCGGTTCGTTCGATCCACGATCAGATGGGCCGATGTCGTGCCCTTTGCGGGCATCCGGTTGAGGAAGTGCAGCGCCCCTGTCGCCGGATCGATGGCATAGGCGCTGAGATAGCCGGTGGGATCGTTCTTCGCCATCCTTTCCGTGACCGCATAAAGGAAACGATGCCTTGAATCGGTTGCCAGGAAGGAAGGGCTGGCGACTTCCGCCTCTACGCCCGGGTTTTTCAATTTACCGCTGTCCAGCTGCAATCCATAGATGCCCTTGCTGTCGCTCGGTCCGCCGGTATAGGTGCCGACATAGGCGATATATTTGCCGGCGGCGAATGCCGGGCCGCAGCCCAGCGTCAGCGCGGCACAGAAAAGCACTCGTGTGACCATGTTCATTTTAACACCTGTGAATTTGGGAGGTTGCGAACGTGGAGGTCAATTCCAGTGTGCACATACGATTGCTTTTATATTCTGCCCCGCAGCGCGTTGATCCCGAAAAATCTAGAGCAGCGTTCACGTTGAATGCAATGCGCCGCCGGCGTTCCGCATGCGAGCCGTTCGATTGGATCGAACGCCAGTGAACCAAGGTACACGAGGCGCATCGACATCTTTTATTGTGCATCGCACACCGGTGCTCTCAAGCCGCGATGACGTTTCGCGCAGGCGCGTCAGGCGCAGTCGAAGCGTAAAACCGCCAGCCGGACGCACGTGTTTCATCCTGTGAAACGCGCTGCGCGCTGTGAATTGACTATGTGACAGCCTTGGTGACCATACCGCGCGCAATATAACTGCGGCGCTGGAACGCTAGAAGCCGCCAGTCACGAGGGGAGATACGAATGGGCCGCCGTCATCATCGTTTCCACGCCACCGCCTCGGTTCTTGCAATCGCGGCTTCCGCCATGTGGGGTGCACCGGCAATGGCACAAGGCGGCGACGCGGCCGCCGCGCCTGTCGAGGAAGTCACCGTCACCGGCACCAGCATCCGCGGCTCGGCACCGGTCGGATCGAATGTGACCTCGGTTACGCAGGCGGACATCAAGGCGACCGGCGCGACCAGTGTGCAGGGCATTCTGGCCAATGTGCCCCAGCTGATGGGCATGGGCATGGCAGATGCCGGCAGCACCGGCCAGAACGCCCAGCAGGCCATCATCCACCAGCTGGGCCAGAGCGCCTCGACTTCAACCCTGACCCTGGTTGATGGTCACCGTGTGCCGACGTCAGGCACCAACCATTCCTTCGTCGACCCCAACATGCTGCCGATCAATATGGTCGAGCGCGTCGAAGTGCTGGCTGACGGCGTTTCGGCGGTCTACGGTTCGGACGCGGTTGCCGGCGTGGTCAACTTCATCACCCGCAAGCACTATGACGGCATCGAGATAACCGGCAACGCCGGCTTCGCGGACGGCAAGCAGGACGTCAATCTCGGTTTTCTGACCGGGTCGGCCTGGGACTCGGGCAGCGCCTTGTTCGCGTACAGCTTCACCCGCCAGGGCGCGCTGGCGGATACCGCGCGCCCCTGGACCTATCCTGACCACAGCAACATTCCGGGCGGCAAAAACCGGGCCAGCATCAACTGCGAGCCCGCGTCGCTGCAGCCGGCCGGCCAAAGCCTGATCTGGCTGAATGCGACATCGACGACCGGGCTGGTCAATTCCACCAGCAATTACTCGTGTTCGGATTGGAAGTATGCCGACCTGATTCCCAAGACCACCCGCAACAACGCGATGATGAAGATCGAGCAGAATTTCGGCGATAGATGGAAACTGAACGCCGATCTGCTCTACGCCACCCGCGATGTCGAGGCCCGCAGGTCACGCGGCACCTTGACCGCGACGGCATTCGGGTCGGGCGCCCAGGCCAATCCGTTCTTTACTCTGCCGGCCGGCTATACCGGCTCGGCGACCAGCGAAACCATCCGCTGGGACGCCAACGCGCTTCTGGGCCCGGGCGCCTACAATTTCTCCGGTGCCAATACGGTTTATGGCGACGTCAATGCGGAATACCGGGTTGGTGGGGATTGGACGGTCGATCTTCTGGTGATGGCGGGCCGGGACGACAGCAGCTATGGCTATAACGGCACGCTGAACGCGTCCGTCGCCACCCTGGCGCTGAACGGAACGACCAACACCGGCGGCAACACGACTCAGGTGGTTCCCAATACCAATATCGTCTATACCCAGCTTCCCTTGACCACGGCTAACGCGCTGGACGTGTGGAATCCCGCGGGCAGCAACCGCACCTCGGCTCAGGTGATCAAAGACCTGACCAACGATGCGCTGAACTCTCATATCGTCAGCGGCATCTCCCAGGCGCGCCTGCAGGCCCAGGGCACACTGCTTGATCTGCCCGCCGGCCCCCTCAAGATCGCGTTTGGCGGCGAGGCGAACCGCACCAGCCTCTACGAATATCTTGCCCAGGGGCAGGGTGCCGGGCCGACCTCCAATTCGGCGGTTTATCGCCAGTGGCATTTCTCGCGCGACATCCAGTCGGTCTATCTCGAAGCCAATATACCGCTGATCTCGGCAGCCCAAGGCATTCCCCTGGTGCAGGCGCTGACGCTGGACTTGTCGGGCCGCCTCGACCATTACAGCGACTTCGGCAACACGACCAATCCCAAGATCGCCTTCGATTGGCAGGTGAATGACGACCTGAAGCTGCGCGCCAACTGGTCGACATCCTTCGTGGCGCCGCCCGAAGATGAAATCGGCGGCGACGGCACGTGGAACAACACGAACTATACCGCGACCATGCAGAATGCTTCCCTGCCGGTCGCATTGTTCCCCCAGGTGACCCAGTTGGGCATCGCCGGCTGCACCGCGGCCTCGGCCAGTTGCAACATCGGCACCCTGAACGGCATCCAGGCCGTCAACAGCAATCCCAATCAGGGACCCAGCAGGGGTCGTGGATGGGGCGTGGGCTTCGACTATACGCCCAGCTACCTGGAAGGCTTCAAGTGGAGCTTCACTTTCTGGGATGCCGGGTTCAAAGGCGGCTCGCAGGGTGCACCTTTCAACACCGTCACCACCAGCAAGTCGCTTTCGCATCTGATGACGCTGTATCCGAACTGCGCGACTCCCGCGCAGATCAAGGCCATCACCGGAAACCTGCCCCTGGTAGGCGCGGTGCCACCGTGCGTGAGCTACATATACGTCCAGCAGAATGACGGCCTGCTAAACCTCTCCGCCGAAGGCATCGACACGGACTTCAGTTACATCCTGCCGACCGACGCCTGGGGCACCTTCTCGCTTGGCGACGCGCTCAGCATCTTCACCCACTATGTGCAATCGAATGGGCCGGACGGAATACCCTTCAGTGTCCTGAACAAGTCGGGTGCGCACGGCTCGATCGCATTCCAGATGCGCGGCAATGTGGGCTGGAATTACAAGAACTACGGCGCCCAGTTGTTCATGAATTACACCGGTGCCTACCGGAACTGGAATTCGCCCGACAATGCGGTGATCACCGATCCGGTGACGCTGAATCCCAGCGGTGGCGGTGACAGGGTCTCGCCAAACGTGACCTTCGACTTGAACCTGACCTATGATTTCCAGGATGGATACGTGGGCGATGACCAGATTTCGCTCAACATCCGGAACCTGTTCGACAAGATGCCGCCTTACGATTCTTCGACCTATGGCTACAACGCCGGCATAGCATCGCCGGTCGGCCGGTTGATCACCGTGGGCATCACCACGAAGCTCTAGTTTTTATGGGGAGGCATCGTGCGAATTTTCCAGAAAGATGCCTCCTTCCCCGGCCGGCGGAACAACCAGAATAATCAGATCAAGGAGTGAACGATGAAATCTCTTCCCAACATGATCTCGCGCCGCGGCATTATACAAAGCGCCGGACTTGTTTCGGCGGCAGCGGTACTGGATTCGGTGCCGGGTTTCGCGGCCTCCAAGAGCGGTTCGCCGCGCGCGCTGGCCCTGATCGGCGACCGCTACCATAACGCCGACTATATCCGGGTCAGTCTCAACAAGGTGTTCGGTGAGTTGAGCATTCCCATCGACTATACCATCGACACCGGCATAAACCTGGGTGAGCAGCTCAAGAACTACCAGCTCTTCCTGGTGTTGCGCGACGGCATGCTGTGGCCGGGCGGTTATGCCGGACCCGATGCCTATGTCGGCTACCAGACGAACCTGGAGAATAAAGACGATTTCCCGGCCGCCCAGTCGGTGACTTGGATGACCGAGGCGCAAGGCCAGGCGATCAAGGATTTCGTCAATGCCGGCGGTGGTTTCTACCCGATGCACAATTCCAGCCATATCTCGCTGGGCTGCAAGAACTACCGCGACGTGATGGGCGGCGCCTATATCGGCCATCCGCCGCTGCGGCCCTTCGAGGTCCATGCTACCGCCAATGCCCACCCCATTACGCAGGGCATGCAGACTTTTGTTGTCAATGACGAGCAACACTATGTCGACTACGATAAGGATCCCAAATACGTGATCCTGGAGTCGGAGAACCGCGACGGCCTCACTTATGAGACGGGTGGGCGCAAGCTGGGCGGCAAGTCACCGGCCGGCTGGGCCTATGATTACGGCAAGGGCCGGGTGGTCTTCACTGCCGTGGGCCATACCATCCACGCCATGTGGAATCCGCAATATGTCGAGATCCAGAAACGCTCGGTGCGCTGGCTGCTGAAGCAGCTTTAGCATCCGTTGGCGTCGGACGCATATGCGGCTTCCGAAGTCTGGCCGGCATTACGGGGTCTGGATTGGATGGGGTTGTATGAAGTTGCCGCTTGTCGTTGTTCGCAGTCGCGAAAAAATGGCAGGATGTCTGCAACGGAGTTCAGCGATGCGTCTCATCCTTGGGATGTTGATTGCGCAGAATCGTTGCACTAACCTCATATCCATTCTTTGCCGGTGAGGGGGGCGTGACACAGCGACCGATCGGTAGCGTCGACAAGGCGATTTTGGCACTTCAACGATTGGGTGAAGCGGGCCCCGATGGATGCACCCTCAGCTACCTGGCTGCGGATCTGGGCATCAACAAGGCATCGTTGCATCACACGTTGTCGATCCTGCGGCAGCGCGGTTTTGTGGAGCAGAACTGTGACGGCAGCTACCGACTGGGAAAGTCCGCGCTGGCGCTGAGCGATTCCTATTTGCACGACGACGGTATCTACCAGATGGAAGGCGCGCTGAACCACCTCTCGCGCACCGTCAATGAGATTTGCCATTTGGGCATCCTGGTCGGCGAAGAAATTGTTTGTGTCCAGAAAGTCGTACCGAAAACGGCGATCAATATCTGGTCAACTGTGGGCTTTCGCGATCCGGCTTTGAACACCGCATTGGGGCGCGCGATCGTCAGCCGTACATATTTGGATTTCGAGAGCTTTTCCCGCGCTTTCCCGACGCCTATTTTCCGCCGCACCGCATATACGCTCGCCACGCCTAGCGAGCTCTGGCAGGAATTGCTGGCAACCTCCAGGCGGGGTTTTGCACGCGAGATCGACGAATTCGTGGTGGGTTCAAGCTGCCTGTCGGTGGCGGTGCTGCGGCGGCACAGGCCCATCGGCGCCATCAGCATCACTTTCCCGACGGAAAGACTCAGCATGCAACGCGAGCAATATCTGCTGCGCATGCTGCACGAGGACATGTCGCCCCTCCTTCCCCCGGGCCTCTCGCTGCAGACGCCCGTCGAGGCAAAGCAGAGCGCCATGTCGTCGGCGCACAATGCGGCGAACTGCGCCGGAGCCGTTGCCCACCGCTAGACGCTTTTTCAAGGGTCATTTCATACAATGAAATGGATCTGGCGCGCGTACTTGGTGCCCTTGCTGCTTGACGGTAGCCTGATGAAGAATCAGGGCATCCGGTAAAAACCTGGTCGAGTTGATGCCGGATAGAAGCAGGTGGCCGAGTATCTTCGATGCGGCGACGATCCAATCCGGAAAGTTAACGGTAAGATCCATTTTCAATCAGTGGCGAATATCCGATCCGGTTTTTCGTCAAAGAACCAGCAGGGTGGTCCATGTCCGATGCGCCGCAGTCAGAGAAGTTCGAGGAACTGGTCGGCGCGAATGCGGCGCTACGTGTGGCCGGCTCGGGCTTTGAATTCACCGAAGGTCCGATTTGGCATCCCAGGGATCGGTTCCTGCTGTTTTCCGACATGCCCGGCGATACCCGCCGCCGTTTCGACGGCAAGGCGGTGCATGTGCAGGCGCGCCCTTCCAACAAGGGCAACGGCATGACATACGACGCGGACTTGAACCTGCTGGTGTGCGAGCACGCCACGTCCAGCGTGGTCCGGTTTGTCGGCGGCGCGGATGGCCCGCGGGAGGTCTTGGCCAGCCATTTCGAGGGCAAGGAGCTGAACTCGCCCAACGACATTGTTGTTGGCAAGGATGGGTCGGTTTATTTCACCGATCCCACCTATGGCCGCATGCCCGTGTTCGGCGTTGAGCGTCCCGTGCAGCTGGGCTTCCAGGGAGTCTATCGGATTTCGGCCGGCCGCAAGCTGGAGCTGATGGTGGAAAGGTCGTTGTTCACCCAGCCCAACGGATTGTGCTTTTCGCCGGACGAAAGCCTTCTGTATGTGAACGATACCGAGCAGGCGAATATCCGGGTGTTCGATGTCGTGAACGGCGCCCTGACCAACATGCGTATCTTCGCGTCGGGAATCGCCGATCCGGACCTGCCCGGCGCGCCCGACGGGATGAAATGCGACGCGCGCGGAAACATCTGGGTCACGGCGCCGGGCGGGCTATGGATTTACGCGCCGGACGGCGCGCTGATCGGCAAGATCGTGGTGCCGGAAGTTGTCGCCAACCTGCATTGGGGCGGCCCCGATTGGCGCACTTTGTACATCACGGCCTCCACGTCCCTCTACGTCCTGGATGTGAAGGTCGGCCCTCATCAGGAGGCTTTCATGGCGTCTTGACCGGCGTCGCCAAACCACGTCTTTTGATCGCCGAGGGAGGACCGGGTCATGTTCGTACTGCATGTGAGGATAAAAGTGAAAGCGGGGCAGGCGGGCGCCGCGGAGGAGGTGTTTGCCGGCCCTTTCAAGGCGGCGATAACCGCACAGCCCGGCTTCCGCGATGTGCGGTTCCTGCGCCCCACCGGTGAAGGCGACTATGTCCTGAGCATCGCCTTTGAAAACCAGCCGCTCCAACAGCAATGGGTGGCGACCGATCTTCACGGCAAGGTCTGGTCCCGGATGGAAGAGAACTTTGACAGCTATACCGTTCATACATTCAATGCGGTTTGAACCAGCGCATCGGCAGGGCCCGTCTTCCATGAAACGCAATCTGTTCGTTTTCCTGCTTTCGGTGCTTTGCGCGGTGCAGGTCATGCCGGCCGCCGCCGCCACCGGCACCAAGAGAATCGCTTTCTCCAACAACTATGCCGGCAATTCCTGGCGCCAGGCGATGTTGAAAAGCTTCGCCGCGGTGGCCAAGGGTGCGGTCGCAAACAAGATCGTCGCCGCCGCCGACATTTTCACCGCAGCCGATACCAGCGTTCCGACCCAGGCGGCGCAGATCCAGAATCTCATTCTTCAGGGCTATGACGCCATTGTGATAAACGCGTCTTCGCCGACCGCTCTCAACGGCGCCGTCCAGAAGGCATGTTCCGCCGGTATCGTGGTGGTGTCGTTCGACGGCCTGGTGAACGCGCCTTGCGCCTATCGCGTCGTCATCGACTACCGGGCGCTTGGCCGCGAGCAGGTAGAACAGCTGGCCCGGCTGCGACCCAAGGGCGGCAACCTGCTGGAGATCCGTGGTGTCGCGGGCACGTCGATCGACGCCACGCTGCATGCGGGCATTGTCGATGGCGTGAAGGCGCACCCCAACTTCAAGATCGCGGGGTCCGTGACCGGCAACTGGGACCAGACGACGGCGCAAAAGGCGGTAGCGTCAATTCTGCCGTCCTTGCCGCCGGTGGCGGGCGTGGTTGATCAGGGTGGGGATGGCTATGGTGCGGCCCAGGCTTTTGCGGCTGCAAGAATGCCGCTCCCCGTCATCATCATGGGCAACCGGCAGGACGAACTGGCCTGGTGGCAGCAGCAGAAAGCCAAAGACGGGTATGAAACCTGGTCCGGCTCCATCGCGCCGGGCATTTCCACATTGGCCTTCTGGGTCGCCCAGCAGGTTCTGGACGGCAAGAAGGTGCCGCATGACCTGATCGTGCCCTACCTTTCCTTCAATCAGAGCAATTTCGAAGCGGCGCTGCGCGCGATCCCCAAGGGCGGTGTCGCCAACCGCGAATATAGCCAGGCCGATGCAATCGCCGCCATCAAGGCGAGTGCCAAATAGGCGTGGGTCATGGGTGAGCCGGGAACGACTTTCGTCCACTTGACGGGCGTCCGAAAGCATTTCGGGGCGGTCATTGCGCTCAATGGCGTCGATATGAAGATTGGGGCAGGGCAGCGTATCGGCCTGGTCGGCCATAACGGTGCCGGCAAGTCGACGTTGATGAATATCCTGGCGGGCGCATATGCGCCCAACGAAGGCAGGCTGTTTATCGGGGGAGAGGAGCAGTCGGATTACTCGGTTGGCCGCGCCCGGAAACTCGGCGTGCGCTGCGTTTTCCAGGAGTTGTCGCTGTGCCCAAACCTCACGGTGGCCGAAAACACACGCGTGATGCACCCTGAGGTGCGGGGTCTGGGCTGGCGGCGCAAAGTTACGGCGCTGATCCGGGACAAACTGGATGAGATTTTTCCGGGCCATCGTATTGCCGCATCGGCGCTGGTGAAGGATTTGGGAATTGGCCAGCGCCAGATGGTGGAGATTGCGCGCGCCTTCACCGAGACCGGGACGCCAGCGCGGCTCGTGATCCTTGATGAACCGACCTCGTCGCTGGACGGTCATACGGCGGCGCAGCTGCTGGCCTTTATGCGCGCCGCTACCATCCGTGGGATCAGCTTTGTTCTTATTTCGCACATGCTGGGCGAAATCCTGGAGAACAGCGACGTCATAGCGGTTATGCGCGATGGCCGTATCGTGGCTTCGGATCGTGCTTCGGCATTCGACCGGGACAGGCTGGTGCAGGCGATGGGCGCGGAAGAAAGCCACGTGCCCGCGCCCCGTGATGCGGCGGCCGCTCGGACGCAGGCTCCCGTACGGATCCGCGCGCGGCCACGGCGGCAGGAAAATTCCACGGACGTTGTTGCGCATGCAGGCGAAATCGTCGGGCTGGCGGGCCTGGCCGGCCATGGGCAGACCGACCTGCTGCGTGCCATATTCTTGGCATCGTCGCGCCGCAACTCCAACATCGCATTGTCAGGCAGCGTCGCGCTGGTTGCGGGTGATCGCCAGGCGGACGGCGTCTTCGCGCTGTGGTCGATTGCCGACAACATCACGATTCGTTCCCTGGGCGGATTGACGCGAGGTGGGTTGATTTCACCGTCGCGCGAGCGGGCCCTGTCGAATCATTGGAGGGACAAGATCAAAATCCGCACGCCCGACATGGACAACAATATACTGTCACTGTCGGGAGGCAACCAGCAGAAGGCACTGTTTGCCCGCGCGCTGGCATCGGATGCCGATATTATCCTGATGGACGATCCCATGCGCGGCGTCGACATCGGCACAAAACTGGAAGTCTACGACATCATCCGTCATCAGGCGCAGTCGGGGCGAACCTTCCTGTGGTACACGACCGAGAACGAGGAGCTTTCCGTTTGCGATCATGTCTATGTCCTGCGCGATGGCGTCATAGTGGCCGACATGGATCGTGGCGCACTGAGTGAGGCGGCGGTCATACAGTCCTCCTTCAAGGAAGCAGGCTGAGATGATTTTGCCGGGTGGAATGAGTCCGCAATTCCCTCCGTTCGCGCGGGCGTTGCTGCCGGTATTTTCACTGCTTGTAGTGCTGGCCGGCATCGCTTGGCTCAATCCCCGGTCCATCGGTTATTTCGGCTTCAGCCTTATGCTCAACCTTGCCATTCCCATTATTCTGGCGACGTTGGCGCAGATGTTCGTCATCACTGGAAACGACCTGGATCTGTCCATTGGACCCTTCATCGGGTTTACCGCCTGTGTCTCGGCGACGTGGCTGCACGACGCGCCGCTTATGGGCATCGCGATTCTGGTTTGTGCCATCGGCGCCTATGCGGCGATAGGCGCGCTGATCTATTTGCGCAGCCTGCCCTCCGTCGTGGTGACGTTGGGAATGGGTTTTGTTTGGCAAGGGTTGGCGATCCTGGTGTTGCCGCAGCCGGGCGGCCAGTCGCCCGAATGGCTGGCCTCTGTCATGAGCATACAACCGCCGTTTGTCCCATTTCCCGTGCTGGCCGCGGCCGTGATCGCCCTGGTGGTCTGGTTCCTGCTGGAGCAGACGTCCTATGGCGTTATCCTGCGCGGATCGGGCGGCAACCCCGTCGCCATCCGCCGGGCCGGCTGGTCGTTACTGAAAATCAAGATGACTCTGTTTGCCCTCGCGGGCCTTTTTGGCGTGCTGTCCGGCTTGTCGCTGGTCGGACTGACGACCTCCGCCGATGCCAATATCGGCAATGGCTATACCTTGTTGGGGATTGCGGGCGTCATTCTCGGCGGGGGGGAGTTCACAGGCGGCCGCGTCTCGCCCGTCGGCGCGGTGATCGGTGCGTTGACGCTCGCATTGGCTGCGTCTCCCCTGTTGACCTTCATGCATATCCCGCCGGACTGGCAGGTGGGGACCAATGGCGCGATCTTGATAATCGTCCTGACTGCTCGTGTGCTGGTAAATCGCCGGCAGGAGGCAGTATGAAGTATCTATCCACGGTGCCCTGGGCCTGGTCGTTTGTGAGTGCGGCCGCCGTCTGGCTGATCGCCATCGCGGTCACGCACGGAAGCGGCGCGGGCGGGATGTTGACGGCCGCTCTGGCCATGGCGACCTTCATCGTGATTGCCGGCATCGGGCAGATGTTCGTCATCGCGTTGGGCCCCGGCAACATCGACTTGTCGTTACCGGCCAATATCGGGCTTGCCAGTGCCGTGGCCATGACGGTGATGAATGGCAACGACAGCCTTGTAGGATTGGGGTTGCTGGCTGCGCTGGGCTGCGGGCTAGCGGCGGGTCTGGCGAACTATCTGCTGATCTGGGCGCTGCGAATTCCGCCCATCATCGCCACCCTGTCCGCCAGTTTCATCATTCAGTCGATCGACATCAGCTATGGCAGGGGCTTGCAGATCAAGCCGCCCGCGACCTTCGCGGATTTCACCAATCTGCAGTTTCTTGGCGTGCCGGTGCTCGCTATTTTGGCCCTTCTGCTGGCGGTTCTTGCGGCGTTGGTGCTGCAGCGTACGATCTATGGTCGCTGGGTTCTGGCCGTGGGGCAGAATATGCGCGCGGCGCGGTTCGCCGGCGTGAGGGTAGGTTGGACGCGGGCCGCCACCTATATGTTGTGCGGGGCGCTGGGCGGAATCGATGGGGCCTTGCTGGCGGGCTATTTTCGCGGCGCCAATGTGGATATCGGCAATGAATATCTTCTGTCGTCTATCGCGGCCGTGGTCATCGGCGGCTGCTCGGTGGCCGGTGGCAAGGCCAACCTTCCGGGCATATGGGGCGCGGCGCTGTTTCTGGTGCTGCTTCTCACCATGCTCAATACCTTTGGCGTCGGCGCGGGAGTCCGGTTGCTGCTGACGGGGATCATCATCGTAGCCGCCATCGCGGTGGCGGGCGGTGGCGGGGCCAGAGATGCGGCTTGAATCCCTTCGGGAAGGTTCGACGCCCCGAATGCCCGCCGGCATGGCGGCAAGACGGCCGGCATTGTTGATGCGTATCGGCAGGTTATCGGAAGGCTCATGAACCGGATACTGAACGGAAAGACGGCGTTGATCACGGGGGCTGCCGCGGGAATCGGGCGCGCCACCAGCGAACTGTTCGCGCGGGAAGGCGCGCATGTCATCGCTACCGACCGCGACTATGACATGCTGGCGGGCCTGCGCGCCGAGACCTGTCCCTTGGATGTGACCGATGCGGATGCCGTGACGGCGCTGGCCCGCAGGATCGGCCGAGTGGATATCCTGTTCAACTGCGCGGGCTTTGTCGAAAGCGGGACGATCCTGGAAAGCGACGAGGTTCAATGGCAAAAGTCGTTTGAAATTAATGTCTATGCCATGGCACGCGTGATAAAAGCCTTCTTGCCGGCGATGATCGAAGGCGGCGGCTCGATCATCAACGTCGCCTCTGTGGCGGGTTCGATCAAGGGCATTCCCAATCGCTGTGTCTATGGCGCCAGCAAGGCGGCCGTGATCGGATTGACCAAATCAGTGGCGATCGACTATGTGACCCACGGCATACGCTGCAATTCGGTGTGCCCCGGCACAGTGGATTCGCCCTCGCTTCAGCGACGCCTTCGCGATACCGGCGATTATGAAGCCGCCCGCAGGGCCTTCACCGCCCGCCAGCCGATGGGGCGGCTTGGAACCGCCGAGGAGATCGCCGGCATCGTGCTCTATCTCGCCAGCGACGCCGGCGCCTTTTGCACCGGGCAGAATTTCATCGTCGATGGCGGCATCGCGATCTGACCGGCCGCTTGCGGGGGTGACGGGATTCTGGTGGAAATACGGCCATGCGCCTCGGACTGTCCTGCGCCTTCCTGCTGTTGCTGCTGGTCTCTCCGGCCGCGGCGCGGCCGCGTGATGAGGTGATGATCAACGTCTATCGCTGTGCCGGCCATGCTTCCACCCGCGTGTGGCTGGACTGTTATTATGGCGCCGCCCAGCCGCAGCGGGCCGCACTTGGGCTTAAACCGGCGCCGCCCGCACAGGTAGCGCTGGTCACAGCGCCCCCCGTTCCAGGCGCGCCGCAGGATCTGGCCGTGCGCCACGCCGTGATCCTGGCCGCCACGGGCTGCGGCAGCATCGTCGCGGAACGGCCATGGCTGGATTGCTATTACAGCGCCGCCAATCCGGTACGCAGCCTGCTGGGTTTGGCCCCTATGGCAGGGCCTGCGTCCTCGCCGCCGCCGCGCAAGGATGCAGGCGTCGCGGGCGGCCTGTCCGGCAAGCCGGGGAGCGGGCGCATGAGGTCGTACACATTCGACCGCAACGGCTTCTTCACCGTGGTGCTGGACAATGGCGAGGTGTGGCATCAACTGGATGGCGACAGTTCGGTCCCGCACTGGTTCAGGAAACCGCAAACATATACCGTGACCATAACCGACGGCGCGCTTGGCAGCCACAACCTGCGTGTCAAGGGCGAGCCAGGGAGCTACAGGGTTCGCCGCGCTTTCTGATGGCGCTCCCCCCATGTTACCGCCTGCTTTTCCGGTACGGATAATGAGTTCCAGACGTACTTGTTGTACCGGCTTGCGCTTTTCGCTTGTGCCACTGGCGTTTTTGAACGCGGCGATCACTGCGCGAGAAATGCGTCCACCACCTGTCTGTCCGCTTTCACCTGGTACAGAACCAGGAACAGCGCACCGCATGCGAGCGTGATGCCGGCTGAAAGCAACAGCGCCGGAGTGAAGGAATGGAAATGTTCGAACGCCATCCCCATCAGTATCGGTGAACCGATGCCGCCGACATTGCCGATGAAATTGACAAATCCGCTGGCAAAGCCGACGCCATGGCTGCCCGCGATCTCAGCCGGCGTGGACCAGATCGGCCCCAGGATCGACATGACGAAAGCATAACCCAACGACATGAAGGTGACTGAGACAAGAAGATTGGAGACGTTGACCGCCAAGACCAGTGCGACCGTGCCCAGCAGAAGCCCGCCAAAGATCACGGCGCGCCGGGCAGCGACGGAATCGATGCCCTTGTCGCTCATCGCCCGCACCAGCCATCCGGCTCCCAGCACCGCGACTATGCCGAGCACGTAAGGCTCCATCGCCATCACGCCCATGCGGCCCAGCGACATATGATAGGTATCGCTCAGATAAGTCGGATACCAGGTGAGGAACATGAAGTTGACGAAGTCGAGCCCGAAATTGGCCATCCCGACCGCCCATAGTGAAGGCCGTCTCAAAAGCATCCAGAAGAACCCACTGGGTAAATGAGCTTGGGGTAAGTGATGGGGCAGTTGAACAGCCTGTCCGCGCGCCTGGTCGTGCCTTATCCAGGCCAGTTCTTCTTTGGAAACACGCGGGTCGTCGGCCGGATCGTCGTGGACATGGAAATAGAAAAATGTCCCCAGAAGGCCGGCGATCAGCCCGGTGATGATGAAAGCGACCTGCCAACCCCAGAAGGCGATGAAGAACGCCACCAGAGGCGGCGCGATCGCTGCTCCGACGACCAGACCCAGGTTTTGCAGGGACATGGCCTGGGAATACTCAAGCCGCGGGAACCAGCGGCTGAGAAGAATGGATGCTGCGGGCCAGGTGATGGCTTCGGCGAGGCCGAATGGAATCCGGAAACCTATCCAGGCGCCGAACGACGTCGCCGTAGTGGTGAGAGCCAGCAGGACGCACCACAGCCATAGGGCGAACAAATAGGTGCGGCGCGGCTTCAGCCAGGAAGCCACGAGCCCGGCCGGTATCTGAGCTATCGCATAAGCCCAGGAGAAGGCACTCAGGATCAATCCCAATTGGGTCGGGGTGAGGTGAAGCTCTCGTTGAAGGGTCGGCGCGGCAACCGACAGGTTGGTCCTGTCCAGATAGCTGACGGTTACGATCAGGAACACCAGGAACATCACGCGCCAGCGGATACGGGTTGGCGTTGCTTTCATATTCTCTCTCCGGCGTCGCGGGTACACTTGCGGCAGCAGGACGTAAAGTCCAGCCCCATTCCCGCCATGCTATATGCATACGCATGCATAATAAGCGAAGAACCACAAGTGGGCATGGATTGTTGCGATGCAGCAGGATTGCTGGCTTGCAAACTCAACTCGATTGGACATTGCATGCGAATGCATTTTCTGGACAATGGCGGGACCAGGCATGAGGCCGAGCGGGGAGAGGACGATTATGCGCAGACGGGATTTCACGCTTGCGGCGGGGGCCGCGCTGGCCACCGCTGCTTTGGGTCCGGATGGCGCGGCCGCAGCCGCAGAAAAATCGGACGCGGCTGCTCCACGCACCCACTTCGATCCTCAGGCCTGGCACCAGCGGCTCAAGCGGATCATGCAAGTCAACTTCAATGAGAAGGATGCCGAGAATTTCGATGTCGAGGCATGGGCCGATTATCTGGCTTCGGTGAAGGCGCAGGCGACGTTTCTCAGTGTCACAAACATCGTCGCCTTTTATCCCACAAGACTGCCGGACCTTCCCGTCAGCCCGTTCCTGAGAGGTCGCGACCTGTTCGGGGAATGCGCGCGCGCAGCGCACAAGCGGAATGTTCGGGTCATGGGTCGTCTCAGCATCGAGACTGCACATGCTTCCTTGTCGCAGAGGCACCCGGACTGGTTCCGGCGTACTGCCGACGGCAAAATCGCCACCCGCAGCCGTTTCGAGGGCGACCCCAGTACCTCGCCGGAATTCGCCCAGACATGCCAGTTCACCGGCTATTATTCCGATTTCGTTCCGGCGCTGATCCAGGAAGTCATCACGCGCTACGATATCGACGGCATCTATTCCAACGGCTGGCCGGGGACAAACGTGCCGAAATGCTATTGCGCAGCTTGCCGCAGGATCGGCGATCCCGACAGCGCGGCATATAAGGCGGCTTATCTGAGGCGCGCCAAGGAGCTGTGGGGCCTCTATGACTCCATCGTGGCGCGCCACAACCCGGAAATGATCTTCTCCGGAAACCTGGGCGGCGGCTTCCGCGGCGGCGACATCGATCTCAAGGAACTGACCCAATATGCCGCCTGGTTCATCGCCGACAATCAGGGGCGGGGCGGCATAGGCGCGCCGGCCTGGGACGCCGCACAGCAAACGCGCATCGCCAAAGCGATCATGGGCGATCGTCCCGTGCCCAATTCAACCGGCGCCTATGAGATTTCCGGCAATGGTGTGTGGCGCAACGTGACCGGCAATGCCCATGAAGTGAAGCTGCGGCTCTTCCAGACCACTGCCGCCGGCGGCGTTCTTTATTATCACTGGTTGGGCTTCTACCAGGGATTCCTCGAGGACCGCCGCTGGCAGAAGGTGGGGCAGGATGTCCTGCCGTGGCAGGCGAAGCATGACAAGCATTTCCACAACATCCGTTCTATCGCCAGTGTGGCGCTGGTGGTGGCCCAGCGGTCCAACCGCCTCTACAAGGCGCCGCCCGGCACGAACGGACTGGACGCCGTCAACGGCATGTATCAAATCCTGACCGAAGCGCGCATTCCCTTCGACGTGGTGCTGGATACCGACCTGGATGCGGCCAGATTGGCGCGTTATTCGATGTTGGTCCTGCCCAATGTCGCATGGATGAGCGATCTGGAGGCGCGCCAGATCACGGACTTCGCGGCGCGCGGCGGTTCGGTGCTGGCGACCTTCGAAACCGGCGTTTATGACGAAAACGGCAAGGCGCGCAGCGATTTCGCCCTGGCCGATGTGTTCGGCATCAGGATGACGAGTGCGCGTCAGGGCTATGGCCGCAATGCCGGCCCTTCGAGCGGAGAGGGCGGGTTCGGCGACGGCGCCACCCCCGGTCAGCCTTCCGTGCAGCGGATCGAACGTTCGCATCCGCTGGTCGACAGCTTCCGCGACACTCATTACATCCAGGGAGCAAGCTGGCGGGTGCCAATCACCACCGATGGCGCGCCGATACTCACCCACATCGCGCAATATCCGACCGCGCCCACCGAGACGGTCTATAGCCGTCAATGGCACACAGGCATTCCCACTGTTGCGGCGCGCCAAGCGGGAAAATCGCGCCTGGTCTATCTGGCCGAGGATATCGAGGCGAGCTACTTCCGCACCAGTGCGGGCGATCTTGGCGATCTGGTGACCAATGCCCTCAACTGGCTGGTCGCGGACGACCGGCCCCTGACCGTCGAAGGCTCCGGATTGGTCGAAAGTTATGGCTGGGTGACCGAGCCCGGCTATGCCGTGCATCTGATCAACTATACCAACCCCAACTTCCGGGCCGGTGGGTCGCGGGATGTTTATCCGGTGGGCGCGCAGAGAGTGAGGTTGATCCTGGCCGACGACAGGCCGATCCGCCAGGCGCGGCTGTTGCGCTCCGACCAGCCGCTGGCGGTGACGCAGTCGGGCAGAGCGGTGGAATTCACAGTGCCTATGCTGGAAGATTACGAGGTCGCGACGCTGGAAGTCTGACCATGGTCCGGCCGCTTGCAAATCTTGCAAGCGGTCTGGCCACGTTGTACCCCTAGGCCGTTTTCGATCTTCCAGACGGCGATGGCTCCCGGCAAAAAGAAGCAGATTCGACGCAAGCGTGGGCTTATCACGGCCTACGAGGTCGCCAATCTGGCCGGGGTGTCGCAATCTGCCGTGTCACGAACCTTCACCTTCGGCGCCAGCGTCTCGGAGCGTACGCGTGAAAAGGTGATCAAGGCGGCAAAGAAGCTCAACTACCGCCCCAACCTGATCGCGCGCTCGCTGTCCACACGCCGGTCCGACATGGTGGGGGTGATCGTGCCCCCGCTGGAGAACCACTTCTATCCGGAGATGCTGGAAGCTCTGTCGGCAGAACTTGCCCGGACCGGCCGGCGGATGCTGCTGTTCACGTCCCAGCGGAATTCCTCGGTCGAGCCGATCCTCGAAGACGTGCTCCACGCGCGCGTCGATGCCCTTGTCATGGTGGCGGCGTCGGTATCGTCGCATTTCGCGGAAGAATGCCAGAAGATCGGCTTGCCGATCGTCCTTCTCAACCGCAAGACCGACGGCAAATCGGTTTCCAGTGTAACCTCCAGCAACAAGGATGGGGGCGCCGTCATAGCCAGGTTCCTGATCGCGGGCGGCCACAAGCGTTTCGCCTATGTCGCGGGGCTGGAATCCTCCTCCACCAACCGCGATCGCGAGGAAGCCTTCGTCGAAGTATTGTCCCAGCACGGCCATGACCTGTTTGCGCGGGGTGTGGGCGATTATTCCTTCGACCGGGCCGCGGAGGTTGCGCGTCAGATGCTGGGCGCGACGCAACGTCCCGACGCGGTTTTCTGTGCCAACGACCACATGGCCCTGGCCTTCATCAACGTCGCCAAGGCAGAGTTCAACCTGGCGGTGGGAAAGGACATTTCAGTGGTCGGCTTCGACGATGCCGAGATGTCGCGTTGGCCGTTGTTCGATCTCACCACCTTTGCCCAGCCGCTGCCCAAGATGGTGGAGCAAGTGGCGCGGATTATCGACAATCAACTCGCGGGCGCAAAAGTCGCGCCGGAGATCGTCGTGCCGGGTGAACTGGTTGTGCGTCGCTCTTCGCGGTTGCCAAAGGCCGGTATCAGCGGCCCCTCCACCCGTCGGATCTGGATCCCGCCCGCCGGCTAGACCCCGGTTAAAGGTTGACGCGCATCGCCGCAGCGGATATTGCATGCGTATGCATTACTGTCCGGAGCTGGTATGGCGAATTGGTTGAAACAGGCCGCGATGGGGACGGTGACCCGGCGGGAAAACGACCGCAAGGTACAGGACATCGTCGAAGGCATCATCGACGATATCGCCCGGAATGGCGACGAGGCGGTGCGGCGGCTTTCGATCAAATTCGACAATTATGACCGCGCGTCCTATCGCCTCGGCAAGGCCGAGATCGAGAACTGCCTCGCCAGCCTGTCGGATCGCAACCTGGCCGATATCGAATTCGCGCAGACTCAGATCCGCAATTTCGCGCAGCAACAGCGCGGCACCTTGCTCGATCTGGAAGTCGAAACCATGCCCGGCGTGGTTCTGGGTCACAAGCACATCCCAGTGGATTCCGTGGGCTGTTATGTGCCGGGCGGGAAATATCCGCTGCTGGCCAGTGCCCATATGTCGGTTCTGACCGCCAAGGTCGCCGGTGTTCAGCGGGTGATAACCTGTGCGCCGCCGTACCAGGGCAAGCCGGCGGCCGCAATTGTCGCGGCCCAGCACATGGCCGGCGCGGACGAGATCTATTGCCTGGGCGGCGTGCAGGCGGTGGCGGCCATGGCGATCGGCACGCAATCCATCACCGGTGTCGCGATGCTTGTCGGGCCGGGAAACGCCTATGTCGCGGAAGCCAAACGGCAACTGTTCGGCCGGGTCGGCATCGACCTCTTTGCGGGTCCGACCGAAACCCTGGTGATCGCCGACGATATCGTCGACGGCGAGTTGTGCGCGACCGATCTTCTCGGGCAGGCGGAACATGGCCCGGATTCGCCCGCCATCCTGCTCACGAATTCCGAGAGCCTGGCCCGCGATACTATGCGCGAGGTGGAGCGGCTGCTGAACATCCTGCCGACGGGCGAGATGGCGCGCAAGGCGTGGGACAACTATGGCGAAGTCATTGTTGCCGGCTCGCATGAGGAAATGCTGGCGATCGCCAATGACATCGCCTCCGAGCACGTGCAGGTCATGACGCGGGATGACGATTACTTCCTGAAGGGCATGCGCAATTTCGGCGCGCTGTTCCTGGGGCCGAGAACCAATGTTGCGTATGGCGACAAGGTGATCGGCACCAACCACACACTGCCGACCAGGAAGGCCGGCCGCTACACCGGCGGGCTGTGGGTAGGCTCGTTCCTGAAGACGCATACCTATCAGCGCGTGCTGACGGACGAAGCGTCCACCATGGTGGGCGAATATTGTTCGCGCCTTTGCGCACTGGAAGGCTTTGCCGGCCATGGCGAGCAAGCCAACATCCGTGTGCGCCGCTACGGCCACAAGCATGTTCCCTATGCGGGAGCGGCATCGTAAGGCAAAACCCCTGTCCGTGTATTGCGTACCGCGAAGGAACTGGCGTTGAACTGAACAGCGAGGCAGAGCATGGACAGGCGGGGCTTTCTTTCCACGTTCGCTATGGGCGGCCTGGCGGTCGCGCCTGCCGCAACGTCGGCGCAACCCGTTCAAACTCCGATCGCTGCCGGAGGCGTCGCGCCGCAAAAAATCGCCAGTGTCGAGATCATCGAACTGCGCGGCAGCTATGACGTGGAGAAGGGCGTCGATAGCCAGTTCGAAGTCACACCGCTGGCGGTGTATGACGCGTATCAGCAGCCTGACTATGTGGACAAGCCCGATGGAACGCGCACCGTCAAGGCGACTGCGCTTTATCTGCGCATTCGATGCGGGTCGGGTCTGGAAGGAATCTATGGACCGGTCGACAAGGAAGCGGCGACCGTGGTGCAGGACCAAATCAGGCCGTTTCTGATCGGCAAGGACGCGCTGGCTGGCGAGATTCTGTGGGATCAGATGTACCGGTCAAACCGGCATTCCCGCGACGGCATCTTCCTGATGGGCATCTCGGCAGTCGACAATACGCTGTGGGATCTGCGAGCGAAGGCCTATGGCGTTCCGGTGTGGCGGCTTCTGGGCGGTCCGTCTCGCCGTGAGATCGAGTTCTATGCGAGCGCGCTGGGATCGAGCCTGCAGCCGGACGCCGTGCGCAAGCGGGCGACCCAACTCAAGAACATGGGATTCCGCTATCAGAAGTGGTTCATGGGCTATGGTCCCGGTTCCGGCGAGGAGGGGATGCGCAAGAATGTCGAGCTGGTCAAGACACTGCGCGAAACGCTTGGCGAGGATTACGAGATCATGTTCGACGCCTTCTCCGGATGGGATGCGAACTATGCGATGGAATGGGCCAAGCGGGTGGAGAAGTACCGCCCGAAATGGATTGAGGAACTGACCCATCCGGAAAAGATAGACGGTTTTGTTGCGGTGCGGCGATCGACTGATATTCCCCTGGCGTCGGGCGAACATTTCTATGGCCGTTGGGAGGTGGAACGGTATCTGCAGGCCGGCACACTGTCGATCGTGCAGGCCGACCCGGAATGGTGCGGCGGCATCTCGGAGTTGCTTAAGATAGGCACCGTTGCATCATTGCATGATGTTCAGGTCATTCCGCACGGCCACGGTCTGCGGGCATCGGCCCACACCATCTTCTCGCAAAGCCCGATGACCTTCCCGCTTGGTGAATATCTGGTGCTGAAGATGCGGGATTATCACTATTTCGAGGCCGATCCGCCGCTGGTCAAGCAGGCGCATATGGCGCTTCCACAGGCTCCGGGCTTCGGCATCCGTTTCGACGACAGCAAGATCCAGCAGCGCCAGATTTGGGGGTAGGGAAACGCCCTGCCGGGCCGGCTTGTCAATGAACTGTCTCTGAGCTATCGTGCATGCGCATGCACATTGAAGGCTAGTCCAGTCAGGGAGCCGGCGGTGCGGACAGAAGGGCGACAGAACAGCAAGTGCGCCCCCTTTGATGATTTCGGCCTGACAACGGCTGACGATTGCAGGAAGTTTGGCTGACATGAATTGATTTGGTGTTTTCACCGCTGCAGTCTCGCCAGGATTTGCATGCGCAGTCAAAAATGACTGAAAATAAGAACAGGGCCAACGAGCCCATATGGGAGGAAATCGAAGTGAACACCTTGTTGAGGAAGCTTAAGATCGGCGGTTCCACGGCCGCGCTGATTTCGATTTCTGCGTTCCCGTTCGGAAATGCCGCCGCCCAGCCGGCCGATGCCGGGCAATCGGCAAATACGGGCACGGCAACCGAGGAAGTCGTCGTCACCGGCAGCCGTATCGCCCGAAAGGGTTTCGAGACGCCCACGCCCGTCACCACGATCTCGGCGCAGGATCTGCAGGCAAAGCAGCCCACGACCGTCAACGATATCGTGTCCGATATTCCTGAACTGCGCCCGACCCAGCAATTGAACGGCTCCGGCGACGTCAACATCAGTACCTTCAACCTGCGCGACATCGGCCAGCAGCGCACCCTCACCCTGATCAACGGCAAGCGGGCAGTCGCCTCCAGCCCCGCAGGCGGATTCGATATCAACTCCCTGCCGGCCGCGCTGGTCAGCCGCGTCGAGGTGGTGACTGCCGGCGCCTCTGCCGTCTATGGTTCCGACGCCCTGGCAGGTGTGGTCAACATCTTCCTCAAGAACGATATCCGCGGCCTGGAGCTGTCCGCGGAAGCCGGCGAGTCGACCTATGGCGATGCGCACAACGTCACGCTGAATGCTGCCTATGGCATGGATTTCGCCGGTGGGCGCGGTCACTTCGAAATCGCAGGCTCGATGTACCGCAAGCCGAATATCCAGCACAGCGGCGATCGCCCATGGGGACGGGGCTGGATTCTGCTGACGAACGCGGCCTACACGCCGACCAACGGCCAGCCGGCATTTGTCGGCGCCACCAACGGCCGCTTGGGGAACATGACCAACGGCGGCCTGATCACATCCCCCAACGTGCTGAAGGGGATCAATTTCGGGGCTAACGGCGCGCAGAGCATGTTCAATTACGGCGTGAACAACAGCGGCGTGTGGACGCAAGGCGGCGATGGGCCGGAGCTGGAGTTGAATCACTCGGTGATCGCGCCCAAGTCCATGCGCGACAACATCTATTCGACTGCGACATACGATATTGACGCCGACACGCAGGTCAGCCTGGAACTGATGTTCGCCCGCTCGGAAGGCCAGGACCCGAATGTGCCCAATTATGATGCGTCGCTGTCAATCAGCCGGCAGAATGCCTATCTGCCGGCCAACATCGCCGCGATCATGGACGCCAACCACCTCACATCCTTCACCATGGGCCGTATCACCCTCGAAGGCGGCGACGACTTCAATACGGCCACCTACATCTATCAGCGCGGATCGCTGGACGTGAAGGGTAAGATCTTTGGTGACTGGACCTGGGACGTCAGCGGCACCTATACCAAGACCATCCGTTCCCAGAAGACCTACAACAACCGCAATCTGTCGAAGTGGGCGATGTCGGTGGACTCGGTTGTCGGTCCGGGCGGAACACCCGTTTGCCGTTCGACCTTGACCGATCCCGCGAACGGTTGTGTGCCGGCCAATGTGTTCGGGCTGAATTCGGTTTCGCCTGCGGCGATCGCCTATACCGAAGGCACCTCCTGGGCGCATGGTGACGTCACCGAGACGAATATTGAAGCCACGCTCGCGGGCTCGCCCTTCTCCACCTGGGCCGGGCCCGTGTCGGTTGTGGCCGGTTTCCAGTATCGCGACGACGATGTCGCGCTGGCGACCGATCCCGTCGCCGCCGTGCTGGGGTGGCGCCAGACCACCGCGCTTCCCTATACCGGCCATGTGGACGTCAAGGAAGGCTTTGCCGAAGTCTCGGCGCCGCTGCTGGTCAACCAGCCTTTTGCACAGGATGTCGAGCTGGACATGGCTGGCCGCGCGGTCGGATACAGCACCTCCGGCCAGGCCGAAGTCTGGAAGCTGGGGCTGAACTGGACCGTAAACGATCAAGTCCGTATTCGCTCCACCTATTCCCGCGATTTCCGGGCGCCCAACCTGGATGAGCTTTTCGCCGCGCCCGTGCGCGGCAGCGGCTCGGTTGTGATTGACAGGGCTACCGGCGCGACGGTCGCGTTCAACAGCCTGTCGGGCGGCAACCCTCTGCTGAAGCCCGAAAAGGCTTATACCAAGACCATCGGTGTCGTGCTCAAGCCCGATTTCCTGCCGAATTTCCTGCTGTCGGCAGACTATTACAACATCAATATCAATGCGGCGATCGCAAACGCCACAGTGCAGCAGGTCGAGGACAACTGCTTCAAGGGCGATCCCGTCTATTGTGCCTTTATCACGCGCAATCCCGTCACCAACGTCATAACCCAGATCCAGACGACCTCGTTCAATTCCCAGCAGACCAAGACGGATGGCGTTGACATCGAAGCCTCGTATGGCTTTGACTTGAGCGACATCATTTCCGACTGGGAAGGCCAGGTGACCATCGGCGAGATGGCCACCTATGTAGACAATCTCGAGAACATAGCGGGTACCACAATCACCCAGTATGCGGGCCAGCTGAACACCCAGGGCGTCCCGCACTGGCGCACCTCGACCAACGTGACGTATCACAAGGGTGACTGGACGGTGCGCCTCAGCGGCAATTTTGTGGGCGGGGCGAAGTATGACAATACCTATGCCTGCTCCGGTCAGGCGCTGAGCATAGACATGTGCCATTATTCGCCATATTTCTTCCTGGACAGCACAGTGTCGTACGACTTCTCCAACGGCATCAGCGCTTACGTCAAGGTGAACAACGTCTTCAATACCGATCCGCCGATCTTCCCAGTGAGCAACCTGGTGATCCGCGCCAATGCATCGTCCCAGGTCTATTATCCGCAGCTCGGCCGGATGTTCTTCGTAGGCGTCCGGGCCAATATCGACGATTTCCTTCAGTAGCCGAAGCCATCACGGCAATCGCGGACGGGTGCTTCGGCGGGCTGATTTTAAGGTGGCAGGCAATGTTGGTGAAGCTTGGCGCCGACCTGTCTATGATCTTCGGCACGCCGGTCCTTGTCCGGAAGGCCTTTCTTGACCCGGTTGCAACGGCGGGTCTGGAGCGGGCGGTTCGGGCGCGGGCGGCGGCGGAGCAGGGTGTGCGCGTCAGCAACGTCGGCGGCTGGCAATCGCGGGCGGACCTGTTCGACTGGCCGGAGGTGGACGTCGGCAAGCTGGGTGAGGCGATCGATCTGGCCGTCCGGCAGTTTGTATCGCTCGGCCGATCTGCGCAGAAGGATCCCGGCGGCCTGAAGCTCTGGAAAGCCGGGTGGGCCAACATCAATCGCGCCGGCGACTACAATATCCTGCATAACCATCCGGGGCAGGACCTGGCGGGGGTTTTCTATGTCAAGGCGTCCGCCAACTGCGGAGGGCAGCTGGAATTGCGCGATCCGCGGCCGGCGGCCGCCTATTGCAACTTCCCGAAGCTGTTCAGCGCCGATCCCTTGCAGATCACCCCCGAGGCGGGAATGCTGGTGATGTTCCCTTCCTGGATCGAACACATGGTGCACCCTCATCGCGGGGTGGAAGACCGCATTTCGCTTGCGATCAATATCAAGCTGATGGATTTCAGCGGATAGCGGACGTTCTGCAACCAGCATCAACAAGGAACATCGGGAGAGCCGCCATGAACCGTCGCGAGGTAACACTGGGAGGGGCTGTCGTCACGGCTGCGACTTTGACGGGCCAGGTCGCGGCGGAAGCCGCCATGACCGCAACGCCCAGAACCAAGTTCGATCCTAACGCCTGGCATCAGCGCCTCAAGCGCATTATGCAGGTCAATTTCGACGAACGGGATGCGGAAGCGCTCGATATAGAAAAATATGCCGACTTCCTGGCCTCGATCAAAACCCAGGCAACCTATCTCAGTATCACCAACCAGACGGCCTTTTACCCAACGAGGATTCCGGACCTGATTCCCAGTCGCTGGTTGAACGGCCGCGACTTCTTCGGGGAATGCGTCAAGGCCCTCAAGGCCCGCGGCATCCGTATCCTGGGGCGGTTGAGCATTGATCTCGCGCCAACCGCTATGGTCGAAAAGCATCCGGATTGGTTCCTGCGCAGCAAGGACGGCTTCATTCCCAATCGCGGCGGCATGCCGGGCTTTTCGGATCGATTTGCGCCGACCTGCCAGTTCACCAGCTATTATTCCGACTTTGTTCCCCAGATCATCGAGGAGGTGGTTACCCGCTACGATATCGATGCGGTCTATTCCAACGGCTGGCCGGGTACGAACGCCACCGTCTGCTATTGCCAAGCATGCCGGAAGATCGGCGATCCGACTACCCCGGCCTATAAGGAAGCTTATCTGAAGCGCGCCAAGGAGCTGTGGGGCCTGTATGACGGCATCGTCGCGCGTCACAAGCCGAACATGTTCTTCACCGGAAATCTCGGCGGCGGCTTCGCGGGCGGCGATATCGATCTGAAGGACCTGACCGAATATGCGGCCTGGTTCGTTGCCGACAACCAGGGTCGCGGCGGCTATGGCGCGCCGGCCTGGGATGCCGCGCAACAGGGCCGTATCGCCAAGGCGATAATGACCGAAAGGCTGGTGCCCAATGCGACGGGCTCATATGCCATTTGCGGCGAAGCGCGCTGGCGCGGCAGCGTGACGGGCAATCCGATCGAGGTGCGTTCGCGGCTGTATCAGACCTTGGCGACGGGAACGACCATGTTCGTCACCTGGATCAACGGTACCGCAGGCTTCAAGGAAGACCGCCGCTGGCAGGACGTGATCCGTCCGGTGTTCCTGTTCCAGGCGGCAAATGACAAGCATTTCCACACGAAACGCTCCATCGCCAACGTCGCGCTGCTGGTGGCGCAGCGCTCGAACCGTCTCTACAAGGAGCCGCCGGGCACCAACGGCCTGGATTCGGTCAATGGCATGTACCAGATCCTGACCGAGGGGCGGATTCCATTCGACGTCATCCTGGAAAGCGATCTGACGCCGGAAAAGCTCGGCAAGTATTCCGTGCTGGTACTGTCGAACATCGCCCTGATGAGCGACACGCAGGCGGCGCAGATCGAAGCCTTTGCCGCCAGGGGCGGTTCGGTCCTTGCCACCTTTGAAACCGGAGTCTACGACGAGAATGGCCAGATGCGCCCGGATTTTGCGCTGGCTCGACTGTTCAACATGAAAATGACGGGCAGGCGCTTGGGCTATGGCTCTGTCGACAACCGCGGCCGGCATGCCGGGCAGATATCGTTCCAGCGCATCGAGAGGCCGCATCCGCTGGTCGACGGTTTCAGGAATACCAACTGGATCAAGGGATCGAGCTGGATCGTACCGATTGTTGCGGAAGGTGCGCCCATCCTCACCTATATCCCGCAATTCCCCTGGTATCCGGTGGAAGCAACCTTCCCTGATCCCGACCATACCGATATCAAGTCGGTGGTCGCACGGGACAACGGCAAGTCCAAGCTGGTCTATTTCGCCGAGGACATCGAGGCTACCTACTGGCGCACCGGCGGCGACGACCTGGGTGACCTGGTGACCAACGCCATACGCTGGATGACGGGCGAAGACATGCCGATCCAGGTGGAGGGCACGGGATTGGTGGAAACCTATGGCTGGGAAACCGAAGCTGGCTATGCCGTGCACCTGATCAACTATACCAATCCCAATTTCCGCACGACCGGATCGCGCCGGCTATATCCGGTGGGTGACCAGAAGGTGCGCTTGACCCTGCCGGACATGAAGCCGATCCGGAAGGCCACCCTTCTGCATTCGGGCGAGCCGCTGCCCTTCAGGCAGACAGGCAATGTGGTGGAGTTCACGATCCCCAATTTGCTGGACTATGAGGCCGCGGGGCTGGAAATCTGAAGAGCGGTTACGGAGACGTCATATTGCCCTGCAGCATGTTGTGCAGCGCAAACTCAACAGATGAGAGCGCGATGCTTTCGCCGCTTTGATAAACTCCGTTCCAGGTTCAGCATCGCCTGGGAGAAAAACGATGCCCATGAAGTCCGTAAACAAAAGAGAAGTTCTGGTTTCGCTTGCGGCCGCGGCTGCTGCGGCGGGAACGGCGGTGGCCCAGCCTGTGGAAAAGGCCATCTCGAAAGTCACCTACGGTCCGCAGAAATCCGCCATTCCCCACGGCATGGTGAAGACAACAAAACTGTTCAAGGCGCCGCCGGGCTTTCCCAATGCGCTGGCGGTGTCGCCGCAGGGCCTTTGGATCGGCCAGCAGAAGGTGTCGGGCAAGTCGGCCCAATCCTATCACCTGCCCGAGCCCACCGACCTGCACGAAGCGGCCTGGCTGGTGGACTGGAACGGCAAGTTGCTCAAGACGGTGATGACAAATTCACGGAACACTTCGGGCATGGCCTATGGCAATGGCTGCGTGTGGATGATGGCGAACCAGGAGCCGGAAGGCGTGTTCCAGGTGGACATGCATTCGCGCCAGGTCAGCCATCGCCAGATTCCGCTGGCCTTGCCCGGCCAGGATGGCGGCGGCAGCCACGGCGCGCAATGGCACGACGGCAAGCTGTGGATCGTGGCCAACCGTCCGCGCCTGCTGCTGCGTGTCGATCCCAAGAGCTGGGCGCCGGAAGCGGCCATTCCGATCTACATTACTCAGGAAAAGCCGCGCTGGCACGACATGACCTTCGATGCGGACGGCAACGTCTGGCAGGTCACCGGCAACGACTCCACCAGCTACAAGGAAGGCCGCCCCGGTCTGGTCAAATATGACGGCAAGACCGGCCAGGTGCTGATGACCTTCGACTTCGCGCCCGGCAGTTGCGATCCGCACGGGCTGGAATTCCACAACGGTGCGCTGATCAGTTGCGACGCCGGCATCCATCCCGGATGGCCGAACCATGACAGCCCCAGTGCCGGCTGGATATTCAGGATCGAGATGGCGTGATTTCGTTCGAAGGGAGAATTCCATGCTGAAGCGGCGTCACTTCCTTTCCGTGGCGGCCGGCGCGCCGGCGATGGCGGTTGCATTGCCGGCTGCCGCGCAACCGGCGCATCCTGCCTGCCTGCCCGCCTGGTCCTCCATACCCACGCGCAAGGCCGGCAAGATCGAGATTCTCTACAAGACCGCGCACGGCCAGCCCAATGGCCTGGCGCTGACCAGCGATCCGGGCCGGATGTGGGTGCTCGATCAGGGGGCGGAGCATTGGGTCACGCTGATCAACCTCAAGGACGGCTCGACCGTGCGCGAGTTCCGGGCCGATGTGGTGGGGCCCAGCGGCCTGGTACAGGACGGCGAGACGATGTGGATCACTTCGACCCACAATTCGCTGATCGTGCATTGCGACCTGAACGGAAAGACCATCGCCAAATATGTCACGCCCGGCGCAGGCCGCATCTATGAGCGCGAGGACGATCCGCCCGCGCGCCGCAGCCCGCTCAAGCCCGCCTGGCCCGACAAGCCGCGCGGCATCGGCCCCGCGATGACCGGCAATGTCGGCAACAATACCGGCAAGGGCCTGCCGCCGGGGCAATTGCCGCTGGATGCCGAGGAAGGTTCGGGCGGCACCGGCGCCCACGCCATATTGCTGGACGGCGATTACCTGATCTATGCCTGCCCGCCCGCGCGGCAGATTTTCACCATCAACAAGAAGACGTGGAAGGTGAAGGCCGCCTGGCCGGTGCCCGGCAACCGCACACACGGCATGAGCTGGGGCAGGGACCGCAAGACCATCTGGTCGTCGGATTCCAATCTTAATGCCTTCTTCCGTCACGATGCAGCGAGCGGAAACATCGTGGAGCGCGTGCAACTGCCTGACGATTCGCCCGTTATCCACGGCGCCAAGCTGGTCGGCGAGCACATGTATATCTGCGACGATATGGGCTGGATGGCCCGCTTCCCGATCTGAAGCCCGCCGCAGCCGCCTGGTTTTGCGCGGGTTTGGCGGATTGACGGCGTAAGGGCGGGCATGGCGATTTTGAAAGGAACGGCGGGCATAAGGCGCATCGTCCCGCGTGCGCTGCTGCTGGCCGCGCTTCTGTGCGGCCTTCTGGGCGCGGCCATTGCCGCGCCGCCGCCTCCGTCCGAAAGCCTCGGTGATCTGTATCGCGCGGTCGAGATGGCGTCCGTCTTCCCCGACCAGAAGACATTCGCGGACGCCGTGCCCCGGCAAAGCATCCCTGCCGTGCTCGGTGAATTCCGATCGGAAAAGTCGCAGCCCGGCTTTTCGTTGCGCGCCTTCGTCGCCGCGCATTTCCGGCTGCCCGCGCTTTCCGTGCCCAAACTGTCGCGTCCCGAAAACCAGTCGGTGGACGCCTATCTGCGGCAGATGTGGACCGTGCTGCGGCGCGCGCCGGACCGCGATCAGCCGGGATCGTCGCTGCTGCCGTTGCGTCACCCCTATATCGTGCCGGGCGGGCGGTTCGACGAGATCTATTACTGGGACAGCTATTTCACCATGCTCGGTCTGATGCAGCACGGCCAGGGCGCGCTTGCCGCCAGCATGCTGGCCAACATGGCCGACCTGATAGACCGCTATGGGCATGTGCCCAACGGCAACCGGACCTATTATCTCAGCCGGTCGCAGCCGCCCTTCTTCGCGGCAATGGTGACGCTGGTGGCGGAGCGCGAAGGCGCCGGCATCTATCGCCGCTACCTGCCGGAGATGGAAGCGGAATACCGCTATTGGATGGAAGGGGCGGACGGGTTGCAGCCGGGAATGGCACACCGCCGTGTAGTGCGCCTGCGCGATGGCGCGCTGCTCAACCGCTATTGGGACGATCGCGCGGCGCCGCGCGACGAATCCTGGCGCCACGATGTGGAAACTGCGCGCGCCGCCCACCGCCCCTTGCCGGATGTGTATCGTGAGCTGCGCGCGGCCGCGGAATCGGGTTGGGATTTCAGCTCGCGCTGGCTGGCGGATGGCAGGACGCTGGGGACGATCCGCACGACCGCTTTCGCGCCCGTGGACCTCAATGCGCTGATGCAGAATCTGGAAAATACGCTGGCAAAAGCCAGCGCGGTCGCAGGCGATCCGGCCAAGGCGAACTTCTATGCGGGGCGGGCCCGGGCGCGCGCGGCGGCCATTCGGCGGTTGATGTGGAACCAGCGCGAGGGTATTTTCATGGACTATCTCTGGCAGGAACGGCGCCAGGGCACCGCGCGCACGGCGGCGACCGTCTATCCGCTCTATTTTGGAATCGCATCGCCGCCGCAGGCCCATGCCGTCGCCGCCACGATCCGGCAGGATTTCCTGCGCCCCGGCGGCATGGCGACAACGCTGGTGGAGACGGGCCAGCAGTGGGACCGGCCCAATGGTTGGGCGCCGCTGGAATATCTGGCGGTCGCGGGCCTCGACAGATATGGCGAAAAGGCATTGGCGCGCCAGATCGCGGCCAGGTGGATCCATACGAATGTGGCCGGCTTCAAGGTCACCGGAGTCCTGCAGGAAAAATACAACATAGAGCGGCCCGGATCGGTCGAAGCCAGCGGCGGGGAATATGCCCTTCAGATCGGCTTCGGCTGGACCAACGGCGTTCTGGCGAAGCTCCGGGCCATGTATCCGGGGCTCGACTGATCCAGGCTTGGCAGGTCCCGCGCGATGGGGCTTTCAATTCCGGTGCGCCATTATGTAAGGTCGAAGAAAAACGGGGATGGAATGCGCCGGATTGGAATCGCCGCGGCCGTCACGCTGCTGGCGGCGGGGATGTTCACGGCGGTTGCGGGCGAACCGGATTCCGCAAGCTGGGCAGGCTGGGGAAATACGCTGCGCTTTGACCGCTATTCGCCGGCGGACCAGATCAATGCCGCCAATGTCGCCGGGCTGAAGCCCGTCTGGATATACGAACTGGCGCAGAAGGGCGGATGGCAGATCACGCCGATCGTGGCGGGCGGTATCCTGTACGCACAGGACCTGGAAGGCGATGCCTTCGCGCTCGATCCCGAAACCGGGCATGAGATATGGCGCTTCGCCTCGGGCCAGCGCGGAAAGATGCGGGCGGTGTCCTATTGGCCGGGCGATGCGGGCCACGCGCCGCGCATCGTCATGGCCGCCAATGATCGCATCTATGCGCTGGATGCGGCCACGGGCAAACCCGTGGCGGGATTCGGCGATGCGCAGGGATATATTGACATCCGCCGTGGCTTTGCCCGGCCCGGCCAGCCCTATCGCCTCAGTTCGCCGCCCACCATCTATCGCAACCTGATCATCGCCGGCCCGGCGACGCAGGAATTCGGATCGAACGGCCCGCCCGGCGATCCGCGTGCCTATGACGTCATCACGGGCCGGCTGGTGTGGCGGTTTCATATCGTGCCGCGGCCCGGCGAACGCAATGCCGGAACATGGGGAAAAGACGGCTGGCGCGACCGCTCCGGCCCCGGCACCTGGGGCATGATGTCGGTCGATGCGAAGACCGGTCTTGTCTTCATTCCGGTCGCGCAGCCCGCCGACAATTATGTCGGTATCGACCGGCCGGGAGACGATCTTTATTCCGACTCGGTGCTTGCGCTTGATGCGGCGACCGGAAAATACCGCTGGCATTTCCAGATGGTGCACCACGATCTGTGGGATTATGACGTGGCCGCGCCTCCGGCGCTGATCGACCTGACCATCAAGGGCAGAAAGGTGCCGGCGCTGGTCGAGGTGACCAAACAAGGGCTGATGTTCATCCTGGACCGGCGCACCGGGAAACCGGTATTCGGCGTCGAGGAGCGGCCGGTGCCCCAAAGCACCATACCCGGCGAAAAGACATCAGCCACACAGCCGTTTCCATTGAAGCCGCCACCGCTGGCCAAGCTGGGCGTCTTCCGCAGCGACATCAGCACCATCACACCCGAAGTCCAACGCTTCTGCACCGACATGTGGAACCGCATGGGCTTCCGCGACACCCCGCTTTTCACGCCGCCGTCTCTGACCGCGCCCAATCTGTTCACGCCGTCCAACATCGGCGGCCTGGGCGGGGTGTGGGGCGGAGTTTCGATCGATCCCGGCACCGCGACCATCTTCACCACGGTGAACAATCTGGTCGGCTACAACCGGATCGTGCCGGATGACGGCAAGGGTTCAGGCCCGTCCTCCAGCGGCTATCGCACCGAACAGGGGTTCAGCAAATGGATGGACCAGAACGGCACGCCCTGCATCCAGCCGCCCTGGGGCGAGATCGTCGCGGTGAACGGCAATACGGGCGATGTGCTGTGGCGCGCGCCGTTGGGCGCGGCGGAGATTTATGGCGAGATCGGCGCGCACACAGGCATGATCAACCTGGGCGGAACGCTGGCGACGGCGGGTGGCCTGGTCTTTGTGGGCGCGACCAGCATGAGCTATGGCCAGTCAAAGTTCGACGATCCGGTGTTGCGCGCCTTCGACCGGCGTACCGGCATCGAACTATGGCGCGGCCGGTTGCCGGCCGGCGCCAACAGCGCGCCCATGACCTTCATCGGGAAAAGCGGGCGTCAATATGTCGTGGTCGCCGCCAGCGGCAGGCCGGATGGCCGGGCGGCGCTGGTGGCATTCGCGCTGTCGCGGGCGGGCGATCCGCCGCTCGATATCCGGCCCGCGCCGCAGCAGCAGGCGGTTCAGGGTTCAGCCGCGGTCGTCCCTTCGTCCGCCATAGGCAATGTCGCGGATCTGCCGCCGGGACCGGGGCGCGAGGATGTGGCGACGGTCTGCACGGCGTGCCATTCGATCGGCACGGTCACCGGCAGCAGGCGCGATGCGGCGGGATGGACGGCGACGGTCGAGGAGATGCGCGGCCGCGGCGCAAAACTGGATGACGCCGCGGCAAGCCGCGTCGCCGGTTATCTGTTGGCGCATTTCAACGATCGATAGGCAGCGGCGCGGCCGCGCGGGCCGCGCCGCCGGTTCATGCGACGATCAGGGCCGGCTCGACCGCCACGGGCCGGGTGAGGTTGTAGAAGTTGGGCGAGGTCGCCATCACCGCGGCTAGTACTTCGGCGAATTGCTCTTTCGTGCCGCTGCCCCTGACGCGGACCTTGCACTTGAGGTTCTCGTAGCCGGCGGCCATGCCGGGATCAATGCCCAGGAACGGCCTGAGGTCGATCGTCCCATCCGTTTCGATGGAAAGGTCTTCCAGGGTAATTCCCCGCATGGCGCACTGCGCCACGAACCCGACCATCATGCAGGCGCCCAGCGCGGCCAGCAGATGTTCCTGCGGATTGGCATGCCGGTTCGTGCCGCCCAGTTCGCAAGGCTCGTCGATATCGATGCTGAACCGGCGCGGAACATGGTCCCCGCCCATGCCGAAACCTTCGACTTCGGTGCGGCTCATCGCCTGGCCCTGCCAGTTTGTGGTGACATGCCAGTCGGTCCTGGCTTTGGCGGGATCCTGCCGGATGCTGTCCACCAGGGCCACCAGGTCTTCGACATTGATGCCGTTGACGATCTTGGGCTGCGATATGTTGACGTGCTTGTTCATGGCGCGGCTTCCTTGCTTGGGATGGGGGCCTGTTGCAGCGTGGCGAGGGCGGCCCGTATCCGCTCACCCTGTTTTTCCGTGACCAGGCCGGACAGCACCTTGCCGAAGCGGGGGTGGCCCGCGCCCGAATGGATGTATTGCCAGCGATAGGCTTTCAGGAATGCGTCCTGTATCGCCTGTGCTTCCGTCCTGGCGACGGTGCGGCCGCAGGAAACAGCGAAATAATCGGCGTCGGCGGCCGCCTGCGCTCGCAGGATTCCATCGATGGCCTGGACCAGCGCGATGAAATCATCCACCCCGCGGTCGCGCGCCTCGTCGGTTAGGCTGCCGTCGTGCCGGATCCATTCCAGCTCGTCCAGGATTGCGTGCTGGCTCTCTTCCTTCCAGTGATAAAGGAACACGTCCTTGAACAGCGCCGAGAGCGCCGTATCGGGCTCGATGCTCTGGCGATAATGGAGTTGGGTGAAAAGCTCGATGTCCAGTGTCAGCGCCAGCACGGCCCAGCTGCTCTTTCCCAGAACGGCGCGAGCCACGGCGTCGGGGTCCGGGTCGAAACGGTAGCCGTCGGGCATGACTTCGCCCGCCAATGCATCGACGCGGCGGAACAGGGCCTGGTGCTTGATTTCCTCGTCACCGAACCGCACCAGCGCTTCCAGGGCGGCCTGGTCCCCGAGCCGGTAGTCCTGCGCCAGTTCAAGCACCTTGGCGCTGATGAAGCGCTCGACCAGCCCGAAGATGTTCGCGTAGGTCCGGCCCTGAATCCGGCTCACGAACTTTTTCTCGGCCGCCGAGAGCGTGACGAATTCATCCGCGCGTGAAAGGCCGTCGGGCAGGAATTTGTCCGCCGCGCCGAAGCGCCGGCCCCGTATCACATCGTCGTCTATGTCCCAGCGTACCAGCCGGGACGAGCGGACACAGGCGGCGTATCGGCCGTCGCCCTGGGGAATTGCATGTGCGGGCATGTCGTCCTCCTTCGCCAAAAGCGTCGCCGGTATAGGGTGGGACCGGTTTGTGGGCTATGATCGGGACGCCGGAAGACATGATCCGGACGCCGGAATTGGTGGGAGCCGGGGGTGGACGCGTTATCGGACGTCCTGCGTGTGGCGCATCTGGTCGGCGGGGTCTTCCTCCATGCCGAGTTTTCCGCGCCCTGGTGCATGGCGGCGCGCATCGCGCCCGAGCACTGCGCCCCCGTCATGGGGCCGGCATCGCACCTGATCGTCTATCACTACATCGTGGAAGGCGGGCTTCTGCTTCGCGTCGAAGGCGAAGATGACCAGATGGTGCTTGGGCCCGGAGATGTTGTGCTTCTGCCCCGCAATGACCTGCACGTCATGGGCAGCGACCTGACCATGCCGTCGGTCAACGGCACTGAGATCATCCAGCCTTCGGACGGCGGGCTGTTCTCCATCCGGCACGGCGGCGGCGGCGCGCGCACGCGCATGGTATGCGGCTTCCTGGGCTGCGACGGCGCCGAGGGCAATCCCGTGCTGTCGGCGCTGCCATCCGTCCTCAAGCTCAGTGTGGAAGAGGGCGGGGCGGCGGAATGGATACGGTCCACCTTCCAGTTCGCGGCTGATGAGGTGGCCTCCGGCCGGCCGGGATCGGAAACCGTGCTGGCCAAGCTTTCTGAATTGCTGTTCGTGGAAGCCGTGCGTCGCTATGCCGAAACACTGCCCGATGGCCGGACCGGATGGCTGGCGGGCCTGCGCGACCGTCATGTGGCGCGCGCGCTGGCGCTGCTCCACCGCGATATTTCGCGGGCGTGGACCGTGGATGATCTGGGTTGCGCGGTGGGCTTGTCGCGTTCCGCGCTCGCCGACCGCTTCACGCGCCTGATCGGCACACCGCCGATGCATTACCTCGTCGCCTGGCGGATGCAGGTCGGGGCGCAGAAGCTGCGCAGCTCCAATGCGCCGCTGGCCCGGATCGGCGCCTCGGTGGGCTATGACTCCGAGGCGGCGTTCTCGCGCGCCTTCAAGAAGCATTTTGGCGTGGCGCCGGCCGCCTGGCGCCGCGCGGGCGGATGATGCTGCCGCGCCGCCGCCAATTCTGCCCGCGTGTTGATGTTGCGGAAGTGCCATGCCGGGAACGCCGTCTCGACGACCCGGAAATTCTCCAGCCAGCGATGGACGGCTCTGGCGCCGGCTGAAAGGTCGGCCGCAAGCCGGCCAGCGAGCGACGTGGGCCAAAGGCCGATCGTGGGATGAATGCGTTCGGGATCGCGCGCGATGGCGATGCCGGCGTCCGATTCCAGGGCCTCCGTCAATCGCAGGACAAGGTCGCACGGCAGGAATGGCGTATCGCAGGGCACGCTCAGAAGATGTGTGGCGCGCGGGTGATGTGCCCGCGCCCATAGCATTCCGGTCAGGATCCCGGCCAGCGGTCCCTGGAAGCCTGTGACCGGGTCGGGCAGGGTCGCGAGGCCGAAGCCGGCAAAACGCGCGGAATTGCTGTTGGTATTGATCAGCATATCGCAGGATTGCGGTGCGACCGCTGCCGCGACATGGGCCAGCAGCGGGCGGCCGTCCAGCGGCAGCAGGCACTTGTCGCCGCCGCCCATGCGGCTGGAGCGCCCGCCGGCCAGGATCACACAGGGTGGTTTCATGCCGGGCTCTCCTGCGATCCGCGCCAGGCGATAATGGCGCGCACCAGCGGCTTGAGATGGAAATTATCCTTCGGCTGGATCGTGGGCGCGACGCCAATGCGATGCAGGCTTTCCCCCACAACCGGCCCGATGGCGGCGATGGGGGTGCGGGCAAGGCCCTGCTTCAATTCCGCGCCCAGGCCCGCATCCTGCGCCACGGCCATCAGCCGCTCGATCTGTGGCGTGGCGGTGAAGGCGATCAGGCCGATGCGCCCTGCCGCCACCGCATAGATGATTTCCACCACCCGTTCCCGGTCGGCCTCGTCCGCATAGCGGTAGGGTGTGACGGGAAAGACCTCGGCACCGCGCGCCGCCAGTGCCTGCACCAGCGGTCGGCCGCCATTGCCCGGATAGAGCTGCACGCCTATGTGGCGGCCTTTGAGGTTTTCGTGCGCCAGCGCCTGCAGCACACCATCGGACGTCGGCTCGACAGCGGGCAGCGACGGCACCAGTCCGATCTCGCGCAGCGCCCGCGCCGGCTTGGGACCGCGCGTCACCAACCGGGTCTTTTCCAGCGCGCCAATGAAAGCGCGCCGCCGCGCGCCGCTGAGAGTTAACAGCCGCCGCAGGCCTTCGCCGGTCAGCAGTACCAGATCGTCGAACGGTCTGGCGATGAATGCGCCGATCCACGCGTCGACGTCCTTCGTGTCATCCAGGTCCAGTATCTGCACCAGCGGGCAGCGCAGGGCGGTGGCGCCCTCGGCCTCCAGCATGCGCGCAAACAGGTCCAGTTCGCGGCTTTCCGGCACCAGGATGGAAAGTCCTGCCAGCGCCGCCATGCTCAGGCCACCGTGCTCAGCGTTTCCGCGGCCAGTATCTTGCGGATCTCCGGTATGCAGGACCCGCAATTGGTGCCCGCCTTCAGAACCTTGCCGACGGCATCCGGCGTGGTAAGCCCTCCGTCGCGGATGGCGGCGCGGATTTTCGTCTCTCCCACCGCGAAACAGGAACAGACAATGCGGCCGGTCTGCTGCGTGCCGCCTGCTTCCAGTCCTGCCAGCAGGGCGATGCGCTTGGCCTGCGTGATCTCGCGGCCCAGGAGCGACTTCGCCTGCCTGGCGCCCGCGAAATCAGCGCCGGCAGGACCAAAGAAGGCGCAGGCGGCAAGGCGGCCCCGCGCGATGCCGGCATACCGGAACACGGCCTTGCGCGGGTCGGAATAGGAAACAAGCTCCGCCTCGGCCGGTATCTGCATGAGCCGCCGCAGCACGATCTCGGAATGCACTTCCCGCTCCAGCGGCGACCAGCCCGCCAGTTCAAAAGCGAAGCCGGCATCGGTAGGCGCCTTGGACCACCACACACAATCGCTGAGTTCGGGCTTGCCGCCCCGCAGCCGCAGCAGGATGCCGCGCCAGTCTTCCGTCACCGCCGTCACCTGCACGCGCGTCCCCTTGAGGTCGGGCTGACCCGATACCGGATCGGTTTCGGCATGCACCAGTTGGCCTATGGGCCCGGAAGATGAGAACTGGTCGGTCCAGTGCATCGGCGCGAAGACGTTGCCGGGCCGCACGCCCTCATCCATCGTGGCCCGCATCACCACCGATCCGTCCGCACTCTCCACGCGCACCAGCCCGCGATCGGCGATGCCGCGCGCGGCGGCGTCGCGCGGATGCAGCGCCAGGCTGGGCGCGGGCACATGGGTCATAAGATGCGGCACGCGCCCCGTGCGCGTCATGGTATGCCATTGGTCGCGCACCCGGCCCGTGTTGAGGGTGAGGGGGAACGCGGCCGCCTCCTCGTTGGCCCGCGGCGTCAGCGCGATCATGCGGGCGCGGCCATCGGGCGTGGGAAAGCCGCCCCGCGCGAACAGGCGCGCGCCTGTCACGCCTTGTCCCGGTTTGGGCACGGGCCACTGCACGGGCGGCAGCGCGTCATATCCGGCATCGTCCAGATCGGCCAGCCCGCCCAGGTTGAACAGCCGCGCGCCATTATTTTCGAAAGCCGACAGCGCGGCATGTTCACGGAAGATGTCGGCGGGGCCGCGCCAGGCGAAGGCGTCGTGCCAGCCCATGCGGCGGCCTACTTCGGCAAACATCCACCAGTCCGGGCGCGCTTCACCGGGGGCCGCGCGAAAGGCGCGCTGGCGCGAGATGCGCCGTTCGGAATTGGTCACGGTACCGTCCTTCTCCGCCCAGCCGGCGGCAGGCAGCACGATATCGGCCAGCTTCGTCGTGTCGGTGGGCCAGGCGTCGGACGAGATCACCAGCGGGCATTTCGCCAGGGCTTCGCGTACTGCGCCGGCCCGGGGCATGGAATCGGCCGGGTTTGTGGCCGCGATCCAGATGGCCTGCACCCGGCCGTCGCCAACGGCCTCGAACATGTCCACCGCTTTCAGGCCGGGTCTTTGCGCCATGCCGGGAGAATTCCAGAACCGGCCCACCCGTTCCACATCGGCGGGCACGAATCCCATGTGCGCGGCCAGCTGGTTGGCCAGCCCGCCCACCTCGCGCCCGCCCATCGCATTGGGCTGGCCGGTCAGCGAGAAAGGGCCCATGCCCGCGCGGCCGATGCGGCCCGTGGCCAGATGGCAGTTGAGGATGGCGTTGACCTTGTCGGTGCCGGTGGAGGATTGGTTCACGCCCTGGGAATACAGCGTCACGACCCGCTCGGTGCGCGCGAACATCTCATAGAAGGCGCGCACGTCGTCGGGGTCAAGCTGCGCGGCAGCGGCCACGAAGCCGATAGACGGGGCCGCGGCGTGGGCGGCATTCAGGGCCTCGGCGAAGCCCGAAACATGCTGCGCGATCCAGGCCCGGTCCAATGCCTCGGCGCTGTCGAGCCATGCCAGCAGCCCGCTCCACAGGATCACATCCGCACCAGGCGCCAGTGCCAGGTGCAGGTCGGCGGTCTCGGCGGTGGCGGTGCGGCGCGGATCGATGGTCACGATCTTGGTGCCGCGCTTTTCGCGGCTTGCCATCAGCCGCTGATAGAGCACCGGGTGACACCAGGCCATGTTGCTGCCGACCTGGACCACCAGATCGGCTTCCTCCAGATCCTCATAACAGCCCGGCACCACATCCTCGCCGAAGGCGCGCACATGGCCCGCGACCGACGATGACATGCAGAGGCGTGAATTGGTGTCGATGTTGCCGGAGCCGATGAAGCCCTTCATCAGCTTGTTGGCGGCGTAATAGTCTTCGGTCAGGAACTGGCCTGAGACATAAAAGGCGATGGCATCAGGCCCGTGTGCTGCGCGGATGCGGGCGAATGCCGCGGCGATCGTGTCCAGCGCCTCGTCCCAGCTGGCTTCGCGGCCGCCGATCATGGGCGTGGTCAGCCGGTCCGGCAAGGCGAGCGCATCCTTCAGTGCAGCGCCCTTGGAACACAACCGTCCGTAATTCGCGGGGTGCTGCATGTCTCCGCGCGGCACACCGCCCGCCACGGCGATGCCGCAGCCGACGCCGCAATAAGGACAGGTGGTCTGCGTCACACAGGCTCCAGTTCGGGCATGTGGACATAGATGTCGCCGTTCACGATCCTGACCGACAGCGGCCGGGCGGTGCCGGCATCCGGCGCAACGGCCTCGCCGTCCTCCAGGCCGATCACCCAATTGTGCAGCGGACAGGTGACGGTCTTGCCGGAGACGATGCCTTCCGACAACGGACCCTTCCTGTGCGGGCATTCGTCCACCAGCGCGAACACCTCGTCATCGCCGGTGCGGAACACCGCGACGGGCCTTCCTTCCGACTTCATGCACAGGCGGCGCGCGCCTTGGCGCGGGATGTTGGCGAGTGGCCCGATATTCTTCCAGTTCGCGTCCGACATGTCAGGCTCCCGCCAGTTCCGGCAGCGGCGCGAACTCATGCGCGTCAGCGCCCATTGCGCGTTCCGTCCAGGGATCGATCTGGGCGAATTGCTGGGAATAGAGGAATCGCGCGTGCAGCGCGGCGCGGCCCTCGGCATCCTCCACCAGCCGCTTCTTCACATAGGCGATGCCGACGCGCGCAATCCAGGGCGCGGTGCGCTCCAGGTAATGCGCCTCCTCGCGATAAAGCTGCAGGAAGGCTCCGGTATATTCCAGCACGTCCGCCTCGCTGGCAACGCGGACCAGCGGGTCGGTCACGCGCACATCCACCCCGCCATTGCCGCCCACCAGTATGTCGTAACCCGCGTCCACGCAGACCACGCCAAGGTCCTTGATGGTGGCCTCGGCGCAGTTGCGCGGGCATCCGCTGACCGCCAGCTTGACCTTGTGCGGCGTCCAGCTGCCCCAGCACATCTTCTCCAGCTTCACGCCCAGGCCCGTGGAGTCCTGGGTACCGAAGCGGCACCACTCGCTGCCCACGCAGGTCTTCACCGTGCGCAGGCCCTTGGCATAGGCATGGCCGGAGATCATGCCCGCCTTGCCCAGATCGTTCCACACGGCGGGCAGGTCGTCCTTCTTCACCCCCAGCAGGTCGATGCGCTGGCCGCCCGTCACCTTGACCGTGGGGATGTTGAACTTTTCCGCCACATCGGCGATGGCGCGCAACTCGCCGGGCGTTGTCAGACCGCCCCACATGCGCGGCACCACGCTGTAGGTGCCGTCCTTCTGGATGTTGGCATGGACGCGTTCGTTCACGAAGCGCGAACGGGAATCGTCGCGATATTCCGCAGGCCAGGCACAGAGAAGATAATAGTTCAGCGCCGGACGGCATTTGGCACAACCTTCGGGCGTTTTCCAGCCGAACGCCCTGCGCACCGCATCTGCGGTCTTGAGCTTCTGGCTCACGATGGCGGCGCGCACTTCGTCGTGGCCGGCGTCGGTGCATTCGCAGACCGTCTTCTTCGCCGGCCTTGCCGCATCGCCTGCGACAAAGGCCAGGATCCCTTCGACCTGTCCGGTACACTGGCCGCAGGAGGCGGAGGCCTTGGTATGGGCGCGGACTTCCGAAAGCGAGGTGAGCCCCTTGTCGCGGATGGCGGAAACGATCGTGCCCTTGCAGACGCCGTTGCAGCCGCAGATCTGGGCATCGTCGGGCATGGCCGCGAAATCTGGCCCCGCCGCCTTGCCGGTGGCGGCATCGGCAAAGGCGCGACCGAACACCAGCCGTTCACGCAACGCGCTGACATCCTCCTTGTCGCGCATCATCTGCAGGTACCATTGGCCATCGGCCACATCGCCATACAGCACCGCGCCGACAAGCTTGCCGTCGCGCAACACGATCTTCTTGTAGAGGCCGCGGGAATCGTCGCGCAGGGTGATCTCGTCGTCGCTTTCGTCAGCCGCCATCAGCGCGCCGGCCGAGAACACGTCCACGCCCGTGATCTTGAGGCTGGTGGCCAGCGCCTTCGAGGCGAACATGGCTTCCTCGTCGCCCGCCAGCCGGGCGGCGCAGACTTTGGCCTGATCCCAGATGGGCGCCACCAGGCCGAAGACGTTGCCGCGATGCTCCACGCATTCGCCAACCGCGAAGATCGCGGGGTCACTGGTGCGCATGTCGTCGGTGACGACGATGCCGCGATTGACCTCGAGCTGCGCGGCCTTGGCCAGGTCGATATTGGGGCGGATGCCGATCGCCAGCACCACCAGGTCGGCGGGCACGAAGCGTCCGTCGGCAAGCTGCACGCCTTCGGCGCGTTCGGCGCCGACAATTTCCTCCGTTTGCCCGTCGGTGAAGAAGGCAATGCCGCGCCGGTCCAGGTCGCGCTGCAGCATCTGCCCGGCTGCCGCATCAAGCTGCCGCTCCATCAGGGTGGGCATCAGGTGCACCAGCGCCACCGACATGCCCCGCTGCTTGAGACCCCAGGCCGCTTCCAGGCCCAGCAGGCCGCCGCCGATGACCACGGCGCGTTTTTGCGTTTTCGCCGCCGTCAGCATCTTCTCCACGTCCGCGATGTCGCGGAAGGCGCAGACGCCCGGCAGCCCCAGGCCGGGGATCGGCGGCGCCAGCGGGCGCGAGCCCGTGGCGATCAGAAGGCGGTCGTACCGCACGGTAAGGCCGCTGGCCGATGTCACGGTCCTGTCGCCGCGGTCGATGCGGGTGACGGCATCGCCCGTGATCAGCGCGATGCCGTTTTCGTCATACCAGTCGCGGCTGTTGATGACGATGTCGTCCAGGTTCTTGTCGCCCGCCAGCACGCTGGAAAGCATGATGCGGTTGTAGTTGACGTGCGGCTCCGCCCCGAAGACGGTGATGCGGAAGCGCCTGCCGTTCTCGCGTTTCAGCAGTTCCTCGACGGTGCGCATCCCGGCCATGCCGTTGCCGATGACGACCAGATGCTCGCGGGGGTCGGCGATCATGTTCATGACGGGATGCTCCTAGATGCGAACAAGGGCGAGACCGGCGGCCTCTCGGCGCCAGCGCGGCTGGACCGAGGCGATGCCCGCCCAGGCAGCCAGCGCCAGGCAGGCGAACACCGCAAAGCCGAAGGCATAGCTGCCGGTGAACTGCTTGGCGTAACCCAGGCTGGCGGCGAGGTAGAAGCCGCCGATTCCGCCGGTCATCCCCACCAGTCCCGTCATCAGTCCGACATCGCGGCCGAAGCGCTGGGGCACCAGCTGGAACACCGCGCCGTTGCCCATTCCCAGCGTCGCCATGCCCAGCATGATGGCCGCCAGCGCGCCCGCCGCCGGCAAAAGGCCCTGGCCGACCAGAAGCAGGATCACGGCGACGACGGCATAGACCGCCGACAGCGCCCGCGTGCCGCCGATGCGGTCGGCGATATAGCCGCCGAAGGGACGTGCGAACGAGCCTGCGAAGACGCAGGCCGCCGTGAAATAGCCCGCCGTGACCGGCGACAGCCGGTACTGGTCGTGGAAATAGATCGGCAGGAACGAGGACAGGCCCACAAAGCCGCCGAAGCTCACGCCATAGAAGAACATCAGCCACCAGCTGTCGCCCTGCTTCAGCAGGCGGGCATAGTCCGCGAGTGTCTTTTTCGGCGGACAGTCGGGGCTGTTCTTCGCCGCGAACAGGAACAGCAGGAACACCGCGGTCAGCGGCAGCGCGGCCAGGCCCAGCACATTGCGCCAGCCCAGCGCCACTGCCAGCGCGGGTGCGAACAACGAGGCGAAGACGGTGCCGGAATTGCCGGCGCCGGCCAGCCCCAGCGCCGTGCCCTGGTGCTCAGGCGGATACCAGTAGGACACCATCGGCAGGGCGATGGCGAAGCTGGCGCCCGCCACGCCCAGCACCACGCCCAGCAGCAGCGCCTGCGCGAAATCATGGATGCCCGCAAGCCAGGCCACGGCAAGGCCCGCGATCACCACCATCTGCATCACGATGCCGGTCAGCCGCGGCTTCCACTGGCCGACCAGTATGCCGTTGAGGAAGCGCAGGCCCGCGCCCGCCAGCACCGGCATCGCCACCATCAGGCCTTTCTGGCCTGCGTCCAGATGCAGGTCCGGCGCCATCAGCACCGCCAGCGGCCCCAGCAGCACCCAGACCGCGAAGCTCATGTCGAAATAGAGGAAGCAGGAGATGAGCGTGGGCAGGTGCCCGGACTTCAGGAACGCACTCTTCATCGCATGGCTCGCTGGGCGCTCTGGCGCCACATGCGAACCGCCATTGGCCCGCGGGTTTCGGAAAACTCGCTCCTGCGCCGCGCCCGCCATTGGGCCGCCCGGTCAGGCCGGGATGCGAACCCGGCGACCTTTCCTCAGCAAGAACCGCGCCAGATTTTTCGGGCTGGAATTGGCGGAAAAGCTGGGATTTTCCGGCGGCTGGGCGCGGCGTCCTGCTTAAACATGATGCCGGGCGGTCAAATATTGTGCACTGCACACACTATGTCTGGAAGGCGGCCGAAGCGGACGCGCCTTCGAAAACAACGCCGTCGCAGAACCGGTCCGCTCCCATTGGGATGGGGGCGGGTGTGGCTTCGATCTGCCAGGACCCGTCATGCGCGCCTTCCGCCTTGGCGTCAGCATCGGGCACCGCAAGACCCAGCGGCGCGGCCACCGCGCGGTAGATGTCGGGGCGGTAGACCCGCGCCGCGATGGCTTGCAAGTCCAGCGCCGGATCGATCAGGTCCCAGCGCGCCATCTGGCGCAGGAACCACAACGCATGGCTGTGCCAGGGGAAAGTGGCGGCGTTACGCCAGAAGCGCGACAGGTTATGCGGCACCACCGCGCCGCCGGGCAGCGAAGACAGGATCGCATGGCTGTCGGCATCGAGGTATTTCTGCCGTGACAGCAACGCCGCCGTGTAGGAGGCGTTCTCCGGCGCATCGCAGAATTGGGCGGCGCGCAACAGGGCGCGCATCGCGCCCTTGAGCGCTGCGGGATTGTCTTCGGCCCAGCGCGCGCGCACTGCAAATGCCTTTTCCGGGGCGTTGCGCCAGATGTCGTCGGAGGTGGCGACCGTCGCCCCCACCCCGGCGCGCGCCGCGACCTCTCCCCAGGGCGCGCCGGCGCAGAAGCCGGCGATGTGGCCCGAGGCCAGTGCCTCCACCGCGCGCGCCGGCGGCACCACGGTCAGCTTCACGTCCAGCGCGGGATCGATCCCGCCGCTGGCCAGCCAGTAGCGCAGCAGCAGGTTGTGGGTGGAATAGGCATGCACCACCCCCAGCGGCAGCGGGGCATCGTGCCTTTTCACGATGGCGGCGAAGGCGGAGAGCGTGGGCCCGCCCATCGCGCGCATCCGCGCCACCAGGTTCTTTTCCAGCGTCACCGTATTGCCGCCCAGCGAAATGCTGCAAGGGATGATCAGCGGCTGGCTGGCGCCGCGCACGCCCAGCTCCACCGCGAAGGCCAGCGGCGGCACGACCACCGCCGCATCCAGCAGGCCATAGGCCAGCTTGTCGGCGATATTGGCCCAGGAAGGCTCGGTGATCAGTTCGGCATCCACGCCTTCATCGGCGAAGAAGCCGAATTCCTGGGCCGCCACGGCCGGCGCGGAATCGGTCAGGCGCAGAAGCCCTATGCACAATTTCGTCTCGCCCCGCCGCGCAGCCAGGGCCACGACCTCGGTCATGGCTTTCTCTCCCGTTCGTCCGCTTCGTGTGCGGCCACGAAATCCGCCACGATCTGTGACAGCTTGCGGCTTTCGTTCATGGCCTTCTTCTGCAGCCAGCGATAAGCCTCCGGCTCGGTCATGCGGCGGTTCTGCATCAGGATGGCCTTGGCGCGCTCCAACCGGCGGCGCTCGTCCAGCAGCGCGCGGGCGGCGGCCAGTTCGGTCTCGACATGGCGGTAACGCTGGAACAGCGCGATGGCCGAAGCCATGATGGGCTTCACATCGGCCAGCGCCACACCGGACAGGTTGTAGGAACAGACGCCGGCAGCGATGGCTTCGCGCGCGAAATCCGGATCGTCCGTGCCCGCGAACATCACGATGGGGTGGGCGGCCGAGACGGCGCGGATATCCTCCAGTGTGTCGCGGTCCGGCAGGGCAATGTCGATGATGACCAGGTCGGGGCGAATGCGCCGCACGGCGGCGGACAGGTCTGGGCCATCCGCGCGCAGGATGCGGGCGAAGCCGGACTCCGACAGCCTATCCTCCAACGCTCTGGCGCGTTCGGGATCGCTGTCGATCAGCAGGACCGTAAGAGACATCGCCCCCGAGTATAGTCACACGCGGCCGGAGGTGGGAGGAAATTGCCGGATCGCGTCAGCGGCGATGCGCCTTCAGCGCCTCCGGCGTATCGATGTCGGCCAGCGGCGCCTCGTCGCCGGCTTCGATCTCCCAGACCAGATCCGGATGCGCCGCCATGATGGCGCGCGCGCCGGTGTCTCCATGCAGAATCTGCATCTCCGCGAAGAATTGCCGTCCCCACAGCACGGGATGGCCGCGCCGGCCATTTGCCGTGGCCACGCAGATGGCGCGCCCCCGGGCGGGATCGAAGGCCGCGGCCACCCGTCGCACCAGCGCCGCGCTGACGCCCGGCATGTCGCCCAGAAGCACCATGGCGCCGGCGCGGTCCGGGGGCACAGCCTGAAGCCCTGCGCGCAACGAGGTGCTGAGGCCTTGCGCGAAGTCGTCGTTCTGCACGAAGCGCACATTCGCACCGGCCAACGCCTCGCGCACGCGCTGGGCGTCATGACCGGTGACCACGATCACCGGGTCGAGGCCGCCCGCCAGCGCCGCGTCCACGGCGTGGCGCACCAGCGGCTTGCCGCGCACCTTTTCGGCAAGCTTGTTGCGGCCCATGCGGCTGGAGGTGCCCGCCGCCGGCACGATCGCGGCAATGCGTGGCGGCCGCGCGCGGCGCACCTGCACCAGTTCGGCCAGGATCGCGATGGCGATCTCGGCGGGCGACCGCGCGCCGATGGAAAGTCCCACCGGCCCGTGAATCCGCGCAAGCTCTGCGGGCGTGAGACCCAGGGCCTCCAGCCGCGCCAGACGCCGCGCATGGGTGCGAACGGAGCCCAGCGCACCGACATAAAGGGCCGGCGAACGCAAGGCTATTGTCAGCGCCGCGTCGTCCAGCCTGGAATCGTGTGCCAGCACCACCAGCGCGCTGCGGCCGGTCAGCGGCCTTGCAGCCAGCGCTTCATCCGGCCAGGCGCGTACCAGGGTCACTCCGGGGAAACGTTCCTCGCGGGCATAAGACACGCGCGGATCGATGACGCGCACCTGGTAGCCCGCGGGTACGGCAAGCGCGGCCAGCGCCTGGGCAATATGCACGGCGCCCACGATCGCGAGATCCCAGGGCGTGTTGTAACCGGCAAGGAACCAGTCATGCCCGTCCACTGTCAGCCGGCGGCCGGCATCGTCGCGCAGGACGGCCGCCGCGGCCTGTCCCAGCGGCGAAGGGTCGTGTGGATCGACCAGCCGTTCCTCGCCGCTCGCCACATCCAGGGCGCGCACCATGGCGCGTCCTTCGCGCCGCGCCGCCATCAACTGTGCCAGGGTTTCACGACGCATCTCAGACGATCGGCTCGACCAGGATCTCTATCTCGCCGCCGCACAGCAGGCCCGATTCGAACACGCCCTCTTCGCTGACGCCGAATGTCAGGTTGCGGTGCCGGCCATCGGCCAGCACGGCCTGCGCGGTTTCGACCACGGCGCCTTCCACGCAGCCCGCCGACACCGAACCGGCAAAGGCGCCGTCGTCACGCACCACGATGTGGCTGCCGCCCTGCCGCGGCGCCGATCCCGACGCGCGCACCACGGTGGCCAGCGCCACGCCATGGCCTTGTTCCAGCCATTGCGCGGCAATGGCCAGGACATCGGCCTCGGCGGCGGGGAAATCCATGGCGGTTCCTGTCGAAATTCCGGCGGCACCTTAGCCCGTTCCGTCACCCGTGGTAACGCCCCGCCGCCCGCTTTTTCGGTCCCGGCCTATCCCCTATAGTGGGGGCATGCTCCTGGACATGGCCCGCGACAGCCGCCTCGTCGATCCGTTCGGCCGCACGGTCGATTATGTGCGGGTGTCGGTCACCGACCGCTGCAACCTGCGCTGCACTTATTGCATGAGCGAGGAGATGACCTTTCTGCCCAAGCGCGATCTGCTGACGCTGGAGGAACTGGACCGGGTCTGTGCCGTCTTTGTGCGCCGGGGCGTGCGCCACCTGCGCCTGACCGGCGGCGAGCCGCTGATGCGGCGCGGCATCCTGGATCTGGTACGGTCCCTGTCGCGGCACCTGGAAAGCGGCGCGCTGGAGGAGTTGACCCTGACCACCAATGGCGTGCGCCTGCGCGAGTTCGCGGCTGCACTCGCCGCGGCGGGCATTCGGCGCATCAATGTGTCGCTCGACAGCCTCGACCGCGCCAACTTCGCCCGCATCGCGCGTGCCGATTGCCTGCCCCAGGTGCTGGACGGCATCGCCGCCGCGCAGGATGCCGGCATCCGCATCAAGATCAACACGGTCGCGCTCAGGAACGACAATGCTCGCGACCTGCCCGCCATCATCCAGTGGGCGCATGACGGCGACATGGACATCACCCTGATCGAAACCATGCCGCTTGGCGTGGTGGACGAGGATCGCACCGACCAGTTCCTTTCGCTGGCCGAAGTGCGCCGGGACCTCGAGTCCTATTGGAGCCTGACCGACCTGCCCGAGCGCACGGGCGGCCCGGCGCGTTATGTGCGCATTGCCGAGACGGGCGGCAGGCTGGGCTTCATCACGCCTCTCACCCACAATTTCTGCGAAAGCTGCCGGCGGGTGCGGCTGACCTGCACGGGCACCTTGTATATGTGCCTGGGGCAGGAGGCGTCGGTGGAGTTGCGCGAGCCGCTGCGCGCGTCGGATGACGACACGCTTCTGAACGCAGCCATAGACCGAGCAGTGGCGGCAAAGCCAAAGTCGCATGATTTCCTGACGCCGGTGCGCGGGGCCGCGCCCGCGTTGCGGCGGCACATGTCCATGACGGGGGGCTGAATGGTCCGGCTCGTATTCCTGGGCAAGTTCGGTGACGTGGCGCCCGCGGGGTTTGGCGCCGTGACCTTGCCTGGTGGCGTGCGTACGCTGGCCGATCTCAGGGACTGGATCGCCCGCACCCAACCAGTCCTTGGGAAAGCCATGGACGCGACGCGCACGCGGCTCGTCGTCAATCAGTGCGTGGCGCATGACCTGTCGGCCATTGTGACCGACGGCGACGAGATCGCCTTCCTGCCGCCCATGAGCGGAGGCTGAGATGATCGTGCGCGTAGTGCAGGATGCGTTCGATCCGCAGGCGGAGGCCGCCGCGTTCACTGCCGGGCGCGACGATGCCGGCGCGCTGGTGAGTTTCGTGGGCTATTGCCGTGCGGCGACCGATGGCGTTGCGGTCGATAGCCTGCATATCGACCATTATCCCGGCTTTACCGAGAAGGAGATCGCACGGCTGGCGCGGGAAACCGGCGAACGTTTCGCCTGTGCCGACCTGCTTGTCGTGCACCGCGTGGGCACGGTGCGTCCCGGCGAGGCTATCGTGCTGGTGGCGGCGCTGGCCACCCATCGCGGCAGCGCGTTCGATGCGGTGCGCATCCTGATGGATTATCTGAAGACCGACGCGCCCCTGTGGAAGAAGGAAACCGGGCCCGAAGGCGCGCGCTGGATCGAGCCGCGTGCCGAGGACCGGGCCCGGCGGGCCGCGGCGGAAAACGAAGCTGCCGAAAAGGAAATGGTGTGAGTGCAGTGATGGACGCGCCGGGCGGCGGGAAACTGTCCGACGAGATCGCCTTTCGCCCGCTGAAAATCGCGGTGCTGACGGTTTCGGACACGCGCGATGAGGAAAGCGACACCTCCGGCGGGCTGCTGGCCGGCAGGGTGACGCGCGACGGCCATGTGCTGGCGGCGCGCGCGATGGTCCGCGACGATGTGGGCGAGATCCAGAAACAGATCAGGGCGTGGATCGCTGATCCCGACGTCGAGGTGATCGTTTCCACGGGCGGTACGGGATTGACCGGCCGCGACGTGACCCCGGAAGCCGTGCGGCCGCTGTTCGACAAGACCATCGAAGGTTTTGAAGTGATCTGGCACATGATCAGCTTCCAGAGCGTGGGGCTTTCCACCATGCAGTCGCGCGCCTGCGCGGGACTTGCGGGCGGCACGCTGATCTTTTGCCTGCCCGGATCGAATGGCGCCTGCAAGGACGGCTGGGACAAGCTGCTCCGCTTCCAGCTCGACATCCGCCACCGGCCTTGCAACCTGGCCGAGCTGACGCCGCGTTTCCTGGAGAAATGACGATGGGCGATCTTACCCATCTCGATTCCTCCGGCCAGGCGCGCATGGTGGACGTGGGCGGAAAGCCCGTCACGGTACGCGAGGCGCTGGCGTCGGGGCGTGTGCGCATGGCGCGCGAGACCCTGAGGAAGGCGCTCGCGGGCGACTCCAGGAAGGGCAGCGTGCGCGCGGCTGCCGAGATCGCAGGTATCATGGCGGCCAAGCGCACCAGCGATCTGATCCCGCTCTGCCATCCGTTGGTGCTGTCGAGTGTGGCGGTGGACGTCGCCGCCGACGAAGCCGCAAGCGCGCTGGTGGTGACGGCGCGCGCCCGCACCAGTGGCCAGACGGGCGTGGAGATGGAGGCGCTGACGGCTGTCTCCGTCGCATGCCTCACCATCTACGACATGCTCAAGGCATCGGACCGCGGCATGGTGATCGAGGGCATCACCCTTCTGGAAAAGCATGGCGGCGCATCGGGCGATTACGTCCGCCCGCGCTAGCGCACGGTAAAGCCCGCTTTGGTGAAGATGGCCCGGGCCTGCGCGCCCTGCAGGAAGGCCAGGAAATCCGCTGCCGCGGGCGAGGCGTCCTTCATCAGCGCCACGGGATAGACGATGGCGGGATGAGTGTCGGCCGGGAATATCCCCGCCACGCGCACCGACGGCGCCACTTTCGCGTCGGTCGCATAGACGATCCCATAGGGCGCCTCGCCGCGCGCGACATATTCCAGCGCGACGCGCACATTCTCTGCCTGCACGACTTTCTGCGCCACGTTGTCCCACACGCCCAGCGCGGTCAGCGCCGCCTTCGCATATTTGCCCGCGGGCACCGAGGCCGGATCGGCCAGCGCCAGCCGGCCGTCACCCAGCGCGCTCGCAAGGTCGAAATGCGGCGCGATCTTCGGCGCGGGCTTCGCACCGGGCGCGGCGATCAGCACCAGATCGTTGCCCAGCAGATCCTTGCGCGAGCCGGCCGCGACATGGCCGTTCTTCGCCAGATAATCCATCCAGTCGGTATCGGCGGAAAAGAACATGTCCGCCTTCGCGCCCTGATCGATCTGGCGCGCCAGCGTCGAAGATGCGCCAAAGGAAAGCGTGACGGTCACGCCTGTCCGCGCCTTGTACGCATCGGCAACCGCCTTCAGGCTGTCGGTCAGCGAGGCGGCGGCGAAAACCGTCAGCGATGCCGCCGGCTGGGCCGCGGCAAGCCCCGGCCCGAACGTCAGCGAGAGCACAAACCCCAGCAGAACCAGCGGGATGGCGCGGCGGTCGGTGGACAAGGCATGTCTCCCGGCTTAGCGTTTTGAGGACGCCGCATCGCGGCCGTTCTATACAGACGGATATAACGTGTCACAGAGCATCAGCCTTGCCAAGCCGGGTCTTTGCAGCGTTGCCGACGCGCGCGATGCCATGCTGGGCGTCACAAAAGCACTGGGGTCCGAACAGGCCGCGCTGGAAGAGGCGCTGGGCCGTGTGCTGGTGGAAGACCTTGTGGCAAGCCGCGACCAGCCGCCTTTCGCCGTCTCGGCAATGGATGGCTATGCCATCCGCAGCGCCGACGCGCCGGGCTCGCTGCACGTCGCCGGCGAATCCGCCGCCGGGCGCGGCTTTGAAGGCCGGTGCGAACCGGGTTGTGCGATCCGCATTTCGACAGGTGCGGCGATACCGGACGGCGCCGATACGATCGTGATCCAGGAAGACGTGCGGCGCGACGGCGACAGCGTCACGGTGCCCGATTCCATGCCGGGGCGGCATGTCCGCCCGCGTGGCGGCGATTTCGCGGCGGGAACGAAACTGCTTTCGGCGGGGCGCAGGCTGGACGGCGTCGCGATCGCGCTGGCTGCGGCCTCGGGGGCAGCCACTCTTGCGGTGGTCCGCGCGCCGCGCATCGCGATCCTGGCCACGGGCGACGAACTCGCCGCGCCCGGCACGGCGCCCGGCCGCTGGCAGATTTTCGAGTCCGGCACCTATGGCCTTGCCGGGTTGATCGGCGCCTGGGGCGGCCGTGCACGACGGCTGGCCGTTGAACGCGACGATGCACACGCTATCGCGCATGCAGCCGAGCATGGTCTTGGCGAAAGCGACCTGCTTGTCGTGGTGGGCGGGGCATCGGTGGGGGACCATGACCATGCCCGTCCGGCGCTGGCGCGTCTGGGGCTTGAGCTTCTCGTGGAGAAAGTGGCGGTACGCCCCGGCAAGCCGACCTGGTTCGGCATCACACGATTGGGCCCGGTGTTGGGGCTTCCGGGCAATCCCGCGTCGGCACTGGTTTGTGCGCGGCTGTTCCTCAGGCCGCTGATCGAAGCCATGCTGGGACGCGATCCTGCGGAAAGCACCATGTTCCGGCGCGCGCATCTGGCAAGGGCGCTGCCCGCCAACGGCCCCCGCGAGCACTACTTGCGTGCGTGGCTGGATCTGGATGCGGATGGCCGTGCCGTGGTGCGCGCCCATGAGGATCAGGACTCTTCATTGATCTCGGTCTTCGCCGCGGCCAATGCGCTGATCCGCCTGCCGCCGGGCGCGCCCGCGCTGGCGAAAGGGGCGCTGGTGGATGTGTTTGCGCTGGACAGCGCATGCTGACGGCCGCGGAAATCGAGATACTCGTAACCAGCTTCAGCGTCGCGTTGCTGGCTCTTGCCTGGTCGCTGCCGCCCGCCGTCCTCTGCGCCTTCATTCTCTCGCGGCGCTTCCGCGGAAGGATCGCCCTGGACGGGCTGGTGCACCTGCCGGTGATCCTGCCGCCGGTGCTCGTGGGCTTTCTGCTGCTGCTGCTGTTCGGCCGCCGCGGCCCCGTTGGCGCATGGCTGGCACAATGGGGCATCCATCTGGCCTTCACGCGCCAGGGCGCGGCACTGGCCACGGCCGTGATGACATTTCCCCTGCAGGTGCGGGCCATCCGCATCGCCTTCGAGGCGTTGGATCCGCGCCTTCTGGAGGCAGCCGCGCTGTTGCGCGCAGGTCCCTTCGACCGTTTCCGCACCATCATGCTGCCCCTGGCCGGGCCCGGAATCCTGGCGGGCGCGGTGACGGCCTTTGCCGCGGGCATGGGCGAGTTCGGAGCGGTGATCACCTTCGCGGCGAACATCCCGGGCCAGACCCAGACACTGCCGCTGGCGATCTATGCGGTGCTGCAACAGCCCGGCGGCGAAGGCGAGGCGCTGCGGCTGGCGGCCATGTCCTTCACGCTGGCGGTCGCAGGGCTGATCGGCGCCGAACTTCTGCAGCGGTGGATGCGAAGGCGGCTGTCGCAATGATACTGGACGTGGACATACGCCTCAGGCAAGGCAGCTTCCAGCTGGAGGCCACCTTCACGGCCGGCGATGGCATCACCGCTCTGTTCGGGCCATCGGGCAGCGGCAAGTCCACGCTTTTGGCGGCGATCGCGGGTTTGCGGCGGTGCCGGGGCGTGATCCGCCTGGGATCGCACACCCTGACCGGCTGGTTTCCCATGCCGCCGCACCGGCGCGGCGTGGGGCTGGTGTTCCAGGATGCCCGCCTTTTTCCGCATCTCACCGTGCGCGAGAACATCGCCTATGCCTGGGTGCGCGCGCCCAGGGAGGCGCGGCCCGCGATCGAGAATGTCGTCCGCTTCTTCGATATCGGATCGCAGATGGACCGCATGGTCGGCAACCTGTCCGGCGGAGAGAAGAGCCGCGTGGCGCTGGCGCGCGCGCTTGCCTCCGCGCCGGATTTCCTGTTGCTGGATGAACCTTTTGCGGCATTGGACGGCACACGCCGCCGCACCTTCATCCGCGTGCTGCTGGACATGCACCGGGCCTACAGGCTGCCCATGATGGTGGTGACGCACGACATCGAAGACGCGGCGGCCCTGGCATCGCACCTGCTGGCGTTGAGGGATGGGCAGCTTGTCGCAGACGGCGCGTTCGCCGAGGCAAGTCTCAGGCCGGAATTTCGTGGGCTTCTGGATGCGCGCGACGTGGGCGCTGCGCTGCCTGCCGCGCGCTTCCGCGGCGCCCAGGAAAATGCGGGCAGGCATGTGTGGCTCAGGGCCGACCAGGTTCTGCTCGCGGTGGAAGAGCCGCGCGCCGTTTCGGCCCGCAATATCGTCGCCGGCAAGGTGCGCGCGGTCACGGCGGAACCGGACGGAAGCCGGTTGGTGAAGCTGGAAACCGGCATGGGAACCATCCTGTCGCGGATCACGCCGGAAGCGGAAAGCGAACTTGGACTTGGACCGGACAAGCAGGCGTGGGCCCTGGTCAAGGCCCACGCCGTCTGATCGGCGTCATCGCCGTCAGATCGAATAGCCCAGTTTCTTGAGCGGCATGGTCCGGACACGTTCGCCGGTCGCAGCGAAGATGGCGTTGCCCAGCGCCGCGGCGAGCGGCGGCACGGCAGGCTCGCCAAGGCCGGTGGGCGGGAAGTCCGACTGGATGAAATGGACCTCCACCGGCGGGGCGCTGCGGATGCGCAGGACCGGGTAGTTGTTGAAGTTGGCCTGCTGGATGCGGCCGTCCTCCATCGAAATGTCCAGCCCCATCGCCGTGGAAAGCCCGTCGATGGCGCCGCCCTGCGCCTGATTCTCGGCGCCCGACAGGTTTATGACCGGTCCCACGTCCGACACCACGACGATCTTGTGCACCGTGATCTTCTTTTTGTCGTCAACACTGAGTTCGACCGCCTCGGCGACATGGCCGCCATAGGAGAAGGCCCATGCCAGGCCCAGGCCCGTGCCTTTGGGTCGTTTCTTCCCCCAGCCAGCCTTCTCCGCGCAGAGTTTGATGACGCCGGCGGCGCGCTGCGGGTTGAAGGTGGCATTGGGGCCGGGCTTGACGCGCAGGTCGGGCACGTCGCGGGCGACCACGTCGAGCAGGAACTCGACATGGTCGCGATTCGCCGCGACCGCCAGTTCATGCATGAAGCTCTGGTTGACGAAAACCTGGGCATTGTCGCGTGGCCCGCGCCAGGGACCGGTGGGCGTGAGCAGCGGCATCATCGATGTCGCGCGCCGCACGTTCGGCGCCTTGGTGGTGTAGGGCAGGTTGGCGGAATAGTTGCCGCCCGACACCTCGGTCTTGCCGTCGGTGGTATAGGTGATGAAATGCTCCTGCCAGGCGTCGAGCCTGCCGTCCTTGTCCACCGCACCCTTGAGCTGGTGGAAGCCGCCGGGGCGGTAGAAGTCGTGGGCGAAATCGTCCTCGCGCTTCCATTGCAGCTTGACCGGCGCCTTGACCTTGAGCGCGATGGCGGCTGCCTCCATCATATAGTCGTTCATCAGCCGCCGGCCAAAGCCGCCGCCGCACCGCGTCTGGTGGATGATCACATTGTCTTCAGGCACCCCTACCATGTTCGACACCAGCGCAAGACCGGGCGTGGCCTGCTGCGTGGGCGACCAGATCTCCATCACCCCGTCATGCCAGTACGCGGTGGTGTTCATCGGCTCCAGCGGCGAGTGGGAGACAAAGCCGTAGTCGTAATAGGCTTCGACGGTCTTGGCGGCGTTGGCGAAAGCCGCATCCACATTGCCGACATTGACGGCGGGGTTGGCCGGGAATGAGGCCGCGATCTCCTTGGCCTTGGCTTCGTGCGCGGTGGTGGAATCCTTCGACGCCGCGCTTTCGTCCCATTGCACTTTCAGGGCGTTCTTGGCCTTGAAGGCGGCCCAGGTCGAATTGGCGATGATGGCGACGCCCGGCATCACCTCCACGGGTTTGCCGGTGCCTTCCAGCGCGAAGGCATCGATCACGCCGGGCATCTTCTTGATCTCGTCGGCGTTGAAGCCCGCCACCTTGCCGCCCACAGCAGGGCACTTGGTATAGCTGGCATAGACCATGCCCGGCACCTGCACATCGATGCCGAACAGTGGCTGGCCGGTGACGACCTTCATGTTGTCCACGCCGGTGTAGCGCTTGCCCAGAAGCCGGTATTCGCTGCGCGTCTTGAGCTTGAGCGAAGCGACATCGGGCGCCGGCAGTTTGGCCGCAGCCTCGGCCAGCGCGCCATAGGTCGCGCTTTTGCCGCTGGCCTTGTGATGGACCAGCGAATCCTGCGCCGTGCATTCCGACGCCGGAACGTTCCACTGCTTGGCGGCGGCAGCGATCAGCATGGCTTTGGCGCCCGCGCCGGCCTGGCGCAACTGGTCCCAGCCGCGCGGAATCGAGGTTGATCCGCCCGCGCCCTGATAGCCATAGACCTTGGGGTTCACCCGCGCCTGTTCGACCACGACGGTCTTCCAGTCGGCGTCCATTTCCTCGGCAATGATCAGGCCGAAGGCGGTCTTGATGCCCTGGCCGATTTCGGGCCCCTTGGAATAGATGGTCACGACATTGTCGGGCGAGACGCGCACGAAGGCGTTAAGCACCTTGGGCGCGCCGGCGGCCATCGCCTTGCCGGGCAGGTGGAAGGCCAGCACCAGGCCGACCCCGCCCACCGTGGTGAGCTTGAGGAAGCCGCGGCGGCCCATCGTGCCGGCGGGCATCGGCAGGGTTTCCGCATCGCGGATCAACGCGGCGACGTACGCATCGGACTGCGAGAATTTGCTCATCATATCAGCCGCGGCGGACATTGCTTCCTCCCTGGTTGGATGCGGTCATGATCGCGCTGCGGATGCGGGTGTAGCAGGCGCAGCGGCACATGTTGCCGGTCATGGCCATATGGATGTCGGCCTCTGTGGGCTTTGGCTTCTCGTTCAGCAGGGCCGCCGCATTCATGATCTGGCCCGCCTGGCAATAGCCGCACTGCGGCACGTCGGCATCGATCCAGGCCTGTTGCAACGGGTGCAGTTTTCCGTTTTCGGCCAGGCCTTCGATCGTGGTCACTTTCTTTGACGCCACCTGCGAGACGGGCAGGGTGCAGGACCGCACGGCCTTGCCGTCCACATGCACGGTGCAGGCGCCGCATGCGCCGATGCCGCAGCCATATTTTGCGCCCACCAGTCCCAGATGGTCGCGCAGAACCCAAAGGAGAGGTGTTTCAGGATCGACATCATCGGCGACGACGCGCTCCGTGCCATTGACCAGCAGACGCAGCATGATCCCACTCCCTTTGCGATGCGGGCGGATTTTGCTGCCGCTGCCGGGCCGCTTCAAGGCGAAATGGGACGGATCGCGTTATGTATCTTTGTACATAACGGCGGTTTTGCTGGACGTGATAACGGGCCTTCGCCATCCTTTCGCGCATGGCGCGCCTTTCCATCCGCATCGATTTCGAACCTTCGGGCAGCGCGCTGGGGCCCGGCATGGCGCAGCTGCTTGAACGCATCGCCGAGCACGGTTCCATCCGGCAGGCGGCGGCATCGATGGATATGAGCTATCGCAAGGCGTGGCTCCTGATCCAGGAAGTGCAGAAGACGTTCGACGGCGCGGTGGTGACGGCGGCAGCAGGCGGCATCGCGGGCGGCGGCACGCAACTGACCGCGCTGGGTCAGACGCTGATACAGTGTTACCGCCGCATCGAATCGGCGGCGACGCGCGCCGTGCAGTCCGACCTCAGGATGCTTGCAGCGATGGTCAAGGACGATGCTGCGCCGCGGCGATCGGCGCGCCGCAAGCCCGCAAAACCTGGTTGATGCTGTAAGGCCTGTCGTCAACACGCGAATCGCGGAACGGATCGGGGTGGTAGCCGTTTGACCGGCAACGGAATTCGCGGCGGTGCCGGTGCGGTGGTTGCATGAATGCAACGAGTTTCCTGAAAAGACAGTGTGCTGAAACAAAACTGCCATTATCGTACTGGATCAGCGGCGCACCTTTTGGTAGCGTTCTCATATTGGTAGCGTTCACAAGAGCAACAGAACGGCCGGAAGTGGCTGAAAACAGCCGGTTCTGAGCCCAACAAACGAGTCGGGAGTGCAAACGCTGGGGGTTTCCCCAACGTATTGAACGGTAAAGGCCTTGTACGGCGGCAGCGCTTTGGCGCGACCATCGTGCGTGGGGATTCGGCTCATTCTGCTGCGACTGCGAGATTGATAACGCAACCAGGGACAGGAATGACGGCAGGCCGAGGCCGCCGGGAAACAAGGGGATCGAATGTCACAGCAAATCATCGTCCGTCACGGGATTCGGGCAGCGCTTCTGAGCGGCGCTTGCGCGCTGGCCATGACCTCTCTTCCGGCTGCCGCCCAGCCCGCCGCCGATCAGCAGACCGAGAGCGTGACCGTCACGGGCATCATCAGCTCGCTCCAGAAGAACCTGGACATCAAGAGGGACGCGGGCGGCCTGGTGGATGCCATCTCGGCCGAGGATATCGGCAAATTCCCCGACGTCGATATTGCGGCCGCGATGCAGCGCATTCCCGGCGTCACCATCAGCCGCGGCGCCTCCGCCATCGGCGGCGTGCCCACCTCCACGGGCACCGCCACCGAAATCACGGTGCGCGGCTTTGGGCCGTCCTTCAACGAAACCCTTTATGATGGCCGCAAGGTGCCCAGCGGCGTGGGCCGCGCCTTCGACTTCAGTTCGGTGGGCGCCGACTTCGTCAGCCGGCTCGATGTGCTGAAGTCGCCCGATGCCACCCTGTCGTCGGGCGCGATCGGCGCGACCGTCAACATCATGTTCCCCAAGCCGTTCGACAATCCCGGCCTGAAGCTGGTGGGATCGGCCTCCGGCAATTTCTCGCCGGAAGAGGGCAATGTGACGCCCAACGTCACGGCGCTGTTCAGCGACACCTTTGCCAACGACACGTTCGGCGTCCTGCTTGATGCGGCCTATTCGCAGAACCGCACGCGCGCCAACCACGTCAACATCCAGGGTTGGGAAGGCACCAACCTCGATCCCTGCCAGCTCGCCGGCGCGACTGCGGCATGCCCCGCAACGCTGGTGCCCGACACCACCAAGCCTGCCTGGTACATCCAGGACTATGGCATCTACCAGGAAACCACGCAGGAAACGCGCCTCAATGGCCGCGCGGCCTTCCAGTGGCGCCCGACCGACAGCCTGCTGGTCACGGTCGACGACAATTATTCGCGCGACACGCTGCATGCCCTCCAGTACGGCTATAGCGTCTGGTTCAACGGCGGCAGCCTTCGGAACGTCACCCAGAACAGCAACGGCACGATCGTCAACTTCACCCAGCCCAACACGCCGACCGACTTCCAGTCGCAGGTCAATGGTTCGGTGCTGCAGAACAACGATACCGGCCTGAACGTGAAGTGGGATGCCACCGACCGGCTGCAGTTCAATTTCGACTATGACTTCGCCCAGGCCTGGCTGAATCCGGGCGGCAAGCTGTCGAGCATCGACTCCGACGTGGGCTATGGCCCGTCCACCCCGGGCGGCATCTATGGCACCGACCTGGGCATTGTCGTTCCCGGCGGCCATACGCTTCCGTATCCGACCGGCTTCGGCCCCGCCGGCAATGCCGCGGCCTTCATCAACAACGGCCTGATCGGCAGCCACGTCTTCCCGATGAGCAGCCCCCAGCGCATCGACCGCATACAGCAGGTCAAGCTGGAAGGCACCTGGACCGAGAATGACCGCCTCAAGATCACGGTGGGCTATCAGTATGTCGGCGACCATGACGATGCCCGCAGCCGCGACGACTTCAGCAACAACCAGTGGCAGGCCTATGCGGGTTACGGTCCGGCGTCCAACAACAACGGCACGCACGGCGCCGCGTTGCCGCAGGACCTGTTCACGCAGTCCTTCAGCACCGCGGGCTTCATCAACGGCTTCGGCGGCGCCAACCGCCTGCCGCCGCAGGTCCTGGTCTTCAACGCCTATTCGGTCCTGAACTATCTGCAGGGCCTGGGTAATCCCCAGACCACGACCATCCCGGGGTTCAACGTGGGCTGCTGCACGCCGCCCTATGCCGGCCAGTACACGCTCGACAATGTCGTTGGCAGCTATTCCCAGGTCATCGAGAACACCCATTCGGGCTATGTCAGCGTGCGCGCCGAGGTGGATGTTGCGGGCATGCCCCTCAAGATCAATGCGGGCGTGCGCGACGAATATACCGACGTGACGACCATCGGCATCTCCAACCCGCTGGTCTCGCTGACGGTGCAGCCGTCCGACCACACGGCGCTGCTGGAAGGCTTCGGGCCCCAGTCGCCGGTTCAGGGCAAGAACAGCTATCAGTATCTGCTGCCCAACCTGGATCTGGCCCTGGGCGTGACCGACGATCTGCAGATCCGGTTTGACGCGTCGCGGACTCTGACCCGCCCGCCGCTGAACCAGATCAACCCGATCCTGAATGTGGGCACGGGCCAGCGCGTCGGCGCGATGACGGCCACGGGCGGCAATCCGCAGTTGATGCCGTTCCTGTCGGACAGCGTGGACCTCAGTGCGGAATGGTACTACCAGTCGAACTCCTACATCTCGGTGGACGCGTTCAACAAGAACGTGACCAACTTCATCGTGGCGGGTTCGACCCAGCAGACCATCAACGGCGTGATCGATCCCACGACGGGGGCGCCGGGCATCTTCACCGTGTCCACCAACGTCAATGGGCCGACCGCCAACGTCTATGGCGCGGAGTTCGCCATCCAGCACGTGTTCGACGATACGGGCTTCGGCCTCCAGGCCAACGCCACGCTGGTCGGCACCAACAAGCCCTATAATCCGCTTGACCTGTCGATCAGCGGGTTCGCGGTCACCGGCCTGGCCGATTCCGCGAACATTGTGGCCTTCTACGACAAGGACGGCTTCCAGGCCCGCGTCGCGGCCAACTGGCGCGACGGTTATCTGGACCATTTCGGCCAGCAGCAGAACAACTCCAAGTTCGGCTCCGAACCGACTTTCGTGAACGCCACGACCCAGATCGACTTCAGCACCAGCTATGACATCACACCGCAGCTGAACGTGTATTTCTCGGCGCTCAACCTGAACGACGCCACCTTCAGCACCCACGGCCGCTTCTCCGAGCAGCTGCTGGACATGGTGGATTACGGCCGCCGCTTTACCCTGGGCTTCCACTTCAAGTATTGATCTGGAGGCAGAAACTGGAAGGGGCCGCCCGCCACGGCGGCCCCTTTTTCTTTCTCCCGTACTTCTCTTGGGTGCGTGGCGCCGATGGTGTTAAATATCCCCATGGTCCAACCTGTACAGAATGTCGTCATCGTGGGCGGTGGCACCGCCGGCTGGCTGACGGCGGGCATAATCGCCGCGCGCCATCGCGCGCGCATGAAGGCCGGCTTCACCGTCACGCTGGTCGAATCGCCCAATGTCCCCATCATCGGGGTGGGCGAGGGCACATGGCCGACCCTGCGTACCACTCTTGAGAAGATGGGTGTGTCGGAGACGGAGTTTTTCCGGCAATGCGACGCCGCTTTCAAGCAGGGGGCCCGTTTCGCGCGCTGGACCACGGGCGCGCCGGATGACGGCTATTACCATCCGCTGATGCTGCCGCAGGGCTTTGCCCAGGTGAACCTGGTGTCCCACTGGCTCAAGGAGGACCGCGGCCGCTCCTTCTGCGACGCGGTCTGCCAGCAGGGGCAGTTGTGCGATGCGGGCCTCGCGCCGAAAATGATCACCACGCCCGAATATCAGGCGCTGGCCAACTATGCGTATCACCTGGATGCGGCCAAGTTCGCGCCGTTCCTGCAGAAACACAGCACCGAGACGCTTGGCGTGCGCCACGTCCTGGCCGATGTGCAGGAGGTGATCCGCGACGGCAACAGCGGCGACATCAAGAGCATACGCACGCAGCAGGCCGGCGAGATTCCGGGGGACCTGTTCGTGGACTGCACCGGCTTCTCTGCGCTGCTTCTGGGCAAGGCCCTGGGCGTGGGCTTCAAGGACTGCAGCGATGTGCTGTTCTGCGACCGCGCTCTGGCACTGCAGGTGCCTTACGAGACGCCGGACGCGCCGATGGCTTCGCACACCATTTCAACCGCACAGTCGGCGGGCTGGATATGGGACATTGGCCTGCCGGCCCGGCGCGGCACCGGTTATGTCTATTCCAGCCGCCACATCAGCGACGATGAGGCCGCCGAAGAACTGCTGCGCTACGGCGGCAAAATGGCCAAGGGGCTTACGCCGCGCCAGATCAAGATCCGTTCGGGATACCGTGAGACTTTCTGGAAGAACAATTGCGTTGCAGTCGGTCTTGCGGCGGGCTTTCTGGAACCGCTGGAATCATCGGCTATTGTTCTGGTCGAGCTCTCGGCCAAGCTGATCGCCGAGCAGATGCCGGTCAACCGCGAGGTGATGGACATCGTGGCCGGGCGCTTCAACGAGGTGACGCACTATCGTTGGGGCCGCATCATCGATTTCCTCAAGCTGCATTATGTCCTGACCCAGCGAACGGACACGCAATTCTGGATCGACAATGTCGATCCCGACACCATTCCGGACCGGCTGAAGAACCTGCTGAAGCTCTGGAAGTATCAGCCGCCCTGGTTCCTGGATGAGTTCGACCGGCTGGAGGAGGTGTTTCCCGCCGCCAGCTATCAGTATGTGCTCTATGGCATGGGGTTCCGCACCGAAGTCGGACCGATGGATAACGAAAGCACCGGTCTGGTGGCGCAGCGTTATATGGCGGAGAACGAAATGCTGACCAGGCAATTGCGCGCGCAGTTGCCGCGCAACCGCGACCTGTTGAACAAGATCTATGAATATGGCCTGCAACCGGTCTGAGGCGGGGCACGCATGACCAACGTCGTCGCCCTGAACAGCCGCGATCACCGGCATCTGCGCGTGCAGGCCAGCGCGTCCGCCCGCTATGGCGACAGCCAGAATTTCGTGGCGGTGATAGTCAATGAATTTCCCTTCCTGGTCGTGCAGTACCCGATCCTGTTCTCCAAGGATTCGGAGACGGGCGCCTTCTATTGCGGCGCCATGTTGGGCTTCGACAAGGGCGAGAATCTGTTCCTGGACGAACGCAAGGGATTCGAAGGGTATCGTCCGCTCAATCTCCAGCGCGGGCCGTTCTACACTGCGGGCGGGGACGTTGCGATCGACCTCGACCATCCGCGGATCGACGGCGGCGGACAGGAGCTGTTCACGGAGAACGGGGAGCCGTCTGCCTATCTGAACCGCGTCATCGCGCTGTTCCGCGAATTGCGGCCGGGCCTGGATGCGACCAGGGGCTTCATCGAAACCGTGGTGCGGCTGCGCATCGTGGAGCCCATCGACATAAGTGCCACTTTCGACGACGGCACGAAGCGCAAGCTTGAAGGACTTTACACCATCGACCACGAGGCTTTGCAGCGGCTGCCGGATGACGCAGTCGTCGATCTTTTCCGCCGCGGCTATCTGCAATTGATCTATCTGATGATCGCCTCGCTGAAGCAGATTCCGGCGCTGGCGCAAAGGAAGAATGCCCGCCTGCTCGAGGCGACCGGCGCGCTGACATGACGGCCGCGGTACCGGAGCGCGACGGCTCGCTCCTTTCCGGCTCCGAACAGTTTCTCCGCGAAATTGCCGAGCCCTGCCGCCCCGTGGTTTTGCGCGGCATGGTTCGCCATTGGCCCGCTGTCGTGGCAGCCGGAACGCCGGCCGGCCTTCGCGCCTATCTGGGCCGGTACGAGGCCGGCGGTGAAATGGAAGCCTTCCTGGGCGCACCGGACATCGCGGGGAAATATTATTACAGCGGCGACTTCAGGGGCTTCAATTTCGAGCGGCGCCGGATGCGCCTGGCCGAGGCGCTGGATGCGATGCTGTCTGCGCTGGGCCGGCCGGGCGCACCGTCGATCTATGCGGGCTCTCTGCCGGTGGACGACTACCTTCCGGGTTTTTCCGATGCCAATCCGATGCCGCTTCTGCCGGACGTGGGCGGGCGCATCTGGCTGGGCCATGCATCGAACGTTTCGGCGCACTATGACACCGCCGACAATCTTGCCTGTGTGGTCGCCGGCCGCCGCCGCTTCACGCTTTATCCGCCGGATCTGATTGCAGGCCTCTATGTGGGGCCCATCGACAACACGATGGCGGGACAGCCGGTCAGCCTGGCGGCGTCATCGCCGCGCGATGACGTGAAATATCCGCGCTTCGCCACTGTGCGCGACCAGGCCATGACGGCCGAGCTGCAGCCGGGCGATGCGCTCTATCTGCCCAAGCTGTGGTGGCATCAGGTGGAAGCGACCTCGCCCTTCAACGCGCTGGTGAACTACTGGTGGGATGCCTTCGCCGCCGGGCCCGATGCGCCCTATACCGCCATGCTGCTGGCAATGATCACCATCGCCGAAAGGCCCGCACCGGAGCGCGAGGCCTGGAAGGCGCTGTTCGGCCATTATGTGTTCCGCGACAATGGCCACCCGCTGGCGCATCTGCCTGCGGAACAGCACGGCATCCTGGGGCCGCTGAAGAGCAATTACGGCAGGATTCGCGCGCGTATCATGCACATGCTGCGCGGGGGCTGAAAATCAGGCCGCACAGTTCTTTTCTATGAACTCCTGATGCATCGGCATGGCGGCGGTGCATTCGCGCACCAGGTCGCGCAGCTTCGCCAGGCAGTCCCGCACTTTTGCGGGATCCAGAGTGTCGGCCAGCGGATCGTGGCTGCGCGGCATGATGTTCTGGCCGATCATGATATGCAGCCAGCTCGGCGCCGGGAAAAGCTCGGTATCCTCGCGCAGGATGCGGCCGTGGCTTTTGAACAGGTCGAGCTTCTCCTTCAGGCTGTCCGTCAGAGGCATGCTGCGGCAGTGGTCCCAGAAGGCGCCCTGGCGCCCCGCATGGCTGTAGTGCAGCAGCAGGAAGTCGCGTACCCGCCCGAATTCGAATTCGAAGATGCGGTTGTAGCGGTCTATGTCGGCCTGCTCGAAGCTCCGGTCGGGAAAGAACTTGAGCAGCATTGCGAATCCGCGCTGGATCAGGTGGATGCTGGTGGACTCCAGCGGCTCCAGGAAACCTGATGCGAGCCCCAGCGCGATGCAGTTCCGGTTCCAGGCCTTCCTGCGCCGTCCGGTGACGAAGCGCAGCGGCAGCGGCGCGGCCAGCGGCCTGCCTTCCAGATTGGCCAGCAGCGTGCGATGCGCCTCGTCATCGCTGGTGAAGGCGCTGCAATAGACATGGCCGTTGCCGGTGCGGTGCTGCAGCGGAATGCGCCATTGCCACCCGGCCTCGCGCGCCGTGGCGAGCGTGAATGAGGCGGGCGGTCCGCTGCGTTCGCTGGGCACGGCAAGCGCCCGGTCACAGGGCAGCCAGCGGCTCCAGTCGTCATAGCCCGTCTTGAGCGCGCCCTCGATCAGAAGGCCGCGGAAACCGCTGCAATCGATGAACAGGTCGGCGGCGATCGTCTCACCATCTTCCAGGGTCACCGATTCGATGAAGCCATCGTCCGCGCGCAGCTTCACCTGCCGCACCTTGCCTTCCGTGCGCCGCACGCCCCGCGCCTCGGCATGGCGCCGGAGATAGCGCGCGAACAGCGAGGCATCGAAATGCAGGGCATAGGTGATCTTGTTGAGCGGCGTGCCCGGCGCATGCACCGGGCGCATGAAGCGTCCGGCCTGGGCCGCCGCCGCCGTCACGGAGTAATCCTCCAGCGGTCCGGCTTCGCCCGTCTGGAACATCTTGAGCCAGTAGGCCGCGAACGACACGGGGCCCATCCCTGGCGCGGTCGGCCCGAAGGGATGGAAGTAGAAATGCCCCATGCGGGTCCAGTCCTGGAATCCGATGCCCAGCTTGAAGGTGGCACGCGTCTCGCGGACAAGGTCGTTCTCATCCAATCCCAGCGAGCGGATGAAATCCATGATCGGTGGAAGCGTGGCTTCGCCCACGCCGACGGCGCCGATCGCGTCTGATTCCACCAGGCGGACGCATATGCCCGCCTTGCCCAGGGCATGTGCCAGCCCCGCCGCGGCCATCCAGCCGGCGGCGCCCCCGCCCACGATCAGGATGTTGCGTATCTGCCTGTCCGTCATGCCTGCAGTCTCCTGGGTAATCCGCCGTCCTGCTGTCTTTCCGGCTGAAATGGGTTGCGCCCGGATGCGGTAACGCTATCATACAGATGCCTGCGCGCTCGAGGGCCGCGGCCGACAATCCGGAAAATCGACGGGACGCGTCTGCCTGGGGCGCGTCTTTCCATGGGCAACCGCGTCATCCGGCGCGGGCTGGGGGGCATGATGTACGAAGTCTTCCTTTTTGCCGACCGGCGCAGCACGCCGGCATTCTGGCTGGGCAGCCTGTTCACGATCGCCGGCGTTTTGCTGCACCTGCCCATGTTCCTGATGGCCCGCGACATGAACTACATGCTGGCGGGCATGCCGATGGATACGGGCATGCTGTGGGGCATGGCCTTCATCATCGGCGGCGTGGCGGCGGCGGGCTATGGCCTTCAACCCCGGGCAGCCAGTCCGCAAGGCCTGGCGGCGCATGAAAAGATCGTTCCGCCCGAAGACGCGCCCCTGACTCCGCGCCACTGGGCAGCGGGCGGGGCGCTGGCGATGGCGCTGGTCATCGACATCATGAAGCCGGCAAGCCTTGGCTTCGTCACCCCCGGCATGCGCAGCGAATACGGGGTCGGCCAGGCGACGGTGGCGTTGTTGCCTTTCTGCGCACTGGTGGGCACTACGGTGGGCTCCTTCATCTGGGGCGCCCTGGCCGATCTTTATGGCCGCCGGGCAACGATCCTCCTCTCGGCGGTGATGTTCATCGGCACGTCCATCTGCGGTGCGATGCCGTCCTTCTGGTGGAACCTGTTCATGTGTTTCCTGATGGGGGCGGCGGCAGGGGGGATGCTGCCGGTGACCTATGCGCTTCTGGCCGAAATCATGCCGACGCGCCACCGCGGCTGGAGCCTGGTGGTGGTGGGCGGGATCGGCGCGGTGGGCGGCTATCTTGCCGCCTCGGCATTGTCGGCGTGGCTCCAGCCGGTCTTCGGATGGCGCATCATGTGGTTCCTCAATCTGCCGTCGGGGCTGATCCTGATCCTGCTCAGTCCGTTGATCCCGGAATCCGCGCGCTTCCTGATCCACATCGGCCGCCCGCAGGAGGCGCGCGACACGCTCGCCCGTTTCGGCTCGGTGATCGTCACGAAGGCCGAGGACTGGGACGAGGAAGCCAAGGTCGATCATTCACACCTGCCGCCCGTCGAAAAACGCTATCTGGGCATTACCGCGGCGCTGACCATCGCCGCCCTGTCCTGGGGTTTCGTCAATTTCGGGCTGTTGCTGTGGCTTCCCGGCGAGCTGATTTCCGAAGGCCGCGACATGGGTGTGGCGGCCGCGATCATTGCCCGCTCGTCGCTGATCGCGGCCCCCGTGGTCGCCGTCGCGGCCTTTCTCTATGCCCGATGGAGCACCAGGGGGGCGCTGATCGCGATGCTGGCCGTCACCGCGCTGGGACTCGTGGCGGTGATGCTGCGGCAGACAGGGCTTCCCGCGGTGTCCGATCCGCTCGTCCCCATTTCGCTGCTGATCATCGGCACGACGGGCGTGATCTCCATCCTTCTGCCCTATGCGGCAGAGAGCTATCCGTTGCGCATACGCGGACGCGCCACGGGCTGGGTGGCCGGATCCAGCAAGATGGGCGGCCTGATCTGCCAGGGTCTTTCGGCGCTGGCCGCGGTGCCGGCCATTGGCATTGCGGCGCTCGCGATCGCGGCCGCGACCTTCGCAAGCCTGCTGCTGGTCGGCATCTATGGCCATGAGACGCGCGGCCAGGACCTGCGCGCGCTCGAACGATGAGGCTTTGGCCGCGCGCATCCATCGTATATCGTCGCCCTCAACAACAGAACAGCGATGGGGATGGAACATGAAATTCGGGGCGGTTTGCCTGTTTCTGGCATTGGCATGCGCGGCAGGGCCGGCAGGGGCCCAGGATGCGCGCAAGCCGGGCGAGTATCCGTTGACGGCCGATTCCCTGCCGCAGCCCGGCATCGCGCATGGCCGGCTGGAAGGCCCTTTCGAATTCCACAGCAACATCATCGCGGGCACCGTGCGGCGTTACTGGATTTATGTGCCCGTCCACTATGATCCCAAACAGCCGCCCAACCTGCTGGTGTTTCAGGATGGCCAGCGCGCCACCTCACCCCAGGGCCAATTGCATGTGCCCACCGTGCTCGACAATCTGATCGCCAAGGGCGACATCCCGCCCACGCTGGGCATCTTCATCACGCCCGGCAACACCAGCGAGCATTATCCCGACAATCTGGGTCTGGGAAATCCCAACCACCGCGCCCCGGAGTATGACGCGGTCAACGACACCTATGCGCGCTTCCTGACCGAAGAGATGCTGCCCGAAGTCGCCAAGCGTTACGCTTTCACCGGCGATCCGGCACGCCGCGCCATCGGCGGCACGTCCAGCGGGGCGATCTGCGCCTGGACCGTGGCCTGGAACAAGCCGGAAGCCTTCGGCAACGTGATCAGCATGATCGGCAGCTATACCTCGATCGGCTACAAGCCCGCGACCGCCGACCATCCGATCATCGTGGGCGGCGACACTTATCCGGGCCTGATCCGCAAGAGCCCCATCCGGCCCATCCGGATATTCCTGCAGGACGGCAGCAACGACCTCAACAACGAGCACGGCAACTGGTTCCTGGCCAACCAGCAGATGCTGTCGGCGCTTCAATGGGCCAACGCCAATGCCGACGCGAAGGCCATTCCCGGTGCGCGCTACGACATCAAATATGAATGGGGTGACGGCGCCCATTCCGACGCGCATGGCGGATACCTGCTGCCCGGCATCCTGCGTTGGATGTTCGGCCGGAAGTAGGCGGGAAGCTCAGGCGGGAAGCTCAGGCGGGAAGCGCCATCAGCCGGTGCGCATTGGTCCAGACCAGCTTGCGGAAAACCTCGGGCGTGGTCGAGGCCGACAGCAGCGTCAATGTCTCGCGCGCCACGCATTTGCCGCGCATGCGCGGGGCGACCGACGGATTGTTCTGTCCCGCGCCGCCGCCCCGGCCGTCGTCGCAGTTGCAGTCGCTGCCGAAATGCAGCTTGTCCTGGTGGCGCCTGAGGAAGTCGCGGGTGAAGGCCGGGTCGCGCGACAGCGCATTGTTGGCGGAATTGGAAGCGAGATCGCCCTGGATGTTGGGATAGTCGGACAGCAGCCTGTCGCTGATCCCGCCCGGCACGATGGGACCGGTGGGATAGGCTTCCTGCTCGTGATAGTCGGCGCTGATATTGGCCCAGAAGGCGTCGGCGTGGGCGATGAACTTCGTCCGGGGATAGGCCTTGAGGATGGCGGCGAAACGCTTGATGCCGGTGTTGTAGCCGCCCGCCGCGGCCGCCTGGCCCACCTCCTGGAAGTGGATCAGCACCGGCACATCCAGGTCGGCAGCCAGGTCATAGACGCGGCGCATTTCCGGACCGTCGGCTTCGACATGGAATTTGAGTTCGCCGATGCCTTTCGCGCCCGCCTTGACCGCCTGGGTCAGGACCGTCTCCGCGTCCGGCTGGCTGATGTCCGTGGCGGCGAACCAGCACGGAAACATGGCGGCGTTCCCGGCCTGAAGGGCGGCGACCTGCGGTGCCGAATCCGACCGGGCCAGCAGGCTGGCTGCGGTCACACCTGCACCGGTCTGGTGGGCCATGTTGAGGTCCGGCGCCCGGCGCATGTGGAAGTGCATGTCGATGACCGGGGCACTCCAGCGGGGCGGGTCGTCCGCCCCCAGCGCGGGCGTCGCCGCGACCGCTCCCAGCCCCGTCAACACTGCCCGCCTGTCCATGGTTCTCCCCCGTCTTTGCCGTTTGCGGAAAGGCTAGGCAGATCATCCGCCGCCGCGCAATCATCTCGCATCTGCAGCAATGTAGCTGGTGCATATCTCGGTGGGTTTTTTGCGCATTAAGGAACGCGACAGGCAGTTCACATTATCCTGGAGATCAGGATAAGCTGTTCCACGAAGCGACCGCAGAGTCGCCGTTTTTTAGGGGGGCAGGTACCGGGTACCTCCTCGTTCCGTTCAGATGGTGTGGCAGCGCTGCCAGCAACGCTGGCGCGTTTATTCGTGGGTAGAGCTTGATGGGCAGGGAAATTCTCACAAGGCGCCGTCCGGGCAGGGGGCTTGTGGGGGCGGCATGTTTGTTGGTCCTGGCGGGTCTTGGCATCGCCGAGCTTGGCGAAAGCGCCGCTGCGCAGACGTCGCTCGCCCCGCCGGCCACTGGCGGATCCGTCACAACGGCCGACCGCAAGCAGATGCTGCTGCGATATTGCTCCGGCTGCCATAACGACAAGCTCAAAACGGCCGGCATGTCGGTCCAGCCGCTGGACGCCGACAATCTGGGTGCGAACAACGCCACCTGGGAGAAGATCCTGCGCAGGCTCAGCTTGGGCGAGATGCCGCCCAAGGGCATGCCGCGCCCGCCCAAGGAACAGATCGCCGATTTCACGCAATGGCTTTCCTCTTCGCTCGACCGGATGGCGGCCGAGCATCCCGATCCGGGCCGCGCCACCGTGCGCCGCATGAACCGGGTGGAGTATGCCAATGCGGTGCGGGACCTCCTTGCCCTCGACGTGGACATGAACAAGGAACTGCCGGTGGACGACACCGGTTATGGCTTCGACAACATCGCCGATATCCTCACCGTCTCGCCCACCTTGATGGACCGCTATATCAGCGTGGCGGGCAAGATCAGCCGCCTGGCGACGGGGCTGGCATCGCGCAAGCCGGGCACGACGGACTATCGCCTGACCAAGGATCTGTTTGAAAATGCCTTTGGCGTGCCGTCGTACAACGAACGCGCCAGCGACGAGCTTCCGCTGGATTCGCGCGGCGGCGGCGCCTTCAAATACTATGCGCCCTATGATGCGACCTACACGATCCAGGTTTTCCTGAATTCGGGCACCGCCACCGAATCGGAGATCAGCGCCGACAACCGCTATGAGATCAAGGTGCCGCTCAAGGCGGGTCTGCGCACCATTGGCGCTTCGTTCCGCAAGCAGCTCGCCCTGGACGAGAATCTGATCCCCAAGACCACCAGCGGGCCAAGGCCCGGCAAGCCCAAGGGCGATCCGACGCCGGTTCCGCTGGACATCCAGGTGGACGGCGCGCGGGTCGGCACGCTGACGGTGCCGTCTTTCGCCAAGGGCCCCAACGTCGCGCAGGCTTTCTATCTGCGCGATGTGATGCAGATTTCCGTGGTGGGTCCTTATGACGTGAAAGGCCCGGGCGACACGCCCAGCCGCAGGAAGATATTCATCTGCCGGCCCTCCGCGTCGCTTCCGGAAAATGCCTGTGCGGCGAAGATCCTGACCACGCTGGCCCGCCACGCCTATCGCCGCCCCGTCACGGCGGCCGACACCTCGCCCTTGATGAAGATCTATGCGCAGGGGCGGCAGGGCGCGAACTTCGATCACGGCATCGAGGCCGCACTGGAAGCGATCCTTGTTTCGCCCGATTTCCTCTTCATGACGGAAAGGGACCCCGCAGGCAGCGCATCCGGGTCGGTGCACCGCATCAGCGACCTGGAGCTGGCCACGCGCCTGTCCTTCTTCCTCTGGAGCAGCATCCCGGATGACACGCTGATCGCGCTGGCGCAGCAGAACAGGCTCAGCAGGCCGGCCGTCCTCAAGCAGCAGGTCGCGCGGATGCTGGCGGACCCCCGCGCAAAGGCGCTTACGCAGAATTTCGCGGGACAGTGGCTCTATCTGCGCAAGCTCGATTATCAGAAGCCCGACCGGCGCGCATTCCCCGACTTTGACGAGCGGTTGCGGGCGGCGATGAAGACCGAGACCGAGATGTTCTTCGACAATGTCGTCCGGAACAATCGCAGCGTGCTCGATTTCATCGACGCCAACTACACTTTCGTGAACCAGCGCCTGGCCGAACATTATGGGATTCCCGGCATCTACGGCACCAGCTTCCGCCGTGTGGATCTCGATCCGGCGCTGCACCGGGGCGGCCTTCTGGGCCAGGCCAGCGTGCTGACGGTGACCTCCTACAACAACCGCACGTCTGTCGTGCTGCGCGGCAAATGGATCCTGGAGAATATCCTGGCCGCGCCGCCGCCGCCGCCGCCGCCGAACGTGCCTGCCCTGAATGACGCCAAGAATGGCAAGCTGCTGACCGTGCGCGAGCAGATGGAGATGCACCGGGCCAATCCTGTCTGTGCCTCCTGCCACACCAAGATGGATCCGCTGGGCTTCAGTCTTGAGAATTTCAACGCCATTGGCGGCTGGCGCAGCGCCGATGCCGGGAAGCTGCTTGACGTTTCCGCGGTACTGCCGGACGGCACCAAGTTCGCGGGGCCGCAGGGGCTTCAGGACATTCTGATGACCCGCAAGGATCAGTTTGTGGAGGCTTTCACCGAGCGGCTGATGACGTATGGCCTGGGCCGCGGGCTGGAAGCCTATGACATGCCGGCGGTGCGCGCGGTGCGTTACGCGGCCGCCAAAGACGATTATCGCATGCAGACCATCATCATGGGTATCGTTCAAAGCGTTCCCTTTGTCATGAGAAGGACACCGGACACATGATCATCACGCGCAAGACAATGGCCCGCCGGACTGTGTTACGCGGCATGGGGACCGCCCTGTCCCTGCCGCTGCTGGACGCCATGATTTCCAGCAGCAAGGCAGCCGAGACCGCGGCCCTGGCGCGCCGTCGGCTCCAGGTGATCTACATGCCCAACGGCATGATGATGGAGAATTTCACGCCCGCCCAAACCGGCCGGGATTATGCGCTTTCGCCTATCCTCAAGCCGCTGGAGCCCTATCGCGACCGCTTCATGGTCATCAGCGGACTGGATCACGCCCAGGCCGAGGCGCTGGGTGATGGCGCGGGCGATCATGGACGTTGCTGCGGTTCCTATCTCACGGGCGTCCACGTCAAGAAGACGGAAGGCGCAGACCTCGCCAGCGGCGTCTCCATGGACCAGCTCGTGGCCAGGCAGTTCGGCCAGGCAACGCAGATCCCGTCGCTGGAGCTTGGCCTCGATCCGCCCAGCCTGGTGGGAAGCTGTGACACCGGGTACAGCTGCGCCTACACCAACACCCTCTCCTGGAGCAGCCCGTCCACCCCCCTGCCCGTCACCACCAATCCGCGCGAAGTCTTCGAGCGCCTGTTCGGCGACGGCGACAGCCTGGATGCGGGAAGCCGTCTTGCGCAACTGAAGCGCCAGGCCTCGATCCTGGACTTCGTGGCCGACGACGCGAAGCGGCTGTCCGGCTCCATGGGCGCCAACGACCGCAAGAAACTGGACGAATATCTGCAATCCGTCCGCGACATCGAACGGCGTATCCAGAAGGTGGAGCAGGGCGGCGCGCAGACGGCGGCTCTGCCCAATTATGCCCGCCCCGCCGGCATCCCCGATTCGTTCGAGGAACACTCGCGCATGATGATCGATCTGCAGGTCCTGGCCGCGCAGGCTGACATCACCCGCGTGGGCACCTTCATGCTGGGCCGCGAGGTCAGCGGACGTTCCTATCCGGAAATCGATGTGCCCGATGCACATCACCCCCTCAGCCACCACGGCGGAGATCCCGAGAAGATCGCCAAGCTCACCAAGATCAACGTCCTGCACATGGAGCAGATCGCCTACTACCTGAAGCGGATGAGCGAGACGAAGGAAGGCGACAAGAGCCTGCTGGACAGCACCATCCTTCTGGCGGGCGCGAGCCTGGCGGACCCCAACAGGCACGAGCACAAGAACCTGCCGACCATCGTTGCCGGCGGCCTCGTCAACGGCAACCAGCATCTTGCGGTCGAGAAGGGCACGCCCATGACCAACCTGATGCTGTCGATGATGGACAGTCTGGGCGTGCATCAGGAAAAGCTGGGCGACAGCACTGGCCGGCTCGATGGACTGGCCGCCTGAGCAGGAGCGGAATTTCCGGCATATGAAAAAAATACTGGGACTGGGGCTTTCTCTTCTGGGCGCGCTTGCGGCCGGCGGACAGGCGGCGGCTGCGGAAAACCGGCTGGCGGCCGCCGTGCGCGCCAACGACCTTCCCGCGGTCCGCAAGCTTCTGGCAGGCCACGCCAACCCGAACGCTCCACTGGCGGACAAGTCCACGGTGCTGGCCTGGGCGGTGGACCGCCAGAGCGAGGAGGCGGTGCGCCTGCTTCTGGCGGCCGGCGCGAAGCCCAACGTCGCAGACGTCAGCGGCGCCACGCCGATCATGCTGGCCTGCGAACTGGGCAATCCCGACATCGTCGAAAGCCTGCTCAAGGCCGGTGCAGACGCCGGGGCGATGCGGCCGGACGGGATTTCCGCACTCGCTTTATGCGCCGGGATGTCGACGCCGGATGTGCTGGCGGCCATGGTGGCAAAGGGCGCGAAGGTGAATGCCGCCGACCCGCATGGCCAGACGCCGCTGATGTGGGCCGCCGCGAAGGGCAGGGCCGACAATATCGCCTTCCTGGTCAAACACGGCGCGAACGTGAATGCCGTCTCGGAAAAGGGCTTCACGCCGTTGTTCTTCGCGCTCAAGAGCAGGGTTCCCCAAGCCGCTTCGGCTCTTCTGGATGCGGGCGCGGGAACGAACGCCGTTCTGCCCGACGGCACTTCGGTGATCGCCGCGGCGCTGCTGGAGAAGAACGTCCCGTTCGCGATGCAGTTGGTGGAGCGTGGAGCGGACCTCAACCAGCGCGACGGCGAGGGGCGGCAGCTGATCCATATCGCGGCGGCCAGCGGCGCGGCGGATTTCGTGAAGCTGGTCCTCTCAAAGGGCGCCGATCCCAATGCGCTGACCCGGCCGCCGCCTCCGGCGCCGGTGCTGGTCGCGTCTGCCGATCAGGCGGCCGCGGACGGCGGCAATGGCAAGGGACTGGCCAAGGCCGACGGGACATCCGCACCGCCACCGCCGCCGCCCGTGCCCACGCCGCCGCTGATCTATGCGGCGCAGGCCGGCTCAGTGGACGCGATGAAGGCGCTGGTGGATGCGGGCGCCAAGGGAGACTTCAAGACCGAGGACGGCATGACCGTCACGCTGGCCGCCGCCTATGGCGGCAATCTGGCTGCGATGAAGTACGCGCTGGAACTCGATCCCAAGCTGGACGAGGCGGCGCAGGGCGGCAAAAGCCTCATGCACATGGCCTTGTCGAACCGGCAGGGACCGGAAACCGAAGCGGTGATCCAATATCTTGCCGACAAGGGCGCGAAGCTCGACGCCAAGGATGATCGTGGCCGCACGCCCGGTGACGTCATCAACAGCACGGGGCCGGAAAAGCTCAGGGTCTTCTATGTCCAGCTGCTGAAGGACCGCAACGTCCCGCTCAGCACGGCGCACTGATCCGCCGGCCGGGCCCGGGCCGCCCGCTCAGAGCGATCCTGGGTGGGTGTTGTCTCCGGAACCGGCGATGGCCGGCTGTTCTTCGTGCGTCTCCAGGCATATCCGGGTGCGATAGGTGAAGAACATGTCGCCCGAGCCGTATTTGCGCAGGTCCGTCCGCTCGGTGCAGTCGGGGACGGGCTTGGCTTTGGCGCATTTCAGCACGCCATTTTTGTAGTGCCGCAACGCCTCATGCGGCGCGCATTGCAGGGTCTCTCCGTTTGCGGAGGCGCTCGCCAGACCTTCCGGCGACTGTGTGACCTTGCCTATGGTCACCTTGAGGCTGGAGCCCGGAATGCAGCGGGCAATTTCGCCCTCATAGCTGCTGTTGATCCAGGTATCTCCCAACGTGTGCGAGGCGGGGAATTCATGACCATCCGGCGCGACGCAGACCGCATGGATCGCCTTGACAACCGTCGCGTCCTGGAAGGTGCAGGGCTGCGAGGCGGGCGTTGCCGCCTCCTGCACGGACAGGTTTCCGATCTCGGTATTGACAAGGCTGGTGGCGGTGTCCGTGGCGTCGCCGCCGTAGAAGATGCCGACCGACGCGTTTGCCGCCGCTCCCGCTCCTGCCATGGCCATGGCCGCCGCGAATGCTTCCGCCTGCACGTCTACGCCGCCCTTGTTGATGACGATGTTCTTGCTGATGCTGATGTTCTTGGATGCGTCGATGGACTTAGAATTGTCGATCGTCTTGGAGATCTGGATATTCTTGCTGTTGTCGATGTCCGTGGTGATCGAGACGGGCTTGTTGATCGATATGTTCTTTGAATTGTCGATATTGGTGGTCACGTTCACATTCTTGTCCACCGTGACCGGCTTATAGACATTGATGTTGGTGTCGATCGTGGTGGGCTTGTAGATGCTGACGTTGTTGTTGACCGTCACCGGCTTATAGACGCGCACGCTGTTGTAGGCCGCTACCGGCTGGCGGCAGTTCAGTCCCATGGGCGACTGGCCGCGGTTGCCGGCATAGGTCCCGATGCGGGATATGCCGCCTGCCTGGGCAGCCAGGGGATTGGCCACGATGGCCGCGCTGGCCAGCGCCGACATCAGGATCTGGTTCATCCGGTTTGACATGACTGCTCCTTGCACCCTTTTGGGACGCGGCGCGCCCCTGGGCTATATGCCCCGATGGACTTTCAGGATTGATGCCAGCGCGGGAAGGTTCGGGAAGGGGTTTTCGTGCCGAACTGGAACAGTCCGTTATCAAGGCGGCCAGGGCACGCGGTCACCGGAAATGGTGGGCGGTGAAGGAATTGAACCTCCGGTCTCATCGAAGTACGCGATGCGCTCTACCCTTGAGCTACCCGCCCCCAGCACACGTGCTGCAAGGATCGTTCCGCCGGACGCGCGCGCTCGCGCCTTCATGCACGATGTCCACATCGCGGCCACGTTTCTGCAATGTATGGGCGATATGGTCTGCCGTCGCCAGATAGTCCTCGGCACAGCAGCTTCACCAGCCATTGCTTTCACGGCCGGGCGCATCTCCGGCTCAACCGCGGGGCGGATGCAAGCGCGACAAAGACAGGCGCCGGACGCCGTGTCGCGGGCAGGTTGATTTTTCTTATAGCCCGCGTCACCGGAACGTCAAACCGGCGTGGGACTAGCTACGCCCGAAAGACGGGGTCCATCCAGCAGCACCGTATCGGCCGGAAGTCCGCTAAAGGCGCGGCTGCCGGCGCTGTGGCTGTTCGGCTTCACCAAAGCGCCCCGAGACATTTTGAACCGAAGGATTATACCATGTCTGCCAGATATTTCCGGGCATTGGGCCGTTCGACCGCCGCTGCTGCCCTGTTTGCGGGGGTGATTTACGCCGCCAGCGGCGCCCAGGCGCAGCAACTGGCCGCCAACGCCGCAGGCGAGATCGAAACGGTGGTGGTGACCGGCACGGCCTTCGACCCCGAAACCGCCCCCGCCAAGTCTTCGCTCGACACGATGGAGCCGCAGACCATCATCAACAAATCCTATATCGAGGATTCGGTTTCGGAGACCGGCACCTACACCACCATCCTGGCCATCGCCCCCAGCATGACGGGCACCGACCTGAACGGGCCGGGGCTTTCCGACAATGGCGTGAAGAATACCCTGCGCGGCCTGCCCGACGGCAGCTTCGGCCTCACCTATGACGGGATTCCGTTCGGCGACACCAACGGCCCCACGCACCACTCCGAATCCTATTTCCCCGCCACCACGATCGGCACCATCAATGTCGAACGCGGACCGGGCAATGCGGGCAATCTTGGCCCGTCCACCTATGGCGGTTCGGTGAACATGTTCTCCGAAGCCTTGAGCAATGACAGCCATGCGCGCGTTCAGGCCACAGGCGGAAGCTGGGGCACCAGCATGTTCAACGCCAACTATCAGACCGGCGATTTCGATCTGGGTGGCATCGCCAACCGGGTGCTGCTGAATTTCCAGGACACCAATACCGGCGGCTATCTGACCTATCAGTCCAGCGCGGCGCAGAACTATCTGGTCAAGACGCAGACCGACATCGCCCCCGGCTGGACGCTGACGGCCTTTGCCAACTACAACGGCCTGTTCCAGCAATTGAACGACAACAACGGCGCAACCGCCGCGCAGATCAACGCCTATGGCAAGGATTATGCGCTCCAGATCACCAACCCCAACGCCGGGACCTACGCGGGCTACAACCATGTCCACAAGAAGACCGATATGGATTATCTGCGCCTCGAGGGCGATGTAGGAAACGGCTTGCGGATCGACAACACCTTCTACACCTACGCCTATGTCAACAAGACGATGAGCACGCTATCGGTGCTTCAGAATGCGTCTGACATCGCCAAGGGGATAACCGAGAGCAACGGCACGATCGTGGGCGGAGTCAAGTTCGCCAATGACGTTCCGGGTTATACCAAACAGAACGCTTATCGCGTATGGGGCAATATCTTCCGCGCCTCGCAGGACTTCGATTTCGGCTGGATCACGGGCCAGGTGCGCGCCGGCGTATGGTGGGAAAGTTCAACCTCGCAGCGGGCCCGCGCGGATTATGACGCGACCAAGTGCTTCGGGTCGCCGGACTGCGACCCCTGGCACAGCCAGGCCTTTGCCGATGCGAGCAACCTGGCCGCCAAGAAATCCGCGCCTTTCGGCGGTGGATATTTCGAGTATCAGGAGCATTCCGGCTGGAGCCAGTATGAGCCTTTCGTCGAGCTGGAGCTGCATCCGCTCGAGAACCTGACCGTCACGCCGGGCTTCAAGTATGTCTGGTGGAATCACTATGTGAATGCGCCGCTGGAACAGAAGACGTCTCCCGTGATCCCGGTGGTGGCGTCATTCGACACCACGCGCGATCTGCCCTTCTTCATGGCGAACTACAAACTCCAGCCGAGCTGGAGCATCTATGTCCAGTATGCCCAGGGTATCTATGTGCCCGACATAAGCGCTTTCGAGCAGAAAACGCCGACGGTCGTCTTTCCCAAAGCGCAGACCACCACCAATTATCAGGCCGGCACGGTCTATTATGCGGACAATTTCACCTTCGACGCCGATTTCTATTATATCGGCGTGAACAACAACATCGTCTTCCAGCCGTGCAATCAGGCACCTTTCACGGGCCCGGCCAGCGAGACGTGCGCCCTCAACACCGGCGTGGCGACTTACAAGGGCATCGAGGGAGAGGGCACATATGCGTTCGACGGCGACCTGGAAGGGCTGGCGGTATTCCTGAACGGCTCGCTGAATTCCTCCAAGAGCGGGGGAAAATGGCTCAAGCAGGCGCCCATGTGGACCTCAGCCAGCGGCGTCTTCTACAAGAGCGGGATCTGGAAGTTCTCGCTGATCGACAAGCTGGTCGGCCAGCAATATTCCGACAATACCAATACGACCTTCTACAAGCTGGGCGCCTATAATGTGATGGATGCCAAGGGCAGCGTAACATACGGGCCGCTGGAATTCGGGCTGGGCATATTCAATGTGCTGAATTCGCGCAGTCTCGCGGCGGTGGGCATCAACGACAAGAGTCCCATCGGCGGCAGCAGCGTGTATGACTTGGCCGATCGCGGCAACAGCCTGGACCAGTACTATTTCCAGCCGTCGCGCAGCTTCCAGTTCACTGTTAAGGCGCGATTCTAGGGAGAGAGCCCATGCGATATGGCGCGCTTGTCATTGCCTTGGGTCTGGTCTGGCCGGCCGGCGCCCAGGCGGGGCTGCTGAGGCCCGATCAGTTCGAGGCGGGCCGCTTCCTTCCGCCGCCGCCCGCGGCAGGTTCGCCCCTGGAACAGTCGGAATTCGCCGAATTGCGGGACATCGCGGCAAAAAGCACGCCCGAAGACCTCGCGGCCGCCACGCACGACGCCAGGGACGAGACGGCCGATATCTTCAACGATGCCATCGGCTTTGACCTTGCCACCATGCCTAAGACTTTCGAGCTTCTGACACTGGTGGGCGAGGAGGAGGAAGACGATACCAGGAACGCGAAGGACTATTTCCATCGCGACAGGCCTTATGCCGTCGATCCGTCGCTCAAGACCTGCACGCCGGTGAAACCGGGCAAGGCGGCAAACTCCTATCCCAGCGGCCATGCCACCCGCGCCTTCGCGATGGGGGTGGTATTGGCGTCGCTGCTTCCCGCCAAGTCGCAGGCCATACTGGCGCGCGCTTCGCAGTATGCCGAACACCGCCTGGTCTGCGGCGTGCATTTCCGCAGCGACATTGCCGCCGGCCAGCAGTTCGGCACGGTCCTGGCGCTGAAGCTGATGGATAATGCCCGCTTCGCCCGACAGATGAAGGCGGCCAGGGCCGAACTGCACGCTGCTCATCTCTGACACCCGGCACTATACAAAATCGTATAGATGCATGGGCTTGAGATTGCTTCGCGTAATCACATGCACGGCTCCGTGCATTGTATGTCCGTCACGGAATATTCCGGCGACATGGCATGGCAGGACGGTACATACAGGCCATTGGCGTTCTGTTCCTTTTGTCCTGCGGGGCGGCGCAGGCGGTCACTGATGAAATCCAGGTCTATACCGGCGACATCGAGCCGGTCGGCACGCTGGGCCTGACCTGGCACAACAATTACACGCCGAACGGATTGAAGACCCCGGAATTTCCCGGCGCGCTGGTGGATAACCATGCCTACAGCAGTGTGACCGAATGGGCCTATGGCGTCACCGACTGGTTCGAGGCGGGGCTTTATCTGCCGCTTTTTTCCAGCACCAGCCAGGGCTGGACCTATAACGGCTTCAAGCTGCGCGCCCTGTTCGTTCAGCCCGATAATGCGGACAAGAACTTCTATTACGGCGTGAATTTCGAGTTCAGTTGGAACGAGAAACAGTGGGACAGTCAGGTGAACACCGGCGAGATCCGCCCCATCATCGGCTATCGTCTGGGCGACTGGAGCCTGACCTTCAACCCCATACTGGACAATTCCTACAAGGGATTCTCGCGACTGGAATTCGTGCCCGCCACCCGTCTGGACTACAAGCTGGACGGCCGCTGGACAGTGGCGGCGGAAGAGTATGACGATTTCGGCACCCTGCGCCGCTTTCTTCCGGCCGATGAACAATGGCATCAAATCTGGGGCGTGGTGGATTATGATGGCGATCCCGTCTCGGTCGAGGCAGGGCTGGGCTTTGGCCTGACGCCGGAGACCGACAGCTTCGCCATCAAGCTGATGTTCATGAGCGACCTGACAGGCCCGCACGGGCTGTTCCGCTGAGGGAGAAGAAGCATGGAGGCGTCATCCGCATATGGTCCGGTAGCCAAGGGGTTGCACTGGCTGATCTTCCTGCTGCTGGCCGTGCAATATGCCATCGGCTCCATCATGCCTCATATCGGCCGCAACACGCCCAATGAAGGATGGGTGTCGTGGCACTTCTCGGTCGGCGCGGCGATCCTGTTCTTCATTGTGGTGCGGCTGGGCTGGCGGATCACCCATCCCGTCGCGCCGACGCCCGGCCTAGCGGCCTGGGAGCGCAATCTGGCCGCCCTCACGCACTGGGCGCTGTATCTGCTGGTGCTGGCGATGACCCTGCTGGGTTGGGCGGCCACCAACTATCGCGGCTGGGATGTAAGGCTGTTCGGCGTGGTGACCCTGCCGGCGCTGGCACCCAAAGGCGCGGCCTGGGCACACGAGGCAGGCGACATCCACAATATCCTTGTCTATGTGCTGCTCGCGTTCATTGTGCTGCATGTGACGGGCGCGCTCTATCACCACTTCGTCAAGCGCGACGGCGTGGTGGCAAGGATGCTGCCCGATGCGGGCGTGCCATAGGACGGCAAGGAAGGGGGCGGACCATCCGGCCCGCCCCGCATGGTGTCATGCTGCTTTGACGTCGGCCAGGAAGTGCTGGACCAGATCCTTCAGGTGTCCCGACTGGCCTGAAAGCGAACGCGCCGCCGTCAGGACCTGCGCGGCGGCCGCGCCCGTGCCGTTTGCGGCTTCCGTCACGCCGCCGATATTGGAAGAGACTTCCTGCGTGCCCCTGGCGGCTTCCTCGACATTGCGGGCGATCTCGCGTGTCGCCGCCCCTTGCTGTTCCACGGCGGCGGCGATGGTGGTGGCGATCGCGTTGATCTCCCCGATCGTCTTGCCGATCGAATCGATGGCCCGCACAGCGTCCTGGGTGGCGGTCTGCACGCCCGTGATCTGGGTGCCGATCTCTTCGGTCGCCTTGGAAGTCTGGGTCGCCAGGTTCTTCACTTCGGCGGCCACGACCGCGAAACCCTTGCCCGCCTCGCCCGCGCGCGCTGCTTCGATGGTGGCGTTGAGGGCGAGCAGGTTGGTCTGGTCGGCGATGTCGTTGATCAGGGCCACGATTTCGCCGATTTTCTGCGAGGCGTTGACCAAGCCCTGCACCATGTCGCCCGCCTTGCCGGCCTCGGATACGGCGTTGGCCGTGATCTGGCTGGAATGTCCGACCTGACGGCTGATTTCGGCGATGGAAGACGACAGTTCCTCGGTCGCCGAAGCCACCGTCTGCACATTGGCCGAACTCTGCTCGGATGCCGCGGCGACGGCGCTGGCCTGCTTTGTGGTTTCCTCGGCGGTGGCGCTCATGGACTGGGCTGAGGATTCCATCTGCACGGCCTGGCTTGCGACACCCTGCACGATGCCGCCGACGCTGGTTTCGAAGCTCTTCGTCAATTCGTCCATCTTGGCGGTACGCGCCTGCTGCCGGCGACTGGCCTCTTCCTGCTCGGCTTTCAGGCGATCGCCTTCAACCATGCTGGATTTGAAGACCTGCACGGCAGCGGCCATCTGGCCGATTTCGTCCTCGCGGCCAATGCCCTCGATCTCGGTCGCCAGGTCATGGCGCGCCAGCCGGCTCATGGCATCGGTCATCTTGCGGATCGGAACGGAAACGCCGGTGATGATGACGAAGCCCGACGCTATGCAGAACAGCGCGGCCATGGCCACGGCGCCGACGATCAGATTCCAGGCGGAATTGTAGGTTGCCGCGATGCCGTCCGTTTCGGTTCGGGCGCTCTTTGCCTGAAACTCGATAAGGGCTTCGAGCGCGGGCTGGAACCTGTTGAAGTCATCCCGCATCTCGGTCAGGTAGAATTTTGCTGCGGCCGAACGGTCGGTTTTGGCCAATTCGAGATAGCGCGAATTCAGGGCGAGATAGTTGGTCCAGAGCGGCAGAACCTTGTCGAACAGTTCACGTTCTCGGCCCGGCTTGACGGCCGGTTCGTATTCTTTCAGCGCAGCTTCAACGCTTGGCAGCATTACGGTGGACAGGCGCCTGTTTTCCTCATCGGCCAATTGGGCCGTCGGGGCCAGCGCAATCGAGGCCTGAACCTGACGAAACCGGGTGGTGGCGGTGGCGAAGTGGCCCAGCGTCATGGTGGAAACCAGCCGCCCTTCCGCGATGTCCTTGGCGCCGGCATTGACCTCTGACAGGCGCTGCACAGAGAAGATCCCAAGGCCCGTGACGACGAGCAGGATCATCGCGAAAGCAATGATGGTCTTGGTTCGGATGGTGAAATTGTTGAGCCAGGTCATTCTGCCCCTCCATGATGCGGCCGGCAGCCTGGGCAGCGGCGTTGACGCCGGTTTTTCGGGGCGTCGTCAATTTGTGTCGACATGTGTCATGGCCGCGCGGCCATGTGCGGCCATGGCGCAAGCGGTCAGTGCCGCGTCACTTTCCCCGCGAAGATATAGCCGCCATTGCGCACCGTCTTGATGAGCTGCGGCTCGCCGGCATTGTCGCCCAGCTTCTTGCGCAGGCGGCCCACGCGCACATCGATACTGCGATCGAAGGCGGGTGCATCGTTGGTGTGGACCAGATCCAGAAGCTGGTCGCGGCTCAGGACCCGGTTCGGACGCGTGACAAAGGCTTCCAGCAGCTTGAATTCCCCGCTGGTGATGGATACCTGGCGGCCTTCGCGGTCGAGAAGGGCCTGGGCAATGGCGTCCACCGTCCAGCCGTTGAACCGGTAGGTGGTACGTGGGCCGTCGTCTTGCCGGAACGCCCCGGGGCGTCCGCTGCGGCGCAGGACGCTGCGCACTCGCGCCAGGACCTCGCGCAGTTCGAATGGTTTTGTGATGTAGTCGTCGGCGCCGATCTCCAGTCCGACGATCCGGTCGGTAAGGTCGCCGCGTCCGCTCACGATAATGATGCCGAGATCGTGCTTCCTGCGCAGTTCGCTGGTGAGCGTCAGGCCGTTGGCGTCAGGCAGGCCGACATCGACGATGACCAGATCGAAGGTCGCGGCGGACAGAGCGGATTCGAGGCCCGCGGCGTCGCCGAGCGCAGTGACCCGGTAGCCATCCGAAGACAAGTATCTTTCCAGTACCATCCGGACATCCGGATCGTCTTCCACGATGGCGAGATTGTGCCCCACCGTCTTTTCCCCGCCTGCTGCTGGTCCGATCATGGCGGGATATGGTTACGAAAATATTAGCCATAGCGGATAAGGCCGGCATGACACATGCCGACACAAATCGACGGGTTCCCGCAAAACGCGCAATGCAAGCGTCTTCCATCGTCGCATCCGGACAACCCGCGACTGCGGGGCAATGAACGGAGACGGAAGGCCTGCATTCCGCCTGGAACCCGCACCGTCCCACCGGAGCGCGGCTTGAGGGCGGAGCGGCCTTCCAGTCTCCACAAGTCAGGACGGTCGGATGGTGGGCGTATCGAACGGACAACAACGGGGCATCGCCGGCGCCGGGCCGGAAGGCGCGGATATCCAGCATGTCTTCGCGACCTTTCATGTCGCCGGACAATTATTCGGCGTGCCGGTCACGCGAGTGCAGGATATCCTGACACCGAACGTCATCGCGCGGGTGCCGCTCGGTCCGGCCGAGGTGCGCGGGCTCATCAACCAGCGCGGCCGCATCGTCACGGTGATCGACATGCATGTCCGCCTGGCGCTCGCTTGCGCCGAGTCCGGCCGCGGCGTGTGTGTCACGGTCGATAGCGACGGCGAGCTCTATACGCTTCTTGTCGATTCCGTGGGCGATGTCGTGGATCTGCCCGGGTCTGCCCGCGAAGCGCCGCCCCCCACGCTCGATCCCAGCTGGGCCGACCTGTCCGACGGCGTGTTCCGCATGGGCGACGAACTGCTGGTGGCGCTGGACGTCACCCGCCTGCTCGATATCCGCAGGAAGAACTGAGAGGCCCCCTGATGGATGAACTGCTCAATGAATTCCTGACCGAAACCAACGAAAGCCTGGCGACGCTGGACACCGAATTGGTGCGTTTCGAGCGCGACTCGAGCGACACACGCATTCTGGGCAACATCTTCCGGCTGATGCATACCATCAAGGGCACCTGCGGATTCCTGGGGCTGCCGCGGCTGGAATCCGTGGCGCATGCCGGAGAGAACGTCCTTGGCAAGTTCCGCGACGGCGATCTGCCGGTGACACCGGATGCGGTCACCTTGATCCTCCGCTGCATAGACCACATCCGCCTGCTTCTGGTTGAACTGGGCGCGGCGGGCCGCGAGCCGGAAGGTGACGATGGGCCGTTGATCGGCGAACTCAACGCCATGGCAAGCGGCGAACCCGTAGCGGTTCCGCCGGCCGACGCGGCCGCGGCTCACGCAATCGCCGCCCCCATATTCGAGGAGGACGGATTTCCCGTAGCCGCCGAACTGCTGGCCGAAGTGGCCGAGGCGCTGGGCCCCCAGGTGGCCGCGCAGCCCGTTTCCCCGCAGCGGTCGCAGCCGCAGCCGGCCGCAGAGCTGCCCCGCCAGGTTGCAGAAGCGGCGCGCGACAACAACGCAAAGGAACCGGATCAGGCGGCGTCCTCGATCCGCGTCAATGTCGATGTCATCGAGAATCTGATGACGCTGATCAGCGAGATCGTGCTGACGCGCAACCAGCTGATGCAGATCCAGCGCAATCTCAAGAGCGACGCATTCAAGGTTCCACTGCAGCGGCTCAGCCACATCACGTCCGAACTGCAGGATGGGGTTACCAGGATGCGCATGCAACCCATCGGCAATGCATGGGCCAAGCTTCCGCGCATCGTGCGCGATCTCTGTGTCGAGAGCGGCAAGAAGATCGATCTGGTGCAGCGCGGCGCCGATACGGAGCTGGACCGCCAGGTCCTGGAGATGATCAAGGATCCGCTGACCCATATGGTCCGCAATTCCGCGGACCATGGCGTGGAAGATCCGGTCACCCGGCGCGATGCCGGGAAGCCGGAAACCGGCACCATCCTGCTGGAGGCTTGCCACGAAGGGGGGCACATCTTCATTCGCATCGCCGACGATGGCCGGGGGCTCGACGCCGATCGCATCCGCCAGAAAGCGTTGGCGAACGGCCTGGCCACGGAGGCGGAGATCGCCGCCATGAGCGAGAAGCAGGTGCTTCAGTTCATCTTCCAGCCGGGGTTTTCAACCGCGGAAAAGGTCACCAGCGTCTCAGGGCGCGGCGTGGGCATGGATGTTGTGCGCACCAATATCGAGCGCATCGGCGGCGCCATCGAGATGGATTCGAGGCCCGGCGAGGGCACGACCTTCCTGATCAAGATTCCGCTGACGCTTGCCATCGTGTCGGCGCTGATCCTGGAGGCGGGGGGCGAACGGTTCGCGCTTCCGCAAATAAATGTCGTCGAGTTGGTGCGGGCGGGAAGCCGGTCCGGCGCCCGCATTGAAACCATCAGGGACGCGGCCGTATTGCGCCTGCGCGAGCGACTCCTGCCGCTGGTATCGCTGCGTACAGTGCTGGAACTGGGGCCGGATGAGGTGGATCGCGACCGCTTTGTGCTGGTCATGGAAGTGGGCGCCTTCAAGTTCGGAATTATTGTCGACCGCGTGTTCGATGCCGAGGAAATCGTGGTCAAACCCGTCGCGCCCATCCTGCGCGGCAATCCCTTTTACGCCGGAAACACCATACTGGGCGACGGCAGCGTGATCATGATCCTGGACCCCGGCGGCCTGTCCGCCTTGGCCGGTCAGGCGCACAGCAATAATGACGGCCTGCAGGTCGCGGGTTCGGTGGCGGGCCGGGACGAAAGCGAAGCGTCATTGCTGCTGTTCCGGGCCGGAGGGCCGGAACTGAAGGCCGTGATGCTGGATGCCATTTTGCGTATCGAGGAAATTGACGCGGGCGCGATAGAGCAGGTCGGCGGCCGGCATGTGGTGCAATACCGCCAGAAGCTGATGCCGCTGATGATGGTCAACGGCGATCAGCGCCTGGTGGAAACCGGCAGGCAGCCGCTCCTTGTCTTTTGCGACAACGGCCAGCCTCTTGGTCTTGTGGTGGACGAGGTGGTGGATATCGTCCAGAACCACATCTCGCTGGAACTGGCGCCGCGGCAAGATGGATTGCTTGGAAGCGCCATCGTCGCGGGCAAGGCCACCGATCTGGTGGACATCCGCCATTATATCGAATACGGCCGCGACAACTGGATCCGGGACGAAGAAAGGCCGCGCCTGGCCGCCGGGGGACGTCATGGCTGACCGCACCTGTCTGGTGGTGGACGACTCCGCCCCCATCCGCCGCGTCGTTTCCGGCATGTTTCTCGATCTTGGTTATGCCGTGGCCGAGGCGCCGACGGGCAAGGACGCGCTGGACTATTGCCGCGCCGGACAGCCCGATATCGTCATGCTCGATTGGAACATGCCGGTGATGGATGGCATCGGTTGCCTCACGGCACTGCGATCCATGCCGCTGCCGCGGCAGCCGGTGGTGGTGATGTGCACGACCGAGAGTCAGATCGCAAGGATTCAGCAGGCGCTGTCTGCCGGGGCGGACGAATACATCATAAAGCCGTTCGGCCGCGACGTGCTGGTCGACAAGCTCGAACAACTGGGCATGGCATGAATCCGGCCGGCGCACATGCTCCCGATACGCGCATTCGCGTGATGGTGGTGGACGATTCCGCCATTGTGCGCGGCCTTGTGGTGCGCATGCTGGAAAGCGAACCCGGGATTGTGGTCACGGCCACCTGCAGCAATGGCGAGATGGCGGTGCGGGAAATCGGCCGCCGGCCCTGTGACGTGGTGGTCCTGGACATCGAGATGCCCGTATTGGACGGGCTTGCCACGCTGCCCAAGCTGCTGGCTGCTGCGCCGGGCGTGCGCATTCTGATGGCATCCACGCTCACGCAGCGCAACGCGGAAATCAGCCTTGAGGCGCTGGCGCGCGGGGCCTCCGATTACATCCCCAAGCCCACAACCGGTCAGTTGGGCGGCAGCGCCCAGTTTCGCCAGGTCCTGCTGGAGAAAGTGCTCGCTCTGGGGCGGCGCAAGCCCGCCACGCCGGCGCCATATCGGGCCAAAGGCGCCGAACCCGCAAAGGCCACGGGATGGGCGCTGCTGCCGGCGGCCGCACCGCGGCGACCGCAGATCGTGGCCATCGGCAGTTCCACCGGCGGACCGCAGGCGCTGATGAGTCTGCTCGCCGGTCTCCCGCCCGGCGTGGACGCGCCCATCGTGATCGCCCAGCATATGCCGCCAACCTTCACCACCATTCTGGCGCAGCATTTGTCGCGCGTGGGCCCCCGGCCAGGGGCAGAGGCGACAGATGGTGAAACGGTCCTGCCGGGGCGCGTCTATCTGGCGCCGGGTGATTTCCACATGGAGTTGGACCGCTGCGGCTCGACCCTGAAGGTCCGTCTGACCAGGGAACCACCGGAGAATTTCTGCCGCCCGTCCGTCAATCCGCTGTTTCGCAGTGTGGCGCGGCTGTTTGGCGGGAGAGCCGCGGGGGTGATGCTCACCGGCATGGGCAGCGACGGTCTTGACGGCGCACGGGATCTGGTGCGCGCCGGCGGCTCGCTTGTCGCCCAGGACGAAGCCAGCAGCGTGGTCTGGGGCATGCCCGGCGCGGTGGCGCAGGCAGGGCTTTGCCATGCGGTTCTGCCTCTGGCCGGAATAGCGCCCTATCTGGCGGGCCTTTTCGAGAAGGCGCGTCCATGAATCTGCCGGACTTCACCTACCTGGCGGGCGTGCTCAAGGACCGTTCCGGCCTGATCGTGACGCCGGACAAGACCTATCTGTTTGAGACCCGGCTGGGGCCCGTAGCGCGCAAGCACGGACATGGGGACGTCTGCGCCCTGATCACCGCAATGCGCGCAGGACGCAACGAGGCGCTGATTGGAGAGGTCGTGGACGCGATGACGACGAACGAGACGTCGTTTTTCCGCGACCGCTACCCTTTCGAGGCGATGCGCACCGCGATCCTGCCGGACTTGATCCGGCGCCGGGCTCCGCAACGGAGTTTGCGCATCTGGAGCGCGGCCTGTTCCACAGGCCAGGAAGCTTTTTCTCTGGCCATGATGCTGCGCGAGCACTTTCCGACCTTGTCGGAATGGAAGGTGGAGATCGTCGGGACCGACATATCGCCCACGGTCCTGGTGCGGGCCCGCGAGGGCGCCTTTTCGACATTCGAAGTGCAACGTGGCCTGCCGGCGCAGTATCTGGTCCGCCACTTCACCCAGGACGGAGACCGCTGGCTGCTGAAACCCGAGATCCGCAATCGGGTGACATTCCGGCTCTTCAATCTTCTGACCGACATGTCCGCGCTTGGAACATTCGACGTGATCTTCTGCCGCAACGTCCTGATCTATTTCGATCTGCCTGCCAAGGCCCTGGTGCTGGAGGGACTGCACGGAAGGCTTGCGCCGGACGGCGCGCTGATCCTTGGCGGCTCGGAATCCGTATTCGGAATCAGCCGGAAGTTCACCGACCGAGGTGGGCTGCGCGGTGTTTATGCGCCGGTATCCGCGAAAGATGCAAACCAAAGCATGACGCCGGCCCGGCACGCAGCGGGAAGCCGGGCGACGGCCGTAAAGTAAGGAGAATGGGATGAGCCTCAACAAGAGCATGCGGGTGCTGATTGTGGACGATTACAGCACCATGTTGCGAATCTTGCGCAATCTGCTGCGCCAACTCGACATCAATGCCGTCGATGAAGCCAACAATGGCGAAGAGGCGCTGTCCATGCTCAAGACGAAACCGTTCGACCTGATCATTTCCGATTGGAACATGGCGCCGATGACAGGGTTGGAGTTGCTGCGTTCCGTGCGCGGCGACAGCCAGCTCAAGCGCCTGCCTTTCATCATGGTGACGGCCGAGAGCAAGACCGAGAATGTCATCACCGCCAAGCAGGCCGGCGTATCGAATTATATCGTCAAGCCGTTCAACGCCGAGACCTTGCGCGCGAAGATCGCCAGTGTCTTCGGAGTGCAATAGTCATGCTGCGCGAAACGGAGGTTGCGGGACAGTTGGGGCTTGGCGATGCCCAGGATTACCTTGATCGGCTCATCCGCGAACTGAATGGGATGGATTCGCACAAGAAGCTGCCGCTCGTTCTGGTCCTGGAGTACCTCTCTCGTCATATCCGGGTGACGCGGCAGGAGATCGGGGCGCTGCGTCCGGATGGCCGCCGTTCGCTGGGTACGACGGCTGACGAACTGGAAGAGATCGTCGCCGAAACGGCGAAGGCCGCAAACGCGATCATGAGCGCCGCAGAGGCCATCGAAGGAATTGCCGCCGGGCTGCCGCAACCGGCTTCCGGCGCGTTGATCGATGCGGTGACGCGCATATATGAAGCCAGCGCCTTTCAGGACATAACCGGGCAGCGCATCACCAAGGCTCTTCAGGCGCTTCAGGGAATCGAAAACAGGATCGAAACGCTCGCCAAGGCCTGTGAGGCCATCGCGGGGCCGGCTGAAATGCCGGCGCCGGCCGGCGATGCGGCATTGCTCAACGGGCCACAACTTGGACGCGCTGCCTATACGCAGGGCGACATTGACGCCTTGTTTGAATCGCTGGGCAACGGGCCATGAGCGGGGCCACGCTGCGCATCGGAACCGCGGCTGAAATCCCATACACGGATGCGGATCGCGACGCGCTGCATATCCTGCCGATCGCGATCCTGCCGGTGCGCCATCCCGCCCTGCGCCGCGCCAAGCTCGTCAAGAGCAGCGGGCTGGAGTCGATGGTCGAGATGTTCAACCTTCGGGAGTCCGGCAGCGGTCACATGACCGTGGTGGCCGCTGCGCGCTCTCTGGCCCTGAGCGAGACGCCGCCAGACCCCGATCTGGTCCTGTTGCGCAAGGTCTCCTACCTCCCCAGCTTCGATGTCTACAGCCTGCGCATCCTGCTCAGGGCCGCCGGGGTCGGGATCGTCGATGATTCCGCATTGTGCCTTTCCCGCGCCAAGATGGAATCCCTCAATGCCTATATGGCGGTTTTCACGCGACCGCTGGTGGCGGAAGTGTTCGGCGGAGATGCCGCGGTCGGCGGTTTCACAGATCTGGTCGGGATGATGCGCAACAGCCCGGTCGAGACGGTGCGCAGCCGTCTGGGCCTGATGGCGCGGAAGCTGGGTCTGGAAATAGAGGACATTCCCAGATTCCTAGAGGACTACGCAGACATCTTCATGTCGCTGTCCTATTACCGGCAGTGCCTGGATTCGATATTGCCCCTGATCCAGGATTTTCTCGCGACCGTCACAGAACTCAGGACCGGCTATCAGACCAGGCACGATGCCAACCTGATGCGCACGCTGGACCTGGTGGAGCATACCATCAACGGGCTGACGGCCAACGTCACGGGACGGCTGGAAAGCTTCGAGCGCAGCACCAGCGAGATGTGGAACGGCCTCACCTCCGAACGATTCCGCCGGATTGAGACGTTGATCAAAAGCTATCACACGGCGATCGGTGGTGTGCTCTGCGCCCTCAGCGTCAAGCTTCACGCGTGGCAGAGGTTGTTCCCGAAGTCCTCCAGCGCCGGTCCCGTGCGCCGCGCAGAATTCATCATGTCCCAGATGCGCCCCGGCATAGACACTATCCGGACCATCGAAGACTCCGCGCCGATGCTTTCGGAACTGCAGGTCTGAGATGGCCACATCTGCACCGGCCCATTTCGCGCCCGACGCCACCGTGATGGTCGTCGATGGCGATGCCGGGCGTCGCAGGCAGGTCGCGGACTGGCTGCGCTCAGCGGGGTTTTCCGTCCTGCTTGCCGGCGACGGGAAGGAAGCGTTGGCCAGCCTGAGCCGGACACCGGTTCAGCTTGTGATTTCCTCCATCCAGATGCCGCATGTCGATGGATTGGAACTTTTGCGGGCGCTTCAGGCCGTCAGGCCGCGGCCGCCTGCGATCATGGTCGCCGCGGGCCAATCGGATATTGACCACATCTACTGCCGCAGCGCCAAGGCATTGGGAGCAGCCTGGACGGCCGCCTGGCCGATCCAGCGGCCGGACCTCATGGAAAAGGTGCAGGCGCTGTTGGCCTGATGCTTTCACCCGTCGGTTTCCGCGATGTTGCGTGGCGGGTTGCACAACGCAGATCTGGGGGTTGCCGTACCAATTTCGGACGGTGCTTCACGCCCGGTTTTGCCCAGCAGCCAAACGCTATCGCAGGTTGTGAACTCGCGATCCGATCTCGCGTTATCACGCAAAGGGGTTGAGATCGGCGCTTGAATGTACGCTGGGCCCGCGCCCGGCTGTTGCGTTTGCCGAACACCACCTCATGCTTTGAAGCAATGGCGGATACCGAGAAAAACGACCCTTTGGTCCAGTTCGCTGGGACGGTAGCGCATGAGCTCAACAACATCTTCACGGCGGTGACGGGAAACCTTTCGCTACTTGAAGATCGTGTCGACAACGACTCGGCAAAGATCGTGCACGACGTAATCCGCACGGCGCTGCGGGGAATCGAGCTTTCCGCGCGCCTGCAGGCATTTGCCGGCCGCCAGTCCCTGCGCCGCACTAGATTCGATCTCAACAGCGTTCTGACCGGAACGATCGGCGGATTGAAGCAGTCCGTGCTGAAAGATGTGGAGGTGGAGATGGAGCTAGCAGATCAAAGCTGCATTGTGTCCTCCGACGAGGAAAAGCTCCGTGCGGTGATGACGGAAATCGCAAGGAATGCCGCCACGGCGATGGATTGCCGCGGTTGGCTGACCGTTTCCACGTCTATCGTTGCGGTAAGGGAGGGGGAGCGCGAGGGTCTGGCCGCCGGCACCTATGTCCGGTTCATCATGCGCGATTCCGGGCGCGGCATGAGCCCCGAGGTCGCAAGACGGGCCCTCGATCCCGGCTTCTCCACAAAACCTGGCGGTAGCGGCTGGGGCCTCAGCAAGAGCGCCGGTTTCGTCCGGCAGTGCGGTGGAAAATTGACTCTCAGCAGCGTGCTAGGGCGTGGAACGGCTGTGGAGATCGATCTGCCAAGAATCGCAGACCCTGCCACGCCGTCGCGTCCGGCCTGAACCTGCCGGCGCAGACATTCCTATGCGTCCGCACCATACACGGGAAAGGCTTTCGCCAGCTCGCTCACGGCGGCGCGCGCGCGACACTCTGCGGTGGAATTGTCTCCACCCGACACGCGCAGGCCGTCCAGTACGTCCGCGATTAGGTTGGCGACCCGCGTGAACTCGTTCACGCCGAAGCCGCGCGTCGTACCGGCCGGCGTGCCCAGTCGGATGCCGCTGGTCTCGGCGGGCGGCAAGGGATCGAAAGGAATGCCGTTCTTGTTGCAGGTGAGCCCGGCCCGCTCCAGGCTGAGTTCCGCGGCGCGGCCGGTGATGCTCTTCGCACGCAGATCCACCAGAACCAGATGTGTGTCGGTTCCGCCGGTGACGATGTCGTATTCGCGCTCGATCAGCGTCCCCGCCAATGCGGCGGCATTCACCACAACCTGCCGGGCATAGGCCTTGAAGTCCGGCTGCAGCGCCTCTCCGAAAGCCACGGCCTTGGCGGCAATCACATGCATCAGGGGACCGCCCTGCAGGCCTGGGAATACGGCCGAGTCGATCTTCTTTGCCAGCGCCTCGTCGTTGGTCAGAACCAGGCCGCCGCGCGGGCCGCGCAGCGTCTTGTGGGTGGTGGTGGTCACGACATGGGCGTGCGGGAAGGGGCTCGGATGCACACCGCCCGCCACCAGGCCCGCGATATGCGCCATGTCGACCATCAGCGGCGCGCCCACGCTGTCGGCGATGGCGCGGAAGCGGGCGAAGTCGATCTGGCGCGGAATGGCGGAGCCGCCCGCGATGATAAGGCCGGGGCGATGCTCCTGCGCCAGCTTCTCGACGATTTCATAGTCGATCGAACCATCCTGCTCGCGCACGCCATATTGCACCGGCTTGAACCACTTGCCCGAAAGTGTGGGCTTCGCCCCGTGGGTCAGGTGACCGCCGGCCGCGAGCGACATGCCCAGGATGGTGTCGCCGGGCTTGAGCAGCGCCATCAGCACCGCGGCATTGGCCTGTGCTCCCGAATGGGGCTGCACATTGGCGAAGCCGCAACCGAACAACTGCTTCGCGCGATCGATTGCCGCCGCTTCCACCACATCGGCGAATTCGCAGCCGCCATAATAGCGTTTTCCGGGATAGCCTTCGGCATACTTGTTGGTCAGAACCGACCCCTGCGCCGCAAGCACGGCGGGCGAGACGATGTTCTCGCTGGCGATCAACTCGATCTGGCCATCCTGCCGCGCCAGTTCGCCTGCAAGCGCCAGGTCGATGACGGGGTCCAGCGCCAGGCGGCGCGCGAAAAAGTCGGTCATTGCTGGAAATCTCCGCTAGCACTCGACCACATTGACGGCGAGGCCGCCAAGGCTGGTCTCCTTGTATTTCTGGCGCATGTCGTTGCCGGTCTGGCGCATGGTTTCGATCACCGCATCCAGTGAGACGATATGCTGGCCGTCTCCCTGCAGCGCCAGATACGCTGCATTGATCGCCTTCACCGCGCCCATCGTGTTGCGTTCGATACAGGGAATTTGCACCAGCCCACCCACGGGGTCGCATGTCAGGCCCAGATTGTGTTCCATGCCGATTTCGGCGGCATTCTCGATCTGCTCGTTGGTGCCGCCCAGTGCCGACACCAGCCCCGCCGCCGCCATCGAACAGGCCACGCCCACTTCGCCCTGGCAGCCCATCTCGGCGGCCGAGATCGAGGCCCGCGACTTGTAGAGAAACCCGATGGCCGATGCCGTCATCAGGAAGGTCCGGGAACCATCCAGCGTCGCATTGGGGGCGAAGACTTCATAGTATTTGAGCACCGCGGGCAGGACCCCGGCGGCCCCGTTGGTTGGCGCGGTGACCACGCGTCCACCCGCTGCGTTTTCTTCGTTCACGCTCAGGGCATAAAGGCTCACCCATTCGAAGACGTGGCTGGGCTCGGTGCGGGGGCCGCGCGCCAGCAGCTTTTCGTGAAGTGCCTTGGCGCGGCGCCGTACCCTGAGGCCGCCCGGCAGGATATCGTCTTTCCGGAAACCCCGCTCGATGCAGGCCATCATCGCGGCGCGCACGGAATCGATGAAGGCCGTGGTGTCGTGACGCGCCCTCCAGCATTCCTCGTTGGCCCAGACGATCTCCGCAATGGACAGGCCCGTGAGGCGGCCCAATGCCAGAAGCTCTGCGGCTGAGACGTAGGGATATTTCACCACCACGTTGGAGCGCAGGGCTTCCTGTCCTTCCGCGACAATCGCGCCGCCGCCAACGGAGAAATAAACCTGACTGATCTCGCGCCCGTCCCCATAGGTAGCGAAGAAGCGCATGGCGTTGGCGTGGCCGGGCAGGAACTCACCCATGCGGAAGACGATATGCTCGGCTTCATGGAATTCCACCGGCTTGCGCCCGCCCAGGTGAAGCTGGCGGGTGTCACGTATCTCCGCGACCAGTTCCGGTATCTTCTCCGGGTCGATATCCTCGGGCAGCCAGCCCGACAGGCCCAGCATCACCGCCGTGTCGGTGCTGTGGCCCTTGCCGGTGAGGGCCAGTGAGCCAAACAGCTCGCAGCGTACGCTGCGCGGCTCGCCATGCAGCGCCGCCAGAACGGCGAAGGTCGCCGCCGCCCGCATCGGCCCTACCGTGTGGGAACTGGAAGGCCCGATGCCGATCGTGAAGAGATCTGTGACGCTGAGCTGCTGTGCTGGTTGCGCGAGCGGCGCGGCGGCGGGCTGAACCTTGAGTTGCATGACCTGGTTCTTCCGGGGATCACTCCGCCGGCGCTCCGCTCTGGATGAAGTAGCGCGACGGCTTGGCGTGCCTGGCGCCGTAAAGGAAATAGATGCACAGACCAAGCGCGGTCCAGGCCGCAAGCCTGAGCCAGGTATCCAGCGGCAGGAACGCCATCATGAAAAGGCACATGAGGATGCCCAAGGGCGCCGTGATCCAGACGAAGGGCGTCTTGAACGGGCGTATGGCGTCGGGCGCGCGCACGCGCAAGACCATCACGCCGATGCAGACGATGCAGAAGGCCGCCAGCGTGCCGATGCTGACCAGTTCGCCCAGTATGTCGAGCGGCAGGAAGGCCGCCATCGCGGCCGCGAAGAATCCGGTCACCATGCTGCCTTTGGCCGGGGTGCGAAAGACAGGATGGATCTCACTGAACAGCTTGAAGAAGATGCCGTCGCGCGACATGGCATAGAAGATGCGCGATTGGCCCAGCAGCAACACCAGCACCACCGATGCCAGGCCCACGATCGCGCCGATATTGACGAAAGGTGCAAGCCAGGCCGTGCCGGGCAGGGCTTCGACGGCCTGGCTCACCGGATGGGCCACGTTGAGCGTCTGGTAAGGCGCTATGCCCGTCAGTACCCATGACACCAGCATGTAGAGGATGGTGCAGATCACCAGCGATCCCAGCATGCCCAGCGGAACGTCGCGCTGCGGATTCTTTGATTCCTGGGCCGCCACGCTGACCGCGTCGAATCCGATGTAGGAAAAGAAGATCACCCCGGTGGCCCGGAACACGCCGGTCCAGCCGAAATGTCCAAGTTCACCGGTATTGGGCGGAATGAAGGGCGTATGGTTGGCAGGCACGACGTGGGAGAAGCAGGCGAAGATCACCGCCAGCACGATGAGCAGCTTGATCGCCACCATCACATTGTTGAAATTGGCAGAATTCTTGACGCCGGTAACCAGGAAGATCGTGACGATGGCCACCAGCGCCACGGCCGGAAGGTTGAACCATGCGCCGGTCAGCGTCACGGAATGGGCGCCGCTCAGGGCAAGGGGTGCCGCGGCCAGCTGCGCCGGCACGCCTAGGCCCATGTGATGCAGGAAGTCGTTGAAATAACCTGACCAGCCCACGGCCACGGTCGATGAAGCGGCCAGATATTCCAGCACCAGATTCCATCCGATGATCCAGGCCACGAACCGCCCCAGTGTGGCGTATGTGTATGTATAGGCACTGCCCGCAACGGGGATCATGCTGGCATATTCGCTGTAACAGAGTCCCGCGAACAGGCAGCCAAGCCCCGCAATCGCGAAGGAGATCACGACACCGGGGCCGGCATAACCCGCCGCCGCATGGCCCGTCAGCACGAAGATGCCCGCGCCGATGATGCCGCCTATCCCCAGCGTGACCAGGTGCAGGGGCCCCAGGGCGCGCTTGAGGCCGTGCTCCTCTGCGTCGGGGTTCAAGGAAATGTCCTGCATGTCATGCTCCGTATGCTGCCGGCGTTCCGCCGGTCCGATGACCGGTGCGGGCGCGGCCGCCGGCGCGCCCGCAGGCGGCCAGGTCCGTGCCCGGCGTGTCGCGACGGGTGCGCTCTGCACCGATCCGCCTCAAGCTAGCATGATCGCGATTTTGCGTTCCGGCGTTTTCTGCCGGAGATCGCGTGCGCGTTGCAGGATTCGAAAAGAGATGGGCACCGGGACGCAGGAATCCTGAACCGCGTCACCACATGGCTTTCAATTCCACCGCGAAGCGCGCGGTGCTACTTCCGTCCTTCGAACACCACGGGCGGCGTCACGCGCCGCGCCACCTCGCGCAGCACGAAACTGCTGCGGATCTTGGCGACGTGAGGCAGGTTTGAGAGTTCTCTGCGGTAGATCCGGTCGTAATCGTCAAAGGAATTGACGTGGATCATGATGATGAAATCGGTATCGCCCGAAACGAAGCCGCAATAGGAGATGGAAGGACACTTGACCACCTCCCGCTCGAATTCCACCAGGACATGCTCGGCCTGAGAACTCAGCTCCATCGCCACCATCACCACGCCGGTAAAACCCAGCGAAAACATGTTGATGTTGGCGTTGTAGCCGGCGATGACGCCATTCTCCTCCATGATCTTGCGGCGCCGCGCGACAGCTGTGCTGGACAGGTTGATGCGCTCGCCAAGCAGGACGTCAGGCGCGCGGCCATCACTGCAGAGCTCGCGAAGAATACGATAATCCGTCGCGTCAAGCTGTGTAGTGTTGGAATTCATCAAGAAGGCCTCCGATAGCGATAGAAACTCAATCTATCGGCAAAAACGCTGCCTGAAATTACTGAGAACCGCAATGACGTTTCTGTTACGGTTGCGGCGTTGGGTTTGATTTTCGAATGTGTCTTCGGGCGGCGATCGTCGAAACAACGAGAAAAACCGAAGGTTTTTCGGTGTCGGTGGCGCGGCGACGCGTCGAGCAATCCTGTGCGACGAAACGTCAGAGCAGGCAAAAAGAAAGAAGGGGCCCGCCGATAAAATGTGCATCTGACCGGAAAACGGTCAGCCGCTGCACGAAAAAATCTCACATGCCCCGAAACGATAAAAATCCCCAGGGTGGAAGCGCTGCATGGCTACGCAGTTCTAAGATGGGGAAGTACCAATGGATAATTGTCGGAGCAGCAATTCCACCACCTCGGTCCGAGGTGGCCAAGTCAAAAGATATGCGCAGGCTTCCGTCTGCGCGGCAGCACTTCTCCTGACGGCGCAGGCCGCGCTGGCCCAAGAGGTCGCCCAGGCGGATGCGGGGGTCGAAGCGGTTTCCGTGACCGGCACGCGCGTGGTGCGCGACGGCTATAATGCGCCCACCCCCGTCACCGTGATCGGCACGGAACAGATCCAGGCGCTGGCGCCCGCCAACCTGGCCGACTATGTGGACCATCTTCCTTCGATGATGGGCGGCGAGAAGCCCGACACGTCTTCGGGCAGCCTGTCCAACGGCGCGGCCGGCATCAATGCCCTCAACCTGCGCTCGCTCGGCGTCGCCCGCACCCTGATCCTGCTGGACGGCCATCGCTCGGCCCCGTCTGCCGCGACCGGCGAGGTCGACATCAACACCATTCCTCAGCAGTTGGTGAAGCGCGTCGACGTGGTGACGGGCGGCGCCTCGGCCGACTATGGCTCCGACGCGGTCGGCGGCGTGGTGAACTTCATCCTTGACAAGGAATATACCGGCATCAAGGGCTCGGCCGAATATGGCGAGACCACCCAGGGCTTCCAGCCAAGCTACAAGCTGAACGCCACCTATGGCACCGAGTTCGCGGGCGGCAAGGGACACTTTCTGTTGTCCGGCGAGTTCGTCAGCACGGAGGGCATCTACAATTACGATCCGCCGTGGAACAAGACCGGCTATTTCCGTGTCGTCAATCCGGCCTACAAGGCGGGCAGCGGCCAGCCTTATTACCTGATCCAGTCGGGCATCGGCGCCGGCCAGGTCACGCCGGGCGGCCTGGTCCTCAACTCGGTCACCACCACGGGCGCTTCGTCCAATCTGCTGCGCGGCACCTATTTCGGCGTCAACGGCACCGTCAACCAGCTGGCTTTCGGCACGACCACCGGCCAGTGGATGATCGGGGGCGACACGGCCATAACCCAGTCCAACTATGAAGGCACCAGCTCGCTGGCAGCCGGCGAGACGCGCGAAAACCTCTTCGGACGGGTCGGCTACTACATCACGCCCGATATCGAGGTATGGGGACAGGCGTCGATCACCCGCTACAAGGGCCGCAGCTATTACATGCAGCCTCCGCAGGTCGGCGGCATCACCATCAAGGCGGACAACGCCTTCCTGCCAACCAGCATCCGGACCTATATGCAGCAGAACAACCTGGCGTCGATCAACATGGGTTCGACCGATGCGGGCTTTCCGGAATCCGGCAGCTTGAATGCGCGCGAGGCCCAGCGCTATGCGGCGGGCGCCGACGGCACCTTCAATCTCTTCTCCACCGACTGGAAATGGGATCTCACGGGTCAGGTCAGCATCACCGACACCCGCGAGCAGGAAACCGCCGTCTGGAATACCAACTACCTCAACAACGCGGCCGACGCCGTGTATGTGACCGCGCAGAATGTCGGCACCTCGGGGTTGGCGGTCGGAAGCATCGTCTGCCGCTCCACGCTGACCGCACCGACGAATGGTTGCGTGCCGATCTCGCGTATCGGCGTCGCCGGCGGCCTGCAGGACCAGCTGATGGGTGCAGGCTCGTTCCAGAAGGGCCTCAACTATGTGATGGGCACGCCGTTCCGCACCCAGCGCCTGAACGAGCAGGACTACAGCTTCAACGTCTCGGGCAATCCCATCGAAGACTGGGCCGGTCCCATCTCGGTGGCGTTCGGCGGCGAATGGCGGCTTGAATCCATCAACGGCTTTGTGCCGCATACTCCGGCGGGCAGCATAACCGACTACACGAACGGCTGGCTGTTCGGCAACTACCTGGTCAACCAGGGCCATTACTCGGTCGCCGAGGGCTATGTCGAAACCGTGGTTCCCATCATGCAGGGCCTCGATGTCAATGGCGCCTTCCGCTATGCGGCCTACAGCACCTCCGGGGGCGTCAACACCTGGAAGCTGGGTGCCAACTACGCGCCGCTGGACGACATCAAGTTCCGCATGACCTACTCGCATGACATCCGCGCGCCCAACCTGAACGATCTGTTCGCCACGGGCACGCGGCGCACCAACACGGTTCTGATCTACAACACGTCCTATACGTTCATTCAGAACCAGAGGGGTTCGCAGCTTGTCGGCACCGACTTGAGCCCGGAAGCCGCCAACAGCCTCGGCGCCGGCGTGGTGCTGACGCCGAGCTTCATCCCCGGCCTGTCAGGAGCGGTGGACTATTACAATATCACCATCTCCGGAGCGATCGGCACGCTGTCGGCGCAAAATGTGGCGGACCAGTGCTTCGTGGAGAACATTGCTTCCGCCTGCGCCTTCGTCCTGGGCGACGGCGGCGTGGCGACGCCGGGTACTCTCACCAACCCCGGCCATGTTCCGGCGGTGGGTCCGAACCTGACCTACATCAACCTGGCGCCTATCAACTATGCCAAGCAGAAGGCCGAGGGTCTGGACTTCGACATCACCTACAATGTGCCGCTGGACTCCTTGAGCAGCCTTGTGGGCCAGATTCCCGGCGACCTGACCATCAATGCGCTGGCCACCAACTATATGCGGAACTACCAGAACGACGGCATCAATCCGCCGACGGACTCGGCAGGGACCAATACGGGCGGCACGCCGAGCTGGGCCTACCGCATCAGCGCCACCTACCACACCGACCCGTGGACCTTCTTCATCATGGGAAGGGGCGTCAGCGCGGGCAAGTACAACAACAACTGGATCACCTGCACCTCGGGCTGCCCGGACTATACGGTCGCCCATCCCACGGCCAACATGAACAGCATTCCCGGTGCCTTCTATGTTGACACGAACGTGACCTACTCGTTCGACGTCGGCAATGTCGGCTTCGATGCCTTCTTCGCGGTCAAGAATATCTTCAACACCGATCCGCCGCTGGTCGGCTCGGGCCCGGATGCCAACAACACCCCGGCCTATCCGCAGACCAATCGCGATCTCTATGACTATCTGGGACGCGTGTTCCGCATGGGCGTCCGGTTCAAGATGTAACCCCGTGACTGGACCCGTTCCGCCGACGGCGGAACGGGTCCGCTTTTCGAATGCAATATCAAGCGGATGCGCCAGGTACGCCTCCGCGCCTATTCCAGATCGGAGAAGATTTATGAAGAACACTTCCAGGAAACTCCCGAAAAGACTCCTCAGCCTTCTGCTCGGCGCCTCGGTCCTGTCGCCCACCGCCAGCTTTGCCGTCGCGCCTCCTGAGATGAAGCAGGAAGCGATCGCCAGCGTCGACGGCAACGCCAAGCTGGTGCAGGTCATGGTGGATACTGTGTTCAGCTTTGGCGAGCCCGGTTTCCAGGAATTCCGGACCAGCGAATATCTGACCGGCATCCTGGCCAAGAACGGGTTCAAGATAACCAAGGGTGTGGCGGGTATCCCGACCGCCTGGACGGCGACCTGGGGTGACGGCGGCCCGCTGATCGCGCTGGGCAGTGACGAGGACGACCTGCGCGGCGTGTCGCAGATTCCGGGCGATCCCAAGATCGAACCGATCGTGGCCGGCGCGCCCGGCCATGGCGAGGGCCATAATTCCGGCATGCCGCTGCAGGTGGCGGCCGCCATTGCCATCAAGTCGGTGATGGAAAAGCACCATATCAAGGGCCGGTTGATGCTGTGGCCCGGCATCGCCGAGGAATTGCTGGGCACCAAGGCCTTCTATGTGCGCGATGGTCTGTTCAAGGGCGTGGATGCCTGTATCTTCACCCATGTCTCCAGCGACTTCTCGACCGGCTACGGCCCCGGCAGCAACGGCATGGTGTCGGTGGAATACACCTTCCATGGCCGCACGGCGCACGCGGCGGGCGATCCCTGGGACGGCCGCAGCGCGCTGGACGCGGTGGAGATCATGGACGTGGCGATGAACTTCCGCCGCGAGCACCTGCCGCTGTCCCAGCGCACTCATTACGTGATCAGCAACGGCGGCGGCCAGCCCAACATCGTGCCGGGCGTGGCTTCGGTCTGGTACTATTTCCGCGACTACACCTTCGACCGGGTGAAGGAGCTCTACGATATCGGCAACAAGACCGCCGACGCCGCGGCGATGGCGACAGACACCACGGTCGAGCACAAGCTGATGGGCACGGCCGCCCCCAATTTCGGCAACAAGCCGATGGCCGAACTGGCCCAGGCCAATATCGAAATGGTCGGCATGCCGAAGTGGACGGACGACGACCGGGCCTTCACCAAGCTGGTGCAGGAGAACCTGCATCGTCCGGTGATCCCGCTGCGCGACAAGATCACGCCGATGCGTGAGGAGCGGCAGGAACGTGTGCCCACCGGCGGCGGCTCCGACGACATCGGCGATATCATGTGGACGGTCCCGACCATCACCATCCGCTTCCCCTCCAACATCCCCGGCATGATCGGCCACAATGTGACCTCGGCCATCGCGATGGCCACGCCCATCGCGCATAAGGGCGCGGTGGCGGGCGCCAAAGCAGTTGCGCTGACGGTGCTGGACCTGATGACCACGCCGGAAGAACTGACGAAGGCCAAGCAGTACTTCGACACCGACCAGCAGAAGTACGATCACTACAAGCCGTTTGTCACCGCAACGGATGTTCCTGCCATCCATGTCAATGACGACTATATGCGTACCTACAGGCCCCTGATGGAGCCCTACTACTACGACTCGAAGAAGTACAATTCCTATCTGGAGCAGCTCGGCGTTCCCTATCCCAATCCTCCGACGACCGGCCTCCACATCCGCGCATTGGGGAACAAGTCCGGCCCCACCTCCAGTTCGGGTGGCTGATGATCGTGTGGCCGGCTTCGGAAGAAGCCGGCCATTTTTTGGGGGTATTCCATGTTCCAGCCGGTTCTGCGCAGTGCTCTGGCCCTGTTTCTGAGCGCCTCCCTGTTCACGCCGGCATTCGCCGTGGCGCCCGAGGCGATGAAGCAGGCGGCGGCCGCCCATATCGATGCCAATGCCAAACTGGTCCAGGTGATGGTGGACACGGTGTTCAGTTACGGCGAACCCGGCTTCCAGGAATTCAAGACCGGCGAATATCTGACGGGCATTCTCGCCAGGAACGGGTTCAGGATCACGAAGGGCGTGGCGGGAATTCCCACGGCCTGGACTGCGACCTGGGGCGAGGGCGGACCCCTGATCGCGCTGGGCAGCGACGAGGACGACCTTCGCGGCGTCTCGCAGATACCGGGCGATCCCAAGATCGAGCCGATCGTTGCCGGTGCGCCGGGTCACGGCGAGGGCCACAATTCCGGCATGCCGTTGATGGTAGCCGCGGCGCTCGCGGTCAAGGACCAGATGGTCAGGAACCACCTCAAGGGCCGGCTGATGCTGTGGCCGGGCATTGCCGAGGAGCTTCTGGGTACCAAGGCCTTCTATGTGCGCGACGGCCTGTTCAAGGATGTGGATGCCTGCATCTTCACCCATGTCGCGTCGGCTTTCGGCACCTTCTATGGTCCCGGTCCGATGAACGCCATGGTCTCGGTGGAATATACCTTCCACGGCGTCACGTCCCACGCCGCGGGCTCGCCCTGGAACGGGCGCAGCGCGCTGGACGCGGTCGAGCTGATGGATGTGGCGATGAACTTCCGCCGCGAGCATATGCCTTTGTCCCAGCGCACGCATTATGTGGTCAGCAACGGCGGCGGCCAGCCCAACGTGGTGCCTGGCGTGGCGTCGGTCTGGTACTATTTCCGCGAGAAGGATTTCGCCTCGCTCAACACCCTTTACGAGATCGGCAACAGGACGGCACAGGCCGCCGCCATGATGACCGACACCACGGTCGAGCATAAGCTGATGGGCTATGCCGCCACCAATTTCGGCAACAGGCCGCTCGCGGAGCTGGCTTATGCCAACATCAAGGCGGTGGGCATGCCCAAGTGGTCGGCCGACGACCAGTCCTTCACCAGGACCGTGCAGGAGACCCAGCATTTCAAACTCGAACCGTTGGGTGACAAGGTGATGCCGCTGATGTCGCTGGCGCCGCCCCCCGGCGCGATGGCCACCGGCGGCGGGTCGGACGACATCGGCGACGTGATGTGGACGGTCCCCACCATCACCATCTTCTTTCCCTCCAACATTCCCAATACCATCGGCCATAACGTGACTTCGGCCATGGCGATGGCGACACCCATCGCGCACAAAGGTGCGGTGGCCGGCGCCAAGGCGGTGGCGATGACCGTGCTGGACCTGATGACCTCGCCGGAGGAACTCGACAAGGCCAAGGCCTATTTCAACGGCGAGCAGCAGAAGTTCGATCACTATGCGCCGCTGGTTTCGGCCACGGACGTGCCGGCCATCCACGTCAACGACGACTACATGCAGACCTATCGCCCGCTGATGGAGCCCTATTACTATGACTCCGGGAAATACGGTTCATATCTGGAACAGTTGGGCATCCAGTATCCCAACGCGCCAACCGGCGGTATCCGCAAGCCGAAATCCCGCGCCACGACGAGCGGCTCCGGCGGCTAGCGGCGCGCGGCGGCGGATGTTTCTGGTTTTTTTCATGGTCCGGTTGATTGCGGGCCGCCTGGCGTGGGCGCTGGCACTGGCTCTGGCGTTGCTGCCGGCGTTGGACGCAGCCGCGGTTGCCCAGCGGTTCGGCGCGGAGAAGGCCGCGCCGCCGCCCGCCTCGGCTGCGATCTCTCCCGACGGCCTGCGCGCTGTCTGGACGACGGACAAGGAGCACAGCATCGTCAGCGCCACGCGCGCCAGCACAAGCGGCGAATGGGGCGCACCCAATCGCCTGCTCACCACCCGGGGGGCGGTGCACAAAATCGTGTTCTCGCCCGACGGCGCCAGCATTGCCTATGAGAACAGCCGCACCTGGAAGGACAATGGTGCGCCGGACGATACCTGGCAGTTCATTTGCGTTTATGACATCGCCACGCGGCAGATATCCTACGTCGACCCATCTTTCGACATGGATTCCGATCCCGCCTGGTCGGCGGATGGTCTGGCGATCAGCTTCACGCGCAAGGTGCCCGGCCTGCCCGATCAACGGCTGACAAGGCCGGTGACACGGCTGAGACTGGCGGCCTGGACGCCGCCGCAGCGCAAGGCGGGCGAGACATTCACCCTGGCTTCAGTCCTTGCCGCGCCCTATCTCTATCCGCCCGCGCCTTCGGGCGACGGCACGGCACTCGCCTATGTGAGCCGCGAGGGGAAAAGCCGGAACGTCTATTTCCTCCGTGTGGGGCAGCCCGCCAAGAAGCTTGCGGGCTATCCCGGCGATGACGGTCAGGACATGGAAGATGTCGCCGTCTCGCAGACGGGCGCGGCGGTGGCCTATGTGCGCGGAGGCCGGATCAACCGCCAGGGCGACGCCCCGAACCCTGCATCCTTTCCCGACATGCCGCATCAGCAAGTCTGGCTGATCGGCACGAATGACGATGCGCCGCGCCTTCTGGGTGACGGCCGCGATCCCATGTTCACGCCCGACAACAAATATGTGTTGTGGCGTGCGGGCGGCAATGTGATGGCGGCGGCGCTGCTCTGGAAAAGGGGACGGCTCAAAGGCGTGGGCGCGCCGGAGGAATTCCTCAGCGGCGAACGGGCCGGTCTTCGCTTTTCGCCTGACGGGCAGAAGGCCGCCTATGTGCGCGGCGGCGGAATCGAGGTCTATGATTTCGCCGGCAAGACCGCCCTGGTCATTCCCCATGGTGCCGATATCGATCGCGATCCGGTCTGGTCGCCCGACAGCCGGCGCATCGCCTTTCGCCGGGCTGCGGCGGATTCGCCGGGAAGCACCAACAGCGAAGGTTGCGGCAACTACCGCTATTGCGGGCCCGTGGTGGCGAAGGAGCCCTGGTCGATCTGGACGGTGGATCTGGCCGGTCTGCAGCCGCACAAGATCTGGCAGGCAAAGGAAGGCGTCGGCTCGGTCTTCTATGGCATGGACCAGTCTTACAGCCCCGGTCAGCCAGGGATGTTCTGGATGGCCGGCGACGTCATTGTCTTCCCGTATGAGGGTGACGGCTGGCGGCACCTTTGGGCCGCGCCGGCGGCGGGTGGCCAGGCCAGGCTGCTGACCCCAGGGGAAGGCGAAGTGGAGACGGCGGCGTTGTCGCCCGATCGCAGGACCATCTTCTATGCGACCAATATCGGCGATCTGGGCCGCCGCCACATCGCTTCGGTAGCGCTGGACCGGCCCGCGGTCACGCTGACGCCCGGCGACAAGGATGAATGGTCGCCCATCGCGCTGGCGGGCGGCCGGGTCGCCTATGTCGGAGCGGGCTGGGCCGACCCCCATACCGTTTCGGTGCGCGGCGCCGACGGCAAGACGGTGGTGGCCGCGCTTCCGGCCCGCCCTGCGGGTTTTCCCACACGGCAGTTGCTCAAGCCGGCATTGGTGGACTTCCCTGCCGCCGATGGCCAGACCGCCTATGGGCAGCTTTTCACACCGGCCCATCCCAATGGCTGCGCCATCATCTTCTCCCACGGCGGCATCCGGCGGCAGATGCTGCCCGGTTTCCACTACATGGATGCCTATCACTATCTCTATGGCATGAACCAGTATCTGGCGAGCCGCGGCTGCGTCGTGCTGTCGGTGGAATACCGTTCGTCCATCATGCGGGGCGAGGCGTTCCGCGATGCGCCGGGCTGGGGCTTTGCCGCCAATTCCGAACTGCTGGATTTCGTGGGCGCGGCCAAATGGCTGATGGCGCGCAAGGATGTCGATGCCGGCCGCGGCGTCGGCATCTATGGCCTGTCCTGGGGCGGCTACATGACCGCCAACGCGCTGTCGCAACATTCCGACATCTTCAAGGTCGGGTTCGACATGGCGGGTGTTCATACCTCGTCCAATCCCGCGGGCGAGCAATTCTCCGCCATCGGCAATCTCGATAAATGGACTTCGCCCGTCTTCCTGGCCCAGGGCGATGACGACATGAATGTGAATTTCAACGAGGGAACGATACTGGCGCGGGCGATGCAGGCCAGGCGGCCGCAGGTGGAATTCCGGCAGCAGGTCCTGCCCGGCCAGACGCACGACCTTTACCTGACCTACGAGCAGCTGGTGGACATCTACCAGGAAGGAAGTGACTTCCTGCTTGACCATATGGGCGTGAAGCGGCAGGCGGCGGATTCCGGCCTGCCGCGCCGCAGCACCAGCCCTGCATCTGCGAGATAGCGTCCATCCTGTTTCACTTCCGGTAAGGTTTGTTGACGGTCACCGCCGTTTTCCGTGGCGATTCCGCTTCGGCCTGACAGGCTTTTGCGCAAGCATATTTGCTAGGCAGGAAAAACACCCTTCCGCGGGCGGTGCGGCAGCCGAAACAGGCCGAAACTGACGATTGTTTGTACACGCACAAACCCGCGCCATTATTGTCTTTTTTCATCCTCGACTGCGTTTTCCAGGTTTGCCGAAACCCTGTTGGTGATAAATTCTCCTGCGAACGGACCGCGAGCGAATGATGGTCCACATTCAGGAGAGTGAAACATGAAACTGTACTTCGCCGCTGCTGCGGCCATCGCGTTATTCGCTTCTGCGCCGTCCTATGCGACTTCGGTCATGTCGGCAGGCCAGGGCGTCGCCCAGGATTGTTCCATCGCCGCCAAGGCCGGTGCTTCGCTGACCGAGCGCGGGCGGGCGAACGGCATTGCCGCTTGCGACGCGGCGCTTGCCGGTGACCTCTCGCAGTACGGGCGTGCGGGCACGCTGGTCAATCGCGGCATCATCCAGGCCGCTGCCGGCAACAGCGAAGCCGCCATCGCCGACTTCGATGCGGCCATCGCCCGCCAGCCCGATCTCGCCGCGGGCTATATGAACCGCGGCGCGGTGTTCCTGCGGACGGGGCGCTATGACCAGGCCCGTGCGGACTATGACCGCGCGATCAGCCTGGGCACGGCCGATGCGCATGTCGCCTACTTCAATCGCGGCGAGGCGCAGGAGGCGATGGGCAACCTGCTGGCGGCCTATCACGACTATCGCCGCGCCCAGCAGCTTGCGCCCAACTTCGAGCCGGCAAGCCTCGAACTGGCGCGGTTTCAGGTCACGAGCCGTCAGGTGGCCGACAGCCGCTGACCGCATCGGCTGACGAGACGGGCCGCGCCGTCCCCGGCGCGGCCTTTTCGTTTTCAGAATGTCTTGCGAAGCTCGAAATAGATGCGTGGCTCTGTGCGGATGTACACGCTCTGCACGACCGGCGGGGGCGCGACGTTGCGCGGCGCGGAATAGTTGTATTGTGTGTTTTCAAAACGGTAGGGCAGCAGGTTGTCGGCGCCGACAGTGAACTTCCAGTCCGATGCGGGCTTGTAGGACCAGAACCAGTTCAGGTACGGCTCGTGGATGCCGATCTTGCTGATCTGTGCGATGCGCCAGTTATGCCAGCTGTTGCTGGCGGCGCCGTAGGTGAAGCCCCAGGTCGATTTCCAGCCGTCCAGGTCCTGCGTGAAGTCGAAGAAGACATTGGCGTCCCGGTCATGGTTGCCTGAAATCCGGCGCGTCTCGCCGGTCACCGGATCGGTGAGGGCGCTGCTGGTCCAGTAGGAGGTGAGCTTCAGCAGGCCGCCCTGGATGCCTAGCCAGTCCAGCGGAAGCACGCCATTGACGGAAAGCTTGTCGCTCCTGGCGTGGGGGACATTGCCGGGCGCATCGAATCCGCCGCCGACAGGGATATAGTCCTGCAGGTCCTTGATCTCCTCATGCAGCAGGCTGACCACGATGGCCCCTTTTGTCCAGAAATGGCGCTCGATCGCACCTTCGAACTGCCAGCGCTGCTCCGGCCTCAGATTGGCGTTGCCTGCCGCCACCCCGAAGCCGGCGAGATCGCTGGAGGCGGCAAAATTCGTGAAGTCCAGCTGTCCCAGAACCTTCTCCGCCCTGAGCCGTATCTGCGTGTGGCTGTCCGGTGCCCATGACAGCAGCGCCCGCGGCTTGGGATAGAAGAAGTTGCGGGAATTGTGCGTATCGCCGGTTTCAGCGATCAGCGAATATTCAAAGCGCGCGCCGGCTTCCAGCGACCAGCCCGGCGCGATGGCCCAGCTGGCATTGGCAAAGGCTTCGGCGCGGCGCTCGTCCACCGTCACGTTGGCGTTGGGGATGGCGATGGCGGCGCCATTGTCCACAAAGCTGGAGCGGGCCTTGAGATAGTTGTATGCGCCCTCGCCACCGGCCTCCACGCCCAGCGCGGGCGACAGGTTGTGCCGCACGGTGATCCGCAGGATGCTTTCGCTGGTGTCGCTTGCCGACAGGAAGGCGGCGCTGCCGTCCGGTGCGGCGCTGGTATTGCTGTCATCCTCGTGGCCGAGGCGCTGGAGCAGCAGCGTTTCCACCGTGTAGGTGCCGATCACGCCTTGCCAGTGACTGCCGAACTCGCCATTGCGCGTGCGCTGGATGGTGTCGAAGCGCGAGCCTCCATCGCCGCTATAGGCGATGCCGCTGGGATAATCTGCGGTCTGCAGGGTGAGGTTGTTGTTCCACTCTCCGGTCCACAGCGGCGTGGTCAACCCGCCGTGCAGGGTATAGCCCACCTTCGTCACGCCGGTGGAGTGCGCACGGTCATATTGCGGCGTGCCGCCCGGCGGCGTGACGACGCGATAACCGTTGCCTGGAGAGTCGTCCCAGATCTGCACCGTCCGCGAGGCGGCAGCCTCATAGGAGATGCCGCCGGCCCGGCCGTGATATTCAATTCCCGCAGCGGGTACCCATTGGCCCGATCCCAGGAAGGTCGTGCCGGCGGTCAGGATTGTCTGTGCGGTGGCGTCCTTCCGGCGCACGATGTTGGCCACCACCGGCTGGCCATGCATGTCGATACCGGGCGCGCCGCCGCGAATGACTTCAATGCGCTCGACGCTGGCGGCGGGAATGCGGGTAAGAATGCTTTCCAGGTCGTCGGTCTTGGCGGTGGGGCGGTTGCCGTCCACCAGCACGTTGCCGGCCGTGCCGGCAAAGCCGCGCGCGGATTGACCGGTGTCCAGTGTAAAGCCGGGCACGCGGGAGACCATGTCATAGGCGGTCGCCGGCCTGGAATCGGCGAAGAAGGCCGCCTGATAGACGGAAATCCCCTGATCCTCCGCCGCCATCACAGGGACGGCAGCTCCGAAAAACCCCAGCAGGACCCAGATAAATCCAGTGATTCCCCGCATTTTCCGCTATCCCTTGCATAGCTATGTAGCCTGTACAGCATTATACCTTGCATAACATGGTATCTTTGTCTATAAGGGACCGCGACTTTGGCAAGGGAGATCTGTAATGGCGAAAGCGTTCCTGGCGGGCCTGGCGTTCGGTCTTCTCTTCGGCATATCCGCCGCAGACAGCCGCACATGGGACGGTTATACCGCCCGTGAACCAGTGATGAGGCAGCCGGGCCGCATGGAATGGCGCTGGGATGGCGGGGACCGTCTCGGCATCGATGTGCCCGCGACCGTGCATTACAGCGCGGCCGGCCCCGTGCGTGTCGTCATAACCGGGTCCGACGATCTGCTCGCGCATATCCGCTTCGGCCAGGGGCATATCTGGTTCGAAGAAGGGCTGCGCATGGTCAACGACCGCGATGAAAAGCTGGACGTACAGGTCAGTGGCATGCCGCTGCACGACATCGCGATCAACGGTTCGGGGCGCATGATGCTGGGCCGGATCGACCAGGACAGTCTCCGCGTGGCGATTCGCGGCAGCGGGGCGGCCAGCGCCGAAGGCCGGGTGGATCACCTGGACCTGGCGATCATGGGGTCCGGCAACGCCGATTTCGAACATGTCGCGTCCCGGCAGGCGGATATCCACATCGCAGGCAGTGGCCACGTCTCCGCCGCGCCGCATGACGAAGTCAACATCACGATAGCGGGCTCCGGCGACGTGCGCCTCGCAGTCAGGCCCGCGAAAGTGAACCGCTTCATCGCGGGCTCTGGCGACATACACATGCCGGGGCCGGACTGAGGGTACCCGAATCATTCGCTATGACGACGTCACATTGCGGCCCGCGGGGCAGGACGATAGCTTTTCCGGCGGTACTTCTTTAGCGGATGAATCGGTTTTGCCGGAAAGCATTCAGGTACAGCTCAGAAAAGGCGTTCTGGAATTGTGTGTCCTGACACTCCTGTCGCGCGGCGACGCCTATGGCTATGAAATCGCAAGCCGCCTGATGAGCGATGTGGGCATGGGCGAGGGCACGATCTATCCGCTGATGCGGCGCATGCAGGATGACGGCATGGTCACCACCTATCTGGTCGAGGCTTCCGGCGGTCCGCCGCGCAAATACTACCGTCTGACCGAGGCGGGCCATAAGACACTGGCTGCCCAGCGCAGCGAGTGGAAGGGGTTCAAGGCGGCGGTGGACAGGATGCTGGGAGACGACGCGTGACCCGTGCGCTGTTCCTGTCGCGGCTGCAGCAAGGGCTCAAGGGCCTGCCGCAGGACGAGATAGACGACATCGTGGCGGACTATGACGCCCATTTCAGCGACGCCATCGCATCGGGACGCAGCGAAGCGGATGTTGCCGCTTCGCTGGGCGATCCGCGCGCGCTGGGCAACGAGCTGCGGGCGGAAACGCGCCTGCGCCGCTGGGAGACGCGCCGCAATCCGCGCAATTTCGTGCGTGCAGGGCTGGCGCTGATCGGATTGCAGGCTTTCAATATCGTGGTCGTCATGCCTGTGGTGCTGGTTCTGCTGATGGCGGCCTGCATCGTCGCCTATGTGCTCTACATCGTGGCGGGCGTGGGCCTGCATCTGGCGGGTGGGATCCTGTCGGGGACCGGCAATGTCGTGGTGCCGGCAATGGTCGGGATCGGCATGCTGTTCGGCGTGATCGGCGTGGGCGCGGTTGTCGCGCTTCTGCTGGACGGCGGGCTGAGGCTTCTGGCCCGCTATGCGCGGCTGAACTATCGGCTGCTCAAATCCGACGACTTGGACGAGGCATAGAATGTCCCGAACGCTCGCCATCGTGGCCCTGTCAGGTCTTGTCCTTTGTGCCGCGTTCCTGGGAACGGCGGCCGTCATCGGCGGCTACGACGTTTTCCATGACGCGCGGTCGATGAAGGGCATGAAGCCGCTGATCGACCTGGCCACGCACAAGGCTTGGCGCTGGGAAGGCGGCGACACGCTGGTAGTGGATGCGCCGCTGAGCCTCAGCTACAGCGCGAAAGGCGCGCCGCAGGTCGCCGTGACCGGACCGGCTGACGTCCTCAAGCATGTGCGGGTGGGCTCCGGGCGGATCGGGGCGGACATGACTGTTTCGCGCGCCAATGGAGCGCGGCTGGAGGCGGTGGTGAGCGGCGTGCCCATCCACAAGTTTGTGGTGAACAATGGGGAATCGCTCAGCCTTGGCCATATCGACCAGGATCGGCTGGATATTCACATCAACGGCCGGGGCTCGGTGACGGGCGAGGGGCGGGCTGACGAACTCAACCTGACGCTGGCCGGCGACGGCAGGGCCGATCTGGGCGGCGTGGCCGTGAAAAACGCAAAGGTCTCCATTCTGGGCAGCGGCCAGGCCACATTGTCGCCGCGCGATGCGCTGCGCCTGTTTGTGGCCGGCGATGGCCAGATCGTGCTGCTCACCCGGCCGAAGGAGATCCGCAAGACCATCCTGGGGTCGGGTGACATCACCTATGGCGCGCCCGGCGCGCATCCCGCGCAAGAGCAGACGAAGGAGCCGCCGGCCATCCCCGCACCCATCCCCATGCCCGACGTGATCGACAAGGATGCGGCCAACCTGCTGGTGCACAGTAACGATGTGGATCTGGGCCATGTCGAGCGGGACAAGCTCAACATCACCATCGCGGCGTCCGGATCGGCCACAGCCGAAGGAAAGGTAGACAGGTTGACGGTCAGCGTCCTGGGAACGGGTAAGGCGAACCTGGGCAAGCTCGCGGCGCGCTCGGTGACGGTCGCGATCATGGGCAGCGGCGAAGCCACGATCGCCCCCCGCGACGAGGCCAAGATCACCATCATGGGGTCGGGCGATGTGCATCTCCTGACAAGGCCCGGCAGGATCCAGCGCACCGTGGTGGGCTCTGGCCGCATCATCGAGCCCGACTGAACGCGCACAGGACAATTGCGCTGGCCGCGCAGAATGGCGCATAGTGATGGGGCTCGGTGGGCCTCATGTCGGATATTCCGGTTAACCGCGAATTCTGGAACCGGCTGATCAGGGAGGTGCGTGTGCGCACACGCGGCCGCTCCGATGCAGAGGAGCTGCTGCATGCGGCCTACCTGCGCCTGCTGCGCTATCGCGCCCGCCATGCCGTTGAAAATGTTGCCGCTTTCCTGGTGCGCACGGCCGTGAACATCGGCGTGGACAATTTCCGGCACGACCGCTTCCTCGCCGACGTCACGCCGGAAGCGATGGAGACTTGCGAAAATTCGCCGCTGCAGGATGAGGTTTTGGCGGCCCGTGCTCGTCTGGAAAGGGTACGGGAGGGCCTATCCCGGCTGACACCGCGGACACGCGAGATATTCCTGATGCATCGCCTTGACGGCATGAAATACCGCGAGATCGCAGACCGCCTGGGCATCAGCCAGAGCGCGGTCGAAAAACATATCGCCAAGGCCGCCCTGTTCCTTGCCGGATGGACGGAGGGGTGGTGACCATGCCCGGCATGTCGCCATCACCCCAGGCGCGGGCGGAAGCGGCCGCATGGCTCGCGCGGCTGCATGCCGACGACCGGACCCGGGCCGATGAATCGGCCTTCCGTGCCTGGCTGGCGGCCAACCCCGACCACGCCGCGGCTTTCGAGGCTGTGGACCGGACTTGGAGCGACGTGGGCGGCCTGCGCGATTTCCGGAACTGGGATTTCGGCCGTGATCCGGCGGGGTTTGCCCGTCGCGGATTGCTGCTGGCGGGTGTGGGGCTCCTGGCCGTTGGCGGCGGCACGGCGCTGTTCTGGCGCCCGGCCGCGGCCAGGGTCTATGAGACCGAAGTGGGCGAGCAGAAACATGTCGCCCTGGACGACGGCAGCCAGCTTTTCCTGGATGCCCAGACACGCATCTCCGTGGCCTTCAGTGACACGGTCCGCGCGGTCGACATGCAGTATGGCCGGGCCAATTTCCGCGTCGTTCCCGACTACCGGCGGCCTTTCATCGTCGAGGCTGCCCAGCGCAGGATCGTTGCCACCCGCTGCAATTTCGATGTGCGTTGCGACGACGGCAAGGTGCAGGTGGTGCTGATCCATGGCGAGGCCGATGTGAAACCCGCCTCGGCCCCCGCCTCCGACCGGGGCGAGAGGCTGCGCAGCGGCGAACGGCTGGTGGCCTCGCAGGACGTGGAACGGCGCGACAAGCCCGACATGACCCGGCTTCTGGCCTGGCAGACGGGCTATGAGAGTTTCGAGAATGAAAATCTGGCCCAGGCGGCGGAGGAAATGAACCGGTATTCGACCGCCAGGATCGCCGTCGATCCCGCCGTGGCCGGCCTCAAGGTCAGCGGCGTGTACCGGGTCGGCGACAACAGCGCCTTTGCCCGGTCCCTTGCCAAGCTTCTGCCCATCCAGGTGCGCCAGGACGGCGACACGTTGCAGCTCGTTCCTGAAGGCGACGAATAAGCGTTGGCTCAGGGGGGTGGGGTAATTCCCAGCCCCGAACGTCTCTTCTTCACAGCGGCCCGTCAGTGGCCGGACCAGAGGGGGAACATATGGGCTCTTCGGGCTGTTTGGGGGCTTTTTCACGCTGGGCCGCGCTGCGGTCGGTCCTGGTCGGCGGGGTAGCCGTTCTTTCCATAAGCGCCGCGGCCGCCGCGCAAGATTCCCAGATCGACCTGCGGGAGCAGCCTCTTTCGGACGCGCTGCGCAGCGTGGCGCGCTCGACCGGCGAAAGCATCCTGTTCACGCCCGAATCGGTGGATGGACTGCGTGCTCCGGCCATTTCGGGCCGCATGAACGCCCAGCAGGCCGTGAGCATGCTGACCCAGGGCACCGATCTCGAGATTGTCTCCGACGGAACAAGCGGCCTGATCGTGCGCCGCCCCTTCATGCGGCACGCCGTGGCCCAGGCGCCCGCAGCGGCGGGCGGCGGTGGACAGCCGGTCGAAAGCGTCGTGGTGAGCGGCTTCCGCTCCAGCCTGGAACAGTCGCTGGACATGAAGCGCAGCGCGCTGGATTCGTCCGACAGCATCCTGGCCGAAGACATAGCCAAGTTCCCCGACCTCAACGTGTCGGAGTCGCTGCAGCGCATTCCCGGTATCACGCTGGCGCGCGACCAGGGCGAGGGACGGCAGATTTCCGTGCGCGGCCTCAACTCCACCTTCACGCGCGTGCGCATCAACGGCATGGAGGCGCTGGCCACCACCGGATCGGAAGACGTGTCGGGCGGCGCCAACCGGGGCCGATCCTTCGACTTCAATGTCTTCGCGTCCGAACTGTTCAGCCAGCTTACGGTGCACAAGACCGCTTCAGCGGAGGTGGAAGAAGGCTCGTTGGGCGCGACGGTGGACCTGCACACCGCCCATCCATTCGACAAGCCGGGCTTCAACCTGGTGACCAGTGCCCAGGCCGGCTACAATGATCTGTCCGGGGGCTTCAACCCGCGTGTCGCGGGCCTGATCTCCGACACGTTCCTGGGCGGGCGGCTGGGCTTTCTGTTCTCCGGCGCCTACCAGATCCAGAATGGCGACGAGGTCGGTGCCAGCACGGTGCGCTGGCAGAATGACAATACGGCGCAGAATGCGGCCCATTCCTCGCCCTATATCGCCGGCTGCGTTACCAATGTGCCGGCGGCAACCTCCCAATGCGCCACCGGGCAGCGTTTGGGCTATGTCGCCTATAATCCCCCCGCGGCGCTGGCGGGCACCAATCCCGCCCAGACCTTCACCACCGCCTCGGCCACGGCGCCGAACCGCCAGACGGTGGGCGCCGTCCCCAACGGCGCGAACTACAATGCCGCGGCCCTGCCCAACAATTATGACGTGGTGAACGAGGCTTTCCGCCCGCGCTTCCCGCGCTATGACGACATCACCAACCATGAGAAGCGCCTGGGCCTGACCGGATCGGCCCAGTGGCAGCCGGACGATGCGACGCTGTTCACGCTGGATGCGCTGTTCGCCGACTTCGCCGTGGTGCGCAACGAATATTATCTCGAGGCGGAATCCTTCTCGAACAACAATGTCAGCAGCACGATCGCGGGCCTGAATGCGCCGATCCTGGGCGCGGGCAGCATCGGCGTGCTGAACTATGCCGTCGATCCCGCCACCAACAATCTCAATTATGTCCAGGCGGCCAATGTCGGTCTGAGATCCGAGCATCGCGTGGACCATCTGGATACCCGCTTCACGGAAGTCACGCTGGACGCCAGCCACGACTTCAGCGACGCGCTGAAGATTCACGGCCTTTTCGGCTTCTCGCAGTCCAACCACAACAACCCCATCCAGACCACGCTGACGATGGATTATGACTGCACGGCTGCGACGTCCTTGACGGGCGCGGTATCGGGCTGCCCGGGCGGGGCGGGCGGCGGCGCGGGCACGCTTGCCAATCCCTATTCATTCGATTATCGCGGCGGCCTGCACAGCCTGCCCGCGCTGACCTATGGCAATGTGGATGTCACCTCGACCAACGGCTGGTTCCTGTCGCAGATCCGCGAGCGCGAGAATTTCGTCCATAACAGCTACCGCACTATCCAGGCCGATTTCGACTACAAGCCGTTCGACTGGGCACATGTGAAGGGCGGCATCGACTACAAGAACTACGGCTACAGCGCGGTGATCACCGCGCGAACCAACGGCACCACCGCCAGCCAGGACAACGTCATTCCGGCGGCGATGGAAACCCCCGCGGTGCTGGCGGCCAATTCCCAGTTGACCACGCTCCACGGGTTGAATGTGGGTACCGGCACGCCGACCGTCTGGGCGGTGCCCAACATCGATGCTTTCAACAACCAGTTCCACATCTTCGATCCGACGGCTTTCACCACTGTTCAGGCGTCCGGCGGCGCGCCCTGCAATGTCGCGCCGGGCTGCGGCGCTTTCCAGCAGGGGCCTGGCCAGTTCCTGAGCCAGAACGGCATCGTGCACGAGAACGACGTGGGCGGATGGCTGCAGGCCGACTGGGACGCGCAGTTCTATGGCGTTCCCTTCCGCGGCAATATCGGCGCGCGCTATGTCGAGACCACCCAGGATGCCGTCGGATACAGCTTCGATCCGCTGACCAAATCGGTCATCACCTCAACCGTGTCGCGCACCTACCACGACTTCCTGCCGTCCATCAACACGGTGCTGGAGCCGGCCGACAATTTCCTGATCCGCGTCAGCGGCGCCTATGTGATGGCGCGGCCGGATCTGGGCAACCTGCTGCCGGGCGGCGCGACGGCGACGGTCACGGGCAGCAATTTCAACGTGACGGAGAACAATCCCAGTCTCAATCCCTATCGCGCCAAGACCGTGGACATGTCGTTCGAGTGGTACTACCACAAGGGCGCGCTGCTCTCGATCGCCTTCTTCTACAAGCATCTTGATTCCCTGGTGCAGACGCTGCGCCAGAACATCCCCTTCAATACCAATACTGATGGCGTGCCGGACAGCCTGGCGGTCGCGGCGTGCGGTGTGGCCTATGTCGCCCCGCCGGCCAGCGGCTGCAACGAGGCGGCGATCTGGTCCTTCACCAAGCCGGTCAATTCCAAGGGTGCGCCGCTCTACGGCACCGAAATCGCCTGGCAGCAGCCGTTCGATTTCCTCCCCGATCCATTCAGCAATCTGGGCTTCACCGGCAACGTCACCTTCGTGCAGGCGACGCAGACCTATTACAACGCGGATGGATCGGTCCTGCTCAAGACGGACCTCACGGGGCTGTCGCATACGTCCTACAGCGCCACGCTGTACTATGACGACGGCACGCTGGAGGCGCGCGGAACGGCCTCGTTCCGCAGCAAGTATATTCCCAATAGCGGCGTCAATCCCGGCAACCTCAACGATCTCATCATCAACGACTCGACGCTGAACATCGACGCCTCGGCCAGCTACAGGATCAACGACAATTTCACCCTGACCTTCGACGGCATCAATCTGACCAACCAGCCCACTTATCAGTATGTGGATTCGACCGGCCGGCGGCTCTACTACAACCACTATACCGGCTCGAACTACTTCGTCGGCCTGAGATACAGCTACTAGTCCCTCCCCCAGGGGTGGCCCCACAGGGGCCATTCCCTCGGACTGGCTTCTTCTTGGACCGGCGGCAGGGCGGGACAGAACACCACGCTGTCCCGCCCTCTTCATATAGTCTGGCCTCTCCGGGCCGCGCCCATCTTCGCCGCCAGCAGCAGGGCCTGCGTCATGGCTTCGGCATTGGCCTTTCCCTGTCCCACGATGTCGAATGCCGTGCCATGCGCGGGTGTGGTGATCGGCACGGGCAGGCCGCCTTGCACGGTAACGCCGCGCTCGAAACCCATCAGCTTGATCGCAACCTGCCCCTGGTCGTGATACATGGTGACGATGGCATCCAGAAGCCCGTCGCGCGCCTTGAGGAAGATCGTGTCGGCGGGATAGGGGCCCTGGATGGGCAATCCTTCTGCATTCAACGCGCGGGCGGCAGGCGCGATGACGTCGATTTCCTCCCGGCCGCAGGTGCCGCCGTCGCCGCCATGCGGGTTGAGCGCCGCGACCGCAACGCGGGGCGCGGCAAAACCCGCGCGTTTCAGCGTTTCAAAGGTCAGCCGGGCGGCGGCCTTGATGCGATCTTCCAAGATGTAGCGGGGAACCTCGGCCAGTGGAATATGGCTCGAGATGCGCGAGGTCCACAGCGTGCCCAGCGTGTTGAACTCGCAGAAATAATCCGTCACCCCGAACCAGTCAGCGAAGAAATGCAGCTCGTCCTCGAAATGCATGCCGCCTTCCTTCATCGCCTGCTTGTTGAGCGGCGCAAAGCAGATGGCATCGATGTCACCGCGCGCGGCCGCTTCCAGGCAGGCGGTGAGGGCCAGCCGCGCGCCACGCCCGGCCGCCGCCGTGACCTGGCCGGGGACGATGTTGCCCTTCGCCACGGTTTCGACTTCCAGGAACATGGGCGTGCCGTCGCCGCGCCGGGCCTCGGTCCAGTCATGGATCACCTGGATGGGCGAGGTGACACCCGCCACGCGCTCGCCGTCGGCCAGCACCCAGGCATCGCCTGCCACCACAATCTGCGCGGCGGCGATTGCCTGCCGGCGGACCAGCAGCTTGGCGACAAGCTCCGGCCCGATGCCAGACGCATCGCCCAGCGTCACGGCGACCACGGGTCTGTTCATGGCAGTACCTCCACCCAGCCGCGGCTTTCGTGGCTGGCCAGTTCGGCTTCCAGGATCGTCATCTGGCGCAGTCCATCGGTAAAAGTGGGATAATCCGGCGCCAGGCCGGGATCGGTTATCGCGGCATAAAAGCGCCGGAACAGTTGCTTGAAGGTATCGGGATAGCCTTCTGCATGGCCGCCCGGAAAATCCGCCCAACTGCGCGCTTCACCGTCCATCAATGCGGGGTCCTTCAGCAGGATCTGGTTCGGCGCATCGCGGTGGCCCAGCCACAGTTCTTCGGGGCGTTCCTGCCGCCAGCTTGCGCCGCCTTTGGTGCCGTAGATTTCCAGCACCAGCCCGTTCTTCCGGCCCGCGGAAACCTGGCTGGCGGTCATGGCGCCGCGCGCGCGGCCCATGCGGAACAGGGTGGCGCCGAAATCTTCGGTCGTCACGGTCACGTCCGCCCTGTCGCGCGCCCCGCCCAGCTTGCCGCTGAAGCTTTCGCCGCCATCCCCGGGCCGGCCGCGCACGGGATGAAAGATCGCCAGATCACTGCACACGGCCGTGACCTTCAGGCCGGTCACATGCTCGGCCATGTCGAAGAAATGCGAGCCGATATCGGCCATCACCCGCGACGCCCCGCCCATCGCGGGATCAACGCGCCAGTTCCAGTCGGTGTCGTACAGCATCCAGTCCTGGGAATAGGTGCCTTGCACCGCCAATATCTCACCGAATGCCCCCGCTTCGCGCATGCGGCACATCTGCTGCACCATCGGGTAATAGCGCAGGTTATGACACAGTCCGGCGCGCAGCCCCCTGGCGGCGGCAAGTTCGGTCAGCGCGCGCGCCTCGCCGGCGGAAAGCGCCAGCGGCTTTTCGCACAGCACATGCTTGCCTGCTTCCAGCGCCGCTTTCACAATGGGAAAATGCGCGGCGTTGGGCGTGGTGACATGCACGGCGTCGATGCTTGGGTCCTGCACGATGTCCCGCCAGTCGCCGGTGGCGTTCAGCACGCCGAACCCTTCGGCGGCGGCCTGCGCCTTCTCGCGCGACGTGGCGGCCACTTCAACGACGTCCACATGCTCGACGCGGCGCAACGCTTCCAGATGCACCCGCCCCATGAAGCCGGTGCCGATCACGGCGGTGCGGATGCGCGCCATCATACCCACCAGGCCGCGGCGGGCTTTTCCTTGATGACCACTTGGCTCAGCAGCGCGGCCGCCTTGCTCAACCCTTCCTCCGGCGACATGAGGCTGTCTTCATGCTCGATGGACAGGACCTTGTCATAGCCATACATGCGAAGGGTCGAGACGAACTCGCTCCACCATTCGGCGCTGTGGCCATAGCCCACGGTGCGGAAGATCCAGGACCGGTCGCGCTCTCTGGTATAGGGCTTGGTGTCCAGCACGCCGGTGCGCGGCATATTGGCGGCATAGAGCTGCGTGTCCTTGGCATGAACGTAATGAATGGCGTCACCCAGCACGCGGATGGCCGCGATCGGGTCTATGCCCTGCCAGAAGAGATGGCTGGGGTCCAGGTTGGCGCCGACGGCCGGTCCGGCAATGACGCGCAGGCGCAGCAAGGTTTCGGGATTATAGACCACGAAACCCGGATGCATCTCGATGGCGATCTTCACGCCGTGATCGGCGGCGAATTTCGCGTGTGCCGTCCAATAGGGCGCGACGACCTCGTTCCATTGCCATTCCAGGATATCCAGAAAATCCGGCGGCCAGGGGCAGGTGACCCAGTTGGGGGCCCTGGCCGCGGGGCCGTCGCCCGGGCAGCCCGAGAAATCCACCACCGTATCCACGCCCAGCTTTTCGGCCAGCAGGATGGTCCTGCGGCTGGTCTCGGCATGGCTGGCTGCGATGGCGCGGTCGGGATGCAGCGCATTGCCGTGGCAGGACAGCGCGCTGATCGTCATGCCCGCGTCGGCTATGCGGCTTTTGAACGTGCGCAGCGCCTCCGGATCGTCGAGCATGGAAAGCTTGGCGTGGGCATCGCCCGGATAATTGCCGGTGCCGAACTCCACCGTGTCGATGCCCAGCGTGGCGAGCTTCCTGAGCACCTCATCCAGCGGCAGCGCCGAGAGCAGGGGTGTGAACACACCGACTTTCATGGCATTTCCTCCGGCGGTCCTTCGTGGGCCTTGCCGCGATTTCAGACCACGGGCGGGGCCCGTGCAACCGGGATATTTTTCGCCTTGCGCGGCCCGGCAGTCTTGCGCTTATGTTATCGGTAACAGGAATGGCGGCGCAAGACCGCCGGGGGAGGAAGTGAATGCATTCCATCGCGCGGCTGCTGTGCGTCATGTTCGCCTTGTCGTGTGCCGCCACCGGCATGGCGCGGGCCGAAACCGGCTATGACCTGTGGCTGCGGTACCGCCCCGTGGAGCAGCAATACCGGCGCCAGTATGCGGTCAGCCAGGTCGTGGCGGGCACGCCGTCTCCGACCCTGGACGCGGCGGTGCGCGAATTGCAGCGCGGCCTGTCGGGCATGCTGGGGGTGGCGCCGGCCGCCGCGCGCGATGTCACGGCAGACGATGCGCTGGTGATCGGCACGCCGGCCTCCTCGCCGGTGGTTGCCGGACTGAATCTGCCGCTGAAGCCGCTGGGCGGCGAGGGCTATATGATCCGCCATGTTACCGCCGGCGGGCACAGGGCGGTCGTCATTGCGGCCAACAGCGATGTCGGCGCGCTCTATGGCGCCTTTGCCTGGCTGCGCCTGATCCAGACGCGCCAGCCCGTCGCCGACATGGAATCGGTGCCCAGGACGAAGCTGCGCGTGCTGGATCACTGGGACAATCTCGACGGCACGGTGGAGCGTGGCTACGCAGGCGCATCGATCTGGAACTGGCATGTCCTGCCGGGCTATGTGGGGCCGCGCATAACCGATTACGCGCGCGCCAACGCCTCCATCGGCATCAACGGCGCCGTGCTGAACAATGTGAACGCCCGGGCCGAAAGCCTTTCGCCGGAATATATCGAAAAGGCGGCCGCCATTGCCGATGCGCTGCGCCCCTATGGCATCCGGGTGTACCTGTCGGTGCGCTGGAGCGCGCCGGTCGAGATCAGCCACCTGGCAACCGCCGACCCGCTGGACCCTGCGGTGAAGGCCTGGTGGCAGGCCAAGACCGATGAGATATACAAGGCCATTCCCGACTTCGGCGGCTTCCTCGTAAAGGCCAATTCCGAGGGCCAACCGGGCCCGCAGGATTATCACCGCACCCATGCCGATGGCGCGAACATGATCGCGGATGTGTTGAAGCCGCATCACGGCGTGGTGATGTGGCGCGCCTTTGTCTATGCCAACGATCCGAAGCTCGACCGCGCCAGCGCCGCCTACAAGGAATTCGTGCCGCTGGATGGGGCCTTCCGCGACAATGTGGTGTTGCAGGTCAAGAACGGCCCGCTGGATTTCCAGCCGCGCGAGCCCTTTTCACCGCTGTTCGGCGCCATGCCCAAAACCTCGATCATGATGGAATTCCAGGTCACCAAGGAATATCTGGGCCAGCAGACGCACCTGGTCTATCTGGGGCCGATGTATGAGGAGGCGCTGAAGGCCGATACCCATGAGCATGGGCCGGGCTCCACGGTGGCGCGCGTCATCGACGGCAGCCTGGACCATCACGCGATTTCCGGCATGGCGGGTGTAGCCAACATCGGCAACGATACCGACTGGTGCGGCTCCGTCTTCAACCAGGCCAACTGGTACGTCTTCGGGCGCATGGCGTGGGATCCCGAAATCTCCGCCCGCGCGGTGGCGGGGGAATGGGTGCGCCAGACCTTCACCGCCGATCCTGCCTTCGTGACGCCGGTGGTGGATATGATGATGGCAAGCCGCGAAGCCGCGGTGAATTATATGACGCCGCTGGGGCTGGTGCTGATCATGGCGCACGGCCATCACATGGGGCCGGGGCCGTGGGATGCGATCGGCCCGCGCGAGGACTGGAAGGCGACCTATTACCACCGGGCCGACGCGAGCGGCATCGGTTTCGACCGCACCGCGACCGGCAGTGACAACGCCGCGCAATACCGCGAACCGGCAAAGACGATGTTCGAGGATATCGCCAGGACGCCCGAAGAATATCTGCTCTATTTCCACCATGTGCCCTGGGATTATCGCATGCGTTCCGGCCGCACATTGTGGGAAGAACTGGTCGCGCATTATCGCCTTGGCGTGGATCAGGTCGCCGCCATGCAGAAGACCTGGGCCGGGCTGAAAGCCTATGTGGATACCGAGCGTTTCGACAAGACGGCGGCATTCCTGTCCATCCAGCACCGCGAGGCAGTCTGGTGGCGCGATGCGTGCCTGGCCTATTTCGTCCAGTTCTCCAAACGGCCATTCCCGGCCGGTTACGCGCCCAAATATCCGCTTGCCGTCTATGAGGCGATGCCCATGTTCGCCTCGCCGGACCCGTGACTGTTCGGGGGCATTTTGGCGCGGCTATTTCGGCGTCAGCTTCAGCAAGGCCTTCTGTTCGGTCAGCACATAGACGGCGCCATCGGGCCCCACCCGTACATCGCGGATGCGCTGGCGCAGGTCGGAGAGCAGTGGCTCCTCCGCCACGACTTTCCTGTCCTTTATCTCAAGCCGGTATACGCCCATGCCGCGCAGCGCGCCCGCGAACAGGCTGTTTTTCCATTGCGGAAACAGATTGCCCCGATAATAGGCCAGGCCTGATGGCGCGATCACCGGGTCCCAATAATAGACCGGCTGTTCAAGGCCCTCTTTCGCGATGATGCCGTCATTGACCGGCCCGCCGCCGTAATCGATGCCGTGGGTGATCACCGGCCAGCCATAGTTGATGCCCTTGCGGATGATATTGAGCTCGTCGCCGCCGCGCGGACCATGCTCGGTTTCCCACAGCGTACCGTCCGGTCCCCAGGCAAAGCCCTGCGGGCTGCGGATGCCATAGGCCCAGATTTCGGGTCGCGCGCCGGGCGTTTTCAGGAAGGGATTGTCCGGCGCGGGCGTGCCGTCCGCCGTCAGGTGGATGATCTTGCCCATGTCATTGTCCAGCTTCTGGGCCAGCGCCGCCTCATAATCGGCCTTTATGTTGGCGTCGCGGTCGCCCATCGTCATGAACAGCGAACCGTCGCGCGCAAACACGATGCGCCCGCCCTGCTTGCCGGAATAGTTTTTGATCAGCACCGGATCGCCGCGGAAGATCACGGTCACGCCGTGTACCGCACCCGCCGCCTGGTCCAGTGTGCCATAGGCCAGGTTGGTGTTGCTGTAGCCGGGGCCGAGATTTTCAAAAAAGGAGAAATAGATGCGCCGGCTTTTGGCGAAGTCCGGGGCGAGAACCACGTCCAGCAGGCCCAGCTTGCCCTTCGCGGCCAGCATTTCGAGACCCGTGAGCGGCGCCGACAATGCGCCGTCCGGGCTCACGATGCGCAGATGGCCGGGATATTTCTCGCTCACCAGCATCTTGCCGTCAGGCAGGAAGACCAGGCTCCAGGGCAGGCGCAGCTTGTCGGTGACGGTGGTGATCTTGTAATCGGCCGTCTTGCGATAGGGCGCGCGAGTCTGTTGGGGGAAAAGCGGCCTGTCGTCGGCCTTTTCCGGCGGGCGCGGGTCCCAGTAGCGGCCTTCCACCCGTTGCGGCGCCGGAAAGGCGCGGCTGTCGCCGGGCGTGGCCGGCGGCGCGGGCGGGGTTTCCTGCGCCTTCAGGGCAGCCGGAATCAGCGCGGCTGAAAACAGCGCCAGCAGAACGGTCGGCGGCAATCGCATCCTTGGTTTTCCCCTGTTTGTTGTGATTTATGCCCTTTATAGCGCGGGCGCGATTCGCCCGATATAGTTTCCGCCAAGAATAAAATCGTCCTGGGGGACATTCCATGAAGCGTTACCTCTTCGCCGTGTTCGGCCTTGCCTTCTGCGGAGCCGCGTTGGCGCAGGGCGCCGCGCCGCAGGCCGCCGATCCGGTCATCCCGCCCCATCGCATGGCCCCGCCCGTGCCCGCGCTGCTGCAGACGCGCGCGCACGAAATCTTCACCACGACTTGCACCGGCTGCCATGGCGCGTCGCTCCAGCCGGGGCCGCGCGGCCCCAGCCTGTTCGCGCCGGATTATCTTTCCGCCCACAGCGACGCGCAGATCGTGCAGGCCGTCGCGGATGGCCCGGCCAACACGCCTAACCACAATTTCAGGAATCTCTTCTCGCCCGAAGAAATCGCGCAGATGCCGGCTTACTTGCGCATTCGCGGCGGCATCCTGGGCCGTCATGCCGGTCCGGTGCCGGACATCACGGGAAGGGTGTTCAAAACGCAGAAGGCCACGTTCCGGGCCGAGACGCTGGTGAAGGGCCTCGACCAGCCCTGGGGCATGGCGTTCCTGCCCGATGGCCGGCTGATCTTCACCGAGCGCGCGGGCCGCCTGCGCTTCATGGACAGGAAAGGCAACATCTCCGGGCCCGTGAAGGGAACGCCCAAGGTGTTCGTGCGCCAGGATGGCGGGCTGCTGGATGTGGCGCTGCATCCCGACTTCGCGAAGAATGGCTGGATCTATCTGTCCTACAGCACCGTGGCGCCGGGCTATGTGCCCCAGCCGGGCGAGGACAAGGCCCCCAACCTGGCGCCGCCCACCATGACCTGGATCGTGCGCGGGCGCGTCAACGCGAACAATGAATGGGTGGACCAACAGGTGTTGTTCCAGCCGCCGGCCGATTCCTATCGCACCTCGGCCGACCATTACGGTTCGCGCTTCCTGTTCGACGGCAAGGGCCATTTTTTCTGGTCGATGGGCGAACGCCACGATTACCAGATGGCGCAGAATCTGGCCTCGCCGCTGGGCAAGATCCACCGCCTTGATGACGACGGCAGCGTGCCGGCCGACAATCCCTTTGTGCACACGCCGGGCGCGTTGGGCTCGATCTGGAGCTATGGCCACCGCAATCCGGAAGGGCTCGCCTTCGACCCCGCCGGCGGCCTGTTGTGGGAAACCGAGCACGGGCCCACCGGCGGCGACGAGGTCAATGTCATCGATCCGGGGAAGAATTACGGCTGGGGTATCGCCACCAAGGGGCTTGAACCGGGCATCTTCCGCACCTCGGCCACGGGCGTGACCGATCCCGTCACCTTCTTCAATCCCGCGATCGGGCCCAGCGGCATCACTTTTTATACAGGCGACAGGTTTCCGGCCTGGAAGAACAACCTTTTCGTTACCGGCATGGTGGGCCAGAAGCTGATCCGCATGGAGATCAAGGACCGCGAGATCGTGTCGCAGGAAACGTTGATCCAGGACTATGGCCGGGTCCGCGACGTGCTGACGGGACCGGACGGCGACGTTTATCTGCTGTTGCAGACCATGAACGGCGACCCCAAAGGCGGTTCGATCGTCCGGCTGGTTCCCGCCGGTTAGTCAGTAGCGGATTTCGAGCGCGCCCTTCAGTCCGTCGGGCGCATAGTCGAAGTGGGCGCTGCCATGCTCGCCAGCCACGGCGCGCTGTATCAGGTTGCTGCCGAAACCCTTGCGTTGCGGCGGTTTGACGACGGGACCGCCGCTTTCACGCCAGTGGAACAGCAGGCGGTCCGGTTTTCCCGACCATGCGACGGCCACGCGGCCGCAACTGTTCGACAGCGCACCATACTTGACGGCATTGGTGCCCAGTTCATGCACCACCATCGCAAGCAGAAGCGCCTTGGGGGCCGGAAGCTGCGTGCCGTCGCCGGTGGTGATGAAACGTTGCGGATCGAAGGGGGCGATGGCGCGCGCCATGATCTCGCGCACCGCCACGTCGCCCCAGTCCTGACTGGTCAGCACGTCATGGGCCTCGGCCATGGCGCGCAATCGCGCACCGAACGCATCGCGTTCCTCGCGCGGCGCCGCATGGAAGGTCTGCGAGGCGATAGCCTGCACCGTGCCCAGCGTGTTCTTCACCCGGTGCTTGATTTCATGCAGCAGCAATTCCCTGGCTTCCTGGGCGCGCTTGCGTTCGGAGATGTCGCGCGCGATTTTGGATGCGCCAATCACCGTTCCATCCCTGTTCCTGATGGGCGACACGGTGAGGGACACGTCTATCAGCGTACCATCCTTGCGGCGCCGCACGGTTTCATAATGCTCAATGCGCTCGCCGCGGCGGATGCGTTCCAGGATACCCGGCTCCTCGCCGCGGCGGTCTTCCGGTATCAGCATCAGGATGGGCCTGCCGACCGCTTCATCGGCGGTGTAGCCGAAGATGCGCTCGGCGCCGTTGTTCCAGCTCTGGATGATGCCGTCGAGGTCCTTGCTGAGGATGGCGTCGTCGGATGATTCCACGATCGCAGAAAGGTGCGCCTGGGTGCGTTCGAATGCCTTCCGGGCGGTGATGTCCATCAGCATGTTGACGCCGCCTGTCAGTCTGCCTGCCGGATCGAACAAAGGCATGGCAGAGGGAAGGAAGGTGGAACGGCTGCCATCCAACCGCTCGATCGTCACTTCGATGTCGCACACCGGCCGGCCGGTCTTCAGTGCCAGCGCCATGGGGCATTCGTCGAGCGGCATGGGCGAACCGTCTGCCCGATAAAGCCGCGGCGAGCCGCACCATTTCTCCGCATGAAGCTGGGGCGTCCGGCCCCAGAACTTGGCCGCGGCCTCGTTATAGAAGGTGATGAACCCCTCTGCGTCCGTGGTGTAAATGGCTACCGGCAATGCGGCGAGGATGGCGCGGGCACTTCCTTCCGCTTCATATGCCTCGGCCAGCGCGGACATCCCCATTCCTCATCCGCTTATCCGGACGGTGTTCAGGGCGCTTAACGCGTCGCGCGTCCTTCAGTTCCGGCCAGTGTTCAGGGGGACTTCATGGCTCTGCGACCTTGGCTGGGGGCTGCCGAAGGGTGCTGGCCGGGAACCCCTTATCCTCTCCAAAACCAAGTCACTGGATTTAAAAGAATTTTCTTTCCGGCGACCTGTTCTGAGAATGAAGTTGCAAGTCACTTGCAATTACGAGGGGGGTGTTCTACGACAATTCCGCAAGTGAGGGGACAGTATGACTGCAGCCGTGGACGCCAAGCCGAAGTCGCAGCGGCCCGCGGGTTCCCGTCCGGTGCCGCGGATCCCAATTGACGATCTTCTGGCCGGCGGCCGTGAAGCGGTCCTGCTGCATGACGGCATCGAGTACCGCCTGCGCCTCACGAGCAACGGCAAGCTGATCCTGACGAAGTAAGTCATGAGAGGCGCGCCGCTCACAGAGCATGCCAAGCCAGCCCCTTACCGCCTTCCGGGCAACAAGGACGCCAGCCAGGTCACTGGAAGCCAACAATCCTTGAAGGGGCCTTTTGATCATGTCTACCAATTCCAACAAGACCACCGCGCTTTCGGGCGCCTCGCTGGGCGTTCTGGGCGCGCTGCTGCTGGGCCTGCCGGCACAGGCGCAGCCGGTGCAACTCGGTCCGGTCACCGTCAACGACAACGCGGCCAACAACGCGCTCAACCATGCACCGCCGGTTTCCACCATGCCCAGCGAAAGCCTGCAGGACACGCCACAGGCCGTCACCGTGATCAGCGGCGAGATCATGAAGCAACAGGCCACCACGACCCTGGGGGACGCCTTGCGTAACGTGCCGGGCATCACCATCGCCATTGGCGAAGGCGGCACGCTGGCGGGCGACCAGTTCAAGATTCGCGGTTTCGACGCCAAGGACGATGTCTATCTCGACGGACTGCGCGACTTCGCCGCCTATACCCGCGACAGCTTCGACTATGAGGAAGTGCAGGTGCTGAAGGGCCCGTCGGGCCTGATGTTCGGGCGCGGCACGACCGGCGGCGCCATCAATACCGTCTCCAAGACGCCCTTCCTGGGCGACAAATATGCCGGCCATATCGAAGGCGGCAATGGCGGCCATGTGCGCGCCACTGCCGACCTCAACTACCAGATTTCCGACACGGTGGCGGCGCGCCTCAACCTGATGCTCACCGATACCGGCGTGGTGGACCGCGATCTGGTCCATTCCACCCGCTTCGGCATCGCGCCGTCGATTTCCTTCGGCCTGGGCACGGACACGGTGTTCAACCTGAATTACATCCACCAGCAGACGGCTGCCCGGCAGGATTACGGCGTGGTGGTGGCCTCGCCGCCCAACTCCGTCTATGCCGAGCCCGTCACCGAATTCGGCGTGCCCCGCAACACCTATATGGGCTTCGCCGCCGATCACGACAAGAACACCGCCGATCTCGTCACCGCCAAGCTCACGCACAATATCGGCGACTGGCTGACGCTGGAGAATGACACCCGCGCCGCCGTCTACAGCCGCGATTTCCGCTACACCCCGACCGACCGCTGCGACAACACCTCTGCGACCAACTACTGCAATCTCGTGCTGTTCGGTGTGGCCCAGCCGGGCGCGGCGGCCGGTTCGGCCGATCCGGCCACGGCGCTCGCAGGCACGGGCGGCGGCGGCCCCTATCACCAGAACAGCTGGGGCGTGCAGGACACCGCCATCGGCACGGCGAACTTTCATCTCGGACAGCTGCGCAACACGCTGATCGCGGGACTGGATGTGTCCTACCAGCGGGCCGACCGCACCATTTATGCCTACACCCTGCCGACCTCGGCGCAGTATGCCTACCAGCTGGGTAACCATTCCCCCAGCCGCAGCAACATCGGCTTCCCGCTGTTCGGCTTCAACCACCAGACGCCGCCCGGCTATAATGTGATCCTGCCGACCGCGGCCAACAGCACCGGCGCCAACAACGGGGCTACCTCCGCCACCGCGACCACCGTGGTCACATCCACGGGCGATGCCACCGACCTGGCGCTGTTCGCTACCGACCGGCTGTGGTTCACCGATCAGATCTCGCTGATTGCCGGTCTGCGCGCCGATCAGTATCGCGCCAACTATGCGTCGGTGACGGTTGCCGGAGCCTATACCCAGTTCAAATCGCCGTCCTTCCTGTTCTCTCCGCGCGCCAGCCTGGTGTTCGAGCCCGACCAGAACCAGACCTATTATCTGTCCTGGGGCAAGGGCGCGACGCCGATCGGCACCTCGGTGGTGGGCTCGCCCAACCCGATCACCTCGGGCGCGCAGGCCGCGCTCCGGCCCGACAAGAGCGAGACACTCGAAGTGGGCGCCAAGTTCAGCCTGTTCGACGGCCGGCTTGGCCTTTCCGGCTCGCTGTTCACCGTCACCAAGTCCAACGCGCTGCAGACCGATCCCGTGACCGGCGACGTGCTGCTGCAATCCAGCCAGCGCCAGCGCGTACAGGGCTTCGAGGGTTCGGCCACCGGGAAAGTGCTTCCCCACCTCAACCTCACCGCGTCCTATACCTACCTCAACCCCGTCATCGTGGACGACCCGACCACGCCCTACAATATCGGCCGGCAGATCACCTTCGTGCCCAAACATGCCGCTTCGCTGTGGGGCGACTATGATGCGGGCGAAGTGTTGCTGAAGGGGCTGTCCTTCGGCGGCGGCATCGTCTATCAGAGCCACCTCTTCAACAACTATACCGCGCCCAGCGCCACGGCCTATCCGCTGGGCCGCATCGTGCGCATTCCGGAAACCGTCGAGCTGGATGCGGTGGCCGCCTACCAGTTCGATCCCGTCTGGCGGGTCCAGTTCAACATCAACAATCTCGCCGACCGGCTCTACTACAGCCAGTCCTTCGGCAACCGGGCCACGCCGGCGGCGGGACGCACCTTCATCGTCTCATTGGACGCGGCACTCTGACATGATGATCCGGATACCCTCTCTGTTGTCGCCCGAGCAGGTCGCCCATGTCCGCGACGTGCTGGCGTCAACGGACTGGGTGGACGGGAAAGTGACGGCGGGGCAGCAGTCGGCGGGCGCGAAGCACAACCTCCAGGTTCCGGAGGACGCGCCCGCCGCGCGCGCCTTGGGCGACATCATCCTGACTGCGCTGGGCCGCAACGAACGCTTCACATCGGCGGCCCTGGCGTACAAGGTCTTTCCGCCCCTGTTCAACCGCTATGACACGGGTATGAACTTCGGCAGTCATATCGACAATGCCATCCGTTTCGTGAAGCCGTCACTTGGCACGGGCGCGCCCATCCGGGTGCGTACCGATCTTTCGGCCACGCTGTTCCTCACCGAGCCCGAGGATTACGACGGCGGCGAGTTGGTGATCGAAGACACCTACGGCACCCACAGCGCCAAACTGCCCGCCGGCGACCTGGTACTTTACCCCGCCACCAGCCGCCATCGCGTGCTGCCGGTGACGCGCGGCAGCCGCTGGGCCTCCTTTTTCTGGATTCAGAGCATGATCCGCGACGAGCAGGCGCGCGGCATGCTGTTCGACCTCGACAACGCCATCCAGGGCTTGCGCCGGCAGGTAGGCGACAGCGATGAGGTCATCGCCTTGACGGGTCTTTATCACAATCTTGTCCGCCGCTGGGCGGATGCATGAGGACGCCATGAGCTTCACCCAACTCCGCCGCGCACTCTTCACCATTCATATGTGGGTCGGCCTGGTGCTGGGCATCCTGCTCGCCGCGCTGGGCCTGTCGGGCAGCCTGCTCGTTTATGACGAGGCGATCGCCAACCTGTTCAGCCCGCCGCCGCACGCCGTCACGGCGGGCCAGCCCTTGCCGCTGACCATGATCGCCGACATCGCGCGCCGCACGGCCGCCGAACAGGGTCTCGACGGCGTGCAGCTCCAGATCGTATTGCCTGACGCGCCGGGCGAGGCGATTGCGGTGCGCGCGGGCGGGATATCGCCCATGGGCAACGGTTCGGCCGCCGGCGCATCCGGCATGCGCGGCATGGCCATGAGCGGCGGCCGCCGCCATGAAGGTGGGCGCGAGGGACGCCGTGCGGAGGGCCAGGCTGGCGCGGGCGGTTCGCGCGGGGGATTGCAGATCTTCATCGATCCGGTTTCGGGCGAGGTTCTGGGCAGCCGCAAGGCGCTGCTGCCGCCGATCCTTGTCTTCGCCCATCAGCTGCATGGCAATTTCCTGATGGGCCGCGAGGGCCGCAGCCTGGTGGTGGGTTGGCTGGGCGTGGCGATGTGCGTCCTGGGCATCACGGGCCTGGTTCTGTGGTGGCCCAAACGCGGCCAGTGGAAATATGCCTTCGGCGTGCGCCGTGCCGCCACGGGCCTGCGCTTCCATCGCGAACTGCATGGCGCCACCGGCATCTGGATGTTCGTCGTCTTCATGGCGGTCAGCGTTTCCGGTGTGGCTATCGCCTGGCCGCAGACGTTTGGCCTCAATCCGCCCGGATTCAATCCACGGGCGCTGCCCGGCGTGAAGCCGCCCGCGGAAACGGCCGGCATCAGGCGGATCGGCGCCACCGAGGCAGTGATCGCCGCCGTGGCCGCCGTGCCGGGATTGGAGGCCCGCAGCGTCACCCTGCCGGCGCGCCGGGACCAGCCGATCAGCGTGAATTATCTGAGCCACGATGCGGTCAATGCCAGTGTGCTGATAGATCCCTATCGCGGCACAGTGCTGGCGGTGCGCGACAGCTCGGGCCGCTTCATGTCCTGGATGCGTCCGGTGCATCAGGGCAGCTTGGGGCCGGTCTGGCGCTTTCTGGTGTTCCTGTCCGGCCTGGTACCGGCGCTGTTCGTGGTGACCGGCATCGTGATGTGGGCAAAGAAACGCCGCCGCCGCATCCCCATGACCGTGCTGGCCGGCGAGGTGACGGCAGACGAGGTGGCCGCATGACGATTCCCTTTCCGCTCGACGCCTTCGAAGGCGCGCATGTGGTGGCGCCGCGCAAGCAGCCTATTCTTGACCGCGCCAGGCTCACCAGCATCTGCATCACCATCGCCATCCATGTCCTGATCGCGGTGGGCGCACTGACGGCGGTGCAGGTCTCGCACACCAGGGTGATGCAGGAACTCTCCGTGCAGATCACGCCCGAGCCGGTGAAGCCGGTCGAGGAAGCCCTGCCGCCGCCGAAGCTCATCCAGCCCGCCCAGGTCACGGTGCCGCCGCCAGATGTGCAGATCGCAACCGCGGTTCCTCCCCCCGTGACGGCGCAGCAGCAGACGGCGGCGAAGCCCGTTCCGCCCCAGCCGGCGGCCGCGCCGCAAAGGGGTACGGGAGAGGGGCGCGACTCCTTCCTGGGGCGGCTCCTGGCCCAGCTCAACCGCTTCAAACAGTATCCGCGCGCGGCGCGCGCCGCCCATATCGAGGGCGTCGTGATGCTGCATTTCGTGATGGATGCGAACGGCAGGGTTCTTTCCAGCGAAATCGCCAAAAGCTCCGGCCGTCCCGTGCTAGATGCCGAAGCGCTGGCGCTGGTTGCGCGCGCCCAGCCACTGCCCGCGCTCCCGGCGGATTTCCCGACCCGCACGCTGGATGCGGTCGTGCCGATCGAGTTCTATCTCAATCGCTGACGGCCTTGACGGCGCAACCGAACAGCAGCGCTTCGGCGATGTCGCGATAATGCTGGGCGATCTGGCTCACCGGAATCGGCGGCCGCGCCATATTCACGCCGCGGGCCGCATCGGCGATCAGCCGGGCCGTCTTCTCCACCGTCACGCCGGGGCGCAGGGTAAGAAGTCCACGTCCGCAAAGTTCCTGTATCAGTTCGGCCAGCCTGTGACTGGTGTCAAGGCTGACTTCCACCATGATGTCTCCGGCGACGCGGAAGGCAGTCTCGTTCAGTTCGCGCGCGAAGGGCGAGGCGGCCACCTTGCGCCGCAGGTTTCCGAAGCGGATGTCCAGCCAGCGGAAGATCACTTCCAGCGCATCGCCGCCCTCGCCCAGGGCGGTACGCGCCGCCGCGTCGGCTTCCTCGAAGGCCTGGACATTGTTGAGGCGGATCGCGGCGCGGAAGACATCTTCCTTGCTGCTGAAATGATGGTACAGGGCGCGCCGCGTCAGGCCGCACAACCCGGCAAGCTGCGACATTGTCAGATCGCTGAAGCCGTGGGAAATGAACGCGTCGCTGGCGCGCCGGACGATTCTGGTCCGTGCGCCGTCGAAGGCATGGGATGACATGGACAAGGGTTTCGCTGTTCTCTAAGCGTCGCATTCAACAGCAAAAATTGCAGCGATTATAAGACCAAGTCTGGGCAAGGGGGCAAGGGCGTCCCGGCCTCAGGGAATCCCTGCAAAAAAACTGGCGCCGGGGCGGAAAAACGCCTGTAAATCGGCAGGCGGCGCGATATTACGGATCGCAATATTCACTTTTGGGCACATCATGTCCCGATTACTCGAAGGCGATTACGATTATATCATCGCGGGCGCAGGCTCGGCGGGTTGCGTGCTTGCCAATCGCCTGTCGGCGGACCCCACGAAACGCGTTCTTCTTCTCGAGGCGGGGGGCCAGGACGACTGGATCTGGTTCCACATCCCGGTCGGCTATCTGTTCCTGATCGGCAATCCGCGCAGCGACTGGATGTTCGAAACCGGCGCCGAGCCGGGCCTCAACGGCCGGAAGCTGAACTATCCGCGCGGCAAGGCCATCGGCGGCTCGTCCAGCATCAACGCCATGATCTCCATGCGCGGGCAGGCGGCCGATTATGACCATTGGCGGCAGCTGGGTCTGACGGGCTGGGGCTGGAGCGACGTGCAGCCCGTGTTCCGCCGCCTCAGCTGCCATTTCCTGGGCGAAAGCGAGCATCACAGCGGTTCGGGCGAACTGTGCGTGGATGCACCGCGCGTGCGCTGGAAGATACTGGATGCCGTCGCCGATGCGGCGGAGGAGATGGGCATCCCGAAAGTTCCCGATTTCAATACCGGCGATAATGAGGGGAGCTGCTACTTTCACGTCAACCAGAGGAACGGACGGCGCTGGTCGGCGGCGCGCGGCTTCCTGAGGCCGGTGCTGAACCGCCCCAACCTGCGGCTGGAAACGGGCGTGCTGGTGGACCGGATATTGTTCGAGGGCAGGCGCGCGGCGGGACTCCGCTTCCTGCAGGACGGGCAAATGGTCGAGGCGCGGGCGAGGGGCGAGGTGATCCTGTCCGCCGGTGCCATCGGCTCGGTGCAGGTGCTGCATCGGTCCGGCGTGGGGCCGGGGGCCTGGCTGAATGCGCTGGGCATTCCGGTGGTGCTGGCTGCGGAAGGCGTGGGCCGCAACCTGCAGGACCACCTTCAGTTGCGTTCGATGTACCGCGTCAGCGGCGTGAGGACGCTGAACGAGCTTTATTATTCGCCCCTGGGCCGGCCGCTGATGGGACTGCAGTATGCGTTTCTGCGGCGCGGGCCCCTGACAATGGCGGCTTCGCAGCTTGGCATCTTCACCCGCTCCGATCCCGGCCAGGAGCGCGCCAATATCCAGTTCCACATCCAGCCTCTTTCGCTGGATCGTTTCGGTACGCCGCTGCACCGCTTTCCGGCGGTGACGGTCAGCCCCTGCAACCTGCGGCCGTCCTCTCGCGGAACGGTGCGGATTACGTCCGCGGCGGCGGAGGCCGCGCCTGAGATCAGGCCGAATTATCTTTCAACGGACGAGGACCGGCGCGTCGCGGCCGATTCCATCCGCGTGACGCGGCGGCTGATGCGCCAGCCGGCGCTCGCGAAATATCGCCCCGAGGAATTCCGGCCCGGACCTGCGGTAGCGGACGGCGATGCCGAGCTGATCCACGCGGCGGGCGACATCGGCACGACCATCTTCCATCCGGTGGGCACGGCAAAAATGGGGCTTTCCAGCGATCCTCTGGCGGTGGTGGATGCGCGGCTGCGTGTGCACGGGCTGGAAGGATTGCGGGTGATCGACGCCTCAGTAATGCCCACTATTGTTTCAGGCAACACCAACACGCCCACGATCATGATCGCCGACAAGGGCGCGGCAATGGTGATCGAGGACGCGCGCGGCTGACACCGTCTCAGCATGAGGATAGGCGATTTCTTCACCTGAGCCCCGCCGAAGGACGATGCCGGATCGGACGGACGTCCCGCGCGCTTACGTCACCGGCGCGGGGTTGAACAGCGCCAGATCGTTGGCCAGGCCCCATTTGTCAGCCCAGACCTGTTTCCTGCCGCTGGCCACGTCCAGCATCAGGTGGAACAGTTCCCAGCCAACCTGCTCGATGGTCTTCTCGCCGGTGGCGATGGGCCCCGCATCCAGGTCGATCAGGTCGGCCCAGCGTCGCGCCAGTTCGCTGCGGGTGGACACCTTGATCACCGGCACGGCTGCCAGGCCATAGGGCGTGCCGCGCCCAGTGGTGAAGACATGCAGATTCATGCCGGATGCCAGTTGCAGCGTGCCGCAGACGAAATCGCTTGCGGGCGTCGCGGCGAACACCAATCCGCGCCCGCGAAGCCTTTCCCCCGGCGACAGCACCGCGCTGATGGCGCTGGTACCCGACTTGGCAACCGAGCCCAGCGATTTCTCGATGATGTTCGACAGGCCGCCCTTCTTGTTGCCCGGCGTGGTATTGGCGCCGCGGTCCGCCCCGCCCCTGCCCAGGTATTCGTCGTACCAGCGCATTTCGCGCACCAGCGCCTCGGCCACTTCCCGTGTCGCGGCGCGCGGGGTCAGAAGATGGATGGCGTCGCGCACCTCGGTCACTTCCGAGAACATCACGGTCGCCCCCGCCGCCACCAGCAGGTCGGTGCAGAAGCCCAGCGCCGGATTGGCGGTAAGGCCCGAAAAGGCGTCGCTGCCGCCGCACTGCATGCCCACGATCAGCTCGGAAGCCGGCACCGTCTCGCGCCGGCGTTCGTTCAGCACTTTCAGCCGCGCCTCGACCGTCTGCATGATCGTGCCGATCATGGCGCCGAAACCGTCCTGGTCCTGCATTTTCAGGATGCCGCCGGCCTCACCCGACAGCCGCTCGGGCACCAGCTTCTCGCAGCCCAGCCCCACCACCAGCACTTCGCCGCCGAAATTGGGGTTCCTGGCCAGATTCTGCAGGGTGCGGATCGGAACAACGGCTTCCGGCGCGTTGATCGCCACGCCACAGCCATAGGCGTGGGTAAGAACCACGACGTCATCCACGTTGGGGTATCTGGGTAGAAGCTCGGCCTTGATGCGCCTCAGCGCGAACTCCATCGTTCCCGCCACGCATTGCACGCTGGTCGAGATGGCCAGGATGTTCTTGGTGCCGACCGTTCCGTCGGCGTTGCGATAGCCTTCGAAGGTGTAACCCGTCAGCGGTTTCGGCGGCGACGGGGGCCGGGTCGCCATCTCCAGCCGGTCCAGCGGCGGAGGCGTTCCCATCGCCACATTATCTTCGTTCACCCAGTCGCCGCGGCGGATCGCGCCCTTCGCGGTGCCGATCACCTCGCCATAACGGATGATGGGGGCGCCGTCGGCAATGTCGGCCAGCGCCACCTTGTGGCCCTGAGGCACGAACTGGTTGAGCGTCAGTCCGTCGGGGAATTCCGTTCCTGCCGGAAGGCCCAGGGCATTGACCACGATCGCCACATTGTCGCGCGCGCTGACCTGGATGCGGCGCGGCGGTTCATGTGGCGGCTTCTGTTGGAGGTTCATGGATGCCTTATAGCACGCCTAGCGCACCAGACATGGCCTCTTCGGGTCGAAGGTCCAGCCCGGAATCAGGAACTGCATGGCGGCCGCGTCGTCGCGTCCGCCCAGATCCAGCGATTTGTAGAGGTCATGCGCCTTTTCGACCTCGGCCATATCCAGTTCGATGCCAAGCCCGCCGCGCTGCGGAACCTCCACCAGCCCGCCCGCGATCCGCGGCGGCTCCCTGGTCAGGCGCTGGCCGTCCTGCCAGATCCAGTGGGTGTCGATGGCGGTGATGTTGCCGGGCGCGGCCGCCGCGACATGGGTGAACATGGCCAGCGATACGTCGAAGTGATTGTTGGAATGACTGCCCCAGCGCAGGCCCCGGTCGGCGCACATCTGCGCCACGCGCACGCTGCCGCGCATGGTCCAGAAATGCGGGTCGGCCAGGGGAATGTCCACCGCGCCCAGATCGATCGCGTGCACCATCTGCCGCCAGTCGGTGGCGATCATGTTGGTGGCCGTGGGCAGGCCGGTGGCCCGGCGGAATTCCGCCATGATCTCGCGCCCCGAAAAACCGCCCTCGGCGCCGCAAGGGTCCTCGGCATAGGCCAGCACGTCCTGGCGTCCCTTGCACAGCGCCACGGCTTCCTTCAGCGACCACGCGCCGTTGGGATCGAGGGTGATGCGCGCCCCGGGAAAGCGGGCGGCCAGCGCCGTCACCGCCTCCATCTCGCGCGCGCCTTCCAGCACGCCGCCCTTGAGCTTGAAATCGTTGAAGCCATAGCGTTCGTGGGCGGCCTCCGCCAGCCGCACCACGGCGTCGGGAGTCAGCGCCTCCTCATCGCGCAGGCGGATCCACGCGTCGCCCTTCTGATCGTGGCGATAGGGCAGGGGCGTTTTCCGGCGGTCGCCGACAAAGAAGAGATAACCCAGCATCTCTACCCGGTCGCGCTGCATGCCTTCGCCCAGCAGCGCCGCCACCGGCACCGCCAGATGCTGGCCCAGAAGGTCGAGCAGCGCGCATTCCAGCGCCGCCTGACAGTGCACGGTCACGCGCTGGTCGAAGGTCTGAAGTCCGCGCCCGCCCGCGTCGCGGTCGGCGAAACGGCGGCCCACCGCGCCCAGGATGCCGTTCCATTCGCCGATGCCGCGGCCCAACACCAGGTCGCGTGACTCCTCCAGCGTCTGCCGTATCTTCTCTCCGCCGGGAACTTCGCCGACGCCCACATGGCGGTCGCTGGATGTCAGGATCACCAGGTTGCGCGTGAAGAAGGGCGCGTGCGCCCCCGACAGGTTCAGCAACATGCTGTCCTGGCCCGCAACGGGAATGACCTTCATGTCCGTGACGCGCGGAGCGCCAGCCATTTCCTTCTGCATGGAACGCCTTTCGATGTGGCTTCAGGCCGGCCTCAGCGCCACGCGCTTAATCTCGCCCGCGATCAGGCCATAGCCGATCATCGCCACGATGGAATGCGCGAACAGGAACACCAGCGCCGCCTCCCACGAACCCGTGGCGTCCAGGATGTAGCCGATCACGATGGGCGTGAAGATGCCGGAAAGGTTGCCGCACAGGTTGAACACGCTGCCGGCAAGGCCCGTCGCTTCGCGCGGAGCCGCATCGCTCATCACTGCCCACCCCAGCGCCGCCACGCCCTTGCCGAAGAAGGCGATGGACATGAAGGTCATGATCCACGCCTGGCTGTCGGTGTAATTGCAGGCCAGGATCGCGCAGGAAATCACCAGCCCGGCCAGGATCGGGATCTTGCGCGCGGGCGACAGCGCCATGCCCTTCTTGAGCAGCAGGTCCGAAACGACCCCGCCCAGCACGCCGCCCACGAATCCGGCGATGGCGGGGCCGGCGGCGGCGAAGCCCGCCTTGGCAAGGCTCATGTGCCGGGCCTCGATCAGGTAGATCGCGAACCAGGTGGAATAGAAATAGGTCAGCGCCGTGATGCAGTATTGCGCGATATAGATGCCCCACAACATGCGGTTGGACAGAAGCTGGCCCAGGATGCTCCAGCGGATGGGCTGCGCCTTGGCCGCTGGCTTGTCCAGGTTCACCAGCGCGCCGCCTTCCTCGATATAGGCGAATTCGCGCCTGCTGATGTATTTGTGGCGCGAGGGCGAGTGCACGACCGCCCAGAAGATCGCGGCGCCGAGAAGGCCGATCGCGCCCATCGCCAGGAAGACCGAGCGCCAGCCGTAATACTGCGCCAGCCATCCCATCAATGGGGTGAAGGCCACCACCGAGAAATATTGCGAGGCGTTGAAGATGGCCGACGCCGTGCCGCGCTCGGAATTGGGAAACCAGTTGGCGACGATGCGGGCGTTGGCGGGAAAGCTGGGGCACTCCGCAAAGCCCAGCGCGAAGCGCAGCAGGAACAGGCTGATCATCACCGGTACGAATGCTATCCAGGAAACGAAAGCCTGCAGCGCGGTGAAAACGGCCCACAGCGAGATCGACCAGATATAGACCGGCCGCGAACCATAGCGGTCGAGCAGGCCGCCGCCCGGGATCTGCCCGATGGCATAGGCCCAGGCGAAGGCGGAGAAGATATAGCCCAGTTCGACATTGCTGAGATGGAATTCCGCCGCCAGCGGCTTTCCCGCGATGCCCAGCGTGGCGCGGCTGGCGTAATTGATGGACGATACGATGAACAGGACCGCGATGATCCAGAATCGGATATGCGAATTGCGTGTTTCGGTCGTGGCCGCTTCCATGATCATTCCCTGAATGGCGTCCTTCGGGGCCGTCTTGTTGGCCAAATTAGGCCGGTGCACAGTGGCCCGTCCAAGCCAAAGGTTCAAGGGATCGATGCGCCGATTGCATCAATCCGCGGCGCCGGCCGTGCGCAGCAGGTCCAGGAAGGACGCAAGCGCCGGATTGTCGTTGTCGGTGCGCCAGGCCGCGAAAAGCTCCACGGGGGCATCGGGGCTTGTCGTCACGGGACGGAAATGCACATCGTCGAAATGCAGGGACTGGGCGGCCTCGGGCACCAGCGCGGCGCCGATCCCGGCGCGCACCAGCGCCAGCATGGAATGAATCTGACTCAGCGACTGGACGGCGATCGGCGATACACCCTCGGCCTCGAACAGGCCGGCCAGCATGTCGTGGAAGTAACGTGCGCCTTCGGGCGCGTACATCACCAGCCGCCGGCCGTCGAAGTCGGAAAGGCGCAGGCTTGCCTGCTCCAGCCGCTCGTCGCCATAGGGCAGCGCCGCCACCAGCCGCTCGCCGGCCACGCGCAGGGTGGAGAATTCCGTGCGGTCCACGGGCGGGCGCAGCAGGCCCACATCGATCCGGCCGGTCAGAAGGCTTTCGACCTGTTCGCCGCTTACCATTTCCCGCAGCGCAAGGTCGATGTTGGGCGCATGGGACGCGCGCAGCAGCAACAGGCGCGGCAGGAAGCTGTAGCCGGAGGCGGCCGTGAAGCCCAGCGCGATGGTGCCCGCCTCGCCCGCGGCGATGCGGCGCGTGGCGAGCGCGGCGCTTTCGGCCAGCCGCAGGATCCGGCGCGCTTCCAGCAGGAAGACGCGGCCCGCAGGCGTCAGTTTCACGGCGCGGCTGGTGCGGTCCAGCAGCTTCACCCCCAGGACATGCTCCAGGAGCTGGATCTGCCGCGACAGGGGCGGCTGGGTCATGTTCATGCGCGCTGCGGCGCGGCCGAAATGCAGTTCTTCCGCCGCTGCGACAAAGCAGCGGATCTGATGCAGTTCGAACTGCGCGGACAGCCCCGTCATGGGGCGCAAGCCTAGCGGCAAAGCCGCCCGCCTCAAACCGGTCTGGCGGCTTCGATCAGCGTCTTGAGCCGCGCGAACTGGCCGTCGGTCAGGTCGGTCAGGGGCGGCCGCACGGGGCCGGCAGGGCGGCCGATGGCACGCATCCCCGCCTTGACGATGGAAACGGCATAGCCGCGGTTCTCGTTGCGGATGGCGATATAGGGCAGCACGAATTCCTTCAGGCCCTTCATCACCTTCGCATGGTCCTTGGCGCGCACCGCGTCATAGAAGGCCAGCGCCCATTCAGGCATGAAATTGTAGATCGCCGAGGAATAGGTCGTCACGCCCATCTCCAGATAGGGCAGCGCGAATGTCTCGGCCGTGGGCAGGCCGCCGACATAGGTCAGCCGGTCGCCCAGCCTGGCATAGACGCGCATCATCAGCTCGATGTCGCCCACGCCGTCCTTGAAGCCGACCAGGTTGGGATTGCGTTCGCACAACCTGGCCAGACTGTCTTCGCTCAGCACGGCGTTGTCGCGGTTGTAGACGATCACGCCGATGGACGTCGCCCTGCACACCGTTTCGATATGCGCCGTCAGACCTTCCTGGTTCGGCACCATCAGATAGGGCGGCAGGAGCAGGATGCCGTCGGCGCCCGCCTTCTCGGCCGCCTTCGCCAGTTCGACGGCAATCGCCGTGCCATAGCCGCAGCCGGCGATCACCGGCGTCCTGCCGCTCGTTTCCCGGACCGCCGCCGCGACGACCTGCGCCACTTCGCCGGGCGTAAGCGAGAAGAACTCGCCCGTTCCGCCCGCCGCGAACAACCCGGTCAGGCGTCCGAAACCGAGCAGCCAGGCGCAGTGTTCGCGATACGGGCCTTCCTGGAACCCATATTCCTGGTCGAAATGGGTGACAGGGAACGAAAGCAGCCCCCGGGCGAGCGTGCGGGCCATCTCCTGCGGTGACATCTTGCTCATGGTCTTTCTCTTCTCGTCCCTTGCGGGCGGTCTTCTAGCGCGGCCGGTTCCAGCCGGTCCAACCCAAACTCGCTATGAACCGATGCGGTTTTTGCATGGGCATGGTAGAGCAGAAGCCGCGCCAGCGGGGAACCGGTATGAATCGCAGAACCATGCTCAGGACGGCGGGGGCCTCCATGATCGCCAGTCAGTTGCCAGGCAGGGCAAGCGCGGCTGCGGGATGGGATACCGCCAGGCTGGAGCAGGCTGCCGGGGTCATGACCGCCTGGGTGGCGGACGGGCGGGTGCAGGGCGCCTCGATCCTGGTTCATCAGGGCCGCAACAGCTTCCTGCGCAATTATGGATCGGCCCAGGGCACCGAACCGGTCTTCCTGCTCGCCTCCATCACCAAGCCGATGACCGCGGCGGCGGTGATGACGCTGGTGGATGCCGGCGCGTTGTCGCTGGACGACCATGTCACGAAATTCTTCCCGGAATTCACGGGCGGGGGGCGCGAGGAGATCACCATTCGCCATCTGCTCACCCATACCGGCGGCCTGCCGGACATGCTGAGGAATGACGAAGCCCTGCGCGAAAGCCATGCGCCGCTTTCGGCCTATCGCGAAGGGGCGCTGAAGGCGCCGCTGAAATTCCGCCCCGGCACCGGCTATTCCTATGCCAGCATGGGCATCCTGCTGGCCGCCGAAATCGCCCAGAAGATCACCGGCACGCCGTTCGCGCGGTATGTCGGCGACAAGGTCTTCACGCCGCTGGAGATGGACAAGACGACGTTGGGCCTGGGCGAACGGGACAAGGCCGCCACCGTGTTGAGCCAGCCCGCGCCTGCCATGACCGAAGCGGGCAAGCAGAGTTGGCAGGACTGGAACTGGAACAGCGACTACTGGCGCGCGCTTGGCGCGCCCTGGGGCGGCGCGCTGGGGCCGGCCATCGATGTCGTGCGTTTCTATGACGAATTTCTGCAAAAGCGCGGCCGCATCCTCAAGCCGGAAACCGAAGCGATGATGATCGTCAACCAGAGCCCCGCGGGCGTGAAAGCCAGCGGCCTGGGCTTCGACCTGCCGCCAGGTGTGGGATCACCCGCATGCGGGCCGCTGACGTTTGGTCACAACGGTTCGACCGGAACATTGTCCTGGTGTGACCCGGCCACGTCCACGATCTGCGTCGTGCTGACCACGCTCTATGCGGCGGCAGTGCATCCCCATCCCATGCAGCTCGTGTCGAACCTCGTGGCGGAAGCCGTGGCCGGGGGCTGATCCGTCACGGAACTGTTGTTAGCGTTACCGGATATTAACGGTCGGTGCCTATTTTTCGCGCGCTCCGGGAGGGAAATCGCGCGATGAACGACGCGGTTCTTATAGACGTCGGTCTGGACCAATGCCGGATATCGCTGATGCAGCGCAGCCGCGGCGAGCGGCCGCGCTTCGCCCACAATTTCGCCTTCGATAATGACCAGTTCGGCGGCGTGGCCGATGTGCTGGAGCACTACCGCGGCCTTCTGGGCCTCGAGAAACTGCCGCCGCTGCTGGGCGTGGCTTTTGGCGGCCCGGTGCGCGGGCGCACCAGCTTCTGCAACGGCGTATGGACGCTTTCGCTGGCCGACCTGAAGCGGCAGTTCGGCTTCGCCGACGCCTTCGTGATCAATGACGTCGCGGCGCTGGCCGCGGCATTGCCCTGGCTGGGCGCCAAGGATCTGTTGCGCGTGGCGGGGCGCGACGGACAGATACATCCGCAGGTCCGCGATGGCCGCTATGCGGTGATCTATGCCAATCACGGGCTCTGTGCATCCGCGCTCACCCATACCGGCAGCGGGTATGAGGTGATCGACACCGAAATCGGCCATACCGCCTTCGCGCCCTCCACACCGCTGGAAACCGAGATCCTCAAGAACCTGCGCAAGACCTTCGGCCGCGTATCCAGCGAACGGCTTATCTCCGATCCCGGCCTGGTCAATATTCATCGTGCCATCTGCGAGATCCACGACCTGCCGCTGACCGACATGACGCCGCTGGAGATACTTCTCTATGCGCGCACCAATACGGATGCGGCCTGTTCCAAGACGCTGGAGGTGTTCTTCTCGGCGCTGGGCGCCTTTGCCGGCGACGTGGCGCTCAGCCTGTGTGCCGAAGGCGGCATCTATTTCTTCTGCAATGCGCTGGTGGAGGCCGGAACCGATGCCTTCCATGCGCGTCTGCGCGAAACCTTCGAGGACAAGGGACAGTTCCGCAATTTCGTCAGCGCCATCCCCACGCTCGCCATCACCAATCCCAGCGCCCGGCTGGTGGGGTTGTCCTGGTTTGCCACCGACATGCTGTGCCGGCAGGAGCAGAGGAAGACCAGCGCCTCCGCGATAATGCAGGCTTTCTCCGGTGCGATGACGGCCGTGGACCAGACCGTGATTATCCTGGACCGCGATGGCAGGGTGGCCAGCGTTTCCGGCTCCGTCTGGGACGATCCCACGCTCCGGGACGAACTGCTGGCGGTAGGGGCGGACTTCGCCCAGAGTCTCGAGCAGATGAGCGTGTTGGGACTGCTGGGCCTTCCGGAAGATCAGGGTGTCGAGACGCTGATCGCGAAGCTGCGCCGCGGCGAGGAATTCACCGTCGAGCGCCGCCTGTTCGGCGGCCGGGTCAGCGAGATGTGGGCGCGGCCGCAGGAAACGGGATATGCGATCATCGACCGCGACGTGACCGAGTTGCGCAAGCGTACCAGCGATCTCGAGAAACTGGCGCGCGACCTGCGCGCGGCGTCCCAGGAAGCACAGGCCGCCAGCCGCGCCAAGTCGCAGTTCCTGGCCAATATGAGCCACGAGATCCGCACGCCGCTCAACGGTGTCCTTGGCATGGCGGATATACTGAGCCGTACCCGGCTCACGCCCGAGCAGCACGAAATGCTGGCCACCGTGGTCTCTTCGGGCAACAGCCTGTTGACCGTCATCAATGACGTGCTCGACTTCTCTAAAATCGAGGCGGGCAAGATGCGGCTGGTCAGCCGGCCCTTCAACCTGCACCTTCTGATCGAAGATGCCGTCGCCGCGCTTGCGCCCTCGGCCGAGGCAAAGAAGCTGGAACTGATCGTCCGCATCGATCCCGATCTCTGCGAGGCGGTGATCGGCGACGAGGGACGCGTGCGCCAGATCGTGACCAACATCGTGGGGAATGCCATCAAGTTCACCCAGAAGGGCCATGTCCTGGTCGATGTCTGCGACAGCCGCCGGGGCGAGGAAGTCGCCGTCACCGTCAGGGTCAGCGACACGGGCTGCGGCATCCCCCGGGACAAGCTGGAGCGCGTGTTCGAGATGTTCGAGCAGGTGAACGGATCGGCCTCGCGCAGCCATGAAGGCACGGGTCTTGGCCTCGCCATCACCCGCCGTCTGCTGGAGATGATGCAGGGCACGGTGCAGGTGGAAAGCGAGTTGGGTGCGGGCACTACCTTCACCCTATCTTTCATGCTGGGCCGCAATGCCGCCGAGGACAAGCCGGCCCCGGTCGATGTCGATATTTCCGGCCGCGCCATTCTGATCGTCGACGACAATGAAGTGAACCGGCGCATCCTGGAAGAGCAGGCGCGCAGCTGGGGTCTTGTGCCGGTGTCGGTGGAGGGCGGGCCGCAGGCGCTTTCGCTGCTTGCAACGGGCGCGGAATTCGACATGGCGATCCTGGACTACCAGATGCCCGGCATGAACGGCTTCGATCTGGCCCGGACAATCAAGGCCGCTCCCGCCACAGCCGCGTTGCCGCTGATGATGCTGACCTCGGTGGGCCAGCTTGGCGAACTGGACGAGAAGACCGCGCACCTGTTCGAAGCCACGATCGTCAAACCCGCCCGCACCGGGCATCTCGCCGGCAAGGTGCGCGAGATCATCGGACGCGCCCGGCCGGCAGCGCCGCACGAAAGGCGCAGCAGGGCGGCCGTGGCGGCAGCGCCGCCTGTACAGGAGGAACGCGAGGCCGCGAAGGACGCCGCGGCGGGGGCCGGCGCGCTCACCGTCCTCGTGGCCGAGGACAATGAGGTGAACCGCCGGGTGATCGCGGCCATGCTGGCCGACGGCGGCTATGACATCCATTTCGCCTGCGACGGCATCGAGGCGGTGGACAGCTATCGCAGGCTCCAGCCGGACGTGGTCCTGATGGACGTATCCATGCCCAGGATGGACGGGCTGGAAGCGACCGCGCAGATCCGCACCCTGGAGCGGGGCGGCGCGCGCCAGTCCCGCGTGATCGGCCTTACGGCCCATGCCATGCCCGAAGACCGCAAGACCTGCCTGGACTGCGGCATGGACGATTATCTTGCCAAGCCCATCAGCCGCGAGAAGCTTCTTGCGCTGCTGGGAAGCGCAGCCGCCTAGTCCGCATTGCGTGCGCCTTTCTGGCGCTCGTCGATCCATTGCTGCACCTGGACATGGCCGACCGGCAGCTTGTCGATATTTTCCTTCAGCCATTGGGTGAAATCGGCCTCGATCGCGGGCGTCCATTCGCGGTCGATCTGGCCCGCCGTGTATTTCTTCTCCGCAAGACGCTGGTGGCCGAACATGTCGCGCAGATGCGTGCGCTCGGATTCCCGCACCACTCGCTCGGCCAGCTGCGGCGGGATGAAGATCACGCCCCCGTCGCGGCCCAGCACCACATCGCCCGGCATCACTGCGGCATGGCCGATGCGGGTCGGGCTGTTGATGGCGACCATGGTGGAGTTGAGCGGCCGGCCTTCCTCGATCCGGCCGAAATGATGGGAAGGGTCGTAATAGCGCACGAAGGAGACGAAGTTGGGCAGCTCCTTGAGCCCGTTGATGTCGCGTACGGCGCCGTCATAGACGATGCCGTTGCCCGAGCGGGCATAGATGGCGTTGCCGACATTGTCCCCGATCGAAGCGCCGTTCACCTTGAGCCCGAAATGATCCGAGACATAAACGTCGCGCGGCTGCAGCATGTCCACCGGCCAGGCATTGGGGGCGCCCTTGCGGCCTTCCTGTTTGCCGTCGGCCTCGACCACGCGCTGGATGTCCAGCCGCCCCGGCATCCAGGTGGACGTCAGCGCGCGGCCCACCAGCACCTTGTCGGGGAAGATGGTGTACCAGCCGTCCTCGTACTGGTTTTCATAGCCGGCATTGCGCAGCGTGGCCCAGGCTTCCTCCAGCGTGACGTTCTTCATGCGGTCCAGGATGGCATCGGGCACCTTCGGCCTGCCGTCGGCAAATCGCTCGCCCTTCCATTCGGGCGTGTCGTGGATCACCTCGGCCGGCGGCAGAAAGCCCTCATGCGCCATGGCGGGTATCGCCGCCGATATTGCGAATGCGAAGACTGCGGCGCGCGCGCGGTTTTTCATGAGACCATCCCTGTCTGAGCCGGCGCATCATCCTGCCCCGCACGTCCGGCGCAAGTGAAATCGTTGGCGCTGCGGGCCCTCGCCATGCTGTAGTCACGCCCGCCGTCAAAGGGAGATAGCCGATGGATCGCCGCGCCTTCCTGGCGGGCGGCGCCGCCTGTTACGCCGCATTGCTGGCCGACGCCAGGGCAGCGGGCACCTCGCGCGCGCCGCGGCTGCGGATCCGGGACGTGCGCGCGGTCCGCCTGAGAAACGGGTTCAACAGCCGCTTCGTGCGCGTCTATACCGAAGAGGGGCTGACCGGCACCGGCGAGTTCGTGGACACGATGGGCGCCGAATACATCATCAACAACAACTTCCATGTGATGCTCAAAGGCCGCGACCCGCTGGAGATCCAGGGCATCCTGGCCGACTTCTGGGGCTACCATAAGATTAACCTGGGCGGCCCGCCGTCGGCCGTCTTCGTGCATGGATTCGGCGGGCCCTATCTGGGCGCAGTCAGCGGGGTTGAAATGGCGCTGTGGGACCTGGCGGGCAAGGCGCTGGGCCTTCCCATCCACCGGCTGATGGGCGGAAAGATGCGCGACCGCGTGCCGGTCTATCTGCACGCCGCCAACCCGCAGATCGCGCGGCGGATCGTGACCGAAACCAAAACCCGCACCGTCAAGGTGGGGCTCGATTATTCCAACGACGACTGGTCGATCAACAAGGGCTTCGAGCCGGGCAAGCGCTTCGGCCTGCACATGACCAACAACCAGATCGACGACACGGTGAATTTCTTCGCCGGATTCCGCAAGGAACTGGGCATCGACTATGAGGTCGCGCTGGAGTGCCATGCCCACTACGACCTGGAAGCGGGCATCCAGCTCTGCAATCTCGTCGAACCGTACCGTCCCCTGTTTGTGGAGGAGCCCACCACCAGCGACAATGTCGATTCCATGGTGCGGCTCCGGAACAACACGCGCGTGCCCATCGCGGCGGGCGAAAACATCTATACCCGCTTCGGCTTCCGACCCTATTTCGAGAAACAGGCGCTTTCCATCATCCAGCCCGACTTCACCAAGACCGGCGGGCTGTTCGAGGGCCTCAAGATCGCGAACATGGCCGAAACCTACAATGTGCCGCTCGCGCCGCATGGGGTCTGCACGCCCCTGGGCACGCTGGGCATCACCCATGTCTGCGCGGTGATCCCCAACCTGCTGGTGCAGGAGTTCACGCAGTACCAGGAAAAGGCCTTCACCGAACTGTGCGAGCCGGTCAAGCTGGATGCCGAGGGCTTCCTGCCGGTGCCGGATGCGCCGGGCATCGGCATCAGCCTGAACGAGGATGCGGTGAAGGAGCGTCTCGATCCCGAATTCCGCATGTTGTAAAAGGCGGTTCTCCGGTTTTCCCAGGGAGTTTCCATGGCCCCTTTCCTGCGGCTGCATCCGTCCGACAATGTGGTGGTGGCCATTGCCGGCCTCGCGCCTGGCGACATCGTGGACGATGTGAAGATCGTCCGGCGCATTCCGATGGGCCACAAGGCGGCGGTGCGGCCGATCGCGAAGGATGCGCCGGCGCTCAAATTCGGCCAGATCATCGGCTTCGCCACCCAGGACATCGCACCCGGCGAATGGGTGCACGAGCATAATCTCGCCTTCCATGCCGTGGACCGCGATTATGCTTTCGAGATCGACGCCCGCGATCCGGAGCCCGCGGCGTTGCCTGCGGTGTTTCAGGGATATCGGCGCGCCGACGGGCGCTTCGGCACCCGCAACTATCTGGGCATCCTGACTTCGGTGAACTGCTCGGCCACGGTGGCGCGGCTGATCGCGCGCGAGGTCGAGAAACGCGGATTGCTGGACGACTATCCCGAAATCGACGGCGTGATCCCGCTGGTGCATGGCCATGGCTGCGGCATGGCCAGCAAGGGCGAAGGATACGATGTGCTCAAGCGCACCCAATGGGGCTATGCCGCCAATCCCAACATGGGCGCGGTGCTGATGGTGGGGCTGGGCTGCGAGACCTTCCAGATCGCGCGCTGGAAGGAGGCTTACGGCATCGTGGAAAGCGACACGTTTCGCTCGCTGACGATCCAGGATTCCGGCGGCACGGCCCGGACCGTGGAGGCGGGGATCGCCGCGGTGCGCGACATGCTGCCGGCGGCCGGCGCGGTGCGGCGCGAAACCGCCCCCGCCGCTGCGCTGATGCTGGCGCTGCAATGTGGCGGCAGCGATGGCTATTCCGGCATCACCGCCAATCCGGCGCTGGGCGCGGCGGTGGACCTGCTGGTGGCGCATGGCGGCACCGCGATCCTGTCGGAAACGCCGGAGATCTATGGCGCCGAGCATCTTCTGACCCGCCGCGCCAGTCCGGATGTGGGCCGCAAGCTGATCGAACGCATCCGCTGGTGGGAGGATTACACCACCCGCAACGCCGGCAGCATGAACAACAATCCCTCGCCGGGAAACAAGGCCGGCGGCCTCACCACCATCCTGGAGAAGTCGCTCGGCGCGGCGGCCAAGGGCGGCACCACCCGGCTCAAGGCCGTCTATGAATATGCGCAGCCCGTGACCGAGAAAGGGTTCGTGTTCATGGATACGCCCGGCTACGATCCCGTTTCGGCCACCGGGCAGGTCGCGGGCGGGGCGAATATCCTGTGTTTCACCACCGGCCGCGGTTCGGCCTATGGCTGCAAGCCCACGCCGTCCATCAAGCTGGCCACCAACACGCCGATGTATGAGCGGATGGCGGACGACATGGACATCAATTGCGGCGATGTGCTGGACGGCGTCTCCGTCGCCGACAAGGGACGGGAGATATTCGAGACGATCCTGAAAGTGGCCTCGGGCGCGCGCAGCAAGTCCGAACGCTTCGGCTATGGCGACGCCGAATTCGTGCCCTGGCAGATCGGCGCGACCATGTAGCAACCCTGCTGCGGGGTCAGGCAAGGTCCACCGCCACGACTTCGTGCAGGCGGATGGCGGGCACATCCACCGTCAGCCGCCCGCCGTCCTGCCTGCTGTTGGGTGTCGCGCCGCTTTCCAGCAGCGTCACACCCCTGACTTTCGCGCCCCGGGGCAGTTCCAGCGTCACGCGATAGGGGCCGGCGGGCAATATCTCGCGGTACGGTCCCTTCATCATCATCGGGTTGTTGAGGTTGACGATATGGGCGGCCAGCGAGTCCTTCTGGCGCCAATAGGATATGTCCACCATGCCGGGCCCCGTCACCGTCATGGGCTGGGGCGCGTCCATCGCCCATTCCACCGCGTTCTGCAGCAGAAGCTGGTGATCGGCGGCCAGCACTTCCCAGAAGGTGCGGTCCAGGTCCATGGGGAAATACACCACCCGGCCCTTGCCCACGTCGCGGCAGAAGACCATCGCGGTGCCGGTCTGCTCCTGGAGCGGAAACACGCGCTCCATCGGCAGGTCGGGATAGCTGGGCACCAGCGTCAGCGGCTGGGCCGCCGCATCGTGCGGCCGGACGGTGATCTGCTGGGTGGCGGCGATGATGCGCGGCGCGTCTTCCAGCCCCCGCGTCAGCATGTGCGGGTGATGCGGCGTGAGATAGGAATTCTTCACGCCGTCTTCGGTCTTCACATAATCGCAGCCGAACAGGTCGGCCAGGCCGAAATTGGCGCGCTTCTTTCCCAGCTCGTCATAGAGCGAGGTTTCGCCCGTCGCCACGATGCGCCCGCCCGCCGTCACATAATCGCGTATCTGCCGGCACTGCGCGTCCGACAGCGCGGCGATGTCGGGCAGGACCAGCACGCGATAGCGCCCGATATGCCGCGGCTCCAGCTGGCGGTCGTCGGCCATTTCGAAGGGAATGCGCGCCTCGACCAGCGCCTGGTAAAAGCCGTTCTGCGAATCCGCCACGCGCTGCGCGGCGCGGATGCCGTCGCCCGCGGTGAAGGCGGTGCCGCCCGCCGTGAAGACGCCCGACTGGGTGGAATTGACGACCGCCACCCGCGCCAGGTTGGCGGTGTTGCGCATGTAGCGGTCGTTGGCGAAATGCCACTGGAAGATCTTCTCCACCGGCGCCACCCAGCGCGCGTCGAACACCCGCGCGTTGAACTTGCAGTACCAGGGGCGGAAGCCCTGGGCGATGCCCGAATGGGCCCAGGCTTCCAGCTCGGGGCCGCGCTGCACCGAATCCTTCCAGCGGTTTTCATCCTCCACGCCCACGTTGAACAGCCCGCACACCGGCAGGTTCTGCATATAGGCGCGCACCTGCTTGGCGTATTTCCCCATCATCCAGACCGGGGTGGTGCCGCTGCGGCCCTGGCGGTCCACCGCCACGATGGGGATGGTGACGCGGTTGGGATCGTTCATGCCGCCGTTGGGGCTGAAGAAGCAGTCCGCCTTCACGGCCTTCACCGTGTCGTCCCACAGCTTGAACTGTTTCCAGCGCATCTCGGCGTTCCACTGGATATAGGCCTTGCGCCGCGGATCCTGCGGATCGTTGCTGGTGGGAAGCTCTATGCCGGTGGCGGCGCGGAATTTGGTGCGGCAGGTGTTGCAATAGCACATGCCGCTGCCCGCCCAGCGGTTGCCGAAGAAGCCTTCGGGCTTGTAGCGGACGGTGATCTCTTTCAGCACGGCGGGCATGAAATCGAACATGAAGCCGCCGTTCTGGCAGGTCACCCACATGTCCTTTGCCGCCCAGTGGCGGCGCGGCTTGCCGTCCCCGGTGCAGGCGGCCCATTCCGGATGGGCGGCGAAGGCCTCCTCGCTCATGGCATGGGGATCGACGCGGGCGATCACGCTCATGTTCAGGGCGCGCGCGCCCCTGACCATCTCGCCGAACATGTCGCGGCCACCCAGGTCGCGGGCGCGCTTATGCAGCGGCACCTCCGTGGGATAGAAGGCGATGTCGCCGCCCGCCGACAGGCACACCGCTTCGACATGGGTGTTGCGGAAACGCGTGAACCAGAATTCGGGATCGTAGCGGGGCGGGTCTTCCTCGGTGAAGGCCACCTGCGCCCAGCGCATCGCATTGTTGGCCCAGGGCAGGCCCGCCATGTCGCCTGTCATGGGGAAGGCCGGCGCGGCGAAGGCCTGCTCGCCGGTCGCGGCCAGCGCCATCAGCCCCGCCGCGCTAAGCTTCAGCGCTTCGCGCCGGGTTTCGCCATCCGCCTTTTCCGTTCCGCCTGCCATCGCCGTCTCCCCTGATCGTTGCGGCGAGTCTAATCGCGCGGCGTTCGTGTTGCCAAATGCGGCATGGTGCGCTTGACTGGCCGCACAACAACAGTCATGGGGAAAAGCGTGCGCCGCCTGGGTCTTGCCGTTGCGTTCATCATCGCCTCCTTCAGTGTTCCGGCAGCCGCCGACATCACCATCTTCTCGCCCGGCATCTCCAACGGCCCCTTGCGCAAGCTCGCGGAAAGCTGGACGGCCGAAACCGGCCACAAGGTCACCATCACCGGCGGCAATGTGGGGCGCATCCGCACCGCGGTGAACACCGGCGTGCCCGCCGACCTGGTGCTGGCGCCGTCCGCCGACCTCAAGGACCTGGCGCCCAGGCTCAGGCCCGGCAGCGAAAAGCCGGTGGGCCGCATCGTTTTCGGCATCGTGGTCAAGGCGGGCGGCGCGCATCCCGACATCTCCACCCCCGGCAAGTTCGTCGCCTTCGCGAAGAAGGCCGGCGTGCTGGCGTTCGCCAATCCCGCCGTCGGCAGCCTGTCGGGCGCGATGGTGGAGGAGATGCTCAAGCGCCCGGAATTCGACGGCGTGAAGCCGCTGCCCATCAAGGGCATGATCGGCGACGCCATCGTGCGCGGCGACGCGGAATTCGGCGCGGGCGCGATCAGCGAGGAGCTGATGGCCCAGGGCGCGGAGGTTGTGGGCCGCGTGCCCGATTCCTTCGGCCTGTTCATCGACGTTTCCGGCGCGGTGCTGAACGTGGCCGCCCAGCCGCAGGAGGCGGCGGATTTCCTTGCCTATATCACGCGGCCCGAAGCCGCCGCCGTCTGGAAGGCGGGCGGTATCGAGGAAATCCGTTAGGCCTGTGGTGCATCCGCCGGTCATGGGACGCATCATGGCAGAGGCGCAGGCCGCGTTGACAGGAACCGCGCCGTCCGGGCTTTGGATGCGCCGCCAGGGCCTTGTTCGCGCTCGGGGATCGGCGGGGGAAAAAATTTTCGTGCGATGAGGACAGGGGGAGCCGCGTGGCGCCGGGGGTGAGGCGCACCGGTTCAATCTAGAACGGCTTGAGTCCCTTGGCCTGCCAGGCAGCGCGCGCTTCGGGGCGGGTGAGGAATTTCACGAAGGCCAGCGCATCCTGCCGGTTGGCGGCGCGCGCGGACACCGCCAGGATGGCGTCCATGTGGCCGCCCAGCGCCACCGGCAACGGGGCGACCAGTTCGATCTGCGGCTTGTTGAGGATCTCCGGCACCAGCTGGATCGCCATGTCGCCTTCGCCGCGCGCCAGCGCCGCCGCGCCTTCACCCTTGGCCACCGGCACGGCGTGGACGCCGGCGAAGTCCGGCCGCTTGAGGATGCCGTCGATGATCGTGCCCTGCATGGTGCCGGCCTTGGGGTCGTTGACCATCACCGCGCCCGCGCCTTTCAGCGCCGCCGCCAGCTTTTCCACCGTCGCGATGTCGGGATGGGGCGCGCCCTTCTTCACCGCCAGCCCCAGTTCGTCGCGGCCCAGCGGGGTATAGCTGCCGGCCACGATGCCGCCGTCCAGATACAGCGTGTTCATCAGGTCGGCGGGCAGGGCGATCACGTCGGCGGGCGGGGTGGCGGTTTTGATGTGGTCCACGATCACGTTCATGCCGTCTTCGGCCACGATCACGTTGACGCCGGTCTGTTTCGTGAAATCGGCCGCCAGATCCTTGAGCGCGGAATTGTAGACGAAGCCCGGCGCGACCACCCGGATTTCGGCGGCCTCCGCGGCGGCGGGCGCGAGCGTGGCGAGAAGAAAGGCGAGGCATGGCAGGCGCATGGACGAATCCCCGGATTGGCGGCGCGACTATGGCGGCTGCCTGCCTTCGATGTAAGGGGGCGATGGAAGGGCGAAAACGCATGACGGGCTTTTGCCTGGCCACGCGGATTGGCCTACAACTGTGCCGGCTGGGGGAGGGTCCGATGGGCTGGTTCAGGCGCCTTGGATGTTGCATTGCACTCACCTGTGGCGCGATGGGCGGCCCGATCGCCCAGGCGGGGGTGATGAATCCGATCCCCACCGACCCCGTCATGATCGAAAGCGGCCGGCTGTCGGGCACGCTGCTGCCGTCCGGCGTCAAGGCCTATCTGGGCGTGCCCTATGCCGCGCCGCCCGTGCGCGAACTGCGCTGGCACGCGCCCATGCCGGTCAAGCCGTGGACCGGCATCTACAATGCCGACACCAAGCTCACCAACTGTTACATCCCGCTGCGGGCCACCACGCTCAACCACTATTTCGGCGAGATCAGGTCCAGCGAAGACTGCCTCTATGCCAACATCTGGGTGCCGCCGGCCGCAAAGCGCGGCGACCGGCTGCCGGTGGTGGTGTGGATCCACGGCGGCGGCTTCCAGGAAGGCTCGATCAATTTCGACGTCTATAGCGGCGAGCCGCTGGCGAAGAAGGGCGTGATCTTCGTCGGCATCGCCTATCGCGTCGGCATCTTCGGCTTCATGGCCCATCCCGAACTGACGCGCGAATCCGGCCACAACGCCAGCGGCAACTGGGGACTGCTGGACCAGATCGCGGGCCTGCAATGGCTGAGGCGCAACATCGCGGCCTTCGGCGGCGATCCGAACAATGTGACGGTGCTGGGCCAGTCGGCCGGCGCGCTGGCGCTGGATGACCTGGAGGCCAGCCCGCTGGCCAGGGGCCTGTTCGCCAGGGTGGTGGGGCTGTCGGGCGCCTATCACGGCGTGGCCGCGCCGCAGCAGGAGGTGCTGGCCCAGACCCAGGCGATGGGCGTGAAGCTGCAGCAGGCGATGAAGGCCAGGGACATCGCCCAGATGCGCACCATTCCCGCCGACCAGATCGTGGCCATCGCCGCCGCAAGCGGCATCCGTTTCAGCGGGCCCACCATCGACGGCTATGTGCTGCCCGAGGCGCCGGCCCAGGCCTATGCCGCGGGCCGGCAGATCGACGTGCCGTTGCTGGTCTCGTCGGTGGGCAATGACAATGGCAGCCGCAATGCCGTGACGGCGGCCACCACGCTGGCCGAATATCAGAAGGGCGCCGCCGATCTTTATGGCGCCGATGCGCCGCAGTTCCTGAAGCTCTTCCCCGCCTCCGACGACGCCGAAGCCGCGCGCCAGGCAAAGGAAGCGGCGCGCATCACCGGCTTCGGCATCGTGGCGCGCGACTGGGCGCGGGCGCAGGCCATCACCGGCAAGGCGCCGGTCTGGCTGGTGCAGTTCAACCATCCCCATCCCATCACGCCCGGCGTGGTCATCACCGACCTGGATGTGCGGACGGCGGGGGCCTATCACAATTCCGACCTGCCTTTCTGGTTCGGCACGCTGGATAGTTTGAACCTGTTCCGCCACACCCGCGACTGGACGGCCTATGACGACAAGCTGTCGAACCAGATGCAGGATGTGATCGTGGCCTTCGCCCGCACGGGCAATCCCGCGACGGCGGACGCGAACATCCCCCGCTACAATCCGCAGCGCGAGCAGCGGCTGGTGTTCGGAGACACCGGCGTGACGGTGGAGACGCTGAATCCCAAGGCGCTGGATTTCATCGAGGCGCATCCAGCGCGGCGCAACTAGAGCCGGTACCATGCCGTGGCCGGCCATCCTTCGGCAGGCTCAGGATGGCCGCGGCGGTTTCGGTTGCGCACGCCGGTTTTTCCGCCCGGCTTTCGGGTGTAGGCTTGCCGCAACGATAATCCAGGGAGGAACCGCATGGCGACGCGACGCAGCGTGCTGGGCATGACGGCGGGCATGATGGCCGGCGCAATCATCGCTCCTTCCACCGCATTGGCGCAGCGGCACATCGCGCTGGGGCTTCAGCTTTACACGGTGCGCGACGATCTCAACCGCGATTTCGACGGCACGCTGAAACAGGTCGCGGCCATCGGCTATCGCAAGGTGCAGTGCAATCTCACCGTGAACGGGCGCACCGCAAAGCAGTTGCGCAAGATATTCGACGGCCTGGGGCTGGGCTGGGACAGCATCCACAGCAGCGGCGACGCGCTGCGCGGCGCGGTGCAGCAGACGATAGACCAGGCCAGGGACGCGGGCGTGCGCAACATCGTCTGTTCCTTCCCGCTTTATCCGGCCGACCGCGACATCCGCATCACCGGCCCCTCGCTCGACGACTGGAAACGCAACGCGGATGCCTTCAACCGGATCGGCGGGCTGTGCAGGCGCGCGGGCCTGAGTTTCGGCTATCACAACCACAATGTGGAGTTCCACAGGATCGACGGCGCCTATGCCTATGACACGCTGATCAGGCTGACCGATCCGGCGCTGGTGGAGCTGGAGATGGACATTGGCTGGGTGGTAGCGGGCGGCGCCGACCCGGTGGCCTATCTGACGAAATATCCGGACCGCTATGCCTCGCTGCATGTGAAGGACCTGACGGCGGCCGGCATCCCCAACACCGGCATGAAGATGACCAGCGCCGTTGTGGGCACGGGCATCGTCAAGTGGGATGCGGTGCTGGCGGCGGTGAAGAAAAGCGCGGTCCGCAACGCCTATGTCGAACTGGAAGCGCCGTATGTTCCCTCGCCGCTGGACATGGTGCGGGCGAGCTATGCCTATCTGAAGACGCGCCTCTGAGAGGCCGCCGCGCCATGACCGCCGGGCGTGGTCAGTGCAGATCGACCTTCTGCACGCGCCAGTTCCCCGCCTCCGCGACATAGAGCTGATTGGGCTTGCGGCAGTCCACGCCCATCACCGTGCCGAACTCCCGGGGCAGCTTGCCCGCGCGTCCGAAATGGCCGGCCAGCGTGCCGTCCAACTCCAGCTTATAGATGTCGCCGCCGCGGTCGAGGTCGTCGATGGGGTTGGAGTTGGAGGCATAGATGTACTGGTGCGGGCCCGGCGTGATGCAGATCGCCATCGGATCGCCGATATTGGTGATGGCGCGCTTGAAGTTGCCGTCATTGTCGAAGACCTGGATGCGGCTGTTGCCGGTGTCGGCGACATAGACATTGCCCGCGGCGTCCACGGCGATGGAATGGGCCTGCTTGAACTGGCCCTCGCCCGTGCCGCGCGCGCCCCAGGATTTCACGAACACGCCGTCGCGGGTGAATTTGGCGACGCGCGCATTGCCCAGCCCGTCGGCCACGAAGATGTTGCCCTGGGCGTCGAAGGCCACATCGGCGGGCGACTGGAACAGGTCGCTCTGCTGGCCCGCGCCCGGCGGCGAGCCGCGGCCCATGTCGGGCGTGGAAGGCACATCCACCGATTCCGGCTTGCGGCCCAGCAGCATCGCCACGCGCCCGTCCGGATCGAGCTTGATCACCATGTTGCTGTAGCGGTCCACCAGCCAGATATTGTCCTGCGCGTCCACGCGCACCGCCTCGGCGGCCAGCAGGCCGTACATCTGCTGACCGATCTGGCGGACGAATTTTCCGTTCGCGTCGAACTCGTAGAGGCTGGAGCCGCCGTGCGCGAAGGCCCTGGAGCCGCCCAGCGTGACGGTGGGTTCGCCGTTGCGGGTATAGACGAAGACATGGCCCTTGGAATTGGTGGCGACGCCCATCGCCTGGCCGAAGAACGTGTCTTTCGGCAGGGTCAGCGGCTGGGACGTGTCATAGGAGATCTCCTGTGCGGAGGCGGGCAGGATGCAGGCGGCGGCCAGCAGAAGAAGGGCAAGGCGTTTCATGTTACCGGCTCCCCTTCTTGCGGCCTGACGCACGGGGTCCGGCTGCTTCGGTCCCGCGCAACACGAATTTCTGCATCCGCCAGGATTCGATCTCGCCCACGATCAGCGCATTGGGATCGCGGCAGTCCATCATGTGCACGACCTGGAAGCCCGGCGCCTGCTTGCCCGCATGGCCGAACTTGCCGAGCACCGTGCCGTTCAGCTCCATCTTGTAGATCTGGCCCGTCTTCGCCCATGAGCCCGGCGCATTGCCGTTGGGATTGGAGTTGGAGACGAACAGATACTGGTGCGGCCCTTCCGAGATGCAGGCGGACCAGGCGGTGCCGACATTGGTATAGGCCGTTCGCCATTTGAGGTTGTTGTCCAGCACCACATAGCGGTTGTTGGTGCGGTCGGCGACATAGACATTGCCGTCGTGATCGACCTGCAAGCCATGGGGCAGGTTGTATTCATTCTCGCCCTTGCCCGGCTTCTCGCTGCCCGACTGGGTCAGATAGCGGCCGTTGCGGTCGTACTTCACCACGCGGTTGTTGCAGTAGCCGTCGCTGATGAAGATGTTGCCCTGCGGATCCCAGGCGACGTCGGTGGGCCTGCACAGCGTGTATTTGCCGTCGGGCGGGTTGGGTCCCTTGGGCGTGGCATAAGGGCCGTCGGCCTGATCCGGCCGGTGGCCGATCACCATCAGCACCTTGCTGCCGGTGGGATCGAACTTGGTGACGACATTGGTGCCTTCGTCCACCGTCCAGATATTGTCGTCACGGTCCACCCGCACCGAATGGGCGAACATGAAGCCATAATAGCCCTTGCCGATTTCCTTGACGAAATTGCCGTTCTGGTCGAACTCCCACAGCCGGGTGCGCGGGCCGCGGAAGAAAGCGAAGATGTGCCCTTTGGAATTGGTGGCGACGCCCTGCAGCTCGCCCAGGTAATCGCCCTTGGGCACCTTGAAGAAGCCCGGCACCGCTTCATAGGGAAGATCGGGCGCGACGGCCGTTGCCGCGGACTGCGGCCAGGCCTGACCTCCGCTCAGAAGCAGCGCAACGACGGCGGCAGCCGCCAGGTGAGACTTCACATGGACCTCCCCTCCGGCCGGTCTGACGAGGCCGTAAGGGACGGTGTATACAGCAAAGCCGCGGCATCGGGAAAGCGGGTTCCCTTCAGACTGTCATGGCCCGGCCTTTCGGCGGCTCAGGTTGAGGGCCCGTGCGGATTGCGCACGAACCCTAATTCGGATCGTGCAACGGCGGCGGCGTCTTGATCTTCTTCGCCGCCTTCTTCTTTTCGGCGGCGGCGTTCTTCACCTGGTTCGCGCTCGCCTGCGGGCCCGCAACGCCCGCAGCCAGCCGTTCATTGGCATTGCCTTGCCCGGAATTGACGGTCTTGGCCGTGACGGCAAGCGGCAGCATCACGGCGACCGCAACCGCGATAAGGGATTTCATGACCTGTCTCCTTCCGTCTTGGAAACAGGTCACGCAGGATCACAGTTGCAATGGTTGCGTGCACGCCGGCGTGGAACATCTCACGCGGGAACAGGTCAGATGGAGATGACGCCGTTGGGCACCAGACAACCGCCATCCTGGGTGAGCGCGACCAGCATGGTGTCGTCATCGTCGTCATCCGGCTCGGTTTCCATGCTGTCGACGCACAGCGAGTCGTCCGCCACGCGGACCAGGTGTCGTGGCTGCGCGTGCACCTTTGCCGCATTGGGCATCGCCAGCGCGGCGAATACCGCAACCGCGCAGGCCAGGATCCACAAGTATCTTTTCATCGCTTCGACAGCCATCGCGAGCCCCATTCGCAGGCCTTCCGCGACGCATCGCCCCCGAGCGTGGATGCGGAAGAACGCACACGGAGTATGCCACCCTTTTGCGATGCAGCATAGATGAAAGACTCACAGGCGCGGTGTCGAGATGCGCGACGTGAAGTTCCCGATCTGCTAGGAGAGCGCGGCCAGAACCAACACGCGCGCCCGGGAAAGTTCCATGAAGACTCCGCTGCTCTCCGCCACGCTTTTCCTTGCTCTCTGCGGCGCGATGCCCGCATCCGCGCTGGAACCCGGCACATCGGCCTTCACCACGAAGCTCGACGATCCGCGCGCAGTGTCTCTTTCTGGCACAGTCGGCGACGGCAAGGCCGATGACACGGCTGCGATCCAGGCGGCGATCGACAAGGCGGCGGACGATCGCGGCGAGGGCATCGTCTTCATTCCCGAAGGCCGTTACCGCATCACCCGCACCCTTTATGTCTGGCCTTCCGTGCGCGTGATCGGATGGGGCGCGCATCGCCCCGTCTTCGTGCTGGGCGACAACACGCCGGGCTTTTCCAGCGGCGTGGCCGACATGGTGATCTTCGCCGGCGCGCGCCCGCGCAGGGCCGCGCCCACCGGCAGCGGCGGCGAAGTGCGCGGCGGCTTCCGCGTGCCCTTTCCGCCCCAGGGCAGCGTGCCGCCCAATCCCAACATCCTCGACGCCAATCCCGGCACCTTCTATTCGGCGATGAGCAATGTCGATTTCGAGATCGGCAAGGGCAATGCCGGCGCGGTCGCCATCCGCTTCCACGGTGCGCAGCACGATTATCTGAGCCATATCGACTTCCACATCGGCTCCGGCCTTGCGGGATTGAACCAGGTCGCCAACCAGGCGTCGGACCTGCGCTTCTTCGGCGGCCGTTACGGCATCCTGACTGAGAAGCCCTCGCCCGCCTGGCAGTTCACGCTGCTGGACAGCGGCTTCGAGGGCCAGCGCGAGGCCGCGATCCGCGAGCATGAAGCCTCGCTCACCCTGGTCAACGCCGCGTTCCGCAACGTGCCGGTGGCCATCGACATCGACCCCGATTATTCCGACTGGCTGTGGGTCAAGGACAGCCACTTCGAGAATGTGTCGAAGGCGGCGATCGTGATCAGCAATGAGAACAGCGTCTATACCCAGGTGGGCGTGGAAGGCGCCGTGGCCGCCGCCACGCCGGTCTTCGCGCGCTTCCGCGAGAGCGGCAAGACCCTGGGCGCGTCCGGCACCTATGAAGTGAAGGCCTTCAATCACGGCCTGATCCTGAAGGCGCCGGGCGAGATGGGCGAGATCGGCACGCGCTGGGATGCCGCGCCCCTGGGCGCGATGCCCGCAGCCCCCGCGCCCGCGATCCGCCGCCTGCCGCCCACCGGCGAATGGGTGAATGTGCATACGCTGGGCGTCATGGGCGACAACAAGACCGACGACACCGCCGCGCTTCAGCGCGCCATCGACACCCACAGGGTGCTCTATTTCCCCTCCGGCCGCTACATCGTGCACGATACCATCCGGCTGAGACCCGATACCGTGCTGGTGGGCTTCCATCCCTCGATCACCCAGATCGACCTGCCCGACCATACGCCCGGCTATCAGGGCGTGGGCGCGCCCAAGGCGCTGCTGGAGACGCCCAGGGGCGGCGACAATATCGTGTCGGGCATCGGCCTGTTCACCGGCGGCATCAATCCGCGCGCGGTGGCGGCGCTGTGGCAGTCGGGGCCGAATTCATTGATGGACGATGTGCGCTTCCTGGGCGGGCACGGCACCAACAACCCCGACGGCTCGCGCTGGAATCCCTACAACGACACTCACAGCGCCGATCCCGACATCCACAAGCGCTGGGACGGGCAATATCCCTCGCTGTGGGTGACGAACGGCGGCGGCGGCACCTTCAACGGGCTGTGGTCGGTGGACACCTATGCCCAGACGGGCGTGCTGGTGTCGGACACGAAAACGCCCGGCAAGTTCTATGAACTCTCCAACGAGCATCATGTGCGGGTGGAGATCGCGCTGCACAATGCCGAGAACTGGGACCTCTACGCCCCGCAGACCGAGGAGGAAGTGGGCGAGAGCGCGGAGGCGATCTCACTGGAGATCATCAATTCCCGCAACATCACGGTGGCCAATTATCACGCCTATCGCGTCACCCGCAGCGTGCGGCCGATGGACACGGCGGTGCGGATCTACAATTCCTCGGACATCCGCTTCCGCAATGTGCATGTGAATGCCGAGAGCGGGCTGGGCACCTGCGACGCCAATGGCTGCGGCACGCGCCTGCGCGCCAGCAAGTTCCCGTACGAGAACTCCATCCGCGACGCCACCCATCACATCGACACGCGCGAGCGCGAATTCGCGGTGCTGGACTATCCCGCAAACCCCGCCGCGCCTGCGCCGCGCGACATGGGCAGCAAGGTGGAGAAGCTGGAGGACGGCTTCTATTCCATCGCCGGCGCGGCGGTGGACGCGAAGGGCAAGCTCTATTTCGTGGATCATCACCAGCAGCGCATCTATGGCTGGTCGCGCGAGGAAGGCCTGACGGTCGAGCGCGACAATCCCACCGATCCGGTGAACCTGGCCATCGACAAGAGCGGCGACATCCTGGTGCTGTCGTCGCTGGGCGCGGAAGGCACGCTCTACAGCTTCCGGCCCGGCTCGCCCGCGACCGAGATGACCGTGATCCCGCCGACGCCGTCGGCTTCCCACCCGGGCGCGATGGCGGTGCTGCCGGTCAACTACTGGTACAATGGCGAGTTCAAGGACCAGCTCGACCCCAGGACCTATCGCTACACCACCCTGCCGCAGATCTTCGCGGCGGACGTGGGCGCGCCCCGGCCAAAGGAATATGTCTCGCCCGACGGCAGCCTGTTCCTGCCCCAGGCGCGCGTGTTCCAGCAGGGCCCGCCCGACCATACCGGCTGGCGCTTCGGCGATGCGTTCGACACCTATGGCTTCACCGCCGCCGCGCCGGGCAGCCGCGTCTATGTCAGCGCCTCGGACGAGGGGCGCACCTACAGCGCGCTGGTGAATGCGGGCGGCAGGCTCACCGACCTGAAGCGCTTTGCCGACCGGGGCGGGGAAAGCGTGGCGGTGGACGCGCGCGGCAATGTCTATGTCGCCAACGGGCAGATCTTCGTCTATGACCGCGCGGGCAGGGAAACCGGGCGCATCGACGTGCCCGACCGGCCCTTGCAGATCCTGTTCGGCGGCGCGGACAGGCGCACGCTGTTCATCCTGACCCACCATGCGCTGTACGCCGTGCGGACCTGACCGGCGGCCCGGCTGACAAATCGCCAACCGGATTTGCTGCTGGTGCGAAGGCGCTTTGCGTTTTGCGTCCGGCTGCAACCCCCGCTAGGATCGGGCAAAATTCTGATTGCACATCTCACCGGGAGGGGACGTTGAAGGAACGACATTCCACGCGCGGCGCGTGGCTCATCATACTGGCATCGCTGATCGCGATAGCCATCTGCGTCTACGACTACTACACCCCCGAAACCGGCCTGATCGGCACCGGTGGCGTGATCACCGTGGCGATCGGCGCGGTGCTGATGCTGCTGGCCGCGCTGGTCCTGAAATTCGTGCCCAACCGCGGCCGCTTCCTGCAGGGCTTCCTGGTCATCTCCATCATACTGGACATCGTCTGCTCGTCGGTCGCGGGCTATTTCCTGGAAAGCCCGGTCATCATGGCCGCCGAGGCGCTGGCGCTGATCGGCTGGCTGATGAACGTGATCGGCGACGCCGCCGACCGCAGCGTGGAGACGGATGAGGTCGAAGATGAAGACTAAGATGAAGAACATCACCCTGGCGGCGCTGGGTCTGGCCGCCGCGGCCGCCGCCGTGGCGCTGCTGCCGTCCGTCACCGCCACGGCGCAGAACGGGGCCGCGTCCGACAGCCAGATCTGGGACGCCTTCGGCGGCAACCAGCAGGCGCAGAAATATTCCACCGCCACCCAGATCACGCCCGACAATGTGAAGAATCTGAAGATGGCCTGGGAATTCCACACCGGCGACGTGGGCAGCGGCATGCACGCCACGACCTGGGGCGCCACGCCGCTCTTCGTCAACAACACGGTCTATATCGGCACGCCCCGCTACCGCATCTTCGCGCTGGAGCCCGACACCGGAAAGGTGAAGTGGGAATATGCCGCCGCCGCCGACAACACGCCCCAGAACCAGGGCCTGAAGAACCGCGGCGTGGCCTATTGGGCCGCAGCCGCGCCGGCTGCGGGCCAGCCCTGCCAGAAGATGGTCTATATCGGCACCAAGGACGGCCAGCTGCACGGCGTGGATGCCGACACCGGCAAGCCCTGCGCGGGCTTCGGCAACAACGGCGTGGTGGACGTCAACGCCTGGGCCAAGACCAACAGCAAGTGGAAGATCGGCCTGATCCAGCCGCCTGCCGTCTATAAAGACACGCTGATCCTGGGCTGGGCCGGCGACGACTGGACGCTGAAGGTCGAAAATCCCGGAACGGTCTATGGCATCGACGCGCGCACCGGCGCGCTCAAATGGACCTTCAACTCCATTCCGCCGGACATGGTCAACCAGACCGGTACCGCCAATGTCTGGGCGGGCATCTCGGTCGATCCGGAAACGGGGCTTGCCTTCCTGCCGGTGTCCTCGCCCAGCCCGAACTATTACGGCGGCGACCGGCTGAAGGAGATGCCCTATGTGACGGCGACCGTGGCGCTGAACGCCGAGACGGGCGAGGTGAAGTGGGCGCGCCAGCTGGTGCATCACGACATCTGGGACGTGGACATCAACTCCGCGCCCACGCTGCTCGACATCAGGAAGGACGGCCAGACCATCCCGGCGCTGATCCAGGCGACCAAGATGGGCTTCCTGTTCGTGCTGAATCGCAATACCGGCGAGCCGGTCTTTCCGATCGAGGAGCGGCCCTATCCGGCGTCCGACATTCCGGGCGAGGTCGCGTCCAAGACGCAGCCCTATGTGCGCATACCGGAACCGACCATCCCCGACACCACGCCGCCGATCTCGACCCTGGCCGACATCACCAGCTTCGGCCAGTGCAGCCGGTGGAAGGCGCGTCTGCGCGACGAGGGCCGCTATACCCCGCCCTCGCTGCGCGGGTCGATTTCCTGGCCGGCCACGGTGGGCGGCGTGGAATGGGGCGGCGGCGCGGTCGATCCCACCACCAACACCTATGTGGTGAACAGCGACGACGTTCCGCAGATCTATACGCTGATCCCGCGGGCCGACGCCGACAAGCTGTACGGCAACAAGCTGCGCGGGCCGAACGGCTATGCCGCGCAGCAGGGCTCGCCCTATGGCTTCCGGCTGGAGAACTTCCTCAACATGTGGGGCATGCCCTGCTGGGCGCCGCCTTACGGCACGCTGTCCAGCTATGACATGAACACCGGCAAGCTCCTGTGGAAGAAGCCCTTCGGCCAGGTCCAGAAGTGGGGCTTCTACATGCCCGAAAGCTGGGGTTCGGTGACCATCGGCGCGCCGGTGATCACCAAGACGGGCGTGATCTTCATCGGCGCCTCGATGGACAGCCGCGTGCGGGCCATCGACCTGAAGACCGGCGACGTGCTGTGGAAGCATCTGGTGGATGCGCCCGCCGTGTCGCAGCCTGCCGTCTATACCTACAAGGGCAAGCAGTATGTGGTCTTCACCGCGGGCGGCAACGGCATCCTGACGCCGCGGCTGTCCGACCAGGTGGCGGCCTTCGCGCTTCCGTGAGGCGCGGTTCATGACAACACAAGACGCCCGCCGGACCGTTCCGGCGGGCGTTTTGCTGCGGGGAGAAGGAAGAACATGACGATGCGGAAACGCGATTTCCTGGCCGGGCTGGGCGTGGCGGGCGCGGGCCTGGGACTGGCGCAGGCGCTGGCCCAGGCGCCGAAGGCGGCCCAGACCGACGCGCCGCACGGCACCGACCTGGGCGCGGTGCCGCCGCCGCCCAAAAAAGAGGTGCCGCACCGCAAGGTGACCACGCGTAATCTCTTCAAGGTGCCCGATGCCTATCCCAACGGTGTCGCGGTGGTGCCCGAAGGCGTGTGGGTGGCCGAACAGAAGGCGCAAGGCTATGGCCAGAGCGGCAGGAAGGTGAAGGAAGCCGCCTGGCTGTTCGACTGGAGCGGCAAGAAGCTCAAGACGGTGCTGACCGATTCCAGCAACACCTCGGGACTGGCCTTCGGCAACGGCCATGTCTGGATGGGTGCCAATGGTGGCGCCGAAGGCATCTATGAAGTGGACATGGACGGCAACACCGTCTCGCACCGCCAGATTCCGCTGGGGCCCGCCGGCAATGGCGGCGGCTGCCATGGGCTGATGTTCCATGCCGGCAAGCTGTGGATCGTGGCCAACCGGCTCAAGGGCATCCTGCGCGTGGACCCGAAAAGCTGGGCGCCGGAATTCATGATCCCCATCACCACCGCGCGCTGGCACGGCATCGCCTGGGACGACAGCCATCCCGGCGGCGCGGTCTGGATGGTCACGGGCAGCTCCGACATCAACCGCTATGTGATGCAGAACGGCAAGCTGCATCACACCACCACCTGCGGGCTGATGAAGTATGACGCCACAACCGGGGATCTGCTGGAGACGGCGGAATTCCTGGACGGCACAGCCGACGCGCATGGCCTGGCCATGCACAACGGCAAGCTGATCTCCTGCGACGCGGGCGTGGGACCGCCGGGATTCGAGGGCACGGGAAGTCCAAGCGCCGGCTATGTCTTCGAGATTGATTTCGTCTGACGGGTTCCGCGTGTTCGATTTGGGTACGTTTCCGTGCGATTCGCGATGTTTTTGGACGATTCCGGATGATTCCGGGCACTGCCCTTGCCAAGAAGGTTCCCCGTTACCATTGTCCCAGCCGGAAGGTCATGGGCATGGTTCGCGAGAGGGACGCCGGTCAAAGGCTGGATGAATGGTCGCCGCGGCTGCTCAAGTCGCGCCTGTACCAGCGCCTGCTGGTGGACATCATCATCGGCGCGCTGGAGCCCGGCGAGCATCTGGACGAGAACGAGCTTGCAAAACGCTATGGCGGCGGGCTCGCCGGCATCCGCGAGGCGCTGGCGCGGCTGGCGCTGGAAGGCCTTGTGGTGCGGCGCGCCCGCGTCGGCACCAGCGTCGCCCCCCTCGACATCATGGGTGCGCGCGAGGCGTTCGAGGCGCGCCGCCTGATCGAGGTCCATTGCGCGGGCCTGGCCGCGGCGCGCGCCGGCAACGAGGAGAGCGCCGGAATTCGCGCCACGCTGGAAGGCGGGGAGGCGGCGGTGGCGGCCAATGACGCGGCCGCGCTCGCGGCGATGGACGAAGCCTTCCATGTCGCCGTGGCGGCGGCCAGCGGCAACCGCGCGCTGGCCAAGATGGTGGTAACGCTGCACCACCAGACCGCGCGCTATTGGCTCTATGCGATGCGCGGGCCGTCGGTCGACGACGGCATGGCCGCGCTCAACGAACATCGCGCGCTGGCCGACGCCATCGCCGGCCACGATCCCGAACTGGCCCGCGCCGAGATGCTGAAGGTGCTGGGCGATTTTCCCGCCGAGATGAAGCGCACGCTGGAAGGCCGATGAGGGAGGGGCGATGAACAGGGGGCACGCCTGGCTGACGCTGGGGCTGGTGAGTGCGCTGTTCTTCGTCATCACCGCGGCGACCTTCACAAGCCTGGGCCTGGCGCTGCCCGCGATGGTGCGCGAACTGGGCTGGAGCTGGACGCAGGCCGGCATGGGCTTCGGCTTTCTGGGCGTGTTCTGCGGCATCACCGCCACGGTCCCCGCGGTGCTGATCCGCCGCTTCGGCGTGCGCGCCACGCTTTTCTTCGGCAGCGTCGTGATGGCGGGCGCCTTCCTCTGCCTCGCCCATGCCAAGGGGCTCGCGCTTTATTTCGCGGGCACATCGCTGGCCGGGTTCGGCTTCACGCTGCTGGATACGGTGCCGGGCACCTATCTGCTGGCGCGGCTGTTCCCCCGGCCCGCTTTCGCCATCGGTCTTTATTTCACCGTCGGCGGGCTGGGCGGCGTGGCCGGGCCGCTGCTGTATTTCGCCATCACCGGCGTCACCGGCGACTGGCGCAGCTTCTGGCTGGTGGCGGGGGCGATCGTGACGGCGACCGGCCTGCTCGCGGCGCTGCTGGTGGATGCAGGCACCGATGTCGGCGCCGGGCAGGAAAGCGATCCGGAGATCTCCACCGAAAGCTGGACATTGCGCGACGCGCTGCAGACGCCGCAATTCTGGGTCCTGGCGGCGGCCTACAGCGCCTTCCTGTTCTGCGGCATCACCGTCAATTCGGTTTCGGTGGCGCACCTGACCCAGCATGGGGCGACGGCGGTGATGGCGGGCAGCATGATGAGCACCGAGGCGCTGCTGAATTCGGGCGCGCGGCTGCTGGGCGGCCTTCTCAACCGTTTCGTGAGCGCCAGGATATTGCTGGCGGTGTCGCTGGGCTGCCTGATCGCCGGGCTGCTGGCGCTGGGCGTGGCGCGCGACCTGCCGACGATGCTGGTCTATGCCGCGGGCATCGGCATCGGCTATGGCCTGACCTTCTTCGCCTCGACCATCCTGCTGCTCGATTATTTCGGCCGCGGCCCCTATCTGGAGCTGTTCGCCACCGTCAACCTGATCTCCACGGCCGGATCGGTCGCGCCCACGCTGGCGGGCATGACGCGCGACGGCACGGGCAGCTTCACGCCGTTTTTCCTCGCGCTGGCCGTGCTGATCGGGCTGGTGCTGCTGGCGGTTGCGATGATGCGCCCGCCGCACGCCCGCCCCTCGCGGGTGCGCGCATGAAGGCGTTCGGCGTTTTCCTGCCGGTCGCCATGCGAAGCGCGCGCGAGCGCGTTCGCCGGAATGGAACGTTGGCGACATGACCGCGCCTAAGGAATTCGGTGTCTTCCTGCCAGTGGCTAACGGCGGCTGGATCGTCAGCAGGACCACGCCGGAGCTGGACGGCGACTGGCCGCAGAACCGCGAGGCCGCGCTGCTGGCCGAGGCCGAAGGCTTCGATTTCGTGATGGCGATGGGCAAATGGCGCGGCTTCGGCGGCGACACGGACCATTGGGGCCACTCGCTGGAGGCGGTGACCATGATGGCGGGCATCGCCGCCATCACCAGCCGCATCAAGGTGTGGGCCACGCTGCATGCGATCCTGCACAATCCGGCGGTGGCGGCGAAGATGATCGCCACGCTCGACCGCATCTCGGGCGGGCGCGCCGGCCTCAACATCGTGGCGGGCGCCTATCGCGGCGAGTTCGAGCAGATGGGCGCCTGGGACGAACGGCTGGACCATGACGCGCGCTATGACCTGGCCGAGGAGTGGACCGCCGTTGTCAAGCGGCTGTGGTCCGAGCCCAGCGTCAGCTTCGACGGCCGCTATTTCCATTTCCGCGATTGCGTGTCCGAGCCCAAGCCGCTGAAGCCGCCCTTCCTGATCTGCGCGGGCCAGTCGGCGCGCGGCTTCGCCTTTTCGGTGCGCGAGGCGGACGGCTGCTTCATCGGCGGCCGCGACGAGGCCGAAACGCGCGATGCCGCCAGGCGCGCCCGCGGGCTGGCCGCGCAACTCGGCAAGACCATCCGCATCTATTGCATGATGACGGTGATCAGCGCGCCGACCGACGAAGAAGCCGAAGCGAAGGCGCGCCGCTATCGCGAAGGGCTGGACGAGGGGGCGGTGCTGGGGATGCTGGAAAGCTATGGCGCGACGTTCCGCGGCACGGACAATGCGATGGTGGCGCGCGCCAGGGGAGCTTTCATGACCCAGACCGTGGTGGGCTCGCCCGCCACCTGCGCCGGGCGCATCGCCGATTTCCTGCGCGACTGCGACATAGACGGGCTGATGTTCGTCTTCGACGATTATGCGCAAGGGCTGCGCACGGCGGGGCGCGAGATCCTGCCCCATCTGCGCCGGGCTTTCGCATGAGACGGGCCTTCCCATGACGCCGCCCGTGAAGCCCGAATGGATCGCGCCGGACCGCACCGCGCTGGTGCTGATCGACTGCCAGGTGGATTTTGGCGCCCCCGAAGGCGTAATGGCGCAGTCCGGCGCCGACATCGCGCCTGCCCAGGCCGCGCTGGCCAGGGCGCGCGCGCTGATCGATGCCGCGCGCGGCGCGAAGGTGGCGGTGGTGTTCGTGCGGCTGGTCACGCGGCCCGGCGCCGAAAGCCGCGTCGCGCGCGAGGCAAAGATGCGGCACGGCGGCGAGGGGCCGGAGCTGTGCCTCCTGGGCACGCCGGGCGCGGCCTTCACCGGGGTCGCACCCTTGCCCGGCGAGATGGTGGTGTCGAAAGCGAAGTTCAGCGCCTTTGCGGGCACGGGGTTCGCGGACGCCTTGCGCGCGCGCGCCATCGACACGCTGGTGCTGGCGGGCCTGACCACCGAGTGCTGCGTGGCTTCGTCGGCCTGGGCGGGGTTCGAGCACGACTTTCACATTTTCATTGCAGAGGACGCTTGCGCGGCTTATGCGCCCGACCTGCACGCGGGCGCGCTGGAGGCGCTGAAGAGGAGCGGAGCCTTCGTGGCCCCGGCCGGAGAATTCATCCGGCTTTGGAAATAATCATTTCAAAACAATAAGATATCCATGAGGACACGACAGGAGGAATTGCGACAGGCCGTCACGATTGCAAGTCAATGTGAAATGTTACAGAACATGTTTTTATGAGATTGCACGCGAAGTGGGCTTTGGCGCTGGCCGTCCTGGTTCTGGCCTTTCCGGCCCAGGCCGAAGAGACCGAGTCCGTCACCGTCACCGGCGATCCGGTGCACCTGCTTTCGGCGGGCGCCAATGACGCGGCCTTCGGGCTGGACAAGCCGCTGATCGAAACGCCGCGCGCGGTCACGCTGGTCAGTGACGCCACCATCGCGCGCTATGGCGTGGTGGGTGTCAACGATCTCACGGCGATCGCGCCGTCGGCCTACACCGCCAGCTATTACGGGGTGGAGGGCGCGGTCAGCCTGCGCGGCACGCTGGCGGAGAATTATTTCCGCGGCTTCAAGCGGGCGGAAAACCGCGGCACCTATTCCACGCCGCTGTCGGATGCGGCGGGGATCGAGATCCTGCGCGGGCCGCCGTCGCCCGTCTATGGCGCGGGCAAGGTGGGCGGGCTGGTCAACTTCCTGCCCAAGACGGCGGCAGCCACGGACAGCTTCGGCGGCGAGGCCACGATCACCTATGGCAGCTACAGCAAGCGCAACGCCACGGCCCAGTTCAGCGCGCCTGTCGGTGTGGGCGGCGCCGAAGGCGGCGTGCACGCCTATGGCGAGATCGACGATTCCTTCAGCTTCTATCGCGGCCTGCATCCCAGCCATCAGTTGCTGGAACTGTCGGGCAACCTGGCGGCGGACGGCTGGTCGCTGGCGGCCGATTATCTCTATTACCATTCCGACGGCGACATCCAGACGCCGGGCTGGAACCGCCTGACCCAGGCGCTGATCGACGACGGCACTTATATCACCGGCCGCAACACCACGCTGCAGGCGTCGAACGGCCGCTATCTCACCTTCGCCGACATGGGCGGCAATCCCTATGCCTTCGATCCGCACTTCACGCCGCTGGCCTGCGCCGGATGCCGCGACGCGGCGCACAGGCTCGATACGGGCCTGGGCACGACCCACCTCGATCCGCGCACGGTCTATGTGGCGCGCGGGGTGGATTTCTCCCGCACCATCACCCACACCGCGTTCCTGGAAGCGGCAAGGACACTGGGTGAAGGCCAGACGCTGCGCCTGCAACTGTTCGGCGACACGCTCCAGAACGACCGTTTCGTCTCCTACGGCTTTCCCGGCTCTTATCGCACCCAGATCGCCGAGGCGCGGCTGCGCTATGACCTGAAGCGCGACTTCGGCGCGGTGAAGACCCAGACGGTCGCGGGTTTCAGCTACCGCTATGTCCACGCCATCGGCCGGGAAAGCTACAACAGCGGCGTGATCGCGCTGGACCGGCGCGACATCAGCCAGGGCGCCAGCCCGGACGACATCATCGATTCCCCGTTCAACATCCATCCGCCGGGCGTCACCGGGCTGGGCTGGGAGAATGACGTGCGCACCAGCACCGCCGATGCGGGCGCGTTCCTGACCACCGATGCGGCATGGAAGGGTTTCGACCTCACGCTGGGCGGACGCTATGACGCCTATAACGTGCGCTCGGCGGATACGGGCGTGCTGAGCTTCGAACCTGCCGGCGGCCGCGGCAATGCCGGGCGCTTCACCTATACCGCCAGCCTGTCCTACCGGGCGCCGTGGGGCCTTGTGCCCTATGTCACCAGCGCCAAATCGTCCGCGATCGAGATCGGCCAGGCCAGCCAGGTGTTGACGAACCTGCTGGCGAGCCGCGACTGGCTTTCCAATTCCTTCCTCGACGAGATCGGCGTGAAGTTCAGCCTGCTGGAGGATCACCTGCAGGGAAGCCTGGACTGGTATGTGCAGAACCACACCCAGCTCAGCCAGGGCGCGGGCGGCATCACCAGCGTGATGGGCACACGCGCCAAGGGCGCCGAGCTGGAGCTGCGCTATGTGGCGAGCGCCAATCTCAGCCTGACGCTGGCGGCCAACCTGCAGCACACCACCATCAAGGGGCCGGACCACAGCTTCGCCTATGTGCCCGCGCGCAGCTATGGCGTGGCGCCCCAGGACGGCTTCGGCGGCAGCTATGTGGTCTATGATTTCTCCACCCTGCCGGGCCGCGGCGGCGACTATGAAGACACGCTGCTGCCCCATGCGGTGATAAGCCCCTATGTGACATGGACCGGCGATCCCCTTGCCTGGGGGACATGGGGGCTGACCTTCGGCGGCACCTATGTCGGAGCCACGCGCCAGACCGTGCCTGATCCCATCACATTTCCGTCATACATGACGCTGAACGCATCGGCCTTCGCGCAATGGGATGCCTGGGAAGCCGATATCAACGTCAACAACCTTGCGGACACGCGCTATTTCACGCCCGGCGCGGACACCTATGCCAATCTCAGCGCGCTGCCGGGCATAGGCCGCGTGTGGAAGATCACGCTCAGAAGATTGTTCTAGAACGGTTGTTCCGGTCACAATCGGCGCGATAGTGTCCGCGCCATGAAGAGGCTGCTTTTTTCCGCCCTGCTGGCGCTTGCGCCGGCGTCCGTCCGTGCGGACGCCACGCCATCCGCCTGGGTACAGGCGACCGCGAGCGGGTTCGAGGCGCGCATCGTCACCGATGCCGCGACCTGTCCCGCGCTGCAGACCGACAAAGGCCAGACGCCCATGACCGCGCGGGCCGCCGCGGGCAAGGACTTTCCCCTGACCTGCGCCGCGCCGATTCCGGCAGGTACGCGCAAAGCCGGCGTGGCGGGCGTGGATCTTCCGGTGCCGGTGGCGCAGCCGCGGCGCATCCTGGTGCTGGGCGACACGGGCTGCCGCATCAAGGGCGCGGCGCTGCAGGCCTGCAACGATCCGGCGAAATGGCCTTTTCCGCAGCTTGCGGCCTCGGCGGCGAAGCTCAAGCCCGACCTGGTGATCCATGTGGGCGATTATCTCTACCGCGAGAACAAGTGCCCCGAAGGATACACCGGTTGCGCGGGTTCGCCATGGGGCGACAACTGGATCACATGGCAGGCCGATTTCTTCACGCCCGCCGCGCCGCTGCTGGCGGCGGCCCCCATCGTGCTGGTGCGCGGCAATCACGAAGACTGCACGCGCGCCGGGCCCGGCTGGCAGCGGCTGATGGGGCCTGCCGCGGACGGCGCCTGTGTCGTGCACCAGCCGCTTTTCACCGTCGATCTGGGCGAACTCAGGCTGGCGGTGCTGGATGACGCCATTTCGGGGGAAACCGACCTGGACCGCGACACGGCGCGCGTCTATGCGGGGGAAATGGCGGGACTGGCGAAAACGCCCGCGCCCGTCTGGTTCGTGCATCACCGTCCCACCTGGGCGGCCATGTCGGGGCCGCTGGGCATTCCGGTGGGCGGCAATCTCACGCTGATCGAAGGCGCGCGGATCAATGCCGCAAAGGGCGGGCCGATGATTCCGCACACGGTCGAGCTGATGCTGTCGGGGCATATCCATACCTTCGAGAGCATCAACTATCAGGGCGATGTGCCGCCCCAGATCGTGGCGGGCAATGGCGGCGACAATCTCAACGAGACGCCGGAAAATCTGCGCGGCGCGCAGTTCCTGGGCCATTCGGGCGTCACCGTGGCCGACGGCCTGTCGGTGGGCGGTTTCGGCTTCCTGCTGATGACCAGGGCCGAAGGTGGCTGGACCATCGATCTGTATGACGCGGCGGGCAGCCACACGCGCACCTGCCGCTTCACATCGCCGGCGGGCGGACGGCAGGGCCGCCTGGATTGTCCGGCGCTATAGGCCTCCGGCGGCCTTTGCGGCGTCCGCGTCCAGCATCGCCAGCAGCGAGGCTGTGGCGAAACCGTCCGCCGCCAGCCCCTTCGATTTCTGATACAGCCGCAAGGCGGCGCGCGTCTTGCGGCCCAGCACGCCGTCCGGCGCGCCTGCATCGAATCCCAGCCTGGCGAGTTCGCCCTGGAAGCGCATGCGCTCGTCGCGCGACAGCGGCCGCTCGTCGCGCGGCCAGCCGTGCTGCACCATGCCGCCGCCCGTCATCCTGTCCGCCAGCAGCCCCACCGCCAGCGCATAGCTCGCGGCGTTGTTGTATTTCAGGATCACGCTGAAATTGGGAAACAGCAGGAAGGCCGGTCCGCGCGCGCCCGCGGGCAGATAGATCGCCGCGTCGTCGCTCCCATCAGGCAGGGCTGCCCCGCTGGCCGCGGCCACGCCGCGCGCCCGCCATTCGGCCAGCGGACGCCGCGTTTCGCCGTCGGCATCCTCATAGGCGAAACCGTCCGGCAGTTTCACCTCGAAGCCCCAGGGCTGGCCCGGCTTCCAGCCCTGCGCCGCCAGCAGCCGCGCCGCAGAGGCCAGTGCGTCGGGCGCGCTGGCCCACAGGTCGATCCGCCCGTCGCCGTCGCCGTCGGCGGCATATTTCAGGAAGGTGGTGGGCGTGAACTGGGTCTGGCCGAAGGCCCCGGCCCAGGATGCGGTCATCTCGGACAGCGGATAGCGCTGCTCCTGATAGATCCGCAGCGCCGCGAAGAATTCGGGCCGGGCATACGCCGTGCGCGCGCCGTCATAGGCCAGCGTCGCCAGCGCCGAGAACAGGGGAAAGCTGCCCTGGCCGGCGCCATAATCTGTCTCCATGCCCCAGACCGCGACCAGTATCTGCCTGGGCACGCCGCTCTGGGCCGCGATGCGGTCCAGCACCGCGCCATAGCGCGCCAGCATGGCCTGTGCGTCCGCCACCCGCCGCGCCGACACCGCGCTGTCCAGATAGCTCCAGACCGGGCGGACGAATTCGGGCTGGTTGGCGTTCATGCCCGCGATGGCGGGCAGGGGCGCGATCCCCGCCGTGGCGGCATCGAACACGTCGGGGCGGATGCCCTGGGTCAGCGCCTCGGCGCGGGCCTCTTCGAGGAAGGCGTCGAACTTCGCATCGCCGGTGTGGAAACGCGATGGGGCGGGCGCGGGCGGCGCGGCGGGCGCGCCCGCGGGCGGCGCGGGAACGGGCTTGGGCGTGGCGCACGCAGCCAGGGCCAGGAAAGCCGCGGGCGCGGCGCGGCGGAATGCGCGAAGGCGGGCAGGGCGATGGATCATGCCGCATCCCTAAACTGATTTGCCTCTTTTCCGCGAGAAAACGCCCCTTTTCATGGCATTTCGCGGGTTGACAGCGGATTGCCCCCCGCATAGTTTCCGCGCCTTCCGAAAATAACGGCCCGGGACGTGATTATCCTTGGCCGGCCCGGTTTCGAAAAAGGCGTGTCATGAAGGTTCGCAACTCCCTCCGTTCGCTCAAGAAGCGCGACAAGGACTGCCGCGTGATCCGCCGCAAGGGCCGTGTTTACGTCATCAACAAGAAGAATCCGCGGTTCAAGGCCCGCCAGGGCTGATCCTTTCGGGCTGATCCCGTCGGCGCCCTGCTGTATACAGGCGCGTATGCTGCTTCCCCCTCCCGATTCCCGCATCGTCGCCCGCCGGGACGAGATCGTTGCCGCCCTGAAGGCCATCGTTCCCGATGGCGTGGTGGCCGACAGATCGGGCCTCGCGACTTTCGATACAGACGCCCTGTCGGCCTATCACCAGATGCCGCTGGTCTGCGTGCTGCCCTCCGACCGCCAGCAGGTCAGCGACATCCTGAAATACGCGCAGGCTGAAGGCATCCCGATCGTGCCGCGCGGGGCGGGCACCTCGCTGTCGGGCGGCGCGCTGCCGCGCCAGGACGGCATCCTGATCGGCATGGGGCGCATGAAGCGCATCCTGGAGATCGATTACGAGAATGGGTGCGTGACGGTCGAGCCGGGCGTCACCAACCTCAACATCACCAGGGCCGTCGAGGCGCAGGGATTCTATTACGCGCCCGATCCCTCCAGCCAGATCGCCTGCACCATCGGCGGCAATGTGGCCGAGAATTCGGGCGGTCTGCACTGCCTGAAATACGGACTGACCACCAACAACCTGCTGGGCGTGACGCTGGTGCTGCCGGGCGGCGAGATCGTGACCCTGGGCGGCAAGTGCGGCGCGCAGGGCGGGCTGGACCTTCTGGGCCTGGTCACCGGCTCGGAAGGGCTGCTGGGCGTGGTGGTCGAGGTGGTGGTGAAGATCCTGCGCAAGGCGCCGGTGACGCGCACGCTTCTGGCCGCGTTCGACAGCGTGCCCGCGGCGGGCCAGTGCGTGGCCGACATCATCGCCGACGGCGTGGTGCCCGCGGCGATGGAATTCATGGACCGCCGCGCCGCCGAGGCCATCGAATCCTTCAACCAGCCGGGCTATCCGGCGGGCGCCGAAGCCATCCTGATCATCGATGCCGACGGCGTGGAGGCCGACGTCACCCATGCGGTGTCGCGCGTCACCGCGATCGTGGCGGCCTGCGGCGGGCGAACGGTGGAAGCCACCGACGAGAAGCAGCGTGCCCGCATCTGGTCGGGCCGCAAGGCGGCCTTTGCCGCGATGGGCCAGCTCGCGCCCGACATGATCTGCATGGACGGCACCATCCCCCGCCATGCCCTGCCCGAAGTGCTGGCCGAAATGGAGAAGCTCTCGCAGCATTACGGCCTGGGCTTCTGCAACGTGTTCCATGCGGGCGACGGCAACCTGCATCCGCTGATCGTTTTCGACACCATGAAGGACGGCGAGTTCGAGCGCGCCGAGGCTTTCGGCGCCGACATATTGCGGCTGTGCGTGCGCGTGGGCGGGGTGCTGACGGGCGAGCATGGCGTGGGCATCGAGAAGCGCGACCTGATGACGGACATGTTCGCCGAAACCGACCTGGAACAGCAGCACCGCGTGAAATGCGCCTTCGACGCGGGCGGCCTGTTCAATCCGGGCAAGGTGTTTCCCACCCTGTCGTCCTGCATCGAGCAGGGTCACATTCACGCCCATGGCGGCAAGCTGCCCCACCCGCATTTGCCGCGCTATTGATGAACAGGATTTCCAGCGAAGAACAGGTCGTCGATTTCGTGCGCGCGGCGCGCGCCGGCCGCGCGCCGTTCGAGATCGTCTCCGGCGGCACGCGCCGCCATGTGGGCCGTCCGCTGGGGGACCTGCCGCTGCTGGACGTGTCGGGGCTTTCCGGCATCGTGAAATACGAGCCGGAGGAGCTGATCCTCACCGCCGCGCCCGCGACGCCCTTGGCCGAGGTCATCGCCGTGCTGGCGCAGAAGAACCAGCGGCTGGGCTTCGATCCCGCCGACTGGTCGCGGCTTCTGGGCAGCAACGGCGTGGCCACGCTGGGCGGCGCGGTGTCGTGCGACGCCTCGGGCTCCGGGCGCCTGCGCCACGGCGGCGCGCGCGATTCGCTGTTGGGTTTTCGCGGCGTGAACGGGCTGGGCGAGGCGTTCCGGGCGGGCGGCAAGGTGGTCAAGAACGTCACCGGCTTCGATCTGCCCAAGCTGGTCTGCGGCGCTCACGGCACGCTGGCCGTGCTGACCGAACTGACCTTCCGCGTCTATCCGCGCCCGGCCCAGGCCGCGATCCTCTGCCTTGCGGATGTGGCGCCGCAAACCGGCTTCGCGGCCCTGCGCAAGATCGCGCACAGCGCGCTGGAGCCCGCGGGCCTTGCCTATGTGCCCGCCGGCATGATGTCCGCCACGGGTCTTGCGGACCTGGGTGAGGGCGCCGCGCTGATAAAGCTGGAAGGGGCCAGCCGGCCGCTGGAGGAAAAGATCGCGCTGGCGCACGCCCTGCTGGCGTCCGGCCTTCCCGGCGCGGCCCCCCAGCGCATCGAACACGATCCCTTCGCGGCCATCGGCTGCGGCGAGGCGTTCGCAGGCGTCGCGGGCGACGTCTGGCGGCTGTTCGTCGCGCCGTCGGAAGCGCCGCGCGTGGCCAGGGAGCTGAACGTCACGCATTGGCTGGGCGACCTGGCGGGCGGCCTGATCTGGCTGGCGGCGCGCCCCGAAGAGGCCGGGCGCATCCGCAAGGTCGCGGCGGCGGCGAGCGGCCAGGCCATGCTGCTGCGTGCCTCTGCCGAAGCCCGCGCCGCGCTGGGCCTGTTTGCGCCCCAGCCGCCCGCGCTGGCGGCCCTGAACCGGTCGGTGAAGGCGGCGTTCGATCCCCTGTCGCTCTTCAATCCGGGGCGGCTCTGACATGCGGGGCGGTTAGATGCGCTACAATTTCACGCCGGAACAGATCGCCGATCCGCAGATGGGCCCCGCCTGCCAGGCGGTGCGGTCCTGCGTGCATTGCGGCTTCTGCACCGCCACCTGTCCGACCTATGTGGTGCTGGGCGACGAGCGCGATTCCCCGCGCGGCCGCATCGTGCTGATGAAGGAGATGCTGGAGAAGGGCGGCGCGCCCACCGCGGAAGCGGTCTACCACATCGACCGCTGTCTTTCCTGTCTCAACTGCAAGACGGTCTGTCCCTCCGGCGTCAATTACCAGCGGCTGGTGGACCAGGCGCGGGCGCACATCCAGGACCATTACCGCCGTCCGCTCGCTGACCGGCTGCTGCGCTGGACGATCGCCAAGGTGATGACGCGGCCCCGGCTGGTGCGCATGGGGCTTCTGCTGGCGCGGATCGGCGCGCCCGTCGCGCGGCTGCTGCCGGGGCGGCTGGGCGCGATGGCGCGCATGGGACTGATGGCGCGCCCCCTGGGGCCGGAGCCCACGCAATTCCCCAGGCCCGATGCCGTGCGCCAGCGTATCGCCATCATGCCGGGCTGTGTGCAGGGGGCGCTGGCCCCCCAGATCGACGCGGCGGTGGGCCGGGTGCTGGCGCGCCGCGGCATCGAGCTGGTGGCGCTGGAAGGGGCGGGCTGCTGCGGGGCGCTGCCGCATCACATGGGCCGCGAGGACGACAGCCGCGCCTGGGCGAAGAAGGCGATCGCGGCCTATGAGCGGGGCCGGTTCGACGGCGTGCTGATCACCGCCACCGGCTGTTCGGCGCAGCTCAAGGATTACGCCCACCAGTTCGCAGGCGATCCCGAATGGGAGCCGCGCGCCGCCCGCTTCGCCGCCGCAGCCCGCGATTTCATCGAACTGTGCACGCCCCTGCCGGTCAGGCCCCCGCGCGACCTGCGCGTGGCCTATCACCCGGCCTGCTCGCTGCAGAACAGCCTCAAGCTCAACGGCGTCAGCGAGGCGCTGCTGGAGGCGGCGGGCTTCATCGTCACGCCCTTTGCCGAAAGCCATCTGTGCTGCGGTTCGGCGGGCACCTATTCCATCCTGCAGCCGGAACTGTCCGGCCAGTTGCGTGCCCGCAAGCTGGGCAACATCGCCGCCGCCGCGCCCGACGTGCTGGTCAGCGGCAACATCGGGTGCCTCCAGCATCTGGCGGCGGGCGAGGGGCTGGACGTCCCCATCCTGCATACGGCGGAACTGCTGGACTGGGCCGAGGGCGGGCCGGTTCCGGCGGCTCTGGAAGGATTGCCGGCGGCACACTAAGCTTGCCTCATGCGCCTCGCGCCGCTCCTGCTCCTTCTTCTTGTTCCGGCCCCGGCGCTGGCCGCGCCGGCGGCCAAGCCTGTCCCCACCATGGTCACCGAGGAACAGCTGTTCGCGCAGCTGAAAAAGGCCCAGAGCACCGAAGAGGCCCATCCCATCGAAGAGAAGCTGGAAGGCATGTTCCGCGCCTCCGGCAGTGCGTCGGTGGACCTGCTGATGACCCGCGCGCAAGCCGCCGCGGCGGCCGACGACAAGGCCGTCGCCCGCAAGCTGGTGGACTCCATCACCAGGATCGCACCCAACTATGCCGAAGGCTGGCGCAGCCGCGCGGCGATGGAGCGCGAGGCCAATGACGACACCGCGGCCCTTGTCTCGCTGCAGAAGGCGGTACTGCTCAATCCGCGCCACTTCGATGCGCTGACCGAACTGGGCAGCATGCTGGAGGAATATGGCGACAAGGCCGGCGCGCTGAAGCTCTATCGCCGGGCACTGGAACTGGATCCCCAGCTGGAAGGCGCGGCCCGCCATGTCAAGAGCCTGATGCAGACGGTGGAAGGGCGGGACATCTGAGCCGATGCGGCGGATGACGGCCGGGATGACGACAAGCCTGCTTCTCGCCGCGACGCAGGCCTTCGCCGCGCCGCCGCTGGTGGGCACCTGGTTCGGCCAGGGCCAGCCGCAGGACAAGGGCGCGATGTACATCGACCGGATGGAAGCGGGCGGCGCGTTCCATGCCCATCACCGCTTCTGCCGCAACGGCAAGCCCAGCGACACGTTCGTGGACGGCACCTGGTCGGTCAAAGGCGACATCATGACCATCCAGATCGCGACCGTGGACGGCCAGCCCAATCCGCGCACCGACGAATATCGCGTGCTGTCGGTCGATGCAGGAAGGGAGCGTTACGTCTATCTGCCGCTGAACTTCCCCTATACGGCGAAGAAGGTCGGCGCGGATTTCGCGATGCCGTCCTGCGAGCTGGTCAGCTGATGCTGCGCCCGCTGGCCGCACTGCTGGTGCTGGCGGCCGCGCCCGCGCCTGCGCCCTGGCTGGTGGGCGACTGGTTCGGCCAGGGCCAGCCCTATGACAGAAGCGAGATGTGGCTGGCGCACATAAAGCCCAATGGCGAGATCCAGGTGCAGTTCCGCACCTGCGCAAAAGGCAAAGCGCTGGACAAATATGAAGGCGGATGGTGGTCGCTGAGCGGCAACACCGAAACCATCCGCATCGTCACGGTGAACGGCCTGATCTATCCCCGCACCGATACCTATACGATCCTGACGCAGAACGGCCGCAAGCAGGTCTATCGCTACCAGCGCACGGGGTTCGTTTATACCTCATCGCGCGTGGACGGCACGTTCGAGATGCCGTCCTGCGAGGCGGTGAGTTAGGGTCCGGATGCGATTGCAGGCGGGCAATCACCAATCTGCCATGGCCCTCGGCAGGCTCAGGATGAGGGCCAGCCACGCAAACCTACCGCTCGTCCTCGACGAAGGCCACGCGCAGCATGTTGGTTGCGCCGCTTGTGCCCAGCGGCACGCCCGCAGTGATCACGATGCGCTCGCCGGCTTGCGCGAAGCCCTCCTGGCGCGCGATGTCGGCGGCGCGCTTCACCATGTCGTCGAAATCGCGGATGTCGTCGGTCGCAACGCTGTGCGTGCCCCAGACCAGACACAGCCGCCGCGCGGTCTGAAGGCTGGGCGTCGGCGCGATGATGGGCACCCGGCTTCGCTCGCGCGCCGCCCGCATGGCGGTGATGCCCGACTTGGTCCAGCAGACGATGGCGCGGGCGTCTATCGTCTCGGTCACTTCATGCACGGCCGCCATGATCGCGTCGGGCGTGGTGCGTTCGGGCGCGCTGCGCTGGGCCTCGATGATGGAGTGGTAGAGTTCGTCCTCCTCCACCGAGGTGGCGATGCGGTCCATCGTCTCGACCGCCTCTACCGGATAGCTGCCGCTGGCCGACTCCGCCGACAGCATCACCGCATCCGCGCCGTCGAACACGGCGGTCGCCACGTCCGAGACCTCGGCGCGGGTCGGCATGGGCGCGGTTATCATGGATTCCAGCATCTGGGTCGCCACCACAACCGGCTTGCCCGCCTTGCGCGCGGCGCGCGTGATCTGCTTCTGCAGGCCCGGCACGCGTTCCAGCGGCATTTCCACCCCCAGGTCGCCGCGCGCCACCATCAGCGCGTCGGCCAGCTCCAGGATGCCGTCCAGGCTGGTCAGCGCCTTGGGCTTTTCGATCTTGGCCAGCACGCCCGCGCGGCCCTGCACGATCTTTTTCAGTTCGGCCACGTCTTCGGGCCGCTGCACGAAGGACAAGGCGATCCAGTCCACGCCCAGCTCCAGCGCCACGTCCAGGTCGGCGCGGTCCTTGGGCGTCATGGCCGACAGCGGCAGCAGCGTGTCGGGCATGTTCACGCCCTTGCGGTCCTTGATCTCGCCGCCCACTTCCACCACGGCCTCGGCGAAGGTGTCGGCCTTCTTCAGCAGGCGCAGGCGGATCTTGCCGTCGTCGATCAGCAGCGCGTGCTTCTGCTTGACCGCCTGAAAGATCTCCGGATGCGGGATCGGCACCTCTTCGGGTTTGTCGGCGGTCTCGCCCAGCACCAGGCGGATGCGCTCGCCCTCGGCCAGGCGGCGCCTGCCGTCCGGAAGGCGGCCCAGCCTGATCTTGGGCCCCTGCAGGTCGCAGAGGATGCCGATGGGCCGGCCTTCCTCCTCGGACAGCGCGCGCAGCTCCGTCACCATCCGGCGCAGCAGGTCGTGGCCGGTATGGCTCATGTTGATGCGGAAGACGTCCACGCCCGCATCGAACAGCGCGCGCATCTTCTCCCTGGTATTGGAGGCCGGACCGAGGGTGGCGAGGATCTTTGTCTTCCGGCGGCGGCGCATCTTGGCCTCAGGGGCAGGTCAGTTGAAAAGCGGCATCAGTTGGAAAGCGATTGGGTCCAGTTGGGGTTCTTGCCGGTGTCCACCTCGAAGAAGCCGCGGCGGTCGAAGCCGCGCGCGGCGCAATTGCCGCGCCCGGCCGCGCGGAAACGGGCATCGGGGGCGACGCAGAAGAAGGTCTTGCCTTCCCAGGTGCCGGCCGCGCCGTCGGTGGCGTAAAGATAATAGTAGCGCGCCTGCAACGGGCCGGTCAGGACCCCCGCGCAGGCCTTGGGCTGGATCGTCCACCAGCCTTCGCTGGTCCATTGCGTGCCGTCGAAACGGCCCAGCGCCACCCGCGCCGCCAGGTTCGACTTGTTGCAGACATTGAAGCCCGCGCTGGCAGGACCGGCCAGCGCCCCCAGGACCATCGTCAGGACCGGGATCAGGATCGTGCGACGCATCGTGCATCCGGTTTGGCGCGAAACCGCTTGGCCGTCAACGGTGCCCCGCCCTATACCTGCGTCATATGACGGAAATTGCCTTCGAGGCCATACCGGGCCGGCCCGGCAGCCCGCTGCTGCTTCTGTGCGACCATGCCTCCAATGCCCTGCCGGACGGGTACGGTACACTGGGGCTGGCCCGCGCGCTGTTCTCCACCCACATCGCCCATGACATCGGCGCCGCCGCGCTCACCCGCGCGCTGGCCGCGGCCTATGGCGCGCCTGCATTCCTGGGGCGCTGGTCGCGGCTTCTGGTCGATCTCAACCGGGGACCGGACGATCCCACGCTGGTGATGAAGCTGTCGGACGGCAGCATCATTCCCGGCAACCGCCATGCGGATGCCGCCGAAACCGCCCGCCGCATCGCGGCCTATCATGCGCCCTATCACGCGGCCATCGCGAAGGCGCTGGACATGGCCGAAAGCCGGAAGGGACAACCGATCATCATCTCGATGCACAGCTTCACACCCGCCTGGAAGGGCGTGGCGCGGCGGTGGGAGGTGGGCGTGCTTTATGACCGCGACACGCGGCTGGCCGCACCCTTGATGACGCGGCTGGCCCAGGCCGGTTTCACGGTGGGCGACAACGAACCCTATTCCGGCGCGCTGGAAGGCGACACGCTGAACCGTCACGGCACACGGCGCGGCCTGCCGCATGTGCTGATCGAGGTGCGGCAGGACCTGATCGCGGACGATGCGGCGGCGCAGGCCTTCGCGGCGCGGCTGAAGCCCATTCTGGATGCCGCCGTCGCGGACATGGACGCGGGCGGCAAATAACCCACAGGCCGCCGGGCGCATCCTCGTTGCGCGGATTTGGCGGGGCGATGTAGGGTCCGCCGCCTTTCGACACGCCCCAGGTTCCCGATGTCCAAATCCGCCTTCGCCAAAGACCAGCTCAAGTCCTTCATCAACCGCATCGAGCGGCTGGAGGAGGAACGCGCGGCGCTGAGCGCGGACATCCGCGAAGTCTATTCCGAGGCCAAGGGCACCGGCTTCGACACCAAGATCATGCGCCAGGTGATCCGCATGCGGAAGCTGGACAAGGCCGACTTCCAGGAACAGGAAGCGATACTGGACCTGTACCTTACCGCGCTCGACATGCGCTGAGGGCGCGGAACTCCGGCCCGCCACAAAACCGCCACCTCGGACCGAAAAATGTCGGGATGCTGCGGCGCCATGGAACCGGATACGACATTCTTTTCTTCCTTGCCATCCTGGCGACGCTGATCTCGCTCGCGCCGGGCCTTGCCCATCTGTTCGAGCTGCCGCGCAAGATGGATTTCTCGCAGGAAGTCTATTTCACAGTCCAGCAGGTCTATTCGGGCTGGAGCCTGTTCGGCATCGCCATCGCGGTGCAGTTCGTGACGCTGGTGCTGCTGGCCTGGCAGTCGGCGTCCGAATACTATGTCTTCCGCCCGGTCATGGCCGCGCTGTTGCTGCTGATCGCGGCCCAGGCGCTGTTCTGGACCTTCACCTATCCCGCCAACAGCGCCACGCAGAACTGGACCGTTTCGCCGCCGGACTGGGCGGTGCTGCGCCTCAGATGGGAATTGTCCCATGCCGCAGGCGCGCTGTGCCAGCTAGCGGGACTGCTGTCGCTGATCGGCGCGCTGTTCGCGCGGGTGCGGGCCGCGGGGCGGTAGAAAAACCCGAGCCGCCATGGCCCATCCTTCGACAAGCCCAGGACGAGGCCGGGCTCAAGGCTTCGTATTCAGACCGCCTTGCGGATGCCGTCTTCCGGCGTGTCGCCGCCGTGCTCGGCCGCATCCGGCTCCAGCCCGAATTCCTTGAGCTTGCGGTAGAGGGTCGAGCGGCCGATGCCCAGCCGCCGCGCCACTTCCGACATGTGGCCTTCATAGCGCGCGATGGCCATGCGGATGATTTCGGATTCCAGGTCCTCGAACTTGCGGACATGTCCGCCTGCGTCGGTGACGCTCAGCGCATAGGGCGATGCGGCGGGGCGGGCCGGCGGGGCCGCACCGGGCGCCGCCGGCGCCGTGGCGTGTCCCTGGCGCGGCGGCGCTTCCACGCCCATCGCGGCGGCGATCTGCGGGAAGTCGCAGACATCCAGCAGCGAACCGTCGCACAGCACGACCGCGCGGAAGATGGTGTTTTCCAGCTGGCGGACATTGCCCGGCCAGTTGAAGCGTTCCAGCAGCGCACCAGCCTGGGGCGTCAACCCCGTCACCGCCTTGTTCTCTTCCGCCGCGAAGCGCGCGATGAAGTGGCGCGCGAGCGGCGCTATGTCGCCGCCGCGCTCGCGCAAGGCCGGCACCATGATGGGAAAGACGTTCAGGCGGTAATAGAGGTCCTCGCGGAAGGTGCCTTCGCGCGCCATCTGGCCCAGGTCGCGGTTGGTGGCCGAGATAATGCGCACATCCACCTTCACCGGACGCTTGGAGCCGATGGGATCGACTTCGCCTTCCTGCAACGCGCGCAGCAATTTGACCTGCATGTCCAGGCGCAGCTCGCCGATCTCGTCCAGGAACAGCGTGCCGCCGTCGGCTTCCTGGAACTTGCCCAGATGCTTGTCGGAGGCGCCGGTGAACGAACCCTTCTCGTGGCCGAACAGGATGCTCTCGATCAGGTTTTCGGGAATCGCGCCGCAGTTGACGGTGACAAAGGGCTTGCCCGCGCGCGCGCCGGTGCCCTGGATCGCGCGCGCGATCAGCTCCTTGCCCGCGCCGCTTTCGCCTTCGATCAGGATGGGGATGTCGGACTGGGCCGCGCGCGCGCCCAGGCGGAACACCTGCTTCATCTCGGGGCTGACCGCGATCAGGTCGTCAAAGGTGAGCTTGTTGACCGCCTTCTTCTTGAGCTGCTTCACCTCGCCGGACAGCGTGCCGATCTTGAGCTGGTTGCGGATGGACACCGCGATCCGCTCCGGGCTGGCGGGCTTGACCAGGAAGTCGCTGGCGCCCGCGCGCATGGCTTCGACGGCGGAATCGATGCCGCCCTTGGCGGTCAGCACGATCACCGGCAGGTCGGGATGGGTGGGCCTGAGTTTGGCCAGCACGTCCAGCCCGCCCATGTCGGGCATCACCAGGTCGAGCAGGACCAGCGTGATCTGGTCGCCGCGCGGCCCGCCGATGAGGTCGAGCGCGGGCTGACCACCCGGCGCGGTGACGACGTGCATGCCGCTCCTGGTGATGGCGGTTTCCAGCAGGCGCCGCTGCACCGGATCGTCATCCACGACAAGAATGGTCTGCGCCATGAGAAATGCCCTGCGAATTCGAGGGCCGCATTTTGTCGCCGCACAGGTAAATGCGTCGTTTAAAGCTGTCCTTATCCGGCACAGGCGGCCGGTATGCTTAATGAACGCTGAATCGGCGCATTCGAAGCCGGAAACCCTGAAAATCCGGCGTCCGCAACCTTAACAAAGTGCGTTGCCGGTTCCGGTGTGTTTGCTATATTCCGCCCGCTTTCGCACCAAGAGGGGCCGTAATGGCGCAAGAACACGAATCCGAATACCAGGTCGGTTCCATGGACATCAGCGCACACAGGAAGACCTATGAAGGCTTCCTGGCCGGTTCCAAATGGACCTTCGGCTTCCTGATCCTGATCCTGATCTTCCTCGCCATTTTCCGTACCAACGGCTGAACCTTCGGGTCCTTCATGCGCCTCGCGGTCCCGAAGGAAACACGAGCGGGCGAGACGCGCGTCGCCGCGACTCCTGAATCCATCAGGAAGTTCAAGAACCTCGGGCTGGACCTCACGGTTCAGGCCGGGGCGGGCATGGGCGCCCATATCGCCGACGCCGATTACCAGGCCGCGGGCGCCGTCATCGCGCCGGACCTGGCCGCGACGCTTGCGGACGCCGACATCATCCTGAAGGTGCGCGGACCCGCGCCCGACGAGATCGCGCTGCTCAAGCGGGGCGCGGTGGTCGCCGCGCTGCTGGCGCCCCATGCCGAAGCCGAGGCGATCGCGGCGCTGGCCGGCGCGGGCGTCACCGCCTTCGCGATGGAACTTCTGCCACGCATCAGCCGCGCACAATCGATGGACGTGCTGTCCTCGCAGTCCAACCTCGCCGGCTACAAGGCGGTGATCGACGCCGCGGCCGCCTTCGGCCGCGCCATGCCGATGATGATGACGGCGGCCGGCACCATCGCGCCCGCGCGCGTGCTGGTGATGGGCGTGGGCGTGGCGGGGCTTCAGGCCATCGCCACCGCGAAGCGCCTTGGCGCGATCGTCAGCGCCACCGACGTGCGCCCCGCCACCAAGGAGCAGGTGGAATCGCTGGGCGGTACCTTCGTCGCGGTGATGGACGAGGAATTCGCCCAGGCCCAGACGGCGGGCGGCTATGCCAAGCCGATGAGCGAGGAATACCAGAAGAAGCAGGCCGCGCTGATCGCCGAGACGATCAAAAAGCAGGACATCGTGATCACCACCGCGCTGATCCCGGGACGCAAGGCGCCCGTGCTGGTGAGCGCGGAGATGATCGCCACGATGAAGCCGGGCAGCGTGATCGTGGACCTGGCAGCGGGCGCGGGCGGCAACACGCCGCTGTCGAAGCCGGACGAGACGGTTCAGGTGCACGGCGTCACCATCATGGGCCCCACCAACCTTCCGGGCGCGCTGTCGGCCGATGCCTCGGCGCTCTACGCCCGCAACCTGTTCAATTTCGTTTCGCTGCTGGTGGACGCAAAGACCGGCCAGCTTGCCATCGACTGGAACGACGAGATCGTGAAGGGCGCGGTGGTGACGCGGGATGGGGAGGCCATCAGCCGATGATGTGCCTGTTCTGCGTCCGCCAGGCCGTGATTTTCTCCCCCCGTTGCGCGCAGCGCATGACGGGGGAAGGTGTCGCGGCGAAGTGCCTGCGGGACGCGGATATGAGCTGCGACAGAGGGGGATATCTGAAATGGAAATGATCGATCCCTTCGTGTTCCGGCTTTCCATCTTCGTGCTGGCGATCTTCGTGGGCTATTTCGTGGTCTGGTCGGTGACGCCTGCGCTCCACACCCCGCTGATGAGCGTGACCAACGCCATTTCCTCGGTGATCGTGGTGGGCGCGCTGATCGCGGTATCGGTGGCGGCGATCGGCGGCGCATCCTGGACCTCGAAGCTGCTGGGCTTTTTCGCGCTGATCCTGGCGTCGGTGAACATCTTCGGCGGCTTCCTGGTCACCAGCCGCATGCTGGCGATGTACAAGAAGAAAGACGCGAAGAAATGAGCGGCAAGGCCGACATCGCCGCGCTTCTCTATCTGCTGGCCGGGGTGCTGTTCATCCTGGCGCTCAAGGGCCTGTCGTCGCCCGCCACATCGCGCGCGGGCAACCGCAACGGCATGACCGGCATGGTGATCGCTGTGCTGACCACGCTGTGGGTGGCTGGCGTCAGCGATCCCCTGACCTGGGGATTGATCGTGGGCGGCATCGCCATCGGCGGAACGATCGGGGCGGTCACGGCCCGCCGGATCGCCATGACCGCCATGCCGCAACTGGTGGCGGCCTTCCATTCGCTGGTGGGCCTGGCCGCGGTGCTGACGGCTGGCGCCGCGCTCTATTCGCCGGAGGCCTTCGGCATCGGCGCGGAAGGGGCGATCCGCACCCAGAGCCTGATCGAGATGAGCCTGGGCACGGCCATCGGCGCCATCACCTTCGCGGGCTCGCTGATCGCCTTCGCCAAGCTCAACGGCAACATGAGCGGCGCGCCCATCCTCCTGCCCGCGCGGCACCTGCTGAACCTTGTGATCGCGGCGGTCATCATCGGCCTGATCGTCTTCTTCGCGGCGAGCCAGCCGCACTGGGCCTTCTGGGCGATCACCGGCCTCGCCTTCGTCTTCGGCATCACGCTGATCATCCCCATCGGCGGCGCCGACATGCCGGTGGTGGTGTCGATGCTCAACTCCTATTCGGGCTGGGCGGCGGCGGGCATCGGCTTCACGCTGGAGAACACGGCGCTGATCATCACCGGCGCGCTGGTGGGCTCGTCGGGCGCGATCCTCTCCTACATCATGTGCAAGGGCATGAACCGCAGCTTCATCAGCGTGATCGCGGGCGGCTTCGGCGGCGATGCGGCGGCGGCCGCGGGCGGGACGAAGGAAAGCCGGCCCGTGAAGCAGGGCAGCGCCGACGATGCGGCCTTCATCATGAAGAATGCCGCCAGCGTGATCATCGTGCCGGGCTATGGCATGGCGGTGGCCCAGGCCCAGCATGCGGTGCGCGAGATGGCCGACAAGCTCAAGAAGGAAGGGGTGAAGGTCAGCTACGCCATCCATCCGGTGGCGGGCCGCATGCCCGGCCACATGAACGTGCTGCTGGCGGAAGCCAATGTGCCCTATGACGAGGTATTCGAGCTGGAAGACATCAACAGCCAGTTCGCCACCGCCGACGTGGCCTATGTGATCGGCGCGAACGACGTGACCAATCCCGCCGCCAAGACCGATCCCAAGTCGCCCATCTTCGGCATGCCGGTTCTGGACGTGGAAAAGGCCAAGACCGTGCTGTTCGTCAAGCGCGGCATGGGCAGCGGCTATGCGGGCGTGGAGAACGAGCTGTTCTTCCGCGACAACACCATGATGCTGTTCGGCGACGCCAAGAAGATGACCGAAGAGATCGTGAAGGCGCTGGGATAGGCGGGACATGAAGGGGCTGGGAACGGATCAATCGATGTTCGAGACGGAGTAGGCCCATGATCAGACCCGCGAAGCTTCCCCAGGACGAACCGGCGATCCTGTCCTTCATCCGGGGGCTGCAGGAACACGAGGCCGCCTTCGAGCCCAACCGGCGCAACGATCCCGATTTTGCCGCCGATCATTGGCGCGACGCCCAGGAGCGCTGCGCAGAGCGGCACGGCATCATGCTGATCGCGGAAGAAGAGGGCAGGGCGCTGGGCTGGGTCTTTGCCCATGAGGCGCATGGCGAACTGTTCATCGCCGAGCCCGAGCGCCGCCACGGCTTCCTGGCCGAGATCTTCGTGCTGCCGGAGGCGCGCGGCAAGGGATTGGGCCGCCGGCTGATCGAAGGCGTGGAAGCCTGGTCGCGCGAACGCGGCCACAAGCTGGTGACCATCGCCGTGCTGGCCCAGAACGCACGCGCCATCCGTGCCTATCAGGCGTCGGGCTACACGCCCTATACCACCACGCTGCGGCGCTATCTTTAACGCAAGGCCATCCACGCGCCCGCGGCGACGGCGGCAAGTCCTGCCGCGCGCGAGAACCAGGGCTGGAGCGGCGCCAGTTTCTCCAGCAGCACGAAGATCATCAGGGCGGCGATCCAGGCCAGGTTCATCACCCCGCCCACGAACAGCAGCGCCATCAGCGCCCAGCAGCAGCCGATGCAGTAGAGACCGTGCACAAGACCCAGGCGCAGCGAGGCAAGGGCGCCGGGCCGGAAGCCGCCATGCCGCTGGATGAAGGCCAGCGGCGCGCGGCAGCCCGCAAGACAGGCCTGCTTGGGCGGCGTCCATTGATAGACCCCGGCCGCGATCAGCAGGATGCCGCCGGCGCTTTTTTCCTGCAGCGCCATCATGGCGGTGAGGCCCAGCATCCGGTCCAGCGCATATTGCGCGGCCGTGGCGGCCAGCGAGAAAAGCGTCCAGGCCAGAAGATAGCCGCCCGCGAACCATGCGGTGGGCGCGAAGCCCGCGCCCTTTGCCTGACCCGCCACCCGTTCATAGATCAGGATCATGGGCGCGGCCGACGGCGTCATCATGCCCGCCATCATCACGGCCCACATCGCGAAGATGAACAGGGTATGTGCCGGGCTCCAGGCCGCGGCAGGCATCGCCATGCCTTCCATTCCCGCCATTCCCGGCATGTCCGGCATCGGCGCGTCCATGTCCGCCATCCGGTCCTGAAGCCAGAACAGATACGCCCAGGCCAGAAGCACGATCGCCGCCAGCGCAAGCGCGGCGGCCAGCCGGTCGCGCCCGATGGCGGCGGGCGCAGGTCTGCGCATCAGCGGATGATGCCCTCGGGCCCCAGGTGCAGTTCGCAGAACTGCCCGTAACTGTCGGACAGTTCGAAGGCGACGGGGCCGGACGCCTTGCTCCATCCCCGGCCGATCTCGGCCAGCGAATATTCGAACCCGTCGGGCAGGTCGATGCGGATGCGGTGTTCCTTGCCGGTGACCGGATTGACGATGGGCTCGCCGCGCTGCTCGATATAGCCGTCAACCGCCATATGGGCGCGCCGCTTCTCGATATCGACGTCGAAATCGATGTCCGCGAAGACGGGCTCGTGGATCGTGGACAGCATGGAAGCGAAGACGTTGAACATGGTGGCGCCCGGCCTTGTGTCCTGCCCGCTCATGATGCGCAGGATCGCACCCCGCTGGGCGGCGTCGGCGCGGCTGTCCACGATGGGCTGCGCTTCGCCATTGCCTTGATGGATCGGTCCCGGCCAGCGGAAGATGCCCGCCATGCGCAGCCCGTCCAGCGCGGTATCGCCGTGATGGCCTTTGTCTATCTGGATGCCGACGACGGCGCGGCAATGACCGTGGGTGGGAAGGGCGTTGAACTGGCAGGGACAGCCATAGTCGCAGTTGCAGTTGGTGAATTCCCGCCCGTGAATGGCCCACTGCACCGTCATCGGCAGATGCCCCCAAAACCACGCCCTGCTCTCTAGCACAAATGAGGCGGCCGAACCATCGGCGGGGCATGGCGTGGGCTATTTCAGGCCGCCCATCCGGCAGACTTCCTTCCATTCGCCTTCCGTAACCGGCTGTACCGACAGGCGGAAACTGGTCACCAGGCTCATCTTCGCCAGTTTCGGATTGGCCTTCGCGTCCGCCAGCGTCACGGGGCGGGGGACGTCCTTCACCGCCTTCACGTCGACGAGGCCGAAGACGCCTTTCGCGTCGGTGGGATCGGGACGGTATTCCCCGATCACCTCCACGATGCCGACCACCGCCTTCTCCGCACCCGAATGATAGAAGAAGCCCAGGTCGCCCTTCTTCATCGCCATCATGTTCTGCTTGGCGGTGTGGTTGCGCACGCCGCTCCAGGGCTCGCCCTTCGCGCCCCTTTTCTTCTGCTGGTCCCAGGACCAGGTTTCCGGTTCGCTCTTGAACAGCCAGTACCGCATCATTCCCCCGCCATCACTCCACGGTCAGCCTTCGGCGCATCAGCCGCACCACCGCCTCGCCCGGCGGCAGCGCGCCACTGAGCAGGTCCGCGGTGGCTTCGGCAATGGGCATCTCCACGCCCGCCGCCTTTGCCCGCGCCACCAGCGCGGGCGCGGTGTCCACGCCTTCGGCCAGCGGCTTGCCAAGCGTACGCAGCACGGACAGCGCCGCGCCGCCCCCCAACTCGGCGCCGAAGGAGAAATTGCGCGACGAGCGGCTGGTGGCGCTGAGGACCAAGTCACCCAGCCCCGCAAGGCCCATCAGCGTTTCGCGCCGCGCGCCCAGCGCCTCGCCCAGCCGCGCCAGTTCCGCGAAGCTGCGCGCCAGAAGCGCCGCGCGCGCATTCTCGCCCAGCCCCATGCCGTCAACCACGCCGCAGGCGATGGCATAGACATTCTTGGCCGCGCCACCCAGCGCCACGCCCACAAGGTCGTCGCTCGCATAGGGCCGGAAGGCGGATGAGCCCAGGCTTTCCTGCAAACGCGCCGCCAAGCCATCCGCAACCGTACCATCCGCTGCAATGGTCACCGCCGTGGGCAGCCCGCGCGCCACATCGTGCGCGAAGCTGGGGCCCGACAGGATCGCCGGCGCGGCGCCGGGCAGGCATTCCGCCACGACCTCGTTCATCAGCTTGCCGCTGTCCTTCTCGATTCCCTTGGCGCAGATCACCAGCGGCGTGCCGGGGCCAAGGTACGGCCGCAGCGTATCGGTGAAACCGCGCAAGGCCTGGGCGGGAACCGCCAGCAACAGGGCATCGGCGCGGGCAGCCTCGTCCAGGTCGCCGGTGACGGCCAGGTCCTGCGGGATGGAAACCCCGCGCAGGAACCGGCTTTCGCCGTGCGCGTGGATGGCCTTCCGCACATCGGCATCGCGCGCCCACAGCGTGGTCTTGCGTCCGGCCGCGTGCGCGGCCAGCGCCAGGGCCGTGCCCCACGCGCCAGCGCCCAGCACGCCGATATGGGAGAAATGTCGGGACATGAATCGCGGTTGCTTATTCGGGCTTTGAACCTATCTTGCGCGGCGGGCGGTCTGCAAATCGCCCGATTTTGTCCCCATTGCCGTGAGATATTCCGCCGATGCGCCGTTTTCTTGCTTCCATCGCCGCCGCATGGTCCGTGATCGCGCTGACGGGCGCGGGCCAGCCGGCCCCGCCGCGCCTGTACCAGGCCTACAGCGACCAGCAGAAGGCCGATCTCGACCGCGTCAGCGCCTATCTCAACAGCGTGCGCACGCTCAAAAGCGGTTTCGTCCAGATCGGGCCCGATGGCGGCGTGGACCAGGGCGAGCTTTACATCGAGAAGCCGGGCCATATCCGTTTCGAATACCATCCGCCCAGCCCCCTGCTGATGGTGGCGACCGGCGGCGCGGTCTATGTGAAGAATGCGCAGCTCAACACGCTGGACAAATACGACCTCTCCGACACGCCGCTGGGAATCCTGCTGAACGACAAGGTCGATCTCAAGACCAACAAGGCGGTGCTGGGCGTCAGCGAGCAGAACGGCGCGATTATCGTCAATGCCCGCACCAGCACCAACCGCAACAGCAGCAACATCACGCTGGTCTTTTCCACGCCCGGCATCGAGCTGCGGCAATGGACGGTGAAGGACAATCAGGGCAGCATCACCACCGTGGCGCTTCAGAACCCCCAAAGCGGGGCGGCGCTGGATCCCGCGCTGTTCACGCCGCCCGCCAAGGCGGCGAGCCGCTGATGGCGCGCAGGCCGGTCGTCGGCCTCTCTGCCGACCGTCGCATCTTCGACGGCATGCCGACCCATCAGGTCAATGACGAATACATAACCGCGGTGCGCGACGGGGCGGGCGCGCTGCCGCTGCTGATCCCTTCGACCGACGCGCCGCTGGCGGCCGACGACATTCTTTCCGCGGTGGACGGGCTGCTGTTCACGGGCGCGCCTTCGAATGTGGCGCCGTCGCGGTACGGCTGCACGGCGCGGCCCGGCACCGAACTGGACCCGGCGCGCGATGCCGTCACCCTGCCGCTGCTGCGGGCGGCGATCGGCCGCGGCGTGCCGGTGCTGGCGATCTGCCGGGGTTTTCAGGAACTGAATGTCGCCCTTGGCGGAACGCTGCACCAGCATGTGCACGAGATTGCCGGCCGGCTGGACCATCGCGAGCCGCGGGACGGGACGCGCGAGCAGGAATATGCGCCTGCTCACGCCGTCGCGATCGCGCCGGAAGGTCTGCTGGGGCGCATATCCGGCATGACGCAGGCGATGGTGAACTCCCTGCACCATCAGGGTATCGACCGGCTGGCGCCCGGCCTGGCTGCGGACGCCGTCGCGCCCGACGGCCAGATCGAGGCGGTTTCGATGCCTGAGGCTCCCGGATTCCTGCTGGGCGTGCAGTGGCACCCGGAATGGCGCTGGTCGGAGGACCGGCTGAGCCGTGCGATCTTCACGGCATTCGGGGCGGCGCTGACGGGGCGGCTGGCGGGTTGATCGGCCGGTGCGGGATGAATGTGGCAAAAATGGTATTGTCACGCTGAAAATGATGTAATCGCAGCGTTTCCGGAATTTTCTTGAAAGTTGTGGCTTTCAGGCATATGTTACTTGGCGAAGGACGGTTCCCGGGCTGCAGGCACTGCCCCCCGCTCGCTTCCAGCCCCCGCCCTTCCTGGAGCTTCCGGTCATCCCCTCCCGGTTGCTCCGCGCGCAATTTCGCGCAATCTGCCCCTGGCCCCCCGGCCGGGGGCTTTTTTTATGCCGCAACCCTGCGCAGGGTCAGGCTCATCCGTCCGCCGCCCGGCACCAGCCGCGACGTGCCGGCCCGCACCCGGTCGATGCCGTGATAGGCCAGCCGCGCCGGCCCGCCGAAGGCGATCACGTCGCCCGAGGTGAGCGACAGGCCCGTCGTCGGGGCGCGGCGCGTGGGGCCACCGATGCGGAACAGGGCCTCGTCGCCCAGCGATATGCCCACCACGGGCGCGCCGGTGTCGTTTTCGTCGCGGTCCTGGTGCAGGCCCATCTTCGCCCCATCGCGGTAGAGGTTGACCAGGCAGCATTGCGGCGGCGGACCGCCACAGGAAAAGGCGGCGGCCACCGCGTCCCACAACGCCGTCAACGACGCTGGCATGGGTGGCCAGGGCGCGCCCGTCACGGGATGCGTGGCCTGGTAGCGATAGCCCGCGCGGTCGGACACCCAGCCCAGCGTTCCGAAGTTGCTTTCCTGCACGGAGAAGGGTTTGCCCGAACCCGGCATCACGGGACGGTAAAGGGGCGCGGCCTCAAGCAGCGCCAGCACCTCGTCCAGCAGATCCCTCTGTCGCGGCGGCGGCAGCATCTCCCGCCACAGCAGGACGCCCGGGGTAACGGTCAGTGGCTTCACCACTGGAACGGGCTGCGCGTGGGCATGGTGAAGATCGCGGCATAGCTGCCGGAAAGTCCGTGCCCGTCCAGCCATGCCTTGGCTTTCTCCGGCGTATAGGCGCGCGCGATCCAGTCGGCCAGCGGCGCGCCGCCCGCGTCTTCCTGCGCGAAATCCGCAAAGGCCTTCAGCCATCGCTGGTGCGCCTTGGGAAAATGCAGATAGGGAAAACGCGCGAACTGGGCATGTGCCTGCTCCATCGCGCCCCAGCCGTCGCGGTGGATCAGGTAGAGCGCGGCCGCGAAGCTGGTGCGGTCCTGTCCGCCCGAGCATTTGAGCATGAAGGGACGCGGGGCGGTGTCGAAGGCCTCGATCAGGCGCACCAGCATCTGGCGCGTGGGCAATTTGCGCGAATCCAGCATCGCGTCGAAATGGGCGATGCCAGCGGCCTCGGCGGTCGCGGTTTCCGTCTTCCACCAGCCGAGGTCGTCGTTGCGGCCGCGCAGGTTGACGATGGCGCGGATGCCGCGCCGCCTGAGGAACGGGCCCAGGCCGCCCGCCCAGGCCTGCATGGCCCGTGCCGCTTCGCCCGGCACGATCCAGTGGAAATTGTAGAGAATGTCGCCCAGGTTTCGTCTAGGGTCCGGCCGCATGAAACGGGATTAGCACAGACGCCGATGCGCATCACCAAGCAAGGCCTGACCCGCCGCTGGGCCACCGCGACCATTCTGGCGCTGGCCGTCTTTGCCGTGCTGTCGGCCTCGGACCTCAGGCTCAAGGTGCTGTCGGGCTATGGCGTGTCCGACCTGCAGGCGCTGGCGGGCGCGGCCCAGTACAAAGCGGTGTTCTACGCCTGGGGGCCGGCGCCCTATGCCGTGCGCGCGGGCTTCAACTGGGGGCTGGATTACCTGCTGATGCCGCTCTATGCGGCGGCCTTCTTCTATTCCGGCATCGTCGCGCGCGAGGCTTTCGCGCCTCGGCCGGGGCGGCTGCGCCGCCTGCTCACGCTGCTGGCGGCGGTGCCCATCGCGGGCGCGGTGCTGGACGCGGCCGAGAATGCGCTGGAACTTGCCATGATGCTGGGCGGCGCGACCGACGGCGTCGCGCGCATCGCCTTCACCGTCTCCAACGCCAAGTGGATGGCGCTGTATGTGGGGCTGATCCTGCTGGCGGGCGCGGTGCTGGCCCAGGTGCAGGAACGCATGCGGCGGCGGAAAAAGGCCGCCTGAGCGCCTGGAGGCGGCCTGCAAAAGCTCTGCTTGACGCGTTCGGGCCTTTGCGTATATTCCGCCGCTCTCCGGGGGACTCGCTTCCTTGGAAAATCTTTTCTTTTCAAGGATTTGGGCCATGTACGCGGTCGTCCGCACCGGCGGAAAACAATATAAGGTGGCCAAGGACACCGTCCTGAAGGTCGAAAGCCTGCCGGGCGAGGTGGGTTCGAAGCTGACCCTGGGCGAGGTGTTGCTGGTCGGCGGCGACACGCCGAAGGTCGGCGCGCCGCTGGTCGCCGGCGCCTCGGTGGCGTGCGAGATCCTCGAGCATGGCCAGGGCGAGAAGGTGATCGCCTTCAAGAAGAAGCGCCGCAAGAACACGCACCGCAAGCGCGGTCATCGTCAGCACTTCACCAAGGTGAAGGTGCTGGACATCACGGCGGGCTAAGGAGCAGGTCATGGCGCACAAGAAAGCAGGCGGTTCCTCGCGCAACGGGCGCGACTCCAACCCCAAGATGCTGGGCGTGAAGCTGTTCGGCGGCGAAGCCGTGTCGGGCGGCAATGTGATCGTGCGCCAGCGCGGCACCAAGTTCTATCCGGGCGAAGGCGTGGGCATGGGCAAGGACCATACCCTTTTCGCGCTCCGCGACGGCCAGGTTGCGTTCAAGACCGGCTACAAGCGCCGCACCTTCGTGTCCGTGATTCCGGCCCAGGATTCCGACATGAATCCGGCGGTGAAGATCGCCGCAGAATAGGCGGCTGAAGACATAGGCCGCCACCAAATCGGCGGCCCATTGGAATGCGAGGGGAGATGGTCCGCCATCTCCCTTTTTCATTTCCCTCGCAGGCAGGATTTTGCGGGGAAATGAGATGTGCATTCTGGAGAGTGAAAGACTGATACTGCGGCCGCCGCACCCATCCGACATGCTCAGCATGGCCGTGTGGCTGGGCGACTATGACGTTTCAAGGATGTTGTCGCGGGTGCCCCATCCCTATGGCGAGGCGGATGCCGAGGCCTTCATCGCCAGGGGCGATCCCCATGCCTTCGTCATCCAGCGCAAGCAGGACGGCCTGTTCCTGGGCGTGACCGGCCTGCATCCGGAAGAGGACTTCGAGTTCGGCTATTGGCTGGGCAAGCCTTTCTGGGGCCAGGGCTATGCCACCGAGGCGGCGCGCCGGCTGGTGACGCATGCATTCGAGGCACTGGACCGGGCCAGCGTGCATGCCGGCTGGTTTCACGACAACCCGGCCTCGGGCCATGTGCTGGCCAAGCTGGGGGCGCGGCACAACGGCTCGAAAATGCGGGACTGCCGCGCCAGGGGGCGGGCGGTGCTGTGCCATGACATGCTGTTGACGCGGGCCGATTTCCTCTCGAAAAGAGCGGCTTGAAAGGGTTTTCGATGCGCTTTGTCGATGTCGCCAGGGAGCGTCGGCCCAGCAGGCTGGGCAAGGCCCGGCCGTCAGCGTCAGGCCGCGCGACCATGAAAAAGAGCAGACGATGAGGTTTTTGGACGTTGCCAGGGAGCGTCGGCCCAGCAGGCCGGGCAAGGCCCGGCCGTCAGCGTCAGGCCGCGCGACCATGAAAAAGAGCAGACGATGAGGTTTTTGGACGTTGCCAAGGTCTATGCCTCGTCCGGAGCCGGCGGCAATGGCTGCATCGCGTTCCGGCGCGAGAAGTTCATCGAGTATGGCGGGCCCTATGGCGGCGACGGCGGGCGCGGCGGCGATGTGATCGCCGAGGCGGCGGAGAATCTCAACACCCTGATCGACTACCGTTTTCAGCAGCATGTGAAGGCCAGGAACGGCGAAGGCGGAAAGGGCAAGGTGATGACCGGCGCGGGCGGCGCGGATGCCGTCATGAAGGTGCCCGTCGGCACCCAGATCTATGCGGAAGACGGCGAGACGCTGATCGTGGACATGGATGCGCCCGGCAAGCGGTTCACGCTGCTGAAGGGCGGCAATGGCGGCTTCGGCAATGCGCATTTCAAAAGCGCCACCAACCAGGCGCCGAACTTCGCCATGCCCGGCCAGCCGGGCGAGGAGAAGGTGCTGATCCTCAAGCTCAAGCTGATCGCCGATGCGGGCCTGATCGGCATGCCCAATGCGGGCAAGTCCACATTCCTTTCGCGCGTCTCGGCGGCGCGGCCCAAGATCGCCGATTATCCCTTCACCACGCTGGAACCGCAGCTGGGCGTGGTGAAGGTGGACGATTCCGATTTCGTGCTGGCCGACCTGCCGGGCCTGATCGAAGGCGCGCATGAAGGCGTGGGACTGGGCGACCGCTTCCTGGGCCATGCCGAACGCTGCGGCGCGATCCTGCATCTGGTGGACGGCACCGGCGACAGGGTGGCCAGGACCTACAAGACCGTTCGCGCCGAACTGGAAGCCTATGGTCACGGGCTGGCCGAAAAGCCCGAGATCGTGGCGCTCAACAAGATCGACGCCCTGGCGCCGGCCGAAATCGAGCGCCGGAAGACCGCGCTGGAAAAGGCCAGCGGACGGACGGTGCATCTTCTGTCGGGCGTATCGGGCCGCGGCGTCAGGGACGTGCTGCGCGCGCTGGCGCGCACGATCCGCAAACGCCGGGACGAAGGCGAACCCAGGGTGAAACCCAAGGCGAAAGCCCAAGCGAAACCCCAAGCGAAACCCAAGACGAAAACCGCAAGGAAGGCGCCCGTCCGGCGCGCAAGCGCAAAGGCCGGGGCAGCCGTGAAGAAAGGCAGGGCCGCCAGGAAGGCCGCGAAACCCGCAACGAAGAAGCAGCGGCGATGAGCGACATCTTTTCCGGCGCCAGGCTGGTCGTGGTGAAGGTGGGTTCGGCGCTGCTGGTGGACGGCGCAAAGGGCGAGTTGCGCCGCGCATGGCTGGCCTCGCTCTGCGCCGATGTGGCCGCGCTGAGGAAAGAGGGCGCGGCAGTGATCCTGGTTTCGTCGGGCTCCATCGCGCTGGGGCGGCGACTGCTGAAGCTGGCGCCGGGCCCGCTGCGGCTGGAAGAAAGCCAGGCCGCCGCGGCGGCGGGGCAGGTGCGGCTGGCCGAAGCCTATGCCGACATCTTCGCCCAGTCGGGCATCGTGGCGGCGCAGGTTCTGCTGACCTTCGGCGACACCGAAGAACGCCGCCGCTATCTCAACGCCCGCGCCACGCTGGGCACACTGGTGAATCTGGGCGCGGTGCCGGTTATCAACGAGAATGACACCGTCGCCACCGCCGAAATCAAGTTCGGCGACAATGACCGGCTGGCGGCGCGCGTCGCCTCCATGATGGGCGCGGACCGGCTGGTGCTGCTATCGGATGTGGACGGGCTTTATACCGCCAATCCTTCCATCGATCCGTCTGCGGAGCATATCGCGGACGTTGCCGCTATCACGCCGGACATCGAGGCAATGGCGGGGGATTCGGTATCTGGCCTGGGGCGCGGCGGCATGGCGTCGAAGCTGATCGCTGCCCGCATCGCGATGGGCGCGGGCTGCGACGTGATCCTGGCGCGGGGCGACGGGCTCAATCCGCTGGCGGCCATCCGCGGCGGCGCGCGCCATACCATCTTCCGGGCCAGCGTGACGCCTGCCGCCGCCCGCAAGCGGTGGATCGCGGGCGTGCTCAGGCCCGAAGGCGCGCTGGTGATCGACGATGGCGCGGTCAGGGCGCTCAGGCAGGGCAGCAGCCTTCTGCCTGCCGGCGTCCGCCAGATCGACGGCCGGTTCGAACGGGGCGACGCCATCGTGGTGAAGGACCGCGAGGGGCGCGAGATCGCTCGCGGTCTTGCGGCCTATAGTGCGTCCGACGCAGAGCGGATCGCGGGCAAACGCACGGTCGAAATCGAGGCCATTCTGGGCTATCGTGGCCGGGACGAGATGATCCATCGCGACGACCTGATCCTGACGGGAAACGCACCATGACGGTCCATAATTCCGGCGACGCAAGAATGGCGGGGAATCTGGCCGCCGAGATGATGACCATCGGCGCCGCCGCGCGCCAGGCAACCCGCGCCATGCGCGAAGCCGGCGACGAGGCCAAGACGAAGGCGCTGCGGATCGCCGCCGCCGCCATCCGCAGCCGCGCCGCCGAGATCCTGGCCGCGAACAGGGCCGATGTGGAAGCTGCGAAGGCGAACGGCATGGCCGCCAACATGCTCGACCGGCTGACGCTGGACGATGCGCGGATCGAGGCGATGGCCAGGGGGATCGAGATCGTCGCGGACCTGCCCGATCCCGTTGGGCGCGAGATGGCGCGCTGGTCGCGGCCCAACGGGCTTGACATCGCCCGTGTCGCCACGCCCATCGGCGTGATCGGCATCATCTATGAATCCCGCCCCAATGTGACGGCGGATGCGGGCGCGCTGACGCTCAAGTCAGGCAATGTCGCGATCCTGCGCGGAGGATCGGATTCGGTGCGCTCGTCCGCTGCGATCCAGTCCGCGATGGCGGAAGGGCTGAAGGCGGCGGGCCTTCCCGAAGCCGCCATCCAGGTCGTCCGGAGCACCGACCGCGCCGCGGTCGGCATGATGCTGGAAGGGCTGAACGGCGCGGTGGACCTTATTATTCCGCGCGGCGGCAAGGGCCTCACAGGCCGGGTGATAAACGAGGCGCGCGTGCCGGTTCTGGCGCATCTGGAAGGGCTGTGCCACGTCTATATCCATGCCGCGGCCGACCCGGCAAAGGCGCGCGACATCGCGATGAACGCCAAGATGCGGCGCACCAGCGTCTGCGGCGCGGCCGAGACGCTGCTGATCGACCGCGCGGTGCTGGCCTCGCACGGCGTGCCGGTTCTGGAAGATCTGGCGAGGGCGGGCTGCGAGATCCGGGGCGACGATGCGGTGCGCGCTGCCTTTCCCGCCGCCCGGCCCGCCACCGAGGAGGACTGGAAGACCGAATATCTTGACGCGATCATCGCCGTGAAGACGGTGGACGGGCTGGAAGAGGCGATCCGGCATATCGAGCACTACGGCTCGCATCACACCGATTCCATCGTGACGGAAGATGCGAAAGCGGCGGAAGCCTTCCTGAACAGCGTGGATTCGGCCATCGTGCTGTGGAACGCCTCCACCCAGTTCGCCGACGGCGGTGAATTCGGCATGGGCGCCGAGATCGGCATCGGCACCGGCAAGATGCACGCGCGCGGGCCGGTGGGCGCCGAGCAGCTCACCACCTTCAAGTATGTGGTGCGCGGCAGCGGCCAGACACGGCCGTGAAGACAGGGAGGCACAGGTGACCAAGTACAAGGGCGGCTGTCATTGCGGGAAGATCGCCTACAGCTTCGAGGGCGAGATCGGAACCGTGCTGGAATGCAATTGCTCGCTTTGTCAGAAGCGCGGCGGGCTTCTGCATTTCGTTCCGCAATCCGCCTTCACGCTGGAAACGCCGCGCGGCGATCTGGGTACCTATCGCTTCAACAAGAAGGTGCTGGCCCACCATTTCTGCCCGGACTGCGGGATCGCGCCTTTTTCGGAAGGCACCAATCCCAAGGGCGAAACCATGGTGGCGGTCAATGTGCGCTGCGTGGAAGGCATCGACACGCGCGCACTGGACATCAAATTCCATGAGGGGCGCGGTCCGTAATTGCGGGAGCGCCGTTTTCCGCATTGGATCGCGCCGCCCGGGCCCGTGACGGATGGTCTCCGCATCGGCCTGCTGGGCGGTTCCTTCAATCCCGCGCATGAGGGCCATCTTTATGTCAGCGAGATCGCGCGCCGGGCGCTGAAGCTCGATCATGTCTGGTGGCTGGTGTCGCCGGGCAATCCGCTGAAGGATGCGCCCGCCCCGCTGGAAGCCCGCGTTGCATGCGCGCGCGGTCTGGCGCGCGATCCGCGCATCCACGTCACCGGGATCGAAAGCCGGCTGGGCACGCGTTATACCGTCGACACGATCGGCGCGCTGCAGCGCCGCTTCCCGCGCGTGCATTTCATCTGGTTGATGGGCAGCGACAACCTGGAACAATTTTCGCGCTGGCGGCGCTGGCGGCAGATCGCCCTGCGCGTTCCCATCGCGGTCGTGCGGCGGCCGGGCTCTGTTTTCGCGGCGCTGCATGCGCCCCTGGCGCGGCGCATCGGCATATCGCGGGAGCTTGGCCCCGCGCCGTCGCTGGTGGTGCTGGACGGGCCGCGTTCCATCGCAAGTTCGACGGCGCTGCGGGCCCTTGGTGGCGCGCCCGCGCCCATGCTAAACCTTCCCCATTGAGCAAAGGATTCGAGCCCTGAAAGCCGCCAAGAAGACAGCCGCGAAGCCAGCAGCAAAAAAAGCCGCCAAGAAAGCTGCCAGGCCCCGGAAGGCCGCCAGCAGCAAGACCGTCAGCAGGAAGGCCTCCGCCAAGCCGGCTGCCAAGAAGCCCGCGAAAAAGACCGCCACCGCGCCGCGCAAGGCCGCGCCGCAGAGCGAGCTGCTGAAACGCATCCTGGCATCGCTGGACGACGACAAGGCCGAGAACATCGTGACCATAGACCTGGAAGGCCGCTCGGCTCTCTGTGATGCGGCGGTGATCGCTTCGGGACGCTCTTCGCGCCATGTCGGCGCGATGGCCGAGCATCTGGCAAGGCGGCTCAAGGAAAGCGGTTACGGCACGCGCCCGGTCAGCGGGCAGACGCAGGGCGACTGGGTGCTGGTGGATGCGGGCGACGTGATCGTGCACCTGTTCCGTCCCGAAGTGCGCGAATATTACGACCTGGAAGGCATGTGGTCGGTCGGCGGACGCAAGTGACGCGCCCCGCGATGTTCCGGCAATGAGGCTCTGGATCTTCGCCGTCGGCCATATGCGGGGCACGCCGGAAGGCCAGCTCTGCGAGGATTTCTGCGACCGCGCCCGCAAGATGGGCCGCAGCATGGGTTTTTCCGCCGTGACGCTGGAGGAAATCGCCGTCTCCCGCCATCGCGACACGGAAGCGCGCATGAAGGACGAGGCCGAGCGGCTGGCCGCGCGCCTGCCCGATGGCGCGCATGTCGTCCTGCTCGATGCGCGCGGCAAGGGCATGACGTCCGAAGACTTTGCCGAGATGCTGGGAAGCCTGCGCGACGTCGGCACGCGCGATCTGGCCTTCGTGATCGGCGGGCCCGATGGCCTGGCGCCGCTGCCGGGCAAGAAGGCGGGCCGCAGTCTTGCGTTCGGGCCGCAGACCTGGCCGCATCTTCTGGCGCGCGCGCTGCTGAGCGAACAGATCTATCGCGCGCTGACCATCCTGGCCGGCCATCCCTATCACCGGGCATAAAATCGCGCAGGTTCCGGCAACCTTTCCTTAACCAGGATGCGGGATGCTGATGTGTCGCAGTGGGACGTGCCCATGGAAATCAAAGGCCCCAGCCGGATCGAGACGTCCGCCGTCAGGCGCAAGGCGGCCCCCGGCGCATCCGGCGGCGGCTTCGCCGTGTCGGATGCTGCGGAAAACCATGCTGCATTGATCAGCGGGCCCGGCCCCATCGCGGCGCTGGATTCCATTCTGATGCTGCAGGGCATGGAGGACGCCACCGATGGCCGCTCGCGCGGCCTGGCGCATGGCGAGAACCTGCTCGACCTGCTGGATTCGGTGCGTGACGGGCTTCTGGCCGGCGGCATCCCGCGCACGCTTCTCAACAAGCTGGCGGTGGCGGTGACGCGCCGCCACGACCAGTTCGCCGACCCCAAGCTTCAGGACGTGCTGGACCAGATCGAACTGCGCGCGCATGTCGAACTGGCCAAGCTGGAGATGCTGGACAAAAGGGTCGCCTGAAGGGCGGCCCGCGCGACATTCCTCTCCCTCAAGGGAAGAGGAGGCGAAATCGAAAATCGTCGATTCAGCCTAAAGCCCCAAAAACGGCTCGAACCCGCCATAGATCATGCGCTTGGCGTCGAAGGGCGGATTCTCCATCATCTTCTTCAGGCGCGGGTCTTCCATCACCTTCCTGTTGGCGGCATCGCGCGCGGCGCGGGTTTCATAGACGATCCAGGAAAAGACCACGACCTCGTCCTCCTCCAGCTGCACCGAGCGGGGAAACGAGGTCACTTCTCCATAAGGCGTGTCTTCGCCCACGCATTCGACGAAACCGGTGGCGCCGAATTCCCGCCAGATCGGCGCGCACTGGCGGGCCATCTCCTTGTAGGCGTCCAGCTTGCCGCGGGGAACCGGAACCACGAAACCGTCAATATAGGCCATGTGTACCTCCCTGGAGTCCTGCCAAGGACGCGCCAGACAGGTCCGTTCCGACAGGAGGGCCCCCAAAAAAGCGGGCAAAGAAAAAGGCGGCCGTTGAGCCGCCTTTTCCGACCGGCATGAAGCGCGAAAAGACCGCGCCCGCTTCAAACGTCCAGCAGCATGCGCTGGGGGTCTTCCAGGTTTTCCTTCACCTTGACCAGGAAGGTCACGGCCTCGCGCCCGTCCACGATGCGATGGTCATAGGACAGCGCCAGATACATCATGGGACGGATCTCGATCTTGTCGCCGATCGCCATCGGGCGCGGCTGGATCTTGTGCATGCCCAGGATGCCCGACTGCGGTGAGTTCAGGATGGGCGTGGACATCAGGGAGCCGAACACGCCCCCATTGGTGATGGAGAAGGTGCCGCCCTGCAGTTCTTCCAGCTTCAGCTTGTTGTCGCGGGCCCGCGCGCCGAAATCGGCAATGGCCTTCTCGATGCCGGCAAGCGACAGATGGTCGGCATCGCGCACCACGGGAACCACCAGCCCGCGCTCGGTCGAAACCGCGATGCCGATGTCATGGTAATTCTTGTAGATGATGTTGTCGCCTTCGATCTCGGCGTTCACGTTGGGCAGTTCCTTCAGCGCGGCCACCACGGCCTTGGTGAAGAAGCCCATGAAGCCCAGCTTGACGCCGTGCTTCTTCTCGAACGTGTCCTTGTAGGCGGCGCGCAGCGCCATCACCGCGGTCATGTCCACCTCGTTGAAGGTGGTGAGCTGGGCGGCGGTGTTCTGCGATTCCTTCAGGCGCAGCGCGATGGTCTTGCGCAGGCGCGACATCGGCACTTTTTCCTCGCGCGCCTCGTTGGCGCGGGGGCCGGCGGGCGCGGCCGGCGCAGGCGCGGCGGCGCGGGCCGGCGCCTGCCTTGCTTCCAGGGCCTCCAGCATGTCGCCCTTGGTCACGCGGCCGTCGCGGCCGGTGCCGGGGACGGAGGACAGCGGAATGCCGCTTTCCTCGGCGATGCGGCGTGCCGCGGGCATGGCCGGAACGTCGGCTTTGGGCGCAGCGGCCGGCGCAGGCGCGGCGGCGGGCTTTGGCGCTTCCGTCTTGGCGGGGGCGGCGGGCTTGGGCGCGGGCGCGGCCTTGCCGGCCTGACCTTCCGCAATGGCGCCCAGCAGCGCGCCGACCGTCACGGTGGCGCCGGCCTGCGCGGCGATGGATTCGATCGCGCCGTCGGCGGGCGAGGGCACTTCGACCGTCACCTTGTCGGTTTCCAGCTCCAGCAGCGGCTCATCGCGCTTCACCGCATCGCCTTCCTTCTTGAACCATTTCGAGATGGTGGCTTCGGTGACGGATTCGCCCATCGCGGGCACTTTGATTTCGACGGTCATGGGGATTCTCTTTTAGAGGCTCAGGGCATCGTTCAGGAAGGCGGCGAGTTCGGCCAAGTGCTGCTTCATCAGGCCGGCGGCGGTCGAGGCATATTCGGGCCGCCCCGCATAGCGGGGGCTGGCCTTGCCGCCCAGCTTGGCGACGGCGGCCTCGATGCGCGGCTTGACGAAATTCCAGGCGCCCTGGTTCTGCGGCTCTTCCTGGCACCAGACCAGTTCGGCCTTGGGGAAGCGGTTGAGCTCCTGGGCCAGCACATTTTCGGGGAAGGGATAGAGCTGCTCGATGCGCAGGATCTGGATGCGGTTCTCGCCGCGCTTCTCGCGCTCCTCCATCAGGTCGAAATAAACCTTGCCGCTGCACAGGATCACGCGTTCGATCCTGTTGTCGGGCACCAGCTCGACCGTGGTGGCGCCGGGAACGACCTCGGCCTGGTCGCGCAGCACGCGATGGAACGAGGTGCCGGGCAGCATGTCGGTCAGGAAGCTCACGCACTTCTTGTGGCGCAGCAGCGATTTGGGCGTCAGCACCACCAGCGGCTTGCGGAAGCTGCGGTGCATCTGCCGGCGCAGGATGTGGAAATAGTTGGCCGGCGTGGTAGGCACGCAGACCTGCATATTATCCTGGGCGCAAAGCTGGAGATAGCGCTCCAGCCGGGCGGAGCTGTGCTCCGGCCCCTGGCCTTCATAGCCGTGCGGCAGCAGCAGCGTCAGGCCCGACATGCGCAGCCACTTCATCTCGCCCGACGAGATGAACTGGTCCATTACCACCTGGGCGCCATTGGCGAAATCGCCGAACTGGGCTTCCCACAGCACCAGCGCCTTGGGCTCGGCGGTGGAATAGCCGTATTCGAAGCCCAGCACCGCTTCTTCGGACAGCAGCGAGTCGATGACCTCGAAACAACCCTGGTTCTCGCTCACATGCTGCAGCGGGTAGTACCGTTCCTCGCTCTGCTGATCCACCAGCGCGGCATGACGCTGGCTGAACGTGCCGCGCGAAGAATCCTGGCCCGACAGGCGGACGTAATAGCCTTCGTCCAACAGGGTGCCGAAAGCCAGCGCCTCGCAGGTGGCCCAGTCGAAGCCTTCGCCGGTTTCGAACATCTTCGCCTTGGCATCCAGCTGGCGGCCGATGGTGCGGTGCAGGTTGAAGCCCTCCGGCGCCGTGACCAGCGCCTTGCCCACTTTGCGCAGCACATCCTCGGTCACGCTGGTCTCGCCGCGGCGGTCGCTGTTCTTGGGCGCCACCTCCATGCCCTGCCAGTAACCGTCGAACCAGTCGGCGCGGTTGGGCAGGTGCGATTTCGACGCGGTGAACTCCTCGTCGAGCCTCTGGTTGAAGGCGGCCGACATGGCGTCCACATCGGCCTGGGTCAGCGTGCCTTCCTTCACCAGCCTGTCCGCGTAGAGCTGCAGGGTGGTGGGGTGGTCCTTGATGACCCGGTACATCAGGGGCTGGGTGAAGCTGGGCTCGTCGGTCTCGTTGTGGCCGAATCTGCGATAGCAGATCATGTCCAGCACGACGTCCTTCTTGAACTTCTGGCGGAACTCGATGGCGATGCGCGCGGCATGGACCACCGCTTCGGGATCGTCGCCGTTCACATGGAAGATCGGTGCCTGCACCATCAGCGCGATGTCGGTGCAATAGGGCGACGAGCGCGAGAAGACCGGCGCCGTCGTGAAGCCGATCTGGTTGTTGATCACGAAGTGGATAGTGCCGCCGGTGCGGAAGCCCTTGATGCCCGACATGGCGAAGCATTCCGCCACCACGCCCTGGCCCGCAAAGGCCGCATCGCCATGGATCAGCAGCGGCAGGACCGAGGTGCGGGAATCGACGTCGCGCTGCTGCCACTGTTTGGCGCGCGCCTTGCCCAGTACCACGGGGTCCACAATCTCCAGATGCGAGGGATTGGCCGTGAGCGACAGATGCACCTTGCGGCCGTCGAACTCCCGGTCCGACGAAGCGCCCAGATGGTATTTGACGTCGCCCGAACCCTCCACATCGTCGGGGTTGGCGCTGCCGCCCTGGAATTCGTGGAAAAGCTGGCGATAGGGCTTGCCCATCACATTGACCAGCACGTTCAGGCGGCCGCGATGGGCCATGCCCAGCACGATCTCGTTCACGCCCAGTTGGCCGCCGCGCTTGATGATCTGTTCCAGCGCGGGGATGGTGGCCTCGCCGCCGTCCAGTCCGAAACGCTTGGTGCCGACGAAGCGGTTGGCCGCGAACTTCTCGAAGCCCTCGGCCTCGATCAGCTTGTTGAGGATGGCCTTCTTGCCTTCCGGCGTGAAACGTACGGCGTCGCCTTCGATGCGGTGCTGCAGCCAGCTTTTCTGTTCCGCATCGTTGATGTGCATGAACTCATAGCCGATGCGGCCGCAGTAGGTGCTGCGCAGCGTGTCGAGCAACTGGCGCGGGGTGGCGGTATCGAAGCCCAGGATGCCGTCCACGAACACCGGCGTGTCGAGCACCGGGCCCTCGAAGCCATAAATCTTCGGATCGAGCGTCGCCTGCGGGGTCTTGGGCGCGATGCCCAGCGGATCGAGATTGGCCTCCAGATGGCCAACCATGCGATAGGCGCGGATCATCTGGACGGCGTGGATGGAATGTTTGGGCGCTTCCGTGTCGGCGGCCGGCGCAGCCGCGGCCTTTGCGGCCTTGCCTGAAACTTTGCCCGGAGCCGGGGGCGGTTCCTGGCCGGTCAGGGCCGCGATCAGGTCGCTGCCGGCAATGGCGGGGCGCGCATCGCGCTTCCAGGCGGGGCCGCGGCCAAGCTGGGTGGGGGAAAGGTTCTGCTCGCCAAGCTGGGCGAAATAGGCCTGCCAGCCGCTGTCCGCCGAATTGGGATCGGCCAGCCAGGCGGCGTACATCTGTTCGACGAAGGCGGCGTTGGTGCCGTTGAGAAAAGAGGTCGCCTCGAAGATTTCATTCGAGGCGCGGTTCAATCGATCAGATGGGGATTGTTCAGTCATTTCAAACGCTTGTGGGGAGGCTTGTTGGGCCTGAGCCCCTTCCTGGTGCCGCCTTGAAGCGGCGTTTCGCGTGGGGGTGGGTGGTAGCGCCTTCTCGGGGCCGATTCAACGGCGAATGCAGTTAATATGGGCTCAATAGGCCCTGTTTGCACGGCAAAATCAGGGCAGGCGCCATCGCACAGGCGCATGTCCATGCGCCCGATTTTTGGGCATCAGAGTGACCATTTGATGATGCCGCCTGAATGCGGCGGGATCATGTGCCGGACAGCGCGCAGCATCAGGAGGCCCTGTTATGCCGGCCTCATCCTGAGCCTGTCGAAGGATGAGGCCCACTGCCCATGGTGAGCCCGTCGAACCATGCCGGCAAACTGTGACAGTGCCCGCCAAAGCATCGATCAGATGCCAGGGGCGGAAAGGATCATTTCCCCGACAGAAGCTCGACCAGCGTGGTGCCCAGCGCGGCAGGGTTCGGCGACACACGGATGCCCGCCGCCTTCATCGCCTCGATCTTGCTGTCGGCGCCGCCCTTGCCGCCCGAGATGATGGCGCCGGCATGGCCCATGCGGCGGCCGGGCGGGGCGGTGACGCCGGCGATGAAACCGACCATGGGCTTCTTCACCTTGGAGCGGCGGATGAAGTCGGCGGCGTCTTCCTCGGCGCTGCCGCCGATCTCGCCGATCATGATGATGCTTTCCGTTTCAGGATCGGCCAGCAGCATCTCCAGCACTTCGATATGCTCGGTGCCTTTCACGGGGTCGCCGCCGATGCCCACGCAGGTGGACTGGCCCAGCCCCACGGCGGTGGTCTGCGCCACCGCCTCATAGGTCAGGGTGCCCGAGCGCGAGACGATGCCCACGCTGCCGCGGCGGTGGATGTGGCCGGGCATGATGCCGATCTTGCATTCGTCGGGCGTGATGACGCCGGGGCAGTTGGGCCCGATCAGGCGCGACTTGCTGCCCGACAGCGCGCGCTTGACCTTGACCATGTCCAGGACGGGGATGCCTTCGGTGATGCAGACGATCAGCGGCACTTCCGCGTCGATCGCCTCAAGGATCGCGTCGGCGGCGAAGGGCGGGGGCACATAGATGGCGCTGGCGTCCGCACCGACCTTTTCCTTGGCCTCGCGCACCGTGTCGAACACCGGCAGGCCCAGATGGGTGGTGCCGCCCTTGCCCGGCGTGGTGCCGCCGACCATTTTCGTGCCGTAGGCGATGGCCTGCTGGGAATGGAAGGTGCCCTGGTTGCCGGTGAAGCCCTGGCAGATGACCTTGGTGTTCTTGTCGACGAGGATGGACATTATTTCGGACCCTTGACGGCCTTCACCACCTTTTCGGCGGCGTCGGCAAGATTGACGGCATTGGTGATGGCCAGGCCCGACTTGGCCAGGATCTCACGGCCCAGTTCGACATTGGTGCCTTCCAGGCGCACCACCAGCGGCACTTTCAGCGATATCTCCTTGGCCGCGGCGACGATGCCCTCGGCGATGATGTCGCATTTCATGATGCCGCCGAAGATGTTGACCAGGATGCCCTTCACATTGGGATCACTGACGATGATCTTGAAGGCCTCGGTGACCTTCTCGCGCGAGGCGCCGCCGCCCACGTCCAGGAAGTTGGCGGGCTCGCTGCCGTACAGCTTGATGATGTCCATTGTGGCCATCGCCAGACCGGCGCCGTTGACCATGCAGCCGATCTCGCCGTCCAGCTTCACATAGGACAGGTCGTATTTCGAGGCTTCGACCTCCATCGGGTCTTCCTCGTCCAGGTCGCGCAGCCCCTGGATGTCCTTGTGGCGGTAGAGCGCGTTGTCGTCGAAGTTGAGCTTGGCATCCAGGCAGACGATCCGGCCGTCCTTGGTGACCACCAGCGGGTTGATCTCCAGAAGGCTCATGTCCTTGGCCTGGAAGGCTTCGTACAGCGACCTGACCACCGCGCCGATCTGCTTGGCCTGGTCGCCCTTGAGGCCCAGCGCATGGGCGATCTCGTTGCCGACATAGGGCGAATAGCCTGCCGCGGGCTCGATCTGGAAGGTGTGGATCTTCTCCGGCGTCTTGTGCGCCACCTCCTCGATGTCCATGCCGCCTTCGGTGGAGACGATGAAGGCGATGCGGCTGGTGGCGCGGTCCACCAGCGCGGAAAGATAAAGCTCGCGGTCGATGGCCGAGCCGTCCTCGATGTACAGGCGCTTCACCACGCGGCCCTGCGGGCCGGTCTGGTGGGTGACCAGCGTCATGCCCAGCATGCGCTGGGCTTCCTTCTTCACATCCTCGATCGACTTGACCACCTTGACGCCGCCGCCCTTGCCGCGGCCGCCGGCATGGATCTGGGCCTTGACCACCCAGACCGGTCCGCCCAGCTCCTGCGCCGCCGCGACGGCTTCCTCGACGGTGAAGGCGGGCTTGCCCTTCGGCACGGGGACGCCGAATCCGCGCAGAACCTCTTTGGCCTGATATTCGTGTATATTCATCGGGTTAGCCCTTGAAATGCAGAGGCGGGAGGGAAAGCGGGCGCACAATAGCAGCGGGCGGGCTTTGTGCAACGCGGCAGTTGGACCTCTTGGCCAGCCGGAAATACCGCCTTGCGCCCGGCCTTTCCGCCGCCGGGCTGGCCCCGTCATTGCCTCGATCTGGGACAGGTTTCCCGCGGCCGGGTGCTTTTGCGCACACTGTTCGGCTGGCGGAGCCTTTCCGGGGCGGTTGTGGGCCCGGTCATGTTGGCATGGCTTTCGCTCCGTTCCCCGGCAAAGGGCCGGGAACGTTCCGTTACGGATCACCCACGGCCCCGGCACAAGGGATTGTTGGGTCATGAAGCATAGGAATTCACATCTGCTGGTAGGCTATTGGAGCCGCCTGCGCCGGGGCCGCGACGTGCCCGACCAGACGGACATCGATCCGCGCGCCATCAAGCGTCTTCTCTCCTATACCTTCATCCTGGATTGCGAGAATCCGGGCCGCCCCGTCTATCGCCTGGCGGGCACGGCGCTGTGCGAACGTTTCGGCTTCGAACTCAAGGGCACCAGTTTCCTGGCCCACTGGGAATCGCGTTCGGCCCTGTCGCTTGCACCCCTGCTGGCCCAGTCGCTCAAGACCGGCCAGCCCCTCTGCCTGACCGCGGTCGCGATCACGCCCGACAACGGCGCGGTCGAGCTGGAGACCGTGCTGACGCCCGTCGCCTTCAACGGCGGCCAGCCGGTGCGATTCTTCGGCATGGTGCAGGTGCTGGGCGACGTGTCGCCCCTGCTGGGCCATGTCATCGCCTATGAACGGCTGGTGGGATCGGAGTTCATCCTGGAGGATGCGCCGCTTCCGGCCTACGACCATACGCTGCCGCCGCCGCCGTCCCTGCGGCCCCCCCATCCGAAAGCGCCCTGGCTGCGGCTGGTCGTATCGCATCCGGACAATGTGCTGCAGTTCGGCTCCGGCGACCTGCTCCAGAAGATGTCCGAGATCGTCACGCGCTGGCGCGAGCGCCCGTACGTCTAGCGCGGCGGCGTCGTGGTGGACGGCGCGTCGAGGTCCTGGCGCTGGCGCGCGGTATCCTTGGTCACGGGATTGTCGATCGGATCGTTGCGCAGGATGTCGCGATCCAGCCGCGCGGCGCTGTTCTTCTGCTGCAGATACGGGATTTCATACGCTTCGACCTTGGAGCGGTATTCCTCGAAGGTCTTTTCATCCTCCGCCGTGCGCTTGTCGCAGCGTTCGGGCGGAAGGCCCGCCTGTTCCTGGCACCACAGGTCGAAGTTCATCTCCGTGACGGCATAATTGCCGTTGCGCTGGGCCTGGGCGGGCCCGGTCAGGCATACGCCGGTCAGGCATACGCCGGTCAGGCACGCGGTCGCGAACAGGATTCCGGCCAGGCTCTGCATCGCTTTCATGGTGAGGAGTCTAGGCTCTTTATGGGCCGGGGGACAGGCACAAAATCGTAACAAGTCATACCGGCCGCGGATCATGAAAAACCCCGCATCCCTTTGGGGACGCGGGGCGTTTTCATTTACGACGGTACGCTCAGGGCTGCAGCGTGATCACCGTGCGGCGGTTCTTGGCTTCCTTGACGCCATCGCCGGTCTGGACTGCGAGGTCGGTTTCGCCGACGCCGCTGGCATGCAGCGCCGCGCGGCGTGCGCCCATGTCCACCAGCGCCTCGACCACCACATTGGCGCGCTTGACCGAAAGCCGCTGGTTGTAGTCGTTCGGGCCCGATGTGTCGGTATGGCCGACGATGTTGATGTTGGCCTGGCCGCCGGTGCGGGCGGTGTTGATCACGTCGGTCAGCACCTTGAGCTGCTCGGCCTTCAGCGTCCAGGAATCGAAGTCGAAATAGACGGTGAAGTCGCTGGCTGCCGGAGCAGGCGCCGGAGCCGGCGCCGGAGGCGGCGCAGGCGGCGGAGCCGGACGGGTGGCAGCTTCCAGCCGCACCAGCGAGGAATCGAGCGACGTCTTGCACGCCTGGCTGGCGGCGGATGCCGACGGCACGGTGCCATAAAGCACCCAGCAGTCGTAATCGGCCTGGGCGCGGGCGGCCTGTTCGGGGAACTGCTCCTTGCCCGCGGTCACCGCGCGCACCAGCCGGCCGCGGATGGCATCGGCGGGAGGATTGGGCGCGGCTTCGGGTTCCGGCTCGGTACCGGCCTCGGCCAGTTCGGCCTTGGAGCTGAAAGCCTTGGCCAGCAGATCGCTGGAGGTGTCGCTGCTGCTGAAAGGATTGATCTCGTCCCAGAAGGAGCTTTCGGTCGGTTCTGCGGGCAGGGATGAAGCCTGGCTGGACAGATCGGTATAGTCTTTGAACAGCGCCTGCGTGAACGGCGAGCCCGCGCTGGCTTCTTCATCGCTGGAGCAGGCGGCGAGGCCGATGGCCAGCACACCCGCGCCGGCAAGCAGGATCAGACGGCGGGCGCCGGAATGGATGGAAAGGTTCATGTGCGATAGGCCCCCCTGGCTGGCCCTGGTGGCGCCCGGGCCCCGGCCCTGAGATCGCCGCAGTGATGTGAGGCACCCATATAGCGCGAGCCAAGGCCTTGAAAAAGGCCCAATCCGGAGGCGGCGTCAACGCAGCCGCACAAAATGCGGCGGCTTTGATTGCCTGACGGTAACCTCCTGTTGACGGGGGCGGGGTAGAGTAGGGCGCGTTAGAACAACTGGAGCGGGCCTGTCAGGCCCGACGCGGGGCATGAAGGACGAACCGGAAGCCGCCAAGCCGGGCGCAGAACGGCGCCGTTTCCGGCGCGTCCGTGTGGACCTGCCCGGCCGGTTGTTCATTCCCTCCGATACCCGCGAAGCGCGCTGCACCGTTGCCGACCTGTCGCCGGGCGGCGCCGCCATCAGTTGCGAGATCATCCCCGAGGAAGGCACGCCGGTCGTGCTCTATGTGGACGGTTTCGGCCGTTTCGAGGGCACCGTGGCGCGCCGCGACGGCCAGGGCTTCGGCGTGTCCTTCGTCTGCACGCCCTCCAAGCGCGAGCGTACCGCCGAACAGCTGATCCTGTTCCTCAACAAGACGCTGGTGGACGAAAGCCTGCTGCGCCGTCATGAGCGTTCCAGCCAGAAGGGATTCGCCAAATTCACCCGCGCCGACGGCGCGATCGTGCATTGCGAGGTGATGGACATCTCGGTGGGCGGCGTCTCGCTCAGGACCGACGTGAAGCCGCCGGTCGGCGAGTTCGTGCTGATCGCCCAGATCGCGGGCCGCGTCGCGCGCCATCACGAGCACGGCATCGGCATCGAGTTCGTGGGCCAGGAAAAGGCCGCCCACGAGCCCGCGCATCACATCAATATCGTGCGTTCCTGAACGCGGCTCAGGATTTCTCGTATCCCTTGCCCATCAGCGGCATGCCCGGCCGCGCGCCGGTATGCCGGCCGTGGTCCACCACCAGCACGCCGTTGACCATCACATAGGGAATGCCCTTGGGATAGGATTGCGGGTGTTCATAGGTGTTGGTCTCGCCCACCGTGGCCGGATCGAACAGCGTGATGTCGGCCCAATAACCGGTCTTGAGCAGGCCGCGATCGGTCAGCCCCAGGATCTGCGCCGGAAGTCCCGTCATCTTGCGCACGGCCTCGGGCAGGGTCAGCGTATGCTCCTCGCGCACATAATGGCCCAGCACGCGGGCGTTGTTGGAATAGCTGCGCGGATGGGGAATGGGCGGGGCGTCGAGGTTGATCGCCGCCCCGTCGCTGGCCACCGCCACCCAGGGTTTCTGCATCACCATCTTCACATTGTCTTCCGACAGGGCGAAATAGATGCCGCTGACCTGGCCGTGCTCGTCGGCCTGCAGCTTCAGCGCGGCGTCGGCCGGATCGGCCTCGCCCATCATCTTCGCCACCTCGACCACCGTCTTGCCCAGGTATTTCCGGTTCTCCGGCTTGTTCACCCTGGCGACCACGATGCCTTCCCAGCCGCCATGCTCGGTGGACCAGTCAATGAACTGCTTGTCGTGCTTGATGCGCTCCAGCACCGCCGGATCCTGCAACCGGTCGCCGAAGGCCTTGGGCCCGCCCGCGCGCGACCAGGTGGGGAACCACAGCGACCAGGGATGGGTCTTGGCGGTATAGGCATACTGGTTGGCGGTGATGTCGAGCCCCTGGCTCCGCGCCTTCTCGATCATGTCGAGATAGGCGGGCATGCGGCCCCAGACCGGCTTGCCGCTGGCATAAAGGTGGAAGATGTGCACGGGAATGTGCGCCTCGCGCGCCACGCGGAAGGCGAAATCCAGCTCCTGTTCCTCCTGATAGCCTTCGCCGCCGATGTGCGAGGTATAGTTGCCGCCATACCGGGCCGCGACCTTGGCCAGCGCTATCGCCTCGTCCGGATGGGCGGGGCCGCCGGAATCATAAAGCGTGACCAGTCCCCAGGCGCCTTCCTGCATGGAGCGCGCCATCAGCGCTTCCATCTTCGCAAGCTGTTCGGGCGTGGGATCGGCGTCGGAATAGCCCATCACCACCCGCCGAAGCTGATCCTCGGCGACGTGGGAGATCACGTTGAGCGAGATGCCGCCCTTCCGCAGCCGGTCGAAATAGCCGGTGAAGGTCGTCCAGTCCTGGCGGACCGGCCCGTTGCCCTCTGGCGGCAGTCCGTCGCGCGGGGCCACGCTCGATGCCTCGCCCATCACGTTCAGGGTCACGCCGTCGCGCACCATGCTTTCGCCATTGCCGTCGGCCAGCAGCGGCATGTCGGAATGGGTATGCAGGTCGATGAAGCCCGGCGCGGCGACCAGGCCCGTGGCGTCGATCACGCGCCTGGCGGCGGCCTCCGACAGCGGCCCGGCGGGATTGCCGATGGCCGCGATGTGGCCGTCCTTGACGGCGATGATGCCCGAGAACCAGGGATTGCCGCTGCCGTCCAGGATGCGCGCATTCTTGATCAATATGTCATAGGTGTCCGCCCGCGACGCCTCGGCCCCGGCGGTGTCGGCGCCCAGGGCCAGCGCCGCGCAAATCCCGAAAGCAATCCCGACCGCCGCGCGCATGAAGGCCCCTGTCCCGATCCCGCGCAAACGCTAACAGAAGGCCGGCGCGGTTTTCCGGCGAATATCGGGCGCCGCGCGGCGCATCCGTTGCGGAATGCTGCGGGATTTCCGGCGCGGTTGCAGGATTTCGGCGCCGCCCGCCTCAGGCGCCGGCCGGCGCCCGGCGCCGCCCGTAAAGCAGCGTGACGTTGATGCGCCGGTTCTCATAGCCCGGCGCGAAGGCAATGCGGTCGGTCTTGTGCAGCAGGTTGGAATCGAAGATCACCGCCCGGTTGGCGCGGTACGGCACGGTGATCGACCTGGCTCCGCTCTTCTCCAGGAAGTCATGGGCCGCGCGCGCATCGCCGTTGAACCTGGCGAAATCCCATTCCAGCGGCGCGGCCTTGTCCCAGATCACCATGCCGCCGCTCTCCCCGTCGAGATTGGCCTCATCCGGCGTGATCCAGAAATTCACGTTCACCGCCGCTTCGTCGGCATGGATGGCGATGCCGTCCATCGCACTGTCATATTTGAACGCCCAGAGATAGCGCAGGGGATGGCCCGCGAAGATCGCGGGGAAGGTGTCGCGCACTTCTTCCGCGATCTGGGCCAGCAGCGGCGCGGCGAAGCCTGTTTCCGGGAAGGCGCCCAGATAGCCTTCGCGATAGACATTGCGCCAGACGTTGGAGCCCAGGCAGAAGCGCCTGAGCGCCGCCAGGCCTTCCGGCGTGAGCAGGTTGTCGATCACCGCGATCTGCGGGCTGGCGCTGCGCCATGCCTCTGCCAGTTCCGGCGTGGCGTTGGCGGGATTGACCGCGGGCCCGTCGATGCGTTCGCCGTCCACCAGACGCAAAGGGCCGTTCATCCGGCCAACTCCGACAGCCCCGACAGTTCCGACAGATAGCGGCGCTGTTCCGCATCGTGGCGCGTCTTGTGCGGCATGTCCGCGCCGCTGGGCGGCGCAGGGGCGCGGAACATCAGTTCGGCGGCGCGGGCATAGGCCTCGCAGCCTTCCGCGATGCGGTCGCTTTCGAACAGGATCTTGCCGCGGTTGCTCAGCGCATCGGCATTGCCCGGCTCCAGTGCCAGCGCCCTGTCGCAGGCCGCCAGGGCTTCGTCCAGCCGCCCCAGTTCGCGCAAGGCGAAGCCGCGATTGTTGTGCGCCGCCGCCAGGTCCGGCCTGAGCGCCAGCGCCCGGTCGATGCCGTCCAGCGCCTCGCGGGCGCGGCCCATCGCCGCCAGGACCGCGCCGCGATTGGTCAGCGTCTCGGCCAGGTCCGGCTTCAGCGAGAGCGCGCGGTCATAATCGGCAAGCGCTTCCGGGAAACGGCGCAGCGCGCGATAGGCATTGCCGCGGTTGTTCAAGGCTTCCAGGTCGTCCGGCGCAAGATGCAGCGCCAGGCTGTAATCGGCGATCGCCTCCTCGAAGCGGTGCATCTGAAGATGCAGGTCGCCGCGGTTGCGCGCGGCATCCGCGCGCGGCCCGATCTTCAGCGCGCGGCCATAGGCGGCCAGCGCCTCCTGCAGCCGCCCCGACACGCCCAGCACATTGCCGTAATTGACCCAGGCCGATGCATCCTGCGGCGCGATCTGCAGCGCCTGCCCGATCAATTCGGTCCCTTCCGCCACCAGGCCCTGCTGGGCGCGCAGCACGCCCAGCATGTGACGGGCGGGCGCGCTCGCGGGCGCCGCGGCGATCACCTGCCGGTAGAAACGCTCGGCCTCGGCCAATGCGCCCCGCTGATGCAGGGCGATGGCCTGGTCGAAGAGTTGCTGCAGCCGGGCGCGGGACGCATCGGACATGGGTCATGTCTAGAACGGCCCCACACATGTGAAGTACGCAAACATCTGCGGCTTTCGCGCCAACTTGACGCAGCAGGCGCGGAACGTCAGTTGAGATTCTGGACCTGGCTGGAGGCCAGCATCAGCTTGGCGACCGACAGTTCGCCGCTTTCCTCCAATGTGCCCAGGAAGGCGCGCGTGCGGTCCAGCGCGGGGCCGTGGGTCGCCGCCCACCGCTCCACATTCGCGCCGTCCGCCAGCAGCTTCACCGCGATGCCGCGCTGGGTGGCGGAAAGATCGTCCAGCAGCCGCCGCAGCGCCAGCCGGTCCCAATGCTCGGGCGGCGCATATTTTGCCGCCAGCGCGCGCAGCCGGTCCAGTCCCAGCTTCTCGCCCAGCATGAAATAGAGCGGCGCGACCTTGGCCGGTTCCTTTCCCGCGTCGCGGGCCAGAAGCGCCACGTCCAGCGCGGCGGTCAGGGGCGCAAGCAGGGTCATGTCGCGGGCCAGATCCTCCGGCACGCCGGCGGCCGTCAGTTCGGCGATGCGCGCGATCTCGTCGGCCGGCAGTTCATGGCTTTCGCGCAGCGCCTCCACGCCTGCGCGATACAGCGCCGCCGTGTCGGCGATGGGCGCATCCTGCGGCACATGCGCCAGGAACCAGCGCGCGGCGCGGCGGAACTGGTCGGCGACGGCGGCGTAAAGCCTGATCTGGAGCGCCGCATCCACCTTGCCGTCCAGCGCATCGATGCGCGTCTTGAGGGCGCCAAGGCCGAAGGCGCCGTCGGCCAGCACGAAGCCGCGCGCCGCCGCCGCGCCCGAAAGGCCCGAGACCTCGCGCGTGCGCAGCGCGAACACCGGTCCCGCCAGGTTGACGATGGCATTGACCAGCACGGTCGAGACGATTTCGCGCTTCAGCCGGTGGCGCTGCGGCTCGTCGGGGAAGGCCTTCACGGCCTCGGGCGGGAAATAGCCGGTCAGCAGCGCGGCGAAGGCCGGATCGTCGGGCAGGTCGCTCGCCAGGATCTCGGCGTCCAGGTCGAGCTTGGCATAGGCCAGCAGCACGCAGAGTTCGGGCCGCGTCAGCCCCTTGCCGTCATGGGCCAGCGTGTTGAGCTGCGCGTCGGCGGGCAGGAACTCCACCCCCCGGTCCAGCTTGCCGCGCGCCTCCAGGTCGCGGATGAAGCGGGCGTGGGAATCGAGTTCGCGCACGCCCCGGCTTTCGGCCACCGACAGCGCCAGCGTCTGGTTGTAGTTGTCGGCCAGCACATGCGCCGCCACCTCGTCGGTCATGACGGCGAGCAGGGCGTTGCGCTTCTCCGCATTCAGTTCGCCACGGCGCGCGGGCCCGTCCAGCAGGATCTTGAGGTTCACTTCATGGTCCGACGTGTCCACGCCCGCGCTGTTGTCCACCGCATCGGTGTCGATGCGCCCGCCGGCCCGCGCATATTCGATGCGGCCCAGTTGCGTGACGCCCAGATTGGCGCCTTCGCCCACCACCCGCGCGCGCACCTCGCCGCCGTTGACGCGCACTTCGTCATTGGCGCGGTCGCCCACTTCCAGGTGCGACTGTGTGGAGGCCTTGATGTAGGTGCCGATGCCGCCGAACCACAGAAGGTCGGTCTTCGCCTTGAGCAGCGCGTGGATCAGTTCGGGCGGGGACAGCGTGTCCCTGGCGGAGCCGATCATCGCCTTCACTTCGGGCGACAGCGCGATCTCTTTCAGGCTGCGCGGGAAGATGCCGCCGCCCGGGCCCAGCAGGTCGCGGTTATAATCGTCCCAGCTTGAGCGCGGCAGGTTGAACAGCCGCTCGCGCTCGGCAAAGCCGGTAGCCGCGTCGGCGTTCGGGTCCAGGAAGATGTGGCGATGGTCGAACGCCGCGATCAGGCGGATGTGCTTGGACAGCAGCATCCCGTTGCCGAACACGTCGCCCGACATGTCGCCCACGCCGACCACGGTGAAGTCGGTGGTCTGGATGTCGGTGCCCAGTTCGCGGAAATGGCGCTTCACCGCTTCCCAGGCGCCGCGCGCGGTGATGCCCATCTTCTTGTGGTCATACCCCACGCTGCCGCCGCTGGCGAAGGCGTCGCCCAGCCAGAAGCCGCGCTCCAGCGCGATGGCGTTGGCGATGTCGGAGAAGGTCGCGGTGCCCTTGTCGGCGGCCACCACCAGATAGGGATCGTCGCCGTCCAGCCGCAGCACATCCGGCGGTGGCACCACGTTGCCGTCCGCATCGAGATTGTCGGTGATGTCCAGCATCGCGTGGATCAGCATCCGGTAGGCGGCGGTGCCCGTCTCCATGAATTGTTCGCGCGTGGGATTGGCGGGCATGGCCTTGGGATAGAAGCCGCCCTTGGCGCCCACGGGCACGATCACGGCATTCTTGACCTGCTGGGCCTTCACCAGTCCCAGGATCTCGGTGCGGAAATCCTCGCGCCGGTCCGACCAGCGGATGCCGCCGCGCGCGATGCGCCCGAAGCGCAGATGCACGCCTTCCATGCTGGGCGCATAGACGAAGATCTCGCGCCAAGGGCGCGGGGCGGGCAGCTCGTCCAGCTTCGCGGATTCGAACTTCATGGCGATATAGGGCTTCTGCGTCTGCCAGAAGCTGGTCCGCACCACCGCATCGATCACGTTGCGGAAGCGGCGGATGATGCGGTCGTCGTCCAGCGACGGCACGTCCTTGAGTGCCGAGTCGATCTGGCGTTCGACTTCCTCGATATTGGCCTGGCGCTCGCGCACCGCGCCCGCAGGCTCCAGCCGCGCATAGAACAGCGCCACCAGAAGGTTCGCCACTTCCGGGTTTCGGGCCAGCGCCTGCTGCATGTAGCTGAGGGAGAAGGTCATCGCCGCCTGGCGCAGGAAGCGGGCGACCGCGCGCAGGATGGTCACGTCGCGCCAGGAAAGCCCGGCCCCGATCACCAGCCGGTTGAAGCCGTCGCTTTCGGCGTCGCCGCGCAACACCGCATGGAAGGCATCCTCCAGCGGCTGGGCGATCTGGTCGGTCTTGACGGGCAGGCCGTCGGCCCGCTCCATCGCGAAGTCCAGGATCACCGCCGCCTGCCGCCAGCCGTCATCGGTGCTGAACGAGACGGGGAAGGAATCCTCCGCGATCACCTTCAGGCCCAGATTCTCGAACACCGGCAGTGAAGCCGACAGCGGCAGCACATCGCCCAGCACATACAGTTTCAGGCGCAGCGCGGAGGCCGCCTCGCCCTCCTTGCGCCAGACATGGGCGCGGATCCTTGGCCCGTCCGCCGCCGCGGACGCAAGCTCCTCCAGCACCGCCAAGTCGCGCGCGCCATCCTCGGCCGGGAAATTGCCGCGATAACCGGGTGAGAAGGCCGGCGCGCGCGCGGCCAGGCGGGCCAGTCCCGCGCCGCGGCCGTGGATATCGCCCATGGCGGCGGCCAGCGCGTCGTCCCACGTCTCCACCAGCGCCGCGATCTGCCGCTCCAGCGCGCGCACGTCCACCTCGGGCAGGGGACCGGGATTGCGGCCGATCACGAAATGCAGCCGCACCAGCGCGCTGTCGTCCATCACGGTTTCGAAGGCCGTGGTCCGTCCGCCCAGCGCCTTCGCCAGCAGCGCGTGGATATTCTCCCGCACCCCGGCATTGATGCGGTCGCGCGGGGCCACCACGATGGCGGACACGAAACGGTCGAAGCGGTCGAAGCGCAGGAACAACCGCACGCGCGGCAGGCCGCCCAGATGCAGGATTCCCGTGGCGATGTCATAGAGCTCGTCGTCCGACACCTGGAACAGTTCGTCGCGCGGGAAGGTGTCGAGGATGTGCGCCAGCGCCTTGCCGTCATGGCTGGCGGGCGCCAGGCCCGCGCGGGCCATCACCCGTTCGATCTTGCGGCGGATCAGCGGGATGGCGCGCGGCGAGGCGCTGTAGGCGGTCGAGGTGAAAAGCCCCACGAAACGGTGCTCGCCCGACAGCGCGCCGTTCGCGTCCCAGGTCTTGATGCCGACATAGTCCATGTGCGCGCGGCGGTGCACCAGGCTGCGGGCCTGCGACTTGGTGACGATCAGCGGCTCGGGGCTGTCCAGATAGGCGCGCACCTCGGCCGTCATACCCGCGCGCTCGCCGCCCTGCGCGCCGGAATAGATCACGCGCGCCTCTTCGTCGGCCAGCACGCCCAGGCCCGAGCCCGCCACCGGCTCCATCCGGCCATGCGCGCCGTCGCGCGTCAGCACATAGTCTCGTGCGCCCAGGAAGGTGAAATGGTCCGCCGCCAGCCAGTCGAGGAAGGCGATCTCCTCGCCGGCATCGTTTCCGCGCGGCGGGCTGAGGCGGTCGCGCGCCTCCTTCAGCCGCGCCAGCATCGCGCGCCAGTCGCGCACCGCGACCGCGCCCTGCCGGAACACATCGCGCAGCGACCGGCTCAGGTTGTCGCGCGCCGGTTCCGCCAGCGCGTCGCAGACCAGCGCGATCACGCTGGTGCGCACGCCGTTGATGTCGAGGATGGGATGGAAGGCCGCCCGCACGCGCGCGCCGCCCGCGATCGCCGCCTGCAGGGCGGAATCGAACAGGAAGGGGCGGTCGTCATTGACGCCCAGCAGGACCGTCTCCGGCTCGTGGTCCAGCACCGCGACATGGATCGCGCCGGCCTGCCGGTTGCCGGCCTCGCGCCACAGCGCCCGCGCCAGGTTCGCCAGCCATCCCGGCGTGGCGCGCAGCAGGTCGTCGGGCACAGCGCCCGCGTAAAGCGCATCGAAGAAATGCAGAAGGCCGGCATCGGCCTCGCCCAGCAGGGCGCGCGCCTCGGCGATGCGCGCGTCTGCGTCCTTGTGTTCTTCCGTTTCGGCGGAGCGGATGGCGGTCATCACGGTCATGAGGTTGTCCTCGCTGCGGGGTGCAGGTGCCCCGGCAAAGGGCACCAGACAATTATAACGGGACGGCGACGGAATAGCCCGTCAGTGCGCGGCCCATTCCGGCCGGCTTCGGCGGCGCGCCGCGCAATGCAGCAGCGCCGGCAGCACGATTCCGGCCGCGGCGAGGATGATGGCGGCGGCAACCGGCATGGGCCAGCCCCCCAGGACGGCCGCAACCACGCCTGCCGACAGCGCAGGCACGCTGAAAGCCAGGGCAGTGGGGGCGTCCTTCAGCGCCATGGTCAGGGCTAGGGGCGGCCCCGCGATGAAGGCCAGGGCCTGGGCCGGAGGGGGCATCGGCACCAGCAGGGCGCCCACGCCCCAGGCTCCCCCGGCCAGGAACAGCGCGGCGCGCAGGATACGGACCGCCTGTCGCAACGGCGCCTGCCGCGGGCCGAAGCCGCGGATGGCGTTGCAGGTGATGGCGGCGACGCCGGCCAACACAGCCAGGCTCCAGAGGAATCCGGCCCGCAGCGGCATGCCCGCCGTCAGAAGCGCCAGCGCCCAGGCCACCATCAGGATCAGGCAGGCTTGCGGCGAGCGGGCCAGAAGCCCCGCAAGGCAGAGGTCGCGCGCCGCTTCCGCATGCAGGCCGGGCAGCCGGGCCAGCGCATCATAGGGGACGGACGATAAAAGGGTGGCGCTGGGCGCGGGATCGGAATCCGGTCCGGGAGAGTTTCCGTTTCCGGCTGCATTGCTGCGGTCCGTCCTGCTGTCGGTGAGGGCCATTCATCCCTTCTGCAGCGAAGCTGTCGTGATCCGGCGGTAAAGCTAAACAGCGTTAGCAGTGTATTAATGGGAACTATTAGATGATTCGCCCGGACCGGGACAGTTGGGACATGCGCGCGTCTTCTCCCACCATCACCATTTTCGACCTCGAATTCACCGCCTGGGAATGCTCGATGGCGCGCCACTGGCTGTCGCCGGGCGAATTCAAGGAAGTGGTGCAGATCGGCGCGGTGAAGCTGGACGCCGAGCATTTCCAGATCCTGGACGAATTCAACGTGCTGGTGCGCCCGCGCATCAACGGCACGCTCTCGCCCTATTTCGAGAAGCTGACGGGCATCACGAACGAAACGCTGGTCCGCGAGGGCGTAGATTTCGCGCCGGCCTGCCGCCGCTTCCTGCGCTTCGCGAACGGCGATCCCATTGCCGCCTTCGGTCATGACGAATGGGTGCTGGAAGACAATATCCGCCTCTACGGCATCACGGACATGCCGGGGCTTCCCGCCTTCCACGACCTGCGCGGCTGGTTCGCGGGCCAGGGCATCGATCCGCGCGGGCTTCATTCCTGCGACATCGGTCCTCTGCTGGGCGTGCCGTTCCGCGGCCAGACCCACAATGCGCTCGATGACGTCCGCTCCATCGCGGCGGGCATGGAAGTGATGGCCGCGCGCGGCGCCCGGCTGCGCCCGGCCGCGTGATGGCCGCGCCGGAAGCCGACCGGCTGATCGAACTGCTGCAATTGCAGCCGCACCCCGAGGGCGGGCATTTCCGCGAGACGTTCCGTGACGCAGGCCGCGGCGGAGACGAAGGCCGCGCCCCTTCCACCGCCATCTATTTCCTGCTGAAGGCGGGCGAGGTTTCGCGCTGGCACCGCATCGACGCCGCCGAAGTCTGGCATTTCTATCGCGGCGCACCGCTGGAGCTGAAGGTGGGCAAGGACATGTTCATCCTGGGGCCCGACATCGACGAAGCCGAAGCCCCGCAGGTGATCGTGCCGCCGGGGGCCTGGCAGTCCGCGCGGAGCCTGGGCGCGTACACGCTGGTGGGCTGCACCGTGGCGCCGGGATTTGAATTTGCGCATTTCGAACTGGCGCCGGACGGATTCGAGCCCTGAGACAGGGCGGGGTTATTGCGCCGCACACGCTGACAGATCGTCGATTTGCCGTTGACGCGCCCCGCGCCGCCCGCGCATGGTCCCGTCCAACACCATATTCCCAGGGACGATCACTCATGAAGAAGAAGCTGTTTTTGGCTGGCCTTGCGCTCGGCCTGATGACCACCGCCGCCTCGGTTCCGGCGGCGTTCGGCCAGGCCAGCCGGCTTGCGATCCAGTCCGAGCCCGCAAAGGACGGCAACATCGCCTGGAAGCTGGGCCCCAGCTTCCCCGATCCCACCGGCTTCACGCTGGTCGATCCCGACGGCACCGTGCATGTGATCCCGCGCGAGGAGCGCGCCAAATACATGGGCACGGCCGCGCGCGTGCCGGGCGGCGACGGCGGCCCGCCGTGCAGCCACTCCATCATCTGCACCCGCAAGGGCGGCCCGCTGCGCTCCAACCTCTACCGCGTCGAGTGGGAGCAGAAGATGGGCTATAAATTCTCCTATCCCTATGTCGTCCCGGCGGGCATCGGCGGCATCCCCTCGGTGGCGCTCGACAGCAAGGGCTTCCTGTGGGTGTTCAAGCGCAGCCCCGCGGGCGTGGTCCAGCTGATGAAGTTCGACCCCAATCACAAGCTGGTGCTGGAAGTGCCCGAAAGCGTGATCGGCCATCAGTCCAAGGCGCACGGCATGGCGGTGGACAAGGACGACAATGTCTGGATCACCGACAACGGCCAGGCCACGGTGATGAAGCTGTCGCCCCAGGGCAAACTGCTGATGACCATCGGCGAGAAGAACCATCGCGGCGACTGGGTCGAGGAAAAGGGCCAGCGCCTGCTGTGGCAGCCGGTGATGGTGGCCTTCGCGCCCGACGGCAGCGTTTATATCGCCGAAGGCCACGCCAACGAGAGCCCCAATGACGTGGACAATGACGATCCCACCAACAATATCGGCGCCTCGCGCATCATCCACCTGACCAAGGACGGCAAGTTCATCAACCAGTGGTTCGGAGACGATATCGGACAGGGCAAGTTCGATTCCGCCCACGGCCTGGCGGTCGATCCCACCAACGGCGATGTGTGGATCGGCGACCGCGAACAGTACCGCATCGTGATCTATACCGGCGACGGACGCTTCAAGAAGACGCTGCAGATGAAGAACCTGGTCTGCGCGCTGAACTTCGACCACAAGGGCAATCCCTGGATGGCCAGCGGCCAGGACGGCCAGTTCCTCAAGCTCGACCGCGACGGCCATGTGCTGGGCGCGGTCGGCAACGGCATGGGCGTGGGCTTCGGCCAGTTCACCGAGGCCAGCTACTGGGCCTTCACGCCCAAGGACGATCTGATCGCGGGCGACACCTCTGTCGGCCGCGTGACGGTGATGAGCAAATGATGCAGCGGCGCGGCTGTCTTCTTCTGGCAGCCGCGCTTTCGTTTTCCCAGGCGCGCGCCGATGAATGGGCCTATTACGGCCGCGACGCCGGCGGATCGCGTTTTTCCCCGCTCACCCAGATCACCCCGGCCAATGTCGCCGGGCTGAAACCGGTCTGGACCTTCCACACCGGCGACATTTCGACGGGCAGCGGCGGCGTGCGCCGCAGCGGCTTCGAGACCACGCCGCTGGTGCTGGACGGCAGGCTCTATCTCACCACGCCCTTCAACCGGGTGATTGCGCTGGACGCCGCCAGCGGGCGGCAGGTCTGGGCGCATGATCCGGTCATAGACAAGGCCCAGCCCTATGGCGACGGGCTGATCAATCGCGGCGTGGCGGCCTGGCGCGATCCGCAGAGGCCCGCCGCCTGCGCCACCCGGCTGTTCGAGGCGACGCTGGATGCGCGCCTGATCGCGCTGGATGCGGCGACCGGCCGGCCTTGCGCCGGTTTCGGCACGGCCGGCGAGGTCGATCTCAAGGACGTGCCCGGCTATCGGCCGGGCTGGTATCACCTGACCTCGCCGCCCATCGTGATCGATGGCGTGGTGGTGGTGGGCTCGGCGATCGACGACAATGCCCGCGCGGCGATGCCGGACGGCGTGGTGCGCGGCTTCGATGCGCGTTCCGGCAGGAAGCTCTGGTCCTGGTCGCCGCTGGTCGATGCGAAAGGGACGGGCGCGGGCAATGCCTGGTCGGTGATGAGCGCCGACCCGGCGCGGCACCTGGTCTATGTGCCCACCGGCAGCGCCAGTCCCGATTATTACGGCGGCCTGCGCCCCGGCGACAATCGCTGGGCCAATGCGGTGGTGGCGCTGGATTCGCGCACCGGCGCGCTGAAATGGGGCTTTCAGCTGGTGCACCATGACCTGTGGGATTACGACACGGCCGCGCCGCCGCTGCTGACCCGCCTGTCGCTGAACGGCAAGACGGTGCCCGCGGTGATCGCGGGCAACAAGACGGGCATGCTTTATGTGCTCGATCCCGCCACCGGCAAGCCGCTCCTGCCCGTCGAGGAGCGCGCAGTGCCTCCGAGCGATGTGCCGGGCGAAGCCGCCTCGCCCACCCAGCCTTTCTCCGCCAGCCTGCCGCAACTGGCGCGCTGGTCGCTGGCGCCGTCCGACGCCTGGGGCGCGAACGAGGGCGCGCGCGCGGAATGCCGCAAGACGCTGGAAGGGCTTTCCGGCACGTCGTTGTTCTCTCCGCCCAGCACCAGGGGCATCGCCTCGGTGCCCGGACCCATCGGCGGCATCAACTGGAGCGGCTTTGCCTGGGACGGCGCACACAAGCGGCTGATCGTGGCGGTGTCGAACCTGGCCTATCGCATCCAGCTGATCCCCGCGGAGAAATTCGCGGGCGGCGCGCGCGGCGACTTCCGCGGCGATGCCGTGCCGCAGACCGGCGCTGCCTTCGCCATGACGCGCGCGGCGATGATCGGTTCCGGCGGACCCTGCACGCCGCCGCCCTGGGGCGAGCTGGTGGCGCTGGACCTGGCCGGCGGCAAGATCGCCTGGCGCGCCAGCGTGGGCACGATGGACGACGTCATTCCCGGCATCGGCAAGGCGGGCGCTGGTTCGCCGCTGCTGGGCGGGCCCATCGTCACGGCGGGCGGGCTGGTGTTCATCGGCGGCAGCATGGACCGGCGCTTCCACGCATTCTCCGCCGAGACGGGCCGGGAAGTCTGGTCCGCCGAACTGCCGGCCAGCGGGCATGCCCAGCCCATCACCTATGAGGTGGACGGCAGGCAGTATGTGGTGATCGCGGCGGGCGGCTCGGCGCCGGTCCGCGAGGAACGGCAAGGCGACAGCCTGATCGCCTATGCCCTGCCGTGACTATTTCGTCGCAACGTCCCGCGCGGGCACGGCCAGCAGCTTGTCCAGTTCCTGCTCGATGGCCAGGGAAGAGGCGCGGCCTTCATGGCCTTCGCCGGGCACGAAGCTCACCAGAAGGGTCTGGCCCGAAAGGGTGACGGTGGGCTTGCCGCCTTCGGCGATCTTCACGCTGTTGATGCGATGCGACAGCGTCTGGCGCGCGGCGGGCGAGGCGCTGATGAACCGTTCGATCGCCAGCGCCACATTCACCAGCGAGTCGAAGGCGCGGCCCCGCGTTTCGGGATCGGCCGACATCACCGCCGGATCGGCCGAGAATTTGAGATCGATGTTCTGGATATAGGCGATGTGTCCGGTCTCATCGCCGATGGCCGTTTCAAGCTCCGGCTCCGAAACCGAGGTGGGGCCGAGCGGCGGCGCATCGCCCTGGCGGGTGACGGGCACGCCGCCGGGATTGTCCTTTGTGTACAGTGTCAGCCCGCCCCAGACGGATACCCTGAGCGCGGTGGTGCCGGTGTCGTATTTGAGGATCCGGGCGCCCAGCGATGCGCGGTCCACCGTCAGCACGAAATTCTCCGGCGTGCCGGAGAAGCGCAGCAGGTATTTGTCGCGTTCATACGGTTCCAGCACGAAGCTGCCGTCGTCGCCCGCGCTGTAAAGGCCGGGCTCCACCGGGCCCACCCGCTCGGCGGAAAGGCGCGCGGCGATGCCGCCCGGCGCGGGCGGTGTCTGCGCCTCGGCCGCCAGGATCGTCCCGGCCAGCCACACGGCGGATATGACGCACAAAACTCTCATGCGAATATTTCTCGCGGCGCCGGGCCGGCTGCCCGGACCGGGCGTACCGCCCCGGCGGTTCTCACCATAGCCCTTCTGTCGCGGCAGGATGGCACGGTAATGGGGCGACTTTGTGATACGGCACCCTTCCGGAAGGCGGCCGCCGGGCGCGGGCGCGACGCCTTCGCGGCTTCCTTTTGGGCGGGAATATGACTAAACCCGGCATCCTCCATTCCAGAAAAGGGCCGCTCCCGTGACGCAGAGCCTCGACAGTTTCAAGTGCCGCAAGACGCTCAAGGTCGGCAACAGGACCTATGTGTATTTCAGCCTGGCCGCGGCGGAGAAGAACGGCCTGAAGGGGGCTTCCCGTCTGCCCTATTCGATGCGCGTGCTGCTGGAGAACCTGCTGCGCCACGAGGACGGCCAGACCGTCACCCGGGAAGACATCCAGGCGGTGGTGGCCTGGCAGAAGAACCGCACCTCCGACCGCGAGATCGCCTTCCGCCCGTCGCGCGTGCTGATGCAGGACCTGACCGGCGTGCCGGCGGTGGTGGACCTGGCGGCGATGCGCGACGCGATGAAGGCGCTGGGCGGCGATCCGCAGAAGATCAATCCGCTGGCCGAGGTGGACCTGGTCATCGACCACAGCGTGATGATCGACAATTTCGGCACCCGCGACGCCTTCAAGAAGAATGTCGCGGTCGAATATGAGCGCAACCAGGAACGCTATCAGTTCCTGCGCTGGGGCCAGCAGGCCTTCGCCAATTTCCGCGTGGTGCCGCCGGGCACCGGCATTTGCCACCAGGTGAACCTGGAATATCTGGCCGAGACGGTGTGGGTGCGGAAGGGCAGGGACGCCAGGACCGGCAAGGCGGTCGAATATGCCTTCCCCGACAGCGTGGTGGGCACCGACAGCCACACCACCATGATCAACGGGCTGGCGGTGCTGGGCTGGGGCGTGGGCGGCATCGAGGCGGAAGCCGCCATGCTGGGCCAGCCCATCTCCATGCTGATCCCCGAGATCGTGGGCTTCAAGCTGACCGGGCGCTTGCGCGAAGGCGTCACCGCCACCGACCTGGTGCTGACCGTGACCCAGATGCTGCGCAAGAAGGGCGTGGTGGGCAAGTTCGTGGAATTCTACGGCCCCGGCCTCGACCAGATGAGCCTGGAGGACCGCGCCACCATCGGCAACATGGCGCCGGAATATGGCGCGACCTGCGGCTATTTCCCCATCGACGCCGAGACGCTGCGCTATCTCAAGAACACCGCCCGCAAACCCGCCCGCGTCGCGCTGGTCGAAAAATATGCGAAGGCGCAAGGTCTTTTCCGCACCGCCAAGAGCCCCGAGCCGGTCTTCACCGACACGCTTTCGCTCGACCTCGGTACGGTCGAGCCCAGCATGGCCGGTCCGATGCGCCCGCAGGATCGCGTGTCGCTGGGCGATGTGGCGGGCAATTTCGCCCAGGCCCTGACGACGACGTTCAAGAAGGACGATGCCGGCAAGCAGGTGCCGCTGGACGGCACCGCCGCCACGATCGGGCACGGCAATGTGGTGATCGCGGCGATCACCTCCTGCACCAACACGTCCAACCCATCGGTGATGATCGGCGCGGGCCTGGTGGCGCAGAAGGCGGTCAAGCGCGGCCTCAAGGTCAAGCCCTGGGTCAAGACCAGCCTTGCGCCGGGATCGCAGGTCGTGACCGACTATCTGGCCAAGGCGGGCGTGGACAAGGCGCTGGACAAGCTGGGCTTCACGCTGGCGGGCTATGGCTGCACCACCTGCATCGGCAATTCCGGTCCCTTGCCCGATCCCGTGGCGAAGGCCATCACCGACAACGACCTGGTCGCGGCGGCCGTGATCTCGGGCAACCGCAACTTTGAAGGCCGCGTGCACCCGCAGGTGCGCGCCAACTATCTGGCCTCGCCCATGCTGGTGGTGGCCTATGCCCTGGCCGGCTCGGTCAATATCGACCTGACGAAAGAGCCGGTGGGCTATGACGGCAAGAAACAGCCCGTCTATCTGAAGGACATCTGGCCCAGCCCCAAGGAGATCTCCGCCGCCATCGCCAGGGCGGTGAAGCCGGCCAGCTTCCGCAAACGCTATGGCGACGTGTTCAAGGGCGACGCCAACTGGAAGAAGGTCAAGCTGGCCAAGGGCCAGACCTATCAGTGGGACATCGGTTCGACCTATGTGAAGAACCCGCCCTTCTTCGAAGGCATGACGGTCAAGCCCGCGCCCGTGGAAGACATCAGGGGCGCGCGCGTGCTGGCGGTGTTCGGCGATTCCATCACCACCGACCACATCTCGCCCGCCGGCAACATCAAGGCGACTTCGCCCGCCGGTCTTTATCTGTCCGAGCGGCAGGTGGCGCAGAAGGACTTCAACTCCTATGGCTCGCGCCGCGGCAATTTCGAGCTGATGGAGCGCGGCACCTTCGCCAACATCCGCATCCGCAACGAGATGATGGGCGGCAAGGAAGGCGGCAACACGATCTATTATTCCGAACCCGGCGCGGCGGGCGAAACCATGTCGATCTTCGACGCGGCCCAGCTCTACAAGCGCGACGGCCATCCCACGGTGGTGATCGGCGGCAAGGAATACGGCACCGGCTCGTCGCGCGACTGGGCGGCCAAGGGCCCCAAACTGCTGGGCGTGCGCGCGGTGATCACCGAGAGCTTCGAGCGCATCCATCGCTCCAACCTGATCGGCATGGGGGTCGCACCCCTGTGCTTCGAGGCGGGCAAGACGCGGGCCGACTATGGCTTCACGGGCCGCGAGGTGGTGGACATTCCGGGCCTGTCGGGCGAGCTCAAGCCGCGCCAGGCGATGGAAGCCACGGTCCGCCGCCCGGACGGCAGCAGCTTCCAGCTTCCGCTTTACCTGATGATCCTGACGGCGGACGAGGTTGCCTATTTCAAGAACGGGGGCATCCTGCCCTACGTCCTGCGCAACCTCCTCGCCGCCTGACGCATCGCCCGCGCGGTTCTTTGCGTCATGCGCCCGCCGCACGCATGATGCGGAGATGGCGTTTGATTCCCTCCTGACGGCGGGCGCCGCCGCGCTGTTCGCCGCCGCCGTTGCCGCCTGGCACTTGGCGGCGCCGCTGCGGCCCGCGGCGCGGTCCTATCTGCGGTTTGCCGCGACGCTGCTGGCGGCGCTCGCATCCGCCGCGCCGCTGGGCCTGGCCGATGCCGCCGCGCTGCTGCTGCTGCCGCTGGCGGCGAGCTGTTTGGCGCTTGCGGCGCTCGCCCGGTTCGCAAGGCCGATGCAGAGCGTGGCCGGGACGTTCGCGCTGGTGCTGGCGCTGGCGGCCGGACTGGGCGCGCTGCTGTCCGGCGCCGTGATGACCGCGCTGGGGCCGGTGATCGTGGCGGGTCTTGCCATCATCGCCGCCGCATTGACCGGGACCTCGCCGGCGGCCGCTCTTGCGGGCGTGGCGCTGCTGGCCCTGGGCCCCTGCTTCCTGGCGCAGGGCGCGGGACCGGGCGTGATGCTGCTGGCGGCCGCGGCGCTGATGGGGCTGGCGCGGCGCCGAGGTGAAGACGCTCAGATGCTTTTGTCGAGCCGCGATGCGCTCGGGGATGCTGCCCTGCAATAGGCGGCCCGCGCGGCGGCGCGGCGCTCGCGACGGTCCGTCATCGCCTGCCCCAGGACCTGCGCGACGAAGGACGGCTTCAGGCGCGGCCCGTCCCAAAATGGATCGAAGGCTTTCGTCTCGCCCCGGCACATGCATGCGGCCGGTGTTTTCGGCCTTTGCCCGCGCCCATGCCGCGTGAAGTCCCGCGCGCCCGCATCCAACTGGCTTGAATCGCTGGTTTTTTCGGCCATGCGCGGCAGGGCCGGCGGAAGCCTGAGACTTCCGCGCGCCGCGATATCGAAAGGGGCGGGCACACGCATGCCTGGCCTGCGGCGCAAGCGGCGTGCCGGGAAAGGGATTTACCGCTTTTTTAACAGGCCGCCGCATACTCGGCCCTGCGAAAAAGGCCGGAGAAACCGGCCTTTAGGGGATGGTGACTGTGCTCAACGCCGCATTGCAGCAGCGCGATGATGTCTCCCAGCTTGGCCGGTTGGAAGATGGCTTGCGCCTGCGTTACGCGGCGCAGGCGGCGGGCGCGGCGGCGTTCGACTGGCATGTGCCGACCGACACCATCCTCTGGGATGGCGCCACCGATGTGCTGCCGCTGCATGTGGATTCCTCGGTCGGCTCCAGCTTCCTGGAAAGCATCCCCGCCGAGCATCGCGGCGAGCTGGTGGCGCTGATCGAAAGCCGCGCCGCCCAGTCGATCACCTTCGCGATCGACATCGAGATCGCCAGCGCCATGGGCGCGGTCCATTTCAGCATGTACGGCGCACGCACCGCAGACGAATATGGCCGCACCGAGCGGCTGGTGGGCATGATGCGCGACACCACCGAGCGCTCGCGCGAGATCCGGCGCCTGACCTATCTGGCCACGCGCGACGAACTGACCGGCCATCTCAACCGCAATGCGCTGCGCGAAGAGCTGGCGGGCGCGATCGACAGCGCGCGCGCCGAAAGCCGCACCTGCGCCTTTCTGGTCGCCTCCATAGACCGCCTGGCCATGATCAACGACAGCTTCGGCTTCGATGCCGGCGACGAGGTGATCATGGGCGTGGGCGAGCGGCTGGCCCGCACCCTGCGCGGCACCGACATCATCGGCCGCATCGCCGGCAACAAGTTCGGCGTGATCCTCAAGAATTGCAGCGCGCGTGAGATCCCCATCGTGGCGGCGCGGCTGCGCGTGGCGGTGCGCGGCAACGGCATCGAGACGCGTTCGGGCCTGGCCGCGGCCACCTGCAGCGTGGGCGCGGTGTGGCTGCCGGAGGGCGGCTCCACCAGCCAGGAGGCCATGCTGCGCGCCGAGATGGCGCTGGAGCGGGCGCGCGCCTATGGCCGCGACGGCTATGCGGTCTATGAGCCTTCGCCCCAGCGCGAGACGGCGCGGCTGCGCCAGATGGCGATCGCCGATGAACTGGTGCAGGCCCTGAAGGAAAACCGCGTGCGGCTGGCCTTCCAGCCCATCGTGCAGGCCCGCTCGCGAAAGGTGTCGCATTACGAATGCCTGCTGCGCATGGTCCGGCCCGACGGCGGCATCCTGACCGCCGGTCATTTCGTGCCCGCCGCCGAGCAGATGGGCGTGGTGCATCTGGTGGACCGCTTCGCGCTGGAGGCGGCCGTGGCGCAGCTCAAAGCGCATGGGGCGGTGACGCTGGCGGTCAATGTCTCGGGCACCGCGGCCTCCGATCCGGCCTGGCTGCAGAGCTTCGTGGATTATGTCCGCGCCGAACGGGATGTGGCGCGCCGGCTGATCGTGGAGCTGACGGAAACCGCCGCCCTGCATCACTTCGAGGAGAATGCCCGCTTCGTCTCGCAGCTGCACGAACTGGGCGTGCGCGTCGCCATCGACGATTTCGGCGCGGGCTACACCTCGTTCCGCAATTTGCAGATGCTGCACGTTGACACGGTCAAGATCGACGGTTCCTATGTGAAGGACCTCAGCCACTCGCCGGAGAACCAGGTCTTCGTGCGCACGCTGGTGGGGCTGGCGCGCAGCTTCGACATCAAGACGGTGGCGGAATGGGTCGGCTCGGAAGACGATGCGGCCCTGCTGCAGAATTTCGGCGTCGATTATTTCCAGGGCTTCCACTTCGGCGAGCCGGCGCTCGAGCCGGACTGGAAATAGGAAAACCGCGCCCGGTGCGCCGGGTCACTTGTCCCAGACATTCACCCGGCTGTTGCCGTCATTCTCGACGATGACGGTGAACTTGTGGCGGGGCGCCTCGAAGTCCACCAGCCAGCGGTCCTTTATCCGCTGGGTGTGCGAGAGGGTGAGGGCGCCGCAATGGCCGTTGCAATAGCGGGTGAGCCGCCGGTTCGCGATGTCCTGCGCCTCGCGCGTGGTCATGGGCGCGATGCAGCCGCCCAAAAGGGCCGCCGAGAGCAGGGCGGTGATGGCGGCCCCCCCGAAAGGAGAGGTCACTTGCGCTGGCTCAGCTCGGCAAGCTGCTTGCGCATCGCCTCCACCTCTTCCTTGAGGTCGGCGATCTCTTCCTGGCTCTGGCTGGGCTTGGCGGACTTGGCGCCGCCTTCGCCGCCCTTGGCCGCGCCCACGCCGAAAGGCGAGAACATGGCCATGGCGTTCTCGAACAGCTGCAGGTTCTGGCGCGTCATGTTCTCGATCATCTGGTTGCCGCCGCCCAGCGCCTCGGCGATGCGGTCGCGCATGGCGCCCTGGTTCTTGGTGAAGCTTTCCATGCTCATGTCCAGGTAGCCCGGCACGAAGGTCTGCAGGCTGTCGCCATAGAAGCGGATCAGCTGGCGCAGGAACTTGATCGGCAGCAGCGACTGGCCCTTGGCCTCTTCCTCGAAGATGATCTGGGTCAGGACCGAGCGGGTGATGTCCTCGCCCGTGCGCGCGTCCTGGACCTCGAATTCCGTGCCGTCCTTCACCATCGCGGCCAGGTGATCCAGCGTCACGTAAGAGGATGTCTGGGTGTTGTAGAGCCGCCTGTTGGCGTATTTCTTGATGATGACCGGGCCTTCGGTCTTGGATTTATCTTCTGACATGTTCCCCGACTGCGTTACCCTATTGCCACGCCCCCACCGGCGCTTGCGGGATAAAGACAACACCCCAAAGGCTTACTGTCCAGCGCCATTTTAGCAACCGCAACACGGAACCGGCGGTCACTTTTTTCATAAGGCTTTGAAAGAACAAGGCGTTTTGGCCGCAGTTTACCAACGCTCGCGTTCGCGGCATTTTGCGCGACAAGCCTGCAAGGCAATTGCTCAGTTTGCGGAGGTTTCCCTTGGAAGATGTTGTCATCGTTTCGGCTGCGCGCACACCGGTAGGGTCCTTCAACGGTTCCTTCGCCACCTTGCCTGCCCACAGGTTGGGCGAGATCGCCATCCGGGGCGCGCTGGAACGCGCCAGGGTCGCGCCGGAAGAGGTTTCCGAGGTCATCCTGGGTCAGGTGCTGACAGGCGCGCAGGGCCAGAATCCGGCCCGCCAGGCGTCCATCGCGGCGGGCCTGCCCATCGAAGTGCCGGCCTGGGGCATCAACATGGTCTGCGGCAGCGGCCTTCGCACCGTGGCCCTGGCCGCGCAGGCGATCGGCGAGGGCGACAGCCGGATCGTGGTCGCAGGCGGCCAGGAATCCATGAGCCTGGCGCCCCATGCCGCGCATCTGCGCGCGGGCCAGAAAATGGGCGACCTCAATTTCATCGACACCATGATCCGCGACGGGCTGTGGGATGCCTTCAACGGCTATCACATGGGCACGACCGCCGAGAATGTCGCGCGCGAGTACCAGATCACCCGCGAGGAGCAGGACCGCTTCGCCGTCGCCTCGCAGAACAAGGCCGAGGCCGCCCGCAAATCCGGCCGCTTCAAGGACGAGATCGTGTCCGTCACCGTCAAGGGCCGCAAGGGCGACACGCTGGTGGAGGCGGACGAGTATATCCGCGACGGCGCGACCTATGAGGCGGTGGCCGGCCTCAAGCCCGCCTTCGCCAAGGACGGCACGGTCACGGCGGGCAATGCTTCGGGCATCAATGACGGCGCCGCGGCCCTGGTGCTGATGAGCGGCAAGGAGGCCGCCGCCCGCGGCCTCACCCCGCTGGCCCGCATCGCAAGCTGGGCGCAGGCGGGTGTCGATCCCAAGGTGATGGGCACCGGCCCCATTCCCGCCAGCCGCAAGGCGCTGGAGAAGGCCGGCTGGAAGACGGCCGACCTGGACCTGGTCGAAGCCAACGAGGCCTTCGCCGCCCAGGCCTGCGCGGTCAACAAGGAACTGGGCTGGGACACCGCCAAGGTCAACGTCAATGGCGGCGCCATCGCCATCGGCCATCCCATCGGCGCCAGCGGCGCGCGCATCCTGACCACCCTGCTGTATGAGATGGGCCGCCGGAACGCGAAGAAGGGCCTTGCCACGCTGTGCATCGGCGGCGGCATGGGAATCGCGCTGACGGTCGAGCGGTAGCGGAATCGACGGTTTTCGGTGTGATCTCCAGGCGCCGTCCCGTTTCCTTGCGCTGCGACGCGGCCGCATATGCGATTTAACGCAGCGCAGCACGCCTTTTTGTTGAAGGCCCTGTGTCCGCCCCCTACAAGCAAAGACAGGGTTTCTTGGAGCGCAGGGCAATGGCACGGGTAGCGGTGGTCACGGGCGGAACGCGTGGCATCGGCGAGGCGATCTCCATCGCGCTTCGGGATGCGGGCTATGTCGTGGCGGCGAATTATGCCGGCAATGACGACCGCGCGCGCAGCTTCACCGACGCCACCGGCATCCGCGCCTACAAATGGGACGTGTCCTCTTTCGAGTCCTGCGTTGACGGCATCCGGAAGGTGGAGGCCGAGCTGGGCCCGGTGGACGTGGTGGTCAACAATGCGGGCATCACCCGTGACGCCACCATGCGCAAGATGAATCGCCAGGCCTGGGACGAGGTGATGGACACCAACCTCGGCGGCTGCTTCAACATGTGCAAGGCCGTGTGGGACGGGATGCTGGCGCGCGGCTTCGGGCGCATCGTCAATATCGGCTCGATCAACGGCCAGGCGGGCCAGTATGGCCAGGTGAACTATGCCGCCGCCAAGTCGGGCATCCACGGCTTCACCAAGGCGCTGTCGCAGGAAGGCGCCGCCAAGGGCGTCACCGTCAACGCCATTGCCCCCGGCTATATCGACACCGACATGGTGGCGGCGGTGCCGCCCGCCGTGCTGGAGAAGATCGTGGCGAAGATTCCGGTGGGCCGCCTGGGCAAGGCCTCCGAGATCGCGCGCGGCGTGCTGTTCCTGGTGGCCGACGAGGCGGGGTTCATCACGGGTAGTACCGTCTCCATCAACGGCGGCCAGCACATGTATTAGCGCGGGCCTTTTGCGTCGCGGGTCCGTTCCGCCGTCGCTCATGGCTTGACCCCGGCGCCCACCATGTCTTCAGCCCAGGCCGGTGCATGAAGCACGCGCGCAAAATCCCTCGCATCGCTACCGGTGACGATGTAATGAATTCCTCATGCTGAGCCTGTCGAAGCATGCGGATTGCCCGTCCCCATGATCTCCTCCCTCGCGATATCCTCCTTGGCCGCCGAAAAATTGACCTGCGTGCGCGGCGACAGAAGGCTGTTCGACGGCGTGTCGTTCCAGGTGAAGGCGGGGCAGGCGCTGGCGGTGGAAGGGGCCAACGGCGCAGGCAAGACATCGCTGCTGCGCATGATCGCGGGCTTCCTTGCGCCCGCCGCCGGGCGCATCCTGGTGCGCACGGACGGCCGCGACAGCGACGATGGCGAGGAGCGCGGCCGGCTGGCCGGCTGGCTGGGGCATCTCGACGGCCTCAAGCCGCAGCTCACGGTGCGTGAGCAGCTCGATTTCTTCGCAGGACTCCACCGCCGCAAGAGCGACGCCGCCGTGCTGGAGCAGGTGGGCCTTGCGCGCCAGGCCGGTCTGCCCTGCCGCTATCTGTCCGCGGGCCAGCGGCGGCGCCTGGCGCTGGCGCGGCTTGTGGTTTCGGCGCGGCCGCTCTGGCTGCTGGACGAGCCCTTCGCCGCGCTGGATGCGGCGGGCCAGGCCCTGATCGCGCAGTTGATGATGCGTCATTGCGGGCAGGGCGGTATCGTCATTGCCGCGACCCACGATCCCCTGGGTTTGGCCAACGAAAGCCTGCGCCTGTGAGCGGCGGACCGTTCGTCACGCTGCTGCTGCGTGACCTGCGGCTTGCCGCCCGCAGCGGCGGCGGCGCGGCGCTGGCGCTGTCCTTCTTTGCGCTGGTGGCGACGCTGGTGCCGCTGGGAGTGGGCGCGGACCTCAGGCTTCTCTCGCGCGTGGCGGGCGGGGTGTTGTGGGTGGCGGCGGTGCTTGCGGCGCTGCTGTCGCTCGACCGGCTGTTCCAGGGCGATTACGAAGACGGCAGCCTGGACCTGATCGCGCTTTCGCCCCTCTCGCTGGAGATGGCGGCGCTGGCCAAGATCGCGGCGCACTGGCTGTCCACCGGCCTGCCGCTCACGCTGTTGTCGCCGCTGCTGGCGCTGATGTTCAACCTGCCGCTCGCGCCCGGCGTCATGCTGTTTGTCTCGCTGCTGACCGGCACGCCCGCGGTCAGCGCCGTGGGCGCCATCGGCGCCAGCCTGACCCTTTCGCTGAAGCGGGGCGGGCTGATCCTGCCCCTTATCGTGCTGCCTTTGCTGTCCCCGGCGGTCATCTTCGGCGCAGGCGCGGTGGAGCTGGTGCTGGACGGCATGGCGGGAACCGGGGCGCTGGGGCTGCTGGCCGCTTTTTCCGCCGCGGCGGTGCTGCTAAGTCCTTTCGCGGCGGCCGCCGCCGTCCGCCTGAATCTGGGAAGCTAGATGAATTTCCTGTTCCGCTATGCCAACCCGCACCAGTTCATGCGCCTGTCGGGCGCGGTGCTGCCCTTCGCTGCCGCCGCCACGGCGCTGTGCCTGGCCGCGGGACTGTACCTGTCCTTCAGCGTGCCGCCCGACTATCAGCAGGGCACCACCGTCACGCTGATGTTCATCCATGTCCCCGCCGATGTGGTGGCCGAACTGGCATACGGCGCGATCGCGGTCTGTTCGCTGCTGTCGCTGGTGTGGCGGCATCCCCTGTCCGACGCGGCGGCCCGCGCCGCCGCGCCCCTGGGCGCGGTCTTCACCGCGCTAGGCCTGATCACCGGCGCGTTGTGGGGCAAGCCCATGTGGGGCACCTATTGGGTGTGGGACGCGCGGCTGACCAGCTTCCTGCTGCTGCTGTTCCTCTATCTGGGCTACATGGCGCTGTGGAACGCCATCGAGGATGAGACGCGCGCGGCGCGCGCCTGCGCCGTGCTGGCGCTGGTGGGGGTGGTGAACATTCCCATCATCAAATTCTCAGTGGACTGGTGGAGCACGCTGCACCAGGGCGAAAGCATCATGAGCGGAAAGATCGCGGGCGTGTACATGGCGCCGCTGCTGGTGATGATGCTGGGTTATGTGCTGCTGTTCCTCACGCTCTGGATGGTGCGCATCCGCACCATGATCCTGGAGCGGCGCGCCCGCAGCCTGATGCAGAAGGGCCTGCAATGAATTTCGACATGGCCCCCTATGGCGCCTATATCTGGCCGGCCTATGGCATATCGGCGCTGGCGCTGAGCGGGCTCGTGCTGTGGGCCGTGGCGGCCTGGCACAGGGCCAAAAGCCGGCTGGCCGCGCTGGAAGAGAACGCATGAAACGCTGGATCTTCATCCTGCCCATCGCGGGGTTCGCGGTGCTGGCCTTCTTCCTGTTCCGCAGCCTGTGGTCGCCGTCGCCCGAGGTGATCCCTTCGGCGCTGCTGAACAGGCCCGCCCCGCGCCTGTCGCTGCCCGCGCTGGATGGCCGCACGCAGGCCTTCACGCCCGCCGACCTGGCGTCCGGCCATGTCAGCGTGGTCAATGTCTTCGCCTCCTGGTGCGCGCCCTGCCGTACCGAGACGGGGCAGCTGGCCGCGCTGTCGAAGGTGCCGGGCGTGTCGCTCTATGGGCTGGTGCAGAAGGACAAGCCCGAAGCCGCGCGCGCCTTCCTGGACGAGGTGGGCAATCCCTTCGCCCGCATCGCGCGCGATGACGATGGCCGCGCCTCGATCGAGTGGGGCGTCTATGGCGTGCCCGAGACCTATGTGGTGGACGGCAGGGGCATCGTGCGCTTCAAGTATGTGGGCCCGCTGACCGATGCGGTGCTCGGCCAGCAGGTGATGCCCGCCATCGAAGCGGCGAAGGCCGACCGGCGGGCGGAGCGGTAAGACTTTCCTAACCCTGTTTTGCGACGGTCTGCCTCATGCAGGTCAGCGCCACGCTCATTGCCGCCCAGGCCGCCGCCCGCGAGGCGCGCGCCCGCCTCCAGATCCCGGGGCAGGAGGCCGCGTCCAAGGCCGGCTTTGCCGCCGCGCTGGAAAAGGCGGCCGGCGCGCAGGACGGCTTTTCGGCGCTGCCGCTGCGACAGGTGACGGCGGCCCCCGCCGCGCCGCAGCAGCAGGCGGCCAGCCCCGGCAGGCTGGGCCAGCACGTCAATATCCTGGTCTGAATACGAAAACCCGATCGTCCGCCCCCGGCGGATCGCGTCTCAGGTGATCTTGCGGCGGCGAAGCGTACGGCGGGGCCTTGTGCCGCCATTGCTGTCCATCTGCTCGGCAGCCTGGGCGATCTGGGACAGCGCCTTGACGAATTTCTGGCGCTCGGGCGGCGGCAGCGCCTCCAGCAGCGCACGCTCGGCGCGGTCGGCGGCATTGCGCGCCGCGCGCAGGGCCTTGCGCCCGGCCGGGCTGATCGCCACCGCATTGGCGCGCTGATCTTCTTCCGTACGCTCGCGCGACAGCAGACCCTTCTCGAGCATGCGGCGCACCATCTCGGCCAGGGTCGAGCGGTCGATGCCCGTGATCTCCACCAGAGCGGTCTGGCTCACGCCGTCATTCTGCTCCAGCGCGCAAAGCAGCGTGAACTGCTGCTTGGTCAACTCCTTGCCGCCGGACTCGCGCGCATAGAGGTCGCCATAGAATTGCTGGCAACGGCGGATGAGGTGGGAGGGCGCTTCGGAAAGGTCAAAACCATTCCCCGGCCTGCGCTGCCCCTTCATCATCCCATTCACCCCTATGATGCTTCTAACGGTGGCGCGAGTGACTGGCTTCCGCTGTCCCGTATCGGGTTACACGAAACGTGCTGCGCTCGGAGGGCAGTTAAAACGGTTTTGTGCTGGGATGTCCATGCGCATTTTTTTGCGGTCACATATTGCAAAGCGCGCACGTTCTTGTTCCGCGCGGTTTGCGCGGGATTTTAGCGAAAGCTTTGCGTGGTTTGGCACGCGGCGGCACAACGCATTGTATGACCGCGTGTCATGACCACACCGGTTGCCGCGGAGCCAGTCAGACCAAGAAGATAGTCCGCGTACCGCAGTTGCAGGGGCGCATCATTCTTGCGCTTTTTTGCCGCTTTCCGCCTGATGTCTTATCACGAGCGGACTCTGTGCGAGCGCGAACAGGAAGATCAGGGGCAGGATGCCCCAGACCTTGAAGGACACCCAGGTCGCGGTGCTGGTGCAGCGCCATACCGCCTCGTTCAACGCGGCCAGCGCCAGGAAAAAGAGACTCCAGCGTACCGTGAGCTTGCGCCAGCCCGCTTCGTCCAGTTCGAATGCCTGGCCGAAAACATATTTGATGAACAGGCGGTTGAAGCGCAGCCCGCCCAGCAGCACCACGCCGAAGAAGGCGTAAAGCACGGTGGGCTTCATCTTGATGAAGACGTCGTTCTTCAGATACAGCGTCAGCCCGCCGAAGATCACGACCAGTACCGCGGTGAACAGCGGCATGGGCGACACGCGTCTTTCCACCGCATAGCCCAGGACCAGCGCGACCAGCACCGCCGCCATGAAGGCCGCGGTGGCGCCGAAGATGCCCAGATACTTGAACGCCGCGAAGAAGATGAGCAGCGGCCCCAGATCCAGCGCCAGCCGCCTGACCTGCGCGTTCATGCCGCCCGCTCCGATCCGACCAGCGCCCTGGCGAAGTCCGCCGCCACGAAGGGCTGCAGGTCGTCCTCGCCCTCGCCCACGCCGATATAATGCACGGGCAGGCCGAAACGGGCCGCCAGTGCGACCAGGATGCCGCCCTTGGCCGTTCCGTCCAGCTTGGTCATCACCAGGCCGGTCAGCGGTACCGCCGCGCCGAAGGCTTCCACCTGCGACAGCGCATTCTGGCCGGTGGTGGCGTCCAGCACCAGCAGCACCGCGTGCGGCGCGGACGGATCGAGTTTCTTGATCACCCGGGCGATCTTCTCCAGTTCCGCCATCAGCCCGGCCTTGTTCTGCAACCGGCCGGCGGTATCGATCATCAAGATGTCTGAGCCATCAGCCCGGGCCTTCTCCAGCGCCTCGAAGGCCAGCCCCGCCGCATCCCCGCCGGGCCGGGTGGCGACGAACTGCGCCTTGGCCCGCACGGCCCAGACGCGCAACTGCTCGATGGCCGCGGCACGGAACGTGTCGCCCGCGGCAAGCGTGACTTTGGCGCCTTCCTCGGCCATGCGCTTGGCCATCTTGCCGATGGTGGTGGTCTTGCCCGTGCCGTTGACGCCGGCAATCAGGATCACGAAAGGTTTCCGGCTGCCGTCGACCGTCAGCGGCTTCTGGGCGCCCGCCAGCTGGGCGGCGATCTCATTGGCCAGCACGGTGCGCAGTTCCGCAGGCGAGATCTCGGCGTCATAGCGGTTCTTCGCCACGGCGGCGGCGATCTTCCTGGCCTGGGCTGCGCCCATGTCGGCGCGGATCAGCGCCTCTTCCAGTTCCGCGATGGTGCCGGCGTCCAGCTTCTTCTTGGTGAAGACGTCGGCCAGCCCAAGGCTGGAGCGCGAGAGGCCGGATTTGAGCCGGTCGAAGAAGGTGGGTGGCGGCGGCGCTTCGCCAAATGTTCTCATGACGGTGTTCCCGGCCTTCTCAAATGGATGCGCCAACCAGTTGCTCGCCCCGCCGCCCGGTGATGCGCACCTCGGCCAGCGCGCCGGGATGGGCGTTCAGCCGGTCGAAGGCAACCGGCGTGAAACAGGGCGTGCGGCCCATGCCGCCATCGGCCGCGGACGTCTCGACCAGCAACGTCTGCCGCGTGCCTTTCATCGCATCCAGCCGCGCGGCCTGCGCCTGTTGCCCGCGGGCGCGCAGCCGCGCGGCGCGTTCCTTCACGAGGGCGCGTCCAAGCTGGGGCATGCGGGCGGCGGGTGTTCCCCGGCGCGGGCTAAAGGGAAAGACATGCAGGAAACTCAGGCCCGCATCCTCCACCAGCCTGAGCGTGTTCTCGAACATCTCTTCGGTTTCGGTGGGGAAGCCCGCGATCAGGTCGGCGCCGAAGGCCGCTTCCGGGCGCAGGCGCCGCACGGCCTGGCAGAAGGCGATCGTGTCGGCGCGGGCATGGCGGCGCTTCATCCGCTTGAGGATCATGTCGTCGCCCGACTGGACCGACAGGTGGAAATGCGGCATCAGCCGCTCCTCCTCGGCGATGGCGCGCATCAGCGCCGGATCGGCCTCGATGGAATCGATGGAAGACAGGCGCAGCCGCTTCAGGCCCGGCACCAGCTTCAGGATCTTCGCCACCAGCGCGCCCAGTGTGGGCGCGCCGGGCAGGTCCGCGCCATAGGACGTCAGGTCCACGCCGGTCAGCACGATCTCGGCAAAGCCGTTGCCCACCAGCCGGCCGGTCTCGGCCACCACCGCGCCCATCGGCACGCTGCGCGAATTGCCCCGGCCATACGGGATGATGCAGAAGGTGCAGCGGTGGTCGCAGCCATTCTGCACCTGCAGGAAGGCGCGGCTTCTGCCGCCGAAGAAATCGTCGGCGTGATCCACCATCTGCGCGGCGGTCTCGCGCACGCTCATGATGTCGTTGACGCGGATGCGCTCGGCCTTGCCCACGCCGAAATCCGCATAGGCCTGCGCGGTCAGCTTTTCGGCATTGCCGATCACCGCGTCCACTTCGGCCATGTCCGCATAGGTCTGGGGCTCGGTCTGGGCGGCGCAGCCGGTGACGATGATGCGGGCCTGCGGATTTTCGCGCTTGAGCCGGCGGATGGCCTGGCGCGACTGGCGCACGGCCTCGGCCGTCACCGCGCAGGTGTTGACCACCACGGCATCGCGCAGCTGCGCCTCGCGGGCGCGCGCGCGGATCGCCTCGCTCTCATAGGCGTTCAGGCGGCAGCCGAAGGTGACGACATCCACGCTCATAGCCGGTTCAGTTCCACCTCGCCGCGGAAGGGAATGGCGGCGGGGCCCGTCATCAGGACATGATTGTCCTCCTCGCGCCAGTCGATCAGCAGCGGTCCGCCGTCCAGCATCACTTCCACCTTGCGCGCCGAAAGGCCGCGCCGCGCCGCGGCCACGGCGGTCGCGCATGCCCCGGTGCCGCAGGCCAGCGTCACGCCCACGCCGCGTTCCCACACCCGCATGCGGATGCGGCCCGCATCCAGCACCTGCGCGAATTCGACATTCACGCGGTTGGGGAACAGGGGCAGGGTTTCGATCCTGGGGCCCAGCACGGTCACGGGCGCCTTTTCGGCGTCCGGCACGAACAGGATGCAATGGGGATTACCCATCGAGACGGCGCTGGCGGGAACGCTGCTGCCGCCGATATCGAGCGGGAAATTCATCGTGTCCCGGGCCGCGGCCAGCGGTATCTGGTTCCATTCCAGCCTGGGCTCGCCCATGTCCAGCGTCACCAGCCCCTTGCCGGCGTCGCTGCAGGCGAGCATGCCGCCCTTGGTCGAAAGCTTCACGCGCGCCAGCCCGCGTTCGTCCATCAGAAGGCGCGCCACGCAGCGCGTGGCATTGCCGCAGGATTCCGATTCCGCGCCGTCGGCGTTGTAGAAAAGGATGGATGCGTCGGCCATTGCCCCGCCGGGGCGGATCACCGCCACCGTGTCGCAGCCGATGCCGAAATGGCGGTCGGCCAGCCTGCGCACCTGTTCCGGCGTCAGCGAAAAGGCGTGTTCGCGCGCGTCGAACACCACGAAATCATTGCCCAGGCCGTGCATTTTCAGGAAGGCGGTCATGGCCGGGGTTATACGGGGCGCGGATGGCATTTTCCATGGACTTGAAGCCGCAAAATTCCCATCCTTTCCGCGGAAAAACCGGGACCCGCCATGCGCGCAAGATGGAGCTTGTTTGTCCTGCCGCTGGTCCTTGCCTCAGGAGCCCTTGCCGTGCCCGCCCTGCAACAGACAAAAGCTGATCCCTCTGCCGATCCCCATGCCTGGCTGGAGGATGTGCATGGCGCAAGGCCGCTGGCCTGGGTCCGGGACCAGAACAAAAAGGCGCTGGATGTGCTCAAGGCCGATCCGCGCTACGGGAAGAATTACGATTCCATATTGCAGGTGCTGGACGCGGCCGACCGCATCCCCTATGGCGCGCTGCGCGGCGGTCACGTCTATAATTTCTGGCAGGATGCGCAGAACCCCAAGGGCCTGTGGCGGCGCGCGACGATCGCGGACTATCAGGCGCCGCAGCCCCGATGGGACCTGCTGCTGGATGTGGACGCGCTGGCGAAGGCGGAAGGCGAGAACTGGGTGTTCAAGGGCGCGAGCTGCGCGCCCGGCGAAACGCACTGCCTGATCGCGCTGTCGCGCGGCGGCGGCGATGCGGTGGTGACGCGCGAATACGACCTCAAGACGCGCAGGCTGATGACGGACGGCTTCACCCTGCCCGAAGCCAAGGCCGAGGCGGATTACCTGGACGACGGTACCATCCTGTTCGCCACCGCGGCCGACGGCGAAACCACGTCCGGCTATGCGCGCATCGTCAAGCTGTGGCGGCGCGGCACGCCGCGCGCCGCCGCCGTGACGCTGTATGAAGGCGCGAAGGACGATGTGGGCTCCTCGCCCGCGACCTTCCACACCAGGGAGGGCAATTTCGCGCTGGTGGTGCGTTCGATCAGCTTCTTCGAAACCGAATATTACGCGGTGGAAGGCGAAAAGGTCCGCAAGCTGGGTATCCCGCTGTCGGCGGACATGAAGGGCATGATCGCGGGGCGGCTGATCGCGACCTTGCGCGAGGATTACAGCACGGGCGGGCGGACTTTCCCCAAGGGCGCGCTGGTGGCCTTCCGGGACGGCGCCGCGCCGGAACTGATCCATGCGCCGGGACCGCGCGAGAGCATCGAAACGGTGGGCGTGGGCCGCGATGCCGTCTATGCCGCCATCACCGACAATGTGATCGGCAGCGTGCATGTGTTCACCCGCGACGATGGGCAATGGCGCGGCAAGGTCCTGGCGTTGCCGGGCCCCAATACGGACAAGGGCTCGGCCGACATCGTCTCGACCAACGACTATGGGCCCGAGGCGATGTTCAGCTTCGAGAATTACCTCACCCCGCCCACGCTTTATTTCTTCGACGGCGGCGCGCCGCGCGCGATCAAATCGCTGCCCGCGCGCTTCGACGCGTCGGGCCTCGTCACCGAACAGTTCGAGGCGGTCAGCCGCGACGGCACGAAGATTCCCTATTTCGTGACCCGGCCGAAGACGCTGTCCGGGCCCGCGCCCGCCATACTCTATGGCTATGGCGGTTTCGAGGTTTCGCTCACGCCCGGCTACAGCGCCAATTTCGGGCGGCTGTGGCTGGCCCATGGCGGCGTCTATGCGGTGGCCAACATCCGCGGCGGGGGCGAGTTCGGCCCGGCCTGGCACGATGCGGCGCTCAAGACCAACCGCCAGAAGGCCTTCGACGATTTCGAGGCGGTGGCCGCGGACATGGCGCGGCGCGGACTGACCACGCCGAAGCAACTGGGCATCCTGGGCGGCAGCAACGGCGGACTGCTGGTTTCCACGGTGATGGTGCAGCGGCCCGCCCTGTTCGGCGCGGTGGTGTGCCAGGTGCCGCTGATCGACATGATCGCCTATACCCGTATCGGCGCGGGCGCGTCCTGGATCGGGGAATATGGCGATCCGGCGAATCCGGACGAGCGCGCGGCGATCCTGTCCTACAGCCCGTACCAGAATGTGAAGAAAGGCGCGGCCTATCCGCCGGTCTTTTTCGTCACCGCCACCAGCGACGACCGCGTGTCACCGGTGCATGCGCGCAAGATGGCCGCCAGGATGGAAGAGCAGGGCCATGAGGTTCTGTTCTATGAGAACACCGACGGCGGACATGCCGCGGCTGCCGACCACCGCCAGGCGGCCGAGATGTGGGCGCTCTCTTTCGTCTATCTGGCGCAGAAGCTGGGGCTGAAGTGACCTACCGCGCCTTGGTCGCCCGCGGCTTGGGCGGCGGGGCGGGCGAGTCCTTGGGCTTGGCGGCCTTGTAGATCTTGGTCAGCGCTTCGCGGTTCTTGACCGCGGCGGCGGACATATCCGGCAATTTGGGCATGGCGGGAACTTTCGCGCGAGGGGGCTTCCTGTTTCCAGCGTAAGCCCCGCCAGCCCGTCCGTAAACTGACGAATTTCAGCAGCCGGGCCGGGCGGTTAGCCCGGCGCCGCGCCTTGGATGCCCAGCCGCACCAGATAGACCGACTGCGAGGCGCACATCCACAGCCAGTCGCGCTTGGGACCGCAGAAGCACAGGTTGGCGCAGGTTTCCGGCAGGCGGATGCGGCCGATCAGCTTGCCGGCGGGATTCCACACCGTGACGCCCATATAGCCGGGCACCGAAGTCGAGCCGGACCACACATTGCCCGCCACGTCCACGCGGTGGCCGTCGGGCCCGCAATGGATGCCGTCGACATTGCAGTCGGTGAAGCGGCGCTGGTTCGCGATGCCGTTCCCGCGCACATCGGCCACGTCGATGCCTTCGCCCCAGACGAAATAGACCTTGGCGTAATCGGGCGAGAAGGCGATGCCGTTGGGCACGAGGCCGGGCTTGCCTTCCAGCACCACGTCGATGCGCCCCGACGGATCGACGCGATAGATGCTGGGCGGGCGCACCTGTTTCTTCGCGCCCACGATCCCCAGCATGCCGTTGCCGATGGCGTTGTTGGCCAGGCCACCGGGATAGAGCACGCCGGGGCCGTCGTCGGGATGGCCTTCCTGCAGCAGCGAGCCGTAATAGGGATCGGTGAACCACACGCTGCCGTCCTTGTGCACGGCGATGTCGTTGGGCGAGTTGAGCGGCTGGCCGTTGTAGTTGTCGGCCAGCACGGTCAGGGAGCCGTCATGCTCGAAGCGCACCACGCGGCGCAGGAAATGCTGGGCGCTGATCTGGCGGCCCTGAAAGTCGAAGGTGTTGCCGTTGCCGTTATAGGACGGGCGGCGGAAGGGCGTGACCTCGCCCGTCTCCCAGATGTAGCGGTACTGCACGTCTCCGGCCACGTCGCTGAACACCACATACTGGCCTTCGTTCGACCAGGCCGGGCCTTCCGCCCACTGGAAGCCGGTCTGCACGCGCTTGATGAAGCTGTGGCCCACGAAGAGGTTCGCATCCGGATCGATCACCAGGATGTCGGGATCGGGATAGGGCGTGGGCGGAGCATTGGGCCCGAAATCGCGGCCATTGAGCACGCTGGCGATGGGCGCCAGCCGCGGCTTTTCCGCCGCGTGGGCGAGGACAGGGGCAATGGCGGCCGCGCCCGCGATCATGCCGCGCCGCGTCAAATCGAATGTCATGGAGCCTCCCAGCATTGTTGTTGCGGGAAGGGGAGCCTGCGCCCGCCTGGCTGTCAACCCGGACTTGCGCCCTGGATGTTCACCCGCAGCAGATAGATCGACTGTGTCGCCGCCATGAACAGATGGTCGCGCTTGGGGCCCGCGAAGCAGAGATTGGCGCAGCCTTCGGGCAGGCGGATGCGCCCGATCAGCTTTCCGGCCGGATTCCACACCGTCACGCCCGCATAGCCCAAAGGCGCGGCCGCGCTGGCCCAGATGTTGCCCGCGCGGTCGGCGCGCATCCCGTCCGCGCTGCAGCGCACGCCATCCACCACACAGTCCGTGAACAGCCTGAGGCCCGTGACCTTCGCGCCCTCGATGTCGCCGACGAAGATGCGCCCGCCGCGGATCACATACAGCTTCGTATAGTCGGGCGAGAAGCACAGCCCGTTGGGCGCAAGGCCTTCCTCATAAGGCACGGCGACCGCGATCCTGCCGTCCGGGTCCACGCGATAGACGTTCATGGGCAGCACCTGGTGCATGGCGCCCGCCTTCTGGATGCCGACGCCGCTGTTGCCGATGGCGGGATCGCGTACCCCGCCGGGATTCATCGGCCCGTCGCCTGCGTCGGGATGGCCTTCGGCCAGGTTGCCGCCGAACTGCGGATCGGTGAACCAGATGCTGCCGTCCTTGTGCGCCGCCACGTCGTTGGGCGAGTTGAGCGGCTTGCCGTCATAGGCGTCCGCGATCACGCTCATCGAACCGTCCACTTCCCAGCGCACCACGCGGCGGAAGAAATCCTGGGTCGAGATCTGGCGGCCCTGGAAATCGAAGGTGTTGCCGTTGGTCGAGAAGGACGGCTTGCGGAAGACCGTGACCGCGCCCGTCTCCCAGATATAGCGATAGAGCGTGTCGTTCTTGACGTCGCTGAAGATGGCGTATTGGCCGCCCGCGGACCAGGCCGGGCCTTCGGCCAGGTGCAGGCCGGTGTAAACGCGCCGGATCACTTCCTGGCCGATCAGCAGGGAGCCGAAGGAGGGATCGATCCTCAGCACATCGGGATCGGGCGCGATCACCGGCTCGGCGCCGGGCCCGTAGCCGCGCGGCGGAGTGCTGACCGCCGACAGCGGCGTGCCGAACACCGGCTTGCCCGATCCCGGTATTTCGGCGGCGTGCGCCAGCGTGGGCGCGGCGGCGGCACCCGCGATCATGGCGCGGCGTGACAGATGCATGATCCCCTCCCGGTTCTGTTTTGCGCAAACAGGAAACCGGGGGGAATGCCCTGTCAATCCGCCCGCCAATCCATCAGCCCGGCGACGCGCCCTGGCTGTTCACCCGCAGCAGATAGATCGACTGGGTGCCGCACATGAACAGCCAGTCGCGCTTGGGCCCCGCGAAGCAGACATTGGGGCACACTTCCGGCAGGCGGATGCGCCCGATCAGCTTGCCGGCGGGATTCCACACCGTGACGCCCGAATAGCCCAGCGGCGCGGTCGAGCCCGCCCAGATGTTGCCCGAGCGGTCGGCGCGCATCCCGTCCGGCCCGCACTTGATGCCGTCCACCATGCAGTCGGTGAAGACGCGCAGGCCCGTGATCTTCGCGCCCGCGACATCGCCCACCCAGATCTGGCTGCCGCGCACCACATAGACCTTCCTGTAATCGGGCGAGAAGCAGATGCCGTTGGGCCACAGGCCGTTCTCCTCCGGCACCACCACATCCAGCCGGCCCGTGGGATCCCAGCGATAGACGTTGCGCGGCAGCACCTGGCGCGTGGCGCCGATGATGCCGGTGCCGCCCACGCCGACATTGGGATCGAGCCGCCCATCCGGGTTCAGCGGGCCGCCCGCCTCGTCGGGATGGCCTTCGGAAAGCTGGCCGCCATAGGGCGGATCGGTGAACCAGATGCTGCCGTCGGGATGGGGGGCCAGGTCGTTGGGCGAGTTGAGCGGCTGGCCGTTGTAATTGTCGGCCAGGACCTTGAGCGAGCCGTCATGCTCCCAGCGCACCACGCGGCGCAGGAAGTCCTGGCACGAGACCTGCCGGCCCTCAAAGTCGAAGGTGTTGCCGTTGGAATTGTAGGAGGGATCGCGGAAAACCGTCATCTGGCGGGTTTCCCAGATATAGCGGTACTGCCTGTTGCCCTTCACGTCGCTGAACACCGCATACTGGCCTGCCGCACACCAGGCCGGGCCTTCCGCCCATTCCAGGCCGGTATGGATGCGGTGGATCATCTCCTGCCCCACCACAAGCTGGCGGAAGCTGGGGTCCACGGCCAGCACGTCGGGATCGGGATTGATCAGCGGCGGGGCATGGGGGCCGAAATCGCGCGGCGGGTCCGAGATCACCGAGGGCACATGGCCCAGGGCGGGCTTGTCGGCCGCGAAAGCCGGTGACGCGGCCAGGGTGGCGGCCGCGCCCGCGATCGCGCGGCGGCGGGTGAGATGATCGGTCATGGGGGTCCCTCCGGTATATGTCTTGAAAATATGGGAAGGGGAGCATCCCGGCCAGGCTAACCCCTGTCAATATAAGCAAATTTGACTTTTCCTCAGCGGCGGGACTACAAGAGCCCCGTTTTCCGGAAAGCCGTCACGACTTTCCGGTCCCCCGCCCGGCGCGGGGGATCGCCCCCAGGCAGCGCGTTGCGCCCCCTGGGGCAAAGCCGCTTGAGGTTTTGCCCATGAAACAGGAGCAAAACCGCTTGAGGTTTTGCCCATGAAACAGGAGCAAAACCGTTTGAGGTTTTGCCCATGAAACAAGGGCGAAATGCGTTGGGAATAACTGCTTCCTCACCCTGAGCTTGTCGAAGGGTGAGGGCCTCATGCTCGGCCGGCATGAGGACATGAGGATGTCGGATGTTTGAATCGCTGCAATCCCGCCTGACCGGCGTGTTCGACAAGCTTCGCGGGCGCGGCGCGCTCAGCGAGGCCGATGTCGATGCCGCGCTGGGCGAGGTGCGCACCGCGCTGATCGAGGCCGATGTCGCGCTGCCGGTGGTCAAGGACTTCATCGACAGGGTGCGCCCGCGCGCCGTGGGCGAATCCGTCATCCGCTCGGTCACGCCCGGCCAGCAGGTGGTCAAGATCGTCCATGACGCGCTGGTCGAGACCCTGGGCGAAGAGAACGCCGCCCTCAGCCTGGGCTCGCCGCCCGCGCCCATCCTGATGGTGGGCCTGCAGGGCTCGGGCAAGACCACCACCAGCGCCAAGCTGGGGCTGATGCTCCAGGCGAAAGAGAAGAAGCGGGTGCTGATGGCCTCGCTCGACACCACGCGCCCCGCCGCGATGGAGCAGCTGCGCGTGCTGGGCGAGCAGGCGGGCATCGCCACCCTGCCGATCGTGGCGGGCCAGGGGCCGCTCGACATCGCCAGGCGCGCCATCGCCAGCGCCCGCGTCGGCGGCTATGACGCGGTGATCCTGGATACCGCGGGCCGCCAGCATGTGGACGAGCAGCTGATGGCCGAGGTCGCCGGCGTGAAGGCGCTGGTGAACCCGCACGAGACGCTGCTGGTGGCCGACGCCCTGACCGGCCAGGACGCTGTGAACATCGCCAAATCCTTCCACGACCGCGTGGGCGTCAGCGGCATCATCCTGACGCGCGTGGACGGCGACGGGCGCGGCGGCGCGGCGCTGTCGATGCGCAGCGTCACCGGCGCGCCGATCAAGTTCCTGGGCGCGGGCGAAAAGCTCGACGCGCTGGAGCCCTTCTTCCCCGCGCGGGTGGCGGGCCGCATCCTCGACATGGGCGACGTGGTCAGCCTGGTCGAGAAGGCGGCCGAGACGCTCGACAAGCAGGAGGCGGAGAAGATCGCCGCCAAGATGAAGAAGGGTCAGTTCGACATGAACGACCTTGCTTCGCAGCTCAACCAGATGAAGAAGCTGGGCGGCATGAAGGGCGTGCTGGGGATGCTGCCGGGCGTGGGCAAGATCAAGGGCCAGCTGGAAGCGGCGGGGCTCGACGACAAAATCCTCACCCGCCAGGAAGCCATCATCCAGTCGATGACCAAAAAGGAACGCATCGACCCCGACATCATCAACGGCTCGCGCAGGAAGCGCATCGCGCAGGGCGCGGGCGTGGAGGTCAGCGAGGTCAACAAGCTGCTCAAGATGCACCGCCAGATGGCGGACATGATGAAGAAGATGGGCAAGGGCGGCCGGATGCCGAACCTGCCCGGCATGGGCGGGGGCTTTCCCGGCGGACTTCCGCCGGGGCTGTTTCCCGGCCGGCGCTAATTCAACCGTTCGACAACGCTTTCAACTGCAAGGAAAGAACCAATGGCACTTCGCATTCGTCTGGCGCGCGGCGGCACCAAGAAACGCCCGCATTACAACATCGTGGTGGCGGATTCGCGCTCGCCCCGCGACGGCCGCTTCATCGAGAAGATCGGCTTCTACAATCCGCTGCTGCCCTCCGACCACGCCGACCGCATCAAGCTGGACCTGGAGCTGGCCAAGGCCTGGGTCGCCAAGGGCGCCGTGGCGTCGGACCGCGTGCACAGGTGGCTGGCCAATGCGGGGCTGGTGAAGGCGCGCGTCCACAACAATCCGCAGAAGGCCCAGCCCAAGAAGAAGGCGCAGGAGCGCGCTGCCGCCGCCGCCAAGGCCGCGGAAGACGCCGCGGCCTGATTTGCCGCGCCACGTTCTCCTGGCCGCGGTCATCGGCGCGCAGGGCCTGAAGGGCGAGGTGAAGGTGAAGACCTTCACCCAGGATCCGCAGGCGCTCGGCGCCTATGGCGTGCTGCATGACGCAAAGGGAACGGCCTATCGCATCGCCGCCTTCCGGGCGACAAAACCCGGCGAGGCGGTGATTGCGTTCCAGGGCATCACTGGCCGCAACGCCGCCGAGGCGCTGAAGGGCACCGAACTGTTCGTGCCGCGCGCGGCGCTGCCCGAGCCGGGCGAGGAGGAATTCTATCACGCCGACCTGATCGGGCTGGAGGCGCGCGACGGCGAGGGGCGGGTGCTGGGCAAGGTCTCGGCCATCCACAACTACGGCGCGGGCGACGTGATCGTGCTGTTGCGCCCCGATGGCGACGACGTGCTGATGGCCTTCACCCGCGAGACGGTGCCCGTCATCGACATCGCGGGCGGCTTCATCGTGGTCGCGGTGCCGGAGGACGACGAAGACAACAACCATGTCGAATAGCTGGCGGGCCACGATCCTCACCCTGTTCCCGGAGATGTTTCCCGGCCCGCTGGGCATCTCGCTTCCGGGCAGGGGGCTGGAGAAGGGGCTGTGGTCGCTGGACGTGCGCGATATCCGCGATCACGGTATCGGCCGCCACCGCACGGTGGACGACACGCCCGCGGGCGGCGGCCCCGGCATGGTGATGCGCCCCGACGTGGCCGCGGCCGCCATCGACGCGGTGGACCGGGCCGGGCGGCCCCTGATCTATCTGTCGCCGCGGGGGCGGCGGCTGGACCAGCAGCGGGTGCGCGACCTGGCGGGGGGGCCTGGGGCGGTGCTGTTGTGCGGGCGCTTCGAGGGGCTGGACCAGCGGGTGATCGAGGCGCGGGCGATCGAGGAGATTTCCCTGGGCGATTTCGTGCTGGCGGGGGGCGAGGTCGCGGCCATGGCGCTGATCGAGGCCACGGTCCGGCTGATCCCCGGCGTGCTGGGCGACCATGCCTCGACCGCCGAGGAAAGTTTCGCGGCCGGGCTGCTGGAATACCCGCACTATACCCGCCCGCAGGACTTCGAGGGGCGGCCGATCCCGCAGGTTCTAACCAGCGGGAATCATTTGGAAATATCGCGTTTCCGCACGGCGGAGGCCGAGCGGCTGACCCGCGAGCGGCGTCCCGATCTCTGGACACTTCATCAAAAGGGCCGCAAGGAGCCCTGAAGGGCCTTTGAAAAGGGCCCCGCTTGGGCTATACGCGCCCGCTCACTTCCCGATTTTCCGCGCGGAGACCAAGAAAATGAACCTTTTGCAGCAGCTCGAAGCCGAGCAGATGGGCTCGTTGCGGGCCAAGCCGCTGCCCGATTTCCGTCCGGGCGACACGCTGAAGGTCAACGTCAAGGTGGTGGACGTCACCTATGACGAAAAGACCAAGCAGAACAAGACCCGCGAGCGCCTGCAGGCCTTCGAAGGCGTCTGCATCGCCCGCCAGGGCGCCGGCCTGAACGAGGCCTTCACGGTGCGCAAGCTTTCCTATGGCGAGGGCGTGGAGCGCGTCTTCCCCATCTATTCGCCGCTGGTCGACTCGGTCGTGGTCGTGCGCAAGGGCAAGGTCCGCCGCGCGAAGCTTTATTACCTGCGCGGCCGCACCGGCAAGTCGGCGCGCATCACCGAGCGCACCGACGCGGGCGAGGCCTCCGGAGCAGCCTGACGCTGCGGCGGGGCGGCCTGAGTCGCTTCTCATGAAATCCCAATGGAAAGGGCCGTGCCGCAGGGCGCGGCCCTTTTTCGTTGCGCCGCACGAAGCGGAAAAGCCCTGTTTTCGGGCCTTTCCTGGGGGTGACTCGAAAAAAGCCCGTTTTATCGCGCCTTTTTGAAGGCGGGGATGCTTCAACTTGCAGGAAATGCCGTAAAATCGGGCTTATCATTGATTCGAAAAGGGAGCATCCCAATGGCAACCAAAGCCGCCGCAAAAGTCGAAACCGTTTCCACCCGCAATCTCGCCAGCCAACTGGCCGAAAAGCACGAACTCTCCCAGAAGAGCGCCAACGCGATCCTGGAAGACACGATCGGCCTGATCACCAAGCACCTCAAGAAGGGCGCGCGCATCCGCCTCAACGGTCTGGGCATCCTGGTCGTGCGCAAGCGCGCCGCGCGTCTGGGCCGCAATCCCGCCACCGGCGAGCAGATCAAGATCAAGGCCTCCAAGAAGGTCGCGTTCCGCGCCTCCAAGGAGCTCAAGGAAGCGATCTGAACCGCTTTCCTGCCGAACGCCTGAAACGCAGAAAGGCCGGATGCATGCATCCGGCCTTTTCTTTTTGCCGCGGCGTGCCGGTATAAGCCGCATGGGAGTGTTGGCATGGCGCACCGAGATCCGCACACCGATGCACAAGTCCCGGCCGCTGTTTGGACAGGCGGCACGCTGATGCCGCTGGCGCTGGTCCTGGCGCTGTGCGCAGCACCGGCCACGCCCCAGCCCATGCCTGCGATGGACATGAATGACGCGGGCATGGGCGGCATGAAGATGGACGACATGCCGGGCATGCACGGGAAGAAAGCGCCGCCGCCGAAAAAGGCCAAACCGCAACACAGCACGCCCGCGCCGCATACCGATGCGATGCCCGGCATGGATCATGCGATGCCTGATCATGACATGGGTCACGGCCTGCCGGATCATGATATGCCCGGCCACGACATGCAGGGCCAGGCCGCCATGCCAGATATGCCGCACGACATGGCGCACGACATGGCGCATGGCATGGCGATGCACGGCTTTCTGGGCGGCTATGCCATGTCGCGCGAGGCCTCGGGCACAAGCTGGCAGCCCGATGCCGCGCCGCATGACGGCATTGCGCTGATGCTGGGCGACTGGATGGCGATGGTGCACGGGCGCGTCTATGGCGTCCTGGATTCGCAGAGCGGCCCGCGCGGCGGCAGCAGCGTATTCTCCTCCAGCATGGTCATGGCGATGGCCTCACGCGATCTGGCCAATGGCGACACGCTGGGCCTCAAGGCGATGATCAGCGGCGATCCCTTCATGGGGCGGCGGGGTTATCCGCTGCTGCTGGCTTCCGGCGAAACGGCGGACGGCGCCACCCACCTGGTGGATCGGCAGCATCCCCATGACCTGTTCATGGAGCTGGCCGCCAGCTACAGCCATCCGCTGTCGGCCGGCGACAGCATCTTCCTCTATGTCGGCTATCCGGGCGAGCCGGCGCTGGGCCCGTCCGCCTACATGCACCGGGTATCGGCGGCGGACAATCCGATGACGCCCATCGCCCATCACTGGCTGGATTCCACCCATGTCACCTTCGGCGTGGCGACGGCGGGTATCGTGCACGACGGCTGGAAGCTGGAAGTTTCGCAGTTCACGGGCCGCGAGCCGGACCAGAACCGCTTCGACTTCGATTCCGCGCGCTTCGATTCCACCAGCGCCCGGCTGAGCTTCAACCCCGATTCCAACTGGTCGCTGCAGGCCTCCATAGGCTGGCTCAAGAGCCCGGAGCAGCTCGAGCCCGGCGTGAACGAACGCCGCTTCACCGCCAGCGCCACATATTACAACGCCTTTGAATTCGGCAGCATCGCCGCCACGCTCGCCTTCGGCAACAAGCATCTCAGCGACGGGGCGGACGAGAATGCCGGGCTGATCGAGGCCGAATACAGGCCTGTGCCGCTGTGGACCCTTTTCACCCGCGCCGAGATCGCCGGCAACGGCGAGCTGGTGCCGGGGCCGGGCGTGAAGAATACCGGCGAATTCAGTGCCGGCGTGATCCGCGACTGGAGGCTGGCCGATCACATGAAATTCGGCGTCGGCGGGCTTTACGCCTTCGACTTCCCGCCGGGTTCGGCCGCCGCTTCCTATGGCGCCGCGCCGCACGGCGCGATGGCGTTCGTCCGCCTGGTGGCCGACTGACGCACGCGGGGCCCCCGCGCGAAACGGAACCTGTTCTCGTGCGTTCCGGTCGCATGGCGTTCTGGAACCGACTGACCGGCTGGATTCCCCCCTGGCTCGATGCCCTGCTGCTTTTCCTGGCGATCATGGCGGTCGGCCTTGCGGTCCAGCGCCTGATCAGCCGTTTCCTGGCCGCGCGTCCGCCGGACTGGCATCCCTTCGGCCGGCAGGCCTGGTCGCGCACGCGCCACCTGGTGCGCTACATGCTGGCGCTGTTTGCGGCGGGCTTGGCGGTGCAGACGCTGTCGCTCACCGGCAACCAGCTGGACATCGTACGCAAGGTCTTCCTGTGCCTGTTCATCATCCAGCTGGGCTGGATCGTCATGGTGATCGCCAACATCGGGATCGACCGCTATGTCTATGGCCTCAGGCTGGATGTGGCCGACAACCTGTTCGCACGCAAGGCCGTGACCCAGATGCGCATCCTGCGCCAGGCGGTGAATGTCCTGATCGGACTTCTCACCCTGGGCTTCGCGCTGATGAGCTTCGATTCCGTGCGCCAGTTCGGCGTCTCGCTGTTCGCCTCGGCGGGCCTTGCGGGCATCGTGGCGGGCCTTGCGGCGCGGCCGCTGTTCGAGAACCTGATCGCGGGCCTGCAGCTTGCCTTCACCCAGCCCTTGCGCATGGGCGACGCGGTGGTGATCAACAATGAATGGGGCTGGGTGGAGGAGATCGGCTCGGTCTATATCGTGGTCAGGCTGTGGGACTGGCGGCGCCAGATCGTGCCTCTGTCCTATATCTTCACCACGCCCTTCACCAACTGGACGCGCTCGTCCTCCTCGATCATCGGCACGGTATATGTCTATGCGGACTATACGCTGCCGATGGATGCGGTGCGCGCCAAGGCCACGGCGATCGTCAAGGCTTCGCCGCTGTGGGACGGGCAGGTGGTCAATGTCCAGGTGTCGGATGCGCGCGAACAGGTGATGGAGGTGCGGGTGCTGGCCTCGGCCTCCGATTCCAGCCGGGCCTGGGACCTGCGCTGCGAGATCCGCGAGAAGCTGATCGCCTATATCCGCGACCGCCATCCCGAATCCCTGCCGCGCGTGCGGCGCGAGGATTACCGCCTGGCGGAAGACGGCGCACAGGCCAGCCGCGGCGCGCAGCCCCATTAAGGCTTCGCAAGGAAAAAGGGTGCCTTTTTGCCGCCTTGCCCGCCCCTGCCGGACGGGCTAGGGAAGGCGCCGCTGGAAGCCCGGCCGCAGCCGCGCGACCATCGGAAACCATTCAATCTTTTCCCAAGGGACAGCACCATGGCGCGCAGGAAAATCGCTCTCATCGGCGGCGGACAGATCGGCGGCACACTGGCTCATCTGGTGGCCTTGAAGGAGCTGGGCGATGTGGTGATCTTCGACATCGCCGAGGGCCTGCCCCAGGGCAAGGCGCTGGACCTGGCGCAGTCGGGACCGGTGGATGGCTTCAACGCGAAGCTCAAGGGCACCAACGATTATGCCGACATCAAGGGCGCCGATGTGGTGATCGTCACCGCGGGCGTGCCGCGCAAGCCCGGCATGAGCCGCGACGATCTTCTGGGCATCAACCTCAAGGTGATGGCGGCGGTGGGCGACGGCATCAGGGCCAACTGCCCGAACGCCTTCGTGATCTGCATCACCAACCCGCTCGACGCGATGGTGTGGGCATTGCAGAAATTCTCCGGCGTGCCGCACGAAAAGATCGTGGGCATGGCGGGCGTGCTGGACAGCGCGCGCTTCCGTCATTTCCTGGCCGAGGAGATGGGCGTGTCGGTGGAAGACGTATCGGCCTTCGTGCTGGGCGGCCATGGCGACACGATGGTGCCGATGCCGCGCTTCTCGACCGTGGCCGGCATCGCGCTGCCCGAACTGGTCAAGATGGGCTGGATCAGGCAGGACCGGCTGGACCAGATCGTGGACCGCACCCGCAACGGCGGCGCGGAGATCGTGGGCCTGCTCAAGACCGGCTCGGCCTATTATGCGCCCGCGACCTCTGCGATCGCGATGGCCGAAAGCTATCTGAAGGACCAGAAGCGCGTGCTGCCCTGCGCGGTGCACGTCAACGGCGCCTATGGCATCAAGGACCTCTATGTCGGCCTGCCGGTGGTGATCGGCGACAAGGGCGTGGAGCGCGTGGTGGAGCTGGACCTGACCGCCGACGAGAAGGCGGGCCTGGACAAGTCGGCCGGCGCTGTGCAGGGCCTGATCGAGGCCTGTAAGAAACTGGAACCTAAGTTGGCTTGATTCGGGCCGCCCGATACCCCAAGTCACCCGTTACAGAACCGTCGTAACCACGGCACCGGCCGTGGGCGGCGTCAAGATCGTTGTTTCTGTTACGGAATTTGGAGCATGCGGTTCGGACAATCATCGAGATTGGGGGGCGGGTTGCTGGCGGCATGGCTGCTGGCGGTCCCGGCCCATGCCGGCGAAGCGGCGCCTGCGCAGTCCGCCGCCCCTGCAACCGCATCGCCCGCAACGGCATCGCCTGCAACAGCGTCGGTGGTGATCCATGTGCGCAACGTCTCGCCCAGGGGCGGCACGCTGCGCGTGGGCCTGTATGACGAAGCCAACTATCCCGATGACACGGCGCCCGCCGCCACCGCCGATGTGAAGGCCGAGATGGGCGAAACCACCGTCACCCTGTCTGGCGTCCGTCCCGGCACCTATGCCGTCGAGACGTTCCAGGACATCAACGACGACGGCAAGATGAACACCAGCTGGCTGGGCCTGCCGCTGGAGCCCTTCGGCTTCTCGCGCGACGCCCGCCCCCACCTGTCCAAGCCCGCCTTCGAGCGGGTGAAGTTCGATGTCGCGCCGGGTGTCAACACCGTGACCCTGCACCTGCAGAACAGCACCTCGGCCGTCGCCCGGAAATAGCCGGAAATCCGTCTGTCGTTTCCCGCCGGTGCATGTTAAGTCACGCACCGTTCCATGAGCGATTCCCGGCCTGCCTATCGCGACCGCGACCTGTATTTCTTCGTCGCGTCGCGCTTCATCTCCACCCTGGCCATCCAGGTCCAGTCGGTCGCCATCGGCTGGCAGATCTATGACATGGCGCGCACGCCCATGGCGCTGGGGCTGGTGGGCCTGTGCCAGTTCGTGCCCATGTTCCTGCTGACGCTGCCGGCGGGCGACATCACCGACCGCTTCAACCAGCGGCGCGTATACAGCCTTGCCGCGGGCCTGCAGGCGGCGTGCAGCGCGCTGTTCCTGGTGCTCAGCATCTTCTCGCGCCACACCGCCTGGCCCTTTTACCTGGTGCTGGTGCTGTTCGGCGCGGCGCGCGGCTTTGCGGGGCCGTCGGGCTCCTCGCTCCTGCCCTTCCTGGTGCCGCCGGAAAAGCTGTCCCGCTCGATGGCCTTCAGCTCGTCCTTCTTCACCGCGGCGGTGATCTCCGGGCCTGCGTTGGGCGGCTTTCTCTATGCGCTCGGCCCCGTGCCGGTCTATTCGATCTGCATTGCCGGCTTCATCGGCGCGGCGCTGATCGTGGCGCGGCTGGGCGGGCGGCGCTTCACGCCCGAGCAGACCGCGGCCAGCCGCTATGAGCGCGTGGCCGAAGGCGTGCGCTTCGTGCGCTCGCGCCCCGTGGTGCTGGGCGCGATCAGCCTCGACCTGTTCGCGGTGCTTCTGGGCGGGGCCACCGCGCTGCTGCCGGTCTACGCGCGCGACATCCTGCATGTGGGGCCGATGGGGCTCGGCCTGCTGCGCAGCGCGCCCGCCGCCGGGGCCTTCACCATGGCCTTCACGCTGACGCGCTGGCCGATCCGGGCGCATGTGGGCGCCAGGATGTTCGCGGCCGTGGCGGTGTTCGGCATCGCCACCATCGTGTTCGGACTTTCCACCTGGTTTCCGCTGTCGTTACTGGCGCTTTACGTGCTGGGCGCCTCCGACATGGTCAGCGTCAATATCCGTGGCAGCCTGATCCAGCTTTCCACGCCCGATGCGATGCGCGGGCGCGTCTCCAGCGTTTCGATGCTTTTCATCGGCGCGTCCAACGAGCTGGGCGAGTTCGAGTCCGGCACCACCGCCGCCCTGCTGGGCACCGTGCCTGCCGTTGTGTTTGGCGGCATCGGCACGCTGGCCGTGGTCGCGCTCTGGATGAAGCTGTTCCCGCCGCTGCGCCGCGTGAACCGGTTCGCCGACGTCAGCGTGCCGGTCTGACCGCCGCGATCCGTTCAGAAGTTATAGGTCAGGTGGATCATCGCGCCGTCAGGCGAGGCGTCCAGATCGGTATAGATGTTGTAGCGCTTGTGATAGCGCGTGGTGAAGATCGCGGCATAGCCTATGCCCAGCGCCGAACTGGCCAGCGTGTCGTACCAGTGATGCTTCTTCGCATCCACGCGGGTGTAGGACACGAACTGGGTGGCGGCGAAGGCGGGCAGGCCATATTCCCAGCCATAGCGCGCCCACAAGTATGACGAGCCCGACGCGGCCAGCGCCGTGGTGTCGGACGGAAAGGACTGCCAGTCGCTGCCGTCGGGGCGGCGCTCGCGCACGATGTTCTTGAGCGCATAGGCGGTGCCGACCGTGGCGATGGTGTCGAGCGTCAGTTGCCCCACGCCCACCCAGTCATCCTTGTAGGCCGAGATTCCGCCTGCGATCAGCGGCAGCGCGATCGCCATGCCGGTGCCGGCAGTCGTCAGCGCCTTGTCTTCGGCATACGCGCCCTGAAGTCCGAGCAGCAGGATCAGGGCGGTCAGGGCAGCGCGCATGGACAAACCTTTTGTGACGGATTCGTTCTAACTGCTTTCGAACAAAAGGAAAAATGGACAATTGCCAATCAAGCGCCGCGAGCCTGTCGAAGGATGGCCCGGCCATGACAAATTGTTGACTGGCGTTGAGTCCTGATCTCCGGATCAGGCCCGCACGTAAACGTCCACGCGATCCGGAAGGCCGGAATCGTCGGCGCCGCCCATCGCCCGCACGTCGATGCGGTCGGGCGAGACGCCGTCCTCGATCAGGATCTGGCGGATGGCCAGCGCGCGCTTCAGCGACAGCCGCCGCGCGTCGGAGCCCTTGTCGCCGGGCGCCCCGCCGAATGCCTGCAATTCGACGCGCGCGCTGGGGCTGGTCATGGCGGCATTGAGGTCGCCCGCCAGGAACTTGATCGAACCCAGCGCGCCCTGCGCCGGATCGGGCGCGTCCTTGGCGAACAGGATCACGCTGCGCTTGGTCAGGCCCACATTTTCCGGGGCCGAGGGGCGCTGCGGCGGAGGCTCTGCCTTCGCGGTCTGCACGGGTTTGGGAGCGGCCGGTTTGGGGGCCGGCTTGGGATTGGATTGGGGCACGGGCTTGGCCGCAGGCTGGGGCGCGCCGCCGCCGCCGAAGATGTTGGCGTAGTTGTTGGGACCGGCGAAGCTCATATAGCCCGAATTGTCGCTGCCCCCCGAACCGGCGCTTCCCGAGGCGCCCTGTGCCGGGGCGGGTGCCGGTGCCGGGGCAGGCGCCGGGGCAGGCGCCGGTTCCGCCTTGACGACCTTGGGCTTCGGCCTGGGCGCGGCTTGCGCCGCCGCCCGCCGTTTCGTCGGCATGTGAAGGTGGATGGGGCCGGTTTGCTCGCCCGGATAGAGAAGCTGCGGCACCTCGCGCGCATATTCGCCGCCCGGATAGAGCAGGGTGCTGGTGCCGCGCGCGGCGGCGGGATTGACCGTCACGTCCCGCCCGGTATCGACGACCTGCGCCAGACCGGCGCCGTAGGACGCAAGCCAGAAGCAGGCCGACATGGCCAGGATGGTCGAGGACCGCATTTTCATGCCCGAATTGGTGCCCGCCCGCAGCCTAACGGTAATCTAACACTTTGCAACCATTACCAAATGCCTCACATTTGCCGGGCTTTCAGGAGTTCCCGAGATGAAGACCCGCGCCGCCGTCGCCTATGAAGCCGGAAAACCCCTGGTGATCGAAACGGTGGACCTGGAAGGTCCCAAGGCGGGCGAGGTGCTGGTCGAGATCAGGGCCACGGGCGTCTGCCACACCGACGAATTCACCCGTTCGGGCGCGGACCCCGAAGGCCTGTTCCCCGCGATCTTCGGGCATGAAGGCGCGGGCGTGGTGGTGGATGTGGGGCCGGGCGTCGCCTCGCTGAAAAAGGGCGACCATGTGATCCCGCTCTACACGCCCGAATGCCGGCAGTGCAAAAGCTGCACCTCGCACAAGACCAATCTGTGCACCGCGATCCGCACCACCCAGGGCCAGGGCGTGATGCCCGACGGCACCAGCCGCTTTTCCATCGGCGGAAAGAAGATCCATCACTATATGGGCTGTTCGACCTTCTCGAACTTCACCGTGCTGCCCGAGATCGCGCTGGCGAAGATCCGCGCGGACGCGCCCTTCGACAAGGTCTGCTATATCGGCTGCGGCGTCTCCACCGGCATCGGTGCTGCGATCTATACTGCGAAGGTCGAGCCCGGCAGCAACGTGGTGGTGTTCGGGCTGGGCGGCATCGGGCTCAATGTGGTCCAGGGCGCGCGGATGGCGGGCGCGGCCATGATCGTGGGCGTGGACCTCAACCCCGCGCGGGAGGCGCTGGCGCGGCAGTTCGGCATGACCCATTTCGTCAATCCGAAACAGGTCAGGGGCGATCTGGTGCCCCATCTGGTCGAACTGACCGGGGGCGGGGCCGATTACAGCTTCGAATGCGTGGGCAATGTCGAACTGATGCGCCAGGCGCTGGAATGCTGCCATCGCGGCTGGGGCGAAAGCATCATCATTGGCGTCGCGGGTGCGGGGCAGGAGATCAGGACGCGCCCGTTCCAACTGGTGACGGGCCGGGTATGGAAGGGCACCGCCTTCGGCGGGGTGCGCGGCCGCACCCAGGTGCCGCAGATCGTGGACTGGTACATGGACGGCAAGATCAGCATCGACCCGCTGATCACCCACAAGCTGCCGCTGGAGCGCATCAACGAGGCGTTCGATCTGATGCATTCGGGCGAGAGCATTCGCACGGTGATCGAGTTCTGATCCTTGCAGCCTCATGCCGGGCCTGCCTGGCTTGCCGAGGGGCGAAGCATGCGGCGCGTGTTGAGTTTTTCCGTGTTTGCCGTCACGCTGGCTTTGCGGGGCGCGAAGTCCCCGGCGGGGAGGGGTTCATGCGTGTTCTTGGTCTTGCCGCATTGGCTGTGTTGGGGGCCACACCCTGTTTTGCCCCCTGTTTTGCTCAGTCATTGATCCCGCCGCCGTCGCCGCCCGGCATCGCCGTGCCCGACTGGGCGCTGCCGCAATCGCCCACACACAAACAGGTCGCCCCGCCCGAAGGCTTCCACCGCGCCTCCGTGACCACGATGACGCCCATCGGCATCTTCGACGGCCAGACCGAGGTGGGGGCGGCGCTTGCGCCCGGAAGCGCCGGCTACGATACCGCGAGCCGCACCTACACGATCAGCGCCGCGGGCTATAACATCTGGTACGGGCGCGACGAATTCCGCTTCCTGTGGAAGACGATGAGCGGCGATGTCTCGCTCGCGGCCAGCGTCGTGTGGCCCGACATCAACGCATTCCACGACCGCAAAGTGGCGCTGGCCGTGCGCGACAGCCTGGACGACGATTCCCGCGAGGTGGTGGCCGCGCAGCACGGCAACGGCATGGTGCACATCGCCTGGCGCGCCGAAAAATCCGGCCCGATGTTCGACACCGAATTCCGCGCCACGCACCAGGCCCGGCCCACCGACAGCGACTGGACGGCCATCCACGCCACGCGCCTGGGGCTTGAAAAGAAGGGCGATGTCTTCCAGCTTTACGTGAGCTGGCAGGGCGAGCCCCTGCACCCCGAAGGCGCGCCCGTGACGTTCCACGCAAAGGGTCCCTTTTATGTGGGGATCGGCTTCACCTCGCACCTTCCGGCCAATGTGCTGACGGCGAAGGTGAAGGACGTGGTGCTGGAGAATGCGGCGGGGAAGGTGCGCTGAACCTGCGCTTGTCGAAGGGTGAGGATCAGCCCTGCACGCCTTTCAGCAGCTTCAGCAGTTGCGGATGCAGATATTCGTTGGCGGCGACGATCGCGCTGCCGTCCAGCCCGTCGGTGCGGCCCGCGAAATCACTGACCACGCCGCCCGCCTCGCGCACCAGCACGATGCCCGCCGCCACGTCCCAGATATTGATGTCGCGCTCCCAATAGCCGTCCACGCGGCCAGCCGCCGTCCAGGCGAGATCGAGCGAGGCCGAGCCGAAGCGGCGCACGCCCGCGCTTTCCGCCAGCACCGCGTCCACCTCGGCCAGCGCGCGGGCGCGCCCGCCGCGGCCCTTGAAGGGCAGGCCGGTGGTGAAGACGCATGGGCCCAGTTCCTTGCGCGCGGCCACGCGCAGCCGCCTGTTGTTGAGATAGGCGCCGTGCCCCTTCTCGGCGGTGAAGAGATCGTCGGTCACGGGATTGTACACGATCCCCGCCACCAGCTGCCCCTCGCGCTCCAGCCCGACGGAGATGGCGAAGTGCGGAATGCCGTGCATGAAGTTGGTGGTGCCGTCGATGGGATCGATGATGAAGCGGTGGGTCTTGTCCTTGCCCTCGACCGCGCCGCCTTCCTCGCCCAGGAAGCCATAGCCGGGGCGGGCCTTGGCAAGTTCCTCGATCAGGATGCGCTCGGTGCGCTTGTCGGCGCTGGTGACGAAATCGGCGGGCCCCTTCATCGAGATCTGGAGGTTCTCCAGCTCGTTGAAGTCGCGGACCAGCGGGCGGCCCGCTTTCCGGGCGGCGGCCACCATCACGTTAAGGGCGGGAGAGGTATAGGGCGCCATCAGTCGGCGCGCCGCACATAGGAGCCGTCTTCCGTCGCCACCACGATCCTCTCGCCCGCGGCGATGAAGGGCGGCACCTGGATCTTCATGCCGTTCTCCAGCACCGCGCCTTTATAGGACGGCGCGGCCGTGCCGCCCCGCAGCACCGGGTCGGCCTCGCTGACGGTCAGCGTCACCTGCACGGGCAGCTTGATGCCGATGGGCCGGCCTTCGTAAAGCTGCACCAGCGTCTTCATCCCGTCCTGCAGGAAGCGGACCTGGTCCTCGCCCACGAAATCGGCGGAAAGCTCGATCTGGTCGTAGGTTTCCATGTCCATGAACGTCAGCATGTCGCCGCTGGCGAAAAGGAACTGGAAGTCCTTCTTGTCGAGCACCGCCTCATCCACCGCCTCGTCGCTGCGGAAGCGCTGGTTGAGCTTGGTGCCGGTGGCAATGTTCTTGAGCTCGACCTGGTTGTAGGCGCCGCCCTTGCCGGGCTTGACCTTCTGCGTCTTCACCGCGATCCACAATCCGCCATCGTAATTGATCAGCGTGCCGGGGCTGATTTCGTTGCCGGTGATCTTGGCCATATGGGATCGCGTCCTTTCAGGCGCGCGGGGTGCGGGTCGGCGGGGTCAAAGAGCGGGCGGGTTCTAGCAATCCCGCCTGCGAATGTCATCCCCGGCGCCGGGGCAGGCGCCAGACCGGCGTCAGAAGCAGTATTTCCAGCAGGAATAGCCCGCGCCCAGGGTGAGATAGACCAGCAGCGCGGTCACGCCCACCGCCGCCGCATCGGCCCAGCGCGGGCGGTTCTTGCGGAAGAAGCCCATCAGCGCGGCCAGGCCCAAAAGCAGCGCGGCGGGCGCGGCCACATAGGGCCATATCCAGTTCCGCTGCAGCCACAGCGAGCCCGAATAATGGGCGTGGAACCTGTCGAGCGCGGCATTGTAAATCATGTCCACCAGGACGCCGACGAAGATGAAGCCCAGCAGGCGTTCTTTCATGCCGTGGTCATGGGGACCATGATCCCGGGGGCCTTGGCCTCCAGGTCCGTGATCGCCGGATGTGCCGGGATCGGGCGTCATCGCAGCAGCGCGTTGAAGGCGGCGACCGCGGCGCGCGGGCCTTCCGGATGCTCCCACACCCCCGCCGACACGGCCAGGAAATCCGCGCCCGCTTCGACCAGCGCGGGGGCATTCTCCACCGTGATCCCGCCGATGGCGACGCACGGCACCACCATCATCTCGCTCCACCAGCGCAGCAATTCGGGATCGGCCTTCGTCTTCGGGTCTTTCGTACGCGTGGGGAAGAACGCGCCGAAGGCCACATAGTCCGCGCCCGCCTCGGCCGCTTCCATCGCCAGGTGCCGGCTGTCGTGACAGGTCACGCCCACGATGCCATCCGGCAGCGCCCCGCGCGCCGCGGCATAGCTTGCATCCTCCTGGCCGATATGCACGCCGTCGCAGCCCAGCGCGGCGGCAAGATCGGGCCGGTCGTTGAGGATGAAGGCGACGCCGTTCTCCTGCACCATGGGCCGCAGCAGGTCCACCGCGCGGCGGATCGCGTCGTCGTCCACGTCCTTCAGCCGCAGCTGGAACGAG
>DASZVO010000027.1:0-4502 GCA_035547015.1 Rhizomicrobium sp. | reverse complement strand
GGCCAACTGCCTGAAGAACGACAACATCGTCTATATCGGCGACCTGATCCAGAAGACCGAGGCGGAGATGCTGCGCACCCCGAACTTCGGCCGCAAGTCGCTGAACGAGATCAAGGCGGTCCTGGCCGAGATGGGCCTGCACCTGGGCATGGAAGTGCCGGGTTGGCCGCCGGAGAATATCGAAGACCTCGCCAAGCGGTATGAGGACCAGTACTGATCGTCCATGTCATGGCCGGACCTGATCCGGCCATCCATGGCAAACACGGAGTAAGATGGGTGGCCGGCTCGCGCTTCGCAGCGCCCGCCGGCCGGCCATGACGGGAGAGTAGGAATGCGTCACGGTAATCAAGGCCGCAAGTTCAACCGCACCGCCGCCCACCGCAAGGCGATGTGGGGCAACATGACCGCGGCGCTGATCAAGCACGAGCAGATCAAGACCACGCTGCCCAAGGCGAAGGATCTCAGGCCCGTGATCGAGAAGCTGGTGACGCTCTCGCGCCGCGGCACCGCGGACCTGCATGCCCGCCGCCAGGCCCTGGCCCAGATCAAGGACCCGGCCCAGGTGACCAAGCTGTTCGACGTGATCGGCCCGCGCTATGCGGGGCGTCCGGGCGGCTATACGCGCGTGCTGAAGGCCGGGTTCCGTCACGGCGACAATGCGCCGATGGCGATCATCGAGTTTGTTGACCGCGACGTGGACGCCAAGGGCAAGGATTCCGGCCCTGTCGAGGTGGAAGCCGAAACGGAAGCCTGATTTTCGTCAAAGTCTGAACTAGATTGGGGGCGGCAGGAATGCCGCCCTTTTTCATTCGAGCGTCACGCGTGGATCTCCGCAGGGACATCAGAAGGCTGGGTGTGATGAAGACCATTTCGATTGCCGCCGGCGTCGCGGTGCTGATCGGTGCGGCCATTTATGCGTTTCCCGCGCTTACAGCCGACGGCAAGCCGCCTGCGCCGCCGCAGACGCTGCGCCTGCCGCCGCCCGCCCCGCGCGCGCTGCCCCAGGCGCCTGCCTCGATGGGGCAGGTGCAACTGACCTTCGCGCCGGTCGTCAAGCGCGTGGTGCCTGCGGTGGTCAATGTCTATGCCCGCAGCGTCACCCAGGTGCAGGTCAATCCTCTCTTCAACGATCCGTTCTTCTCGCAGTTCTTTGGCGCCTCGCCAGAGATGCGCCAGCGCGTTCAGCAGAGCCTGGGTTCCGGCGTGATCGTGCGGGCCGACGGCATCATCCTGACCAACAACCATGTGGTCGAGGGTGGAACCGACATCGTGGTGGCGCTCTCCGACAAGCGCGAGTTCAAGGCCAAGGTGCTGCTTGCCGACCCGCGCACGGACCTGGCGGTGCTCAAGATCGACACGCGCGGGGAAAGGCTGCCCGTGGTGCCGTTCGGGGATTCCGACGCGGTGCAGGTCGGGGACCTGGTTCTGGCCGTCGGCGATCCCTTCGGCGTGGGGCAGACCGTGACGATGGGCATCGTCTCGGCGCTGGCGCGCACCCAGATGGGCGCTTCCGACTACCAGTTCTTCATCCAGACCGACGCTGCGATCAATCCGGGCAATTCCGGCGGCGCTCTGGTCACGACCGACGGCAAGCTGGCGGGCATCAATACCGCCATCTATTCGCGCAGCGGCGGCAATATCGGCATCGGGTTCGCCATTCCTGCGAACCTCGCGCGCCGGGTCGTCGAAGGCGTGGAGGGCGGACTCAAGAACGGCACCGCCGCCAGCGTCCAGCTGGCCTGGGTTGGGGCCGGCGGCCAGCCCGTCACCAGCGATATCGCCGCCAGCCTGGGCCTGGCGCGGCCCGGCGGCGTGCTGATCAAGGAAGTCTATCCGGGCGGCCCGCTGTCGAAAGCCGGGGTGAAACCGGGCGAGGTGGTGCAGGCGGTGGACGGCGCGGCTGTGGACGACATGCAGTCCCTCAACTATCGCACGGCCACACACCGCCCGGGCGAGACGGTCAGGATGCGCATCGCATCGGGAAAGTCGTCGCGCGAGGTGACCGTAACGCTGGCCCTGCCGCCGGAGAATCCGCCGCGTGAGACCACCGTGATCGCGGGCCACAATCCGCTCGCCGGCGCGAAAGTGCAGAACCTGTCTCCTGCCGCCGCAACCGAAATGCAGATGGATGTGATGAGCAAGGGCGTGGTGATCGTTTCCGTCAACCAGAACGGCTATGCCGCCGGCTATGGGTTCCAGCAGGGCGACATCGTGCGGAGCGTGAACGGCGTGAACATCACGCGCGTCGGCGAGTTGGTGCGCCTGCTCAACGCCAGTGGGCGCTGGGACATGGTGGTTGAGCGTGCCGGCCGGCGATTGACGCTCAGCGTCGAGGGCTGAGATTGCGGCCCCTCCGCTATTGTCCGTCTACGGATATATAATCACATTTGTCAGCTTCATCATGATGGCATCAATGCGGCATCGCATGGATGAATGTTGCACTTTGTTGCCCGCGATCAACTCTGCTGCCCTTGCCGCCTTGTAACGCGACTGGCCGCCGCAAACCGCGTTAGGAACCTGCATGGGGTTGCGTTCGGGGGCACATCAGAGGGACTGACATGAAAAGAATTCTTCTCGTATCCGTTGCGGCGATTGTGTTGAGCGCCGGCGCCGCAGAGGCCGATGGTTATCTTTCGATCCTCGGCGGCCCGACATGGGACCCGGGCTTGACGGTCGGCAACACCAAGCAGGGCATGGACACCGGATATAATTTCGGCGCCCGCGCCGGCTACAACCTGGATGAATACGGGTTGCGGAATTTCTCCACGGAGCTGGATCTCTTCTACGATCAGTCGCGGTTGGCCGACGTGCCGAACCAGCATGTGCGTTCGCTCAGTGCGATGGCCGACCTTATCTATCATGCCGACCTGAACCTGCCGGTTGGCGTCTATGGCGGCGCGGGACTGGGCGTGATCAACACCGAATATGGCAACGGTGCATTCAGCGGGTCCGGCTCGGTGCTGGGCTGGCAGTTGCTGGCCGGGCTTGAATATCCCCTGTCGGACAATACGAATCTTTTCACCGAATATCGCTATCAGAACGCCCATGACGTGAATGTGGGCGGTCTTCCGGTGGGCAACACCAGCAATAGCCTGTCGGTGGGCCTGAAACTCCGCCTGTAAGGCCGGCCGCAAGGTGGCATGGGGCGGGTTGTTTCACCAACCCGCCCTTTCTCTTGCTATAAGCGGGGCATGAGCGACCTTTTCGAATCCGGCGGTCTTGCCGCAGACGCGCCGCGCCCGCTGGCCGACCGCTTGCGCCCAAGTTCGCTGGACGAGGTGGTGGGCCAGGATCACCTGCTTGGGCCGGACGGCCCGCTGGGACGCATGGTGACGAGCGCGCGGCCCCATTCCGTCATCCTGTGGGGGCCGCCCGGCACCGGCAAGACCACCATCGCGCGGCTGCTCTCCACCGCCTTCAACCTGCATTTCGACCAGCTCTCGGCGGTGTTCTCCGGTGTCGCCGACCTGAAAAAGACGTTCGAGGCGGCGCGCAGCCGGCGCAAGACCGGGCAGGGCACGCTGCTGTTCATCGACGAAATCCATCGCTTCAACCGCAGTCAGCAGGACAGTTTCCTGCCGGTGGTGGAGGATGGCACGGTGATCCTGGTGGGGGCGACAACCGAGAATCCGTCCTTCGAACTGAACGGCGCGCTGCTGTCGCGCTGCCAGGTCCTGGTGCTGCGGCGGCTGGATGACGCCGCGCTGGAGACGCTGCTCGAGCGCGCGGAAGCCTTTTACGGCGAAAAGCTTCGGCTCACCGACGATGCCCGCGCCAGCCTGCGCGCGATGGCCGATGGCGACGGACGCTATCTGCTCAACCTGGTCGAGGAGCTGGCCGGCGTGAAGGCGGCAGCGCCGCTCGATCCCGCCGGCCTGGTGGGCGCTGTGCAGCGGCGCATGCCGCTCTACGACAAGGGCCGCGAGGAACACTACAATCTCATTTCGGCCCTCCACAAATCCATCCGGGGCAGCGATCCCGACGCGGCGCTTTACTGGCTGGCGCGCATGCTGGCGGGCGGCGAGCAACCGCTTTACATCGCACGGCGCCTGGTGCGGGCGGCGGTTGAGGATATCGGTCTTGCGGATCCCAAGGCCGTCCACCAGGCGCTGGCCGCGAAAGACGTGTTCGATTTCCTGGGCGCGCCCGAAGGCGAATTGGCGCTGGCGCAATGCGTGATCTATCTGGCGTCCGCGCCAAAATCCAATGCGGTTTACACTGCCCTGGGGGCTGCGAAACGCGCGGCGCAGGCGCATGGCTCGCTGATGCCGCCCGCCCATATTCTCAATGCGCCCACCAAGCTGATGAAAAATCTTGGCTATGGCGCGGGCTATCAATATGACCATGAAGCCGAGAGCGGCTTCTCCGGCCAGAATTATTTTCCCGAGACCATGGCGCGTGAACAATTCTACACGCCCCGGGAAACGGGGTTCGAGCGGGAGATCGCCAAGCGGCTGGATTATTGGTCCAAGCTTCGGGCGAAGAAGGGGCGCGCATAATGC
>DASZVO010000026.1:0-177137 GCA_035547015.1 Rhizomicrobium sp. | reverse complement strand
TCGGTGTTCGTCGGCTTGACGACGAACGAGAAGGCGCCGCGCGCCAAGCCGTGCTGACGGTCTTCGTCGAGGGTCAGCACCTGCACCGGAATGTGGCGGGTCGCCGGGTCCTGCTTGAGCTGGCTCAACACCGTCCAGCCGAGCATGTCGGGCAGGAAGATATCGAGCGACACGGCCGTCGGCTGGAACTGCTTGGCAAGCTCCAGCGCATCCTGTCCGCGCATTGCAAGCAGAACCTTGAAGCCGTTTTCGTGCGCGAGATCCATCATGATCCGCGCATAATGCGGGTCATCCTCGACGATGAGCAGGATAGGCTCGCCTGGCTCCAGCGAGGCGCGATCGTCCGGAATGAGCTCGACGGCGCGCTCCAGCACCGCCACCTTCCTATCTTCGGTCGCGCGCGCCGTTTCCGAGGCACCCGTCTGCACGCGGCTCGCGACGCCGGCATAGCGCAGCGGCAGATAGACCGTGAACGTGCTCCCCTCGCCGGGCATGCTGTGCAGATGAATTTCGCCGCCAAGAAGGTTCGCGAGCTCGCGCGAGATGGCCAATCCAAGGCCGGTGCCGCCATATTTGCGGCTGGTCGAAGCATCGGCCTGCTGGAACGCCTCGAAGATGATGCGCTGCTTTTGCGGCACGATGCCGATGCCGGTGTCGGACACCTCGAACGCCACCACCTGGTGCGCCTGGTCCAGCACCGGATGGCCGGGGCTCCAGCCGCCGGTGACGAGCGTGGCCGACAGCTTGATGCCGCCGCGCTCGGTGAACTTGAAGGCATTGGACAAAAGGTTCTTGAGCACCTGCTGCAGCCGCTTGGAATCGGTGAAGAGGGCGCGGCCCAGCCGTTCGTCGATCTGGATGCCGAACCCCAGCCCGCGCCTGTCCGCCTCGTGCCGGAAGGGCCGCGACACCGCGTCGAGCAGGCCCGAATAGCCGATCTCCTCCGCCTCGACCGTGACCGTGCCGGATTCGATCTTCGACAGGTCCAGAATGTCGCTGATCAGGTTCAGAAGGTCGGTGCCCGCGCCGTGGATGGTGCGCGCGAACTCCACCTGCTTGGCCGTGAGGTTGCATTCGGGATTGTCGGCAAGCTGCTGGCCCAGGATCAGGATGGAATTGAGCGGCGTGCGCAGCTCGTGGCTCATGTTGGCCAGGAATTCCGACTTGTATTTCGAGGTCAGCGCCAGCTCGCTGGCCTTTTCCTCCAGCGCAAGCCTGGCCTGCTCGATCTCCTGGTTCTTGCGCTCGACCTCGACATTCTGCTCGGCAAGCTGCTGGGCCTTCTGTTCCAGCTTCTCGTTGGTCTGCTGCAGCTCCTTCTTCTGGACCTGAAGCTCCATCGCCAGCTTCTGCGACTGGGTCAGCAGCGCCTCGGTCTGCATCGTCGCCTCGATAGAATTGAGCACGATGCCGATATTGTCGGTGAGCTGGCCCAGGAAGGTTATCTCCTGTTCGGTGAAGCTGCCCAGCGAGGACAGCTCCATCACCGCCTTGATCTGGTTCTCGAACACCACCGGAAGCACGATGATGTTCCTGGGCATCAGCCGCATCAGCGCCGAGTTGATCGGCGTCGTCTCGCTGCCCAGGCTGGTGATGAGCAGCGGCTTCATGTCCCGCGCGCACTGGCCGATCAGGCCCTGGCCTATGGCCAGCGTCTGGGGATGGCCGTCCACCGCGTCGTCCGCATAGGACGCGATCAGCCGCAGGCCGGAATCGGGGTCCAGCCCCTTGTGATAGATCACGCCCAGCTGCGCATTGACCAGCGGCGTCAGCTCGGACAGCAGCAACCGGCCCACCGTGTTGAGGTCGCGCTGGCCCTGCAGCATGTTGGTGAAGCGGGCCAGGTTGGTCTTCAGCCAGTCCTGCTCGGTGTTGCGCTTGGTGGTCAGGCGCAGGTTGCCGATCATCGTGTTGATGTTGTCCTTCAGCTCGGCCACTTCGCCGTTGGCCGCCACCTGGATCGAGCGCGTGAGATCGCCCTTGGTGACGGCGGTCGCCACTTCGGCGATGGCGCGCACCTGCGTGGTGAGGTTCGCGGCCAGCAGGTTCACATTGTCGGTCAGGTCCTTCCAGGTGCCGCCCACGCCGGGGACTTCGGCCTGGCCGCCCAGCTTGCCTTCGGTGCCGACCTCGCGCGCCACGCGCGTCACCTCGGCGGCAAAGGAGCGCAGGCGCTCGACCATGGTGTTGAGCGTGTCCTTCAGCAGCAGGATCTCGCCGCGCACATCCACGGTGATCTTCTTCGACAGGTCGCCGCCCGCGATGGCGGTCGCCACTTCCGCGATGTTGCGCACCTGGGCGGTCAGGTTGCCCGCCATCGAGTTCACATTGTCGGTCAGGTCCTTCCAGGTGCCGGCCACGCCCGGCACGCTGGCCTGGCCGCCCAGCCGTCCCTCGGTGCCGACCTCGCGCGCCACGCGCGTGACTTCCGAGGCGAAGGCGTTGAGCTGGTCCACCATCGTGTTGATGGTGTTCTTCAGCTCCAGGATCTCGCCCTTCACATCGACCGTGATCTTGCGCGACAGGTCGCCGCGCGCCACGGCGGTGGTCACTTCCGCGATGTTGCGCACCTGGTCGGTCAGGTTGCCCGCCATCGAGTTCACATTGTCGGTCAGGTCCTTCCAGGTGCCCGCCACGCCCGGCACCAGCGCCTGTCCGCCCAGCTTGCCTTCTGTGCCCACCTCGCGCGCCACGCGCGTGACTTCGGATGCGAAGGCGTTGAGCTGGTCCACCATCGTGTTCAGCGTGTCCTTCAGCAGCAGGATCTCGCCGCTGACATCGACCGTGATCTTCTTCGACAGGTCACCCTGCGCCACCGCGGTCGCCACTTCCGCGATGTTGCGCACCTGGCCCGTCAGGTTGCGCGCCATCGAGTTGACCGAGTCGGTCAGGTCGTTCCAGGTTCCGGCGACGCCGCGCACCACCGCCTGTCCGCCCAGCTTGCCTTCGGTACCCACCTCGCGCGCCACGCGCGTGACTTCGGACGCGAAGGCGTTGAGCTGATCGACCGTGGTGTTGATGGTCTGCTTGAGCTGGAGGATCTCGCCCTTCACGTCCACGGTGATCTTCTTCGACAGGTCGCCGTTGGCGATCGCGGTCGAGACTTCCGCGATGTTGCGCACCTGGGCCGTCAGGTTGCTGGCCATCGAATTGACCGAATCCGTCAGGTCCTTCCAGGTGCCGGCGACGCCCAGCACGTTGGCCTGTCCGCCCAGCTTGCCTTCGGTGCCCACCTCGCGCGCCACGCGCGTCACCTCGGACGCGAAGGCGTTGAGCTGGTCCACCATCGTGTTGATGGTTTCCTTCAGCTCCAGGATCTCGCCGCTGACCGTGACGGTGATCTTCTTCGACAGGTCGCCGCGCGCGATGGCGGTCGCCACGTCCGCGATGTTGCGCACCTGGGCGGTCAGGTTCGAGGCCATGAAGTTCACATTGTCGGTCAGGTCCTTCCAGGTGCCCGCCACGCCCGGCACCTGGGCCTGTCCGCCCAGCTTGCCTTCGGTGCCCACCTCGCGCGCCACGCGCGTCCCCTCGGACGCGAAGGCGTTGAGCTGGGCCACCATCGTGTTGATGGTTTCCTTCAGCTCCAGGATCTCGCCGCGCACATCGACGGTGATCTTGCGCGACAGGTCGCCGCGCGCCACGGCGGTCGTCACCTGCGCGATGTTGCGCACCTGGGCCGTCAGGTTGCCGCACATGGCGTTCACCGAGTCGGTCAGGTCCTTCCAGGTGCCGGCGACGCCCGGCACCAGCGCCTGTCCGCCCAGCTTGCCTTCGGTGCCCACCTCGCGCGCCACGCGCGTCACTTCGGATGAGAAAGAGCGCAACTGGTCCACCATCGTGTTGATGGCTTCCTTCAGCTGCAGGATCTCGCCGCGCACGTCCACGGTGATCTTCTTGGAAAGATCGCCATAGGCGACCGCGATGGTCACTTCCGCGATGTTGCGCACCTGGGCCGTTAGGTTGTCGGCCATGGAGTTGACGCTTTCGGTCAGGTCCTTCCACACGCCGGTCACGCCGCGCACCTGGGCCTGTCCGCCCAGCTTGCCTTCGGTGCCCACCTCGCGCGCCACGCGCGTCACTTCCGACGTGAAGATGCCCAGCTGGCGGATCATCGTGTTGACGATGGTGGCCGAGCGCAGGAATTCGCCTTGCAGCGGCCGCCCCTCGACATCCAGCCGCACCGTCTGCAGCAGGTCGCCCTGCGCCACCGCGGCGATGGCGCGGGTGACTTCCGCCGTCGGCCACAGAAGGTCTTCTATCAGCGTGTTGACCGAGCCTTCCATTTCGGCCCAGGCGCCGGTGGTCAGGCCGAACTTCACCCGGTGGCGGGTCTTGCCCTGGCGGCCCACCAGTTCGCCCACCCGCTCCAACTGCCCGGCCATGCGCTCGTTGGCGGCGGCGATCTCGTTGAAGGTATCGGCCAGCTTGCCCGCGACGCCGACCTGGTCGCCCGGCAGACGGACCGAGAAATTGCCGACCTTCAGCGCCTGCAACGCCCGCAGCAGCGCCTCGAGGTCCGGTTCGGCGGAACGGGAATCGCCGCGGCCGGATGCCTTCGCTGACGTGGGCTTGGCTGACGTGGGCTTTCCTGGCGAGGGCCTGCTTGGCGCGGGCTTCCCTGGCGAGGGCCTGCTTGGCGCGGGCTTCTTTGGCCCCGGCTTCCCGCTATTCCGCCTGGCCCGGGAAGGGCTGCGGACAAGGTCCGGCTCTTCGACAATCGACATATGCGCCCCCGCATCCGGAATGCGTGACGTGGCGTCATCGCATTGGATCAATTGAACAATTGGTTAAAAAAGGCCGACTGCCCCGCCTGGCCCCATGCCTCGCCCATTTTTCGGCAGTGCTCTAACGCGCCCGCGGAAAGATGGTTCCGACATCCATGCCGGGACGCGGGTATCTTTTATCGCCGGTCGGCCGCGCGGCACCCCTCCATTCTTCCGTCCTTGCGGGCCGCCGGACCGGCAGGCCGCAATGGCCCCGCTTCGGAAGGCGCCGCCTTGCGCGATGCGATCGCCGTGGCGCATCGCGAGAGCGCAGACCGCATGGCGACGATCGCGCATCAATCCAATCCCGGCATGGATCGGTAGCGCAATTGGTTTGGACATGGGATGTTCGCCAAACTAGCTTTTGCGAAGACAGAACATAACCACGCGAAAAGCGTGCGCGCCGGCAGAGGGCCGCCCAAGAACAAGCAAGGCACCCTGCGGCGTGAAACAGGAGGGAATGCCATGCGAGTCAGGGATTTGCTGCTTTGCGGCGTCGCGCTTGCGTCGGTTGCCGGACCGGCGTTCGCCCAGTCCGGCGCGGCAGGCGTGGAATCAGTGGTCGTCACCGGCAGCCGCGTCATTTCCGATGCCGCCAATTCGCCCACGCCGCTCACCATCGTCTCGACCGCCGACCTGCAGGCCACGACGCCCACCAACATCCCCGACGGCCTGAACAAGCTGCCGATCTTCCAGGGCTCGCAGACCATCGGCCGCCCCGGCGACGGCAGCCAGAATTTCGCCAGCAACACGCTCAACCTGCGCAACTTCGGCGCCCAGCGCACGCTGGTGCTGCTGGACGGCCACCGCGCCGCGCCCTCCAACTCCGACGGCACGGTCGATATCGACACCCTGCCGCAGATGCTGATTTCGCGGGTGGATATCGTCACCGGCGGCGCGTCGGCCGTCTATGGCTCCGACGCGGTGACCGGCGTGGTCAACTTCGTCCTCGACAAGAAGTTCAACGGCGTGAAGATCGACGCCAATGCCGGCATCTCCACCTATTCCGACGCCATGAGCTATAATTTCGGCGCGGTCGGGGGCACCGACCTGTTCGGGGGCCGCGGCCATTTCGAAGCCGCGCTGGAATACCGCCACCGCGATCCGGTCAACCAGTCCGCCCGCCCTTATGGCCCCGCGGCCAACTATGGCGCGCTGGCGGGCACGGGCTCCGCCACCAATCCCTACACCTATATCGCCAACGGCCGCCGGCCCAATTCGGCGTTCGGCGGTCTTATCCAGGGCTGCGTTCCGGCCTGCAACACCGGCTCGCCCGGCGTGGTGGGAACCGGCGCCGCGGGCCAGTATTTCGTGAGCAACGGCGTGCTCGCGCCCTTCAATCCGGGCACGCCCGGCGCCAAGGATGCCAACGGCAATCCCACCGCCGGCACCGGCAACCTGAATTCGGGCGGCGACGGCGTCTACAGCCCCTATGGCCAGGTGTTCAACGGCTATCACCAGGCTTCGCTGTTCAGCCGCTTCAGCTATGACCTGGCCGACAATGTGAGCTTCTATGTCCAGGGCCAGGGCTCGGAAGCCTACAGCTTCGGCTGGTACTTCCCGCAGAAGATCCAGCCGGGCGTGAACCAGGCGGACCTTTTTTATAAGGACAATCCCTATCTGTCGCCGGCGATCCAGGCGCAACTGGGCAACAACGGCACCCATCCGGTGCAGACCAGCGCGACCGTGCAGCCCGGCAACACCTTCCAGCTGGGCGAATTCATCACCGGCCTGGGCCAGGCCGGGACCAACGGCACGGGCAGCGTCAACCGCGTGCTCAGCGTGACGGCCGGTTTCGACGGCACCATCCTGGACGGCCGCTTCGCCTGGAACCTGTTCTACACCCATGCCGAGAACCGCCTGACGGTCGACCTGGTCAACAACCAGAACCTTCAGCACATGTATGCGGCCCAGGATGCGGTGCAGTTGCCCAATGGCAACGTCGTCTGTTACGCCGCGACCGAAGGCGGCGCCATCGGCGCGGAATATGCCAATTGCGTGCCGATCGATCCGTTCGGTCCCACCGCCATAACCCAGAGCGCCTTCAACTACATGTTCGAGACGACGGCGTTCCACCAGACCAACACCCTGGACGACTTCGGCGGCGCCATCTCGGGCGAGGTGTTCGAAGGCTGGGGCGCGGGCGCGATCACCGCGGCGCTTTCGGGGGAAATGCGCTTCAACGCCTATGACGTCACCTCCAACGTGCCCAGCAGCACCTTCGTGAACTGCACGGGCCTGCGCCTGTGCAACCCCTCGCTGCCCAGCTATGCCCAGTCGATCCTGCAGCCGATCCACGCCAGCCAGAATGTGTGGGAACTGGCGCTGGAAACCCAGGTGCCGGTGATCAAGGACGTTCCGCTGATCCAGGCGTTCGACCTCAACCTGGCGGGCCGTTACACCGATTATTCGGTCTCCGGCTCAGTGCAGACCTGGAAGATCGGCTTCAACTGGAATGTGGTCGATACGCTGCGCTTCCGCGGCACCACCTCGATCGACATCCGCGCGCCCACGCTGGACGACCTGTTCCGGCCGGCGACGCTGCTGCAGAACGTCTTCAATGGCGACCTGCATCTGTCGGGCGCGGCCGCCAACTACACGACCACCTACAGCAGCCAGGGCAACCCGAACCTAGTGCCGGAAGTCTCGCGCACCTATACGGTGGGCACGGTCTGGACGCCGGACTTCATTCCGGGCCTGACCGTGTCGCTGGACTACTACCGCATCCATCTGGCCAACGCGATCGGGCAGATCGCGCCCAGCAACACGATCCAGGCGCTGTGCGAGGCATCCGGCGGCACCTCGATCTATTGCAACAACTACCAGCGGCCCCTGCCGTTCAGCGATCATTCGGCCGCGAACCAGGCGACCAGGCTCTTCACCTTCAACCTCAATACCGCCTCGACCTCGACCGAAGGCTGGGATTTCGAGGCGAACTACGGATGGGACATGGCCGACATCATCCAGGGCTGGAAGGGCTCCTGGACCGGCCGCCTGCTGGCGACCTATCAGCCGGTCATCAACAAGTCGGTGCTTTTCCCGGGCGCGCCCTTCACACGCACGCCCGATCCCAGCACGCGCATCACCGCCATCCTGAACTATACGCTGAACGACTGGAGCCTCGGGCTTCAGGACACGTGGGTCTCAGGCTTCAGCCAGGTGGCCGGTCCGATCACGCCGACCATCAACAACTGGGTCGATCCCCATGTGCGGTCCTGGAACCAGGTGGACCTGAACATCTCGCGCGACTTCGAACTGGATGGCGCCGACATGAAGGCGTATTTCGTGGTGCAGAATCTGTTCAACGCCCAGCCCGATTACATTCCCAACGGCACGATCGGCCAGTGGTACCCGGTCTACAGCTCCGGCTACAGCGTCCAGAGCCCGATGGGCCGCTACTTCACCCTGGGCCTCAAGGCCAACCTGTGATGACGGCGGGCGCATCCGGGTGACGGATGCGCCTGTTCCTTGCGGGCTCCGGATGTGCGGGTTCGTGCTGCTGCCGCGCGCCCCGCGCCGCGAAGCGGCGCCATGGAAAAAATTCAATCCCTGTCGCGGATATCCCGTTGCGCGGCGGCCTCGGCACCGTTCCTCGCCGCGCCTTCGCGGGGCATGGAATGGTGGGCGCGACAGGGATTGAACCTGTGACCCCTCCCGTGTGAAGGGAGTGCTCTCCCGCTGAGCTACGCGCCCCGCCAATGGGCCGGGAAGGGGCAGGGTATTAAGGTGGCCCCCCGTGCACGTCAAGCCGCCCGCCGGCAACGCCCCGCGGCAAGGGTTCAGAGCAGCCCCAGCATCCGCAGCGCCCCCGGCAGGGCGCGGAAATCGTCCAGCACCAGGTCCGCCCCCAGGTCGGCGGCCGGCACCGGCGTGAAGCCATAGGACAGCAGGATGCACGGTGCCCCCGCCGCCCGCGCCGTGCCAAGATCGGTGATGGAATCCCCGATCATCACGGCCGGGCCGCCGCCGCAGTCGGCCACCACGTCGTGGAAGATGCGGGGATCGGGCTTGGTATAGGGCCTGCGCCCCGCGCCATAGACCGCGTCGAACCGCCCCTCCAGCGCCAGGCGCGGCAAGAGCAGGTCGGTCAGTTCCTGCGGCTTGTTGGTCAATATGCCCAGCCGCGCCCCCTTTGCCTTCAGCGCGTCCAGCGTCTCGGCCACGCCGGGGAACAGCCGCGTGCCGTCGGCAATGTGGCGGCGGTAATGGTCCAGGAAGATCTCCAGCAGCGGCGGCATCTCCTCCTCGGTCACGGGCGCGCCGCTGGCTTCCATCGCCTGGAAGATCAGCGCGCGGGCCCCGTGGCCCACCATGTGGCGCAGGCTGGTCAGGTCCAGGTCCGGGCGGCCGCGGGCCTCCAGCACCGCATTGGTGGCGCCCAGCAGGTCGGAGGATGTGTCGGCCAGGGTGCCGTCCAGGTCGAAGATCAGGGCGAAAGACAAGGGCCGGGGCTTTCTGCGGGGCGGGGATTAAGGGTTTGCGGTTAACCGGTTTGCGAGGGGAGTCGCGGCAATATAGCGTTGCAATTCGTCATTTCATCTTTTTTGCGCAGGGTCCTACCGAGACGCCCAATGACTCAGAATGCGTCCCAGAACGCGAAGGCCGCCATCATCCTCGCCGCTGGCCAGGGCACCCGAATGAAATCCGCGCTGCCCAAGGTGCTGCACAAGGTCGCCGGCCTGCCGATGCTGGGCCATGTGATCGACGCGCTGAAGGCCGCGGGCGTGGAGCGGATCGTGGTGGTGACGTCCGCCGCGGGCGAGGCGGTGCGCGCCTTTGCGGCGGCCCATGGCTGCGAGACCGCGATTCAGGACCGGCAGCTGGGCACCGGCCATGCCGCGCGCGCCGCCGAAAGCGTGCTGGGCGGCTTCGCCGGCACGCTGGTGATCGCCAATGGCGACATGCCGCTGGTGACGCCGGATGTGTTCCAGGACGTGCTGGCGGCGCAGGCCCGCACCGGGCTGGCCATGCTGGCCTTCACGCCGCGGGATGCGGGCATGTACGGCCGGGTGATCCGCGACGGCCACGGAAACCTGGACCGTATCGTGGAGTTCAAAGACGCCGCCCCGGCCGAGCGTGAAACCCTTCTTTGCAATGCCGGCATCTATGCCGCCGGCGCCGCGGCTTTCTTTCGCTGGGCGGGGCTGCTGACGAACGACAATGCCCAGGGCGAATATTACATCACCGACGTTCCGGCGCTGGCGAAGCGGGAGGGTGTCGCCTGCGCGGTGGGCTTTGCGGACGAGGTGTCGGTCAGCGGCGTCAACAGCCGTGCCGAGCTGGCGGCCGCCGAAGCCCTGTTCCAGCAGCGCAAGCGCGCGCAGCTTCTGAAGGATGGCGTGACCATGACCGCGCCGGAAACGGTGTTCCTCTCTTACGACACGGCGATGGAAAACGATGTGGAGATCGAGCCCTTCGTGGTGTTCGGCCCCGGCGTGCGCGTGGAATCGGGCGCGCGCATCCGCAGCCATTCGCATCTGGAAGGCGCGACCGTCGCGGGCGGCGCGGTCATCGGTCCCTTCGCGCGCCTGCGCCCCGGCGCGGTGATCGGCCAGGGCGCCCATATCGGCAATTTCGTGGAAGTGAAGAACGCCACCATCGAACAAGGCGCCAAGGCCAATCACCTGACCTATCTGGGCGATGCGCGGGTCGGCGCGGGCGCCAATATCGGCGCAGGGACCATCACCTGCAACTATGACGGCTTCACCAAGTCCCGCACCGACATCGGCGCGGGCGCCTTCATCGGTTCCGACACGGCGCTGGTGGCGCCCGTGAAGGTGGGCGACGGCGCGATCACGGCGGCGGGCTCGGTGATCACGCGCGACGTGGCGGCTGACGCGCTGGCGCTGGCGCGCGGGGTCCAGGTGGAAAAGCCCGGCTGGGCCAAGGCGTTTCGCGACATGAAGGGGCGGGGGAAGAAATAATGTGCGGTATCGTCGGCATCGCGGGTAGGCGCGAGGCCGCCCCCATCCTGCTGGAGGCGCTGCGCCGCCTGGAATATCGCGGCTATGACTCGGCGGGCATCGCCACGCTGGACCATGGCGCGATCGCGCGCCGCCGCGCGCCCGGCAAGCTCAGCAAGCTGGGCGCGGTGCTGGAACAGGAGCCGCTGGCCGGCACCACCGGCATCGGCCACACCCGCTGGGCCACGCACGGCGCGCCGACCGAGAACAACGCCCACCCGCACGCCACCGCGCGCGTCGCCATCGTGCACAACGGCATCATCGAGAATTTCCGCGAACTCAAGGCCGAACTGACCGCCAAGGGCCATAAGTTCGAATCGGAGACCGACAGCGAGACGGCGGCGCATCTGGTCACGCAGCTGATGAACGAGGGCCTTGCCCCGGACGAAGCGGCCAAGCGCGCCGTGGCGCGGCTGACCGGCGCCTATTCCATCGCCATGATCTTCAAGGACCATGAAGGCCTTCTGGTCGGCGCGCGGCGCGGCGCGCCGCTGGCGGTGGGCTTTGCGGAAGACGAAGCCTATATCGGCTCCGACGCCTTCGCGCTGGCGCCCTTCACCAACCGCGTCGCCTATCTGGAAGAGGGCGACGTGGTGGTGATCCGGGGGCCGCAGGTTTCGATCTTCGATGCGGCGGGCCGGCCCGCGAACCGCGAGGTCAAGATCACCTCCGCCTCCGCCGCGCTGGTGGACAAGGCCGGCCACAGCCATTTCATGGCCAAGGAGATCCACGAACAGCCCGAAGTGGTGGGCCATACCCTGGCCCATTATCTCGATCCCGCCGGGCCGGTGGTGCGTCATCTGGGCGTGGGCCTGCGCGAGACGCTGGCGCGCGCCTCGCGGCTCACCATCTCGGCCTGCGGCACCGCCTATTACGCCGGCATGGTCGGCAAATACTGGTTCGAGAAGCTGGCGCGCATGCCGGTGGAAACCGACGTGGCCTCGGAACTGCGCTATCGCGATCCGGTCTATCCGGAAGGCGGGGCGGCGCTGTTCGTATCGCAGTCGGGCGAAACCGCCGACACGCTGGCCGCGCTGCGCGACGCCAAGGCCAAGGGCCAGACCACCATCGCGGTGGTGAATGTGCCCGAAAGCTCCATCGCGCGCGAGGCCGACATCGTGCTGCCCACCTATGCGGGGCCCGAGATCGGGGTGGCCTCGACCAAGGCCTTCACCTGTCAGCTTGCGGCGCTGGCCAGCTTCGCCATCGCGGCGGGGGCGGCGCGCGGCAACCTGCGCGGCATCGACGAACAGCGGCTCTGCGCCTCGCTGCTGGAAACCCCGCGCCACATCGCCGAATTCCTCCGGAACGAACCCGCGGTGAAGGCGCTGGGCGAGGAGATCGCAAAGGCGCGCGACGTTCTTTACATGGGCCGGGGGGCCAGCTTCCCGCTGGCGCTGGAAGGCGCGCTCAAGCTGAAGGAGATCAGCTACATCCATGCCGAAGGCTATGCCGCGGGCGAGATGAAGCACGGCCCCATCGCCCTGATCGACGAAGCGGTGCCGATCATCGTGATCGCGCCGCACGACGCCCATTTCGAGAAGACCATCTCCAACATGCAGGAGGTGATGGCGCGCGGCGGCAAGGTGCTGCTGATCTCGGACAAGGAAGGCATCTCGCGGGCGGGCAAGGTCTGGGCCAGCATCGAGGTGCCCGCCACCAACGCCTTCATCACGCCGCTGCTCTATGCGATCCCGGTGCAGCTGCTGGCCTATTACGCGGCCATCGCCAAAGGCACCGACGTGGATCAGCCGCGCAACCTGGCCAAGAGCGTGACGGTGGAATAAGGCCGCCCTCGATCTGGTACGTCCCGTCATCCCCGGCGAGCATCGCGACGGCGATGCGAGGGAAGGGGACCCAGGCTGGCAAGCTTCAGGCACACAGGCTATCTTTCCCGCGTTTGCCGGGGGGCGCATGTCGGAAGAACTGCACCGAATTCACGGTCATGCCGGGCTTGATGATTGCCGCCGTTCCATTGTGAGGTGATTCCGCCCATGACCGACCAGAACGAACTCAAACGCGCCGTTGCCGCCAGGGCGCTCGACTATGTGGAGGGCGGCATGAAGCTGGGGCTGGGCTCCGGCTCCACCGCCGAGATCTTCGTCGAGCTGCTGGCCCCGCGCGTGCGCGGCGGGCTCAAGCTGCTCTGCGTGCCCACCAGCGAAAAGACCGCCGCCCTGGCCCGCAAGCTGGGGCTGACGCTGGCGGCGCTGGACGATCTGGCGCCTCTCGACCTCACCATCGACGGCGCCGACGAGGCCGACCGCGATCTCGACCTCATCAAGGGCGGCGGCGGCATGCTGCTGCGCGAGAAGATCGTGGCGGCGGCCTCGGCGAAGATGATCGTGATCGCCGACGAATCCAAGCTGGTGCCCCGCCTGGGCAAATTCCCGCTGCCGGTCGAGGTGGTGGAGTTCGGCCACAAATCCACCGCCGCGCGGCTGGCCGCCGCGCTGGCCGCGGCCGGCTATACGCGCGTGCCCATGACCTTGCGCGTGCGCGGCGGCGAAACCTTCCGCACCGACGGCGGCAATGTGATCTATGACCTGGCCTTCGGCGCCATCCAGAACGCGCCCAAACTCGCCGCCGCGATTTCCGCCGTGCCCGGCGTGGTCGAGCATGGGCTTTTCATCGGCATCGCCACCACCCTGCTGATCGCCGGTCCCGGCGATGTCGAGGTCATCGAGAGGTCAGCGAGGCCGGCGCGCTGAGCGGCCACAGCGCCCGGATCAGCCGCGCCATCAGGTCCGGCCGCCGGTCCCCGGCCACGATCAGCGCATAGCGGCCGCCGCCGGCGGCATCCTTCGCATCGGTGCAGGCCAGCGTGCCGCCCTTTGCCGCGCGCCGGGCGATGGACACGCCCGCCAGCACATCCATCATGTCGTGCGCCATCTCGTACGACAGCATGAAATAGGCGTGCCCCACCGGCCCGCCCGGGGCAAGGCCCGCGTCGATCACATCCACGCGGCCGGGTTCGCCCGCATGGGCGCGGGCATAGTCAAGGCTCGCCGGCGTGAAACGGCCCGCGCGCAGCGCGCCGCCGTGAAGGCTCTGCGAGGTCAGCAGCGCCAGATCGTTGTCCGAGGCATAGACGGTGGCGCGGCGGATGCACGGCATGGCGCGCTCCAGAAGATGGGCGAAATCGTCATTGCCGGCTTCCGCGCCCACATCGGGCGCCGCCAGGATCAACTGGTTCACCGTCTGCTCCTGTCCTTCCAGACACAGCGCGCCCGCCGCGCCCAGCGTCACCCGCGCGCCCATGCTGTGCGCCAGGATGTTGACCTCCAGCCCCGCCGCCTTCGCCGCGCGCAGCAGCAGGATCAGCGGCGGCACGGCAAAGCCGCTTCTTTCGATGTCGGCGGCATAGCGGTTGAAGCGGCCCTCGCTGCTCCAGCTGAACAGAAGCGTGGCGCAGGGCCAGGCGGTGTCCATCGCCACCTGCGCGCCGTGCAGCAGCGCGCTGTGGAAGGTGGTGTTGTAGCCGTGCACGATCAGAAGCAGCCGCCCGCAGGGCCTGGCCGCGTCCGCCACGCGCGCCATGAAGGCCGCCATTGCCGCCGCATCGCTGCAGGGGGCGGATGCCAGCGCGGGATCGGGCCGGTTGGGCGAAAGGTCCGTGCCGTCGGGAATGGCCAGCGTGGCGCCCCCGCAGCGCAGCGTCGCATCCCATGTCAGGCCGAAGCCGCCATCCTCCTGCTGCCGGTCGGTGGCGAAGAACACGCTTTGTGCGGGCGGCGCCGTGCCGCGGCCCCACACCGACCGCACCGGATCGTTGCGCAGCGAATCGGAAAAGGTGCACGCGGCCAGCAACAACCCCGCGCCGCCCGCCGCGGCCGCGCACAGCGCCCATCGCCATATCGTGCCGCCCCGCATTGTCGCCCGCCGCAAGCTCCTTTAAAGCATCGTAACCCAGGCCGGAGGACGCCGTCATGGCGAAATACGACTATGATCTGTTCGTGATCGGCGGCGGCTCCGGCGGCGTGCGGGCGTCGCGCATGGCCGCGATGACGGGCGCGCGCGTGGCCCTGGCCGAGGAATGGCGCATGGGCGGCACCTGCGTGATCCGCGGCTGCATCCCCAAGAAGCTGCTGGTCTATGCCAGCCAGTTCCGCGAGAACATCATGGACTCGGCGGGCTACGGCTGGGACTTCGGCGGCTGCCGTTTCGACTGGCCCACCCTGATCGCCAACAAGGACCGCGAGATCGCGCGCCTGGAAGGCCTCTATACCGAAAATGTGCGCAAGGCGGGCGTCACCATCCATCAGGACCGCGCGGTGTTCGAGGATCCGCACACGCTGCTGCTGCTGAATTCCGGCCAGCGCATCACCGCCGAAAAGATCCTGATCGCCACCGGCAACCGCCCCACGCGCGAGATGGGCACGACGCATGTCATTCCGGGCGGCGAGCTTTGCATCACTTCGGACGAAGCCTTCCATCTCAAGGAACTGCCGGGGCGCATCCTGATCGCCGGCGGCGGCTATATCGCGCTGGAATTCGCGCACATCTTCCACGGGCTGGGCAGCGAAGTCAGCCTGGTCTATCGCGGCGAAAAACCCCTGCGCGGCTTCGACGATGACATGCGCGAGGCGGTCTGCGCCTCCATGCGGCAGCGCGGGCTGGAGGTGCTGCTGGGCTGCGAGTTCACCAGGGTCGAACGGCACGGCAGCAGCCTTTATGCCGAAACCAACAAGGGCGCGCGGATCGAATGCGACCAGATCATGCTGGCCATCGGCCGTCAGCCCAACACGATGGCGCTGCATGTGGAGAAGGCGGGCGTGGAACTGGGAAAGAAAGGCGAGGTGGTGGTGGACGAATATTCCCGCACCTCCGCGTCCCACATCTATGCGGTGGGCGACGTGACCGACCGGATGCAACTGACCCCCGTGGCGATCCACGAGGCGATGTGCTTCGTCGAAACCGCGTTCAAGGACAATCCGACCAGGCCCGACCATGTACATGTGCCCAGCGCAGTCTTCACCACGCCCGAACTGGCGGCGATCGGCCTCAGCGAGGAAAAGGCGCTGGCCATGGGCCACAGCATCGACGTCTATAAATCCACCTTCAAGCCGCTGCTGCACACGCTGGGCGGGCGGCCCGTGCGCACGCTGATGAAGATGGTGGTGGACGCAAAGACCGGCAGGGTGCTGGGCGTGCACATCTTCGGCGACCACGCGTCGGAAATCGTCCAGGTCGCGGCGGTGGCCCTCAAGCTGGGCGCGACCAAGAAGGATTTCGATTCCACCATCGCCCTGCATCCGACGGCGGCCGAGGAACTGGTGACCATGCGCAGCAAGAGTTACTCGAAGGGACCTGCCGAAACCGGGGTTGCCGGGCAATAACCCGCCTTGCGGCTTGGGTCCGGTATTATGGCGCAAACGCCACACAATGGTAGGATTCCAGCATGCGTCGATTTCAAGCCGGTTGGGATTGGGTTGCCGTTTCGGCCACCGCAACTAGCTGCACCTGGGCGGCTTTAGCGCTTGTTGAAGCGCTGGCTGGACGTTACGCCAGTATAATAGCTGGCTATGCTATTTTATTTGCGGCTGGTTTTGTCTTCATCTGGCAAAAGCGGAAGTGACCGTTGATGTGGTGGGCGTCTGGCGCTCTTTACCTTTAGAATCCGATATTCTTTCACGTGCCAAACACGCCCATCAAATTCCTCTATTGTCTCCATATTAACGTTCAATTGAGTTCCTTCCGCCATCCTGACATGTCCCGAAAGCGCTCGGTCAACAAATGCCTGATCCTCGATGATTGCACCAAATTCTCCCATCGGCCCGATGAATTTCCACCTGCGGTCAGCCCTCAAGAGTACAGGGCTAACTAACGTCAGTCGGCCAGAAAACGGAGTTTTTCGTTTTCTGGTCTGCATTTCAACGGGTGACGGTGCTGCTATTCGGGCTGGGAATTCTGCCCGAGGCACAATGTCGGTTGGGCGTTCGCCGCTTCTCTGAGTGACACCTACGCCTTTAATTGCAATATCCCTTTCAAGGTGCTGATATACCTTTTGGGCTTGAGATAGCGCGGTTTTTTTCTTCAGCAAATCCGCCACATTCTCAGCGATTTCATTTATGTCGTGCTGCGATAATTCAGCATGTCCATCATCACGGATCATCACATGATCGAATAGCCTTTCGGTGGTCCAATCAGTAATTTCGTGGCTAAAATAGGATACGACCGCCAACGCAATCGCCGCGAGCGTCTTGGGATCAGTCGCCTTTCTTTTTAATTCACGAATGCGAGAATTGAGGCTTAGGCTGCCCTCCGTGCCACTCTGAAATTCAATCCGAATCTCAAGAGAAGGATCAACGAAATAGGCCAATTCCTTTATAAGCGCCGCAAAGGCGAGAGACGCTCCTGCAACTACTTCGATGTCCGGTGCTGTCTGTGGTTCAAGATCAAGATAAAGACTAATTGGTGCAGTCGTCATTGTTCGCCCCCAAAGCTTTTATAATCTGATCCCCGCTGCCTCTAAAGCGGCCAGTGCCGCCAATAGAAAAATAGCCGAAAAGGTGCCCCGCTTGAGTTTGGCGGTTATGGATGCCTCCGTTTCGTCCTTAAACCCATGTTTTTTGAGCCGTTTGGCTAATTCCACATATGGGCCAGGATGGCGGCTGGATCGCCCTCGTACTCGAAGATCGTCAGGCAAGCGCCAATGTGGTCTAGCTGAGTGGTGGCGACCTGAAGGCGCTTCTTCAGGTCTGCAATTTCACCGGCCAGGGTGGCGCGGCGATCTTTCAGCGCCGCCAAGGCGTAACGGTTTCCGAGTTCATTCATGGGCTAAAGATGGCCCGGTATCCGTCAAATTGCTTGTGGCGTTTGCGCCATAATACTGGCCAAGTCCTTGCCCAGGCCGGTTTTTCGGGCTCTTGCCTGCAATTCACCCCTGCGCCGCGCGGTTCTGGTAAAGTCCGCGCCATTCGCCTATATCCACCCCGTTTGTTGAAGGGAGAATGGCGTGGCCCACAGCCAACGGGAAACCGGCTGGACCCCGCAAAGCTGGCAGTCCAGACCCGCCCGCCAGATGCCGGAATATCCGGACAGGGCGGCGCTGGAACGCGTGCTGGCGCAGCTGAAGACCCACCCCCCGCTGGTCTTCGCGGGCGAGGCGCGCAACCTCCTGGCCGCGCTGGGCCAGGTGGCGGAAGGCAAGGCTTTCCTGCTCCAGGGCGGCGACTGCGCGGAAAGCTTCGCCGAATTCCACCCCGACAATATCCGCGACACCTTCCGCGTGCTGCTGCAGATGGCGGTGGTGCTGACCTTCGCCGCGGGCGTGCCGGTGGTGAAGGTGGGCCGCATCGCGGGCCAGTTCGCCAAGCCCCGCTCCGACGATTTCGAAACCCGTGGCGGCGTGACCCTGCCGTCCTATCGCGGCGACAACATCAACAGCGGCGAATTCACGCCCGAAGCGCGCACGCCCGATCCCCAGCGCCTGCTGATGGCCAATGCCCAGTCGGCCGCCACGCTCAACCTGCTGCGCGCCTTCGCGCAGGGCGGCTATGCCGACCTGCACAATGTCCATCGTTGGATGCTGGGCTTCATCGCGGACTCGCCGGCCAGCGAAAAATACAAAGGTCTCGCCCAGCGCATCAGCGAAGCGCTCGACTTCATGGCGGCCTGCGGCGTCACGCCGGATTCGGTGCCCCAGCTGCGCGGCACCGACTTCTATACCAGCCACGAGGCGCTGCTGCTTCCGTATGAACAGGCGATGACGCGCGTCGATTCCACCAGCGGCGACTGGTACGACACCAGCGCCCACATGCTGTGGATCGGCGACCGCACCCGCCAGCTCGACGGCGCGCATGTGGAATTCATGCGCGGCATCAAAAATCCCATCGGCCTGAAATGCGGCCCCTCGCTGGACCCCGACGACCTTTTGCGCCTGATCGCCGCGCTCAATCCGCAGAATGTGCCCGGACGGCTGACGCTGATCGCGCGTTTCGGCGCCGATCATGTCGCCGCCAAGCTGCCGCCGCTGGTGCGCGCGGTGAAGCGCGAGGGCTTCAAGGTGGTGTGGTCGTCCGATCCCATGCACGGCAACACTATCAAGCTGCAGTCGGGCTACAAGACCCGCCCGGTCGAGCGCGTGCTGGAAGAGGTGCGCAGCTTCTTCGCCATCCACCGCGCCGAAGGCACCCATGCGGGCGGCGTGCATTTCGAAATGACGGGCCAGAACGTCACCGAATGTCTGGGCGGTGCGCAGGGCCTCAAGGAAATCGATCTGGCGGACCGCTACCAGACGGCTTGCGATCCGCGCCTCAACGCCAGCCAGGCGCTGGAACTGGCCTTCCTGATCGCGCAGGGCATCCGCGACGAACGGATGAAGGAATCCGGCCTGGCGGCCTCGGCCTGACGTTATGTGCGGCCTCGCGCGCTCTTCCGATAAAAGCACGGCGCGGGTCCGCCGCGCCCGAAGCGCGCCAGTGATCACGCGCCGGGCGACACGATAATGGGTATCGCAAGGCTGCTGGCAAAGGGCTGGATCGTGTTCTGCCTGTTCGCGGGCGCCCATGCCTTCCGCCTGGCGCTGATGTCCGGGCGGGCGCTGGATCTCAACCTGGTTCCCATCGCCATTTGCGCGCTTCTGTTCATGGCGATGGGCCTTCTGTTCGTGGGCGGATTCGGGGCCTCGGCAGGGCTCGCGCGCGAAACCGGCGGCTCCTGGCTTCAGCGGCTGCGGCCCCATCACCTGATCCCCGGCTTCAATGAAAGTGTGTTCCTGGCCTTCGTGACGCTGAGCTTCGTCAACCAGGCCTTTGTCGCGCCGGCCAACATCGATCCCGGCGCGGTGACGGCGCTGGAGAACGCCATCTATTTCCTGGTGCCGGGCCAGCGCGCCCTGGTGTCCTCGCTCGAGGCCTGCACCCTCGACGGGGGGCGCACCTTTGCTTCGGCCTTCGCCTGGCTGCTGGCCATCATCTTCCTGGCCAGCGCCTGTTCGCGGCTGAAACTCCAGGCGGGCCTGATCCGGCTGGAAGCCGCCAGCCGCCCGCAACCGCTGGGGCCCACCCTCAGGGCCTTCCTGTTCGGCATCGTGGCGGTGGTGGGAATCCAGTTCCTGGCGGTGGGTTCCGCCTATCACTGGCTCAACTGCAGCGCCTTCGCCGACATCACCGGGGCAGTCCTGATCGGCCTGGCCCCCTTGATGCTGGCCTATCTGATCGTGGCGGCGCTGGCCTCGCTGCTGGCCTCAAACCCGGAAAAATGATTTTATCCCAATGGGTTGACGCGCCACCGCGACCCGGTGCCCCGTTTCGGTAACAAACGGGAACATTTGTTTGGTGGCGCGGCCGGGGCCCTAAACCCCTTAATACGCCCGGATTTTGCTGGGACTCCCACACCTTGTTTCTCCGCCGCCGCGTGCCGGAAAATGGACCGCTCAAAGCCGCCGTGATCGGCGCAGGCGCCTTTGGCCGCCACCATGCCGCCAAATATGCCGCCCTTCCGGGTGTCGAGCTGTTCGGCATCGCCGATCCCTCCGCCGAGGCGCGTGCCCGGCTGGCGGCGCAATATGACGTGTTCCTGACCGCCGATTGGCGGGACCTTCTGGGCAAGGTGGATCTTGTCAGCGTCTGCTCGCCCGCCGTTACCCATGCCGAAATCGTGCGCGCCTTCCTGAATGCGGGCGCACATGTGCTGGTGGAAAAGCCCATCGCCACGACCATGGAAGAGGCGGACGAACTGGTGGCGCTGGCGCGCGCGCTCGGCAAGGTCCTCACCGTCGGCCATCAGGAACGTTTCGTCTTCGCCCGCACCGGCCTTCTGGACCTGGGCGAAACCCCGCTGGAGATCACCTGCTGGCGCCAGGGCCCCTGGACCGGCCGCGGCGACGATGTTTCCGTGGTGCTGGACCTAATGATCCACGATCTCGACCTGGTGCATACATTGGTGCCGGGCGCGGTCGCCGCGGTGAAGGCCGATGGCGAGGTGGAATACGGCCCCCATGCCGACCAGGTTTCGGCCATCGTGACGTTCGACAACGGCACCGTGGCGAAGCTGGAAACCAGCCGCATCGCGAGCGCGCGCCGCCGCGGCCTGCGCGCCGTCTATGCCGACGGCGTGGTCGAGGTCGATTTCCTGGCCCGCACCGTGACCAACACCACGCCCCGCCCGCTGAACGGCTGGACGCACGGCGCGGTGGAAATGGGCGATCCGCTGGGCGAATCGGTGGCCGGTTTCGTGGCCGCCGCGCAGGCCGGCACGGATGCGCTGGTCACGCCGGAACAGGCGGCCCAGGCGCTGGAAACCGCACTGCTGATCGAAAAGGCCGCGGGCGTAAGCGAGCCCGCGCCCATGCCGGTGGCGCAGCCCCGGGTCGCGGCGGCGCGCTAGTCGCCCTTCGCATCCCGCGCTAAACAACGGTCATGGCCGACCGTTTCCGCATAGTTCTGGCCCAGTTGAACCCGGTGGTGGGCGACATCGCCGGCAATCTGGCGCGCGCCCGCGCCGCCCGCGCGCAGGCGATGAAGGAACCAGGCGGCGCCGACGCCATCCTGTTCTCCGAACTCTTCATCGTGGGTTATTCGCCCGAGGACATGGTGCTGAAACCGGCGCTGCAGGAAGAGGCGCGCCTGGCGGTCGAGGAACTGGCGCGCGACACCGCCGATGGCGGCCCTGCCGTGCTGATCGGCGCGCCCTGGGTGGAGGAGGGCAAGCTCTACAACGCCGTGCTGTTGCTCGATGGCGGACGCGTCGCGGGCCGCACCTTCAAGGTGGACCTGCCCAATTATGGCGTGTTCGACGAAAAGCGTGTCTTCGCCGCCGGGCCATCGCCCAGGCCGCTGACGGTGCGCGGCGTGCCGCTTGGCGTGCCGGTGTGCGAGGACATGTGGCGGCAGGAGGTCAGCGCCGCGCTGGCCGAAACGGGGGCGGAGATACTGGCCGTGCCCAACGGCTCGCCCTTCGAGGCGGGCAAGGAAGACGTGCGCCTCAGGCTGGCGGCAGCGCGCGTCAACGAAACGGGCCTGCCGCTGATCTATCTCAACCAGCTCGGCGGGCAGGACGAGGTCGTCTATGACGGCGCGTCCTTCGTGCTCAATGCCGACGCCTCCATCGCCGCCGCGCTGCCAGGCTGGGTGGAACGCATCATCGTCACCGAATGGCGGCGCGACGAAAAAGGCCGCTGGGCCTGCGCGCCGGGCGAGCGGTTCGCGGCGGAAGACCGTTCCTCGCAGGTTTATCACGCCATGATGCTGGCCTTGCGCGACTATGTGAACAAGAACCGCTTTCCCGGCGTAGTGCTGGGCCTGTCGGGCGGCATCGATTCCGCGCTGTCGGCGGCGGTGGCGGTGGATGCGCTGGGCGCGGAGCGCGTGCGCTGCGTGATGCTGCCCTCGCGCTATACCAGCCGCGAAAGCCTGGAAGACGCCGATGAATGCGCCCGCCTTCTGGGCGTCGCCTATGAGACGATCGAGATCGAGCGCGCGGTGGCCGCGATGGGCGAAACCCTCGCGCCTGCCTTCGCGGGCACCCAGGCCGATACGACGGAAGAGAATATCCAGTCGCGCCTGCGCGGGGTGATCCTGATGGCGATCTCCAACAAGTTCGGCCCGATGGTGCTGACCACCGGCAACAAGAGCGAGATGAGCGTGGGCTATGCCACCCTCTATGGCGACATGTGCGGCGGCTATAACGTGCTCAAGGACATCTACAAGACCGAGGTGTTTCGCCTGGCGCGCTGGCGCAACGACCATTCGCCGGCGGGCGCGCTGGGCCCGCGCGGCCTGGTGATCCCCATGCGCGTCATCACCAAGGCGCCCAGCGCCGAACTGCGCGCGAACCAGACCGACCAGGATTCGCTTCCGCCTTACGACGTGCTGGACGGCATCCTCGAATGCCTGGTCGAAAAGGAGCTGGGCTTCGAAGACACGGTGGCCCGCGGCTACGATCCCGCGACCGTGCGGCGGGTCGAGCATCTGCTCTATGTCTCGGAATACAAGCGCCGCCAGGCCCCGCCCGGCGTGAAGATCTCCAGCCGCAATTTCGGCCGCGACCGCCGCTATCCCATCACCAACGCGTTCCGCGACGCGCGTTAGGGCCCGGGCTCGACAGGCCACCAACTGTCATGGCCGGCCTCATTCTTCGACAGACTCAGGATGAGGTGAATTGCGAAGCCATCCGGGGAGGGGTATAGCGCCAGACCATGATCTCGCCCCGGACCGCCAGGCCTCACGCATGACGACCGTCACGGTCCGCTTCGCCCCGTCCCCCACGGGTCTGCTGCATGCCGGCAACGCCCGCACCGCGCTGCTCAACTGGCTGTTCGCGAAAAAGACGGGCGGGCGCTTCATCCTGCGCATCGACGATACCGACGCCGCGCGCTCCACGAAAGAATTCGAGGACGCGATCTACCGCGACCTCGCCTGGCTGGGGCTGGACTGGGACGAAACCGGCCGCCAGATAAACCGCCTGGCGAAATACAGCGCCGCCTTCCATCGCCTCAAGGCCGCGGGCCATGTCTATCCCGCCTATGAAACGGAAGCCGAGCTGGAGCGCCAGCGCGCGATGCAGGCCGCGCGCAAGCTGCCGCCGGTCTATAACCGCGCCTCGCTCGATCCCGCCAACAGGGCGAAATGGGAAGCCGAAGGCCGCGCGCCCCACTGGCGCTTCCGCCTGTCGCGCACGCGCGTGCGCTGGCACGACCTGGTGCGCGGCGATGTGGAGATCGACACCGCCACCATGTCCGATCCCGTGCTGGTGCGCGAGGACGGCGCGTTCCTCTATACCCTGCCTTCGGTGGCCGACGACATCGACATGGCCATCACCCATGTGGTGCGCGGCGAGGATCACGTCACCAACACCGCCGCCCAGATCGAAATCTTCCGCGCGCTGGATACGCCGCCGCCGCAGTTCGCGCATTTCCCGCTGCTGGTGGGCGCGGGCGGCGAGGCGCTGTCCAAGCGGCTGGGCTCGCTCTCGCTGGCGCAGTTGCGCGATGAGGGGATCGAACCGCAGGCCGTCGCCGCCTATCTGGCCCGCATCGGCACGTCCGATCCGGTGGAGCCCTGCCTGGCGCCGGGCGAACTGGCGCAGGGCTTCGACTTCGGCAAGATCGGCCGCGCGCCCGCCCATTTCGTGCCGGAAGAACTGGCGGCGCTCAACGCGCGCACGCTGCACATGCTGCCCTATGGGGCGGTGGCGGACCGGCTGCCCGTCCTTGCGGGCGTCGCGGGCGAAGCCTTCTGGGATGCGATCCGCCCCAATCTGCACAAGCTGTCCGATGCGGACGCATGGGGGCGGCTGGTCACGGGCCCCGTCACGCCCGTCATCGAGGATGAAAGCCTTGCCGCCGCGGCCTTGCGCCTGCTGCCGCCCGAACCCTGGAACGAAGACACCTGGCCCGCCTGGACCAAAGCCGTCTCCGCGGAAACCGGGGCCAGGGGCCGTGCGCTGTTCCATCCCCTCAGGCTGGCGCTGACCGGGCGGGGCGATGGACCCGAACTCAAAAAGCTGCTACCCCTGATCGGACGCGCCAGGGTTCTGGCGCGGCTCAAAGGGGAAACGGCGTGACCGTCCGGCGTCACATGTGCATCGCCCGAATTTGCGGCTAGCCCGCGAAACCCTTACGCCTGCCCAAAAGTCACCGCCGCCCTTTCCTGCCCGCCCCCTTTGGGGGGAGGGGCCAATGCCGCAAATCGCTGTAAAAGACCGCCATGCCGATCCGCCTCTACAACAGCCTGACCAGGACCAGGGAAGACTTTGCGCCGCTCGATCCGGCCCGTGTGCGCCTGTATGTCTGCGGCCCCACCGTCTATGACTTCGCCCATATCGGCAATGCGCGGCCCGCGATCGTGTTCGACGTGCTGTTCCGCCTGCTGCGCCATGCCTATGGCGATGCGCATGTGACCTATGTGCGCAACATCACCGACGTGGACGACAAGATCAACGCGCGCGCGGCCGAACGCGGCATCTCCATCCGCGAACTGACGGAAGAGACGGCGCGCATCTATCTGGAGGACGTGACGGCGCTGGGCTGCCTGCCGCCCACCGTCAGCCCGCGCGCCACCGAGCATATCGGCCAGATGATCGCCATGATCGAAACGCTGATCGCGGCGGGCCATGCCTATGTGGCCGACAGCCATGTTCTGTTCGACGTGTCGTCCAAGCCCGACTACGGCAAGCTCTCGCGCCGGCCGCTGGACGAGATGATCGCGGGCGCCCGGGTCGAAGTCGCGCCCTACAAGAAGAACCCGATGGATTTCGTGCTGTGGAAGCCGTCGGAACCGGCGCTTCCCGGCTGGGAATCGCCCTGGGGCCGCGGGCGTCCGGGCTGGCACATCGAATGTTCGGCGATGGCGGGACAATATCTGGGCGAGACGTTCGACATCCACGGCGGCGGCATCGACCTTCAGTTTCCCCATCACGAGAACGAGATCGCGCAGAGCGAAGGCGCGCACCACAATCATCCGCTGGCGACCGTGTGGATGCACAACGGCTTCCTGCAGGTGGAAGGCGAGAAGATGTCCAAGTCGGCGGGCAACTTCTTCACCATCCGCGAGCTTCTGGCCGACTGGCCGGGCGAGGTGCTGCGCTTCAACATGCTGCGCACCCACTATCGCCAGCCCATCGACTTCACCGTCGCGGGCCTGAAGGAAAGCTGGAAGACGCTGGAACGCTGGTATGCCGTGACCGAACCGCTGGTCGATCCCGCGCCCGACGCCGCCTTTTTCGAGGCGTTGTCCGACGATCTCAACACGCCCGCGGCCATCGCCACGCTGCACAAGGCCGGCGATCTGGCGCTGGCCGGGGGGCTGGGCTTCCTGGGCTTCTCCAATGCGCAGATGCGCATCGCGCCCAAGGCGGCGGTCGATACCGTCGCCATCGCCGACGCCATCGCCGCCCGCAATGCCGCGCGCAAGGCCAGGAACTATGCCGAAAGCGACCGCATCCGCGACGACCTGCTGGCCAAGGGCATCGTGCTGAAAGACGGGCCCGAGGGCACGACGTGGGAGGTGAAGAAGTGACGTCTCCCCAAGCCTGTCCCCACTCCCTGTCCACCACCGTCCCGTGCCAGCATCGGTCCATGACGACTCCTGTCCTCACCGCCGCCCTGAACCGCAAGCCCCGCCGCAATCCACGCGCTGTCCAACGGCATGGGGGGGAGGGGGGGTATAAAAAATCCCCGCACAATTTTGTTGCCGAAGCGGGAAAAAAGAAGGCGGGCGCGGCCCTTGGCAACCGCAACGCCGCGCGCGACCGCGGCGCGGATGTGGAAAGGCACGCCCGGCTCGACGCGCTTCTCCAACAGACCTATGCCCTGGCCGATGCCGCCGACCAGGCCTGGCGCGAACGCGCGCGGCTGGCCGCCCTGCTGGCGGAGCCGCAGCCATGAGCCCCGAACGGCTTTACATCTTCGACACCACCTTGCGCGACGGCGCGCAAACGCAAGGCGTGGACTTCTCGGTCGAAGACAAGGCGCAGATCGCCCAGGCGCTGGACGGGCTGGGCGTGGACTATATCGAAGGCGGCTGGCCCGGCGCCAACCCCACCGACACCGCCTTCTTCGCAAGTCCGCCGCCGCTGAAACGCGCGCGCTTCACCGCCTTCGGCATGACCAAGCGTTCGGGCCGCAGCGCCGCCAACGATCCCGCCCTGGCCGCCGTGCTGGGCGCGGGCGCGGATGCGGTGTGCCTGGTGGGCAAAAGCTGGGATTTCCAGGTGGATGTGGCGCTGGAGATTCCGCGCACCGAGAATATCGACAATATCGCCCAGTCGATCGCCGCGGCGGCGGCGAAGGGGCGCGAGCCGCTGTTCGACGCCGAGCATTTCTTCGACGGCTACAAGGCCAATCCGGCTTACGCGCTGGACTGCATCCGCACCGCGCATCAGGCGGGCGCGCGATGGCTGGTCTTGTGCGACACCAACGGCGGCACCATGCCGGAAGAGGTGTACGCGATCGTGAGCGCGGTGAAGGCGAAGCTGCCCGATGCGCCGCTGGGCATCCATGCCCACAACGACACGGGCCAGGCGGTGGCGGTCAGCTTGGCGGCGGTGCGCGCGGGCGCGCGCCAGATCCAGGGCACGCTCAACGGCCTGGGCGAACGCTGCGGCAACGCCAATCTCTGCGCGCTGCTGCCCAACCTGATGCTCAAAGCGCCCTATGCCGCGATGTTCCAGACGGGCCTGACCGCGGCGGACCTGGCCCGGATCACCCATGTCTCGCGCCTGCTGGACGAGATCCTCAACCGCGCGCCCGACCGGCATGCGCCCTATGTCGGGCCGTCCGCCTTCGCGCACAAGGGCGGGCTTCATTCCTCCGCCGTGCTCAAGGACCCCACGACCTACGAGCATGTGAAGCCGGAAAGCGTGGGCAATGCGCGCATCATCCTGGTGTCGGACCAGGCGGGCCGCTCCAACCTGCTGGCGCGGCTGGCGGAGGCGGGCATCGACATCGACGCGAAGGACGCGCGAGTGGCGCGCCTTCTGGAAGAGGTCAAGCACCGCGAATTCCTGGGCTATGCCTATGACGGCGCGGAAGCCTCGTTCGAGCTGCTGGCGCGGCGCATCCTGGGTCAGGTGCCGGACTATTTCGCGGTCGAAAGCTTCCGCGTCACGGTGGAACGGCGCCGCGGCCCGGGCGGGGAATATGGCACCGTCTCGGAAGGCGCGGTGAAGCTCGACGTCGCGGGGCAGCAGATCGTCAGCACCGGCACCGGCAACGGCCCGGTCAACGCGCTGGATGCGGCGCTGCGCAAGGACCTGGGGAAGTATTCGCCCTTCCTGGCCGACCTCCGGCTGGTGGACTACAAGGTGCGCATCCTCACCAGCGGCACCGAAGCGGTGACCCGCGTGATGGTGGAAAGCGCCGACGGCAGGGGCAACCGCTGGTCCACCGTGGGCGTGTCCGAGAATATCGTGGACGCCTCCTTCGAGGCGCTGACGGAATCGGTCGTCTACAAGCTCTACCGCGACGGCGCGCGTGTCGAAGGATGAGGCCATCCAACCCCACCCCGCCTGTCATGGCCGCCCCTGAGGCGGCCATCCGGAACCCCGCCCTAACCCTTGACCAGACAGCCTTCCAGGATCTCCAGCGCCGCTTCCGCGCCGTCGGCCAGGTAATAGAGCTTGAGCACCTTCTCCTTGGCGAAGCCGCTCTCGATCATGGAATGCATCATCGCGTCAAGCTGGTCGAAATAGCCGTTCACATTGACCACGATGATGGGCTTGGTGTGCACGCCCAGCTGCGCCTCCACCGCGACCTCGAAGAACTCGTCGAAGGTGCCCAGCCCGCCCGGCAGGATCACGAAGGCGTCCGACATCTGCAGCATCAGCGTCTTGCGCTCCTGCATGTGCGGGGTGACGATCAGCTTCTCCTGCGGCGAAACCTCCGGTTCCAGCGCCTGCAGGAAAGCGGGCATGATGCCCTGCACCTCGGCCCCGCCCGCCATCGCGGCCCGGGCCACATCGCCCATCAGCCCCAGTCCGCCGCCGCCGAACACCATCGAAAAGCCCAGCCGGGCGATGCCGCCGCCGATGGCGCGCGCCGCCTCGCGGAATGCGGGATCGTTGCCGAAGGAGGAACCGCAGAAAACGCAGATCGCGAGCTTTGTCTTGTCCATGCCGTCAACGGGGTTGCGCGGGACCGCGCATCTTCTTAAACCGGGAGCCTTCTAGACGGGTTCGGCGCCCAATACCAACGGAGAAATCCTTGCCGCGGTGGTTGATGATTTTGGGGGCCGTGGCCCTGGTCGCAATGGCCGCCGGATTCTTCGTCTTCGGCGGCGCCGACATGGGCCAGTAGGGGGCCGGTAAGGACATGATCTGATGGCGCATCCGGTCGAACAAGGCGGCGGCGCGCCCTCCCTCAAGCCCCTGTGGCGGCTGATGCCGTATCTGTGGCCCAAGGGCCGCCCCGATCTCAGGGCGCGCGTGGTCCTCAGCATTGTCTTCCTGATTCTTGCCATCGCCGCCACGACGGTTTCGCAACAGTTTCTTGGCGCGGCGGTGGATGCGTTCGGCACGACGCCCGCGCGGGCCTCGCTGGCGGTGGTGATCGCTCTGGTCGCGGCCTATGCGCTCGCGCGCGTCCTGATGCAGGCCTTCGCCCAGTTGCGCGACGGCGTATTCGCCAAGGTGCAATACCACGCCATGCGCGAGGTGGCGGTCGAAACCTTCGCCCATGTCCATACCCTGTCGCTGCGCTTCCACCTGGAACGCAAGACCGGCGGGCTCTCGCGCATCATCGAGCGCGGCACGAAAGGCATCGACACGCTGCTCTCCTTCGCGTTGTTCAGCATCTTTCCCACCGTCTTCCTGGTGGCGATCTACAGCGGGATGCTGTTTTACACCTTCAATATCTGGGTGGCGCTGACCGCGATCGCCATGGTCGTCGCCTATACCTGGTTCACCTTCGCGGTCACCCGCTGGCGCATCGCCTTCCGCCGCGAGATGAACCAGTCCGACACCGACGCCAACACCAAGGCGGTGGACAGCCTGCTGAATTTCGAGACGGTCAAATATTTCAACAACGAACGCCATGAGACGCGCCGCTTCGACGCCTCGATGGAGAAATATTCCCGCGCCTCGGTCCAGTCGCAGATATCGCTCTCGATCCTCAACACCGGCCAGGCCGCGATCATGGCGGTGGGGCAGGGCGTGATCCTGGTGCTGGCGGCGATGATGGTGAAGTCGGGCGAGGTCAGGCTGGGCCAGTTCGTGGCGGCGAACCTGATCGTGATCCAGCTCTACCAGCCGCTGAACCTGCTGGGCACGGTCTATCGCGAGATCACGCAGGGCCTGGTGGACATGGAAGCCATGTTCCGCCTGCTGAACCAGCCGCAGGAGGTCAGGGACAAACCCGGCGCCAGGCCGCTCAAGGTGATGGGCGGTGAAATACGGTTCGAGGATGTGGTGTTCGGCTACGATCCCGAGCGCGTGGTGCTGAAGGGCATCAGTTTCACCGTGCCCGCGGGCAAGACGGTCGCCATCGTGGGGCCGTCGGGCGCGGGCAAATCCACCATCAGCCGCATTCTTTACCGCTTCTACGACATCCAGGGCGGACGCGTGACCATCGACGGGCAGGACATACGCGACATCACCCAGGAAAGCTTGCGCGCGGTGATCGGCATCGTTCCGCAGGACACGGTGCTGTTCAACGATACGGTGCGCTACAACATCGCCTATGGCCGCATCGGCGCAAGCGAGGCCGAGATCCGGGAAGCCGCGCGGCTGGCGCAGATCGACAAATTCATCACCGAACTGCCGCTGGGCTATGACGCGATGGTGGGCGAACGCGGCCTGAAGCTTTCCGGGGGCGAGAAGCAGCGCGTTGCCATCGCCCGCACCATCCTCAAGAATCCGCCCATCCTGCTGCTGGACGAGGCGACCAGCGCGCTTGACACCGGCACCGAGCGCGAGATCCAGGGCGCGCTGGGCGAAGTCTCGCGCGACCGCACCTCGCTGGTGATCGCGCACCGGCTTTCCACGGTCGTGGATGCCGACGAGATACTGGTGCTGGACCACGGCCGGATCGTGGAGCGCGGCCGCCATTCCCATCTGCTGGCGCTGGGCGGCCAGTATGCGGCGATGTGGAACAAGCAGCGCGAAGCCGCCGCCGCGCGGGAGAAGCTGAAAGAGGTCGAGAACGACCCGGACGTGGAGCCCGGCATTGCCAGGGCGGCGCCCGCCTGAACGATGCTACGCCGCGCTATTCTTCATGCAGCCGGGATTGAACACGCGCCGGGCGGATGGCGGGTTCGCCGCCAGCTTGCCCGCGGGGCGGATGGGCCGCGGCTGGAAATTGCCGCCGCAGTTGGGGCACACCCCGCCCAGCCGCGTCTCCACGCAGGTCCGGCAGAAGGTGCATTCGAAGGTGCAGATCATCGCATCCGGCGCATCGGGCGGCAGCGCCTTGTCGCAGCATTCGCAATTCGGCCGAAGCTCAAGCACGATAGCCTCCACGTCGGGCGCAAATCCATTCGGCGTCGCCGCGGGCGCTCACGTGCCGCGCTCCGCGCGACGCTCCTGGCCGGCGGCCAAAATCTCTCGCGCTCAGATTATTTCCACGCGGTCCACTTCCACGCCCTTGTTGCCCTGGCGCGTGGAATAGCGGATGCGCTGGTCGGGTTCGACCGCCTGCACGCCCGAACGCCTGAGCGCGCTGGCATGCAGATAGATGTCGCCGCTGCCATTGTCGGGCATCACGAAGCCGAAGCCCTTCTGGTCGTTGAAGAACTTGATCTTGCCTTCGACCATCGGGCCCGCGGATGCGCCGTGGTCGCGATAGCCGCCATAACCGCCGCCGCCGAAGTCGCGGCGCGGGCCTCTGCTCGGCGCCTCGGCCGTGGAGGTGTCGATGCTGTGCACGGCCACCACCTGCAGGCCGCGCTGGGAATCCGCCAGGTCGCAGACGATCGTCGTGCCCGGCGGCACATCGCTGTGCCCCGCCGCCTGCAACGCGGACGCGTGGCAGAAGGCGTCACCGCCCGTATCAAGTGTGATGAAACCGTAACCCTTGGTGGCATTGAACCACTTCACCCGACCCTTCACAGAAGCCTGCGAGATGGGCTTTTCGCTACCGTATGCCATGCGAATGACGCCATGCCCCATTGCCGGATGAACACCCCCGGTCGTCTCCCGCCCGGCACCGTGGGAGCGACGTGCGACATGATGACTACAGAAACAGGTCGTCTGCAATGTCTTAACTGTACCACAGGCATGGTCTTTCGTGTTGCGGCGCAGCAAAAATGACTTGACCTGGGCGGCCATCCGGGCCATACACCCACCTATCCGCCGACCGCACAAGGCGCCCGATGCCACTTGGCCGGGCGCTGTCATCGCCGGAGCCATCAACAGACTCCCGTTCCCTCCAGTGTGCGTGGAAAACGGCAACCAGCCGTAATCCCGCGCTTTTTCGGGCGCGTCCGCGGTTTTTAAGGACATTTGTGACTGATACTTCCTTTGCATCGCTTGGCGTGGCCGAGCCGATCCTCCGTGCCCTGGCGGCGGAGAGCTACACCACCCCGACGCCCATCCAGGCCAAGGCCATTCCGGCGCTGCTTTCGGGCCGCGACCTTTTGGGCATCGCCCAGACCGGTACCGGCAAGACGGCCGCCTTCGGCATTCCGCTGCTGCAGAAGCTTTCCACCGGTCATGTGCCGCCGCAGGCCCGCCAGGCCCGCGCCCTGATCCTGGCCCCGACCCGCGAGCTGGCGGTGCAGATCGAGCAGTCGCTGCGCAGCTATGGCCGCTTCCTCAATCTCTCCATGACCGTGATCCTGGGCGGGGTAAACCAGAACGCCCAGGTCCGTAACATGGCCAGGGGTGTCGATATCCTTGTCGCCACGCCGGGGCGCCTGCTCGATCTGGTGCAGCAGAAGCATGTGCGCCTGGACGCCGTCAGCGCCTTCATCGTGGATGAGGCCGACCGCATGCTGGACATGGGCTTCATCCGCGACGTGCGCAAGCTGGTCCAGCACCTGCCGCGGCAGCGCCAGTCGATGCTGTTCTCGGCCACCATGCCCGAGGACATCGCGCGCCTGTCCGCCGAGATGATGAACGATCCCGCGCGCATCGAAGTCGCGCCGCAGGGCCGGACCGCCGACCGCATCGACCAGAAGCTCTATTTCGTGCCGATGCCGCAGAAGCGCCAGTTGTTGAGCGCGCTTCTGAAGGACGTGGCCATGAACCGGGTGATCGTGTTCACCCGCACCAAGCATGGCGCCAACCGCGTGGCCGAGCATCTGTCGAAGACCGGCGTGGTGGCCGAGGCCATTCACGGCAACAAGTCGCAGAACGCCCGCCAGCGCGCGCTGGAGATGTTCCGTTCCGGCAAGGCGCGGGTGCTGGTCGCCACCGACATCGCCGCGCGCGGCATCGACATCGACGACATCAGCCATGTGGTGAATTTCGAACTGCCCAATGAACCGGAAAGCTATGTCCACCGCATCGGCCGCACCGCGCGCGCCGGCGGGCAGGGCGTGGCGATCTCCTTCTGCGACGCCTCGGAGCGCGGCTACCTGCGCGACATCGAGCGGCTGACCCGCATGAAGATCGCCGTGGTTGCGCACGATTTGCCGGAACTGACCGAAGAACAGCGCCGCCAGGCGGATGAGCCGCGCCGGCCGCACGGACACCCCCATGGACATCGCGGCCACGGCAAGCCGCATGGGCACAAGCCGGACGGCGGGCACCGGCACGGCGGCCATCGCGACGGTGCGCAGGGCCATGAGGGAGAAGCCCGGAAACGCAACGGCGCGCGTCCGCACTGGAAGCGCGGCCGGGACAAGAAGCGCGAAAGCACTGCCTGACCGGCAGGCAGGAGCGACGGATACCGGAATGCGTTATCGTCAGGCATGAGCGCAGCCTTCCGCCTTCCCATTGCCGGAACATTGGAAAACCACTTCGCCCGGCTGGGCGAAGACTTTTTCACGACCATGCCTGCGGAGAGGGTGGGTCAAAGCCCCGGCCTGATCCACGCCAATCCGGCGGCAGCCGCACTGCTGGACCTCGATCCCGCGGTGTTCTCCGATCCGCGGTTTGCGGAAGTTGTCGCCGGTCATCTGCCGCTGGAAGGCTTCTCGCCGCTGGCAATGGTCTATTCCGGCCACCAGTTCGGCGTCTGGGCGGGACAGCTTGGCGACGGGCGCGCGCTGCTGATCGGCCAGGTACGAAACCGCGAGGGCGAATTGTGGGACATCCAGCTCAAGGGCTCCGGCCGGACGCCCTATTCACGCTTCGGTGACGGGCGCGCGGTGCTGCGCTCCACCATCCGCGAATATCTGGCCAGTGAAGCGATGGCGGCGCTGGGCATTCCCACCAGCCGGGCGCTTGCCATCGTGGCGACGGGCGAACTGGTGCGGCGCGAGGCGCTTGAACCGGGCGCGGTGCTGGCGCGCCTGTCGCGCAGCCATGTCCGCTTCGGTCATTTCGAGCATTTCTTCCATCGCGGCCGGAAGGACCGGGTGAAGGCGCTGGCCGATTATGTGATCGCGGAATATTTCCCGCATCTTTCGGGCGACTATGCGGCCTGGTACGGCGAGGTGGTGCGCCTGACCGCCGGAATGGTCGCACAGTGGCAGGCTGTGGGTTTCGCCCATGGCGTGATGAACACCGATAATATGTCCATCCTGGGCCTGACCCTCGACTACGGCCCCTATGGCTTCATGGACGCCTATGATCCGGCGTTCATCTGCAATCACACCGATGAACAGGGCCGCTACAGCTTCATCAACCAGCCGTCGATCGCGCTGTGGAACCTGCGCGCGCTGGCGCTGGCGGTGTCCGACCTTGTTCCGACCGATGCGCTGCTGGAACAGTTGACCGCGTTCGAAGAACATTTCGGCGCGCGGTACCGCGCGCTGATGCGCGCCAAGCTGGGCCTCGCGCGCGAGGAAGAGGGCGACGACCGGCTCGTCGGCGACCTGCTGGCGGTGATGGCCCGGGCGCGGGCGGATTATACGCTGACATTCCGCCGCCTGACGGGCGCGGATGCACCGTGGCTTGCGCTTTTCGGTGACGCGCGCGGCGAGGCGCAGGCGTGGCTCGCCCGCTATCGCGCGCGCATGGCGGGCGAAGACATGTCCGGGCTCGATCGCGTCAATCCGAAATATGTGCTGCGCAACTGGGTGGCGGAAACGGCCATCCGGGCCGTGGAAGACCATGGCGACATCACCGCGCTCGACCGCATCTTCCGCCTGATGCAGAGCCCGTTCGAAGACCATGACGGCGACGAAGCCTTTGCCGCTCCGCCGCCGCCGGAAATGTCCCACCTGGAAGTGAGCTGTTCGTCTTGAGAAGAGATACCGGCCGCTCGCCCCAGCTCACGGCGTTCGTCTTTGGCGAACCGCCTCTCCCTACCAGACGGTCGAGATATACTTGACCTCGCAGAACTCGATCAGGCCGTGATGGCTGCCTTCGCGGCCCAGGCCCGATTGCTTGACGCCGCCGAAGGGCGCAGCCGGGTCCGACATGATGCCGCGATTGAGAGCGACCATGCCCGCCTCGATCTTCTCGCAGATCTGGAAGCCGCGCTTCAGGTCCTGCGTATAGACATAGGCCGCTAGGCCGTATTCGGTGTCGTTGGCCTTGCGGATCGCCTCGGCTTCATCCTCGAATGATTGCAGCGACACGACGGGGCCGAAGATTTCATCCTTCATCATCTGGGCGTCGTCGGGCACGTCGGCCAGCACGGTCGGCGGATAATAGAAGCCGGGCCGGTTGAGGCGCTGGCCACCCAGAAGGACCTTGGCGCCCTTGGTCACCGCATCGTCCACCAGTTCGGCGATCTTGGCGACGGACTTCTCGTTCACCATAGGCCCCAGTGTGGAGGCCGGATCGGTCGCCTCGCCCAGCTTGATCTCGGACATGCGCTTGACGATGCCGTCGGTGAAGGGCTTGTAGACGTCCTTGTGGACATAGAAGCGGTTGGCGGCGGTGCAGGCTTCGCCCGAATTGCGCATCTTGGCCAGCATGGCGCCGTCCAGAGCGTCGTTGAGATTGGCGTCCTTGCAGACGATGAAGGGCGCGTTGCCGCCCAGTTCCATGGCGCAGGAGATCACCTGGTCGGCGGCTTCATGCAGCAGCGCGCGGCCCACCGGGGTCGAGCCGGTGAAGGAAACCTTGCGCACGCGCGGATCGTGCAGCACTGCCTTGGACAGCGCGCTGGCCTTGGAGGTGGTAACGACATTGACCACGCCCGCCGGCACGCCGCAGTCATGCATGATCTGGGCGACGGCAAAGGCGGTGAGCGGGGTTTCGGTGGCGGGCTTGAGCACGATGGTGCAGCCCGCGGCCAGGGCGGGGGCGATCTTGCGGGTGGCCATCGCCGCCGGATAGTTCCAGGGCGTGATCAGCAGCGCGATGCCGATGGGCTGGTATTCCACCACGATGCGCGCGCCGCTGGCCGGCGCCATCGCGACTTCGCCCAGTACATGGCAGCATTCCTCGGCGTACCAGCGATAGAATTCGGCGGCATACAGCACCTCGCTGCGCGCGTCGGGCAACGCCTTGCCGTTCTCCAGGCTGATCAGGTACGCCAGCCATTCGATGTTCTCGACGATCTTCTCATAGCATTTGCGCAGGATCTCGGCGCGCTGGCGGGGCGTGGTCGCGGCCCATGCGGCGGCCGCTTTGTCGGCGGCATCCACCGCGGCCAGCGCGTCGGACGCATCGCAATCGGCGACATCGGTGATCTTGTTGCCGGTCGAAGGATCGAAGACATCGACGCGTTTCCTGGCCGAGCCTTCCACCCATTGGCCGCCGATCCACAGGTCGGTGGGAATGGGGAAGGGGGCGGGACCGGTCTTGGGGGCGGGAATGGTGACGGTGTGGGTCATGGGTCTCTCTGTGGTTCTCGGGGGCTCTTCATGCTTTGCCCCTCGACAGGCTCGGGAGGCTCGGCACGAGGACTTTCGCGGTATTCTTCTTCTACGACGCCAGCGTGGCGCGGTCGCCGCTGAAGGCGGCGCGCGTGATCGCCTTCAGCGCGTCCACGTCCAGTTTGCGGGGATTGTTGTTGACCAGGCGTGCGGCGCCGATGGCGCTTTCCGCCGTCCAGTCCTGCTTGTCGGCGGGCAGGCCCAGGTCTTTCAGCGTCACGGGAATGCCGATGTCCTTGAGCAGCTTCGCCACTTCGTCGATGAGTTTGTGCGACAACTCTTCGTCCGTGCCGGAAAGCCCGATGGCGCGGCCGATCTCGGCAAAGGCGGAAACACAATTGGGACGGTTGAACTCCATCACATAGGGCATCAGCAGCGCCACGCCCATACCGTGCGGGGTGTGGGTTTCGTTGCCCACCGGATACTGGATGGCATGTGCCGCCGCCGTGCCCGCCGCGCCGAAAGCGCAGCCCGCCGCCAGCGAGGCCAGCATCATCTGTTCGCGCGCGGCGATGTTCCCGCCGTCCTTCACCGCAGTGCGCAGGGCCGCGAAGATGTTCTTCAGCGCCAGAAGGCCGAACACATCGCTCAGTACATTCTTGCCCACGAACACATTCTTCACGGTGAGGTCGGGCGTGACCTCGCGCCGGGCGGCGGTGAAGCTTTCGATGGCGTGGGTCAGCGCGTCGGCGCCGCTGACGGCGGTAAGGCCGGGCGGGCAGGTGAGGGTGAGCTCCGGATCGCATACCGCCGCCCTGGGGATCAGATAGGGCGAGGAGATGCCAACCTTGGTGCCGCGCTCGGTGTCGGCGATGACGGCGACCGGCGTGACTTCCGAGCCCGTGCCCGAGGTGGTGGGCACCGCGATCACCGGCGCCACCGGCCCCGGGATTTTGTTCTCGCCATAGTAGTCGCGCAGACTGCCGCCATGCTTCAGCAGCAGCGCCACGCATTTGGCCATGTCCATGCACGAGCCGCCGCCGATGCCCAGCACGACATCGGGGTTGAAGTCCGCATATTCCGTCACGCAGCCCGAAATGCCGGCCATCGGCAGGTCGGCCTCGGTGCGGTCGTAGACCTTCACCTCCACGCCATTGGCCGCGATGTCGGCGACAATGGCCTTGAATTGGGCATCGGCGCCCATGCGGGCATCCGTGCAGACCAGGGCGCGCTTGCCGATCTGGGCGGTCATCATGCCGATCGCGGCGCGCTGGCCGGAGCCGAATATGACGAAAGCAGGAAGGCGCAGGGCGCCGAACAGTCCGGACATCACATTTTTTCCTTTCGCGATTCTGCGGCGAGCGCCTGGAGGTCTTTCCAGAGGCCGTCGTCGAGATACACACCTTTGGCGAGCGACTGGGCGCGCACGGCGTGGGCGCGGTCGCCCGGCGCCAGAACCGGATGTTCGGGATCGGCCGGGGCGGCGGCGCGCACGCTGCCCAGGTAATCGGTCACCAGCGCGCGCGCGGCGTCGGCATGGGGCGGTGCGATCACGATGAACACATCGCCCTTGTTGCTGACATTGACTGAATCCAGTGTTCCCTTCACGTCGGTGCCGATTGCTGAGTTGGCCAGGCTTGCCACCAGCACTTCAAAGGCGATGCCCAGCGCATAGCCCTTGGGCCCGCCAAAAGGCGCGATGGCGCCTTTCTTGGCGGCGGCCGCATCGGTGGTCGGATCGCCGTTCTCGTCCAGCGCCCAGCCCAGCGGAATCGGCGCGCCGCGGTTGGCGTGATCGTGGATCTTGCCCATCGAGACCAGCCCGGTCGCCATGTCCAGCACCATGGGGGTCGGCTCGGCGGGCACGCCGATGGCGATCGGGTTGGTGCCGATCATCGCCTTGCGCCCGCCCCAAGGATGCACCAGCGCCTCCGAAATCGTCAGCGCGATGCAGGTCAGGCCCTGGCCCGCGACATGCTCGGCGTAATAGGCAAGCGCGCCCAGATGATTGGTGTTGCGGATCGCCGCGATGGCGATGCCGTCCTCGCGAGCGCGCCGCATGATGGCGTCCAGCGCGGCCATCGCGACCACGGGCCCCAGTCCGCGCTCTCCGTCCACGCTCAGGAAGGCGCGGGCCGTCCAGTCCTGTCTGCCGGTGACGCCGGGCACCGTCAGCCCGGCATGGATGCGCTCGATCACCCGGCGCAGGCGGAGCAGCCCGTGCGAGGGGATGGCCCGCATCTCCGCCTCGATGAACAGCCCGGCCTGGGTCCTGGCGTGATCTTCCGGCACCCCGTTGTCGAGCAGGATTCCTTCGGCCAGCTTGCGGACGTCTTCGACGGGGACCAGCATCCGATATCCAATATCCTATAGGATCGCGGGACGATATGTGCTATGTCTTCATGGGTCAACGGCAAAGTCACCTCTTGCCCCGGCGGTTCCGGGGATATCCCCGGTGAGGAGCGGGCATGTCGGCAATCAGGGATATGGCGGAACGGCAGATCGCCCGCCCTTCGGGACTGGCGGAGGAAGTCTATCGCCGCATCCGCGCCGACATCATGTCGCTCAAGTTGCCGCCCGACAGCCGCGTCTCGGTGGACAGCCTGGCGCGCGAACTGGGCGTGTCGCAGACCCCGATCCGCGAGGCGCTGTCGATGCTGGAAGCCAACGGCCTGGTCAGCAAGAAGCATTTCGCCGGCTATCAGACCGCGCCGCGCATGGACCGCGCCCAGCTCGACGCGCTGTTCGAATTCCGCCTGCTGATCGAGCCCCATGCCGCGCGCAAGGCCGCCGGTGCGATGGCCGAGGCGGACATGGCGCTGCTGGAATCCGGCGCGCGCGCGCCCAGTCACGATGCCTTCGCCGATATGGACACCGCTTTCCACAAGATGATCGCGGAAGGGGCGGGCAATCCGCTGATCGCCGATTCGCTGGCACGGCTGCACATCCACATCCACATCTTCCGTTCCTGCTTCAAGAGCGAGATCGCGAAGGAAGCGGTGCATGAGCATGACGATGTGATCGCGGCGATCCGCTCGCGCGACGGCGACGCCGCCGAAGCCGCCATGCGCCGGCATATCGAGCGCAGTTATGGGCGGCTGCGGGATTTCATCAAGGAATAGCGCCGCGCCCCATCGTGGAGATCGGCGTGAAGCAGCCCAGGATCAGGCGGCCGGCGTCGAAGGGCGGTGCGCCCGCGCCATCCAGAACGCCGTCTTCATGCATCTTCTCTTCGGCGGCATAGAAGCTGTCCTTGTCGGGCCATACCTGCCACGACAGTACGATTTTCTCGCCCGGCTTCGCCGCCACGGCGCGGCGGAAATCGGTCTGCTTGCCGTCAGGCACGAAATCCTCCCAGCCATCCACCACTTCCAGGCAGCCATAGCGCTTGAAGATGCGCGCGCTGTTTTCCGCCCAAGTACGATAAGCCTCCATCTTTTCTTCGGGCACAGGAATGACCAGGCCGGCGACATACATCAGTCAATCTCCCTCGGATAGCCGCTGGCCCATGTCGCGATAGGCCGCCGCGATCAGCGCGCCCAGCGCGGCTTCATCGACCGTCTCGCCCCAGCGCAGCTTCACATGCCGCATCCGCTTGCCGGTGCCTTCCAGCAAACGGCGTGGGTCTTTCAATGATGCGCCCTGGAAGAAGCCGATATTCACATGCGCCTTGAAGGCGTTGACATAGGTGAAAGCGGCGTCACCGACACACGCTGTCGGCATGCCGTCATGCAGCAGTTCATGTACATCGGTCCCGCAGCCGCGCATGACATCGAACCAGCGCCGCGCCAGCCGACGCAATTCATCGTTCGCCGCAAACCAGGCTTCGACCGCCGGATCGCGCCGTACCGCGCCGGGAAAACGGAAAAGGTCACGCGCGGGCAAGCTATTTGCCGTTCGCTTTGCGCCACGCCTGATAGCGCGCCTTGTTTTCCGCATTAGGCGGATAAAGGCCGGGCAGGGGCACGCCCTTTTCCACCTCGCCCATGATCCAGGCTTCCTGGGCTTCCTGCTCTGCGGCCATTTCCGCGACTTCGGCCAGCATGGCCTGGGGGATCACCACCGCGCCATCGCCATCGGCCACGATGGTGTCGCCCGGAAACACCGCGACGCCACCGCAGGCGATGGGTTCCTGCCAGTTCACGAAGGTGAGCCCCGCGACCGAGGGCGGCGCGGCCGCGCCCGCGCACCACACCGGCAGTCCGGTCGCCAGTACCCCTTCCATGTCGCGCATCACGCCATCGGTGACGAGGGCCGCGACCTTGCGCTTGGCCATGCGCGCGCACAGGATGTCGCCGAAGATGCCGGCATCGCGCACGCCCATCGCATCGGCCACGGCGATCACGCCCTGCTCCATCGCTTCGATGGCGGAGCGGGTGGAAATGGGCGAGGCCCAGCTTGCGGGCGTGGCCAGATCTTCACGCGCCGGAACAAACCGCAAGGTGAAGGCTGGTCCCACCACGCGCTTCTGGCCGGGCTGCTTGGGGAAGGCGCCGCGCAGCCAGACATTGCGCAGGCCTTTCCGCAGAAGCACCGTGGTCAGCGTGGCGGTGGAGACGCCCGCCAGCGCGGTCTCGATTGCGGCATCCATCATGAATCTTCCGGTTATGGGGTGATCTTGGTGTCTTTCAGGCCCGCCGCTCCGGCCGCAAGCGGCACGGTTCCCGCCGGGTATCCGTTCTGCTGCAGGATATAGGCGACGATCGCATTGTACTGTTCAGCCGTCAGCGAGCCCGGATCGGATTGCGGCATGGTGTTGGCGACCACATCCAGCAGCGAAGCCGCGGTCAACGCCTGGGCCGCCGCGATCTCTCCGAAGGCTGGTCCCTTCAGGGCCGGGGCCGCGGTGCCTTCCAGCATGGCGCCATGACAGCCGGCGCAGGCTTGCGCATACAAGGCGGCGCCGGCCGTTGCCTGTTCAGCCGTATATAAAGTGGGCTTTGCATTCTGCGCCGCCGCGGGACAAAGCAGGACGGCGCCGGCGGCGGCAACCACGAACAGTTTGAGAAGTGGCTTCATGGCGATCTCTGAGGTTTGACCACGCTTGGCATTTCCGGTTCACGTTCCTGACAATGCCAACTTCCTGGCGATGCGGGAATCCCGGTGAAGTTGATGGGTGCACACTTAATCAGTGACCGGCGAATGTCACAACGGGAGCCGCAAACGGAATCAGCGCTGCCCCCACGGGCGCCTTCAGCTTCCTGAAGATGGTATTTTTGCGTGCGGAAGTCCGTGCGCGCCGCATGCGATGACTGCTGCGGTACCGGAAAAAGTAAACGCGGCGCATGCAAGAATGTAAACGCACAGCAACGGGAAGTTTGCGCTGCAGCAAATCATGTCGCCGCAAAAAATTACTGAAAAGCGCGATCTATATGCGGAGATGCGCGCAAGCATCGGTCGATATTTTTGCGATGCACAATATGATCGTCATCGATGCGGGCGTGATAATTATGTGACGTCCCGCCGATACCGCACATTGTCTGCATTTTTTACGCGAATAAGCACTCGATTATCGGCGCGCACGTCTGCTATCCAACCCGCGTGGTCCGGCATAAGGCCGGTAGAATAACGTCCAGGGGGACTATCCTATGAGTTATGGTTTGACGAAGACGCGCGTTCGCCTTGCCGGCGGCGCCGCCATTCTGGCGCTGAGTGCTGGCGCCGCGATGGCGCAGGAGCAGGGCGTCGAGCAGGTGGTCGTCTCCTCGACCCGCCTGCAGAGCGCAGGTTTCGATGCGCCGACGCCGACGACGGTCGTGAGCTCCGCCGATCTCGAATCCCAGGCCAAGCCCAACGTCTTCGATGCCATCACCCAGCTGCCCGCTCTGCAGGGCTCCACGGGTGTCAGCTACAACACCGGCTCCACCACCACCGGCCTGATCGGCCTGTCGGCGCTTGGCCTGCGCGGCCTGTCGCCCCTGCGTACCCTGGTCCTGATGGACAGCCAGCGCGTCGTGGGCGGCAACTTCAACGGCGTCGTCGACGTCAGCCAGATGCCGCAGATGCTGATCCAGCGCGTCGACGTGGTGAACGGCGGTGCCTCGGCTTCCTGGGGTTCGGACGCGGTCGCGGGCGTGGTCAACTTCGTCACCGACAAGAAGTTCGAAGGCTTCAAGATGAACGCCATGGCCGGTCTTTCGACCTATGGCGACATGGGCAACACCCTGTTCCAGGCGGCGGCGGGCTCCAGCTTCGCCGGCGGCCGCGCGCACTTCGAAGTCGCGGGCGAATATTCCTACAGCGATGGCCTGCTGCCGCGCTTCCCGGTTGCCCAGCAGCACACGACGCTTCCGGAAAATATCGGCGGCCGGCACCTGTCGCGCACGTCGGCCACGGCGAGCTACAGCACGTCGGACCTGGCCAGCGACAGCTCGACGCGGAAGGCGAACCTCGCCGGCATGCCGCAGAGCATCTATGGCCCGCTGGCCATGACCACCCAGAACGCGGCCTATGGTCTGATCACCAGCGGCCCGCTCAATCTGACCACCTTCGGCGCCAGCGGCGCGACCAAGATGGCCCTGGCCGGCGGGTGCGTCCAGAATCCCACGACCGGCGCCATCAGCGCGGCCTATGTGGGCGGCATGGTGGGAACGACCTGCTTCGGCACCGCGGCGCAGCCCGGCGACTTTGCCGATACCCGCGAATTCACGCAGGGTCTGGCCGATCCGCTGACGCGCGGCAACATCTATGCGCGTCTGTCTTATGACCTCACGCCCACCACCGAGGTCTATGCCACCCTGACCTACGGCATCAGCCGCACCCAGAACACCCCGGCGCAGGGCAACTCCGACCGCTCGGGCATGACCCTGAAGTGCGACAACGCCTATCTGCCCTCGCTCAACCTGTTCGGTGTGGGCCTGACGGCGGCACAGACCCAGGCGGCGTGTAACTCCCTCTATCCGAGCGGCATCCAGTACGCGACCCAGTCGGCGAACATTCCGGTCGATCAGCAGATGTTCCTGCTGCGCACCATGCGCCGCTATGTGGTCGGCGGCGACGGTTCGTTCTCGCTGTTCGGCAAGGACTGGAACTGGAATTCCTACTTCCAGCACGGCGAAACCGACACTTCGATCAAGATCTACAACATGCCGCTGTCGGGCGCGCCGGTCGATCCGGCCACCGGCAAGATCAACAATGCGCTCTCGCGTTACAACCTGGCGCAGGACGCGGTGGTCGGCCCCAACGGCAGCATCGTTTGCCGCAACACCGTCGCCCAGCTCAATGGCTGCGTGCCGTTCAATCCGTTCGGCATCGGTCCGATCAATCCGGGCGCGCTGGCCTATTTCGACAACCAGAATGGCCCCGGCGGCACCACCTCTGGCCCGTCGGCCATCATGACCCAGCGTCAGGAGGCCTTCAGCTTCGACGTCAACGGCTCGCCCATCGAAGACTGGGCCGGTCCGGTGTCGGTGGCCTTCGGTTACGAATACCGCGAAGAGCATTATTCGCAGCGTGCCGATCCGTACTCGGGCGGTATCACGGCCTCGACCCCCGCCACGGTCAACGAACCCTGCACCGATCCGATTGTGGACTGCGGTCTCACGACCAACGGCAGCCTGGGCGCCTGGAACGCGGGCAACTATCACGACGGCCGCGGTACCTTCCATGTGAACGAGGTGTTCCTGGAAGTGGGCGTGCCGCTGCTCAATGATGCCTTCTGGGGCAAGGCCGATGCCGAAATCGCGGGCCGCCATGCGCGGTACTCGACGGCGGGTGACGCCAATACCTGGAAGGTGGGCTTGACCTGGGACACGCCGGTCCCCGGCATCCGCCTGCGTGCCTTGCAGTCCCGCGACATTCGCGCGCCGAACCTGTCGGAACTGTTCTCGCCGCCGCAGGGTCTCAACGGCAGCATCAACAACGACTTCTACAACGCCGTCACGGGCACGTCCCTCGGCAACGGCCAGGGCCTTCGCCAGATCAACGAAGGCAATACGCTGCTGAAGCCGGAAAAGTCGCTGTACACCTCGCTCGGCATCGTGTGGCAGCCGGACTTCATCCCCGGCTTCCAGGCCTCTGTTGACTACTACCGCGTCAACGTGAAGGGCGTGATCCAGTCGCTCAGCCTCCAGAACGTGGAAGACCTGTGCTTCAACGGCTTCACGACCTACTGCGCACAGGATGCCATCACCACGGCCAACGGGCAGCCGCAGACGGCCACCTTGGGCAACACCGGCTTCATCGGCGATCCCAACGTGGTCACGGCGGTTCATTCCAAGGCGTTCAACGCAGCCAGCCTTCTGACCGATGGCTTCGACATCGAGGCGAGCTACCAGTTCGATCTGCAGGACTATGATATTCCTGGCCAGTTCGTGGTGCGCTCCCTTGCGAACCACGTCAGCAAGTTCATCTCGGACTCGGGTATCCCGGGTACGCAGCGGAACCAGGAGCTGGCCGGTTTCGTGGGCGGCGGCGGCAACAGCCAGACCTATAACCAGTCTGGCGGTAACGTGCTGACCTGGAAGCTGCAGGAAACCCAGAGCTATCAGAACGATGTCTGGGGCTTCAACCTGACCGAGCGCTGGTATGCCGATGGTACGTCCACCAATAAGAACACCATCGTCTGCGCGCCGGGCACCTGCCCCAGCCTGACGACGGCTCAGTTGATCCAGACGCCGACCATCAACTACAACAAGGTCAGCGCTATCCTGTATCTGGACGTTGGTGCGAACTGGAACATCAGCGACAAGACCCAGCTGTACGGGAAGATCGACAACATCACCAACATCATGCCGCCGGACACGGGCAGCTACACCGTCAACAATACGCTGTATGACGTGGTTGGCCGCATGTATCGCATCGGCGTACGCTTCTCGAACTAAGAGGAACGTATACCGTTCGGAAATCAGGGCCCCGGGAGACCGGGGCCCTTTTTCGTTGTTCCGCCAGGAACCTGAACGGGAGATAAATACCGGTCTCAGGACCCGTTCATGGACGCCCTGTCATGGTCCTTTCCAACGACGCGGCTTTCGCGCCGGGTCATGAAAGGACCAAGACCATGAAACGCCTGATTTCTGCCACACTTGCCGCGGCCCTGCTGGCCGTGCCCGTGCTGGGGGCGACTGCCGCTTCGGCGCGGCCCTATCACGGCGGCTATTCGCACGGCTGGCATGGCCGCCGCGACGACGGCGCGCTGATCGGTCTGGGTGTGGGCCTGTTCGCTCTGGGCGCCATCGCCGCGGCTTCGCAGCATGACCGCTACTATGACCGCTACGAATACGGCCCGCCCCCGCCTCCGCCGCCTCCGCCGCCCGCCTATTACTACGGGCCGGGCTACTGACGACAGCAAAGGGCTCCGGCATCGCCGGGGCCCTTTCGTCAATTCGCCCGGGCGGGCGCTAATAGGGGCTGTAGCTTTTTTCCTCGGTCAGTTCGGACTTGAGCGCGACATCGATCGCGCGCTTCATCTTTCCGCGTTCATCATTGCGCTTGTAGACCGCGCGCGCCAGCTCGATGAATTCCGCGTCGAACGCGTGGTTCCGTTCCTTGTCGCGGATACGGTCTTCGATTTCCCACAAGGCTTCGTTCACGCCTTTAAGCTGCAACGCCAGACCGGCGACGGCGCTCTCCGCCAGCGCGGCGGCGGCGATCCCGCGCAGCAGCGCAAGCTCCCTGGCCGCATTGGCCCGCGCCGCCGCGGCGGGCAGGCGCACGGTCTTGATCTCCAGGATGGTGATCCTGTCGATCAGTTCGCCCCACGAAACCGGCACATGCGGGATGGTCATCGCCCCTCCATCATCGCACCTATCTGCGCTTCCATCTCTGAAAACACGCTCGCCCAGTCGCCGTCCGTCTTCTGCCGGAAAAGCCGCGCGTCCGGATACCAGGGGCAATCTTCTCCAGCCAGGCCCCAGCGCCACTCGGGCACATGCTTCAGGGCGATCCAGACGGGCCGGCCCAGCGCCCCCGCCAGATGCGCGATAGTGGCATCCGGACCGATCACCAAGTCGAGATTTTCCATGACCGCCGCACTGTCCAGGAAGGCGTCAGGACCGGCGTCGAAATCGGCTCCGGGCGATTCGATACCGGCGGCGGCCAGATCCCCGGCTGCCGCATCCTTCTGCAGGCCGACCAGCCGCACGCCCGCAATCCGCGCAATGCCGGCGAGGGCCGACGGCGGGAAGGCCCGGCCCGCGCCACCGGCCACGGTACGATTGCCTTCCCAACTGACGCCGATCCGCAAGCCCTTCGCGCCAATCCTTTCCCGCCACATCTTCACCCGTTCGGGCTCGGCGCGCAGATAGGGAAGGGCAATGGGCCGGTATTCGATCCCCAACGCCAGGGGCAGGCTCATCAGCGGGATATGGTAATCGAAGGCCTCCGGCTCCTGCCGGTAGCCGATCAACCGGACGGCCGGAGCCGCACCTGCCAGAAGCCGCAACAGGCGGTCCTGCACCGCCAGCACCACCTTCGCGCCGCGCGCCGCGGCCTGGGCCGCATAGCGATAGAACTGGATCGTGTCGCCCAGGCCCTGTTCGATATGCACGAACAGGGTCTTGCCCGCGATGTCCTCGGCGCCGGTCCAAAGCGGCTGGGCATAGGTGCGCGCTTCCACGGGCACGGGCAGCTTCTTGCGCCATTCATACAGGGGCAGGCCTTCATCCAGGCGTCCGGCCAGCATCAGGCACAGGCCCTTGTTGAAGTGCGCCTCGGCATGGCCCGGGTCCGCGGCAATGGCGCGGTCGAAGCACTCCAGCGCCTCGTCGATGCGCCCAAGGCCGGTCAGGCAAAGGGCGCGGTTGGCCAACGCATCCGCATGGCCGGGCGCAATCGTCAGCAGATGGTCGTAACCGGCCACCGCCTCTTCCAGGCGTCCCGCGTCGTGCAACACGTGACCGCGGTTATAAAGCGCTCCCACATGCGCGGGATCGGCGGCAAGGGCCCCGGCAAAACTGGCCAGCGCGTCGTCAGACCGGCCCATCTGGTGCAGCACCGTACCGCGATTGCTCAGGGCGTCGGCAAAGCCTGGGCGCAACGCCAGGGCGCGGTCATAGCTCGCCAAAGCCTCCTGCGGCCGGTCCAACCCTTTCAACGCATTGCCGCGATTGTTCCAGGCATCGGCATTGTCGGGCGCGGCGGCCAGTGACTCATCGTGGCGGTTCAGCGCCTCGCTGAACCGGCCCAGCGCGGCCAGCACATTGCCGTGGTTGGTCAGGGCAAGGGCATCGCCGGGGCGTGATTCCAGGGCCGCGCCGATCAGCGCCAAAGCCTCCGCATGGCGGCCCTGCTGCGCGCATGCCACGCCCAGCATGTGCAGCGCGCCGAAATGCCGGGGCACGCCGTTCAATACCAGCCGGTAAAGCCGCTCCGCTTCTGCGAGATGGCCATGCTGGTGAAAGCCAAGTGCCTGATCGAACAGGGCCTGCAGGGTCATTGCGTCAGTCGGGCTCGCGGTTCGGCGGCTGTGTTCCGTTATAGGGCCGGGCGGCGGGGGCGCACAGGGGGTGGAATGGCCCGAATCCCGCGGAATCTGGCCCTTGCGCCCGGTTCCCACCGAGCCTAAACGGGGCAGATCATGCCTGAAACCGGCGCCCCCCGACCCCATTTCCGCACCATCGCCCTGATTGTCGGCGCAGCCATGTTCATGGAGCAGCTCGACGGCACGGTGCTGGCCACGGCGCTTCCCAGCATGGCGCGCGAGCTGGGCGTGTCCGCGCCCAGCCTCTCCATCGCCCTGACCTCCTATCTTATAAGTCTGGCGGTCTTCATCCCGCTTTCGGGCCGCATCGCCGACCGTTTCGGCGCGCGCACCGTCTTCCGCAGCGCCATTGTCGCCTTCATCCTGGGGTCCATCGCCTGCGCCAGCGCGCCCAGCGTCTATTTCCTGGTGGCCGCGCGTTTCTTCCAGGGGATAGGCGGCGCGCTGATGCTGCCGGTGGGGCGGCTGGTGCTGATGCGCAGCGTGGAAAAGCGCGACCTGATCCAGGCGACCTCCTGGGTGCTGATCCCCGCCATCGTGGGGCCGATCATGGGCCCGCCCCTGGGCGGCTTCATCGTCACCTATCTGAACTGGCGCTGGATCTTCTATATCAATGTGCCGATCGGCGTGCTGGGCGTGGTGCTGGTCAGCCTGTTCATCGCCAATTCGCGCGGCGAGGTGCCCGAGAAGACGGACTATACCGGCATCATCCAGTCCAGCCTGTCGCTGGGCCTGCTGCTGTTCGGGTTCGAACTGACCAGCCACCCCGGCGCGCTCCATCTGGCCCTGGCGCTGCTGGCCGCCGGCGCGATCCTGGGCGCGCTCTATATCCTGCACGCGCGGCGTACGCCCGATCCCATCCTCGACATCTCGCTGATGAAGATACCGACCTATGGAACATCGGTGATCGCGGGCGCCATCACCCGCATCACACAGGGCGCCCATCCCTATCTGCTGCCGCTGATGATGCAGCTCGGCTTCGGCCTCAGCGCGGCCCAGTCTGGGCTGATGACGCTGGCGACGGCATTGGGCTCGATCGTGGCCAAGCCGATCGCGCCGCCCATCCTGCGCCGTTTCGGCTTCCGCGACACGCTGGTGATCAACGGCATCCTTTCCAGCGCAGGCTATGCCACATGCGGCTTGTTCCGCCCGGGTTGGCCGCTGCCCCTGATGTTCCTGGTCATGGTGACCAGCGGCTTCTTCATGTCATTGCAGTTCACGGGCTACAACACCGTCGCCTATGACGAGATCGGGCAGGACCGCATGGCCAGCGCCACCAGCTTCTACACCACCTTCCAGCAACTGATGCTGTCGATGGGGATTTGCGCGGGCGCCGCGGCGCTCCAGGGCGCGATGGCGCTGCGCGGGCACGCGGCCCCGCAATTCTCGGACTTCACGGCCGCCTTCTGGGTGGTGGCGCTGATTTCGCTTGGCGCCACGACATGGAACCGCCGCTTCGCGCACGACGCAGGCGCTGAGATCAGCGGGCACACGCCGCGCACCTGGCCCACCCGGCAGGTCATCAAGGAGCCGCGCGGCCTGGGCTCATAGCTGCTTATAAGGAGACTTCGCATGACAGCCGCCAATGCCGCCGCCTCCGGCACGTTCCTGATCGGCGGCGAGATCGCGGTCCACCGCCTGGGATTCGGCGCCATGCAGATCACCGGCAACGGCGTCTGGGGCCCGCCACGCGACCGCGCTGAGGCAATCCGCGTGCTGAGGCGCCTGCCGGAACTGGGCGTGAACTTCATCGACACCGCCGATTCCTATGGTCCCGACGTCTCCGAGCAGCTGATCCACGAAGCCCTGCATCCCTATGACGGGATCCTCGTGGCCACCAAGGCGGGCTTCACCCGCAGCGGACCCAACATGTGGCGCGTCAACGGCCGCCCCGAACACCTGATCGCGCAGGCGCACAAGAGCCGCCGCCAGCTGGGCGTGGAGCAGATCGGCCTGTGGCAACTGCATCGCATCGATCCGCGCGTGCCGCGCGACGAGCAGTTCGGGGCGGTGAAGCAGCTTCTGGACGATGGCGTGATCGGCCATGCGGGCCTGTCGGAAGTCTCGGTCGCCGATATCGAAGCGGCGTCCAGGGTGTTCCGCGTCGCCACGGTGCAGAACAGCTACAACCTTGCCGACCGCGACAGCGACGATGTGGTGGACCATTGCGCGGCCAACGGCATCGGCTTCATGCCCTATTATCCGCTGGGCGGCGACGGCGGCCTGGCCCGGCCCAACGGTCCGCTGGGGCGGCTGGCGAAGGCCAAGGGAGTCACGCCGGCACAGGTTGCGCTGGCCTGGCTGCTCCGGCGCAGTCCCGCGATCCTGCCCATCCCCGGCACCTCGAAAGTCGCGCACCTGGAAGAGAATGTGGCCGCGGCTTCCGTCACGCTGACGGATGCGGAATTCGCAAGCCTGGGCTGACAGGCCCAAAGAAAAACGCGCCGGGCGGCGGCCCGGCGCGTTCTGCTGATGTTGTCGTGCTTGCTGGCGGCGCCTGGCGCTATTTCACGCCCACGCGCACCTCTTCCAGGATGCGCTTGGCGCGGGTGGTGTTGAAGATGCCGCAGGAGCAGAAGCGCGCCATCGCCTGGGCGGCTTCCTCGGGCGTGCGGCGGTTCTCCTTCACGAAGCTCATCATCTTCTGCGCGAAGTTGATCGAGAGCATGCCGTGGCCGCACATGGTGGACAGCATGATCGCCTGCTTGCCGGGAGTGTTGTCGCCCACATGCTCGAAGCCCAGCGAATAGGCGATCGAATGGCGCGGGATGCCGGCCGCCCTGCAGGCGTTCTTGGCGTTGTCGATGGAGGAGGAGATGTTCACCGACAGGCCCAGATCCTCGTCCTTCAGGCGCTTGACGAAGGCTTCGGCGTTGGCGCGGTTGTCGAACACCGCGGCCATCGTGCCCGCCTTGGTCATGCCGTCCAGCACGCGCTTGAAGTTCGGCCTGGTGCGCTTGCCCCAGTGGCCGAAGATGCTCTTGCTGCGCGTGGGGCGCAGGCTGCCGCCGTGCAGCGCGTCGCCCAGGCTGACGGGCTTGTATTCGGCGGCCAGCTGCATGAATCGCTTCTGGGCGGCCAGCGCATCGCCGGTCTGGCCGGCGGCCTTGCTCTTGGCCGGCAGCGAAAAGACGATGTAGTCGTCGAAGAAGCTCTCGGCCTTGCCGTAGCGGTGCAGTGTGTTGGTCATGCGTTCACCAGTTCCTTGGGCTGCGCGACCGGCGCGGCGTTGGTCAGGTCGCGGATCTGCTTGCGGCCGAGGCCGATATTGGTCTTGGCGCGCTGCGGGTTGTAGCCGAGCTTCTCCAGGATGGGCAGGACGATCTTCTCCTCGCCTTCCTCGTCGCAGCGCACGCCGACGCCGATCACCACCTGCGTGGGGATGCGCTTTTCGACGTCCCAGATGATGCGGATGATCTCCTCGGTGCGCTCGACCGGCACCTTGATCTCGATGATCGCGCTCATCACCTTTTCATTGAGGATGTCGGCGCGGATGTCGCCCGTCGTCACGTCGGTCATCAGCGTGGTGATGGGGTTGTTCTTCTCGAACGACACGCCGGCCTTGGCCAGCGCGCGCGACATTTCCTGGAAATCGCGGAAGCGGGCGCCGATGCCGGGGCGGCCCAGTTCGATGGTGAAGCCCACTTCGCCGATGCCGACGCGGCCCGTGACGTCGTTGGTCTTCACTTCCTCGGTGCCGCGGCCGGAAACGCCGGTGGATTCATGGGGCACGCGCGGGTCCGAGAAGGCGCGGCGCACCACGCGCGGCCATTCCAGCGTGTCGGGCTCGAAGGCGGTGGTGGGGCAGACATCGGGTTCCGGCTCGAAGCGGACGCGGAAGTTGGCCAGCGTGCGGCGCACGAAGCGCACCGTCGCGGGCGGCAGCACTTCCTTCGACAGGCCGTTGTAGCAGGAATAGCACTCCACACATTCGTCACGGTTGATGGTGGCGCGCTTGAGCATCGGATCGACATAGATCGCGCCCATCGGGCAGACATAGGTGCAATTGCCGCAGGCGACGCACTTCTGGGGATTGATCTTCATTGTATTCCTTCCCGAAATAAAACATAAGCCGGGCAGCGGCTTGGACCTGTTACGCGGATTAGAATGTTTCGAGTTTGGAAGCGCAAGCCTTTTCGGTTTTTGCCTTTGAAAGAGTCGCATTGTTGCGAGTGGTTCGCAAGTCGGGCGCGTGATTCCGGAAATTTTTTGTCTTATCAGGATTGAAAATACGCTTCAGGCACGCGGGATCAGCGCGCCGGCCTGGGCCACGACCTTCGCGGCCAGGGCAAGACCCTCGCGGGCGGCGCCCAGCGGATCGCTGCCGCGCAGTCGCGCCGCCAGATAGGCACCATTGAAGGAATCGCCCGCGCCCGACGTATCCACCACCGTCACCGCCTGCGTGGGCAGGGCGGTGATCCGGTCGCCCGCCCGGATCAGGCAGCCATCCTCGTCGCAGGTCAGGGCGATCTCGGCCCTGGTCAGCGAGGCCGTGAAGGCGATCTGCTTGCCCGGGTCGTCCACCGCGTAGAGCAGTTGATAATCCTGGCGGCTGGGCAGCACGATCGCCGCGATCTTCGCCATCGCCTCGAAGGTGTGGCGGGCCTCATCCATCGACTTCCACAGCGCGGGCCGGATGTTGGGATCGAAGGCTACCCTGGTCTTCAGCGTGCCCAGCAGTTCGATGGCGGCCTGGCGGTCGGCGTAGCTCAGGATGGCCAGCGAGATGCCCGAGACATAGACAAGATCCGCCTTGTCGAGCACATCCGCTCCGCCCGCGGCCAGCAGCAGCCGCAGCCATTCCTTGGCGGGCGTCTCGCTGCGCCAGTAATGGAACTTGCGGTCGCCGCGCGCATTGGTTTCGATCAGGTACAGGGCGGGCTTCTCGCCGGGGATGCGGAACACCAGCCGGTCGCTGATGCCTTCGCCGCGCCAGGTCGCGACCATCGCGTCGCTCAGGCTTTCATCGCCCGTGGCGGTGAGGAACGTGACCTCGATCTCCGGCGCGCTGCGCTTCAGATAGACGGCGGTATTGTAAGCGTCGCCCGCAAACCCGCGCTTGAGGTGCCCGTCGGCGACCGGGCGCAGTTCGACCATGCATTCGCCGATGGAGATGGCCGTGGTCATGCGCGGGCCACGGAATCGGCCAGCGTACGCGCCTCGCGCGCTAGGCTTGCCGCGCGCGCAAAGGCGTCGGCCGCATCGAGATCGGGCGGCACCATCCACGATCCGCCCGCCGCGATCACATTAGGCAGCGACAGATAGGTTCCGAGGTTCTTCGCGCTGACGCCGCCGGTGGGGCAGAAGGCGACGTGCGGGAAGGGCCCGCCCAGCGCCTTGATCGCGGGCGCGCCGCCGCTGCTTTCGGCGGGGAAGAATTTGAAGGTGGAAAGGCCCAGGCCCAGCCCCCGCATCACGTCCGATGCCGTCACGACGCCGGGCAGGATCGGTACATTGTGCTGCCGGCTCGCATGGACGACCTCTTCCGTCAGGCCGGGACTGACCACGAACCTGGCGCCAGCCTGCGCGCTGGCCGCGAACTGCGCGGCATTGATCACCGTGCCCGCGCCCACGACGGCGTCCTTCACCTCCGCAGCGATCGCCTTGATCGCATCCAGCGCCGCGGGGGTGCGCAGGGTGATCTCCAGGATGTTGAGCCCGCCCTCGACCAGCGCCCTGGCCAGCGGCACGGCATGGGCCACATCCCGGATCACGATCACCGGAACGATGCGGGTCCGCCGCAGCGTGTCGTCAAAGGCCATGCCGCCCTTCGGGCTTTGTCGTTTCGCGGCGCCTTATAGCGCCTAATGCAGGTTTTTGAACCAGTTTTCGTCGGGCGCGAAATCGCCAGTTTTCCGCAAGGATTCAAGCGCCTCCCGGGACCGGACGAAGTACCCCCCTTCCGCCTGGGGCGTGATGTGGTTGTGGTCGGACTCCGGCATGGCCACGGCCTCCTTCGGTCCGCGCATCTGGTTGAAGGCGGCCAGCACGCCGAAGGGCGGCGAGGTCGTGTCGATGAAGCCGAAGGCGACCAGGGCCTTGGCCGTGATCGCGGGCGCGAAGTTCATGATGTCGAAATAGCGCGCCGTCTCCACCACCCTGGGGTCGTCCACCGGCCAGTTGGGATAGCCGCGCCTGCTGCTGTAAAGGTCGCCGCTGATGTTCGCGCCCGCGGGCACGTTCACGATGATGGCGGTGACGCGGCTCGGGTTGAGACCCGCGGTCGCGAAGCTTTGCTGCGCGCCCATCGACATGCCCATCAGCACGACCGTCTTGCCGTCCCAGTCGGGGCGGGAGCGGATGTAGTCCAGCGCGCGCGTGTCGCGCAGATACATGTTCAGGAAATAGGATGTCTCGCGGCCGGTGTTGCCGATGGCGGCATAGTCCCTGGGCGCGGTGGCCTGGTCGGGCGGCATGTCATGGGAATCGACGTCGAAGGCCAGCCAGCCCTCCGCCGCGCGGTCGGTCACCGTGTTCTTCTGCAGTGAATAGACGCCCGCATACTGATAGACGATCAGCGCCGGATGCTTGCCGCCGCCCCTGGGCACAGCCAGATAGCCATGCACCTGCGAGTTCAGGCTGTCGAGCGTGACGGTGGAAAGCTCCACGTCTTCGCGGTCGCTCGTCACGGGCTCCAGCTTCGGATTCATCGGCACCTGCCGCAGCGCCGCCAGCTTTTCCGTCCAGAAGGCGTCGAAATCGGCGGGCTTGCCCACGGGCGGCCTGATCTGCTCCGGCGCCACCGCCGCGCCCACCGTCATCTTGTCCAGTTCCTGCGGCGTGGGCGTGGTGGCGGGCTCGGGCGCGCCGATGAAGCTCAGCCGCAGATAGAGCATGCCCGGATGGTCCAGCGTGGTTTCGATGGTGCCCGCGCCGGACGAAAGATCTATCACGCCCGACTTGAGGACCTTCAGGTTGTTCTCGCGCAGTTCGTAATTGTATTTCGTATAGCCTGCGCCCAGCAGCGCATGGATGTTCCAGCCCACGGGCTCGCCGATCCTGTAGATGCCGCTCTTGTGGAACGGCTCGAACACCAGCGTGACATTGGGCAGGACCTGTGCCGCGGCAGGGCCCGCGGCGAGGGCGGACGGCACGGCAAGGGCGAGCGCAACCGCCAGCAGGATTCTCTTCATCTGTTTGCCTCGTCACTGTGCGGGCGGCGCATGGCCGATGTTCCTGTCCACCCACTGGATGAAATACTTCATGTTGGGCGCATCGGTATGGCCGCCATCGTGCTGGCGCCAGGCCAGTTGTCCATCCAGAAGCCCCACATTCACGCCCGGCATCTTCGCGGTGCGATAATCCTGGTCCGGCCCGATCCCCTTCGCGCCCAGCAGCTCCCACACCGGCTGGGCCGCCACCGTGGCCATGAAGCTGCCCTGATGGTCCAGCCAGTGTGCGTCGCCCTTTTCGGGGACGCCATAGGAGATGAACGTCAGGCGCGGCGCGCAGAGCGCGATCAGCTCGTGCGCATCCACCGGAAGATCGCCGGGCGTCAGCGGCCCGCCATACTTCAGGAAATTGCCCGCCATCCAGTGGTATTCGCCGGTGCCGGTCAGGTTCTCCACCGCCTCGCCATAGTTGCGCCGGTGCGGCTTGGCGCCGCCTTCGCCGCTCGATCCCACCAGTACCATCGCAAAGCGCGTGTCATAGGCCATCGTGACCAGCGCCGCCTTGCCATAGCGCGACACGCCTTCGATGCCCACATGATGCGCATCCACTTCAGGCAGGGTGGAGAGGAAATCCAGCCCGCGGCTGGCGCCCCAGGCCCAGGCGCGCAGCGCGCCCCAGTCATCGGGCTTGCGCGGCCGGCCCCTGTTGGCCAGCCCGATCACCCCGCGCGTCAGGCCTGCGCCGTTGTCGGCCTGGATGCTGGCGGGATCGATGCGGGCAAAGCCCCATCCCGCGGCCACCAGTTGCCATTCGTTGGGCGGATCGCCGTCGGCATTGAGTTGCGGCATCACGAACAGCGGGGGGCGGGCCAGCGGCATCCAGGCGGGATGCGCATCCAGCACGGATTTCAGGGCCGGGTCCTCGCGCACCATCGCGGCCTTCAGCGCGGCATTGATGCGGTCCAGTTCCTCCGGCGCGGGCTGGGCGGGCGCGGGCGGATCGGCGCGGGTGAACATCATCAGCACCGGCACGGGTCCCTGCACCTTCGCGGGCGTCACCAGCGTCATGCGGATGTCCACGCCGATGGCGGGATAGGCGCTGTTGTCGGCATGGCCCACGATCTGGCGCACCGTCACCGGCACCTGGCCCAGCATCTCATGGTCGGTATAGAGCACTTTCCATGCGATCTTCGGCGCATCGGCGGGCACGCGGCCCAGTACCTCGCGGTCGAAATCCTCCACGATCTCGGCGCGGCGCGTCCGCCATTGCGCGGGCGTGGTGACTTTCGTGCCGTCCTTCGGCGTCAGCACATCGGGCCAGGCGGGAAAGGGATTGGCCTTGCCCTCGTCATAGTTGGCGTGGTTGGGCGCCTGTTCGTTGCCGCTGGGGCCGGGGCGCAGCGCCTTGATGCCCAGCTGGTCCATCATGTTCTGATGGTCCTGTTCGGCGGTGAAGGTGATGGGCGGCGCGCCAAAGGCCGGGCCGGCGATCAAGGCGAACAGCAGGGCGGCGAAGGGTTTGCGCATGTCTGCCTCAGGGCTGGAAAAGCGAAAGCGGAATGGCCGCCGCCATCGCCCGGTATCCCGCGGGCGACAGGTGCAGTCCGTCGCCGGAATCATAGGCGGGCAGCAGGTGATCGGGGCGCGCCGGATCGCGCACCGCCGCGTCGAAATCGATCACGGCATCGAAATGGCCGCGGATCCAGGCATTGACCGCCATGCGGTCGGCCTCGCTGACCGGCCTGGGACGATAGGGCGCGCAGTCCATGAAAGGCGTGACGGTGGCGCCATAGACGCGGATGCCAGCGGCATGGGCTTTCTCGATCATCTGCGCATAGGCGGTGGTCAGCCCGGCCACCAGTCCGTCGTGTGCGGCCCGCGGCTTCGTTCCGTCGGGGTCGAACGTGCCGATGTCGTTGATCGCCTCGAACACGATCAGCCAGCGTGCGCCCGGCTGGGCCAGCACGTCGCGGTCGAAGCGCGCCATGGCGTTGGGACCCAGCCCGTCCAGCAGCACATGGCCGCCGCCGATGCCGTGGTTCAGCACCGCGACGGGCGCATGGGCGTCCGCAAAGCGGCGCGCCAGCGCGTCGGTCCAGCGGTCGTTGCCGTTGGTGGTGGAGCCGCGCCCATCGGTGATGGAATCGCCCAGCACCACGACCGCGCCCGCATCGGCCATCACGTCGATCCCGGCGATGTTGAACCAGTGATCGAATGCCGTCGCGCCGGGCAGGGCCGGATCGGACACATGATCGCCGTGCAGCAGGAAGGATGTGGTGCGCGAGCCCGGATGGCTGGTCTGCTGCGCGGGCGCGGCGCCGAAGTGCAGCGAGATCGCGATGTCGGTCCCCGCCGGCACCGCAAGGCCAACCGGGTCGGAGACATATTCCGCGCCGGCCGGAATGGTGACGTCCGGCCGGCCCGAAAAGGACAGCGCCCTGTCGCTGCCGGGCTGGATGGCGCCGCTGCCCGGCGAGACGGGCGTTGCGATATGGGCGGCGGCGATGTGCAGCGGCGTTGTGCCGAAGGCATTGGACAGCCGCACCCGCAAGGCTGCGCCGCCGGTCGACAGATGCACGCTCTGGCGCAGCGTCGCGTCATCCAGGTCGTGCGGGCCCAATGCGTTGCGCGGCTCCGGCACCTGTTGCGAAGTGGCCCAGCTTCCCACCCAGCGCGGGGCCGCCGTTGCGGCCTGGGCCGTGAAGGCCAGCAGCATCGCCGCCAGGAAGATCGCCCGCGCCATTTCCACCCCGTTTTTTTTAAGGCAGGTTAGCGTTACCACCCGCCGCCGGTAAAGGGGAACGGCATGGGCCGCCCTCGCGTTCTGTGAACAGGAGTCTCCATGCCCGTCACGCTGGAAGGATCGTGCCGTTGCGGCGCCGTGCATTTCTCGGTCGAAAGCCACACGCCCCATCCCTATCAGCTTTGTTATTGTTCCATCTGCCGCAAGACGGCGGGCGGCGGCGGCTTCGCCATCAACCTGATGGGCGATTACAGAACGTTGAAGATGCGCGGGAAGAAGGCCATCGGCGTCTTCCGCGCCGAAATCGCCGACGACAGCGGCCATTGCGAGACCAGCACGGGCGAACGCAATTTCTGCACCAGATGCGCGACCGCACTGTGGCTCTATGATCCGTCCTGGCCGGAACTGGTGCATCCGTTCGCTTCGGCCATCGACACCAGGCTGCCGGTGCCGCCGTCGAAGGTCCATCTGATGCTCAAGTACAAGGCGCCCTGGGTGAAGCCGGATTTCGGCCCCGGCGATTCCCGATTCCGCGAATATCCCAAACTGTCGATCGAAGACTGGCACCGCAGGCGTGGGCTGTGGATCGACTAGGCGGGAAGGCCGGCCACGGGAGGACGAGATGCAAAGCAGGATGGTCAGCAAACCCGGCGAAACCCGCACATGGATCGCGGTGCTCGAGGCGGGCGAGGAGGTGGTGGACCGGCTGCTGGCGCTGGCCGTGCAGGAGGATATCGGCAACGCATCCTTCGTCGCGCTGGGCGCGTTCGAGAAGGCGACCATCGCCTATTTCGACTGGCAGGCGAAGAAGTACCGGCACATTCCGGTCAGCGAGCAGGTCGAGGTGATCACGCTGGTGGGCGACATCGTGCCGGACGATCAGGGTAAGCCCAGCCTGCATGCGCATACGGTGCTGGGCCGCGCGGACGCCAGCACCAGGGGCGGCCACCTGGTCAGAGGGTACGTCCGCCCGACGCTCGAGGTCACGATGCGGGAGCTGCCCGCGCATCTTGCGCGTCACCGCCACCCCGGCCTGGGCGTGGCGCTCGTAGAGCCGCTGCAGCCCCGTCCGCTCTGATTGCGGTCATGCGTCTCATCCCCGCGAAGCCTCGTCCCGAGCTTGCCGGAGTCTCATCCCGACATACCTCATCCTGAGCTTGTCGAAGGATGAGGCAGGCCATCCACGTGAAGCGGACCCCGAAGACCGGACCCTAAATCGCCTTCTCATAAAGGCGATAGCGCTTGTACGGTACGCCGCCCACCATCTCGATCACATGGCGCACGCGGTCGTTGCGCTCCAGTATCCAGGACAGTTCGCTGTCCACCACGCCGCGGGAGAAATTGAATTCCCGCACCGAGCGGATCACCGACAGGGCCAGCGCCGCGCCCACCGGCGAGGATTGCAGCGCCTTGCGCACGCCCATCATGGGCATACGCGCGGTTTTCGTCCGCTTCACCTTCATCCGCCACAGCAGCTTGACGATGTTGAAGGGCAGCAGCCGGCCGTTCATGTCGGCGATCGCTTCGTTGAGGTTGGGGAAGATGGCGGCGAAGGCGGCCGGCTTGCCCTGGTATTCCGCGATCGCCACATCGCCGGGGCGCAGCAGCAGCTTGAGGACGCCCGACAGGTCGTCGATCTCGGCGCGCGTCATCGGCACATAACCCCAATTGTCCGACCAGGCGTCGTTGATGATGTCCAGCAGCATGGCGACCTCGCCCTCGAAATGCTGCTTGTCCATGCGGATGTTGCGCAGCGTGACGTCGCCGCTGCGCATCGCCCGCGCCAGAAGCTTTTCCAGCGCCGCGGTCGGCGCGCCGGGGCCATAGCGATAGGCGATCAGGTCTTCCGCCTTGCGATAGCCGTTTTCCGCGATGCGACCCGCGAAATAGGGGCGGGCATGGGCCATCATCACATAGGGCGGCGTGTCGAAACCTTCCACCAGAAGCCCGGGCTGGTCCCACAGCGAGAAACTCACCGGCCCGATCACGCGCCGCATCCCTTCTGCGCGCAGCCAGTCCTCCGCCGCGCGCAGCAGCGCCGCGAACACTTCCGCGTCGTCCACCGCCTCGATGAATCCGAAATGACCGGTGGCGTCGTTGTAGCGTTCCAGGTGCAGCCGGTCGATCTGGGCGGTGATGCGCCCCACCGGCTCGCCCGCGCGACAGGCCAGGAAGAAGGCGGCCCTGGCATGCTGGAAATAGGGATTGTGTTTCGGCTGGAAGTGGAATTTGCGCTCCAGCAGCAGCGGCGCCACCCAGTTGGGATCGTCCCGATAGACCTTGAAGGGAAGATGGTGGAAGTCGCGCCACTGGCGGCTGGTGGTGACGGGAACGATTTCGACGGGCGCGCTCAACGGGCGATTCCCCTTGCGGAAAGCGCGGCACCATAGCCTTGGCCGCCGCGATTTGATAGTAAGCGCGGGCCGCATTTTCGCGGTGTTTCGGCGCGCCGGTCCTTCCGAAGGAGTCATGTCTCCGAAGATCATCCTCATCACGGGCGCATCCGGCGGCATCGGCGCGGCATTGGCGCGCGCCTATGCGGCGGCGGGCGTGACGCTGATCTTGTGGGGCCGCGATCAGGCGCGACTGGACCAGACGGTGGCGGCGTGCCGGGCGCAAGGCGCAGCCTGTGTGACCGACATGCCGGATGTGCGCGACTTCGCCGCCGTCACGGCGCGGCTGACGGCCCGCGACGGCGAAACGCCGGTGGACCTTGCGATCTTCAATGCCGGGCTTGGCGGCATGGCGCCGGACGATGCGCCCGCGGAAGTGCCGGACTCGGCGCGCGCGGTGGCGGAGGTGAATTTCGTCTCGCCCATCGTGGGGGCGAGCGTCATGGCCGGGCTGATGGCCCGGCGAGGCCGCGGGCGGATCGTGCTGATGGGCTCCATCTCCGAATCCTTTCCCTTGCCGATGGCGCCCACCTATGCCGCGACCAAGGCTGGGCTTGCCATGTTCGCCGAAGCGCTTTCCATCCGCCTGGCCCCGCGCGGCGTCGCGGTGACGCTGGTGTCGCCGGGCTTCATCGACACGGCGATGAGCCGGAAGGTCACCCAGCCCAAGCCGTTCCTGATGGATGCGGACGCCGCCGCCCGCATCATCCGCCGCCGCATCGATGCGGGCGCGCGCCGCATTGTGGTGCCCTGGCAGTTCGCGGTGATCCGCGCCGCCGCGCGGCTGCTGCCGCGCGCCGTGGTGCGGCGGGTGCTTGCCCGCGCATGAGTGCGGCGCCCGATCTCGGCCCCGACTCCGGCCTGCTCGCGCGGCTTGCCGCCAGCCGCGCGGGCCGGATCGCCACGCTGATCGTGCGCTGGGGCATTCCCGCCGTGCTGCTTGCCGTCATCGGCCGGCGCCTGGCCCAGCTGGGCTGGCGCGACATCTGGGCGGCGCGGCCCGCCAATATCGGTTTCTATCTGCTGCTGGTGGCGCAGTTCTTCATGCAGCCGCTGGGCGACTGGCTGGTCTATCGCAGGCTGTGGCGCGCGCCGCCGCCTTTGTCGGTGATCCTGCGCAAGCGGCTGATGAATGCCTTCATGCTGGATTATTCGGGCGAGGCGTTCTTCTATTTCTGGGCGCAGCGCAATCTTTCGCTGGCGCCGGGCCTTCTGGTGCACGCCATCAAGGACAGCAACCTCACATCGGCGGGCGCGAGCCTCGCGATGGTCTGGCTTCTGGCGCTGGTCCTGCTGGCGGTTGGCGGGCTCGACCTGCCGGTCCTGCCCGGCCAGGGCTGGATGTATGTGCTGGTGGGCACGGTGCCGCTGATCCTGTGCCTGGTGCTTGTGCTGGCGCATCACAAGGTGACGGTGTTCAGCCGCCGCCAGGTCGCCGTCACCTTCCTGATCCATTTTGCGCGCGTGGTGATCGTGCTGGGGATCGAATTCGGGCTGTGGCAGCTTTCGGGCGCGCTGCCCACGGCGGTGGCCTCGCTGCAGTATGTGGCGCTGCGCCTGGTGATCACGCGCCTGCCGCTGGTGCCCAACAAGGACCTGATCTTCGTGGGCGTGGGCATGGCGGCGGCGGGCGCGGCCAGCGCCGCGGTGACGCCGGTGGCGACGGTGCTGGTGATCCTGGCGGCGGCCGACCTGGTGCTGGCGGCGACGGTGGCGGGCGCGACCTGGCTTGTCGATGCGCGCCGGAACAGGGTCTGATGCGCGCGCGTCTTGCAGCGGTCCTGGCAGCTCTGGCCCGCGATCCGCTTGCATGGATATTGCTGGCTGCCGCCGCGATGCGGCTGACCGGCCTGTTCTGGGGCCTGCCCGCGTCCGACGGGTGGGACGATGACGGCTTCGCGCCGCGCAACTTCCTGACTGCACTGGCGCTGACCTGGACACCGGGATCGTTTTTTACCTATCCGCCGCTCCATGCCGTGTTGCTGGCGATTCCGTCGCTGCCGGTGGCGGGATGGGCGCTGGCCCATGCCGCCTCGCTGCACCAGCACGATGTGATCGCCGAGATCACGCGGCCCGGCTACATGACCTATTTCGCGGTGGTGGCGCGGCTGGTGAACCTTGCGATGTCGCTGGGCATCATCTGGTGCGTGGGCGCGATGGCGCGCGCGATCGCGCCCGCGCGCGCTCGCCTGCTGGCGGCGGGAGCCGCCGCGCTCAACATGAGCCTGGTCTATTACGGCCAGGCCGGCAATCTGGACGTGCCGTATCTGTTCTGGTCGTGCCTGGCGCTGCTGGCGGCGATGCGCGCCATCGCCGAGCATGACACGCGGCGCATCTGGCACGCCGCCCTGCTGGCGGCGGCGGCGGTGGCGACGAAGGATCAGGCCTATGCCGTCTTCCTGCTGAGCCTGCCGGCCGTGCTGCTGTTGTGGTTCGCGGCCGACGACTGGCCGCGCCGCAACGCGCGGCAGGTGATTGTCACGCTGTCGCTGGCGGCTGCGACGGCGGCCATCGCATGGCTGCTGGTGGACGGCGCGATCACCAATTCATCGGGTTTCGCGAAACGCATCGCCTTCCTGACCGGCCCGGCCAGCGGCGATTACGCCGCCTATGCGCACACATGGGCGGGATGGCGCGATCTTCTGGCCGACATGGCCGACTGGTTCGCCGCAGGGTATGCCGCGCCGGCTTCTCTGCTGGCGGCGGGCGGATTGTGGCTGGCGGTGTCGCGGCGCGCGGACCGGGGCGCATGGGTCGCGGGCCTGCTGCCCGCGCTGGCGATCCTGTCCTTCACGGTATGCTTCAATTTCGTGGCGCTGCGCACCGATGCGCGCTTCCTGATGCCGCAGGGCGTGCTGGCCTGCGTCTATATCGGCATGGCGGCGGACTGGCTGCTGGCCCTGCCGCGCCCGCGCGCGCTTGCGGGCGGGACGCTGCTGCTGGCGGCGGCGCTATGGGCTCTGCATTTCTGCATCGCGGTCGAAGCGGCCATGCTGCGCGATCCGCGTTATGACGCCGAACGCTGGATGGCGGCGCATGTGCGCCCCGGAGACCGGATCGAGACCTATGGCCAGAACGCCTATCTGCCGCGCTTTCCCCAAGACGCCGCGATCCAGCGCGTGGGGGCCGGCGATCTGAAGGCGCGCAATCCGCTGCCCGGCGTGAACGAACTGCGCCAGCCTTTCGATGCGCTGGCGGCGCGCAGCCCGCGCTTCATCGTGGTCAGCCAATGGTGGATGCGGCACTATACCGAACCGCAAAGCGAGCTGGGCGGGCGGCGCTCGCCGTCAAAGGTCCAGCAGGCGCTGTTCGGCGATCTGCGCGCGCGGCGCTATTTCCGGGCCTTGCGCGATGGTGGGCTTGGCTACCGGCTGGCACACGTGTCCGCTCCCGCGTCCGGCATCTGGCCGGAAGTGCACATCCATGAAAGCCTGAACGAAGCCATCGCCATCTTCGAGCGCACGCCATGACGGCGCGGCGCATCCTGATCTGCCTGCACGATTTCGCGCGCGGCGGGACCGAGCGCATCGCCATCGGCCTGGCCGGCACCTGGGCCGGCATGGACCGCGGGGTCACGATCCTGTGCGGCACGGAGGAGGGCGGTCTGCGCGATACCGTTGACGCCGCCGTTCGCGTCATCGCGCTCGACCCGCCGATCCGCCGCAGCGCGGTGTCGCGCCTGCGGCTGGGCGCGGCGATGGGCCGGCATCTGGCGGACTTGCGCCCCGACATTATTTTCCTGCCCGGCAACTTTCATCTTTTCCTTGCGAATGCCCTCCGCGATGCCGGTCCGCATCCCGCCATCGTGCTGAAAGTCTCCAATCCGCCACTGCCGGGCGGCCCGCTCGCATGGCCGGGGCGTGCGGTGCTGCGCCATTTCGCGCACGGTATCGACGGCTTCGCCGCCCTGACCTCCGGCTTCGCGCGTCAGATGGCGGCCATCGCGCCGGGCAAGGCGGTGCGCGTGCTGCACGATCCCATTTTCCGCCACGCGGATGGAAACGCGCACCCGGCCATGCCGGGCGTCTGCAACATCCTCTGGGCCGGGCGGCTGGAGCCGCAAAAGGACGTGGACCTGGCGCTGCGCACGCTCGCCGCATTGCCGCGCCCGGCGCATTTGACCATCCTGGGTGATGGTTCGCAGCGCAAGATGACGGAACGCGCGATCGCGCGCATGGGGCTGGGCGCGCGGGTCACGCTCGCGGGCCATGTGCCCGCCGTCGCGCCGTGGCTGGCCCATGCCGATGTCCTGCTGATGACGTCACGCTATGAAGGCCAGCCCGCCGTGGCGGGCGAGGCGCTGGCTGAAGGCGTGCCGGTGGTCAGCACCGATTGCACCGCCATGCTGCGCGATGTGATGACGATCCCCGAAGCGGGCCGCATCGTGGCCTCGCGCGATCCCGCTGCGCTTGCCGCCGCGCTCACGGCCGTCTGCGAAGCGCCCCGCCCGCCGCGCGAAAGGCTTGCGGCGCTGGTGGCGCAATTCGAACCCGGCGCCTGTGCGCGCGCCTATCTGGACTGGTTCGACGACCTTGCCGCGTCTTTGGCCGCGCGCCCGGCCAGCAGGCGCTCATAGATGCCGAACAGCATCTCGAAATGCTGCTCCACGCTGTTGACCTTCTCGCCCGCGGCGGCCAGCGCCGCGCGCGCCTGCTCGCCCCGGTCGCCCGCCACCAGCGCCAGGATGGCGGCGGCGGCATCGGCGGCATCGCCGGGGCGATAGGTTTCGGCATAGCCGGGACCGGCGAAGGTGGCCGATGCGCCCGCATCCGGCACCACCACCGGCGTGCCCGAACACAGCGCCTCGGCCAGCACCAGGCCGAAGGTTTCCGCCGCCGAACCGTGGATCAGCGCGTCGGCGCTGGCGATCGCCGCGGCCAGCCGTTCCTGGTCGTTGATCTGGCCCGCGACATGAACATGCTTTGCGCGCCGCGCCCAGCGTTCGACCGAACGGCGGATCAACCCGTCGCCCGCGATGTAAAGGCCGATCCGGCGATGGGCCTGGGCGCGGGTGACCGCGTCGATCACGACGTTCAGCCGCTTTTCGGGATGATGCCGGCCCACCGCGATCAGCAGTGTGGCCTCTTCGTCCAACCCGCAGGCCGCCAGCATCTCGCGCCGCACGGCGGGATTGGCGAAGCCGGGCGAGAATTTCTCGCGCTCCACCCCGAACGGCGCGACCTCGATGTTCTGGAGCCCGAACTTGCCGAAACGCTGGGCCAGCGCCGGATTGGTGACGATCGCCGCGTCATAGAAATTGTTGAGCCGGTTGAGATAGGTCCAGAACCAGCCGAACATGCTGTCCACCCGCTCCTCGCCCAGGATGCCGCCCAGGAAGGTTTGCGGATAGACGGCGACGGGATCGGCGTGCATGAAGAAGATCTTGGCGGCCGGGCCGTGCCAGCGCGCGGTCAGCCAGCCGCCGCGCCAGGGCGATGAACCTTCCACCACGTCGGGCTGAAGCGAATCCAGCAGTTCCCACACGTCGCGGCCGCGCCAGAACATGCGGTAATTGGCGTCGAAGGGCAGGGACGGGCTTTTGACCCAGATGATCTCGCCGCCGCGCACGCGCTCGCGCCGGCTTTCGCCGCCCGGCGCGATCACGGTCAGCTCGTGGCCGAAGCGCGGCGCGAATTCCAGCTTCTGGTCGATATAGCGCCGCACGCCCCCGCCGGTGGGCGAATAGAATTCGCAGACGTCAACGATCTTCATGGCGCCCCCTTCCCCGTCAGCCAGACGTAATAGTCCAGAAGGCGCGCCATCGTCTCGTCCCATGAATATGTCAGGGCACGGGCGCGCCCCGCCGCGCCCATGCGGGCGCGCAGGTCCGCATCCTGCGCCAGCGCCAGGATGGCGCGCGCGAAGGCGCCGGCGTCATCGGCCGGAGCAAGCAGGCCGGTTTCGCCGGGGACGACCAGCGAGCGGCTGCCCGTCGCGTCGGCGCAGACGCACGCCACGCCCGAAGCCATCGCCTCCAGCGTGACGTTGCCGAAGCTTTCGCTGTCGCTGGGGAAGACGAAGATGTCCGCCGCGGCATAGGCATCGGCCAGTTCGTCCCCGTCCAGGAAGCCGGTGAAGAGCGCGTGCGGCAGTTCGCGCTCGGCAAAGGCGCGGTCGGGGCCGTCGCCCACGATCACCGCCCGGTGGGCAAGGCCGGCACCCTCGACCTGGCGCAGCGCGGCGGTCAGCGTGTCCAGCCGCTTCTCGCGCACCAGGCGCGAGACATGCAGGATCACAAGCTCGCCCGCGCCGATGCCGCGCCGCGCGCGCCAGCCGTGTCCGCGCCGCTCCGGGCTGAAGCGCGCGGTGTCCACGCCGCGCGGCCAGGGTTTGAAATTGTCGCGCAGGCCATCGGCCAGCAGCGCCGCGCGCACCGACTCCGACGGTACATAGACCTCGCGGCAGGCGCCATAGAAGCCGCCGAGATAGCGCGTCAGCCATCCTTCCAGCGGCGCGAGGTACCAGTAGTGCTTCAGATAGGTTTCATAGCGCGTGTGATACGAGGCGACGGCGGGGATGCCCATCTCGCGCGCCAGTTTCAGCGCCGCCCGGCCCAGCAGGTCGGGCACCGCGATATGGATGATGTCGGGCGCGAAATCCAGCAGCTGCTGCCGCGCTGCGCCGCCCAGCCCGAAGGCAAGGCGATATTCCGGTCGCGCGGGCAGGGCGATGGACGGCACCGCGATCAGCGTTCCGGCATGGGCGAAGGCCGGCTCGCGCGCGACCGGCGCGAACACCAGCACCTCCACGCCCCGGCTTTCCAGCCAGCCGGCCAGCCGGTTGAGGGTCAGGGCGACGCCGTCCTTGATGAAGTTGTAGGAACTGGTGACCAGCGCGATCCGCAAGGGACGGCCCTCGCGCACGCTGCCGTCGCGCGATGGGCTCGTCACTCGGCGCTGCGGCGCAGCTTTTCGAGCTCCCGGGCAACCACCGGCACGGTTTCCAGGATCTGCTCTTCGGTGTGGTTGGCCGTCAGGAAGAAGCGCAGCCGCGCGGTGGTGGCCGAAACGGCGGGCCGCACGATGGGCTGCACCTCGATGCCGCGCTCCAGCAGACGGTGCGACAGCAGCATGGCCATCTTGTCGTCGCCCACGATCAGCGAGGCCACGGGCGATTCCTCGTCGCCGCCCACCGAAAGCCCGTTCTCGCGCGCCACCTTCCGGAAGAAGCGCGCGCGCTCGCGCAGGCGCCTGGGCCGGTGCGGCTCGCGCTCCAGTATGTCGAGCGCGGCCATGGCCGCGCCGGTATCGGCGGGCGACAGGCCCACGCTGAAGATCAGGCCGGGGCAGAGGAAGCGCATATATTCGATCAGGCCGCGGTCGCCCGCGATATAGCCGCCGCTGGAGGCCAGCGTCTTGCTGAGTGTGCCCATATAGACGTCGATGCTGTCCACGGGCAGGTTCGCCGCCTCGCGCACGCCGCGGCCGGTCTGGCCCACGATGCCGAAGGAATGGGCCTCGTCCACCATCAGAAGCATGTCGTGCTTCTTCTTCATCTCCACCGCGCGGGCCAGGTCCAGGATCTGGCCGTCCATGGAATAGACGCCTTCGGCCACGATCAGGCCGCGGCGGAAGCCCGCGCGCTCCTTGGCCAGCAGCGCGTCCAGCGCATCCCAGTCGCCATTGGCATAGGTGAAGGTCTTGGCGCCGGAAAGCCGCGCGCCGGTGATGATGCTGTTGTGGGCGCCGGAGTCATAGACCACGGCATCGGGCCGGGCCAGCAGGTGCGAGATAACGCTCACATTCGTAAGATAGCCGCTGATGAAGACCAGCGCGTCTTCCGTCCCCAGGAAGTCGGCGAGCTTGCGCTCCAGTTCGCCGTGCAGCTCGATCTGACCGGCCACGATGCGGCTGGCCGAGGCGCTGGTGCCGTACTTGTCGATGGCGTTCTTGGCCGCGGCCGAAACGGCGGGATGGCCGTTCAGCCCCAGATAGTTGTAGCCCGAAAAGCTCACCAGGCTCTTTTCGTTGCGGCGGATGACGCTGTGGCTGACGCCGTCGCGCGGCTGGAAGAACGGCACTTCCTGGCCGCTGTTCTGCACATCCTCGATACGGCGGCGCAGCGCCTTGTAACCCGCGAAGTCATCGACGATGCTCTTGCGCTCGGGCAGTTCGGATTCGGGCGGTATGGCCTTCTGCTCGGCGGCCGCGGAATGGGTCGTCATTGCCCCTCGGTATCAATCACAAACGGTTGCCTCCAAAACGGCCGAAGCAGCCGCCCTTGTATAGAGCATACCCTGAAACAGGTATGCCACAACCTTCGCCCCCACGGTAAGTCCAGGCATCGGCCCTCAAAAATTCGTATGCATGGGGGTCATGCGCCCGCCGGAAAGGCCCTTATCCGCCCATTTCATCGACACGGAGGGCGTAATATTCGGTAGCATTTGGTCAGTCCACGGGACAGGTTCCCATCCCCTAAATTGGGTGCGGGCGCGCGCCTGTACAGTCTGAAACCTGCGTCATAGTATCCGCTCCGGTCGGAAAAGCGGGCCTGAGAAACGGGGGCAGGCCTGATTCGCTTGCGCCTGGGCCCTGGGCGCCGGACCCTCGACGAAGAACACGCACGGATTCGAAGAACAGGCCATGCTTTGCGCGCAGCATCTGGTGAAGTCGTTCGCCGGACGCCGGGTCATCGAAGACGTGACCCTGTCGCTGGACCGCGGGGAGATCGTGGGCCTGCTGGGCCCCAACGGCGCGGGCAAGACCACGACCTTCCAGATGCTGACCGGCATGATCGCGCCCGATGCCGGCGCCATCGAGCTTGACGGGCATGACATCACCGCCATGCCTTTCTATGACCGCGCCCGGTTCGGCATCGCCTACCTGCCGCAGGCGCCTTTCGTGCCGCGCGGCCTGACGGTGGCGGAGAATATCCGCCTGGTGCTCGAAGCGCGCCTGGGCGACGGGGCCCGCCGGCGCGTCACGCTGGCGAACCTGATCGAGGAATTCCGGCTCGAAGCAGTGGCCGCCAAGCGCGTGGGCGAGTTGTCGGGCGGGCAGCGCCGCCGCTGCGAGATCGCGATCACGCTGGCCTGCGATCCCGCCTTCGCCATGCTCGACGAACCCTTCGCCGGGGTCGACCCCCATGCCACCGACGAGATCGGCGGCATGATCGACCACCTGGCCGAACGGGGCATCGGCGTGCTGATCACCGACCACAAGGCGCGCGAACTGCTGGCGATCGTGGACCGCGCCTATGTGATCGAAAGCGGGCGGGTACTGGCGTCGGGCGACGTGGCGGGCATCGTCGCCGATGCGGAAGTGCGCCGCGTCTATCTGGGCGAGGAATTCCGGCTCTGATGTCCGTCTCCGCGCACGCCATCGGCCGTTCCGCCCCGCAAGGCCCCAGGGTCACGCTGACCGCCTTTGTGCGCGGCGATTATGCGCAAGGCTTCTTCGGGCGCGTGGCGCTGCAGACGCTGGCGGTCGTGGCCCTGATCGAGGCGATCTTCCTGGCCGAACATTTCACCCCGGTCTTCCGCGACGGTGTGCGCCACGAGGCGGACCTGTCGGGCATACTGATGGTGCTGGCCCTCACCAGCACCGAGATCTTCGACCTGGCGCTGGCCGTCGCGATCCTGATGGCGTCCTATGCGGCGCTGCTGAGGATGCGCGAGAACCGCGAGATGCTGGTGCTGTTCGCCTCGGGCCTGGGGCCGTACCAGCTCAGCGCCCTGGTCCTGATCGTGGCGCTGGCCGGGCTGGGCGTGGCCACGGTCGGCTCCGGCGTCGCCGATCCGCTGTCGCGCTATGCCGAACGCTCCATCCTGTTCAGTTCGGAACTGCGCTCGCTGAAAAAGGGCGTGGCCAAGGACGAATTCTATTATTTCCCTTCCTATGTGGCCTATGCGATGGACCGCGTGCGCGGCGGCCTGCCGCCGCCGGCCGCGCCCGGCGGCGTGCCCGTGATCGACGCGCGCGGCACCGCTCCCCCGGCGCCGGGCAAGGACCGCACCCTGTTCGTCTATCAGCGGATCGGACCGCAAAGCTCGCGCGTGGTCACCGCCGCCCAGGCCAGGCTGGACGGTCCCGACCGGTCGGGCCGGATCGTGCTCAACCTCAACGATTTCACCTCGCACACCTTCGCCGATGCCCATCCCGTGGGCGAAGCGGGGCGGGGCGCCGTCCGGCAACAGTTCAAGGCGGTGCCCGACATCAGCATGAAGGTGCGCGACATGAGCCAGCTGATGATGGTGGACCAGCTTCTGCCCTTCGGCGCGCGCGCCGGCGTCACCGCCGAGCAGACCCTGTTCGAGCAATTGTTCGCCCCCGACAATCGCACGGCCCAGACGCGGGCCGCACAGATGCGCCTGCTGGCCGAGCGTTTCTCGCGCAGCCTGCTGTCGCTGCTGGCGCCGCTGATCGCGCTGGCGGCCGTCTCCTTCACCAGCCGGCTGACCAACTGGTTCGCGCTGCCGCTGGCGGCGCTGGTCCTGATGTCGGTGAACCTGGCCTCGGAATGGCTGATCACCACGGTCGCGCCCATGTCGGTGGGGGGCGCGCTGGTGCCGCCCCTGCTGCTGTGCGCGGCCGTCGGCGCCCTTGCCTATGGCCTGATCGTGGGACGCCACAACGATTTCGTGCGGCCGCAGCTGGCGCGCTCATGAGCGAGGCGCAGGCACGGCGGCGCGAATCCGGCGCCCGCCCCATCTTCCTTACGCCGTTCGGGCTGCATACGCGCTACATGCTGGGCGCCTATCTGCGCCACACGCTGATGGTGATGGCGGCGCTGATGACCATCGCGCTGACCATCGACCTGTGGCCGCAGGTGGCGATCGTCACGGCGGGCGACGGCGGGCCCGCCGCCCTGTGGCACATCGTGCGGCTGGCAGCCTTGCGCCTGCCGGACCTTTCGCCGCCTTTCATGCCGTTCGCGACCTTCCTGGGCGTGGTGTGGAGCGAGAGCGCCTTCACCGAATCGCGCGAGCGCATGCTGATCTGGAACAGCGGACGCTCGCCGCTCTTCTGCATGGTGCCGGCGCTGCTGGCCGGCCTTCTGATGGGCGCGGGCCTGGTCACGGTGGATGTGTGGCTCAGGCCCGCCGCCATCCATGTGCAGATCCGCGAAAGGCTGGGCCGCGAAGGCATCCGCCTCGACCGCAGCCAGAGCGGCGGCAACCACTGGATCGCGCTGCCCGACGGGCTGCTCAGGGCCGAGATCGCCTATGGCCCGCCGCTCAGGTTGCACAATGTCACCGTTTACAAGCTCGACACCGAAGGCCATCTGGCGGAAGTGGATACCGCCGCCACCGCCACGCCGCAGTCCGGCGGCCGCTGGCTGCTCGAGGACGGCCGCTGGTGGCGCGCCGACCTGGAAAGCCGCGGCGACGTGCTGACGACTGCCGCGCATGAAGAGGCCCAGACGCCTTTCCGCGCCCGCGCCGTCGCCATGGACCTCAATGTGCTGTGGCTCGCCAACCTGGGCCTGTCGCCGCAATATCTGGCGCTGTCCGACCTGCGCAGGCTGGCGCGGGCGCAAATCCTTTCGCGCGACCTCAGCGGCTATCGCACGCGGCTTGCGGCCGTCCAGGGGGAAGGCCTCTTCACCTGCGCGATGGCGCTGCTGGGCGCGGCGCTGGCGATGCTTTTCTTCGCCTACCAGACCCGGTGGTACGCGCTGGTGGGCGTGCTGCTGGGCGGCTATGCCTGCCATTTCGCCTCGCGCGCGCTGCTGCTGATGGGCGAGTTCGGCTACGTCAGCCCGGCCTTGGCGGGCTGGCTGGTGCCGCTCGCCACGCTGGCGGCGGCGGGCGGCGTGCTGTACGCGATCCAGCGGCGGCGCGGGCTGAGCCTGCGCGCCAGCCTGGGCGACAATCCGCATTTCTAGGATCGGCCGACGAGCCTCATCCCTGCCGAAGCCTCATTCCTGCCGGAGGATGCGCGGGCCAAGGGAGAGCAACATGATGACCCTCATCCTGAGCTTGTCGAAGGATGCCATCCAGCCGCGCGCTACTTCTGCACCAGATGCTCGTGGATGGCCCGGCCCGTGGCCTTGTCGGTGCCGAAGATGTCGAGCGCGGGCACGCTGGGCATCAGGCCGCCCTCGACCACCTGCAGATAGACATAGGCCAGCCTGACCATGTGCCCGTCGATCCGCATCAAGGCCTCGGGGCGGCGATGCTCGTCCATCGCCAGCGTCAGCCGGCGCTCGGGCAGGGCCGCGATGGTGAAGGTGATGGGTTCGCCGTCCCGGGGACGGTCCACATGGACGCCATAGGCCATCATGCGCTCGATGAAGTTCAGCGGTTTGCTGTGTCCGTCCACATTGAACCAGCGCCAGAAGGCCTCGACCGGATCGCGGCGGTCGAGGTTGCCCTGGGCGTCGAGCCTTGCGGCATAGACGACGGTGTTGGAATTGACCGAGCGCTGGACATAGAAAAGCTGGTTGGGCTCGTCGGGCACCTGGAATTCGGGGCGCAGGCGCGGAATGCGGTCGCTTTCCGTGATGGTGCTGGTGAAATCGCGCGCGCCCGCCGCGCCGGGCGGCAGGAGCAGCAGGCAGGCGATGGCCAGGCGGCTGATTGCAAGGGCTCGCGGCGTCATCGTCATTCCCGGCTGAACCGGAAGACGGTCGTCGAACGGAACGTCTCGCCGGGCCTGAGGATGGTGGACGGAAACTGCGGCCGGTTGGGGCTGTCGGGAAAGTGCTGAGTCTCCAGCGCAAGGGCGCCGCGCCGTTCGAGCGGCCGGCCCGCGGCATCAAACTGGCCGCCGCGCACATTGTTGGCGGAATAGACCTGCATGCCGGGCTCGGTGGTCCACAGTTCCAGCATGAGGCCGCTTTCGGGATCGCGCATGCGCGCCGCCCATTCCAGCGCGCCGGGGGCGGGCTTGTTCAGCACCACATTGTGGTCATAGCCGCCCGCCAGCCGCATCTGGGGCTCGTCCGAATCCACCCGCGCGCCGATGGGCGCGGGCGCGCGGAAATCGAAGGCAGTGCCCGCGACATCGGCGATCTCGCCGGTGGGGATCTGCCGGGCGTCGGTGGGCGTGAAACGATCGGCGTTAAGCTGCAGCGTCTGGTCCGTCACGCTGCCCCCGCCCGCCAGGTTGAAATAGATGTGGTTGGTGAGGTTGACCGGCGTGGGCGCATCGGCGGCCGCGCGATAGTCCAGCCGCAGCGCGTCGCCCGTCGCGCTGTAGGTCACCTCGGCGGTCAGCGTGCCGGGAAAGCCCTGGTCGCCGTCGGGGCTGACCAGCCGCAAGGTCAGCGTGTCGTCGCCGGCCTCCACCACCGTCCATAGTCGCGTGCCCCATGACAGCGGGCGCGAGCCGTGCAGCGTCACGCCATCCGCGCCGGCGGGCAGGACATGATGCCTGCCGTCCAGCGTGAAGCCGCCCGCGATGCGGTTGGCATAGCGCCCGATCAGGCAATTCCACCAACCGCTGGCTTCATAGGCGGCGAGGTCCGCAAGCCCCCGCACCACGTTGCGCGGGCCGTCTCCCCGTGGCGCGTCGCCGGCCGGCACCCTGATGGCGGTGATGGTGCCGCCCATGTCCAGCACCGTGGCGGTCAGCCCGCCCGGGGCGCCAAGGCTGTAGGCATGGACGGCCGTGCCGTCCTGTTTGTGGCCGTAAAGCGTGCGCGTCATGCTGGGACCATCCGGAAACGGGCAAGAGCGATATTCCGCCGTTCGCGGCCAAGTCAATCCGGGCTCCGGCGGGCGGGGAGAGGGACGAAGGGGCCGCCTAACCGGCCGCATGTCCATTTCACCGCGATTTTGCTAGGGAAGGACATCCGGAGGGACCGTTGGCCAGAAAAAGCAGCCGCCGCAGCGGCGGGGGTGTGACCATCCACGATGTGGCCCGCCACGCAGGCGTTTCGCCGATGACGGTGTCGCGGGTCATCAATGCCGAAACCAACGTGCGCGAGGAAACGCGCGCCAGGGTCGCCGCCTCGATCAAGGCGCTGCGCTTCTCGCCCAACATGGCGGCGCGCAATCTTGCCAGCGCCGAGACGGTGCATGTCGGCATCCTCTATGCCAATTCCACCGCCGCCTATCTCAGCGAACTGTTGCTGGGCGGATTGGAACAGTCCAGCCTTCTGGGCTGCCAGCTTGTGCTGGAGCAGTGCGAGGATCTGGAAAGCGAGCGCAAGGCCATCCAGCGTCTGGTCGCTGGCCATGTGGACGGGGTGATCCTGCCCGCGCCGCTCTGCGATTCCGAAGAGGCGCTGCAGGCCGTGGCGGATGCGAAGATACCGGCCGTGCTGGTGACCTCGGGGCGGCCCGCCCCGGGCTTCTCCGCGGTCAGCATCAACGACTTCGAGGCGGCGCGCGAGATGACGCGCCATCTGCTGTCGCTGGGGCATCGCCGCATCGCCTTCATCAACGGCCATCCCGGTCACACCGCGTCCAGCCAGCGCTTCCGCGGCTATATCGCCGGCATGACCGAAGCGGGTCTGGATGTCGGCGCCGATCAGGTGGCGCAGGGGTTCTTCACCTATCGTTCGGGTCTGGAGGCGGCCGAACGCCTGCTCGGCAATGGCTGGAATCCCACCGCCATCTTCGCCGCCAACGACGACATGGCCGCCGCCACCATGGCCGCCGCCCACCGCAAGGGGCTGGACGTGCCCGGCGACATCGCCGTTGCCGGATTCGACGACACGGCCTTCGCCACAATGGTCTGGCCGGAGCTGACCACCGTGCACCGCCCCATCGCCGACATGGCGCGCGAGGCCGTGCGCCTGCTGATCGAACAGGTGCGCGCGCGGCGCGGGGGCGCTGCCGCCGCGGGACCGGTGCACAAGCTCCTCAAGTTCACGCTGGTCATGCGGGAATCGACGGGTCCCCTGGCGGGCCGGCGCCGGTCCGCCGGCGACAAGGTTAAACGGTGATGGCCCAAACAGGGATGGGGCCTGCGCGGCCGCCGTGCTAGGAGTAGTCCCGATCGGGAGAAGGTCTTGGCCAGGAAAGGCAGCCGCCGCAGCGGCACAGTCGTAACCATCCATGACGTAGCGCGTCATGCGGGCGTTTCGCCCATGACGGTGTCGCGCGTGATTAACTCCGAGCCCAATGTGCGCGAGGAGACGCGCGCCCGGGTGGCCGCTTCGGTCAAGGCGCTGCGCTATTCGCCCAACCTGGCGGCGCGCAGCCTGGCCAGCGCGGACGCCATGCATATCGGCGTCCTCTACAGCAATCCCAGCGCCGCCTATCTCAGCGAATTCCTGCTGGGCAGCCTGGAGCAGTCCAGCCTGGCCGGATGCCAGCTTGTGATCGAGCAGTGCGGCGGCCTGGAATCCGAGCGCGAGGCGGTCGAGCGCTTGGCCAAGGGCGGCATAGACGGGGTGATCCTGCCCGCGCCCCTCTGCGATTCGGAGGAGGCGCTGAAGGCGGTGGACGAGGCCGGAATCCCGGCCGTCCTGGTGGCCTCGGGGCGCCCCGCGGCGGGCCTTTCGGCGGTGAGCATCAACGATTTCGAGGCCGCGCGCGCCATGACGCGGCACCTGCTGTCGCTGGGCCACCGGCGCATCGCCTTCGTCAACGGCCATCCCAACCAGACCGCTTCGGGCCAGCGCTTCCGCGGCTATATCGAAGGGATGACCGAGGCGGGCCTGTCGGTGGGCACCGACCAGGTGGCGCAGGGTTATTTCACCTACCGTTCGGGCCTGGAGGCGGCCGAAAAGCTGCTGGATGCCTGGAATCCCACCGCCATCTTCGCCAGCAACGACGACATGGCCGCAGCGACGATGGCGATCGCCCATCGCAGGGGGCTGGATGTGCCCGGCGACCTGGCGGTGGCGGGTTTCGACGATACGCCGCTGGCCACCACCGTCTGGCCGGAACTGACCACCGTGCGCCAGCCCATCGCGGAAATGGCGCGCGAGGCGGTCCGGCTTCTCATCGAACAGATCCGCGGGCGGCGGGCGGGCAAGCCTGCGGCGGTGATGCACAAGGTGCTCAAGTTTACCCTGATCCGGCGGGAATCCTCGGCCGGCGTGGATGAAAAGCCCGCGCCGCGCCGAAAGGGCGTGGCTCCCAAGCCTTGACAGGCGCAGCGGGCTGCTATTGTTAGCGCAACCAGAATTTTTGGTAACGAAACGTGCCCTCTGCCCTTTACCCCAGCCTCAAAGGCAAACGCGTGGTTGTGACCGGCGGCGGCTCGGGCATCGGCGCCGGCCTGGTCGAGGCGTTCGCCCGCCAGGGGGCCGAGACGATCTTCGTGGACATCCTGGAACAGGAAAGCGCCGAACTGGTCGCGCGGCTCAAGGACCAGCCCGCCGCGCCGCGCTTCCACCGCCTCGACCTCACCGATCTGGCCGCGCTGGAGGCTTTTTTCGCCGATACCGGCCCCATCGACGTGCTGGTCAACAACGCGGGCAATGACGACCGCCACGCGCTGGCCGACATCACGCCCGCCTATTGGGACGACCGCATGGCCGTCAACCTGCGCCACATGCTGTTTTCGGCCAAGGCGGCCGTGCCCGGCATGAAGGCGCGCGGCGGCGGGGCGATCATCAACCTGGGCTCGATCTCATGGCATCTGGGGCTGCCCGGCCTGCTGCTCTATGAAACCGCCAAGGCGGGCATCGAAGGCATGACGCGGGCGCTGGCCCGCGAACTGGGTCCCCACAATATCCGCGTGACGGCGGTGGTGCCGGGCAATGTGAAGACGCCGCGCCAGATGAAATGGTACACGCCCGCGGAAGAAGCCGACATCGTGGCGCAGCAATGCCTGAAGGCGCGCGTGGAGCCGAAGGATGTGGCGGCGCTGGTGCTGTTCCTGGCCTCCAATGACGGGCGGATGTGCACCGGCCACGGCTACTGGATCGACGCCGGATGGGCCTGAACGGCGCGCCGGAATGCGTCTGGCCGCTGGAGGCGGAGTTGGGTGAGGGTCCCGTCTGGCGGAACGGGGCGCTCTGGTTCACCGACATCAAGAAGCGCAAAATCCACCGTTTCGATCCCGCGGGCGCAAGCCGAAGCTGGGACGCGCCGTCCGAGCCGGGCTTTATCGCCCCGCTGGAAAACGGGCATTTCATCGCCGGAACGAAACAGGGCCTGTTCGATTTCGATCCCGCGAACGGCGCCTTCACGCGTCTGCGCACCGTCGAACCGGACCTGCCGTCCAACCGGCTCAATGACGGCGCGGTGGATGCGATGGGACGGTTGTGGTTCGGCTCGATGGACGACGGCGAATCCCGTCCCACCGGCCGGCTCTATCGCCTGGATCGCGGGGCGCTGACGGTGATGGACGAAGGCTATGTCATCACCAACGGGCCCGCCTTCAGTCCTGACGGCCGCACGCTCTACCACACCGACACGCTGGAACGGCGCATCTTCGCCTTCGATGTGGGCCCGGATGGCACGCTGTCGAACAAGCGCCTGTTCGCCGCGATCGAAGAGGGCGCGGGCTGGCCCGATGGTCCGGTGACGGATGCCGAAGGTTGCCTGTGGACGGGGTTGTTCGGCGGCTGGTCCGTCAGGCGCTATGCGCCGGACGGCGTCCTGCTGCGGACCGTGTCCTTTCCCGTCGCCAATGTCACCAAGATCGCCTTTGGCGGCCCCGGCCTTTCCACCGCCTACGCCACCACGGCCCGCAAGGGCCTGGGTCCCGCCGCCCTTGCCGCGCAGCCGCTGGCGGGCGGCCTGTTCCGGTTCGAGGCGGGCGTTATGGGCCGCGCATGCCCATCATTCGCGAGCGGCTTCACAGCCTGAGACCGGTCCTTTCCGGAGCGTGGCAGTTTCGCCACCGTCGCTCCGCTTTCGCGTGTTTTGCGCGTTACCGGTCCCATTCCCTGTCTTGACGGCAGAAACTATCGGGTTTATTCATGCGCGTAATGTGACCGCTAACATAAAACGGCGCAGGGCGCCGCTACCATAAGGCGGCACGGGGCGGCATCGCTCGATGCCGGGGAGCCAAAACAAGTGCCGCAAGGCACAGGGAGGGAATCGCATGTATCCGACAGCGGGAATCCGTTTGGCGCGCGCCAAACTCATGTGCGGCGGCATGCTGGGGGCGATGCTGCTGCTTGCGCCGTCCGCGGCCGGCGCGCAGCCCGGCGATGCGGTGGAATCGGTCACCGTCACCGGCTATGCCGCCAGCCTTGAAAAGGCGACCGACGCCAAGCGCAATTCGACCAATTTCACCGACACGGTGTTCGCCGAAGACATCGGCAAATTTCCCGACACCAATATCGCCGAATCGCTGAACCGCATCCCGGGCGTCACCATCAGCCGCGAAATCACCGGCGAAGGCCTCAACGTCCAGATCCGCGGCCTGGGCACCAATTTCACCAAGGTGACGCTCAACGGCGCCAATATCGCCATCGCCTCCACCGGCGCGGCCGACCAGTCCGGCGCCAACCGCGAGGTCGATCTCAACATGTTCCCGACTGAGTTGTTCACGCAGCTGTCGGTCAGCAAGTCGCCCACCGCCGACCTTCTGGAAGGCGGCGCGGCGGGCAACGTGAACATGCGCAGCGCCCGGCCCTTCGACAAGGAAGGCTTCCGCGTCACCTACAATTTCCAGGGTTCCAGCTACAGCCAGGCGCCCAGCATGGGCGAACGCGGCTCGCTGATCATCAGCGATACCTGGGGCAGCTTCGGCGCGCTGATCGGTCTTTCCGGCGTGCGCAACAACGTCTTCACCACGGGCTGGGAAGACGGCAACGCGGGGTGGGGCACGCCCGGCCCGCTGACCGGCGGCTCCAGCGGCGCCGCCTCTCCGCCCGCGGGCCAGGCCGCGCAATGCTCGTCGGGCGGCTGCGACACGCTGGGGGCGAACTTCTGGGCCATTCCCAACACGGTGCCCGCCAACGTCACCACCGGCGGCATAACGCCCGGCCAGCCCATCGACCAGGCCTTCCTGCTGGCGCACAACCCGGGCCTGACCATCCAGCAGATCTCCAACGCGCTGGTGCCGCGCCTGGGCCGCAGCATGTACGAGCGCGGCCACCGGGACCGCTACAACGGCGTGGCCAGCTTCGAGTGGCGCCCCAGCGACAGCCTGCATTTCTACCTGGACCTGATCGGCGGGCGCACCTTCAACGACTTCGACCGCAGCGACATCGACTGGGGCGTGCGCGGCGGCGCGGGCGCCCAGCCGCTGATCCCGGAGAACCTGGTGCTGGATCCCAGCTCGCTGGCCTATACCGGCAACCTGGGCGGGGTGGTGCAGTCCGGCACCTTCGCCAATTCCCAGTTCTTCCTGGAAGCGCGCCCCTATCACGAAAAGGGCGACTTCTTCAGCATCAATCCGGGCGGCACCTGGCAGATCAACGACCTGATGAAGCTGGACTTCCAGGTCAATGCCAGCCGCAGCCATTTCTTCCGCGATTCACCGACCTATCTGTTCGTGACCTGCCCCAGCGCGGGCAACGGCACGGGCGTGCCCGGCTGCGCGGCGCCCGCCGGCGGGGTCAGCGCGACCTTCAGCAATCCGATGGGCGCGGCCTTCCCCACCATCACCACCAACATCGACCTCAACAACCCGGCCAACTTCCAGTGGAACAACGGCCGCGTGAACCTGCAGAACGACCGGCGCTATACCGCCACCAGCGGCGCGCATTTCGATTTCACCTGGGGCGGCGACCGGATCGCCTTGCATGCGGGCCTTGCCTATGACGACGCCTTCCGCGCCATCACCGGCATCGACGCCTCGCAGCAGTGGCAGAATGCGGCGTGCGGCGACAATCCCAGCGTCTTCCTGCCGGCGCCCAACACCCAGCCGGCGTGCCGCGGCCTGAACGTGGCGGGCAATATCGCCACCGTGAATGCCGCATCGCCGGGCCAGTCGCCCGCCTATCCGGGCTACGGCACGGGCTACAGCGCGGGCTTCGCGCCGCTGACCTATGGCGGTTCACTGGCGCCGCAGTCGTCGCTGGCGCAGTTCCTGGTGCCCGGTCCGACCGGCTTCATCAGCGCGAACTATGCGGCCATCGCCGCGGCCACGCACTATTACGCCATCGACGCCGCCGCCAACGCGATCCCCAACGCCCATGCCGGCGTGATCGAGAATTATCCGTTCAACACCGCTTCGGTGGTGGGCGGCAACTCCGGCACCATCGAGGAGAAGAACTACGGCTTCTACCTGCAGGCGACCGGGGCCGAACCGATCGACGGCCACAGCCTGCGCTACAATGTGGGCCTGCGCTTCGTGGAAACCCACCAGTACATCACCTCGCCCGTGACGGTGGTGGACCCGCGCAACGCGACGCTGACGGATGGCGGGCTGTATCCCAACACCTACCGCTTCGCCACCCAGCAGAAGGAATACGGCTCCTGGCTGCCGTCGCTGAACCTGGTCTATGAGGTGGCGGACAATTTCCAGGTCCGCGGCGCGCTGTCGCGCACCATGACCCGGGCCAATCCCAACCAGATGATCTCGGGCGTGAACTTCGGCGACCTCACGGCCCAATCCCTGACCCTGGGCAATCCCGCGCTCAAGCCCTTCTACTCCAACAATATCGACATCGGCGCCGAGCTTTACACGGGCGGCGCGGGCTATTTCGGCTTCACCGCCTTCCGCAAGGGCCTGTCGGGCTTCCCGATCAGCCAGGGCGTCACCCAGCCCTTCTCGTACCTGTCGCAGTTCGGCATCACCTACAACTCGCTGAACAGCAACCAGCAGACGGCGCTGGCGGGCCGCGGCTGCACATCGGACGCGAACTGTCCGGCCACCATCCTGGTGACGCAGCCGATCAACGCGCCGGGCATGCTGACGGTGAACGGCCTGGAGTTCGACTATGTCCAGCCCTTCGACTTCCTGCTGGACGATTACGGCCTGCACGGCTTCGGCTTCAACGGCAACCTGACCATCCTCGACCAGAAGAGTTCGGGCAACGCGCCGGCGGTTGCGGTGGGCGTGGCGCCGCTGAGCTACAATGTGACGGGCTATTACGACAACAACGGCATATCGGTGCGGCTGTCCTATGTGTGGAACGACAGCAGCTATGCCTCGCAGTCCAACACGCAGAGCCTGTGCCTGCCCAACATCAATTCTCAGCCGACCTGCCCGGCGGGCGCCTATCTGTTCTCCCAGGCCTATGGCCAGGCGGACCTGTCCACCAGCGCCCGCCTTTCCAGCCTGTTCGGCGACGACATTCCGACCGATCCGGAAGTCACCTTCGACGTGCAGAACCTGTTCCGCAGCAAGCTGCGCACCTATGACCAGTTCACCAACGCCACGCACAGCTACTACAACCAGGGCATGGTGATCCTTTTCGGCCTGCGGGGTACCTGGTAGGCCGGAAAAAGCGCGGTTCCTTCCCCTAGGCGTGTATCGCGCTATCCTGAGCGGCAGCCGCCACAGCTGCCGCTCTTTTTTCTCCGGCGCTGCCTATCAACCCCGCCCTTATCAACACGCGCCGCGCCCGCGCTACACTGGCATCGCAAGGAATGCGCGATGAGGCGGCGATGACGGGGCAGAAGGATCGGCGGGACGAAACGATCGGTGGACAGGCGATGGACAGGGCTTGCGCCGCTCCAGCCCTGCCGGGGGAGGGGGGAGAATTTTTTCGTCGCACAATTATATTGCCGAAGGCGGGAAAAACATTCCGGCGCCAGGGGCTGGATGTGGCCTCAGCCGTTCAGCACGGCGCGGCGCAGTTGGATATGCTCGCGGAAGGCACTGGGGAAAAGGGCGGGATTGTCCAGCGCCTGTTCCCTGTGCGCCCCGGCTTTCGCCCATCCGGCGAACCAGGCGTTGGCCGGATCGCGCGACGGCGTGGTGGCCATCAGATCCAGCCAGGCGCGCACCACCTGCGCCATGCGCCCGGCCGGCCTGTCCGCGCGCGCATTCTCCACCAGCATGGGAAAGAGGCGCTGGGGCAGTTTGAGTGAGCCGTCCTCGGCGATCTGGGCCAGGCGGTGGTCGATCATAGGGTTGGCGAAGCGCGCCTTGACCGTGCGCCAGTAACCCGCCACGTCCAGCGGGGCCAGCGCGGGCGCCGCTTCCTCGGCCATCATGGCGTCCAGGAAGGCGGCCAGTCCGGGATCGGCAATGGCCTGGCGCACAAACCGGTGGCCGCGCGGCAGGCCCAGATAGGCCAGCGCCGAATGGGCGGTGTTGAGGACGTGCAGCTTGAGGCGCTGATAGGCCGTGGTGTCGGCCACGATCTCGGCGCCCGCCGCGCCCCAGGCGGGCAGGGGACCGGCGAAGCGGTTCTCGATCACCCATTGCGCGAATTCCTCGCGCTGCACGCTGGCCGCGTCGTCCACGCCCAGCGCCGCGGCGACGCGGGCGCGATGGGCGGCGTCGGACGCCGGCACGATGCAGTCCACCAGCGTCAGCGGGAAGGCGGCATGGGCCGCGACCCAGGGCGCCAGGCCGGGGAAGGCGCGGCCCGCAAAGGCTCCGACCGCCGCCGCCAGCTTGGCGCCATTGGACTGGAGATTGTCGCAGGACAGAATGGTCACCGGGCCCGAGCCGCTCCGCCGCCGCCGCTCCAGTCCCAGCGCCAGCCAGCCGATGGCCGAGCGGGGGACTTCCGGCCCGGCCAGGTCGGCCGCGATGTCGGGATGGGCGAAGTCCAGCGCCCCGTCCGCATCCAGGCAGTACCCCTTCTCCGACACCGTCACGGTCACGGCATGGATATGGGGAGCCGCGAAAGCATCCAGCAGCGCCGTGCGGTCGCGCGGCGCGAACAGGGCTTGCCGGATCACACCCATCACGCGATAGCGTGCCGCCGCGCCCAGGCTTTCAACGGTATAAAGGCAGTCCTGCGCCGCCAGCGCATCGGGCACATCGGGGCGCTGCAGCGATGCGCCGATGATGCCCCAGTCTCCCCCTTTCGCGGCCATCGCGTCTTCGGTGAAGACGGCCTGATGGGCGCGGTGGAAGGCGCCGATGCCCAGATGCACGATGCCGCTGTTCAGCGTTGCGGGGTCGAATGACGGGCGCCGCACGGTTGCGGGAAGCCGCGCGAGGCCGGCGGCGCAGAGCCGGGTGGTCACAGTCTGTAGACTTTTTTGGGCAGGTTGTAGGTAAGGTCGGCGGCTACCTGGGCCGCTTCCTCCATCGGCAGACGGCCTTGCGCCACCAGCTCGGCCAGATAGGCGCAGTCGATGCGCCGCGCCAGGTCATGCCGCGCCGGGATCGAAAAGAAGGCGCGCGTATCGTCGTTGAAGCCCGCGGTGTTATAGAAGCCCGCGCTCTCCGTCGTCTGGCGGCGATAGCGCATCATGCCTTCGGGCGAGTCGTGGAACCACCAGGCGGGCCCGAGCCTGAGGCAGGGATAATGCCCCGCCAGCGGGGCCAGCTCGCGCGAATAGGTTGTCTCGTCCAGCGTGAACAGGATCAGAGTGAAGTCGGCCCGGTTTCCGAAGCGGTCCAGCAGCGGCTTGAGCTGGCCGGTGAAGGCGCCCACCATCGGCATGTCGCCGCCCACATTGCGGCCATGGCGGCGATAGAGTTCGGCATTGTGGTTGCGCCAGCAGCCGGGATGGATCTGCATCACCATCCCGTCCTCGACCGACATGCGCGCCATTTCGGTCAGCATCTGGGCGCGGAACAGTTCGCGCGCGCCGGCGTCTGCTTTGCCGCCCACGACCTTTGCGAACAGGGCTTCTGCTTCGGCCGGCGAAAGATCGGCAGTCTGCGCGGTCAAATGACCATGGTCGGTGGCGGTCGCCCCGTGCGCGCGGAAGAAGGCGCGGCGGTTTTCGATCGCCCGCAGGTATCCCTTCCAGGTCGTCGTGTCCTCGCCTGTGATGCCGGCGAGGGCGGCGAGTGCCTGCCTGAACTGTTCATGGTCGGGATCGGTGATCTCGTCCGGACGGAGTGTGGTGAGCACCCGGCCCTTCCAGCCCGAGGCGGCGATGGCTTCATGGTGCTTGAGCGGGTCCAGCGAGGTTTCGGTGGTCGCGATCACCTCTATGTTGAATCGCTCGAACAGGGCGCGCGGGCGGAAGGCCGGCGTGGCCAGCCTCTCGTTGATCGCGTCATAGTAGTGATCCGCCGTTTCCGGACCGAAGGCGCGATCCAGCCCGAACACCTCCAGGAAGGTGTGGTCCAGCCAGGCGCGGCAGGGCGTTCCGCGGAAGACATGATAATGAGAGGCGAAGCGCCGCCAGATCCGGCGCCGGTCGGTTTCCACCGGTCCGGCATCGCCGTCCAGGGGCGCAAGGCCGATGCTCTCCAGGCTGACCCCCTGGCTGTAGAGCAGCCGCAGCAGGTAATGGTCGGGCCACAGAAGCAGGCTGACCGCATCCTCGAACGGCGCATCGTCGGCAAACCACGCAGGATCGGTATGGCCGTGCGGGCTGACGATCGGCAGTTTCTCGATATGCGCGAACAGCTCTGCCGCGATCCTGCGCTGCGCGGGATCGGCCGGGAAATAGCGGTGGGGATCGAGACGTGACATCAACCCATCCCGGATGTGAATTCGGTTGCCGGCGTGTAGCGGGGCACGATCAGATGCACCACCAGCAGCGCAAAGAAATAGGCCAGCGAAGCAAAAACGAAAATCGGTGTATAGCTGCCGATGGTCTGCAGCACGCTGCTGGCATATTTGCTCATCAGCATGCCGCCCAGCGCGCCGGAAAGCCCGCCCAACCCCACGATGGAGCCCGCGGCCCAGCGCGGAAACAGGTCGGACGGCAAGGCATAAAGATTCGCGGAAAAGCCCTGGTGCGCGCCGCAGGCCAGCCCGATCACCGCCACGGCCAGCCAGAGGTTCGAAGCGTGCATCGCGCCCGCCACCGGCAGGGCGCAGAATGCGCAAGCCAGCATCGCCATCTTGCGGGCGCGGCCCAGCGCCACGCCGCGCCTGAGCAGCCGCGAGGAGCGCCATCCCCCCAGGACCGAGCCGATATCGGCCATTATGTAGATGGCGACCAGCGGCGGTCCGTAATTCTTGAGGTCGACATTATAGCGGCGGGCGAAAAAGTCGGGCAGCCAGAACAGGAAAGTCCACCATACCGGATCGATGATGAAGCGCCCAAGCACATAGGCCCAGGTCTGCCGCGTCGCCAGAAGCTTCGACCACGGCACCGGACGCTGGGCTTCCTGCGGGTCGGACTCGATATAGGCGCGCTCTCCCCGGCTCAGCGTCTTCATTTCCCGCGGCCGGCGGTACCAGACCAGCCAGACCGCCAGCCATGCGACGGTCAGAAGGCCGGTCAGGATGAAAGCCATCCGCCATCCCAGCGCGATGGTGATGATTGGAACGATGAAGGGCGCGATGATGGCGCCGATGTTCGAGCCGGCGTTGAAGATGCCGATGGCCAGCGCCCGCTCGCGTCTGGGGAACCATTCCGCCGTTGCCGCCAGCGTGCAGGGAAACAGGCCGGATTCACCCAGTCCCATCGGTATGCGCACCCAGGTGAAACCTGCCGTCGTGGTGACGGCGGCGTGCGCCATGTGCGCGATCGTCCAGATGGTGACGGCGATCGTGCCGCCCGCCTTGGCGCCCCAGCGGTCCACCACACGGCCGAAAGCGACATAGCCCAGCCCATAGGCGGCCTGGAACCAGAACACCACGTCGCCATAGCCGATCTCGCTCCAGCCATAGGTTTTCTGCAGCGTGGGCTTGAGGACGCTCAGAACCTGGCGGTCGGTATAGTTGAGGGCCACCACCGCGAAGAGCAAGGCGCAGACCAGCCAGCGCACATATCCCGTCCGCGATACCGCGGGTTCGCTCACGGTCATGCCGTCCTCCGCTGTGGCGCCGCCGGACACGGGCTACCAGTTATACATTGTGCCGTCCTCCAGCCGGTTCACCGGCAGGAAGGCGCGCTTGTACGGATATTTCGCGGCAAGCTTCTCGTCGATTTCGATGCCCAGACCCGGCGCTTCGCCCGGATGCAGCGCGCCGTCGCGGAAGCTGTAGGCGTGGGGAAAGACTTCGTCGGTTTCCTTCGTATGGTGCATCCATTCCTGGATGCCGAAATTGGGAATCGAAACGTCGAAATGCAGCGCCGCCGACATGCAGACCGGCGACAGGTCGGTGGCGCCATGACAGCCCGTGCGGACATTGTAGAGATCGGCCAGGGCCGCGATGCGGCGCAGATGGGTAATGCCGCCGGCATGGACCACGGTGGCGCGGATATAGTCGATCAGTTGTTCCTCGATCAGCTGCTTGCAGTCCCAGACACTGTTGAAGATTTCGCCCACCGCCAGCGGCGTGGTGGTGTGCCGGCGGATCAGGCGGAAGTTGGCCTGGTTTTCCGCCACGACCGCATCTTCCAGCCAGAAGGGCCGGAAGGGCTCCAGGTCCTTGCCCAGCCGCGCCGCCTCGATGGGCGTCAGGCGGTGATGGATGTCGTGCAGCAGATGCACATCCCAGCCCAGCACATCGCGCGCCGCTTGGAACAGCGCCGGCACCGAACGGAGGTATTTCTCGGTGGACCACACATTCTCGGTGGGAATGTCGGCATCGGCAGGCTCGTAGAACAGCCGCGACTTGGAAACGCCATAGGTGGATTTGAGGCCCGGCACGCCCGACTGCAGCCGTATCGCCTTGTAGCCCATCGCCAGATAGGACTGCGCCTGCTCCAACGTCTCCTCGATCGTGGTGCCGTTGGCGTGGCAATAGACCATTGCTCCGTCACGGCAGCGCCCGCCCAGAAGCTGATACAGCGGCAGGCCAGCCGCCTTGGCCTTGATGTCCCACAGCGCCATATCCACCGCGGCGATGGCCGACATGGTGACGGGTCCGCGCCGCCAGTAGGCGCCGCGATAGAGATATTGCCAGGTGTCCTCGATGGCATGCGCGTCGCGGCCGATCAGGCAGGGGATCACATGGTCGGTGAGATAGCTCGCCACCGCCAGCTCGCGTCCGTTCAGCGTGGCGTCGCCCAGGCCCGTCAGGCCATCGGCGGTTTCGATCTTCAGGGTGACGAAATTGCGCCCGGGGCAGGTGACGATCACCCTGGCGGAAACGATCTTGAGCACGCGGACATCCTATCCCGGACGCGGTCTGCGCCGCCTTGTGATACCGGTACCAACCCTAGAAAACCAATCTGCCTTTGTCAAAAGCCCTCCGCGCCATCACGCAGTTGCGAAAGGATCGGGCAGATAGCCCCGTTCGCGATAGAGAAAATAATCGAAGTCGGCGTGCCGCGCCGTCCCGGCCATGTCCTGGCAGGCCATGCCGACAAAGGCGCCGGTGAAATTGGGCGATCCCGGCATCTGGGCTTCGTCGGACAGGAGGGAGGCATCGAATGTCTGGGGCAGGCGCTGCCATGTGCCGCCGCCGGTGCGCCAGGCAAACCAGAGCCGCTCCTCGTCCACCTCGACGCGCAGGCCTATGGGCCCCGGCGGAATGGCGACCGGCTGGGTGAAGGCGTCGCCCACCGGTGCGTCGGGCAGGGCCGACATCACGCGCAAGTGCCGGCCATGCGCGTCGTCATGCGTGACGTGCAGATAATGGAATTTGTTGGCGCCGTAATAGCAGACCAGCCCCGCCGCCTGCTGGAAATGGGCCGGCTCGAAATCCATGACCGTCTCGGCCGTGTAGCAGTGGGCCTGCTGGCGCCGCGCCACCAGTGCCTGGTGGAAGAGGCTGCCGATGCTCTCGCGGCCGTAAAGGCGCAAGTAGCCTGGCCGCGCCGTCAGGCTGAAGAGTTTTTCGGGCCAGGGCGTGCGCAACCATTGGAAGTCGATGCCCAGCACAGGCGAATCGAAATCGTCGCGCTCCGGCGACGGCGGGAAAGGATGGTCCGGCAAATCGGGCGCCGGTGTGTGCAGCGCGGGCATGCCCTGCCTGTCTTCGGTATAGAGCCAGCCATTTTGCCAGCGAACCTTCTGGATCGCGGTTTCGCGCCCCAGCACGCAGCGGCCGCGATTCCTCAGCGGCCGTCCGCAGAGATAGACCATGTAGGTTTCGCCCGCCGGCGTCTCCACGAGATCGGCATGGCCCGCACGCTGCAGCGGCGCGTCGGGCCGGTTGCGGGCGCTGAGGATATAGGCGTCAGGATGCAATTCGTACGGTCCCAGCAGCTTGCGCGACCGCGCCATCGTCACGGCATGATTCCAGCCCGTGCCGCCCTCTGCCGTCAGCAGGTAATACCAGCCGTCGCGCTTGTAGAGATGCGGCGCCTCGGTCAGGCCAAGGGCTGTGCCGGGAAAGATGTTCACCCGCTCGCCCACCAGCTTGCCTTCTTCCGGCGAATACTCCTGCGCAACGATGCCAGCGAAGCGATTGTTTCCAGGGCGGTGATCCCACAGCATGTTGAGCAGCCATTTGCGGCCGTCATCGTCATGGAAGAGCGAAGGGTCGAAGCCGCTGCTGTTGAGATAGACGGGATCGGACCAGGTCCCGTCTATCGTTTCCGCCGTCACCAGATAGTTGTGGAAATCGCGCAGGCTGGCGCCCGCCGCTCCCCCGACCGACGTGCGGCCATAGCGCTTCACGTCGGTATAGATCAGGTGGAACAGTTTGCCGTCATGGCTCAGGCAGGGTGCCCAGATGCCGCAGGAATCGGGATCGCCCAGCATGTTGAGCTGACTTGCGCGCCTGAGCGGCCGCGTCAGCAGACGCCAGTGGCGCAGGTCGCGCGAATGGTGGATCTGAACGCCCGGATACCATTCGAAGGTCGAGGTGGCGATGTAATACTCATCTCCCACCCGCACGATGGACGGGTCGGGATTGAAGCCTCGCAGGATCGGATTTTGGATTTCAGGCATTGGTCGCCGGTTTCCGTATCACGGTCCACACTACGATGGCGGCGGCGATGTCCAGCGCCGCCAGGCTGGCGAAGAAGGGCTCATAGCCGATGGTGCTGACCAGCCCGCCGATCAGCAGGGACGATATCAGAATGCCGAAGTTGGCGCAGGTGCCCGCCATGCCGGCAACAGTGCCGACTTCGTTGTGGCGGAAGAGATCGGTCGCCATCGTGATGATCGTCACCGACAGCGTCTGGTGCGCGAAGCCTGCCAGGCTGATAAGCGCCACCGCCACGTACGGGTTTTGCACGACGCCCGCAAAGGCGACGCCGATCATCATCACCGCGCCCGTCGTGAAAGCGCCACGCCGCGCATCGATCAGGTCGAGCCCGCGCTTCTGCAGGAACAACGCAACGGCGGGGCCGAACACGCAGCCAAGGTCGGCCGCCAGGAACGGCAGCCAGGCGTACATGGCGATATGCTTGAGGTCGAAATGGCGTATCGTGGTGAGGTAAAGCGGCACCCAGAAGGACAGCATGCCCCAGGTCGGGTCGGCCAGGAATCGCGGCATGGCGATGCCCCAGAAGTTGCGCTGCTTCAGGATGTGGCCGACCGACGGCTTCTTCTCGTCGGATTTCAGGTAGTTCTCCTGGCCGGAGAGGATCAGTTCGCGCTCCTGCGCCGACAGCGCGGGATGCCGGGCAACCGGATAATAGAAGATCAGCCACAGCACCACCCACACAAGGCTGATCAGGCCCACGATCACGAAGGCGGCCTGCCAGTCGTAATTGAGGATGGCCCACACCACCAGCGGCGGCGCCAGCATCTGGCCGATGGAAGGACCGATGTTGTAAAGGCCGCCCGCCAGTCCGCGCTCTCTCGCAGGAAACCATTCCGAAACGACCTTCAGCCCGCCGGGCGAAAACGCGCCTTCCGCGAAGCCCAGGAGGCCCCGCAGCCCCGCCAGGATCTGCCAGTTGGTGGCGAAGCCATGCGCCATGCAGATCGCCGACCATGCAAAGGCAAACAGGGCAAAACCGGTTTTCACTCCCAATATGTCGATGATGTAGCCCACAACCGGCTGGAGCATGATGAAGCCCTGAAAGGCGCCGGTGATCCAGCCATATTGCTCGGTGGTGATGTGAAGGCTCTGCATCACCGTGGGGGCAGCCACCGCCAGCGTCGCGCGCGAGAGGAAGTTGACCATCGCCCCCACCATGATGAGCGCGATGGTAAGCCAGCGTATGCCGAAGAAGCGGCGCATGAATCCTCCCGTCCTGCCCGTTCGAGCGGGCTTTTCTTGTGTCTATATATAAATGTCAGCCCTTTTCCGCGCCCCATTGAGCGGACGGTTCGGGAATGGTAACGCTAACGACCAACGCTCGCCAAGATAAATAAAAGGAGCTGGGACATGGAGGACGTGACACGGCGGGGCTGGATGGGTGTGGCCGCCGGCGTGACCGCTGGTGCAGCAATCGCGGCAGACGCCACTGTCACCGCGGCGCGGGCCGCAAGTGGGGTGGATTCGCTTGATGCGCTGGCCAAAGCCAAGGGATTCACGGGGTTCGGCAGCTGCATAGGCGGCGGCGCGGAAGATTTCGCTTCATCCTTCAATGATTCCGGCGTCCGCGCCATACATGAGCGCGAGTGCGGCATCGTGGTCTGCGAAAACGAAACCAAGTGGGTGGCGCTGCGGCCCAATCCCAGGGAATACACTTTTTATCTCGCCGACCGGGTGGTGGAGTGGGCGCAGAGCCGGAACATGCTGGCGCGCGGCCACACCCTGCTGTGGCAGAAAACCCAGTATTTTCCGAAATGGCTGCTCAACTATGACTTCGGCCCGCGTCCCGCCACAGAGGCCGAGCGGCTGTTGCGCGAGCACATCACCACCGTCTGCAATCACTTTGGCAAACGCATCTTCACCTATGACGTGGTGAACGAGACTGTGGACGAAAGTACCGGCGAGGTCCGCCAGACGCCATTCACAAAATATCTGGGCGAGACGGCGATCGACATTTGCTTCGATGCCGCCCACAGCGCCGCGCCTCATGCGAAGCTGGTCTATAACGATTACATGGGCTGGGCGCCTGCCAGCGCGCGGCACCGCGATGGCGTGCTGAAACTGCTGTCCGGGCTCCAGGCGCGCAAGGTACCGGTGCATCTGTTGGGTGTGCAGAGCCACATCGGGCCGGGCACCAATGTGGAATCGCAGGGTTCCAATACCTTCAATGCCGCCGATCAGTCCGTCTGGAAACAATTTCTGGATGCGGTGGTGGCGATGGACCTGCGGCTGGCCCTGACGGAGTTCGACGTTGGCGAGCGCGGCACGCCGGCCGACATTCCGGGGCGCGACCGCTTCATGGCCGATCTGGCGCGGCGATATCTGGATTTCATGTTCGCCTATCGCCAGACCGATTACCTGATGGCCTGGGGTATGTTGGACCGCTATTCCTGGCTGCAGAATTTCACGGCACGACCTGACGGCATGCTCAAGCGGCCATCGCTGTATGACGACAACTACCAGCCCAAGCCGATCCGCCAGGCGATTGCCGACGCCTTCCGCAACGCGCCCGCACGCGCCTAGCGCTTCAAGCCCTGAGAGGCGAGATAGCCGGCCATCGCGCCATCCTCGATCGCGCCGCGCTTCTCAAGCTCGACCAGGCAACGCGCCGCAAGGTCGGGTGAGCGGCAAACATGATGGGCGACGGCCGCCAGCTTCTTCAGCTGCGGGTCGTCCAGCCCGTCGGCGTGGACAAGGTCGCGGACATACAGGATGTCGCATTCGAGGAGCTGGTTGCCGGGTACCCGCGGATCGCCGCCGATGATCGCGGGCGCGATGGACCAGCGTTTGATGTCCATGAAACGATGCGGAATGAAGCCCTGTTCGCGCATCTCCAGGTCCACGGCGCCGAACGGCGGCTGGTTTCTGTAGACGGCAACGAAGGACGCCTCCATCTGCACCGCCACGCAATCGGAAAGCTTACGTCTTCCATGTTGCAATATGGTCAGTTCAGCGCCCTGTGCGTCCATCTTCAGGAAGTCGATCTGCGGCAGTTCGTCGATGTCGTCCAGCCGGCGCGTTGGAATCCGCATGGTTGCCTCGACGTGGCCGAGCCGGGAGAAGGTATTGAAGAAAGCCAGCGCTTGCGGATCGGGCTCCAGAAGCGAGGTCCATCCATGGTTGCAGATATGAAGCGTGTGCTCTTGTCCGTCGCCCACCGCCTGCTGAAGCACGACGGCTTTCACGCCCAGGTGCCGGCGGAGTGCTTCGCTCTGGTGCGGATCCGGTTCGAAGGCGAACAGGATGGCCAGATGATTGTCGAGAAGCGGCTGATAAGGCGGGATTTCGCCCAGGAATGCCGCGCCAATGTCGGCGATCCGGATCGCGCCCGCGGGCAGCGCCAGCATTTGATCGATCACGGGCAGCCTTCCCTCGGGTGGATTCAGTCCACGAGTTCCTTCGCAGGCGATGTTTTATCGCCGGCGGGGAAAGAGGCAAGCGCCAGCTCTGCGATGGCGTGCAATTCCTGGGCGGTGGCACCCACCGCCGCCTGCACCGACATGCCATTGGCCATGGTCGAAAGATAGCGCGCCAGTGTGGCGGCACTGGCCGATGGCGGCAGGTCGCCTTCGCGACGCGACCGCTCGAAACGCTCGCGCAGTGCCATTTCCTTTTCCGCGCGATGCCGCGCCAGCACATCAGGAATGTTCTCGTCACAGCATGCCAGCCCGCTCTGCAGGAACAGGCACCCTGGCGGCGTCTGGCCGCCCGTGTCGGCAGCGAAGTCGGCTACGCCATGCAAGAACAGCCGTGCGGTTTCCTGCGCGGTGGGCGCGGCCAGGATGGAATCCATGAATGCCTGGCGGCGTTCGTCGTAGCGTTGCAGCACCGCCTTGAAGAGACCTTCCTTGCTGCCGAACGCCGCGTAGAGGCTGGGCGAATTGATGCCGATGGCCTTGGTGAGGTCGGTTATCGAGGCGCCTTCATATCCCTTGCGCCAGAAAACCTGCATCGCGGCATCCAACGCCTTGGTCGTACAGAAGGAACGGGGCCTGCCCGCCGCCATTTTCGGGGTCTCCCAAAATTTTTTGCCGATCACTACAAAATTCTCTTGCATGTCGGCGTGCACCGCAATATTTGTGCTGCTCGTTACAGAATGCAAGGGGATTTTTCGATGATCGATATGGTCGCCACTGCCGCCAGCCTTCGTGCCTCTCGTCGTAACACGTTGGGAAATATCACGAATCTTAAGAAACGGCGTTCGTTGTTGTTCGGGGCTGTGGCGTTGGCGGCCTTGGGGGGCGGCTGGTTTGCGGTGCACCACATGGCCAGTGCTGACGCCACTCCGGTTGCGGCGGTGAATCCGGCAGTGCCGGTCAATGTCATAAAGGTCCGGCCGCAGAGCACGCGGCTTTGGTCGGAGTTCTCCGGCAAGCTGGACGCGGTGGATTACGCCGAAATCCGGCCTGAGGTCTCGGGCCGCATCACCGAAATCCGCTTCAAGGATGGACAAAACGTCCGGCAGGGCGACGTTCTGTTCGTGATCGATCCGCGGCCCTATATGGCGGCCCAGGCCAAGGCGGCGGCCGACCTCCAGTCGGCCCGCACCAACGCCGCGCTGGCCAGGACCAACCTTTCCCGCGCCGACAATCTGCGCAAGGCGGGCGCCATCGCGGCGCAGTCCTATGACCAGGCGGCCAATGCCAGCGCCGTAGCCGATGCCGCAATTCAGAGCGCCGAAGCTGCGCTGGCCCAGGCGAAGCTGGACGTGGATCACGCTTATGTGAAGGCGCCGATCTCCGGCCGCGTCAGCCGCGCGGAGTTGACGGTGGGCAACCTGGTGCAGTCCAGCGTCGGGCAGGCGCCGCTTTTGACCTCCATTGTTTCCGATGACGGCATCTATGCCGACTTCGATGTGGACGAGCAGACTTATGTCCGCAACATCCACGCCCGCGCGGACACGCCGGATGAACAGCGGAAGATACCCGTCGAACTGACCATCCCGGGTGACGAATCTCACGCGTACAAGGGCTTCATCCAGAGCTTCGACAACCGCATCAACACCGGCTCGGGCACCATCCGTGCCCGCGCCCGCTTCGAGAATACCGACGGCGCGCTGGTGCCGGGCATGTTCGTTTCGGTGCGGCTGGCCAACGCGAACGACACGACCGTCACGCTGGTTCCGGAACGGGCCATCGGCTCGGACCAGAGCAAGAAGTTCGTCTATGTCGTGGACGACCACGGCCAGGCTGCTTTTCGCGAGGTGACGCTGGGTGAGGGTGTCGACGGCCAGCGCGAAGTCCTGTCGGGCATCAAGCCGGGTGAGCGTGTGATCGTAGACGGCATCCAGCACCTGACGCCCGGCGCGGCGGTTGTGGCGACCGATATTTCCGGGAAGGTAGCGGCCAGATAGTCCGTCTCCTTCGGCACAAACAATAAACGATAGGACCTATCGTGAATCTGTCGAAATTCTTCATAGACCGGCCCATTTTTGCCGGCGTGATATCGGTCGTCATCTTCCTTGCCGGCCTGATCGCCACAACGCAATTGCCGATCTCGGAATATCCCGAGGTCGTGCCGCCGTCCGTCGTGGTGACGGCGCAATTCCCCGGCGCCAATCCCGATACGATCGCCGGTACCGTGGCGACGCCGCTGGAGGAACAGATCAACGGCGTCGAGAACATGCTTTATATGTCCTCGCAGGCCGCAAGCGACGGCACGCTTACGCTGACCGTCACCTTCAAGCTCGGCACGGATCCGAACCTGGCCACCCAGCTGGTGCAGAACCGGGTGAACCAGGCGCTGCCGCGGCTGCCGGAAGTGACGCGCAATCTGGGCGTCACCACGGTCAAGAGTTCGCCGGACCTTACCATGGTCGTCCACCTGCGCTCTCCGCACGGGCGCTATGACATGCTGTATCTGCGCAACTACGCGGTGCTGAACGTCAAGGACCAGCTTGCCAAGATCGAAGGTGTGGGCCAGGTCCAGCTGTTCGGCTCGGGCGACTATGCGATGCGCATCTGGCTCAATCCGGAAAAGATCGCCGAGCGCGGCATGACCGCGGATGAAGTTGTGGCCGCGATACGCCAGCAAAATGTTCAGGTCGCGGCCGGCGTCATCAACGGCCCGCCCTATGGCAAGACGGGCGAACTGCAACTGCCCATCAATGTCGAGGGCCGTCTCAGCGACCCCGAGCAATTCGCTCAGATCATCGTCAAGAATGAAGGCGGTGTCGTCACACGATTAGGCGATGTTGCGCGGGTGGAGATCGACGCCTCGCAGTACGGCCTGCGCTCGCTGCTCAACAACCAGCAGGCGGTGGCGATTCCCATCTTCCAGGCGCCAGGCTCCAACGCCATCCAGATATCCAGCCAGGTCCGCGCCACCATGGCGGAACTGAGCAAGAATTTTCCTCAGGATCTCGAATACAGCATCGTCTACGACCCGACGATCTTCGTGCGCGATTCCATCAAGGCCGTGGTCCATACGCTGCTGGAAGCGGTGCTTCTGGTCGTGCTGGTAGTGATTCTCTTCCTCCAGACCTGGCGGGCTTCGATCATCCCGCTTCTGGCGGTCCCGATCTCCATCGTCGGTACCTTCGCGGCGCTGCTCATCTTCGGATTTTCGATCAACGCGCTGTCGCTGTTCGGGCTGGTTCTGGCCATCGGCATTGTGGTGGACGATGCCATCGTGGTGGTGGAGAACGTGGAGCGCAATATTGAAAGCGGGCTCTCACCACGGGAAGCTACGCTCAAGGCGATGCAGGAGGTCACCGGCCCCATCATCGCCATCGCGCTCACCCTGTGCGCGGTATTCGTTCCGATCGCCTTCATCAGCGGCCTGACCGGCGAGTTCTACCGCCAGTTTGCGCTCACCATCGCCTTTTCGACCGTGATATCGGCGTTCAATTCTCTGACCCTGTCGCCGGCGCTGGCGTCGATTCTGCTCAAAAGCCATGATGCGCCCAAGGATTGGCTGGCGCGCGCGATGGACAGGGTGCTTGGGCCGTTCTTCGCGCGGTTCAACCAGCTTTTCCATCGCAGTTCGGAAAACTATGGCAGGGGTGTCGGCGGGATACTGACCCGCAAGTCCACCGCGCTTGCCGTATATGGGATTCTTCTGGCTGCGACCGTCGTCGGTTTCCGTATCGTGCCGCCGGGTTTCGTGCCGCTGCAGGACAAGCAGTATCTGGTGAGTTTCGCACAATTGCCGCAGGGCGCGACGCTGGACCGCACGGAAAAGGTGATCCGCGAAATGTCGGATGTCGCCCTGAAGGAGCCGGGTGTCGATGGCGCCGTGGCTTTTCCTGGCCTGTCCATCAACGGCTTTATCAATAGTCCCTCCGCCGGCATCGTCTTTGTCAGTCTCAAGCCGTTCGAGGACCGCCGCTCCGCCGACCTGTCGGGTTTCGCCATTTCCCGCAAGCTCCAGGCGAAATATGCCGCGATCAAGGATGCCTATATCGCCATCTTCCCGCCGCCCCCGGTGCAGGGCCTTGGCACGATCGGCGGCTTCAAGCTGCAGGTGGAGGACCGCACCGACCAGGGCGATGCCGCCTTGAACCAGGTCATGCAGCAGGTGCAAGCCAAGGCCGCGAAGGATCCGGCGCTGGCCGGCGTCTTTTCCAACTTCAATACCGGTGTGCCGCAGCTTTTCGCGCATCTGGACCGCACCAAGGCGATGCAGCTTGGCGTCGGTGTGCAGGATGTGTTCGACACCATGCAGACCTACCTGGGTTCGATCTACATCAACGACTTCAATCGCTTTGGCCGCACCTATGAGGTGATTGCCCAGGCCGACACGCCGTTCCGCGAAAAGGTCAGCGACATTTCGCAGCTCAAGGTGCGCAACGCCGCGGGCGAGATGGTGCCGCTGGGCTCGGTGGTGAATATCTCGGAAACCACCGGCCCCGACAGCGCGCTGCGGTACAACGGATTCCGTTCAGCGGATCTGAACGGCGGCCCGGCGCCCGGCTATTCGAGCGGGCAGGCCCAGGCGGCCATCACGAAGATCCTCGATGAAACGCTCCCGAAGGGCATGACCTACGAGTGGACCGAGCTGACCTATCAGCAGATCCTGGCAGGAAACACGGCGCTTCTGGTGTTTCCGCTCTGCGTGCTTCTGGTGTTTCTGGTGCTGGCCGCCCAATACGAGAGCCTGTTCCTGCCGCTGGCCATCATCCTGATCGTGCCCATGTGCCTGTTCAGCGCCATCACCGGCGTCTGGCTGACAGGCGGCGACAACAACATCTTCACCCAGATCGGGCTGTTCGTGCTGATCGGGCTGGCTTGCAAGAACGCGATCCTGATCGTGGAGTTCGCGCGCGAACTGGAAATCGGGGGTGAAAGCACGGTCGCAGCAGCGGTTCATGCGGCGCGCCTCAGGTTGCGGCCGATTCTCATGACCAGCTTCGCCTTCATCATGGGCGTAGTGCCGTTGGTCGCTTCGACCGGCGCGGGGGCCGAGATGCGCCACGCCATGGGCGTGGCGGTGTTCTCCGGCATGCTGGGAGTGACCTTCTTCGGGCTGTTCCTGACGCCTGTCTTTTACGTGCTGCTGCGCGCGCTTGAAAAACACATCACCCATACCGAGAAGGTCCATCATCATGTCTGATGGCACCGCGGCGGCGGCGAATCTCCTGGCGCTTGGCTTGGCGGTACTGTTCGGGCTGGCGGGCGTGATCCATCTGGCCGGGCCCGCGCCGGTGCGCGCGGCTTACCGCAGCTGGCAATTCCCGCGCGGCTTTCATTATGTCGCCGGTATCGCGCAATCTCTTGCGGCGCTGTTCCTGGCGGTGCCGGAAACCCGCATCTGGGGCGGCATACTGGCAGCCATGATTCTGTTCGTGACGGTGGTGTCGCTGCTCAACCGCCGCAAATACCTCTACGCCGTTCCGGCAATACTGGTGATGATGGCGATCGCGCCTGCTATGGCGGGGCTTTAAAAGGCTGGCCGGGAACTTTTGTTCCGTGCACGTTTCATGTGCAGCCAGCCGGAAAGTTCCGGCCGAGGGCGTCACGGCGATGCGACAAACTTTAGCTATATTTCAGACATGCTTTCGACGCCGTGACCTGTCGCAGTAGGCGGCCGAGTCAAAACTTTCGCGGAAAAATTTCGCGGAGGAGTGGAACCGAAACCGTGCCGTGGCTTTTAGTGGACAAGCTGGGTGGCGCAAAGTTCACTTGCGTTACATTCTCGGGATAAAAAAGCGACATTGTCCCACTGCGGAACATGTCGCACAGGGATGGGGCGGTCGCTGGGTCGAGAATGAGAGGCGCGTATGCCGATGCGTATTGCCGATGCGGAGCGAACTGGCGAGTTCCCGCCCCCGCCGCGCCAGTCCTCGGCGTTCAGCCGCATTAAAAGTTCCGCCGGTCTCTGTCTAGTGGCGGCAGCCTTGGGAGGCTGCATGACCGTCGGCGACAAGGTTCCGCCGCCGACTGAAACTGCCCCCCCGCCCGTGGCCGATCCGCAGCCGGTTGCCGTGGCGCCGCCGCCGCAAGTCGTCAGTCCGGTTCCCACGCCGCGCCCCAAGAAGCCCACACGCGAGGCGCGGGCAGCGCCCGATACGCACACGTTCCGTGACCGGCTGGTGGTGATTGATCCGCATCGTCTGATCGGCCTGGACCCCAATGGTGTGCAGAGGCTGCTCGGCACCCCAGCTCGCGTGAAGAATGACGATCTGTCACGCGAATGGGTTTACGCGTCACCCGGGTGTTCCTTTCGCGTTTTCTTCTATCCCAACCTCAATAGTGCCTCATTCCGCGTGCTGAAATATGGCGGGAGTGGCGAGAACGGCGAATTGCTGGACACCTCCGATGTCTGTGTTCGCCGCATTTTGACAGCGAAGAACAATGCAGCAAACTGAACTGGTGAACGTACGGGGCCATGTAATGGTCGTCGATGACGACGAGCTGTTCCTGGAGTCTGTCAGCACCAACCTGATGGATGCTGGTTACCGTACCGATGCCTTTCCCGGCGGGGCCGAGGCGATCAGTTCCCTCTGCAGTGGCGGCCAGGCGGACTTGGTGTTGCTCGACTGGAAGATGCCGGGCATCACCGGAATCGAGGTGATGCAACGGCTGCGGGCAGAGAAGATCGATATCCCGATCATCTTTCTCACCGTTCTAAGCGACCAGATCTACGAGGAGGCAGGACTTCTGGGCGGCGCCGTGGATTTTGTCGAGAAATCCCGCAGCTTCGCCATCCTGCTGCGCCGGATCGAGTTGATCCTGGGCGGGGAAAAGAAGCGCTGGCAGGCGCAGGGCCCCATGGGCGGCGATGGCGAGCATGACGGGCTTACGCTGCGGTATGATTCGCGCCGCGCTCTGTGGCAGGGCACCAACGTCAATCTGACCCTGACGGAATTCAACATTGTCGCCTATCTGATCGAACACGCGCAGCGCGACGTGAGCTATCGCGAGATCTACGACATCGTGCATGGCGAAGGCTTCATGGCGGGCGATGGAGAGATCGGATTCCGCACCAACGTGCGGGCTTTCGTCAAGCGAATCCGCCAGAAGTTCCGCGACATCGACCCGGAGTTCTCGCAAATCAAGAACTATCCGGGCTTTGGATACAGGTGGGTGGATGGGCGCCAGCAATAGGCGCCTTTTCTCGCGCCTGGTCCATTCCTTCACGCTCAAGCTCGTCCTTCTCGCACTCGTCCTGCTTTCGATTCCACAGATTCTGTACTGGCAGTTCGCCCAGGCGGAGCAGGAGCAGCTTGCCCTGATGGGCAACGCCGTGGTCCAGACCAACCACGTGCTGGCGGCGATGTTGCGCAGCCATTTCGAACGGTTTGCGCACGCACCGTCGAACGAGATGCGTGAAGCGCTGGGCCGGGCCGCGGTCGGAAGCACGCGCATAAAGATCCTGGTGAGGCTGAAGAACAGCGACAATTTCCTTTACGTCGCCTCCGTGCCGTCGGTGCCGCAGAAATATCTGGATGCGGAGCGGGCGGAACTCATCCGCAGCGGCATCTTCCACCGGCTGGGTCCAAGTTGCGATGGCAGCACCAACCTCGACAGGCGTTTCGTCAATCCGGCGGGAAAAGAGGAAGTCCTGGCCGCGATGACCCCCGTGCACGTGAATGGGGACTGCTGGATCGTCATCACCTCGGAAAACGCCTCCAGCCTGGCGCGTACGCCGATCGGCCTGCCTTTCTGGCGTGCCCCAACCGTCTGGGTGGCCGGCAGCATCTATCTGGTTTCGACGGCGCTCGTGATCTGGCTGTTCATCCATATGTGGCGCAATGTGCGACGCTTCCGTGATGTCGCCCGTCATATCCGGTTACGGGACACGGAGCCCGTCTCATTCCAGAAGAACAACACCATTCCTGAATTGACGGGCGTCGCAGAGGACTTTGACTCGCTGGTGGAAGCCTTGACCAGTTCCCAGCGGCGCATGAAGGAGGCGGCTGAGGAAAACAGCCACGCCCTCAAGGCCCCCTTGGCGGTGATTGCCCAGTCGGTGGAGCCCATAAAGCGGGCGGTGCCGCCCGAAAATGCAGCTGCCCGGCGCAGTATCCTGCTGATAGAGCGGTCGGTGGCCAAGCTGGACGCAATGGTCTCGGCCCACCGGGATCTGGAGGATGCCGGCGCCGATCTGATCTACCCCGAACGCCAACCGATGGACCTGTCGCGGTTCCTGTGGGGCATGCTGCCCACTTACGAGGCCATGCTGGCAGAGCAGGGCAAGCGGCTGATCGTGTCAGTTGCGCCGCGGGTCATGGCCTACGCCAACGAGGACGTGATGGAGCCGGTGATCGAGAACCTGCTCGAGAACGCGGCCAGTTTCACGCCGGAAGGCGGCGCCATCGAAATTCGCCTGCATGTTGAAGGTGATAAGGCATGCCTGCGCGTGCTCGACCAGGGACCGGGCGTGCTTCCCGGCCACCTGCCGCGCATCTTCGAACGCGCGGTCAGCTTCCGCGATGAAACGCCCGGCGACACGATGACGGAACTGGCGCCCAGCCTCGGACATCAGGGTTTGGGCCTGTGGATCGTGAAGCGCAACGTCGAAGGATTGGGCGGTACTGTTTCGGCACGGAACCGCGCGCGCGGCGGCTTCGAAGTGATTGTCTCTCTGCCCGGTGACGATTGATTTTATTGAGTTTCGGGCAGGCTTTCCTTTGTCCCACCTTTATCACACTTGCTAGGCCGTCAACCCGGTTAGCGTTTCTGTGTGCACCGCAATGGCGATTTCCATGCGGGCACCATGAAAAGGTGGGCCAACATGACTGGGCAAGTGGAAAAACCCGCAGCGGGAGCCGCTTTTCTGGCGTCCCGGATGCTGATTCGAAAACCGCGCAATCGCGCGCTGCAATGCATCGCGATTCTGGCGTTGACCGGCGCGCTGACGGCCTGCGCGAGCGGACCGATCGGCGGTTCGCAGGAGCAGCTGCAGCAGGCCAGCACCGCCGCGCAGTCCTACAAATTGGGCGCGGGCGACAAGGTGCATGTCGCCGTGTTCAACGAAGACAATCTCAGCGGCGACTATGTGATCGCGCCTGACGGCAAGATCACCCTGCCGCTGGCGGGCGGCATCCAGGCTGCAGGCCTCACGATCCCTGAATTCCAGCAGGCGGTGACCGCAAAGCTGAAGGACGGATTTGTGCAGGACCCCAACGTCACCATCACGGCAAACGACCTGCGCCCCTATTACATCCTGGGCGAGGTCAACAAGCCCGGCAAATACGCCTATTCGCCCGACCTGACGGTGTTGAGCGCCGTTGCAACCGCGGAAGGCTTCACCTACCGGGCAGACATGAACACCGTTTATATCCGGCACGCGACCGAGCCGGGTGAACGGGAAGTTTCGCTTACCTCCACGACGGCGGTTCTTCCCGGCGACACGATCCGTATCAGCCAGCGCTACTTCTGAGGTTCGTATCATGAGTTTTGTCCCGAGCCTCGCTCCTGCGTCCGCGCCAGACCAGTATCTCGAGCCTATTCATGTAGGTCCGCAGGGCGACGACAATGCCAAGATATTCCTGATCGATATCCTGGCGGCGATCCACCGCAACCGCAAACTGGCGCTCCTGGTGGGCGCTCTGGCTGCGCTGGCGGTCATAGTCGTCACGTTCTTCATCACGCCGCTTTATCAGAGCACGGCCAGCGTGATGCTGGATACCCGCCGCGAGCAGGTCGTCGATCTGCAGGCGGTTCTTTCCAATCTGCCTTCCGATACGTTCGTGGTGGATTCGGAAGTCCAGGTGCTGCAATCGCCGGCGCTTGCCCGGCGCGTCATCGCCAAGCTGCACCTGGACCAGGATCCGGAGTTCAACGCAGCCCTTCGGCCTCAGACGATCTTCACCATTCCCGTGACCGCCGCGAAGAACGCGTTCCACGCCATGTGCGTGTGGGTCGGCATCGTGCCGGCCACAGATGTGAACGGCGCCGCGCGGCGCGAGGAGAGCGTTGCCGAGGCGTTCGAAAAGAACCTGACCATCACGCGTCAGGGTCTGACTTACGTCATCAACATCACATTCTGGTCGCAGGACGCCGCCAAGGCGGTGCGCATCGCCAATGCCGTGGCTGAAACCTATCTGGAACAGCAAAAGGCGGTGAAGGCCGACGCCACCCGCGCAGCCAACGTGCTGATCGAAAAGCACGTCCACGAATTGCAGCAGCAGGTCTTCAAGGCCGAACAGGCTGTGGCCGACTACAAGTCCAAGAACGGGCTTCTCAATGCCGTCGGCGCGCCGCTGACGGAACAGGAGATTTCAGCGCTCAATACCCAGATGGCGACGGCCCAGGCGGAAGAGGCCGAGCAGGCAGGCAAGCTGACGGCGGCCCAGGAACAACTGGCGCGTGGCGGCAGCGATGCGGTCGGCCAGGCTGCGTCGTCGGACACGATTCGCCAGCTTCGGGCCCAGGAGGCTGAACTCATCACGCAGGAAGCCGACATGGCCAAGCGTTATGGGCCCAAGCATCCTGCGCTTATCAAGGTACACGAGCAGCTCACGGCGCTGGACTCGGCAATCAAGTCCGAGATTCACCGCATCATCAGCGGTCAGCAGGCAGAGGCCGATGCGGCTGCCTCGCGCGCAGCTTCATTGCGGGCGAGCATAGAGCAGGACCGCAAGATATTGGCGCTGAACAACGCCGCCGGCGTGAAGCTGGCCGAGTTGGAGCGCGACGCCACGGCGGTGCGGGGGGTCTATGAGTCCTTCCTGAACCGCCTGAAGCAGACTTCGGCGCAGGAGGACCTTCAGGACGCCGACGCACAGATCGTTTCGCCGGCCACCATCCCGCTCAAGCCGTCCTCGCCATCCTGGCTTCTGGCGGCGGCGGCGGCAGTGGTCTTCTCGCTGATCTCGGCCGCGGCGGCGATCATGCTGCGCGAGTTCCTCGACCGCGGCGTGCGCTCGCCGGAGGAGGCCGAGGCGGCCGTCGGCCTGCCGGTGATCGCCACCATTCCGCAGATCGCCCAGGCGGATCCGGCTGCCTATGTCGTCAAGCGGCCGATGTCCGATTTTGCCGAGGCGATCCGCAACCTGCGCACATCGCTGTTCCTGTCGCGTAACAGCGCGCCGCCCAGGATCGTCGCGATGATGTCGGCCCTGCCGCACGAGGGCAAGACAACCACTACTCTCGCGCTGGGCCGCCAGTGCGCGGAGTCGGGTGCTCGTGTGCTGATCATTGATGCCGACCTGCGTCGCCGCGCGCTAACTGCCCATTTGGGCGAGCCGGTACGTCATGGGTTGGTGGAACTGGTGGAAGGCCGCGCGCCGGTGGAATCCTGCCTGCACCGCGATCCTCTTTCGAATGCGATGATCTTGCCCATCAGCCGCAGCGACACGGCGGGCAAGGATGTGTTCTTTGCCCATGACCTAGGGCGGGTGTTCGACATGTTGCGCGGGATGTTTGACATAATCCTGGTGGATACTGCGCCGCTCCTGCCGCTGGCAGAGCCGCGCGTGGTCGCCAGCCATGCCGATTCCATCGTGTTGCTGACGCGCTGGCACAAGACGGCACAAAGCGCGATGCAGGACGCGGCGCGGCTGATCCGCACGCTCGACGTGCCGATCGCGGGTCTGGCGCTGACTTGCGCCGATCTCAAGTTGCTCGACAGCTTCGGCTATTCGGCCCGCAACTATGGCCACCGGGCCGGCTACGCGCAGTACTACATCCAATGACGAGAGGGAACGGCTGGGAAGGGAAGCCCCGCTTAGTTAGGAGACGAGACGATGAGTAGAATGATTACCGCTTCCTGGTACCATCATGCGCCCTATCGCACGCCGTCGATCCGGCTTCACCTTACGCCCAAACTGGTGTTCGATACTTTCGCGGCGGGCCTTGCACTGCTTCTTCTTTCGCCGTTGCTCATCCTGGTGGCGATCGCCATAAAATTGGAGAGCAAGGGTCCGGTGCTGTTCACCCAGGTGCGTTATGGCTGGGATAACAGGCCATTCCGCGTCTACAAATTCCGCAGCATGTGGACGCATCAATGCGATGCCAGCGGCGTGAAGCAGACGACGCAGGACGATCCGCGGGTGACGCCCGTGGGCGCCTTCCTCCGCCGGACCAACATCGATGAGCTGCCGCAGCTTCTGAATGTGGTCAAGGGCGATATGTCCCTGGTCGGTCCGCGCCCGCATGCCGTGGGTACGCTGGCGGGCGGCATGCTTTATGAGGACCTGGTACCGTTCTATTTCAAGCGTCATCTGGTGCGGCCCGGTATCACCGGCCTGGCGCAGGTGCAGGGCTATCGCGGACCAACGGTGGATCCGCAGCACGCGCGCATGCGTGTGCGGCTGGATCTGGCCTATTGCCGTCGGCACAATCTGGCGTTCGATATGGCTATCATCATGAAGACCGTGCGCCGCGAACTCCTGAGGCGCGGGACAGGTTTCTGATGGCTTCGCCCGATGTTGCCACGGGGGCGGCCTGCTTCGCACCCGACGGCCGTGGTGCATCCTCTGCACAGCTTGAGGGCGTGCGGGAAAGCGTCGGCGGCGGCATTGCCGTCGTGCTGCACGATCTTCGCGGCGGCGGGGCGGAACGCGCCTGCCTGCGTCTTGCCCGCGGCATGGTGGCGAACGGACGACAGGTTGAACTGGTGCTGGTGCGGGGGGAGGGCGCCTATCTCTCCGAGGTTCCGTCCGGCGTGCGCCTGACGGTCCTGGACCGGCCACGGGTATCACAGGCAATCGGGGCGCTGGCCGCACATTTTCGCCGCACCCGGCCAAAGGCGGTGTTGTCGGCGCTGACGCACATGAATCTTGCGACCATCGCGGCTGCGCGCCTGTCGGGCGTCGCGCCGCGTGTCGTCGTTTCGGAGCGCAACCAGATCTCCGCCAAGGCGCGCGAAGCGCGCGGGGCGTGGCAGCGCGCTCTCTATCGCATGGTGCCGTTGGCCTATCGCGGCGCCGACAAGGTTGTGGCGGTATCCGGCGGCGTGGCCGATGATCTCGCCGATTTCGGGCGTCTGCCCGGAGGAAAGATCCAGGTGATCCATAATCCTGTTTTCGATTCCGACATCGTGACGATGTCGCGCGAAGCATCGTCCCATCCCTGGTTCGAACCCGATGGTCCGCCGATTGTCCTGGCGGCGGGGCGTTTACATCGCCAGAAAGGTTTCGACGTCCTGCTGCGCGCCTTCGCGCTGGCACGAGCCGAACTGGACTGCCGGCTTGTGATTCTGGGCGAGGGGCAGGAGCGCGCGGCGCTGCGCGAACAGGCCGAAGGCCTCGGCCTTGCCTATGACATCGACATGCCGGGGTTTTGCGAGAATCCATTCTCACTGATGGCTAGGGCGGGCGCTTTTATCCTCAGTTCCCGGTGGGAGGGTTTCCCCAACGCGCTGGTCGAAGCAATGGCCTGCGGGGCGCCGGTGATAGCCACGGATTGCCCCAGCGGGCCGCGTGAAATCCTCGACGGCGGAACGATTGCGCCGCTGGTACCGGTGGATGATGCGAAGGCGATGGCCCGGTCTCTGGTTTCGACCTTGTCGCGACGGCCCGACACCTCCGCCAGCCAGGCACGGGCGCAAAGCTTCAGCATCGCCAACGCGGCCTGCCAATACCTCGATGCACTGGAGCGGGCATGATGCAGGCTGCGATCCAGAGTCGGCAACAGAGGACCTTCCAGCAAAGCCCACCGGGTATGCTGGAGAGCCTGTTCATTTTCATCTCCCTGCTGCTGGTGACGCAGGCGTTTACGCCGCTGGTCCTGGCCGGAACAAACAGCGACGACGCGCTGGGCGATTCCAATCCGGTGACGCTTTTGTCAGCGCTGGCGGTCTATACCGTCGCCTTTTTCCTGGTGGCGCGCCGGCCCGGTGCGATGCTGGACACGATCAAGGACGACTGGCTTTTCATCGCCATATTCGCCCTTCCGGTGATTTCGGTGATGTGGAGCGTGGACCGCGGTACCAGTGCGCGGCGCGTGGTGGCGCTGGTGATGACGGGCGTCTATTGCATCTACATCGCGCGACGGCTTTCACCAGACGAGTTCCTGCGCCGTCTGCTCCTGGCCTTGTTCCTGGGCGGTGTTGCGAGCCTTGTTTTCACCTTGCTCGATCCTGCACAGGCAATCGAACACTCCATGATCAACAACGGGTCATGGAAAGGCGTCTACGGGCATAAGGCGATCCTGGGCCGCATTGCTGCCATAGCAGTGACGGTTTCCGTATATGTCAGGCCGAAATATTTCTGGGAACGGCCGATGCGGTGGGCGACCATCGCGATCTTCCTGTTCCTGTCCATCAAGTCTCAATCGCGCGCCAGCTGGCTGATGATGATGGGTGGCTTCGGCTTCATGTTCCTCATCGCCGTTCTGCGCAACAAGCAGCTGTCCGCCGGCATCAAGCTTACCATTGCGATATCGCTGGGACTGATGGTCCTGGCCGCTGCGGCCGCACTGTTCGATACGATACTGGCCGCCTTTGGCCGCGACGATACGTTCTCAGGCCGCACGACCCTTTGGACAGGCGCCATCGCCGTGGCCAAAGCATCGCATCCCATCCTGGGCGCAGGCTATCGCGCCTTCTGGACGGCGACCGGCGCGGCAGGGGTTCGCGACTATGTCCAGGATTGGGCGCGCCTTCCCTCACATGGTCATAACGGCTACCTCGATGTCTGGCTGGAACTGGGCTATGCGGGTGTGGCGCTGTTTGCCGTGTTCCTGCTGGTGGTGATCTGGCGGCTGGCGCGGCGGGTATTGCGCGAACCGGGCGAGCCGGCCTGGGCGGCATTTTCCATCTTCTTCTTCGTTTTCATCCTCAACAATGCATCGGTGACGGTGGCGTTCAAGCACACCGATATCGCCTGGATTTGCGCGATAATGGCGTGTCTTTATACGCGCCAGTGCGTCAGTGCGCGGCTGCCTGTGGTATCGCGTGCCATCCGCCGGCAATGGCGCGGCATCCGGATCGCGCCACACCGCTTGCCAGCCTATGCGCGCAGGCCGCGCCTTGCGGAGGCGCGATGACCAGGAACTTCTGCATCGGTTTTCCCTATGTTGCCGACCGCTTCGGCGGCAGCACGGCTTCCTCACTTGTCCTCGCCCAGGCCCTAAAGGAAGCCGGCCATCGGGTCCATATTCTGACCCATGGCACCGGCGGGCGCGTCGCAGACGAGGCCGCAGCCCTCGGCCTCTCCGTGACGCGCCTGCCACCCCTTTCGGCAATTCCGGGTTATGCGCGGCCAGACTGTTTCCGCATGGAGCAGCTCCTGGCCTTCCGCGCCGCTCGGGCCGCCATCCGCGAACTTGGTCTTGATATCGTGCACACCAACGACATCACCATGCTCAGAAGCTGGGCGGCACCGTCGTTGTACAGCTCGGCATCCCTGGTGGCGCATTGGCGCTCCAACTTCCGCGAAAGCTGGTCGGTGAAGGCGGCATTGCGCATTGCGTCCCGGGTGATCACCGTATCGCGGTACAGTTTCTCCAAATTGCCGGATTGGGTGCAACGCAAGGCCGATATCGAATTCAACGCCTTCAATCTGCAGATGACGGAGGCCGACAGACTCTGTGCCCGGATCATGGTTCGCGCCGAACTCGGGCTGCCCAATCATGCTGCGCTGATCGGGGTCTTCGGCAACCACATCGTGCGCAAGCGCACGCATGTCCTGGCCGATGTGCTGCATGCCATCTCTCATACCGCGGATGGGCGGCCGGTCTATGGCCTGGCCTGTGGCGGGCACGCTGAACCCTACGACCATGAGATCGACAGGAAAGTCGAAGCCTTTGGTCTGGCGGATCGCCTGATCCGGCCCGGCTTCGTACGGCCCGTGGAAAACTGGATGGCGGCCTGCGATGTGCTGCTGGCGCCGGCGGTCGATGAGCCCTTGGCCCGCAATGTCCTCGAAGCCCAGGCACTGGAAGTACCGGTCGTCGTGTCCACCGATGGGGGGCTGCGTGAACTCCTTCGCGACCGGGAAAACGGACTTCTTTGCGATCCATATGATATCCCGGGCTGGATCGCGGCAACCCGGCGGGTGCTGGACGATGCGGCGCTTGCGCAGGTATTGGCGGCGGGCGGCCGCGCGACGGTGGCCGAATTGACGCCCACGCGTCACGCTCAGCGCATAGATGCCATCTATCGCCTGCTGCCCGGCCGGGTGAGGCAGGCCGCATGAAAACGCTCTCCGACAATGTGCTCGATTATCTGCGGCGGTATGCGCCGGATTCGCTGTCCTTCTGGACGGAGGAAGGTTCAGAAGCCGCGCCGGACGTGCTTTCGGTCTGCGACACGCTTTATTCCCTGAAGCTGATCGGCGGCATGCATCTTCTGGCGCGGGATTCGGCTTCGCGCTTCGCGGGGCGGCTGTCCGGGTATTCGCTGGCCGGCGATATCGGCAAGGGCAAGGGCCCGCCATTGGGCGTTCATAAGACTGCGTACGCATTGGGTGTGCTGAACCTGCTGGCGGAATATGGCCAGGCTGTGCAACGTCAGGCCTTGCGCGAGCAGGACTGGCAGCAGCATCAGCTTCTCGACCATCGCCTGCGTCCGCGCTGGCCCTGGTATTTCACCCATCATGCCTGGCGGGTTGGACACTGGATCGGGGGCATACCCGCCATTGTCGCGTCATTGTGGCGGTTGGCGCCGGACTTGGCGGAGCGCAACAGCCTTCCCCCGCCGGCGGCCGTTCTGGATAGCAGCGATGCCCTGATCGACCAGCGCACAGGTCTCTTCCGCGCCTACAAGATGGAAGCCGTTCAGCGCGCTTTCCGGATTCTCTACCGTTTCCGTCACGATCCCGATGCCGGCGATCTGGGCGGCATTGCCCATCTGCATTGGGGTAACTATGCGGCGGGCCGGCTTCCCTACAAGGCTGCGCCGGCGCTGTTCGACCGCACCTGGGCGCTGCTGCAACGCCGCCCCTTCATGGAGAGTGTTCCGTATTGCCTGGACTTCGACATTGTCCATCTGGCGCGGACCTCGATTCCCGACGGCGACGAGCGCGAGGGTCCTTTGCGTGAACGCGTGCGGGATTATGCCAACGACATAGCGGGCTTCTATCACGACAAGCTCGACGAGGATTACGACCTGCACAAGTTGCCCGGCGGCCTGGCGGCTTTGCATGAATGTGCTCTTACGGCGGGCCAGCGCGCGGTACCGGGGCTGGGGGTTGCCCCGGTGGATGTTGCGCGCGAGGCCTGCTGGATTTGAGGAAGGAATTGGAGCAATGGGACAAAAAATTGTCGGCATTATTTCCTTCATGAACGCGGCGGGCGCGCAGGAAGCCCTTCTGCGGCTGATGCGTCAGCTGCGTCATCGCGGCCACGACACCGAAGTGTGGTTCCTATACGAGAAGTCGCCCTGCTATCGGGGACAGCCCGGAGTGCGTGTCATCGTGCCGAAGCCAAGGCTTTCGCTGATCGACATTCCAATCCTGTTTTTCCGGCTTCTCAGGCTGTTGCGGCGGACCCGTCCCCATGCGGTGATCGGGTTCCTGCCGCTGGCCAATATCATGGGGCTTGCAGCGGCCGCGATCTGCGAAGTCCCGCAGCGCATCGCATCCCAGCGTTCGCCTGGCCCGACCTTCGGCACGACCATGCGCATGCTCGACCGCGCGCTTGGCGTGCGCGGCGTCTACAGCAAGATCGTGTGCGTGTCGCGTTCGGTCATGGACTCCTTCGCGGATTATCCGATCGGCTACCGGTCGCGCCTGTCGGTCGTGAACAACGGCATCGAGTGGACGCCATCGGCGATGGAGAAATCCGAGGCGCGCGCCAGTTTCGGACTTCCTGAAACCTATCCTCTTCTGGTGGCCACTGGACGCTTCGTGCCGCAGAAGAATTACGACTTGATGGTGCGGGCGATGGCGACAACGCCCCGGCTGCGTCTTGCCATCGCCGGCGACGGACCGTTGCGCGCGGCGTCGCAGGCGCTGGCGCGCGACCTGGGTGCGCAGGATCGCATCCATTTCCTGGGTTCCCTGGCCCATGACCGGGTTACCGATCTGCTGCGGGCGGCGGATGGTTTCGTCCAGACGTCGCTGTTCGAAGGACAGAGCAATTCGACGCTGGAGGCGATGCACGCAGGCCTGCCCATCATCTGCAGCGACATTCCCATGCAGCGCGAGACGGTATGCGACGAGAACGGAGAATCGGTCGCCATGTTGGTGCCGCTGGAGGATTTCGAGGCCTGGCGCGCGGCCTTCCTGCGCCTGCGCGATGACCGCGCCTTTGCAGGCGATCTGGGTGCGCGGGCCCGGATACTGGTATCACGCCGGTTCACATTGGAGCGGATGATTGACGGGTTTGAAGGCGCAATCATGGAAACGGAGACGCAGAAATGGGTTCCCGCTGGGCAAGGACGCGCCGTGGAGCGCGTCGACTTTACACAATAATTTATGCGGCCCTTGCGGGAGCCAGAGCAGGTAAAAGCGCCATCGTGCGGCGTGGCGCGGTGCTGAACCGTGAGCATGGCGGAACGATAGAGATCGGGCCCGGAACGGTGATACATCGCGGCGCGATGCTGCTGTCCTATGGCGGCTTCATTCGCCTTGGCAGGCGATGCAGCGTCAATCCATACAGCGTGCTTTATGGCCACGGCGGCCTTGTCATCGGCGATCATGTGCGGATTGCGGCGCATTGTGTGATCGTGCCGGCGAACCACGGTATTGCCCTGGACGGCGGATTGATCGCGGACCAGCCGCTGTCGAAGCGTGGCATCCGGATCGGAAACGACGTCTGGCTCGGCGCGGGCGTGCGCGTGCTGGATGGTTCCGTCATCGGCGACGGCTGCGTGGTGGCCGCCGGTGCCGTGGTGCGCGGCACACTCGAACCCTATGGCGTCTATGCAGGTGTTCCGATTCGGCTGATCCGGCGGCGTTCCGCCACAACGACATTCTTGAAGAACAGGACACATGAGCGGGATCGCGCAGAAACTGATACGGCTTTCGCGTCGCCCTGAGGCGCGTCATGTCGGAATACTGACGTCTGGCAGCATCGCTGCACAGGTGGCGCTGGTCGCCACCTCGCCGCTGCTTTCGCGGCTGTTTTCGCCGGCCGCATTCGGCGTCTTTTCCCTGATGTTGACCATCAGCACCATCGCCGGGGCGATCGGCGGGCTTTGCTACGAGGTAGCCGTGATCCTGCCGCGCTCGCGCAGGGCCGCGAAGTCATTGTATCGCCTGGCTTTCGCGCTGAGTTTCATAACACCCTGTCTCATGGTGAGCCTGGTTGCGCTGGTGCAGCATGCGTTTCCACGCATTCTGGGAAGGACCTTGCCCGCCGATTTCTATTTTTACTGCCTGGCCGGCACGATCCTGACCACGCAGATCAACGTGCTGTGCTACGGCCATTCCCGCGCCGGGCAATATGGCGCGATCTCGATGAACAAGATCACCCAGACGATCATGCCCGCGGTGGCGCAGATCGCGTTGGCCTACCTGGGCATGACGGGCGAAGGGCTGATGCTTGGCCGTGTGCTGGGTCTGCTGGGCAGTGAACTCTGGCTTACGCGCCGGCTGCCGCTGGGGTATCGCCTGCGCGATCTTGCCGACGCGAAGATCGGGCACATGATGGTGGCCGGGCACACCTATCGAGACTTTCTGGTCCAGGTGCCTCGTCAACTGCTGGTGCGCGGCGCGACCATGCTTCCGGCGGCGCTGCTGCTGGGCTCCTACGGTCCCACGGTTGCGGGCCTGTATTTCTTTGCCCAACGGCTGATCGAGCGGCCGGGCATGTTGCTGGGCGACTCGCTGACGCGCGTGCCGATGAAGCAATTTGCGATGCGGGTGCAGAACGGCAAGCGGCTGACACGGGCCGCGCTCCTCTATACCGCAGCGGTTGGCGCGCCTGTCGTGCTTGGCGTGGTGGTGCTGGCGCTGATCGCCCATCCGTTGTTCCGCGTGATTTTCGGTGCGCGCTGGGAGCCCGCCGCGGATTATTCCGTGGCCCTGGCGGGATGGGCTGCGATACGTCTGGCATCATTGCCGATGGCGACTCTGACCACCGTCCTGCGCGCGCAGAAGATGAGTTTCTTCGTCGACGCGCTGGCGGCGGCTCGTGTGGCCGTCATTCCTGTTCTGGCGGCGCATCGGTTCGGGCCGCTGGTGGCCGTATCGGCCTTTTGCGGCCTCAGCGTGATCTATCACCTGGTCATTGTCGCGATGGGGGTCGTCTTTTCCCTGCGGTACGACCGGTCCCTTGAGCCCGCGCCGGAGGGCGCGCACGAAACATTTGTCCGGACAGGAGAGACATATGTCTGAAGCCGCATTCTATGATGCCAGTGCTTATCTGGACCGCAGCTTCGAAGCCAAGGGTGTGGGCGGTTGGCGCAGGCTCTATCTGTCTTTCATCGAGGATCTTGCCCCCTATGCCGTGATTGAACTGGGGGCCGGCGCACCGGAATTCCTGGATCAGGTCGAAGCGACGCGCCGTATCGCCGTGGATGTCGGGCAGCGCTATGCGGATGCTTTCCGCTCGCGCGGCATCGAATTTGCCTGTCGCAACCTGGAGCAGGATGCGCTGGACGATCTGGCGCCGGTGGATGTGGCGATCTGCTCCGACGTATTCGAGCATCTGGTCAACCCGGCCGTCGCGCTGGACCGGATCGCGGATCTGCTTGGCGATCATGGCGTTTTGTTCAGTCACGTGCCCAATGAATATCGCGTCGGTCACATGCTGAAGGTGATGCTGAACCGTGACGATACGGTCCTGTTCCATAAGGGCGCGGCGGAATGGGATGATCCGCATTTCCGCCGGTTCAGCGACCGCGGCTACAAGCGGTTCCTGTCGCGGCGCTTCCAGTTCAATCTCAAACTATCCGACCTGCGCTATGGCCGCGCGGCGCGACTTGTGAAGCGCATGGGCTTCGGAGTGCCCTATTGCCTGCAGGGTGGTCCAACCTATGCCAGCACCAACGATCCGGCGATTTTCGCCCGTCTTGGCGAGATCAAGAAGGGGAAGGCGCATGGTTAGCGCCTTCATTGCCGCCGCCGCTGCCGCGCCCATCATGGCGGGAGCGGTGACGCATGGCGGCGCGGTGTCGGGCAGCGCGGTCGTTCACGTGACGAGCCTGGAAGATTCTGGTCCGGGCACGCTGCGCGACGCGGTACGCATGGCCGGCCCCAAGGTGATCGTGTTCGATGTGGGCGGTGTGATCCATCTTGCCTCGGATCTCAAAGTATCCATTCCCAGCACCACGATCGCGGGCCAGACGGCGCCCGCGCTCGTCACATTGACCGGCGGGAGCCTGAGGCTCAGCGCGAGCGATCTGGTCGTGCAGCATATCGCCGTGCGGCCGGGCCCTGCCGACTCGGCCGAGGTCAATGGCAACCGCGATTCCATGACCATCGGCGGCGGCAAGCGGCTGCTCCGCAATATCCGGGTGGAGAATGTCAGCCTCACATGGTCGGTGGACGAGGACGCCGACGTCGCTGGAAACACACAAAACGTCACCGTCCGCAACTCCATCATCGGCGAGGCGTTGCGCAATGCGGGCCACCCCAAGGGGCGTCACTCCATGGGCATGCTGATCAACAAGGACAATCAGGGCGTGGCGGTGACCGGCAATCTCTTTGTCGGCAACATGTTCCGCAATCCGGTGATCGCGCGCGGCAGTTCCGCCTTTGTCGGCTACAACCTGATCGCCGATCCGGCGGAGAACGGGATCCATTTCTATGACGCTCCCGCTCCGACGACCCTGATGGCCAGCATCGTCGGCAATATCGTGGTGGCGGGGAAGGACACCAAGAAGAACGTGACGGCGGTCCAGATACCTGACGACATGTCCAAGACGCTGCCGGATGCGCAGATCTACCTTTCGGCAAACCAGGCGCCGCCGGGCGCGGTCACAAACCGGGGCAACTTCACGCTTGCCGCAACGCCGCCGGTGAACCCGCCGGGAGGATTCGCGCCGCCGGCCGATGTGCGCGCCTCGGTGCTGCGCTATGCGGGCGCGCGCCCTTCCGCCCGCGACAGTGTGGATGCCCACATCCTTTCGGGCATTGCCGACGGCACGGTCAGGGTCATCGACAATCCCGCCGATGTCGGCGGGTTGCCGCAGACCGCGCCCGTACAGGCGGTGGCCGAAGTGCCGCAAACCCCATTCGGGGAATCGGGCCAACCGGGAATGCTGCGCATAGAGGCCTGGCTTTGCGAGCGCCATCTCGAGCTGGGCGGACCCCAAACGCCGGAATGCCCGGGTGACGCCGCAACCTATCGCACTCTTCTTCACGCCCGCATGTCGCAAAGGAGGTAGACCATGGGACGATCGAATACCGGCAGTGATAGCCGTGTCTGGATCGGCGGCGTGCCGGTTGACCGCTTCACCTCCGGTCAGTGGTGCAAGCTGATGATCTCGGACTGGCAGCGCAAACGCAGCCAGCCCCAATTGGCGCCGAAAGTGGTTACGACGGTGAATGGACAGGTCATATCGCTGTTTACCGAAAGCCCCGCATTCCGCGAGGCCATCCTGGCGACCGACCATATTGCCGCCGACGGCATGTCGGTGGTGTTCGCTTCACGCCTGGCAACGGAAAGTCCGCTGCCGGAACGCGTGGCGACAACGGACTGGTTTCATGCGGCTGCAAAGGCCGCGTCGCGCCATGGCATGCGCTTTTATATACTCGGCGCGACGGCCGAGATGAACGCGCTGGCGATACAGCGTATCCGCATTCTCTATCCCTACCTGCAGCTGGCCGGCGCGCGGGACGGTTATTTCGACCGCGAGAAGATCGGCCAGCTGGCGGAGGAGATCGCCGTCACGCGGCCGGATGTGCTGTGGATCGGCGTGGGCAATCCCGAACAGCTTCTGCTTGCGCACGCTTTCAAGGACCTGATCCCGGGCCTCACCTGGGTCAGGACCTGTGGGGGATTGTTCGATTTCCTGTCCGGCCTTCGCTCGCGGGCGCCCTCGGTCATGCAGGCGGCGGGCCTCGAATGGGCCTATCGCATGGCGCTGGAGCCGCGCCGGCTGGGCTGGCGCTATGCCACCACCAACGTCACGGCGGCGATGGCGATGGCGCGCAATTCGCGCGGCGGCACCGCCGGCTGAAAGGCGCCGTCAGGTGCACTACAGCTGGCTGCGCACGCCCAGCGTGACCATGCTGTCGTTATAATCCCGTCCTGTCGCATTGGTGGTGCGCTGCTGGTAGGTGTACCCGGCGTAGAGCGCGAAGTTGTGGCTGAGAAGGTACTTCGCCTCAAATCCGGCCGCTGTGATGCGATCGTCACGCGTGATGCCATCGAACTTTTCGTCATAGTAGTTGACGAAAGGCTGGATGATGAACTGGCGCAAGAACTCATAGTCCGCTGAAACCCCCACATGGCGCACGTCCACACTGGAAGCGCCTGCAATCGTGGTGTCGTCTATGATGCGTGAGGCGGTAAGGTGCGCGGTCAGCAGCTCCGTCGCGAACCAGTCGATCTTGGCGTTGAAGTCCATGGTCGTCGTATCGCTGAGCGGTGCGGCATGGTTCTGCTGCAGCAATCCGGCATAGGCGGTGGCGCGGATCAGCGGCGTCACCATCATCGAGGCGCCCCCGTCTATGCGATAGCCGTCCGAATTGCGGTCAAAGCCGTTGCGGTCCAGCAGCATGTCGAAGTCGCGCTTGTCATATGTGAATTGAACGAACAACGCCTGGTCGGGCGCCAGTTCATAGGCCGCCTTGCCGGTCACTTCATACACGTTGCGGTCGCGATCGCCATTGTCGATGGAGCCGCCGCTGATGAGCTTGGTCGGGTCGAAATCGAAACGATCATATGTCGCCATCGCCGAGAGCGTGAACAGGCTGAACTGGCCGGTCGCGGTTCCTTCGGCATGGACCCGCTTGTAGTGGGTGGGGCTCAGCGCCTGCAGCGACAGATCGGGCGATGTGCGGGCTTCATGCGTGTCGAAATAGGACGCCGCGCTGTTCAGGAAGCTGCCGGGCGCGATGTCCAGCCGGCCATCCCCGCCCACGATCCAGTTGGTGCGCGATTCCGTGTCATTGTTCTGATAGGCGTAATGGTCCAACTGGCTGAACAGCTGGACGGCGTTACTTTCCCAGTTGGAGCGCAGGTCCAGCCGGGGAGAAATGGTCCAGACCGCGTCGCTGGTGCTGACCGGCGCGCGATAGATGTTGGTGTCGCCGGTGACGTCCAGCGCGAGGGTCGGGAAAAGCGTGAGGCCGCCCACGGGAATGCCGGCAGCGTCATATTCCGGCCGGGTCCGGTCCAGCACGCCCATGCCCTCCAGCAGGGCGCCGCTTTCCTGCTGCGCCGTCTCCGGATTGGCCGCCGGAACCTGCGCCATGGCGGCGGGGTTGACGCTGGTCTGGGCCTGTGCCCCGGGGACGGCGGCGGTGGCCGCCAGCAGACCGGCGCAGCATGCAACACTTATCTTTCGTTGGAAGTTCAAGTGATTCCCCCGGAAAATGCGGTCAACCAATATGCGCAATACGGTTAGGCCGTTTTGTGTCCCACGGACAAGTTTGCCGGGTCAATAGGTGCAGCCGCGCTTGCTGACGGCCCGTCAGGTTCCGAACCCGGCGCGACCGGTTTTCTGAGACCGGCATTCCAGAAGAATCGCTTGAGACCCAGGATGGGTTTTTCGAAGAAAAACCAGGAAAGCGAGCAAATCCCGAAGGTTAAAAGCAGGACGATGGGCGCGGCCTGGTATTTCGGCAACTTTCCGAAGAATTTTTCGACAATGTCGGGCATCCAATTGTGCACCAGGTAGAGGCCGTAGCTGATGCGGCCGATATATTGAAGGGCCGGACTATCGAAAAGCTTCGCCAGGGGCCCCTGTACGCCCATGGCGGCCTGCAACACCACCCACGCATAGAAAGTGCCGCACAACAGGTCGTTGGTGAAATAGCGTACAAGGCCGGATGGTCCGGTGACTGGGATCAGCCGCCAGGACAGAACCGCCAGGCCAATGCAAATCCATGCCGCCCAGGTAAAGCGCCGGCGCAATGCGCCCTCATACCAGGTGAAGCAGTTGGCCCGGCCGTTGCGATAGCTGACCACGGCCAGAAGACAGCCCATGCCCAGCAGGATGAAGTTGCCGAACAGCAGCCGGTTGAGGTTGTGGGTGTTATAGCCCCCCGCCACCACGCCCAGCTTGAACAGCAACGAGGTGCCCATCAAACCGAGGATCGCGGGGACCAGCCAGCGGCGGGGCGCAAACGCGATCACGAAGGGCCAGAACAGGTAGAACTGCTCCTCGACGGACAGGCTCCAGAACACGGTTTCCTGCCCGCCGCGCGCGACCCACACATTGCTGAGATAGGCCATGTCCCACGGCCATGAGTGAATGACGGGGGTGATCCCGAGCAGCACCAGCGCAAGGATCACCGCATAATAGGCGGGCATCAGGCGCAGAAGGCGGCGGGCGTAGAAGTCCAGCCATACCGTTCCCTTGCTTTCCACACCGGCGTCGAAGCTCTGAAGGAGAATGCCGGTGATCAGAAAGCCGCTGAGCGTGAAGAATGTGCCCACGCCGACCGAACCCGCGCTGATGGGGATGTAGTCATTGAGCGTGGCCCCGCCATAATGCTCTATCATGACAAGGCCCAGCGCCAGGGCGCGGATCGTGTCGAGTTGCTTCATACGCATGGCGGGAAGAATGCCTTGCTGATGTGCTTTCTGGCTGTTCCGAGACGGGACTCTGCAAAGACGATCTGACTATCCATTATCTCTACCATCAGATTCGGGCGTTTCCAGATGGGGGCGCGTTGCAGCGCAGCAATATCACTGCAATGTCACAGCCAGTTGCCCGCAAGCCGCATAAGGTTCCTTCATTCGGCTTATGAGCGAAAGGAACTCTTCATGCGCATCGTCATGATCGGAGCGGGTTATGTCGGTCTGGTTTCCGGCGCCTGTCTTTCGGAATTCGGCCACGAGGTCGTTTGCATAGACAACGATCCCGCCCGCATCCGCGCGCTGGAAGCCGACGTGATTCCGATCTATGAGCCGGGCCTCGATGAAGTTGTCGCCGCCAATAGGCGCGCCGGCCGCCTGTCCTTCAGCAGCGACATGGCCGAGGCCGTGAAGCGGGCCGAAGCCGTTTTCATCGCCGTGGGAACGCCCACGCGCCGTGGCGACGGTCATGCCGACCTGACCTATGTGTTTCAGGCGGCGAAGGAAATTGCCGCGAACCTCGACGGCTATACGGTGGTCGTCACCAAATCCACCGTGCCGGTCGGCACCGGCAAGGAGGTGTATGACGTGATCCGGGCCGCGCGGCCGGACGCTGATTTCGATGTGGCTTCCAACCCGGAATTCCTGCGCGAAGGTTCGGCGATCGAAGACTTCCGCCGCCCCGACCGTGTGGTGGTGGGCTGCGACAGCGAGCGCGCCCGCGACGTGATGCGCGAGATCTATCGCCCCCTGTTCATAAACGAGACGCCCATGTTGTTCACGGGGCGTGAGAGCGCCGAACTGATCAAGTATGCTTCCAATGCCTTCCTTGCCACCAAGATCACTTTCATCAACGAGATGGCCGATCTGTGCGAAAAGGTCGGCGCCGACGTGAAGGACGTCGCGCGCGGCATAGGCCTCGACAAGCGCATCGGCTCCAAATTCCTGCACGCAGGGCCGGGCTTCGGCGGTTCCTGCTTCCCTAAGGACACGCTGGCCCTGCTCAAGACGTCGCAGGACCACGGCGCCACCAGCCGTATCGTGGAGGCGGTCGTCAACGTCAACGATGCGCGCAAGCTGGCGATGGCCGACAAGATCGCCGCGGCGTTCGGCGGCGACATGAAGGGCAAGACCGTTGCGATTCTGGGCCTGACCTTCAAGCCCAATACCGACGATATGCGGGATGCGCCGAGCCTTGCCATTGTTCCCGCCCTGCAGGCGATGGGCGCGAAGGTGCGTGCCTATGATCCCGAAGGAATGGAACAGGCCAGGAAGATGCTGGATATCGAAGCCTGCGCCGATGCCTACGAAACCATGCAGGGCGCGGACGGACTCGTGCTGCTGACGGAATGGAACGAGTTCCGCGCGCTCAACCTGGTGCGGGTGCGCGAGCTGCTCAAGCAGAAGTTGATCGTGGACCTGCGCAACATCTATGCGCCGTCGCAGATGCAGGCCTACGGCTTCAGCTATGTGAGCATCGGCCGGTCGGCCGCGACCGCCGCCCCCGCAACAGCCGTTGCCGCTGAATAGTCCGGCTTGACCAGATGATCCTTGTTACAGGCGCGGCCGGCTTCATCGGCTATCACGTCACGCAGGCGTTGTTGGCCGAGGGCGAACAGGTCTTTGGCATAGATAATCTCAACAGCTATTACGATCCGGCGCTGAAGCGGGCCCGGCTGGAGCGGCTTCTGCAACACAACAGCTTCCGCTTCCGCCAGCTGGACATATCCGACCCGGATGCCGTTCTCGCGCTGGCCAAGGAACTGCCGGACATTACCGCCATCGTTCATCTGGCCGCGCAGGCCGGTGTGCGCTACAGCCTTGAGAATCCATTCGCCTATGTGCAGTCCAATGTGATGGGGCAGGTGGCGATGCTGGAACTGGCGCGGCGCACGGGCGCGCTGAAGAACTTTGTCTATGCCAGTTCGTCCTCCGTCTATGGCGGCAATACCAAGGTCCCGTTCGACGTTACCGACGATGTCGAGATGCCCCAGTCACTCTACGCCGCGACCAAGCGCTCCGACGAACTGATCGCATATACCTATGCGCATCTTTACGGCTTCCCCTGCACGGGGCTGCGGTTCTTCACCGTTTATGGCCCCTGGGGCAGGCCCGACATGGCCTATTATTCCTTCACCCGCGCCATCATGGAGGGGCGGCCGATCAAGATATTCAACTATGGCGAGATGTGGCGTGACTTCACATACATCGACGACATCGTCCAGGGAACGCTCAGGGCCCTGCGCCGGCCCGCCACCGGCAAGCCGCCCCACGCCGTCTATAATCTGGGCAACTGCCGTCCGCAGAAGCTCACCGACTTCGTCGCCGTGCTTGAGCAGAATATCGGATTGAAGGCCGAGCTGGTCCTGATGCCGATGCAGGCAGGTGACGTGACGCATACCTTCGCCGACATCGAAGCCAGCCGCCGCGACCTTGGTTTCGAGCCGGTGACACCCATCGAAACGGGCCTCAAGCATTTCGTCGGCTGGTATCGCGACTATCACGCACATTAGCGACGTCATCGCCAATCCAGGCTGCGCCCGTACGGTGGGCGCGTTTGCGCCATGTGCGGATGTTAACGGAAATAACCGGAAGACCTTGACGTTAACTAATTTTTTAGCGTATTAACCCTTTATTAACTATGAGCGCACGGGCGATTGGGGCAATCGGGCGCCGCTTGGGCACTGGGCCGGTTTCGGCAGAGTAGGGGGCTTCAGGGAGGCATCGGGCACAATTTCCTTTGAAGGGGTGCATGCATGCTTGCCTATGAAGAACTGAAGGGCTCCAGCGGCCGCGAGATCTGGTTCCGGCCTACCCGATACGACGCACGGAAACTCTTCCCAAATCACGCGCCCCGGGTGCGGGTGAAATCCAGCAGCTATCAGCTGCACGACATCAGCCTGACCGGTATCGCGGTCATCTCAAAGCAATCGGTGGAAGACGAGCTGGAGCTGGGCGAGGTGGTTCCCGTCGCTTTCCAGCAGTCCGGGCTGGCGATCTTCGAAGGCACGGCGAAAGTCCGCCGCACCGAAAACACGGTCTTCGGCTCCAAGGTCGCGTTCAGTTTTGAAGACAGCTACATCGACTTCAACCGGCTGCTCAGCCGCAATGTCCAGGCGCAGATCGCCGCCCACGGCAACTTCCTCAGCGGCGAGCGAACGGCTCTCGTCCCCGCCGAATACCGCGCCTTCTGCTCGGACGTCCTGGGGCTGTTGCGGTCCTATCGCTCCCTGCTGGATGAGAACATCACCCTGGCCGATCAGTTTTCGCATTCTTTCGATCATCTCGGCGCCTATGAGGCATGCGAGAGCCGGCTGATCGAGCAGTGGCGGGCTCTATGGCTGCGCGGCAACGAGATCGTCCGCACGGTGATGGATGATCGTGACCGCCGTGAAGCCACCAAGGAATTCACGGAACTGGTGCTGACGCCTGAAATGCGCGCGGGCGCGATCTGGGACCGCAGCTATGCCAAGCCGCTGGGTTACCCGGGCGATTTCCGGATCATGAACCAGGTTTATGATGATGAAAATGTCGGTGACGGCGTCTATCAGAAGCTGGTGCATCGTCTGGGCCTGCATGTCGCCGAATGCATCGATACCCGCATGCAGGTGGTGCGCGCCCAGATCGCGGACGTCGTGCGCAGCCACGGCCAGGACCGGCCGGCGCGAATCCTGAGCCTGGGTAGTGGGCCTGCGCGCGAGGTCGAGACATTCCTTTCCGGCCCAAGCGCGCGGGCCGGCCGGGCCGAGTTCACGCTGGTCGATCAGGAAACCCAGGCGCTGGCCTTTGCCTATGACCGCGCCTATCCCCATCTGCTCAAGCTGGGCGGGCTGAGCCGGCTGCAGTGCATGAACATCTCGTTCACCGACGTGCTGCGCGCGAATGGCGGCCTGCAGGATGTGGCGCCGCAGGACCTCATCTATTCGGTCGGCCTGCTGGACTATCTCAGCGACAGGCGCTGCCGCACGCTGGTGCAGCGGCTTTACGACGCGCTGGCGCCTGGCGGTCTGCTCATCATCGGCAACATGAACGAAACCCCGCTCAGCAACCTGTGGCCGATGGAATTCGTCGCGGACTGGACGCTGATCTACCGCAACGATGCGGAGATGCGCGGCTGGGCGGAAGGGCTGGGCGCCGCGGAGTACTGGACGGAAACCGAGCGGACGGGACGCGTACGCCTGCTGTTCGTGCGCAAGGCCTGAGGCGGTCAGACCACCATCTTCAGACCCGCGCCGGCGCCTATCGCCCCGACGGCAACCAGGCGCTGGCGCGGCAAGGTGACGGTGGTGGTCGTGCCGATGCCCGGTTCGCTCTCGATCGTCAGTTTTCCGCCATGCAGTTCGGCCAGCTTCACGGCCAGGGGCAGGCCAAGGCCGGTGCCTCCATTCTGGCGGGTATAGGAGGTTTCGACCTGCTCGAAGGGGCGCATCACGCGGGCCAGATCCTCCGGCGCGATGCCGATGCCGTGATCACGTACCTCCACCGCGATGGCGTTGCCGGCTTGCCGGATCGCGATCGTCACCGCGCCGCCGGCATGGCTGAACTTGACCGCATTCGATACCAGGTTCAGCAGGATCTGCATCAGGAGCTTGACGTCGACACGCATTGTCACCGATGACGCGAAGCTTTCGACGGTAATGGCGATATTGCGCTCCGCCGCCTTGGGTTCGCACATCTGGGCGCCCTGGTGCGCGAGCGCGACGATATCGGCGTCACGTTCGTCCATGGTCAATTTATTGGCTTCGGCCTTGGCCAGATCCAGGATGTCGTTGATGATCGACAGCAGGTGGTTACCGCTGCTGCCGATATGGCGGATGTATTCGGCATAGCGCGGGTTGCCTATGGGGCCGAAGGTCTTTTTGTCCATCAGGTCCGAGAAGCCTATGATCGCGTTGAGCGGCGTGCGCAGCTCATGGCTCATGTTTGCCAGGAAGTCGCTCTTGGCGCGATTGGCCTTGTTGGCCTCCAGCAGCAACATGTGGGTGGTTTCGTTCTTGGCTTCGATGATCCGGTGGGCGATATAGCCCTTGCGGATCTGGGTTTCCTGGATGTAGCTCGACAGCATGCCCATTGCGGTGGACATCAGCAGGAAGAAGTTGTTGCTGAAAAAGGCCGTGTGTGGGATCGGATTGACCAGCAGCGCAGTCAGCTCATAGGCGGCCACCAGCATCAGCGAGATGCAGGCCGTGGCGATGAAATCGACGCGGATCAGGCTGCCGCAATAGATCACCACCATGATCAGGCCGGCATAATAGGTGCTGGCGGACGGCAGCGGCATGATCGCCGTCATGCCGACGATGCCCAGGCCGGATATCGCCATCGAAGCCGCCAGCAGGATCTGGGCGTAACGCTCGAACATGGACGTGAAGGACAGCGTGAATACGCTCAGCAGGAATGGTGTGACCAGCGCATAGCGGATGAAGAACATCGCTCCCACCGCACTGCCGCCGACGCGCAGGTCAAGGAGTCCGAACAGCATGTAAAGCGCCGTGCCCGCGCCCAGATAGATACGGATGAAGCCCATGTAGTCCGCAAGCGCCCGGCGCGCGAAATGGCGTTCGATCTGCGCGTCGTAGAAGCGCAGCCAGACCCGGCTGTAAGCCAGGTCGTCGGTCGAAGTCAGCGGTGCATTTTCATTCATGACCAGGTCCGGCCGGGATGCCCCGATCCCGCAGGAGAGGGTGGGCCACAACCTGTAAACAAATGCATTAGACCACAGCGTTAACAAAATATTTGCGAGTTTGCCCCGATTGTGCCGATCTCAAGCAGGGTGTGTCGTGCCGCTGCCGGAAAGTCCGCGGGGGGCGGAGATGCGCCGCATAGTCATTGCCACAATATTGGCTGCTTCTTCCGTTCAGCCGGCCTTCGCGGCGGGTTTCGCCGTTCGGGAACAAAGCGCCGAGGCGATGGGATCGGCTTATGCGGGCGCCGCCGCCACGGGCTCCGACGCCAGCTATCTCAGTTACAATCCCGCTGCAGCCGCCGCCACGGATTATGGCGACGTCTCCCTCAATGCCATCGCCATCCTGCCCAACGCCGCCGCCAGTGACGCCGCTGCGGCGACCTCGGCCGGCACGCCGGTCAGCGGCAACAAACATCCCACCGGCTTCATCCGCAACGCCGTTGTCCCGAACCTGGCGCTGCGCCAGCGCCTGTCCGGTTCATGGTCGGTCGGCCTGTCTGTTTCCGTGCCATGGGGCCTCAGCACCTACTATTCACCGGACAATGCCGGGCGCTACTATGCCTTCGGCACCAAATTGACGACTTACAATGTGACGCCCGTTGTCGCGTATGACCTCGCGCCGGGCGTCGTCGTTGCCGGCGGTTTCCAGGCGGAATATGCCAAGGCCACGCTGAGCAGTGTGATCGACACCGGAATGCTGGGTACGCTTGCCGGAATTCCCGGCAGCCAGCCCGGCGCAATGGACAGCTATGCCTTTGTCAACGCGCACAGCTGGGCCTACGGCTTCGTGCTCGGCGCCAGGGTCGCGCTGGAGGATGGCTGGACATTCGGCCTGTCCTATCGTTCCGCGATGCATCACACATTGAAAGGCCCCTTGACCTTCGTGCTCGACCCCACGGGCCTGGGCGCTGCGCTGCGCGCCGGAACAGGCATGCTTGCCGACACGACGGCGCGCGCAAAAATCCCGACACCGCAGACGATCGATCTTGGCGTGCGGAAGCAGATCGATGAGCGGTGGACGGCGCTTCTTGAAGTGGACTGGACCGGATGGTCGGACTTTCAGGCGTTGCGCGTGGTGGCAGCCAATCCCGCTCAGCCCGACGATGTGACCAGCATAGGCTGGCATGATTCCTGGCTGGCTTCCGTTGGCGCGGAATATGCAGCCAGCGATCGCTGGACTTTGCGCGGGGGTGTGGCGTTCGACGGTTCGCCGGTGCCCGACAGCACGCTGGGCCCGCGCGTACCCGACGCGGACCGGTACTGGGTTTCCGCCGGCGTCACCTATCGCGCGTCGCGATCCGCCGATCTCAAGCTGACATTTTCACACCTTTTCAACGATACGCGCAATGTCGCGCAGTCGCCTCTCCAGCCCGGCAACGCCCTCAGGGGCGCGCTGGCTGGAAGTACGGAATCGAATGCGGACATGGTGGGCCTGCAGATCGTCTATCGCTGGCAATAGCGTCCACCGGATCTGGCCAAGGCCGGATCTAGCCAAGGTCTGTCAGCCCGCGACTCATCGCAATGCGGATCAGGTCGGCAGTATGGCTGACACCCAGTTTCTCCTTGATCAGGCTGAGTGTATTGGCGACCGTCTTGTAAGCGACCCCCAGGGCTTGCGCGATCTGGGCCAGATTGTTGCCTTCGGCCAACAGACGCAGGATCTCCAGGTCGCGTTGGGTGAGGGGGCGCAGATAGGCATCTTCGCCGATGTCATGCAGGGCGATCTCGCTGGCGATATCGCGCTCGATCGCCGTGCCGCCCGCCAGCACCGTATCGATGGCCGCGAGCAGTTCTTCCGGTGTTGCGTTCTTGCTGACGAATCCGCGCGCGCCGGCTTCCATCGCGCGGGTCGCATATATCGCCTCTGTGTGGAGTGAGAAGATCAGCACGGAAAGCCGCGGATTGGAACGCAGCAGGCGGCGCAGCAGTTCAAGGCCGCCCAGGCCCGGCAGATTGAGGTCCAGGATCAGCAATCGGAAGGCCGTGCCGCGTATCTGCTCCAGAGCCTCTTCACCGCTTGCGGCTTCACGGAGCTCAAAGCCCGGCCGCGCCGCCAGAAGTCGGCGGATTCCGGCACGCACGATGGCATGGTCGTCAACGACCAGGATACGCGTCATGCCTCTTCCCTTTCCTGGATCCTGGTGTCCTTGCGCATCCCTGGCAGCAGTACGCGCACGCAGACGCCCCCATCCGGCAGGTCCGTGACGGCCAGCCGGCCATTCAGGGCGCGCACCCGTTCCTCCATTCCGACAAGCCCCAACTGGCCCAGGCTCATCTTGTCGCGCCTGTGCGGCTTGAGGCCGGTGCCGTCATCCTCGACCGACACAAGCACCTGATCGCCATCCTTATCCACCACGATGCGGATGGTGCCCGGCCTGCCGTGGCGCACCGCGTTGCTGAGGCTTTCCTGCACGATCCGATAGGCCGCTTCCTCGCCTCTCCGGTCGAGCCCGCAATCGGCCGCGACCATGGTCTCGAACCGGATGCCGGGATTACGATGCGACCAGAAGGCGACAAGGTCTGCAATGGCGGCTTCCAGTCCGAAATCCAGCCTGCTGACGGGGCGCAGCTGGCGGAGGATCGCCTTCACATGCTGTTGAACGTGCAGCGCGGCCTCACGGATCGCGCCTGCCCGCAAACGCGCTTCAGGGTCGGTCGATCCGGCCATCGCGCCGGCATCCACTTGGATTGCAAACAGATACGGTCCGACCTCGTCATGCAGGTCACGGGCGATCTCGGCGCGCTCTTCCTCCTGCATGTTCTGGACCTGCTGTTGCAGATTTCGGTTGCTGTCCGCCAACGATTCCAGCCGCGCAGCCATGTGATTGAAGCCGCGCGCCAGAACGGCGAATTCCGGCGGTCCCCGCGTTTCGAGCCGGGCGTCGTAGCTGCCGTCCGATACGGCCGTCAGGCCGGTCTGGAACCGGTGCAGGAAGCGCACCGCATAAGCCACCGCCAGCGACACAACCGCCATGGTGGCGCCGCAAAACAGGACCATGATGAGGAAAGCATCGCGCACATGGTCCCACACTTCGGCGATTTCGCTGCGGGGATCGCTGGTGAGTTCGACCATGCAGGGATACTGGCGCAGGTTGATGCGGATGCGTGACGACATCTGCGGGGGCGCCATCAGGCGCGTGAACCATTCCGGCGCGGTGCTTGCCAGGCGGCCGATTTCCGACCGCGCGATCACTTTGCCTTTCTCGTTGACCAGGGCCGCGCGCACATGGCGCTGACCTTCGAAGCTGCCTACGACCTGACGAAGCGTGACGGTATGCTGCACATCGCTCTTCAGCGTCTCGCGCACGGCATCTTCGGCGCCGCGGAACGCGGTGCGCACTTCCAGCTCCACCACCGAGCGGGCATGCAGCGACAGAAGCGCGCCGCCGCATAAAAGCGCCAGCACGAGCAGGGCGGCAATGGAGCCAAGGATGCGAAGCTGAAGGGACATTCCGGTCCGGAAAGCGAGGCGGGCTCAATATAATCCAGGATCGGCCGGGACCGGAAAGGGCCCGTTTCGGGAATAATTCCCGCTTTTCGCCGGCCTGCCCCGAAGCCTGCTCTGGCGGGCATGGCGCCATATGGGCATCATGGCGGAAACCCTGGACGTGTCGCATGAACGGCTTCGCCAATACCTTCCTGCTGGTCTATGCTGCTTTGTTCCCGATCGTGAATCCGTTCGGCAGCGCGCCCCTGTTCCTGGGCCTGACGCAGTTCAGCACGGAAACACAGCGCGCGCTTCTGGCCCGCCGCATCGCGGTCAACAGTTTCTTTCTCCTGCTGGGGTCGGTCTTCGTGGGATCGCATGTGCTGGAATTCTTCGGCATCAGCCTGCCGGTGGTGCGGATCGGCGGCGGCCTGGTGGTCACGGCCTTCGGCTGGAAGCTGCTCAATTCGGATGCGCCGGTGGATGGAGACGTTGCCGGCCGGCAGGCCGTGGTGCCGGACGCCTTCTATCCGCTGACCATGCCGCTTACGGTCGGGCCCGGCTCGATCTCGGTGGCGATCACGCTCGGCAGCCAGCGTCCCGGCGGCGCGAGCCTCGAACATCTCGCATCGCTGGGTGTTGCTGCGGTGGCCGGCATCGCCGCAATCGCGGCCACGGTCTATCTCTGCTACCGCTTCGCCGAACGGCTGGTGGCCCTTCTGGGCGCAAGCGGTACCAATGTGGTGGTGCGGCTGTCCGCCTTCATCCTGCTTTGCATCGGGATAGAGATCATATGGAGCGGCTGGACCAACCTGGTCCAAATGCCCCATTAGCGTGCCGCTATGCCCTGAAAGGAGACGGGCTGCGGGCGACGAAGCCGGAACCGTCCCACTTTGGCGCGACGGTGTCGTCGAACCACGCCTGGGCCCGCCGCGCGCGATAGTCCCTGTATCGCCGGGCATTCAGCCTGTCGGCGATCATCAGACGCTGACGCCATATCTCGTCGACAAGGAAATACTGTTCCGCTTTGGTCACAATTCGGCCCCTCTGCCCTACTTATGCAGGCTGCGTGCCAGTGACCTCGGACGGTTGTTGCATAACCTTGAAATAATCCGCATCATCGCCGGGTCGCGGCTGACATGTCGTCAAAGTGCAGCAAGAGACCCCCATTACCGGTTCGCAGGCCGGGCTTTTGTCGAGCGGCGTTGCCCTGGTCCGCGGCTTGTCGCGGGCGTGGTTGTGGGGTGCAGGCGCGGTCCTGCTTCTGTTCTGTGGCTATGTACTGGCCGGCTTCTTTCTTGTTCCCGGATTGATCCGCTCCCAGGCCGTCGGCTGGGTGAAGACCAACCTGGACAAATCGCTGGCGTTGGGCGAAATCCGCTTCAATCCCTTCACGCTGACGGCCGACATCAGCGACATTGCGATACCCGATGCCGGCGGCCCGATCGTTGCGGCCGGCCATCTCAAGGTCGACGTTTCAGCCCTTTCCCTGTTCGCGCTGTTGGGTCGGCCCTATGTCTTCGATGCCGTGCGCCTGGACAGGCCCTTCGTGCGCGCCGTGATCCGGCCCGACAGGTCGCTGAATCTCATCGCGCTGGTGCCGAAGACGCGTTCGAAGGGGCCTAGCCCCACCGTACGCATCACCACCCTGTCGGTTGACCGCGGCGAGGTGGATTATGCCGACCATAGCCGTGACATGCGCCCGGAAGAGAAGCTGCGGCCGATCACCTTCACGCTCGACGATTTCCAAACCAACAGCACAGATGGCGGCGTATTTACGCTGCGCGCCCGAAGCGAGCAGGGCGAAGGGTTCACCTGGACGGGCACGCTCTCCAGTTCTCCCCTCGCTTCGCGCGGACGCCTGACCGTCAGTCACCTTCTTGCGGGCACGATCCAGAAATTTTTTGCCGACATGATGCCGGTCGTGCTGACGGCGGGCCAGATCGGCTTCACCGCGGACTATGATTTCGCCTATCGCGGAAACGGCATCGCGCTGAACGGGGCGGTGCCGGACATAACATTGGCCGGTCTTTCCTTCGATGGAAAGAAGGGCTTGTTCAACGGCTCGGTGAAGCTGAACTTGCTGAATGGTCGCGTAAGCCGGATCGCGCTGGCGGCAGGCGGCGGCGCGATCACGAAATTCGAAGTCGCCTTGCCGCGGGTGACGCTGCAAGGCATGAGCCTTGCGCCTCCAGGCGCCGCACCGGAGCAAGGCATGCGGTTGGCGAATGCCTTGCTTGACAATGCCAAACTCGACTATGGCACCCGCAGGATCGAGATGGACGCCGTCACACTGGATGGCGCCGATCTTTTCGCGCGGCGGGATCGCCGCGGGCGCATCAACCTGGCGGCTCTGATGCCGGAAAAGGCCGCCGCGCCCGGCGGCAATGCACCCGCCACGCAGTCCTGGAAAATCAGCCTGGGCACATTCACGCTCAACGCCGCCTCCGTGCGGATCGAGGATGAGGCGGTGGCGCCCGCCACCCATCTCAGCATCGCGCCACTGAATGCAACCGTGACAGGAAGCGGCAGCGATCTTTCGCAGCCCATGAATGTCCGGTTTGACGCCAGGATGAACGGAGCCGCCAGCGCGGCAGGCGAAGCGCTCATCACGCCGGCGGACGGTAAGGGCGATCTCAAATTCACGCTCACGAAACTGCCGGTGCGCGCGTTCGCCGGCTATATGCCCAGGATGCAGAACCTGGACCTCCGGTCCGGCGAAATCGGCGCGTCGGGCCTGCTGCACTTCGAAGGCGGGAATCTGGCTGCCTTGCGCTTCCAGGGCGATGCGTCTCTCGACAATTTCAGCATGCTGGAAACCACGACCAACAGCCCCTTGTTCGCGTGGCGGTCCTTTGCGTTCAAGGCCATCAACTACCGCAAGGACAATGTCGAGATCGGCGGTGCGCGCCTGACCCATCCACTGGGCCGCGTGGCCGTGCTGGCCAACCGGCAATTCAATTTCACGTCGCTGATGGCGGCCCGACCGGCGCCCGGTGCGACAGGAACCGTGCCCATTCAGGCGGCGCCTGCCGCGGCGCCGACCAGGCCGGCACTGGCTTTCCGGCTACGGCGGCTCGATATCAGCCGCGGCGTCATGGGATTTGCGGATTATTCCATCGAACCCAATTTCGAGGCGCGGGTCGATGAACTTCAGGGCTCCATCGCCAACATCACCAACCGGCCAGGCGAAGTTGCCGCGATCGATCTGACTGGGCAGGTGATCGATCGCTTCTCGCCCGTCACCATCAAGGGCACGATGGATCTTCTGGGCTATGACCGCAAGACCGACATGCACCTTGCCTTCCGCAACATCGAACTGCCCGTCTTCAATCCCTATTCCGGCAGGTATGCGGGATATGCCATCGCCAAGGGCAAGCTCACGACGGAATTGTCCTACAAGATCGACAACAGGGCCCTGAAGGCCGATCATCATGTGATCATCGACCAGCTTGAATGGGGCGCGGAGACCGACAGCAAGGAGCGGGTGCCGCTGCCCATCCGGCTGGCCACCGCCCTGCTTAAGGACCGCAACGGCGTGATCGACCTGAATTTGCCGGTCACCGGGTCGCTGGATGACCCCAAATTCCGCATCGGTCCCATCATCTGGCAGATCATCGGCAATATCCTGGAAAAGGTCGTCACAGCGCCCTTTGCCCTGATCGGCTCGCTGTTCGCGGGCGCCGAGAAAGCCCAATATGTGGACTTTGCACAGGGCTCGGCGGCGCTCCCGCCGGGCTCCGGAGATTCGCTGGGGGCGCTCGCCAAGGCTTTGGGACAGCGGCCCGAACTCAAGCTGGATATCCCGGCCGGTCCCGCCGGCCGCGATGACGCCAACGGGATTGCCGATGCCCAGATCGATGCACAGCTGATGGCGAAGGAGATCCGGAAAGGCGCGCCGGCCGATGTTTCCGCGCTCGATGCCGACGAACAGCATGACCGGCTGGAAGATCTGTACCGGGCGCGCGCCGGCAAGAAGCCGGTCTTTCCCGAATTTTCCGCTGACGCGCTCAAGAACGCGCCCGGCGCAAAGGCCGATGCCGACGACGATGACCGCCGCACGCTTCTGGAATCGCAATGGTTGCGTTCGGAGCTGCGGACGTCCTTTGCGCCTTCGGCCGCGCAGCTTGCGGCGCTGGGCACCGCACGCGCGACTGCGGTGCGCGATGCGCTGCTGGCGGATGGCACCGTCGATCCATCGCGGGTCTTCATGGAAACCGCGATGACGGCGACGGCAAACAACGGGCATTCCCGGCTGGAACTCAAGCTGAAGTGAGCCTTGGCCCGGTTTGGCCCCGGTTCCGATTGTTGCTAGAATGCCCGCGCGTCCCCGATGGAGCACCGCGATGGCCGGACTGCTCAGCGAAAAGGAATTGGCGCAACTGACGCCGGCGGAATTCTGTCCGTACCGCACGCCCCTTCCTACCCAGAATGTCTCCAGCGACGAGTTTTATCCGGCGCCGCAGAATACGCGGCAGCGCGAGGTCGAAGCGCGCCTGCTGGCGATGGCCGATGAACTGGGCGGCAGATGCGGTCTCAGCCGGCGGCGTTTTTTCCAGACGGCGTCAGGCATGGCGGCGGCGTTTGTGGCGATGAACGAGGTCTATGGGCCGGTGTTCGATGTTTCGAAGGCGGAGGCCGCGACGCCGGAGCAGGCCGACGCGCGCGCGGCCTCGCTGAAGGACCAGTTCATCATGGATATGCACACGCACTTCCTGCGCGACGACACACGCCTGACCGGCTTTGTCGCAATGCGCGAGGCGGTGGGGCGGGCCGGCTGGAACAAGGAACTCGCGGGCAAGGAACAGACCATCGATGACCTGAAGTTCGCGAACTACAGGAAGGAGATGTTCCTCGACAGCGACACCAAGATCGCCCTGATATCCTCCGCGCCGTCGGAGATACCGCAGGACTGGTTCCTGACCAATCAGATGATGGCCGACGCGCGCGCGCGGGTGAACCGGGATGCGGGTTATCGCCGCCTGTTCGCGCATGCGATCTTCACGCCGGGCATGCCCGGCTGGCTGGACGATCTCGATGCTGCGCTGGCGCTGAAGCCGGAATCCTGCAAGGGCTATACGATCGGCGATAACACGCACAAGGAACTCAGCCGGCATCCCTGGCGGATGGATGACGAAAAGGTCACTTACAAGGGCTATGAGAGGATGGTGAAGGCGGGCATCCGCAATGTCTGCGTTCACAAGGGCCTGTTTCCGCCCTCGACCGAGAAACAGTTTCCACACCTGACACAGTATGCCGCGGTTTCCGATGTCGGAAAGGCGGCGAAGGACTGGCCGCAACTCAACTTCATCATCTATCATTCGGCCTATCGCCATGTGGGCGGCGATCCGGCTGTGGCGTTGGCCGAGTTCGAGCGCACCGGCCGCATCGCCTGGACCAGCGACCTTGCCGACATTCCCGAAAAATATGGCGTGAACAACGTCTATGCCGATCTGGGCCAGATCTTCGCGGTCACGCTGATCGCGCAGCCCCGTGTCTGTGCGGCGCTGATGGGCATACTGATCCGTGGGCTCGGTTCGGGGCGCGTGACCTGGGGCACCGACGCGCTCTGGACCGGCTCGCCGCAGTGGCAGATCGAGGGCTTGCGGCGCATGGAGATACCCGAAGACATGCGCAAGAAGTATGGTTTTGCTCCGCTGGGGCCCGCGCGCGGTCCCGTCAAGACGGCGATCTTTGGCGACAACAATGCCCGGCTTTATGGAATAGACCAGCGCAAGGCGGGCCTGGAGCTTCGTCAGGACCGGTTCGCCGCGCTGAAGCGCGATTATGAGAAGGCTGGCCCCGACCCCAGCAACCTGCGTTATGGGTATGTCAACCGGGCTCCGGATCATGCGGTTTTCGCATGAAAGCCGTGGCCTATGGGTGACTGCACAAAAAGCGGGCAATATTTCCTGCCGAAATCCGCCCGCATCGGGATGAAGAAAACGCGCCATTAACGTGGCTGTGCAAGGCTCCGCAAGGATGGGGCCGGGCAGGTCATGCAGGACGACATCATCAAGCTTACCGAAGAAGTGGCGCGAGTCACCGACGAGAAGATCGGCCTGATCGACGGCATTACGCGTCACACCAAGCTTCTGGCGCTCAATGCGCGCATCGAAGCGGCCCGCGCCGGCGGCGAGGGCAGGGCTTTCGCCGTGGTGGCTCAGGAAATGGGCGGGGTGTCCGCCCAGATCGAGCGGGTCTCGCAGGAACTCAAAAGGGCCATTGCCGCCAACGTCTCGATCATGGCCGATATCGTCGATCGCTTTCGCGGGGCGCGGTCGGCAGACCTGGCGCTGAACATCATCGAGATCATCGACCGCAATCTGTACGAACGCTCCTGCGACGTGCGCTGGTGGGCGACCGACAGCGCCGTGGTGGCGGCCGCCGAAAAGCCATCGAGCCTGAACTGCGACTATGCCGTCTCGCGGCTGGCGACGATCCTGCGCTCATACACCGTCTATCTCGACCTTTGGATTGCCGATGCCAAGGGGCGGGTGATCGCCAACGGAATGAAAGACAAATATCGCGATGTGATCGGCCGCGACGTTTCGCAGGAAATATGGTTTCGAGACGCGATGCGCACCGCGACCGGCGACGATTTCGCGGTGGCCGACGTGGCCGTGAACCCCTTGCTGGGCAATGCGGCCGTGGCAAGCTATGCTGCAGCCATCCGCAAGGGCGGGGCAACAGGCGGGGAAATCGCGGGCGTGCTGGGTATTTTCTTCGATTGGGGGCCGCAAGCGCGCACCGTGGTGTGCGGCGTGGGGCTGGAAGAGGAAGAGAAAACAAGAACGCGCGTGATGATCCTCGATGCGGGCTTTCGGGTGATCGCCGCGTCCGACGGGAAGGGAATTCTAAAGGAAACCTATCATCTCGACCGTACCCAGGGCAGCCGTGGCTTTTATCGGAAGGACGGCAAGCTGATCGCCTATTCACTGACGCCCGGCTATGAAACCTACAAGGGCCTGGGTTGGTATGGGGTACTGGAAACCGGCTGATGGGCTAATCCAGCGGACATACTTCCAGATAAACGCCCGGCTCCGGCCGCACGGTCATCGCCATCACGGGACGGGGTGCGGGAAGCCTCGGCGCGAACCGGAATCGCTGGATGAGCGTGGACAGTATGATCTGTGCCTGCATCATCGCGAAGTTCGCGCCGACGCATCCGCGAGGCCCGGCGCCAAAGGGCAAATACTGGAACGCGTCCATGCGGGCGCGGATTTCGGGCGCGAAACGATCCGGCTCGAATTGTTCCGGCCTGTCCCAAAGCATCTCGTGCCGGTGCAGCGCCCAGATCGGCAGGAACACGATGTCGTTCGGAAGCATCGCGCGTCCGCACAGTTCATCCTGTTCCTGGACGGTTCTGGCCAGCATGCCGACAGGCGGGTAAAGACGCATGGCCTCTTCGATGACCTGCTCGATGAGGGGCATCGCAGGAAGGTCGTCGGCGCGCGCGGCGCGGCCGCCGAGTTGCGCCCGCGCCTGCCGGCGCGCACGTTCCTGCTGCTCCGGGACATTCGCCAGAAGATAAAGGGACCAGGAAATCGCCAGTGCCGTCGTTTCATGTCCCGCGACGATGAAGAACTGCATGTTATGGACCAGATCCGCCGCACTCATGCGGCGGCCGGTTTCCGGATCCTCGGCTTCCAGCATATGGCTCAGAAGATCGTCGGCGGGCGGATTGGCCGCCTGCCTGCGCGCCTCGATCGCGGCGGTCACCATTTCATGCATGGTGCGGACGGATGAGGCCGCCAGCAGTTCGCCGGGGCGCGGAAACCAATGGGGGAAGCCCAGAAAATCCAGAAGAGAGGCCTTTCCTGCCGTCTGGAAATAGCGGGTGATGGCCTGACTGAAGGCGGCGCTGTCGAAGTGCTCGCGTCCCGACAGCGCCACATCGCAGATCACGTCAAACGTGGCCGTCAGCATCTCCGCAACGATTTCCGCCTGGCCGCCACAGGCTTCCAGCCGCCGGACGGCGCGCTCGGCCGTCGCCGTCATGGCCGGCGCCAGGGCCGTCACATTGCGATGGGTGAATACGGGCGCTACGGCCTGGCGCTGCCATTTCCAATCCGGTCCATCGGCATTGAACAGGCTCTCACCGATGGCGGGCCGGAGCATCCGGCGCATGAATTCGGCTTTGGGATAATTCGCAAGATTGTCCACCATGACCCGCCTCAGGCCGGCCGGATCGGCCAGCATGTGCCAACGGCTCAACATCTCGCCCGAAACGATCGGCTGGCGATAGGTGATGGCGGGGATGATCTCCAGCACATTGCGTCTTGCGGCCAAGGCGGTTTCCAGCCGGCCCAGACGGCGGCGGTGGACAGGCGCTCCAACGGGAATGAATGGGTTGATCAGGCGCTGATCTCCGGTTTCATGCACGACATTCAAAATCCGCAGAATTGCTTTCGCAATATATTCCGCCGCCGGAATGGCGGCCGGCCGGGAATGGGTCCCTTCGGTTTCCTATACGGTCCATTACCGAAATTTCGGGCGTTTATCACAGATATATTGCGTGCGCTCGGTCCGCAGGCGGAATACCCTGCGTCACGCTCTCTTCCTGAAATTTGCAAATCCTGCATGTGTGAATGGAGGGTTGGATGTCGAAGGTGCGCAGCGCGCTTTTCTATCTGAAAAGACCGTCTTACTGGGCACATCTTCAGCAAAGGGCAATCAAGCCATTTCTTCCCAACCTGGACAGCCGCGACCTGCAGCAGCTGGCTTCCGAGTGGGCACGCACCCATGCCCGGCCCCTGACGGTCGCGCTGACGCAGTGCGGCCTTCTGCCTTCCGCCGACGCCGAAATGCCCAGGATGGAGATGGATGTGCTTCATGCCGCCAAAATGCGGGCGGAGCAATGTCACTATCACATGGGCGGTCCCGGCTATATCGATCTGATCTATGCCGCCACACGCCTGACGCGGGCGGCGGCGGCGGTGGAGACGGGCGTCGCCTACGGCTGGAGCAGCCTTGCCTTTCTGACGGCGATGCAACCCTTCGGCGGAAAGCTCGTCAGCGTCGACAGGCCCTATCCCGGAGTCGGAAATGATCCCTTCGTCGGCATCGTGGTTCCCCTGGATCTTCGCGCCAACTGGACGATCGTTCGGGAGCCGGATCGCAACGGCCTGCGGCGCGCGCTGGCGTCGTTCCCGGAAGGCGTCGATATCGTCCATTATGATTCCGACAAGTCATACCGGGGGCGCCGGTTTGGCTATTCGATGCTTTGGAACGCCCTGAGGCCGGGCGGCGTATTCCTGTCAGACGACGTCCAGGACAACATGGCCTTTGCTCACTTTGTGGAGGAAAAAGACGTCATTTTCAGCGTGACCGCGACACGGGGGAAGTATGCCGGGATCGCCATCAAGCCCCGGCTTTGCTGAAATGTGTGCTTGTTGAGACGGAAGTGTTGTCTTTGGGGGCAGTTGTCCCCGGGGTGGATATTGGCGGGCCGGTTACGCGTTTTCCCTTGCAGTCCCGAAGCAAGGAGGCGCGCATGGCTTTTTCGCTTTCCAGCCCGGCTTTCCGGCCGGGCGATCCGATTCCCCGGAAATACACGCTCGACGGGGAAAATCTGTCTCCTCCGCTCGAATGGCGCGGTGCGCCTGCCGGAACCCGCAGCTTCGCCCTGGTCGTCGAAGACCCCGATGCGCCCAATGGGGTCTTCCGCCACTGGTCACTTTACGATGTCGATGCGGGACGGGATCGCCTGGCCGAAGGGGTGGGTCGCGGCGCCGGGACAGAACATCTGGGCATGGGCGTCAATGATTTCGGCCATCCCCGGTATGACGGCCCGCACCCGCCCAAGGGGCACGGCCTGCACCATTATCATTTCAGGATCGCCGCGCTTGATGTCGAGGCGCTGTCCCAGGCGCCCAACGCCCGCGCCGAGGATGTCTGGCGGGCCGCCCAGGGCCATATGCTGGCTCAGGCCGAGATCGTGGGGACCTACGCGCGATAAGGCCCCAGGCTGCCCCCTTCGGCCCGCCCAGGCAGCCCGGGGGGCTGGCTCTGTCATGATATTGGTGTAATCTCAATACGATAACAGAAGAACCGCTTTGGGCTCGGACGCGGCCCGGCAGCGGATGAGGGGGAACGTCCATGAGAATGCTGGTTCTGGCCCTGCTGGCGTCCGTCACAACGTCTGCTTTCGCCGCCGATTCGACAGACCTGCAGCAGCGATTCGATTCGACCGTGAAGCCCTTCGTGGGCAAGTATTGCGTGGCCTGCCACAGCGGGCCCCAGCCCACGGCGCAGTTCGATCTCAAATCCTACACGTCGCTTGACCAGGTGAAGGAGGATTTCCCGCGCTGGTCGCTGCTGGCCGACCGGCTCAGCGCGCATGAGATGCCGCCCAAGACCATGCCCCAGCCGCCAGCCGAACTGGCCCAGCAGGTGATCGACTGGGTGCACGCGGTCAGGGGCGAGGAGATCCGGCGGCTGGGCGGGGACCCTGGCATCGTGCTGGCGCGGCGGCTCAGCAATGCGGAATATGACAATACCATCCGCGACCTGACGGGCCAGGACATGCAGGTGGCCCGCCAGTTTCCCGTCGATCCGGCCAATACGGCGGGCTTCGACAATTCCGGCGAAACGCTGACCATGTCGCCCGCTCTGCTGAACAAGTATCTCCAGGGCGCCCGGCAGATCGCCGATCACATGGTGCTCAAGCCGGATGGGATCGATTTCGCGCCCTATGCGATGCGGGTGGAGACGGACCGCGAGAAATATTCCATCCAGCGCATCCTCGCTTTCTATGCGCAGCAGCCGACGGACTATGCGCAATACTTCGAGGCCGCCTGGCGCTATCGCTATCGCAAGGCGCTGGGCCGGCCCGGCGTCAGCCTGGCGGGAATGGCGGGGGAACGGAAGATCAGCGCAAAGTACCTGCCGATGGTCTGGTCCATCCTCCATGACCGCAATCCGGTCGGGCCGGTGGCGAAATTGCAGGCCATGTGGAATGCCTTACCCGCACCTTCCAGTGCCGTCGGCACAGAGCAGCAGGCAGACGTCGCCGCGCGCTGCGCCGAAATGCGCGATTTCGTCATCCGCATACGCGCCCATACCGCCATGCAGTTCTCGGCGCCGGTGGTCAAGGGCCTGCCGGGCCAGTCGCAGCCGCTGCATAACTGGCGCCTCAAGCAGTATGCGGCTCACCACCGTGACAGCGATCCCAACGATCTGCGCGCGGATACCGATCCCGTGCCGGACCAGATTCCGGTGCCCAAATATCCGCCATTGCACGCCGACGCGTCGCCGCGATGGGCGATCCTGTCGGCCAATGCGCGCGCCGGCGATGCCGATCTCGTCTATCCGCATGGCCAGAAGGCGCGATACCAGAAGGCCTTTGCCCGCTTCGCCTCGGTCTTTCCCGATACCTTCTATGTCACGGAGCGCGGCCGCTACTGGCCCGACAATTCCACCGACCAGGGCCGTTTCCTGAGCGCGGGCTATCACAACAGCGGCGGTTACTATCGCGACGATACGGCGCTGATGGAACTGATCCTGGACGGGAAGGGCCGGCAGCAGCTCAACCGGCTGTGGGATGAATTCGACTATGTCGCCAGCCAGACCGCCAATACCTGGGTTCAGTACTATTTTAACCAGAGCGGCGAGGTGGACGGGAACGGCGATGAATCGGGTTCGCCTCGGCCGGTCGGCCATGCGATCACGGACACGGCGGTGATCATGGGGCTGCGCGACAAGTATCTCGCCAAGGCGGCGGCCGATCCCGCCAATGATCCGGTCGCCCCGACGGCAATTCGCGATCACTTCGCCCGCATCGACGCCACCTTGCGCCATACGGAGAAGGAGCGCATCCGGTCCGAGCCCGCGCATCTGGCGGCGCTGGTCCATTTCGCCGAGCGCGCCTACCGTCGCCCGCTGACGGAGGGCGAACGGACAAGCCTTTTGACCTATTACAGGATGCTTCGGGCGAAGAATGCGCTCTCGCACGAGGACGCAGTGCGCGACTGCATCGTCAGCGTTCTGATGTCGCCTGATTTTCTCTACCGGTTCGACCTTTCCGGTGTCCGCCTGGCCAGGGCGGCACCGGCCGGGGCAAGCCCGGACAAGGCGTTCGAGGACGCGCCGCTGTCGGACTACAGCCTGGCAAGCCGGATAAGCTATTTCCTCTGGGCCAGCATGCCGGATGAGGAGCTGCTCAGACATGCTGCGGCGGGCGACCTGCACCAGCCCAGGGTACTGCTCGCCGAAGCGCACCGCATGCTGAAGGACCGGCGCGTGAATGGTCTCGCGACCGAATTCACCGGCAACTGGCTGGTCTTCCGACAGTTCGAGACGAACAATTCCGTGGATCGCCAGCGGTTTCCCGCGTTCGACGACGATCTGCGCGAAGCGATGTTCCAGGAACCGATCCATTTCATGCTGGACAACATCCAGAACGATCGGCCGGTGCTGGACCTGCTCTATGGCAACTACACCTTCGTGAATCCGCCGTTGGCGCGGCATTACGGCATGCCCGAAGTCAAGGGCGACGGGAACACCTGGGTGCGGGTGGACGACGCCGGCAAGTATGGCCGCGGCGGCATTCTGCCCATGGCGGTTTTCATGACGGAATATTCGCCGGGACTGCGCACCAGCCCCGTGAAGCGCGGCAACTGGGTGGTGCAGAAGGTGCTGGGAATCAAGGTGCCGGCGCCGCCGCCGGTGGTTCCGGAATTGCCCAGCGACGAATCCAAGACCGACAAGCCCATCCGCGAAATGCTGGCCGAGCATCACAAGAATCCGTTCTGCGCCGGCTGTCACCTGCGGTTCGATTCCTTCGGCCTGGCCTTTGAAGGCTATGGGCCTGTGGGCGACGCCCGCACCAGGGACCTGGCGGGGCGGCCCATCGATGCCTCCGTCACCTATCCCGGCGGCGTGGAGGGCACGGGATTGCCCGGACTGCAGGCTTTCATCAAGGGTTATCGCCAGGACAAGTTTGTGGAGAATCTCTGCCGCAAGCTGCTGGCTTATGCGCTCAACCGCTCGCTGCAGCTGTCCGACGAGGGGCTGGTGGACAAGATGAAGACCGGCCTCGAGGCCGATGGGTATCGCTTCCGTGCTCTGGTGGAAGCCATCATCCTCAGCCCGCAATTGCTCGACCAGCGCGTGACCAGGGCGCCGGTTGAGAACATCTCGCCGCAGCAGCCCGTCGGCGGCAAGCTGATCAAGGCCGATTTCCGGAAGGAGCATTGAGATGACCAGACCCACAGACGGAATTTCTTCCTTCCGTTCCCGCGCCTTTTCCCGCCGGGCGGTGCTGCGCGGCGCAGGTTGCACAATGGCGCTGCCCTGGCTTGAATCGGTCAACGCATGGGCCGAGACGCCTTCGCCGTCCGACTTTCCCAAGCGGTTCGCGGTGGTCTTCCTGGGCTGCGGCGTGAACGAGAATTATTGGAGCGCCGAAGGCAATGGCGCCGAAATGAAGCTTGGCAAGACGCTCGAGCCGCTGGAACCGCTCAAGCAGAAGATCAATGTGATCGACGGCCTGTTCGTGAAGGCTCTGACCAACCAGGGCATCCATCCCGCCCAGACCGGCAGCCTGCTGTCGGGGGTGCCGATCACCAAGGGCGCGATCATCCATTCCGGCGTCAGTGTCGATCAGCGGATCGCGGCCTATGTCGGCCAGGACACTGCGCAGTCCAGCATCGTGCTGGCCTGCGAGCAGCCCATGACTGGATTCCACGAGACCAATTTCTCGCTGGCATACAGCTCGCATCTGTCCTGGCAGACGCCGGACTCACCCGTTCCGGTCGAGGTCTATCCGGCGCTGGCGTGGGACAATCTGTTCGACAACCGCGGCAGTCTGCTCAATGTCAGCGTGCTCGACCGGATCAGGGACAGGGCACAGGCATTGTCCACGAAGATCAGCGCCAGCGATCGCGGCAAGCTGGACGAGTTCCTGACCAGCGTGCGCGAGGTCGAGCGGCGTGTCGAACTGACTCGCAAGGGCATGAATGATGCGCAGGACGCGGCCAAGGCCAAGAATGTACCGCTCGCGGCGATGGAACGTCCCGCCAGCGGCCTGCCGGAAGACCTGCGCGATCATGCAAAGCTGATGTGCGACATCATCGCCATCGCCTTCCAGACCAACAAGACCCGCGTGGCCTCGCTGATCATATCGCGCGACCTGTCGGCGATGTATTATCCGTTCCTGGACGTGAAGGATGGCCACCATGCGGCGTCTCACGACAATGCATCGGAAGGCTATGAACGCATTTCGCGTTTCCATGTCGCGCAGTTCGCCTATCTGGCGTCGAAGCTCGACGGCATGAAGGAGGGCGAAGGCACGGTACTGGATAACAGCTGCCTGATGTTCCTTTCCAACATGCTCGTGGGCCGCAAGCACGACAATTCCCGCCTGCCGCTGGTGCTGGCGGGCGGCCTGGGCGGCACGCTCGAAACCGGACGAACGCTCAACTACACCGGGGCAGGCGACGATAAACGCAGCATGTGCAGCCTCTATCTGTCGCTGATGGATCGCTACGGCGTGAAGCTTGACCAGTTCGGCGACACCTCGGTGCGCCTGGAGCAACTCTAAAATCTTCGTCTGGCGCGTCTTGCCATGGCTTCGGGTGCCGCTCCGCCGGGGCAGGCTGGCGGTCCATCACCGTCACGTCGTGCCCAAGCTCTGCCAGATTAAATAAGCCGATGTTACCCGCCGCCAGATGAGGCTAGGGCAGGGCAATCTCGAACGGAGTTGCAGGAAGTCCCGACTGGTCCGACAGAGTGCAGATGGGGCTGTCGCCCCAGCAATAGCGAATGCGGGACGGGTTCAGTCCTGATGGAATGGCAAGAACGACGCGATTACTGCCCTCGATTCGTGCGGAAACAAAGCGGCAGGTCTTCTGCTCGCAGAGTTCGAACGCATTGGGGTCGCCGCTGTAGGAAACCAGATTCCCTGTCACGTCCACAAAGGACACGCTGGCGCTGCCGCCGTTCCGGCTCACGGATGCAGGTTTGGGGCCGCTGGCCGGCTCCGGCGCACCATAGACAAGATGCCGCGCGGCCCTGGCGAGCCGCCGACCGATCTCCTGCTTGTTGGTTGGGTGAAGAACCTTGGGATCGCCAATGTCCACGGTTACGATATAGGCGGCGTTGGCGTCGGCGCCGGCCGCGCGCCGTTGTGCTTCGCGCACGTCCGACCATCCCGATTCGACAGGTGCAATGGGTATGGGGCCATAGCCGGGAATCTGCACAATCAGGAAGGGCAGGCCGGCGCCGAACAGGCGGCGCCAGTCGGCCATCATCGCCGTCAGCGTGGCCTGATAATGTCCGGCGAAATAGATGTTGGATTCGCCCTGGTACCAGATGGCGGCACGGAAAGCGTAAGGGCCGATCGGCGCAATCATGCCATTGTAATCCATGCTCACGCCGTGGGTCGGCCCCCAGGGGATCTGCGGTGCGATCAGATCGGGCACTTGGGCATAACGCCAGGGACCGGCGAGCGGCACGCTTGTGCCGTCGTCGAACCGGATCGCACGCGTCTCTGCCGGCCCGCTCATGCCGCAATTGCGCCAACTGCAGAAGATGTTGGTGACGATCACGTTCTCGCCCGGCCGCAGGACGCCCGGCGGAATCTCATGGCGTGCTGCCTTGGACCATGAAGTGCCGCCCACGCCACGGCCGTTGACCCAGCTTTCATCCTCTTCGTTCACCGCGCCCAGGTCCAGGATTGCCGGCTGTGAAGCCTGAGCCTTTGTCAGCGTGACGCTGGTCCGCAGCCACATCTGACCGACGAAGCCATCCGGCGAATCGCCATGCCATAAAGCCCACGGCCCAAGCATGACCGGCGCCGTCTGCCATGCGTTTGCATCGAAGTCCGGATTCCAGGGCCTGTCCTTGGCATGGTCCTGCCACCAGTTTTCCCAGGCTGCGTCCCATTTGCGTTGCGCGGCCGGCGGATCGCGGCGGTAGAGATCCAGCATGTCCAGATCATCATTGAAATACCCGAGTTTCCGCAACGCGTCCTCGCTGACCCATGCCCGGACGCGGCTTCCACCCCAGGCCGAAACCACAAGCCCGATGGGCACATGCACCGTCTTGCGCAATTCCCGCGCGAAGAAGTAGCAGCTGGCGGAAAACCGTCCTGCGGTTTCGGGTGAAGCGACGCTCCATTCCACCGGCGCCGCGAAGCTGGAAAGCGGGGTCAGGCTTTCATGGAGGCCAATGGTCAACTGGCGGATACCGCCGTCGTGCGCATCGCGGATTTCCTCCTCGGCGTTGGCCGCGGCCCGCACCGCCATCTGCATGTTGGACTGGCCGGTGCAGAGGAAGACATCGCCCAGTTGAATGTCCTGCGCGCGCCGGACAGTGCCTCCGGACTGCACCTCCAGCGTATAAGGTCCACCCGCGGGCAGGGCGGGCAGCCTCGCCAGCCAGTGGCCATCGCGCGCTGCCGTGACGCGTGCGGATTCGCCCGCCAAAGTCACCGTGACGGTGGCGCCGGAAGGTGCATCGCCATATACGGCGATGGGTCTGTCCCTCTGCAGTACGGCGTGATCCTGGAACATGGGATGCAGCGAGAGTGCGCTTGTCTGCGCTGCCGCATTTTCGCCCGCCGCGCACATGGCGACGGCGCCGCAGAGCCAGATCGCATATCCTATCGGTCGCATCGCCGCCCCTCCGCGCCGTCTATTTCATCGCATTGCCAAGCCCGATGATTACGGTCGAGCCGACCGGCAACGCAAGTCCCGCAAACACCGGCGCAAGCGTCCAGCGGCTGGCGCCTCGCCATTCCTTCCGTGCGAAACCCCACGGGCTGGAAAATATGATGGCCATGTGGGCCCGTGCCCCGGACCGGCGCGCCCATGACCTATATGCTGGGCGCGGGCAGTGCATTGTTCTGGCGATCGGCGGTGGCGGTTACACGGCGGACTGCCGGCATTCCGGCTGCCGGACGGCCAGGCGTGATGTCGTCTCGGTCTTGGGGCCTCGGCGTCGGTGTGTCGGCATGGATTCACGAATCTTGATGACGCTTGCGTGACAAGATGCTAAGGACCGCGCCCTTTGAAGGTTGCGTGAGGTTCCCTTGATGAACAACGCCCCCATTCCGCCGGAGCATCTTCGTCCCGGTACGGTCGTCACCGTGCAGATGAAAGGCCTGTTCAGGCTTGCCCACCACTTCGCGCTGGTTTCCGGCAAAAAGGGGCCGGACGGAAAGCCGATCGTGATCGCCAATTCCGGCGAGACGGGCGGGCCGGGTGAACAGAACTGGACGGACTTCGTAAAAGGCCGGAGTTACCGGTCCTTCTATCCCAGCAATCTCGCGTCCGGGACGGTGCTCTATAACGCTTATTCCATGTTCGGGACGCGTTACGACTTCTTCCATTGGAACTGCGAGCATTTCGTCAATGCCTGCCATGGCCGCCCGGCGCAGAGCCACCAGATCCGCGGCGGGCTTGTCCTTGCGGCCCTTATGGGCGGCCTTGCAATCGCCGCTGCCCGGGGCTGACCGGCCTCGCCTTGCACACATTCGTGCCCGAGCCGCCAGCGGGCCAAAGGAAAAAGAGTTTCGCGTGCCATAGCGGATGCTCCTGCTTTCGCTCCGATGGACAGCATCGTCTGCCTATTTCTTCCGCATAGGTTGAACTTATTGGGCAGTTTTCATGCCCTGCCTCTCACAAGTTAACGCGGATTCAAGGTCTTAACGTCTGGCACATTCCTTGTATTAGGAAAAACAGTTTCCTCAGGGGAATGCCACCGGCGGACTTCTCCCGAGATCCAACAAGGAGGCTTTGATGACTGTCAGCGCCGAAACACTTTCCCATCAGAAAAGCATGGAGGACCGCATCGAGAAGGTGTTCGCGGGCGACAAGCTCGCGGCGGGCATCCTCGTCGCCGCTCTCTGGCTTACCGTCTTCTTCGTCATGCTGGCCGTGCGCGGCTTCATGCCCAGCGCCCAGGTCGAATTCCTGTGCTGGGTGGGTGCGGCCGTGCTGCTCCTGTTCAACACGGCGTCCATCCTGGCGATGCTCAAGCACTACGGCCAGGACAAGGCGCACATCTACGCCATCGATATCCGCCACCTCGACGCCGGTCATTGAAGGAGCGCGCCATGACGCCTTATGTCCCGCCGCGCCAGTCTGTCCCCGGCCAGCTCTTCGACGTCGCTTTCCTGTTGGCGCTTGTGTTCGCTGCGCTGTTCCTGCCGATCTGGCTGGGTATCGCCGTTCCCAGCCGGGTCGAAAAGTTGCCGGCCGGCGTGAGCTACACGCTGAAGGCCGACAAGACAAAGGAATGGAAGGGCCTGAGCTGGGAGAAGCTGGGCCAGAACCCGACCATGATCCAGCAATGGAAGAAGCTCGGCTACACCAAGGAGAGCGCCGCCGACATCATCACCCAGCCCTTCGACTACACGATCGACGTCGAAGGCGTACTGCTCACCGCCGGCGCGATCGTCGGCTACTACCTGTTCCTGCTTTTCATGTCCGGCAGAGAATACAAGCAGGTGATCGCGGAAAAATTCGACTGAAGATGTGCCGGGGGCGCTTTCGGCGCTGTTCTCCAACCATGGGGCTTTGCAATGTGGGAAGTGTCTGGATGGGCTGCCTGGATCCTGTCGGCCGCCATTTTCGCCTGGTTGATCTATGATTTCTTCAAAATCAACATCGGATACAGCGAAAGCGTTCTGACCTCGTCGCGGGAAGGCGTGGACGAATTGTTTCCTGCCGAGGGGGGCAGATAGGATGACCGACGTCACCGTATCGCCAACCTCCTCCCAACCCGTCAACCTGCTGAAGGTCCTGGGGCCCGTCCATGTCTGGGGCCTCGGTGTAGGCATCGTCCTGGTAGGCGAATTCATGGGCTGGAACTATGGTGTGGGCAAGGGCGGCGCCTTTGGCGCGCTGGTTGCCTGCTTCATCTCCGGGCTTCTTTATACCTGCGTGGCGATGATCGATTCCGAGATCACGTCCACGGTCGCGGCGGCGGGCGGACAGTATGCCCAGGCCAAGCACACGATAGGGCCGCTGATGGCGTTCAATGTCGGGCTGTTCATGGTGCTGACCTATGCCATGCTGGGGGCCGCCGACGTGCAGGTGGCGGGCCAGCTGATCCAGATCGGCGCGCAGAACCTGGGCCACACCATCGACTGGCAACCGTGGACGATCCTGTGCCTGGCGGGACTGGCATTGCTGAATTATCGCGGCGTGTTTGCCACGCTGACGGTGAATTTCGTCATCACGGCCGTTGCCTTCCTCACGATAATCATTCTGTTCGTCGGTGTGCAGCCGTGGAATCCGACGGCGGTCCTGCTGCACAAGGATCTGTTGACGGGTCTGCCCTATGGCTGGATCGGCGTCATCGCGGCGCTGCATTTCGGCATCTGGTACTATCTGGGAATCGAAGGCACCTGCCAGGCGGCGGAAGAGGTGCGTTCGCCGGGCCGCGCCCTGCCGCTTGGAACCATGAGCGGCATGATCACGCTGCTGATCGCCGCCGCGCTCACCTGGTATGTGTGCAGCGGGCTGCTGCCCTGGGAATATATCGGCTGGGATTCCGAACTCGCGCCCCTCTACGACGCCGCCAAGGTCACGGGCAGCAGTTTCCTGACCGTGGCGCTGTTCATCGGCACGCTCTTGTCGGCCATCGCCAGCGCGAACGGCTGCGTCAACGATTCGGCGCGTGCTTGGTTCTCGATGGGCCGCGACCGCTATCTGCCGGAATGGTTCGGCGCCGTGCATCCCGCCTATCGCACGCCGTTCCGCGCCATCCTCTTCCTGATGCCGATCTTCGCGGTATTCGCGCTCTATATTCCGCTGGCGGAGATCATTACCTTCTCGATCCTCTCCGGCCTGCTGAACTACACCTTCATGCCGCTCAACATGTGGAGCTTCCGCAAGAAGTGGCCGGTGGGCACCATCCGGCGCGGCTTCGAGCATCCCTTTCACCCCTTCCCCGCTATCCTGCTGATGGCGCTTTGCGTGACGACCTTCTTCGCGGTGTACCTGGGCTATGGCCGCCAGCTTCTTGCGATGATGTTCTTCTATATCGTCGCGTCCCTGTGGTTCGCCTTCTACCGTTATCGCTATGTGCGGCGCGGCGCACAGTTCACCATGTCGTGGCCCAGGCCCAAGGGGTATTGAGATGGCGGCCGCGCTGGCGATCCTGGCCCTTCTGGTTCTGCCGCTGGTTTACCGGCATGACAGCAACCGGGAAAAGCGCCGGCGCCGCGGTTACTTCACGCCGGTCCTGCCCCTGCTGGAATCCGGCCGCGTGACGCAGCGGGGCATGGGCTGGCCCGTGCTCGAAGGGCGCTATCGCGGACAGGATATCCGTCTGGAGCCGGTGATGGACGACATGGCCTGGCGCAAGCTGCCTTCGCTGTGGCTGAAGGTGACAGTGCTGGTGCCGAGCCCCACCCGCGGCACGCTGGGCTTCCTGGTGCGCGCCCGCGGCGGCGAATTCTATTCACCGACGATGGAGATGCGCCACCGCCTGCCGGTGCCGCCGGGCTGGCCGACGGATGCTTTGCTCTGTACCGACGATGCGCGGTCCGCGCCGCTCGCGCTGGATATGACGGTTTTCGACGATCCACGCATGAAGGAACTCGTGATCACGCCAAGGGGCGTGCGCCTGGTGTATCAGGCCGCCCAGGCGGAACGCGCCGAATATCTGGTCCTGCGCCAGGCCCGCTTCCGCGAGACACAGGCGGATGCGGAACTTGTGCGGCATCTGTTGGATCAGGCGCTTGCGACGATGGCTGCGGCAGACGCGCGCCATCCTGTTGCGGCCGCGGCGTGATGCGCGCGCTCAGTCCCTATCTGGTTCTCGCACTTGCCGCCGTGCTGCCGGGCATGGGCCATGTGGCAGTCGGCGCAACGCGTCGGGGCCTGATGCTGCAACTCTTTATGATCCTGGGCGGGCTGGTGACCTGGCATCTTTCCACACCCCAGACCAGCCTGGCCGGGCGGCTGGCGGGGGGACTGTTTGTCTATGCCCTGTCGCTGCCGGAAGCCTATCGGCTCGCCCGGTTGCGCAGTTTGCAGTCGGCGCCGGCCTGACCCTCACCGAATGGCCTCGACCATGAATGCGGAATGTTTCACAGTCGGGGCCGAAACGATTGAGAGGCTGCATGATGGTGCCGCCGAAAGAGTCCGAATCCGCCGAAACCGCGGAAATCGACCTGGCCACAGGCTCGAACGCGCCGCAGGAACCGGAGCGCACGCTCGAACGTGCGATCGGAACCTATATCCGCGATCTGCGTCAGCAAAATCATCTCTCGGTGGCCCATCTGGCGAATGCCGCCTCCATCTCCAGCGGCATGCTGTCGAAGATCGAAAATGGCCAGATCTCGCCTTCGCTGGGCACCCTGCAGGCACTGGCACAGGCGCTGAACGTGCCGATCACCAACCTGTTCTCGGCCTTCGAGGAAAAGCGCGACTGTTCCTATGTCAGGGCGGGGCAGGGCGTCGTGATCGAGCGGCGCGGCTCGAAGGTGGGGCATGTCTATCAGCTGCTGGGCCATGCGCTGGGCGGCGATGTGGTGATGGAGCCCTATCTCATCACGCTCAAGGAGGATGCCGTCGCCTACACCGGCTTCCGCCATGCGGGGCTGGAGCTGATCTACATGCTGTCGGGACGGGTGGTGTACCGGCACGGCGACCAGACCTATCCGCTGGGGCCGGGCGATTCGCTGATGTTCGATTCCGCGGCGCTGCACGGGCCGGAAACCGTGGTCGAGCGTCCCTCGACCTATCTCTCCATTATCGTCTACCGCGCCATGCCGACCTGACTCTGTGGGCGCCGTCATTTCCTGTAGAGAAAGTTTTTTTCTTATCAGTTGACGACCTGTCCTGCACCGGCTACATCTGGCCCCGGTCGGAGGAGCGGCGCTGATGTGCGGGATTGTCGGACTTTTCCTGAAGAACAAAGCTCTTGCGCCGGAATTGGGCGTCCTGACTGCCCGCATGCTGCGGGTGATGAGCGACCGCGGCCCGGATAGCGCCGGTTTTGCGGTTTATGGAGCCGGCACGCCTGAAGCGGTGAAGATGACGATCCGCGCCGACGGCGAAACCGCGGCGCACCTGGCTGCCGCCTTCACCGCCCGTTTCGGGATTGCGGCAAATCTGGTGCGCCGCGGCAGCCACGCGGTGCTGAGCGTGCCCCGGCCGCTGGAAGCGGATGTGCGGCTGTGGCTGGCCGAAGCGCATCCCGGCGTCCATCTGGTGGGGGCAGGGACCCGTATGGAGCTCTACAAGGACGTAGGTCTGCCGGGCGAGGTTGCCGAGCGGTTCGGCCTGCCGGTCATGAGCGGCACGCACGCCATTGGCCACACCCGCATGGCGACGGAATCATCCGTCACAACGGATGGCGCGCATCCTTTTTCCACCGGCATGGACCAGTGCCTGGTGCACAACGGCTCTCTCTCCAACCACAACGCCCTGCGCAGGATGCTGACCGGCGAAGGACTGGCCTTCGAGACGGAAAACGATTCCGAGGTTGCCGCCGCCTATCTCACCTGGCGGATGCGCGAAGGCGGCACGCTGTCCCAGGCATTGACCGACAGTCTCGAGGATCTGGACGGTTTCTATACCTTCGTCGTCGGCACGGAGAGTGGTTTTGCCGTGCTGCGCGATCCGATTGCCTGCAAGCCCGCAGTGATGGCCGAGACGGACGACTATGTGGCCTTCGGTTCGGAATATCGTGCGCTTGCCATGCTGCCTGATATCGGGAAGGCGCGCGTTTTCGAGCCGGAGCCGGCAAAAGTCTATGTCTGGGAACACTGATGCCGGAGCTTGATCTAGCCGAAGTGCCGGTACGCGATCTCAATGCGGCGCTGCATGCCCTGAGCGATGAAAGCAACGAAACCCTGTGGCTGGTGAAAAATCCCGGCGGCAAGCACGCGATCGCCGCGGGGGTGGATGCGCCTGTGACCGTCGAGGTCCACGGACCTGTCGGCTATTACTGCGCCGGCATGAACAAGCGGGCCACCGTGGTTGTGCATGGCAACGCCGGTACCGGTGTCGCGGAGAACATGATGTCGGGCGAGGTGCGGGTGAAGGGCGATGCCAGCCAGTCCGCCGGCGCGACCGGCCGCGGCGGGCTTCTTGTCATCGAAGGGAATGCTTCGGCCAGATGCGGCATCTCGATGAAAGGCATCGACATCGTGGTCAAGGGCGATATCGGCGCCATGAGTGCCTTCATGGCCCAGGCCGGCAATCTGGTGGTTCTGGGCGGCGCGGGCGACAATCTGGGCGATTCCATATACGAAGCGCGGCTGTTCGTGCGCGGTCCGGTGAAAAGCCTGGGCGCGGACTGCATCGAGAAAGACCTTTCGCCCGATGATCGTCGCATCCTGGCCGCTGTGCTGGATCGGGCCGGCATCAACGGCGAGGCGAAGGTGGATGATTTCCGCCTCTATGGATCGGCCCGCACGCTTTATCATTTCCACGTTGACAATGCGGGTTCGTACTGATGGGCGAACACCGCACGCCGCCGCGTTTTTCCGCCACCTTCGATCCCTATGCGATTGCGGAGATCCAGCGTGCCGCCGCGACCGGCATCTATGACATTCGCGGCGGCGGCACCAAGCGCAAGCTGCCGCATTTCGACGATCTTCTGTTCCTGGGCGCCTCCATTTCGCGCTACCCCCTTGAGGGGTATCGCGAGAAATGCGGCACCGACGTGGTGCTGGGCGCGCGGCATGCAAAAAAGCCGCTGCACCTGAAGATACCCGTGACCATCGCAGGCATGAGCTTCGGCGCGCTGTCCGGTCCTGCCAAGGAGGCGCTGGGGCGGGGCGCCAGCCTTATGGGCACTTCCACCACGACCGGCGACGGCGGCATGACGCAGGAAGAGCGCGTGCATTCGTCCCTTCTGGTCTATCAGATATTGCCCTCGCGCTATGGCATGAATCCCGATGATCTGCGCAAGGCCGACGCGATCGAGGTGGTGGTCGGGCAGGGCGCCAAGCCCGGCGGCGGCGGCATGCTGCTGGGCCAGAAGATCTCCGCCCGTGTGGCAGCGATGCGCACTTTGCCGGAGGGCATCGACCAGCGTTCGGCCTGCCGTCATCCCGACTGGACCGGCCCTGATGACCTGGAGATCAAGATCCAGGAACTGCGCGAGATCACGGACTGGGAAAAGCCCATCTATGTGAAGGTCGGCGCCTCGCGACCCTATTATGACACGGCGCTGGCGGTGAAGTCCGGTGCCGATGTGGTGGTGCTGGACGGCATGCAGGGCGGGACCGCCGCCACCCAGGACGTGTTCATAGAACATGTCGGCATCCCGATCCTGGCGGCAATACGCCCGGCGGTGGCGGCGCTGCAGGAACTGGGCATGCATCGCAAGGTGCAGCTGGTGGTCAGCGGCGGCATCCGCAATGGCGCGGATGTGGCCAAGGCGCTGGCGCTGGGCGCGGATGCCGTTTCCATCGGCACGGCGGCGCTGATCGCGCTGGGCGACAACGATCCCATGTGGGAGAAGGAATATCAGAAACTGGGCACCACGGCCGGCGCCTATGACGATTGGCATGAAGGCCGTGATCCCGCAGGCATCACCACGCAGGATCCCCTTCTTGCGGCGCATCTCGATCCGGTGCTGGGCGGGCGCAGGCTCGCCAACTATCTCGGCGTGTTGACGCTGGAGGCGCAGACCATCGCGCGCGCGTGCGGCAAAAGTCATCTGCACAATCTGGAGCCGGAGGACCTTGTGGCGCTGACGGTGGAAGCCGCCGCCATGGCGAAGGTGCCGCTGGCCGGAACTGACTGGATACCGGGCAAGTCCTGACAGCGAGGGGTGAACATGGCGGATCTGGAAAAGCTGGCGAAATCCAAAGGCATAAAATACTTCCTGATCTCCTTCACCGACCTGTTCGGCGGCCAGCGCTCCAAGCTGGTGCCCGCCTCGGCCATCAATGCAATGGCCCGAACCGGCGCCGGCTTTGCGGGCTTCGCCACCTGGCTGGACATGACGCCGGCCGACGCGGACATGTTCGTGATCCCCGATGAAAGCAGCCTGATCCAGCTTCCCTGGAAGAAGGAAGTCGGTTGGTTCGCGGGCAATCCCTGGATGAACGGGTCGGAGGTGGCGCACGCGCCGCGCAATGTGCTGCGAAGGGTGATTGCCGCCGCAAAATCCGCGGGCTTCGAGATGAAGACCGGCGTGGAATGCGAATTCTTCCTGGTCGCGCCGGACGCCGGCCGCATTTCCGACGCGGGCGATATTCAGTCCAAGCCCTGTTACGATCAGGCTTCGCTGATGCGCCGCTATGATGTGATCGCGGAGATCTGCGATTCCATGCTGGAGCTTGGCTGGAAGCCGTACCAGAACGACCACGAGGATGCCAACGGCCAGTTCGAGATGAACTGGGAATACGACACATCGCTGACCACCGCCGACCGCCATTCCTTTTTCAAGTACATGGTCAAGTCGATCGCCGAAAAACACGGCCTGCGCGCGACCTTCATGCCAAAGCCGTTCGCCGATCTGACGGGAAATGGATGCCACACGCATGTCTCGTTATGGAAGGGCGGCAGGAACCTGTTCGACGACAGCAAAGGCGAGTTGGGGGTGTCGAAGCTGGGTTATCAGTTCTTGGCCGGCCTTCTGGCCAATGCGCCGGGATTGGCCGCCGTCACGAATCCGATGGTCAACAGCTACAAGCGCATCAATGCGCCCGTGACGCTGTCGGGCGCCACATGGTCGCCCAATACCGTCACCTATACCGGCAACAACCGCACGCACATGATCCGCATTCCCGAAGCGGGCCGCTTCGAACTTCGCCTGGCAGACGGCAGCGCCAATCCCTACCTGCTGCAGGCCGCCATACTGGCGGCGGGTCTTGACGGAATCGCCAGGAAGCTGGACCCCGGCAAGCGGCTGGACATCAACATGTACACCGATGGCCACACGGTGAAAGGCGCGAAGAAGCTGCCGCTGAATCTTCTGGATGCGCTGCGGGCGTTCGAAACCAACAGCGTGTTCCGCGACGCTTTCGGCGGGGAGTTTGTCGAGGCCTATGTCAAGCTCAAGACCCAGGCGTGGAACGAATACTCGCGCCACCTGACGAAATGGGAGCTTGACACCACGCTCGACTGCTAGCGGGCGGCCATGCGCTACTCCGCTTACAATCTCGTGGCACAAGCACTGCGTTGTAACCGCCACTGGAAGCCACTCTGGCGCGATGCGGCCCCGCGGCCGGCCTATGACATCGTGATCGTGGGCGGAGGCGGACATGGGCTGGCGACGGCCTATTATCTCGCGAAGGAGCACGGCCTCTCGAACATCGCAGTGATTGAGAGGAGTTGGATCGGAAGCGGCAATGCCGGGCGCAACACCACCATCATCCGCTCCAACTATCGCGAGCCGGGCAACATTCCGCTTTACGAACTTTCGATGAAGCTGTGGGAAGGGCTGGAGCAGGAACTCAACTATAACGTCATGGTCAGCCAGCGCGGCGTCTGCAACCTGTTCCACTCCGATGCCCAGCGCGATGCCTATGCGAGGCGGGGCAACATGATGCGCATCCACGGCGTGGATGCCGAGCTGCTGGACGAAGCGGCGGTCCGCAGGCACGCGCCATTCCTGGACTTCGACAACGCGCGCTTTCCGATCAGGGGCGGGCTGCTTCAGAAACGCGGCGGAACGGCGCGGCACGATGCCGTTGTCTGGGGTTACGCCCGCGGTGCGTCCGATCTGGGCGTGGACATCATCCAGAACTGCGAAGTCACGGGCTTCACCCTCACGGCCGGCCGCATCACGGGCGTGGAGACCACGCGCGGCGTCATTGCGGCGAAGAAAGTCGGCCTGGCGGTGGCGGGGAATTCTTCGCGCCTGGCAGCAATGGCGGGGTTTCGCCTGCCGATCGAGACCTGCGTCCTGCAGGCCATGGTGACCGAAGGCATCAAGCCCCTGATCCCCGGCGTCATCACCTTTGGCGCTGGACACTTCTATATAAGCCAGTCGGACAAGGGCGGGCTGGTGTTCGGCGGGGATATCGATTCCTACAAATCCTATGCCCAGCGCGGCAATCTGCCGGTGATCGAGGATGTCTGCGAAGGGGGCATGGCGATCATGCCCATGCTTGGGAGGCTGCGCGTTCTGCGCCAATGGGCGGGCAATGTCGACATGACGATGGATGGTTCACCCATCATCGACAGGGCGCCGGTCGATGGACTCTATTTCAATGGCGGCTGGTGCTATGGCGGTTTCAAGGCGACCCCGGCCTCCGGCTTTACCTTCGCCCACCTGATCGCGCGCGACATGCCGCACGCGAGTGCCGCCGCGCTGCGCCTCGACCGGTTTTCCACCGGTCATGTGATCGACGAGAACGGGCAGGGCGCACAGGCGAACCTGCATTGAACCGGGGAGCGACCGATGAGAATTACCTGCCCCTATTGCGGCGAGCGCGACAGCGAGGAATTTTCCGTTCAGGGTGAGGTCGCGGGTCCACGCCCCCGGCCGTCCGACTATGGCGATGCCGATGTCAAAGCATTCCACGCCTATGTGCATTTGCGTGCCAACGATTTCGGCCTCACCAGGGAATATTGGTACCACGGCAATGGCTGCCGCCGCTGGCTGGAAGTATCGCGCGATACCCGCAACCATGCGATCCTTGGTGTCGCCATGGCATCGGGAGCCGGCCGGCGATGAGCAGACTGGCCGAAGGGGGCCTGATCGAACGCCGGAAGGCGCTGCAGTTCCGTTTTGACGGCAGAACATATAGAGGGTTTTCCGGCGACACGCTGGCCTCGGCTCTGTTGGCGAATGATGTCGTCCTGGTGGGGCGGTCCTTCAAATATCACCGTCCGCGCGGCATCTTCACTGCGGGATCCGACGAGCCCAACGCGCTGGTCGAACTGCGCCGCGGTGCGCGCCGCGAGCCCAACACAAAAGCGACAACCGTGGAATTGTTCGATGGCCTGGAAGCCTGGAGCCAGAACCGCTTCCCCTCGCGCGCCTTCGACCTTCTGTCGGTCAACAATCTTCTTTCGCCGTTCCTGACGGCCGGCTTCTACTACAAGAGCTTCATGTGGCCGTCATCGTGGTGGGAAAAGGTCTATGAGCCCTGGATTCGCCGGGCGGCCGGACTGGGCCGCGCCAGCGGCGAAGCCGATCCGGATACATACGAAAAGGCTCATGCCTTCTGCGATGTCCTGGTGGCGGGCAGCGGCCCCGCCGGCTTGATGGCGGCACTGAGCGCAGGCCGTGCCGGCGCGCGCGTCATCCTGTGCGAGGAGGACTTCCTCTTTGGCGGCCGGCTTCTGTCGGAGACTTATGCAATCGCGGACAGGCCAGCTGCGAATTGGGCAATGAACGCGGTGGCCGAGCTGCGGAGCCTTTCCAATGTGAGGCTGATGCCGCGGACGTCGCTGGTTGCGGTTTATGACGGTAACGGTTATGCGGCGCTCGAACGCGTCGGCGATCATCTCGCGATACCGGCCTCGCATCAGCCGCGCCAGCGCCTGTGGAAGATCGTGGCCGGGCGGGCGGTGATTGCCACGGGGTGCCACGAGCGCCTGATCGCATTCGGCGGCAATGATGTTCCGGGCGTGATGCAGGCCTCTGCCATCCGCACATTCCTGAATCGCCACGCTGTGGTGCCCGGCAGGTCTGTCAGCCTTTTCACCGCTACCGATAATGGCTGGCGCACGGCAGCAGACCTGGCGCGCGCGGGGATAGGCGTGGCCGCCGTGGTGGATTCGCGTCGTCATGTGAATCCGGCTCTTGTCGCAGCCGCCAGGCGGACGGGCGCGCGCGTCTTCCTGGATGCCCAGGTTGTGGGTGTTCGCGGCGGCAAGCGGGTCCGATCGGTTGAGATTTCCACCGATGGCCACAATGCCCTCACTGTGCCTTGCGATGCGCTGGGCGTCTCCGGCGGGTTCAATCCGGCGCTGGGTCTGACTTCGCACCTGGGCGCGCGTCCGCGCTGGTCGGATGCGGTATCAGCCTATGTGCCCGATGCGCTGCCGCCGGGCATGGATGTGGCCGGCGCGGCGCGCGGGATATTCTCGCTTTCCGGCTGCCTGGCCGACGGTGCGCGCGCCGGTGCAGAAGCCGGCGGCCGCAGAACCGAAGTGCCTGTGGCGGAGGGGGAATGCAGCGACCTGGAACCGTTCTGGCGCACGAAGCGCAGCCGGGGCAAGGCGTTTGTGGATCTGCAGAACGACGTCACGGAGGGTGACGTCATCCAGGCTGCCCGGGAAGGATTCATCAGCGGCGAGCATCTGAAACGCTATACCACGCTCGGCATGGCGACCGACCAGGGCAAGACAGGCGCGATCGTAGGGCAGATGGTTTTGACGGCGCTGACCGGCCGCGCGCCGGAGGATGTAGCGCCGCCCATCGCGCGCCCACCGGCGGTGCCCGTCGCGATAGGCGCCTATGCCGGGCTGCATCGCGGCAGGGATTTCCGTCCCACGCGCCTGACCGCCGGCCATGCTTGGGCCGTGGAGCGGGGCGCGACCTTCACGGAAACGGGCCAATGGCTGCGCGCCCAGTGGTTCGCGCGGGAGGGCGAGAAGGACTGGCTTGAAACGGTAAGCCGGGAGGCGGCGCACGTGCGCGCCGCAGCCGGCATCTGCGATGTGTCAACCCTAGGGAAGATCGACATACAGGGACGCGATGCAGGCATTTTCCTCGACCGGATCTATATCAACAGCTTTTCGACGCTGCCTGTCGGCAAGGCGCGCTATGGCGTGATGTTGCGCGAGGACGGGTTCGTGATGGACGACGGCACGACCTCGCGGCTGGGCGAGGACCGTTATTTCATGACCACAACCACCGCCAACGCGGGCCGGGTGATGCAGCACCTGGAGTTCTGCCATCAGGTTCTGTGGCCGGAACTGGATGTGCAGATGATTTCGGTCACCGAGCAATGGGCACAATATGCGGTGGCCGGTCCGCGGTCGCGCGACGCGTTGCGGAAGGTGGTTGACCGCGCCTTCGACATCTCCGATGCCGCCTTCCCTTACATGGCCGCCGCCGGCATCACAGTCTGTGGCGGGATTGAGGCGCGGCTGTTCCGTATCTCCTTTTCGGGTGAACTGGCTTACGAGCTTGCGGTGCCCGCCCGTTATGGCGATGCCTTGATCCGCCGGGTGATGGACACAGCGGCGGATACAGGTCTTGCGCCCTACGGGACCGAGGCATTGTCGGTGTTGCGGATAGAGAAGGGGCATCCCGCCGGCAACGAACTGAACGGCCAGACCACGGCCCATGATCTGGGCCTGGGCCGGCTGATGTCTTCCAAAAAGGATTTCATTGGGCGCGTGTTAGCCGGGCGCCAGGCCCTGACGGCGCCGGATCGTCCATCACTTGCAGGGTTCAAGCCGGTGGAGCGCGGAAAGCGCATGCGCGGCGGCGCGCATTTCTTTGTTCCGGGCATACGGATCGAGCCCGATCATGTCGAAGGCCATATGACGTCCGTGTGCTTTTCGCCCGCGCTTGGCCATTGGATCGGTCTTGGCCTGCTCAAGCGAGGTCCCGAACGGATTGGCGAGCATCTAAGGGCCTATGATCCGGTGCGTGACGAGGATTTCCTGGTCGAGGTCTGTTCACCCATCTTTGTTGATCCGGAAGGAGCGCGACTGCGTGTCTGAACTCGTTTCCGCGCGGGCATTGACAGGCATGCAATGCATGGGTTCCGGCAGCGGCGTTCGTGCGCGGTTGAGCGCGCGCGCAATCGTTGCCGTGCTGGCGCGAAAGGGGCAGGAGGAGGTTCTGGCTGCGCGCCTCGGCCTGCTGGATGCGCCGAAGCGATCGGGCCGGGACGGCGTCACGGCGCTGGGCATCGGCCCTGGGCGCTGGCTGCTTCTGGATCCATCGGCGGACCAGCTAGCGGGCCTGACGGATCTTGCTTCCCTCTCCGACCAGTCCGACGGTTATGCCGTCTTTGAGGTGTGGGGCCCCAGCGTGCGCGCGGCGCTGGCCAAGGGTGTTCCCCTGGACCTGCACCCGGCCGTCTTTACTGACAGCGTCGCCGTGACGGTCATCGCCCACATCGGAGCGATCGTCTGGCAAAGTGCGGCAGATCGCTTCGCCATCGCGGTCTTCCGCAGCTATGCCGGAAGTTTCTGGCACTGGCTCTGCGCCAGTGCCGCCGAATTCGGCCTTACGGTGGAAGAACAGCCATGAAGGGTCCGGACTTCGTGCTTTCCTTCTCGTGCCCGGATCGCCGCGGCATCGTGGCGGAAGTGTCGCGCTTCCTTTTCGAGCAGGATTGCAACATCCTGGACAGTCAGCAGTTTGGCGATCGCGGCAATGGCCGGTTCTTCCTGCGTGTCCATTGTGTGTCGGAAGGGAAAAGCAATCTCGATCAGCTGGAAAGGGATTTTGTCCCCATCGCAAAGAAGTTCGCCATGCAGGCGCAGTTCTTCGACAATGCCAGGAAGACCCGCGCGCTGATAATGGTGTCGCGCTTTGGCCATGCGCTGGTGGACCTTCTCTATCGTGTGCGCATCGGAGCCATTGCGATGGAGGTTCCGCTGATCGTCTCCAACCATGTCGATTTCGCGGACGTGGCGGCGGCGCAGAGCATTCCGTTTGTGTATATGCCGGTGACCAGGGACAACAAGGCCGGACAAGAGGCAAGGCTTGCCGCATTGATGGCCGAGCACGGGGTCGATCTGGTGATATTGGCGCGCTACATGCAGATCCTGTCAGATGACTTCTGCCGTGCGCGGCTGGGCGGGATCATCAATATCCATCACAGCTTCCTGCCCAGCTTCAAAGGTGCAAACCCTTATACCCAGGCGCATGAGCGCGGCGTCAAACTGATCGGCGCGACAGCGCACTATGTCACGGGCGATCTGGATGAGGGCCCGATCATCGAACAGTCGGTGCAGCGCGTCACGCATGCGCTTTCGCCGGAGGATTATGTTTCGGTGGGACGGGACATCGAAAGCAGCACGCTGGCCCGCGCGGTCAAGTGGCATTGCGAGCATCGCATTCTCCTTAATGGCCGCAAGACCGTCGTCTTTCCCTGATTTCTTGCAAATACCACCGTCCAGCTGCCGGGTCCGACCCGGATGCATGATGTTGTTATTGCAGTGGCGGCATCGGTTTCGCATCCGTTCCGAAGCGAAAGACAGTCACCTCGTGAAGCGGGGTATCGGGCGTGATCTCCGTGGTGGGGAAATCCGGATGGTTGGGTGAATCCGGATAGTGCTCCGCTTCGATGCAGAAGGCGGGCGGCGCGCTGAATCCGCGCTGCAGGAAGATCGGGTCCCGTGGTGGCGGCGGCGTGTAGAACTGGAAGCCGGGCTGCGTGGTCCATACCTCCAGCACGCGGCCGGTCGAAGGTTCGGTGGCCCGCGCCGCGATCCGCAACCGCCCGGGCTCGCCGTTCACGATCATATTCATGTCATAGCCCGGCGGTCGAATGCGTCCCGCCGGCGCCGCGGCCGCCATCGCGGCGAGACCGTCACCCAGCATCCGGGGGCTGGTGAAATCATAAGGCGTGCCGGCGACGCCGCGTATTTCGCCAGACGGTGATCCGGTAGCGGGATCCTTCGGCGTATAGCGGTCGGCGAACAGCTGGATGCGCGTGCCGGCGACGTCGCCTTCGCCTTTCAGGTTGAAATAGGCGTGGTTGGTGAGGTTGATGACTGTCGGCGCGTCCGTCGCAGCGCGGAAGTCGATCTTCAGGGCGTTGTCGCGCATGAGGGTATAGGTGATCCTGACCGTGACGTTCCCGGGAAAGCCCTGGTCGCCATCGGGACTTTTGACCGTCAGCTGAAGCCGGGGTTCGGCGCCATCGCGGCTTGCCGCTGCCCAGGCATGGGTGGCGAGATTTCCCGGCCCGCCGTGAATCTGGAAGGTGGCGTTGTTGGCGGTCGTCAGATCATAGGTCTTTCCTTCCAGCACGAACCGGGCCCCGGCGATGCGATTGGCATAGCGGCCAATGGTTTCGCCGTAATGGGCGCCGTGCCCGCCCGCATCGTCCTTCAGGTATGAGGCGAGATCGGGATAGCCCATCAGCACGTCACGCATCGTCCCGCTGCGGTCCGGCACGCGGATGGAGACGATGGTCCCCGAATAGGTGCTGATCTGCACCTGCATGCCTTTGGCGTTGGACAGTGTATATAGAGAGATGTGTCTGCCATCGGGCGTGACGCCCCATGGCGCCCGCGTGATCCCGGCGTCTGCCGCGGCCATGTGGGTGAAGAGAAGCAAGGCCGCCAGCGCCGGCAAATGGATGGGACGCATCTGTAATTCCTCCCCGGCCGTGCACATCTGCGCCGGCTCTAAATTATCTGGAAAATCAATATCTTGTTCGGGTCATGGTCAAGATCAACAATTCCATTAGGGATTTTCCGTCTCCAACCGTCTTACTTTGACAGGATTGCGGGTACGGTCCGGCAAGGGCGGCCTTAGAGGCAAAAAAATCCTAACCAGGGAATGTCGAGGACGTATGGGGGTGCGTTCGATAGATGAGTGGTTCATGCGCGAAGTCCTTCCCCTGGAGCCGATGCTCACGCGTTTTTTGCAGCGCAATCGCTGCAGCGCCGCGGAGATCGCCGATCTGAGCCAGGAGACCTATGTGCGCATCTACGAGACTGCGCACCGCGAACGGCCGGTGCTGGTCAAGCCGTTCCTGTTCCAGATCGCCCGCAATCTGATGATAGATCGCCTGCGCAAACAGAGCGTTGTCTCGCTGGAAACCGTGGCGGATTTCGACTGGATAAACATTCCGGACGACAAACCGTCATCCGAAACCCAGACCGCTGCGCGCCAGGAATTACGCCTGTTGCAGGCCGCGCTGGACGATTTGCCGCCGCGCTGCCGGCAGATCGTAATGATGCGCCGGGTCGAAGGGCTTTCCCAGAAGGAAGTCGCGCAGCGGCTGGGCATCACCGTCGAGACGGTGGAAACCCAGATTGCCAAGGGCATGCGCTTGCTGGCCCAGGCCATCGGCGGCCGCCGCGCCGCGGTGACGACGGAAGCGCGGCGCCACAATTTTCTCAAGAGGCCGCGCAATGCGCGCTGAGGAGATCGAGGAGCAGGCGTCGCTGTGGCTGGCGCGCGAAGATCGCGGCCTGACGCCCGATGGGCAGGATGCACTCGAGAAATGGCTCGCCGCCTCCAGCCGCCACAGGGTCGCCTATCTGCGCCTGAAAGCCGCGTGGCAGCGGGCGGACCGTCTGGCGGCGCTGAAAAGAGCGCCGATGCGCGCCGCGCCGGCACCGCCCGGCCTGTGGTCCCGGCTTCGCATTCCCGCCCTGGCCGCGGCCGCCCTGGTGCTCCTCTTTGCGGGCAAGACCTATCTGGAATCGGGCCGGCAGCCCGAGCTGGTCTATGCCACCGGGCTGGGTCAGACGCAGGCCTACCAGCTTGCTGACGGCACCAGGATGGAACTGAATACCGGCACACGCGTGCGGACCGAGATTGGTGGCGGCCGGCGTATCGTCACACTGGAATCGGGCGAGGCCTATTTCGAGGTGGTGCACGATGCCAGCCATCCCTTCGTGGTCCAGGCCGGCAAGCGGCGCATCACCGATCTGGGCACGAAATTCTCCGTGTTTCTCAATGGCGATAATGTCCGCGTCCTGGTCCGCGAGGGCCGGGTGCGGGTGGAAAGCCTGCCCGGCGCGGCCGGCGCTGCGCCGATCGTCGTGGAAGCCGGGAATGAAGCGATCACCCAGGGGCTGGGGGCCCTGGTCTTCCCCAAGCCGGACAGTGAGATCGCGAGGGACCTGAGCTGGCGCAACGGCATGCTGGTTTTCGACCAGCTGCCGTTGACGGAGGTGGCGGAGGAATTCAACCGCTATAACGCCAAGCACATCCAGGTCGAAGGCAATGCCCGGAAAATCCGGATCGGCGGCAGCTTCAAGGCCGACAATGTGAGCGTGTTCCTGCTGCTGCTGCAACAGGGTTTCGGACTTTCCGTGAAGGATCAGGGTGACAGGATCGTGGTGTCCCGCTAGACAACGGGGAAGCGCCGGCTCTTTTAAAACGCCAAGAAAATAATAATCAGCCCGGGGGGGCGTTTTGCAGCGTTTCAGCGTCCTGAGCGGCTTGTTTTCCGGTGCGGTCTGGTTGCATGCAGTCGCCGGAACGTCGCTTGCGGCCGAAGCCGCGCCCCAGGGCGGTGTGACCATTCCGGCGCAGAACCTGAAGTCCGCTCTGGACGCTTATATAAAGCAGACCGGCATCCAGCTCATCTACAACGCCGACGACGTGGCGGTCCCCGTCAGCCATGCGGTGCGCGACGTTCCCGCCGACAAGGCCCTGGGCGAGATGCTGGCGGACACGGGCATGTTCGCCCTTCGGGACGGTTCGGGCGCCATTGTCATAACCCGCATCCGCCACGGCGATCCGGCTGCCACGGGCCTCGGCACCGAATCTGTGGTGGTGACAGGCTCGCGCATCCTGCGGGACAATGATTCCGCCTCGCCGCCGGTGACGGCGGTCACGGCAGAGCAGATGCTGCGGATGGCGCCGTCCAACCTGCCGAACGCCCTCAACAAGCTTCCCCTCTTCGCGCCCGCCCAGACCAGCGTCAGCACGGCCAGCGGCGCCAACGGCAAGGGCTCGCGCCCGCCGGGGAACTTCCTGGACCTGCGCGGACTGGGGCCGATCCGGACGCTTGTGCTGGAGGACGGCCACCGCATGCCGGCAACCTGGTTCGACGGCACCATTGACGTGAACACCGTCCCCCAGATGCTGATGCAGCGCGTGGACATCGTGGCCGGCGGCGCCTCGGCGGTCTATGGCTCCGATGCGGTGAGCGGGGTGGTGAATTTCATCCTCGACCACAAGTTCAACGGCCTGAAGGGTCTCCTCCAGGGCGGCATCTCCAACTATGGTGACGCGCCGTCCTACCGCCTGGGGCTGGCCGCGGGAACGGAGTTATCCGGCGGCGGGCATGTCGAGTTCAGCGCGGAAGTGTACAACCGGGACAAGATCAACAGTCAGGCAAGCCGGGCCTATGGCAATCTTTCCACCCAGATCGTCGGCAGCGGAACGGCCGCCAGTCCCTACACACTCGCCAGGAATGTCTATATCAGCAATACCTCCTTTGGAGGCCTGATCACCGATGGGCCACTGGCAGGCCAGCAGTTCCTGCCCAATGGCGCGCTGGCGCCCTTCAATCCAGGCATTCCGACGGCGACGACAAACCTGGGCGTCGGAGGCGACGGAGGCTGGCTGCGCAACGAGGATCTGAGCCCCTCGCTGCTGACGTTCCAGACATTCGGGCGCGCCGATTATGATCTGGCGAACGATACCCATTTCTACGTTCAGGCCAGTTACGCCCAGACGCGCAGCAATGTCCGCGCCCAGAATCTGGTCCAGACCGCCGGATCGAACGCCATCACCATCTACAGCGGCAATGCCTTCCTGCGGCCGGACTATCAGGCGGTCCTCACCGCGGCGGGGACGCCGAGCTTCAACCTCAATCGTTACGATGAGGATTTCGGCAGCCGGATCACCTTCGTCACCCAGACACGGTCTCTTGTCGTCACCGCCGGCCTGACGGGCGTTCTTTCCGGCCGCTACAACTGGGACCTGTATTTCACGCATGGTGAAGGCCGCACCAAGCAGATCTCGTTGAACAATGTGAACACCGAGCGCTTCTATGCCGCCGTTGATGCGATCATCGCGCCGCCGGGAAACGGGCTGGGCATCCCCGGCGGCACGATCATATGCCGGACGACGCTGGAGGCGCCGGAACTATATCCGGGCTGTGTTCCGATCGATGTATTCGGCGACGGCGCGCCGTCCCAGGCGGCCGGGGATTATATTGTGGGCACCACATGGTGGGCGGCGCACAACACCATGGACGATTTCGCAGCCAATATCACGGGCGAGATCTTCGAAACCCGGGCGGGGCCGGTCAAGGCAGCGATCGGCATCGAATATCGCACCCAAGGCCTGGACGAGATCACCAACGTGCCGGACAACACGTTCGATCCGGCGGGCCTGCGGGGCGATTTCGCGCCCGGCACCCTCAAATGGACCAAAGACATCGCGGCGCCGGCGCGTGGCGCCAATTCCGTCAGGGAAGGCAATGTCGAAGTGAGCGTGCCGCTGCTCAGGGATCTGCCCCTGATCCGCGGGCTGACGGCGAACGGCGCCTTCCGCTACACCAGCTACAGCACGTCCGGCGACGCCGATACCTGGAAATTCGGCCTGGAGTGGCAGCCGTCGGACGACCTGCGCCTGCGGGCGATGCAGTCGCGCGATATCCGCGCCCCGACCATGTTCGATCTCTACCAGGGCCTTCAGGTCACTATCGTCGGCCACCAGGACCTGCTGACCAGCTCGGGCGGCTCGGTCAACCTGCAGGCGCAGGGCAACCCCGATCTGGTGCCGGAAGTGTCGCGCAACACCGTGCTGGGCTTCACCTGGCAGCCGGCCTGGCTCCATCGTTTCTCATTGCTGCTCGACTATTATCATATCGCGATCAGTCATGCGATCGGGCTGGTTTCCGGCACGTCTCCGGATGTGGAGAACAATTGCAACGCCTCTGGCGGCGCATCGCCTTTCTGCCAATACATCATCCGGCCTGGGCCTATCTCCGACACCAGCCTGGCCAACTTTCCCATCCTGCTGACGTCCCAGAAACTGAATCTGGCAGCGACGCGGGTGGAAGGCATCGATTTCGAACTCGGTTACACGGCCGATCTTGCCGAGATCCATCCATCCCTGTCCGGAGAGTTGAGCACGCGCCTGCTGTGGGCGCATCAGCCCATGCTCAAAACCCAGTCCGTTCCGGGCGCGGTGGTCCTGAACGTGGCAGGCGCGGCGCAGGCGCCCACCGACCGCGTCACGATCATCATGAGCTATAGCCGGGGGCCGTTCGCCTTCGACCTGCTGGAACGGCATCAGTCGGGTTTCCGCCAGAGTTCGAATCCGACGCTGGTTTTCGCCATTCCCGACGTCCGCCCCTATTTCCAGACGGACATGGATTTCTCCTGCGATTTTTCCGCCTTCGGGCATCCCGTCACCGGGTTCCTGAGCGTGGACAATGTCTTCAACGCCCAAGGTGGCCTCTACCAGACCAGCGGCTTCACGGGTAACCCCGGCCTGAATTATCCGGTTGGGCCGGGCGCGGATATTTTCGGGCGCTATTTCACCATCGGCTTGCGGCTGAACATGCAATAAGCGCGCCCCCGGCGATGTGTGCTGCGAGCGCGAAAGCCGTCGCAGTGCAACGACAGAAAATCGAAAAAATCTGTCATGGTTTTTCCGCCGCCGTCCGTCTCACAGACAAGAACAAATCATATCGGGGGGATGGCCGGGCTGCCGGCAATCCAAAACGGGCTGAGTTCCGGGTTCGCGACCGCGTCGGATCCGGCCTGCTTGCGTGCGCGAGCGCGCCATGCCGAACGCGCGCGGAATCAACAGGCCGCTCAAGGCCAATAATAATCGAGGGGAAGCAATGCATCGCAACTATCTGAAGCTTGGCGTATCGGCCATCGCCATCGCGGTCGGAGCGGTATCCGTCGCCCATGCGCAGGGCGGTTCCGAATCCACCGAGCAGGTCGTCGTCACCGGCTCCCGCGTCATCACCAATGGCAACGAGATGCCGACCCCCGTGACGGTCATCTCGACCGCTGAAATCACCGCGACCGCACCGTCGACGGTGTTCGATGGCCTGCAGGCCCTGCCGGTGTTCGACGGCGGACTCAGCCCCCAGTCAAACCCCCAGAACAGTTCGCAAAATGGCGGCGCGCACCAGTTCAACCTGCGCAATATCGGTGTCACCCGTACGCTGGTCCTGTATGATGGCCGCCGCATTGCCCCCACGGCGCCGACGGGCCAGACCAACGCGGACATCATCCCGGAAATGCTGCTGCAGCGGGTGGATATCGTGACCGGCGGCGTGTCTGCCGTTTATGGCTCTGACGCCATTTCCGGCGTCGTCAATTTCATCACCAACAAGGATTTCGACGGCGTCAAGGCCTATGCCCAGGGCGGTATCTCGGAATTCGGTGACGGCAAGATTGCCAAGACCGGCCTGGCTGCCGGCACGGATGTATTGGACGGCCGCGGCCATATCGAAGGCAGCATCGAATATTATAACAACGCCGGCATCGCCTGGAACGACAAGCTGCAACGCCCCTGGGCCCAGAAGGTCATCACGCTCCAGGGCGCTGGCACGGTCGCCAGCCCGAACCACATCGTCTATAACACGCGTCTCAACAGCACCAGCTTCGGCGGCTATATCACCAAGAGCGGCAATGCCGGAAATCCGCTTGCCGACATGAATTTCGCCACCAACGGCCAGCTCACGCCATACAACCACGGCACGCCGGTAGTCAGCGGCATCGAAAGCGGCGGCGACGGCGGCTATTACTACCAGGCCTCACTTGTCTTCCGGACGGTCGAGGGTCAGGCTTATGGCCGGTTCGACTATGACTTCGGCAACGGCGTCCAGGCCTATGCGTCGATATCGTCAACCATCATCCAGAACGAAGACTATCATCAGTCGAACGAATTCCGGAACATCACGCTCAGCGCCACCAACGCCTTCCTCTCCCCGGCGCAGCAGGCGGCGATGACCAATGCCGGAATCAGCAAGTTCAACTTCAGCAAGATCATGACCCAGGCGCCGGCGCTGCAGCCGGATTCCTGGACGACGGCCTACCTCATCAACAGCGGCGTCAGTGGAACCCTTTTCGACAAGTACAAGTGGGACCTCTCCTACGTCTACAACTCGAACATGCAGTTCACGCGCAACAACGCCAACATCGATCTCGGCAGGGCCTATGCGGCGCTGGACGCGGTGGTGAACCCGGCAACGGGCCAGGTGGTCTGCAACGTCACCCTGACCAATCCCGGCCTTTATCCCGGGTGCCAGCCGTTGAACCTGTTCGGACCCACTTCGGAAAGCCAGGCGGCGCTGGATTACATCCTGAAGGTGACGAAGTATCATTCGATCACCACGCTCAACGACGTCGGCGGCAGCGTCAGCGGTTCGCCCTTTGATGACTGGGCGGGTCCGGTCAATATGGCGCTCAGCGGCGAATACCGCACGACGACGTTCAGCCTGAAGAGCAATGCCCAGCCGACGGCGAAGCTGGATTGCACCGGCCTGCGCTTCAACTGCGTCCAGGGCACCACGCTTCTCTATATATCCAACGTCGTTGCCGACGAGGTGCCGCCGACCGTCAACCAGACGGTTGCCGAAGGCGCGCTGGAAATTGACGCGCCGCTGCTCAAGGACCTGCCTTTCGTCCAGAATCTCGATCTTAACGCAGCCGGCCGCTACACCTGGTACAATACCAACGGCTCGGTTCTTTCCTGGAAGGTTGGCCTGGACTGGCATGTCAATGACGAGCTGAGGTTCCGGGCCACGCGCTCCCTCGACATACGCGCGCCAAACCTGAACGACCTGTTCGCGCCGCAGCTGATCAATCCGGCGGGCGTGACCGACAACCACACCGGCATCGTCGGCCAGGCTCCGTTCATCACCAATTCCAATCCCAACCTCCAGCCGGAAAAGGCCAACACGATGACCGCCGGCGTGGTTTATCGCCCGGCCTGGCTGGAGAATTTCAGCATCTCAGCCGACTACTTCAAGACCAAGATCGGCAACGCGATCACCACCATCCAGGGCCAGAGCACGACGGTCCAGAATCTGTGCGAAGCCAGCAACGGCACCTCGCCCTATTGCGCGCTGATACAACGCCCGCTTCCGTTCAGTGACCACAGCGCCGCCAATTTCGTGACGGCCTTCATCAGCCAGGGCTTGAACGTCCAGTCCATCAATACCGAAGGCGTGGATATCGAGGCCAACTACCAGACGGATCTCGGACCGGGGCATCTGGGTGTGCGTCTGCTCACCAGCTACCAGCCCATGCTGAAGACCGTTCAGTTCGCCGGCGCGCCGGTGCTGAATGCGGCCAATATCGCGGGCTCGCCCGGTTTCAAGAACTCGCTGTTCCTGAAATACACCTGGGATGACTTCACGATCGACATCCTGGAGAAGTATCACGGCCGGACGCGCTGGAACTCCGACCGCACCCAGGTCTACAGCCCGGCCTACCTGCCTTCGGCGGCTTACACCAACGTCACGCTGACCTACAATTTGGGCGTGACATCCTATTATCTGACGGTCGAAAACCTCTTCAACAAGCAGCCCACCCCCTATGGCAACAATGGCGGTTCGTCCGGCGTGCCGGGCCTGTTCGGCGGCTTCGTTCCGGGCGACGATCAGATCGGCCGTTACTATACCCTGGGCGTCCGGTTGAGCCTTTAAGATCACCGGTAGCCTGCCTGGAGCCCGGCTGGTACGAGCCGGGCTCCCTTTTTTGATGTTGAGGAGGACAACCATGGACCGCCGCAAGCTTCTCGCCGGCCTTGGCGCGATATCCTGCTTCGCCCAGCCCTTTCAGGCCAGGGCGGCGGCACTGGCCCGCAAGGTGAAGATCACGGACGTCAAGGTGATGATCGTCCGCGGGACCTGGGACTGGAACTTGATCAAGATCGAGACCGACGCCGGCGTGCATGGCATTGGCGAGGGTTATTGGGGGCCGGGCCTCAAGGACATGGTGCTGGGCCGCTTCCGCGAACAGTTGATCGGCGAGGATCCGCTTAATGTGGTCAAGCTGGCAACCAAGCTGTTGCTGTTCAATGGCGGTTATGGCGCCATCGGCGGCGTCACGGTGCATGCCTCGTCCGGCGTTGAAATCGCGCTGTGGGACCTCGCGGGGAGGCTTCTGGGCGTGCCGGTATGCGACTTGCTGGGCGGACGGTTCCGTGACCGGGTGCGATTCTATCGTACCTTGACGGCGCCGGAGAAGAATCCCGCCGATCCCAGGGCATGGGGCGATCAGGCCGCCCAGGTCAAGGCCAACAACCCTTATGGCTTCACTGCATTCAAATTCCAGGGCGACAGCGTGCCGCGCACGGCGGATCCGACGTTCTCCGAGCCGGGGCATGACCCCTACACCAATCAACTCACCAACAAGGACATAGACAGGTTGGCGGACCGGATGGACCGGGTGCGCGCGGCGCTGGGGCCGGATATCGACATGGCGATCGAATGCCACTGGAAATACTCGGTCAATGACGTGATCAAGTATTGCAATGCGGTCGAGCATGTACGGCCCATGTGGGTGGAAGATCCGACGCCGCCGGAGAATGTCGAAAGCATGGCGCGTGTGGCCCGCGCCACCAACACGCCGATCTGCACCGGCGAGAATCTCTATCTGCTGGCGGGCTTCCGCGAGTTGATCGAGAAGGAAGCTTGCGCCGGCGTGCATCTGGACATCCCCAAGATGGGCGGCCTGTTCGAGGCCAAACGCGTTTCCGATTTCGCCGATCTCTTCGGCATCTGGACGGCGGCCCATAATCCGGCCAGCCCCATCGGCACCATCGCTTCGGCGCATGCCGCCGCCTCGATGCGCAATTTCCGCATCCATGAGCTGGCCAAGTGGGTGGATTGGTGGCCCACACTCGTCCTGCATGATGGTCCGTTCTGGAAGGACGGCTATTTCCAGATCGAGGACAAGCCGGGCCTGGGTGTCGAGATCAATCCCGATGTCGCCAAGGCGCATCTGGCGACCGGCGAAGTATGGTGGGGGTAGGGCGAGGCCGTTGCCGGCCCGGGCTGCTCCATCTTACGGGTTTCGAACGCTTCCGGCGCGGGCAGGCCCCGGCTTTATATGAAATCTATATATCGGTCCGAACCGCGCCCCATCGAATGTATATGTCCTAACCCATAACTCTGCCGCCCGAAACGGAGGCAGACATGCTGGATGCAATCTTCCTGGCCGCGGGCCTGGCGTTCTTCGCCGCCGCCATCGGCTATACCCTGCTCTGTGAGCGGCTATGAGCGGCGATTATGTCCTCGCGGCCTGCGTCACACTGGGCGTGCTGGCTTATCTCGTCTATGCGCTGATCCGGCCGGAGCGGTTCTGACATGACCGCCAACGGCTGGATTCAAATCGCGCTTTTCTGTCTGGCGATCCTGGTTTGCGTGAGGCCGCTGGGCCTTTACATGGCCGGGGTCTTCGAAGGCGAAATCAGGTTTCTGGCGTCGGTTGAGCGCTTCATCTATCGCGTCTCCGGCGTCAAGGGCGAGGAACAGCACTGGACCAGCTATACCATCGCCATGCTGGCGTTCAGCGTCGCCGGCTTTGTCTCGCTGTACCTGATCCAGCGCCTGCAAGCGGTGCTGCCATTCAATCCGCAAGGCATGACCGCGGTGGCGCCGGACCTGGCCTTCAACACGTCCACCAGCTTCATCACCAACACCAACTGGCAGTCCTATGCCGGCGAAACCACCATGTCCTATCTGGTGCAGATGCTGGGACTGACCGTGCACAATTTCCTCTCTGCCGCCACCGGCGTCGCCCTGGCGCTGGCGATGATCCGCGGCTTCGCCCGCCGCTCGGCCAGGACCTTGGGCAATTTCTGGGTCGATATGACCCGCTGCACACTTTATGTGCTTCTGCCCATTTCCATTGTGATCGCGCTGCTGCTGGTATGGCAGGGCGTGCCGCAAAATCTGGGCGCCTATACCCATGCGGCCGGACTCGACGGCGTGAAGCAGGCGATCGCCCAGGGCCCGGTGGCGTCCCAGGAAGCCATCAAGATGCTGGGCACCAATGGCGGCGGCTTTTTCAACGCCAATTCGGCCCATCCCTTTGAAAACCCCACCTGGCTGACCAATTTCCTGGAGATGTGGGCCCTGCTGGTGATTCCGGCGGCGCTTACCTGCACTTTCGGCCATATGGTCAGGGATAGCCGGCAGGGGTGGGCGATCTTCGCGGTCATGGCGGTGTTGATGCTGGCCGGGCTTGGCGTGCTCTATGCCGCCGAAGGGCAGGGCAATGCCGCCGTCGCCGCCGCGCATGTGGCCCAGCCCGTCGGCAATATGGAAGGCAAGGAAGTGCGCTTCGGCGTCGCCATGTCATCCTTGTTCGCCACCATCACAACCGACGTCTCTTGCGGCGCCGTCAATGCCATGCATGACAGCCTGACGCCCTTGGGCGGCATGATCCCCATCATCAATATTGAACTGGGCGAGATCGTGTTCGGCGGCGTGGGTTCCGGTCTTTACGGCATGCTGCTGTGGGCTGTGATCGCGATGTTCGTGGCGGGCCTGATGGTGGGCCGCACGCCGGAATATCTGGGCAAGAAGATCGAGGCCAGGGAGGTCAAGATGTCCATGCTGGCCATCCTGGTCCTGGCTTTCTCCATCCTGGGCTTCACCGCGCTGGCTTCGGTGTTGAAGGCCGGCCTGGCCGGGCCGCTCAACGGCGGACCGCATGGATTTAGCGAAATCCTGTACGCCTTCACGTCGGCCACCGGCAACAACGGCAGCGCCTTTGCGGGCCTGACAGCAAACACGATCTTCTATAATACCACCTTGGGCTTTGCGATGCTGATCGGCCGCTTCCTCTTCATCGTGCCGATGATGGCCGTAGCGGGCTCCCTGGCGGCCAAGAAGATCGTGCCGGCATCCGCCGGCACCTTTCCCACCCATGGCGGACTTTTCGTCGGCCTTTTGACCGGCGTGATCCTGATCGTGGGCGGGCTGACTTTCTTCCCCGCTCTGTCGCTGGGCCCCATCGTCGAACATCTGGCGATGCAGGCCGGCGCCTTCTTCTGAGAACCGCCATGACCAAACATCCCAAAGCCCAAACCGGCGCCATGGACCGTGCCATCCTGTTGCCCGCCATCGGCAGCGCCTTCAGGAAGCTCGATCCCCGGGCGATGGCACGCAATCCCGTGATGTTCGTGGTGGAAGTCACCGCCGCGCTCACCACCTTCCTGTTCCTGCGCGATCTGCTCCGGGGCGCGCCGCATCCGGGCTTCGCTCTCCAGATCAATCTCTGGCTCTGGTTCACCGTGCTGTTCGCCAATTTCGCGGAAGCGGTGGCAGAAGGGCGCGGCAAGGCCCAGGCCGATACCTTGCGCCGGACCCGTTCCGATACCATTGCCAAGGTCCTAGTGGATTCCGCCTCCGGGATCTATTCCAAGAAGCCGGCCCAGCTTCTGGAGCGCGGCGACTTGGTGCTGGTGGAGCCGGGCGACATCATCCCGTCCGACGGCGATGTCATTGAAGGGGTGGCCAGCGTGGATGAGAGCGCCATCACCGGCGAAAGCGCGCCGGTGATCCGCGAATCCGGCGGCGACCGCTCTGCGGTGACCGGCGGCACAAAGGTTCTTTCCGATCATATAGTGGTCAAGATCACCGCAACCCGCGGCTCGACCTTCCTGGATCGCATGATCGCCCTGGTGGAAGGGGCGGAGCGCCAGAAGACACCCAACGAGATCGCCCTCAACATCCTGCTGGCCGGATTGACCATCATCTTCGTCTTTGCTGTTGCGACGATCCCGGCCTATGCGGCTTATGCCAACGGCGCCATTGCCGTGCTCGTGCTGGCAGCGCTGTTCGTCACTTTGATCCCCACCACCATCGGTGCCCTGCTGTCGGCCATCGGCATTGCCGGCATGGACCGGCTGGTGCGGTTCAATGTACTGGCCATGTCGGGCCGCGCAGTGGAGGCGGCGGGCGATGTCGACACGCTTCTGTTGGACAAGACCGGCACCATCACCCTGGGCAATCGCCAGGCGACCCAGTTTCTGCCCCTGGAGGGCGTCAGCGAACAGGAACTGGCGGAAGCCGCATTCCTGGCCTCCCAGGCCGATGAGACGCCGGAAGGCCGTTCCATCGTGGCCCTGGCGCAAAGCCGGTACGGCGTGACGGACCTCGTGACGGATCTTCGGGCCAAGGGGACTTTCGTGCCCTTCACCGCCCAGACCCGGCTGTCGGGCATCGACTCTTTGGGCGGCTCCATCCGCAAGGGGGCTGTGGACGCGGTGCTGACCTGGAGCGGCTTGTCGCTGTCCGGCGCCGCACTCACCACCATCGCCGACCGCATCGCCAAGACCGGCGGCACGCCGCTGGCGGTGGCGCGCGACAGGCGGCTCCTGGGGGTGATCCATCTCAAGGACATCGTCAAGGGCGGCATCCGCGAGCGTTTCGCTGCCCTGCGCCAGATGGGAATCCGCACCGTGATGATTACGGGCGACAATCCGCTCACCGCCGCCGCCATCGCCGCCGAGGCGGGGGTGGATGATTTCCTGGCCCAGGCGACACCGGAGAACAAGCTTGCCCTGATCCGCGAGGAGCAGGCCAAAGGCAAGCTGGTCGCCATGTGCGGCGACGGCACCAATGACGCGCCCGCGCTGGCCCAGGCCGATGTGGGCGTGGCGATGAACACCGGCACCATGGCGGCACGGGAGGCAGGCAACATGGTGGACCTGGATTCCGATCCCACCAAGCTGATCGAGATCGTGGAGATCGGCAAGCAGCTCCTGATGACCCGCGGCGCGCTGACAACCTTCTCCATCGCCAATGACGTCGCCAAATATTTTGCCATCATCCCGGCCATGTTCCTGGCCTTCTATCCGCAACTGCAGGCGCTCAACATCATGGGGCTGCACTCGCCGCACAGCGCCATCCTGTCGGCCATCATCTTCAACGCGCTCATCATCGTGGCGTTGATCCCGCTGGCGCTGAAAGGCGTGAAATACCGCCACGAAGGCGCCGGCACCGTCCTGCGCCGCAATCTCCTGGTTTATGGCCTGGGCGGCATCATCGCGCCCTTCATCGGCATCAAGGCCATAGACCTGATCGTCACCGCCTTCGGCCTGGCTTGAGGAGGCTCAAATGCAACATGTCCGCCCCGCCGTCATGATGATCCTGATAATGACCCTGCTCACCGGATTGCTCTATCCCCTGGCCTTTACCGGCCTGGCGGTCCTGATCTTCCCCCGCCAGGCCGCCGGCAGCCTGATCACGGTCAACGGCAAGGTGATCGGCTCGGAACTGATCGGCCAGCAGTTCACCAGCGACAGATATTTTCACGGCCGTCCCTCGGCGGCCGGCAATGGCTACGACGCGGCCAACAGTTCGGGCTCCAACTTCTCCCCTACCGCCAGGAAACTGAAAGACCGCATCGCCGCAGATGCCGCCAGGCTCAAGGCCGAAAACCCCGCCATGCCGGTGCCGGACGATCTGGTGACGGCCTCGGCCAGCGGGCTCGACCCCGACATCACCCCCGCCGGGGCCCTGTTCCAGGTGCCCCGCATCGCCAGGGCCCGCCATATGTCCCAGGGTCAGGTTTCGTCCCTGATCGGCAGCCACATCGAGCAGCGTTTCCTGGGCCTGCTGGGCGAGCCCCATGTCAATGTGCTGAAGCTTAACCTTGCGTTGGACGCAATGTCGGCAGGCAGGCAAAGCGGAGCGGAAAAGCATAATCTTCCGGCCGGATGACCGAGATCGATGCACGCCCCTCACCGGACGCCTTGCTGAAGGAAGCGGGGCAGGCGGGGCATGGCCGCCTCAAGATCTTCTTGGGCGCGGCCCCCGGCGTGGGCAAGACCTATGAGATGCTCGTGCAGGCCCGCCGCCGCAAGCTGGACGGCGTGGATGCCGTGATCGGGGTGGTGGAGACCCATGGCCGGGTCGAGACCGATCTCCTCACCAAGGGCATCGAAACCATTCCCAAAAAGCGCATGCCTTACAGGGGCCAGGTGCTGGCCGAGATGGACCTGGACGCCATCCTGCAGCGCCGTCCACGCCTGGTGCTGGTGGATGAACTGGCCCATGAGAATGTGCCGGGAAGCCGCCACCCCAAGCGCTATCTGGATGTGGAAGAGCTGCTGGCGGCGGGGATCGACGTCTATACCACCCTGAATGTCCAGCACATCGAAAGCCTCAATGACGTGGTGGCCAGGATCACCCATGTCCGGGTGCGCGAGACGGTCCCCGACTCCATCCTGGACCGCGCCGACGATATCGAGCTGGTGGACCTGACGCCGGAAGACCTGATGCAGCGTTTGAAGGAGGGCAAGGTCTATCTGCCGGAAGCCGCCGAACGCGCCCGGCAGAATTTCTTTGCTCCCGGCAACCTGGCGGCCTTGCGCGAACTTGCCCTGCGCCGCACCGCCCTGCGGGTGGACGCGCAGATGGTGGATTATATGCGGGCCCATGCCATTACCGGCCCTTGGGAGGCCAGCGAGCGGCTGCTGGTGGCGGTCAATGCCCGTCCCGGCGCGGCGGCCGCGGTGCGCTATGCCAGGCGCCTGGCCGACCGGCTGCGCGCCTCATGGACCGCCGTCCATGTCGAAACCGGCGCCGGCCAGAGCGAGGCGGAACGTGACCGCGTTGCCCAACTTCTCAGGCTGGCGGAGCGCATGGGCGGCATGGCGGCCACCGTGCCGGCCGCCGGCGAGGCCGAGGGCGTGATCCAGTTCGCCCGCGCCAACAACATCACCCACATCGTGATCCCCACGTCGCGCAGTTCGTACTGGCCGGCGCTTCTGCGGCCGTCATTGGTTCAGGAGATCATCCGCGATGCCAGGGATATCAGCGTGCATGTCGTGCCGTCCTCGCCTGCAAAAGGGCGCGCGCTGGCCAGGGACGCTGTCGTCAGGGCGCCGCTGCCCGCACGCACGCCGCCGGAGCCGCGCGCGCTCGCCGGCAGCCTGTTGTTCAGTGCTGTTGCGCTGGGAATCGGCCTGTTGCTGCGCCAGGCGCTGGCCGTGTCGAATGTGGCGTTAGTGCTGCTGGTGGCGGTTCTGGCCAGCGCGGTGACATATGGATTGATCCCGTCGCTCTTCGCCGGGCTGGTGTGCGCTCTGGCCTACAACTTCTTCTTCCTGCCGCCGCTTTACACCTTCACCATCGCCGATCCCGAAAATGTCGTGACCTTGCTGGTGTTCCTGTTGGTGGCGGCAATTGCCTCCAACCTGACCGCGCGGGTGAGGACCCAGGCAATCGTCGCGCGCCAACGGGCCGCCACCACCGAGGACCTCTACCGCTTCAGCCGCAAGCTGGCGGGTATCGCGGCGCTTGACGACCTGCTGTGGGCTACTGCCTATCAGGTGGCACACATGCTGAAACTGCACGTGGTGTTGCTCCTGCCGCAGGGCGACTCCCTGGAAGTGCGGGCAGGCTATCCACCGGAAGACACGCTGGATGAGGGGGACCTGGCGGCCGCCAAATGGGCCTTCGAGGAAGGTCATGAGGCTGGGCGTGGCGCCGACACCCTTCCCGGTGCGCGGCGGCTGTTCCTGCCCATGCGCACGGCGCGCGGCGTGGTGGCGATCATCGGGCTGGACAGCGAAGAACGGGGCGAGCGGCTAGGCCCCTTGCTTGCGCCCGACCAGCGCCGTTTGCTGGATTCCCTGGCCGACCAGACCGCACTGGCGATCGAGCGGCTCAATCTGGCCGAGGAAATGGACAGGGCACGGGTTGCGGCGGAAACCGAAAAGCTGCGCTCGGCACTGCTCACCTCCATCAGCCACGATCTGCGCACGCCGCTGGCATCCATTTTGGGTTCAGCCTCATCGCTCAAGGCCTATCGCGCCCATCTTGATGCCCGTAAGCAGGACGAACTGCTGGGCACCATCCAGGAAGAAGCCGAGCGGCTCAACCATTTCATTGCCAATCTCCTTGACATGACCCGGCTGGAGTCCGGTGCGCTGGTGCCCAATATGGAGATGATCGATCTCAGCGATGTGGTGGGATCGGTGCTGCGCCGCGCGCCGCTGGCGCAGCATAAGGTGAGCCTGGAGTTGGAGCCCGGCCTGCCCATGCTGCTGCTGGATCCGGTCTTGTTCGAGCAGGTGTTGTTCAATCTGCTGGACAATGCCGCCAAATATGCGCCGCCGGAGACAACCGTCAGCTTGCGCGCCAGGAAAATGGACGGCAGCGTCATCATCCAGATTCTGGATGAAGGCCCCGGCCTGCCGGAAGAGGATCGCGAGCGGGTGTTCGACAAATTCTACCGGGTGCGCGCCGGCGACAAGAAACGCGCCGGCACCGGCCTGGGCCTGGCGATTGCCCGTGGTTTCATGGAAGCCATGGGCGGCATCATCACCGCGGCTAATCGCAGTGACCGTGGCGGTGCTGTGTTCACGCTGACGATACCCGCCAAAACCGCCGGGTCCATGCCATGAATCCCTTGCGCATCCTGATCGTGGATGATGAGCCGCCCATCCGCCGTTTCCTGCGCACTGCATTGGCCGCCCAGGATTACCGCGTCGAAGAAGCCGGGGATGGCGAAGCGGCGTTGGATTTCCTCAGGCGCAATCCGGTGGACCTGTTGGTTCTGGATCTGGGATTGCCCGGGATCGACGGGCTCGAGGTGATCCGGCACCTGAGGGGCGCGGGCAAGGCCATCCCCATCATCATCCTGTCCAGCCGCGATGACGAAGCGGGCAAGGTGGCGGCGCTCGATCTGGGTGCCGACGACTATGTCTCAAAGCCGTTCGGCATGGAGGAATTGTCGGCCCGCATCCGTGCCGCCTTGCGCCACCGGTTGCAGCAGGCCGGCGAAAGGCCGTTGTTCAATAGCGGCGATCTAGCGGTGGACCTGGTGCGCCGGATCGTGACGGTCAGGGGCGGGGAGGTGAAGCTGACGCCGCGGGAATATGATCTCTTGCGGCTTCTGGTCAGTCATGCCGGCAAGGTGCTGACGCACAAATTCATCCTGAAGGAAGTATGGGGTGGCGAAACCGATGTGCAGTATCTGCGCATCTATATCCGCACCCTGCGCCAGAAACTGGAAACCGATCCCGAACAACCCACCCTGATCCTCACCGAACAGGGAGTCGGATACCGCCTGCGGGCGGCGGTCTGATTGATTTCCAACATGCGCATTCGGTACAGCCGGAACAGCGATGGCGAATCCTTGCGCTATCGGCCGTGCAGAATCACCGCCCGCGTCTGAAATTGTTTACAACGTGGCTCTGATACCGATGGTGAAGTATCGTCCCATGATGTCGGCGCCGGTACCGCCGCTGCTTCCGCCTGGGACTGGGTAGTAGATGCCTGGAGCGCCGGAGGTTGTGGGGTCGAGTGGGGCGAGGGCGTTGA
>DASZVO010000025.1:0-215848 GCA_035547015.1 Rhizomicrobium sp. | reverse complement strand
CGGGCCTCGGCCACCATGCACATGAAGGGAATGGACTCGCAGGCATTCCGCTTTGAAGACCAGAAATGCGTGGCGCTCTGGGATCATATCCGCGAGTTGATGACCAAGGCCGCGAGCACAACGCACTAACAACGCAGCGCGGTGGGGCGGTGTTCAATGCCGGATCTGTCCATGCCCGCCCAATAATTTCCCATAATATTACTTATACGAAAATTTGATGTGGCGGAGACTGGGGAATTCCGGTTGCCGCAGCCCCTTGCCGCTGCCGGCGGCCAGCCCTCCAATGGGCCATGACGAATCCCGAAACAGGCCCGAAACCATCCCGCGACATCGCAGTGCTGCTGGAGGTCATGCGGCGGCTGCGTGCCGGCTGTCCCTGGGACCGCACCCAGACCTTCGCCACCATCGCGCCTTACACGATCGAGGAAGCCTATGAGGTCGCGGGCGCCATCGAGGACGGCGACTTGGCGGGACTGCGCGGCGAACTGGGCGATCTGCTGTTCCAAGTCGTCTTTCACGCCCGGATGGCCGAGGAAGCCGGTCTGTTCGACTTTGGCGACGTGGTCGAGGCCGTGACCGCCAAGATGATCGCGCGTCATCCGCATGTCTTTGGCGGCGCCGAATCCCAGGCCGATGCAGCGGCCCAGAAGGACTTCTGGGAGGCGTTGAAGAAGGAGGAACGGGCCGCGCGCGGCCAGCCCGGCCTGCTGGACGACGTGGCCAACGCCCTGCCCGCATTGACGCGCGCGGAAAAACTTCAGCGCCGCGCCGCAAGCATCGGTTTCGACTGGAACAATGCCGCGCTGGTGATCGAGAAGATCGCCGAGGAAGCCCATGAGGTCACCGAGGCCACCACCCAGGCCGAACGCGAGGAAGAGATCGGCGACCTGCTGTTTGCCGTCGCCAACCTGGCCCGGCACCTCAAGGTGGACCCCGAAGCCGCGCTGCGGGCCGCCAATGCCAAGTTCACCCGCCGTTTCCGGCACATCGAACGCTCGCTGAACGGGCGGCCGGCGGCGTTGGAGGAAATGGAGCGGCTCTGGCAGCAGGCCAAAGCTCTGGAGAAATCGCGCACCTGAGCCTAGGCATCCACAGCCTGTACATTAACAATTCACATCAGAAATATGCCGCATCCCCCTGCTTTACTGTCATTTTCTGGGCGAACCGGCTTTGAAACCGGCCCATGTCGTCGGGATGAATCCGCAAGGCCAGGCTGATTTTTCCGGCGCGCTCGCGGCGGTCGAGGACCTGGGCATGGCGGTAGGCAAAGGCCAGCGCCTCGCCATCGGCGGCGTCCAGCCTGAGGGTCAGGACGATGTTGCCGCGCGTCACGGCGCCTTCGAACGCCGCCAACAGGGAGGGGATTCCTTCCCCCGTCAAGGCGGACACCGCGATCGACCGTTCGCCGTTCACGGCGCGATCGTTGCGGGCCAGAAGCCCCTGCCTTTGGCCCGGCTCCAGCAGGTCGATCTTGTTCAGCACTTCCAGCAGGGGCCGGTCCGGGGATACGCCCAGCTCCTCCAACACCTTCAGCACATCGGCCTTCTGGGCCTCGCTCTCGTCATGGGCCGCGTCGCGCACATGGACGATCACGTCAGCCTCCAGCACCTCCTCCAGCGTGGCGCGGAAGGCCGCAACCAGCTCGGTCGGCAGGTCGGCGATGAACCCCACCGTGTCGGACAGGATGACTTTCGTACCGTGCGGCAGCTTCACGCCGCGCATGGTGGGGTCCAGGGTGGCGAACAGCAGGTCCTTGGCCAGCACCTCCGACTCGGTCAGCCGGTTGAACAGCGTGGACTTGCCGGCGTTGGTGTAGCCAACCAGCGCGACCACGGGAAATGGCACGCGCCGGCGCGCCTGGCGGCCCAGGCTGCGGGTTCGCTTCACCGCATCCAGGTCCTTGCGGATGCGGGTGATGCGCTCGCCGATCAGGCGGCGGTCGGTTTCGATCTGCGTTTCACCGGGACCGCCCAGGAAGCCGAAACCGCCGCGCTGACGCTCCAGATGGGTCCACGACCGGACCAGCCGTGAACGCTGGTAGGTCAGGTGGGCCAGCTCCACCTGCAGCCGCCCTTCCCGCGTGGCCGCGCGCTCGCCGAATATCTCCAGGATCACCGCCGTCCGGTCCAGCACCTTGCTGTTCCAGGCCTTTTCCAGGTTGCGCTGCTGCACCGGGGAAAGGTGGGCGTTGACGATGATGACTTCGGGTTCTTCGGCCCGGGCCAGCGCCGCGATCTCCGCCACCTTGCCCGCGCCCAACAGCGTCGCCGGCGTGGGGCGGGCCAGCGGCGCGATCTGGGCCACGACGACGTCCAGATGGATGGCCGCGGTCAGTCCCACCGCTTCGGCAAGGCGCGCGTCCGCATCCCGCAGGGCTTTTTCCGCGCCCGTCCGGTTCTTGGGCTCGACATGGATGACGAAAGCGCGGCTGCGCGCGGCGCGGACGGCAGCCGCTTTCACATGGGACGCCAAGTCAACCCTCGGCGGGCTCGTCCTGAAGCTGGATCGGACCCATCGGCATCACTGTCGAGATCGCGTGCTTGTAGACGAGCTGGGACTGGCCGTCGCGGCGCAGCAGGACGCAGAAATTGTCGAACCAAGTGATGTTGCCCTGGAGCTTGACGCCGTTGACCAGGAAGATGGTGACGGCGGATTTGCTCTTGCGGACCGCATTTAAGAACGTGTCCTGAAGGTTCTGTTGTTTTTCGCTCATGGGTTCGCCCATTGTTTCAGTCGCGCCACGCGACATCTTGGTTCCCCAGTTTAATGGATTGCTGCAATTGCGAAAGGGGGCCGCGGGCGATTTCTAGGGGCTCTTTGTCCCGGCCCGGGCTGCATACAGCTCGCGGAGCCGCCGGGTCAGGGGCCCTGGCAGGCCGTTTCCTACCCGGTGCCCGTCGATGGCAACCACCGGGACGGCCGCCCCGGTGGCCGAGGATATGAAGGCTTCCCGCGCAGCGAGCGCCTCGGCCACGGTGAACTTGCGCTCCACCACCCGCATCTGCGCCTCGGCGGCGGCCTCCAGCATGACCCGGCGCGTGACGCCGGGCAGGATGGCGTTGGAGAGATCGCGGGTGATCACCGTGCCCTCGCCGTCCACGATCCAGGCGTTGGTTGAGGCGCCTTCGGTCACATATCCGTCTTCGTCCACCAGCCAGGCCTCATAGGCGCCCGCCCGCCGGGCCGCCTGCTTGGCCAGCAGGTTGGGCAGGAGCTGCACCGTCTTGATGTCGCAGCGTCCCCAGCGGATGTCGGGCTGGGTGGAAACCGCGACGCCCTGCTCCATCCGTTTCGCCAGCGCCGCCATGTCCTGCGCCCGCATGGTCAGGATCAGCGTCGGGCGCGGCGGGTCATCCGGCGGCACATGATCGCGCTTCACCGCACCCCGCGTGACTTGGATATAAAGAAGCCCGTCCCGGATACGGTTGCGCGCGATCATCGCGCGCATAACCAGTTTCAGTGCGGCGCGGCCCATGGGCATGGCCATGCCGATCTCGCGCAGCGAACGCTCCATGCGGTCGAGATGGCCTTCCTCGTCCAGCGGCACGCCGGCGCGCACATTGGCGACTTCATAGATGCCGTCGCCCAACTGCAGGGCGCGGTCCTCGATGTGCACGCAGGCCTGGCCATGCGGCAGGTAGCGGCCGTTGACATAGGCGATGCGTCCCGCGGGCGTGCGGCTTGCCGTCCATTTCTTCATAGGCCGGATTCGGGAAAACGGGCTTCGGCAATATAATTGTGCGACGAAAAAAACTGCCCCCCTCCCCCCTCCGGTCCAATCGTTTCAATCACTTCGCGCATCGCTATCCACATCCTTGTCCGCATTCGCCGCGGCCCGAGGCGAATCCTAGCACGGCGCGAAGCGGTGTGGATAAGCAGGGCCGACATGTGTTGGGCATCCTTCAACAGGCCCGGGATGCGGGTGGGTGATGACCGTTCCTTCGGCGGAAGAGACTCTCGTCACCCGGATGGCCCGCATTCGCGGGCCATCCGGTGGGGCAGCCGGGTCTAGTTCGGGAAGCTCTGCGCCGAGCCCACGCCCAGCGACTTCAGCTTCCTGTGCAGCGCCGAACGCTCCATGCCGATGAAGGCGGCGGTGCGCGAGATGTTGCCCCCGAAGCGGTTGATCTGGGCCATCAGGTAATCGCGCTCGAAGATCTCGCGCGCTTCGCGCAGCGGCAGCGAGATCACCAGGTCGCTGCTCCTGGCTCCGCCGACGCCCGATCCCAGGTCGGCGGGCAGCAGATCGGCGGTGATCGCCTCGTTCACGTCGTCGCTGGCCAGGATCAGCAGCCGCTCCACGATGTTGCGCAGCTGGCGCACGTTGCCGGGCCAGCCGTGGGTCTGCAGCACCGCCATCGCATCGTCGCCGACCTGGCGCATCGGCAGTCCGCCGGCGGCCGCCAGGCGCTTCATGAAGTGGCCGACCAGCAGCGGAATGTCGTCGCGCCGCTCGGCCAGCGACGGAATCCGCACCGGCACCACGTTGAGCCGGTGATACAGGTCCTCGCGGAAGCGGCCCGCCTCGGTTTCCGAACGCAGGTCCCGGGTGGTGGAGCAGATCACGCGCGCATCCACCTGGACGCGGTTCTGGCCGCCCACGCGGGTGAAGGTCTGGTCGATCAGGACACGGAGGATTTTGCCCTGCGTCTCCAGCGGCATGTCGGCCACTTCGTCCAGATACAACGTGCCGTTGTGCGCCAGTTCGAACAGGCCGGTCTTGCGGGGCCCGCTGTCGCTTTCCACGCCGAACAGTTCGGCTTCCAGCCGGTCCGGCTCCATGGTGGCGCAGTTGATGGCGACGAAGGCGTTGCCCGCGCGGCGCGAGCGGGCATGGATCAGCCGCGCCGCCACTTCCTTGCCCGACCCGGCGGGACCGGAGATCAGCACGCGGCTGTTGGTGGGCGCGATCTTGTCGATCAGCACGCGCAACTGGGTGATGGAAGGCGAATTTCCCACCAGGTCGGTCTCGTCGCCCGCCTTGAGCTTGAGTTCCTGCACCTCGCGCTTCAGCCGCGCCGATTCCAGCGCGCGCTCCACCACATGCAACAGGCGGTCGGCCTTGAACGGCTTTTCCACGAAGTCATAGGCGCCTTTCCGGATCGAGGAGACGGCGGTTTCGATGGTGCCGTGGCCACTGATCATCACGACCGGAAGATCGGGCTGTTCGCGCTTGATCGTATCCAGCACCTCGATGCCGTCCTGCCGGCTGCCCTGCAGCCAGATGTCCAGCACCACAAGCTGGGGCCGGCGCGATCGCACCGCGGCCAGCGCGGATTCCGAATCGCCCGCGACGCGGGTCATGTAACCTTCGTCATTCAGGATCCCCGAAATCAGGTCGCGAATGTCTTCCTCGTCATCGACGATGAGGATTTCAGACGCGATCAGCGATCCGTTTTTGCTCATCTTCCGTTCCTTTTTCCGTCTCTTTCGTCTTTTTCTGCGAGAACGGGAATGTCAGCCTGACCTCCGCGCCCTCTCCGCTTTCGGCATCGGCCAGGGCGATATCTCCGCCATGGTCTTCCATGATCTTGCGAACGATGGCCAAACCAAGGCCGGTGCCCTTGGCGCGGGTGGTGACATAGGGCTCCGTGAGGCGGTGGCGATGCTCGGGCGGAAGCCCGATGCCGTTGTCGGTGATGCGATAGGTGAACGCCGCGCCGTCGGGCCTGATTTCGATATGCACGCGGCCCGGTTCGTCATCGCCCCGGGCGACGCGGGCCGCGATGCCCTCGCCCGCATTCTTGAGCACGTTGGTGAGCGCCTGGCTGATCAGCCGTCCATCGCCTTCAAAATGAAGGGGCTCCCTGGGCGCATCGGTCGTGAAGGTGATGGCGGGATTGGCCACGCGCTGCAGGAAAACCGCCTGCTGCAGCAGTTCCTGCGCGTTCTCGCGCCGCATCACCGGGGCGGGCATGCGCGCAAAGGACGAGAACTCGTCCACCATCCGGCCTATGTCGCCGACCTGGCGGATGATGGTGTCGGTGCATTGCTGGAAGACGTCGGGATCGGAGGTGATCTCGGCGGAATATTTGCGCTTGAGCCGTTCGGCCGACAACTGGATCGGGGTGAGCGGATTCTTGATCTCGTGCGCGATGCGGCGGGCCACATCGGCCCAGGCGGCGGTGCGCTGGGCCGAAACCAGGTCGGTGATGTCGTCGAAGGTGACGACGAAGCCGTCGGCGCTGCCGCGCTCGGACGTCACCTGCACGCTGAGGCCCCGCGGGTTGCCCGCGCGCCGCACCGTGACCTCGCCGCCCGCGCGGCCCGCCGGTTCGGACATGGCCCTGAGGACCAGCGGCGCCAGTTCGGGCACGGCCTCGGAATAATGGCTGCCCACCATGTCCTCCGGCGCCGCATTGAGCAGGCGCGCCGCCGCGCGGTTGACGATGGTGATGCGGCCTTCGCTGTCGATGCCGACGACGCCTGCGCTGACGCCCGAAAGCACGGTCTCGGTGAAACGGCGGCGGGTCTCGTTGAGCCGGTTCGCGGCTATCAGGTCGGCGCGCTGGGCCGAAAGCTGCTGGGTCATGCGGTTGAAGGCCATGCCCAGCTTGCCAAGCTCGTCGCCGCTGTCTTCCACCCGCACCTGGGCGTCGAGATCGCCGGCGGAGACGCGTTCGGCCGCATCGATCAGGCCGGAGATCGGGCGCACCAGCCGATTGGCCGCCCACAGGCCCGACCAGATGGCCGCCAGCAGCACCACCAGCGACACCACCGCATAGAGCATCGCGAAGACCAGCGAGACTTCGGTGCGGTTCTTGTCGAGCCGGATATACTCGCTGGCGGCGTCGCGCGTGCGCTGGTAGTAGCCGAACACCTTGGGATCGACCACGCGCACGACCTCCAGATAGGCGTCGTTCAGCGACTGGAGCTGGATCAGCGCCGTGACGCTGCTGGTGCCGGGATCGGAATCGATGACGATCTTGCCCGCGCGGGCCTGGGCGAAATCGGCCGCCGACGGCGTCTTGGGGTCCTTCACCGACTTGAGCTTGCTGGAGCCCAGCACATGGGCGGAACTGTCGAGGATGTAGGACGCCTGAAGCCCGCGGTTCTGGGTCAGCGTGCCCAGCTTGGCGAACAGGAATCCGGCGCGCACATGCTTCTTTTCGTCGAAGAGCTGCGGATCGCGCTGGAGGTCGCCCGCGATCTCATAGGCGTCGCCCAGGATGCTGCGCGACTGCTCGCTGGAATAGACCTGGGCCACGTTGACCGCATTGCTCAGGGCGTCCTTGACGCGGGCCGAGAACATGGCGTCCAGGCCCAGGTTGAGCGTCACCGCCGCGAAGATCGCCACCAGGATCGCGGGCACCACCGCGATGGCGGAGAACCAGGCCACCAGCCGCACATGCAGCCGCGCGCCCGCCCGCCCCGAGCGGCGCGTCGCCCACAGCCGCGCCAGGCGCCAGCCGATCAGCACCGCCAGCGACAGCACCAGCGCCAGGTTGACCAGCAGCATCGCCAGCAGGCCGGTATGGTCCGGCGTGTAAGGGGTCAGCCCGGTCAGCAGCGCGTAGGTGATGCAGCCCGACAGGACGGCCAGCAGGGCGACCCCCAGCGCCAGCCGCGAGGGCCGCGATATCGCGCTGAGACTGACGTGCCGCTCGGGGAACGCTGTTTCGTGAGCCATCTGTTCCGTTTTGGACCGGCTCCGCCCCACGACCGGTCTGAGGGCCATAGTGTAGCCAAGGCACGGACTGTTGCAAGAATGCTGCGTTACAATTCCATCACAGCAAAAAGCAGGAGTCAGGGCCGATCCGGACGCCTATTTGGCGGGCAGTTGGGGGCCGTTGGAGGCGGTGCTTGTATCGGCCAGTCCCGGGCTCGCGCGGCTCACCGCGCTGTCGCGCGCCGCGCCTGCGCCGCTTCGGGCCTATTCGGCCCGAAGCCCGCGAATAACTTCCAACCCCAAATCGCGGATCTTCTTGCGCAGGGTGTTCCGGTTGAGGCCCAGAAGCTGGGCAGCGCGTATCTGGTTGCCGCGCGTGGCCGCCAGGCAGATCGAGATCAGCGGCCGCTCCACTTCCTGCACGATGCGGTCATAGACGCCGGGCGGGGGCAGCTTGTCGCCCTGGGCCAGGAAATACCGGGTGAGATACTGCTCGACCGACTGGGCCAGGGATTGCGGTCCCTCGCCAGAATCGGCCGGGAAGGTCCTGGCCGGCTCCTTCAGTTCGGCGCTGACGGCGGCGGCCGAGATCGTGTCGCCGGACTGGAGCACCGCCAGCCGCCGGATCAGGTTCTCCAGCTCGCGCACATTGCCCGGCCAGCGGTGCCGCCGCAGCATGTCCAGCGCCTCGTTGTCGAGCGTCTTGTGCGGCAGGCCCTCGTCCTCGGCCTTGCGCAGGAAATGGCGGACAAGGTCGGGAATGTCCTCCACCCGCTCGCGCAGGGGCGGCAGGCGCAGCGGCACGACATTGAGCCGGTAATAGAGATCCTCGCGGAACAGGCCCTGGCCGATCAGCTGGCGCAGGTCGCGGTTGGTGGCGGCGATGATGCGCACATCGGTCTTGATCGGGGTGCGCCCGCCCACCGTGGTGTATTCGCCCTGCTGCAGCACGCGCAGGAGCCGGGTCTGCGCCTCCAGCGGCATGTCGCCGATCTCGTCCAGGAACAGCGTGCCGCCCTCGGCCTGCTCGAAGCGGCCGACGCCGCGGTTGGTGGCGCCGGTGAAGGCGCCGCGTTCGTGGCCGAACAGCTCGCTCTCCACCAGCTCCTTCGGGATCGCCGCCATGTTGACCGCGACGAAGGTGCCGTGGCGGCGCTTGCCGTAATCGTGCAGCGCGCGCGCCACCAGTTCCTTGCCGGTGCCGCTCTCGCCCATGATCATCACGGTCAGGTCGGTCTGGGTCAGGCGCGCGATGACGCGGTAGATCTCCTGCATCGCGGGGCTGCGCCCGATCAGCGGCAGGCGCTCCTCGGCGGCCTCGAGCCCCGTGTCGCGCTTGCTGGCGGGACTGGCCAGCGCGCGCTGCACCACGCTGGTCAGTTCCTTGAGGTCGAACGGCTTGGGCAGATATTCGAAGGCGCCGCGCTCGGCCGCCGTGATCGCGGTGAGCAGCGTGTTCTGCGCGCTCATCACCAGGATCGGCAATTCGGGGCGCATGCGCTTGATGCGCGGCAGCAGGTCGAAGCCCGATTCATCGGGCAGCACCACGTCGGTGATGACCAGGTTGCCCTCGCCCGCCGACACCCAGCGCCAGAGCCCTGCCGCCGTGCCGGTCGTGCGCACGTCATAGCCCGCGCGGCCCAGCGCCTGGTTCAGCACCGTGCGGATCGCGCTGTCGTCGTCGCAGACAAGGATGGTGGCGGCCATCTCAGCCCTCCCCTTGCGACATGGGCAGCAGCACGCGGAAAAGCGTGCGGCCGGGGACCGAATCGCATTCGATCACGCCGCCATGGTCGCCCACGATCTTGGCCACCAGCGCCAGGCCCAGGCCAGAGCCGTGCACCTTGGTGGTGACGAAAGGATCGAAGATGTGGGGCATCAGGTCGGCGGGCACGCCCGAGCCGTTGTCGCGCACCGTCACTTCCAGCGGCAGCGACACGCGCTCGCCCGCATGGCCCGAGCCGAACTTCACGCCGGGACGGTAACCGGTGGTCAGCGTTATCTCGCCGCCCTTGTCGGGCAGCGCGTCCACCGCGTTGCGCACCAGGTTGAGGAACACCTGGATCAACTGGTCGTGGTCGCCGGACACGGGCGGCAGCGAAGGGTCGAAATTCTCCACGATGCTGACGCCGCGCGCGAAGCCGGATTCGGCCACCTTGCGCACACGGTCCAGCACTTCATGGATGTTCACCGGATGGCGGGTGAAGCCGCGTGTGTCGCCGAAGGATTCCATGCGGTCGATCAGGCCGCGGATGCGGTCGGCCTCGGCGATGATCAACTGGGTCATCTCGCGCTCGTCCGGCGCGAGCGATTCTTCCAGCAGCTGCGCCGCTCCACGGATGCCGGCCAGCGGATTCTTGATCTCGTGCGCCAGCACCGCCGCCATGCCGTGCATGGACCGCACCGCGCCGCGCGCCATCAACTGCCGGTCCATGCGTTGGGCCAGGCTGCGTTCCTGGAAGGTCAGAAGGATCGCGCCCTCAGGCTCGGACACGGGCGTCACGGTCACATCGGCGACGCGCTCGCCATGGCGCGGCGTGGAAAGATCGATGTCGCGTTCGGCCGCCGATGCGCCGCGCTCCGCCGCGCCAGCCACCAGCTGGAACAGCGGGGAATGCGGCGCGATCAGATCGCCCAGGGTCTGCTTGCGCAGAATGGTCAGGCCGGTGTCGAAGAACTGTTCGGCGGCGGGGTTGGCGTAGAGGACTTCATACTTGGCGCCCAGAAGCATGATCGGCATGGGCAACGCATTGGCGATGGTGCCGGAGCCTGACGGTTCGGTAGCCGCGGTACGCAATTTCTGAAGAACTCCGGCCAAGGGCCATGCCTATTGTTTATGCAATGAAATGTGACGCCAATAATATAGGCAAATTTTCCCTTGGCAACTTATTATCGCTCGCGACCGCGGTAAATGTTAGGCAGGCGCCCGCACATTTTACCGGAGATTCCATGCCCCGCCTTGCCGTCCTGATCGTCGCCGCCGGAAAGGGCGAACGCGCCGGGATGGGCCTGCCGAAGCAATATGAGGGGCTGGGCGGAAAGCCCATGCTGCGCCATAGCGTGGACGCATTCGCGGGCCTGGGTCCGGTCCAGGTGGTGATCGGCCCCGGGCAGGAGGCGCTGGCCGCGCGGGCCCTGGAAGGGCTCGGCCTGCCCCTGCCCGTGATCGGCGGGGCCACGCGCCAGGAATCGGTGCGGCTGGGACTGGAGGCGCTGGCGAAGGCCGCGCCCGACCTGGTGCTGATCCACGATGCGGCGCGTCCGCTGGTTTCCCGCAAGGTGATCGCCGATGTGGTGCGGGCCCTGGAGGATGGCGCGGACGGCGCGCTGCCGATGCTGGCGGCCGCGGACACGCTGCGGCGCAAGGGAGCGGACGGACGCTGGACATTGGTGCCGCGCGATGGGCTCTATCGCGCCCAGACGCCGCAGGGCTTCGTCTATGACCGCATCGTGGCGGCGCACCGCGCTCATGCGGCCGAAGCGGTGACCGACGATGTGGCGCTGGCCGAGATGGCGGGACTGAAAGTCGTGATGGTCGAGGGCGAAGAGAGGAACATCAAGGTGACGCGGAAAGAGGATTTCGCGCTGGCCGAGGCGCTGCTGGGCGCCTCCGGGACCGGGGACTGGCGCACCGCCACCGGCTATGACGTGCACAAATTCACGGACGGCGACCACATCATGCTGTGCGGCATCAAGGTGCCGCACGATCGCGGACTGGAAGGCCATTCCGACGCCGATGTGGGTCTGCACGCCATCACCGACGCGCTTCTGGGCTGCATCGGCGAAGGCGACATAGGCCAGCATTTTCCGCCCACGGACGAACGCTGGCGCGGCGCGCCGTCGTGGAAATTCCTGGACCATGCCGCGGCGCTGGTGCGCGCGCGCGGTGGCGTGGTCAGCCATGTGGACGTGACATTGATCTGCGAGCGGCCCAAGGTGGGCCCGCACCGCGAGGCGATGCGCGCCCGGATCGCGGAGATCCTGAACATCGAGCCCGCGCGGGTCAGCGTGAAGGCCACCACCACCGAAGGGCTGGGCTTCACCGGCCGGCGTGAAGGCATCGCCGCGCAGGCGGCCGCGACCGTGAGGCTTCCGGCATGAAACTGCGCGCGTCCACAATCGTCGCCTCGGTCTTCGGCATCGGCTTCTTCGATGTCGCCCCCGGCACCATCATGAGCGCGGTGGCGACGCCGCTGGCCCTTCTGATCGCGGTGCGCGCGGGCGCGATGAGCATCGTGGGGGCCAGCCTGATCGCCTTCACCATCGGCGTCTATGCCTGCGCCGACCATATGCGCCAGACCGGCCGCCAGGATCCGCCTGAATGCGTGATCGACGAGCTTGCGGGACAGTGGCTGGCCTGCGCCTTCGCCGCGCTGTCCTTCGGCGGACTGCTGCCTGCCGGTCCCATCTCGATCCCGGCCTTCGCGCTGGCATTCCTGCTGTTCCGGCTGTTCGACATCTGGAAGCCCTGGCCGGTCTCGGCGGCGGAGAATCTGGAAGGTGGCGTGGGGGTGATGCTGGATGACATGGTGGCCGGGCTGATGGCGGGCGTGCTGGTCGCGCTGGCGCGATTCTTTTTTCATTTGTGACCGCAAATGAATCCTTCGGCAGGCTCAGGATGAGGCCCCGGCAGGATAGACCAGACCATGACGATTGGAGGCCGAGACGTGTTCAGCGATGACCGGATTGCGCTTGCCGGGAAGCTGTTGGCGCAGGCGCGCGCAAAGGGCCTGAAGATCGCCACGGCGGAAAGCTGCACCGGCGGGCTGATCGCCGCCCTGCTGACGGAGATCCCCGGTTCGTCGGATGTGGTCGAGCGCGGATTCGTCACCTATTCCAACGAAGCGAAGGAAGAATTGCTGGGTGTGCCGCCGGCGCTGCTGCGAGAGCATGGCGCGGTGTCGGAAGCCGTGGCCCGCGCGATGGCGCAAGGGGCGCTGGAACATGCGCGCGCCGATATCGCCGTGGCGGTGACAGGCATCGCCGGCCCCGGCGGCGGGAGCGCTGCGAAGCCGGTGGGGCTGGTGCATCTGGCGGCCGCCCGCGGCGAAACAGCGATCCACCGCGAATGCCGCTTCGGGGACATCGGCCGCGGCGCGGTGCGCCTGGCCGCGGTGGATGCGGCGCTTGAGATGCTCGCCCTACTCTTTTGACGCGGCCAGCTGGTCGTGGGCGATCTGCTGCAGCGCATGGGTCTGCGGTTTGGAAAAGCCCATGTCGCCGGAGACCGTTTCGCCGTCGCCCAGCGACAGCGGGTCCCTGCCCGTGATCTTGCCGAACACCATCAGCGCCTCCAGGTAATAGCCATAGATGCTGGCGTGGTAATGGTCCCAGGACCACAGGTCGATCCTGTCCGCGGCGATGCCGTCATAGGGGTTGGCGTCCGCGAAACCCGTATCGATGGCGCGGTTCCAGGCCAGTCCCACCGGCACCACGCCGCTGACCCGCGCGGCCCTGGCGGCCTGCGCATAGGCCGCGGCCACGTCGATCGCCATCTGCTGGATCGGTTTGCCGTGCCAGGGCTTGCCGTCGGGATAGGTCTGGTCCGCGCGGCTCCAGGTGGCGTCCAGCCAGACTTCGGCCCGGGGGTTCTGCGCGCGGAACATGTCGGTCATCTGCCGGGCGGAGGCGATGAGCAATGCCGGATCGCCCGGCCGGGCCTGGTCGAGCGTGGAATAGCCGTGCATCACCACCACGTCCCACGGCCGGTCGAGCAGCGCGCGCTTTTCGGCATAGTGGTAATCCAGGCCCTTGCCGCCCACCGTCTCCAGCGAGACCGCATAGTCGAGCCCGGCTTCCTTCGTGAAGGCCTTGAAGATCGCGGGCACGCCGCCCACGGTCTTGCCTTCCAGCGGGCCGTTGAGGTCTGTCACGGTGTCGGCGCGATAGTAGTGGGCGGGCGAATTGGCGCCGTATGTGAAGCTGTTGCCCACGAACAGGATGGTGCGGGCCTGGCCGGCGCCCATGCCCGCCAGAAGCATCCCCGCCGCGGCCAGCATCTTCGCGACCAGCATCTTCCTCATGCCGCCTTCCCTTCCTGTATCTGTTTCGCCCGTGCCTCGAAGGCGTCGGCCATCTTCAGCATGGCCTTGCCGAATTTCGCGCTCGCCAGGCTGTGCAGCAGGCGGCTTTTGAATTCGAAGGCAATGGCGAATTCTATTTCGCAGCCGCCGTCCCTTGGCGTGAAGCGCCAGTGGTTCTCCAGCGTCTTGAACGGCCCGCTGGTCTGCACCACGTCGATGCGGTGCGCCGCCGGATCGAGCGTGATCCGGCTGGTATAGCGTTCGCGCAGCGCGCCATACCCCACCGCCATCTCGGCGGTCAGGCGGTCCTCGCCGCGCGACAGCACGCGAAGGCCCACCACCCAGGGCAGGAACTGCGGATATTTCTCCACGTCCGCCACCACGGCGTACATCAGGTCCGCCGTATAGGGAACGACGCGGCTCTCGCGGTGGGAGATCATCAGGCTTTGGCGGCGCGCGCTTTCTGCAGCTGCGCGAAGTCGCTGTCGGCGTGATAGGAGGAACGGGTCAGCGGCGAGGCCGACACCATCAGGAAGCCCTTGGCGCGGGCGATGCTTTCCAGGCCCGCGAATTCCTCCGGCGTCCAGAAGCGGTCCAGCCGCGCATGCTTGCGCGTGGGCTGGAGATACTGGCCGATGGTGAGGAAATCCACCTTCGCCGCGCGCAGGTCGTCCATCACCTGCATGATCTCCTCCCGGCTTTCGCCAAGGCCCACCATCAGCCCCGACTTGGTGAAGCCCTCGGGCATCAGCTCCTTGGCCCGCTCCAGAAGGCGCAGGCTGGCGAAATAGCGCGCGCCCGGCCGGATAGTGAGATAGAGCCGCGGCACCGTCTCGAGATTGTGATTGAAGACTTCGGGCCTGGCCGCCATCACCGTTTCGATGGCGCCGTTCTTGCGCAGGAAGTCGGGCGTCAGCACTTCCACCGTGGTGCCGGGGCTTTCGGCATGGACGGCGTCGATGACGCGCGCGAAATGCGCCGCGCCGCCGTCGGCCAGGTCGTCGCGGTCCACCGAGGTGATCACCACATGGCTGAGGCCCAGCGTCTTCACCGCCTGAGCCACCCGCGCGGGCTCGTCGCCGTCGAGCGCGTCGGGCAGGCCCGTGCTCACATTGCAGAAGGCGCAGGCCCTGGTGCAGACGCCGCCCATGATCATCATGGTGGCGTGCCGCTTGGTCCAGCATTCGCCGATGTTGGGACAGGCCGCCTCCTCGCAGACCGTGTGCAGCCGGTTGGCGCGCACGATCTCGCGCGTCGCCGCATATTCGCGCGACACCGGCGCCTTGACCCGGATCCAGTCCGGCTTGCGCTGGATGTCGGTGTCGGGGCGGTGGGCCTTTTCGGGATGGCGGGGCGCCGCGCCGCCGAGCGTGTCGATCACGATGGTCATGGCCGAGATATAGACGCTGCCCCTTTCAAAATCACCACGCGCAAGGACGCGGGGCCGGTCTGCGCCTTGGGAATATTATCCTTCCGCTGAACCGCTTGCCCGTCCCGCGCGTTGCTGGAAGGAACCCCTTGGAAGGCCTCGGGACATGGTCCGCGACACGCTCAGAACCCGCCGCCGCACGGCGCTGGAACGCCCCGCCCGCAATTCGGTGACCGCAAGCTTTGCCCGGGCCGCGGCCAGCCGGCCGGCCCGCATCGCCTATATCACCATCGGCGCCGCGGGACTTGCGGCGCTGGCCGTCGCGCTGATCGGTCCCAGGCGCATCGAGCGGCAGATCCGGCCGCTGATCGACCCTTTGCGCGACGCGCTGGAGCCCCGCGCGGAAAAATTGTGGGATGATTCACGACAGCTGCGTGACCAGATCGCGAATTTGCTGGGACGGGCGACACCCAGCAGCCGCGAGCGGCTGGTGCGCAATTTCCAGAGCTGGATCGGGCATTTCCGCGCGACTTGAGTTAAGAGTCGCTTCCGCAAAAGACGGAAGCGCCCATGCCCGATTCCCATTCGCCCCGTCCCTTGGGGCAGGCCGCATCGCATCTGGGGACGCCGCGGCGCATACCCTTTGACCCCGCCGCCGCGCAGCGCACGGTTTTCCAGGCTCTTGTCGATGCGCGCCGTGAATATGGCGGAAACGATGTCGCGCTGGTGGACGGCGATGAACGGGCGCTGACCTATGACGAGATGATCCGCGCCAGCTTCGCGCTGGGGTCGGCGCTCAAGGCCGGCACGCGGGCCGGCGAATGCGTGGGCGTGATGCTGCCGACCGGCGCGGCATCGGCCCTGAGCTTTTTCGCGCTCTCCGCCTTCGGCCGCGTGCCTACCATGCTGAACTTCACCAGCGGTCTTGCTGGCATCCAGAGCGCGCTGCGCACGGCACAGGTGAAGCGCGTCGTCACGGCGCGCCGGCTGGTGGAAGTGGCCGGCCTCCAGGATCTGATCGCGGGCCTTTCGGCGGTGGACATCGTCTATCTGGAAGATGTGCGCAAGAGCCTGTCGCTGGCCGACAAGCTGGCGGCCGTGACGGGCAAGCTGGCGCCGCGCCTGCTGATGGCGCGGCCCGATCCGGCCGAAACCGCCGCGATCCTGTTCACCTCCGGCACCGAGGGCGAACCCAAGGGCGTGGCGCTGAGCCATGCCAACCTGCTGGCCAACGTGGCGCAGGTGCGTGCCCATATCGATCTTTATCCCGGCGACGTCCTGTTCAATCCCCTGCCCGTCTTCCATTGCTTCGGGCTGACCGTCGGCACCATCCTGCCGCTGGTCGCGGGCGTGAAGGTCGTGTGCCATCCCACGCCGCTCCAGCCCAAAGAGATCGTGCGGCGCATCCGCCATTATGGCGCGACGATCCTGCTTTCGACCGATACCTTCATCAGCCAGTATGCCCGCGCGGGCGAAGCGGGCGACATGGATACGGTGCGCCTGGCGGTATGCGGGGCCGAGCGGCTGCGCGACGAGACGCGCATGCTGGTGCGCCGCAAATATGGCATCGAACTGCTGGAGGGCTATGGGGTGACGGAGGCCTCGCCCGTCGTCGCCGCCAATCAGGTCGAAGCCAACCATCCGGGCACGGTGGGCCGGCTGATGGCCGGGATGGAGGCGCGGCTCGAGCCGGTGGAGGGCATTCCCGGCGCGGGCCAGCTTGTGGTGCGCGGGCCCAACATCATGCAGGGCTATATCCGTCCCGATGCGCCGGGTCAGATCGTTCCGCCCGAAGGCGGCTGGTACAATACCGGCGATGTCGTCTCCATCGACGAAGACGGCTTCATCGCGATTCGCGGGCGGCTCAAGCGTTTCGCCAAGATCGGCGGCGAGACGGTTTCGCTGGCGGTGGTTGAGAACATCGCCGCCGCGCTGTGGCCCGACAATGCCCATGCCGCCGTCGCCGTGCCGGACGGGCGTAAGGGCGAACAGGTGGTGCTGGTGACGGATGCCAAAGGCGCGCGCCGCATCGACCTGGTGGGGTGGGCGCAGAATCACGGCGTGTCGGAACTGACCGTGCCGCGGCGCGTGCTGGCGGTGGAAGCCATCCCCACGCTTGCCACCGGCAAGACCGACTATGTCCGGGTGCAGAAGATGGCCGAGGCGGAAACGGAACCCCTGCAAACAAGCCATTGATGAATAAGGCATTTTGTTCGACATTGACAATCATTCGCAACTGACCTTTAAATCCTGCCGCTGCGAATTCTTCTCACGCGGGACTGGCTTGGATGATCGTCTGTGTCTGCAATAGGCTGAACGAGCAACGCATCGGCGCCGCGATCTGCGGCGGCGCATGCGATGCCGAAGATGTCTATACGCGCTGCGGCGTTAGAAAGAATTGCGGGCGATGCCAGGAAACAATCGAAGGAATGCTGGAAGAAAACCGCCGCGCGCTGGCGATGGCGGCGGAATAGCAGCGCCGGGGCCCGAGCCCCACGCGTCCCTTCAGGGCGATCCCGATACCATCGCCTTCCTCAACAAGGTCCTGAAAAACGAGCTTACGGCCATCAACCAGTATTTCCTGCATTCCAGGATGCTGGCGGACTGGGGCCTGAGCCATCTCGCCCACAAGGAATACGAAGAATCCATCGACGAGATGAAGCACGCCGACAGGCTGATCAAGCGCGTGCTGTTCCTGGGCGGGCTGCCCAACCTGCAGGACCTGGGCAAGCTGCTGATCGGCGAGAGTGTGCTCGAGGTCCTGAAATGCGACCTGTCGCTGGAGATGATGGCCCTGCCCGACCTGAAGCTGGCGATCGCCCATTGCGAGACGATCAAGGATTACGTCAGTCGCGAACTCTTCACCGCCATACTGGAAAGCGAGGAGGAGCATATCGACTGGCTGCAAACCCAGTTCCGGCTGATCGAGCAGATGGGGATCGAGAATTTCGTGCAGCTCCAGACCAAGCCCAACGAGAGCACCGGTTGAACGGCCGGACCTGACGGAACGGCCCATGCGCCAAGGCGAGCGCGGTAAGACCGGGCGCGGCAGGCTTTTTGCGGCCCTGGCGGGCGGTGTGGCCTTCGGCTATGGCACGGCGCTTGCGCTGATGCTGGCCCAGGGGCAATGGATCCGCGACGGGCGTGGCGCGCCGCTGGTCACCGATTTCCTTCCTGTTTATGTGGCGGGAAAACTGGCGCAGGCGGGCCATGCCGCCACCGCCTATGACTGGCGCGCCTTCCACGATGTGCAGGCGCAGTTCGTGGGCCACCCCTTCGCCGGCTTCCTGGGCTGGCATTATCCCCCGCTGCATTTCCTGGTGGCGATGGCGCTTGCGCTTCTGCCTTATCTTCCAGCTTTCCTGTGCTGGGTGGCGGCGACGCTGGCTGCGTTCGCGGCCGCGACCGGCATCATTGCGCGCGGCGCCGTGCCTTTCGCGCTGGCACTGCCGCCGGCGCTGGCCTGCGCGATGGTCGGCCAGAACGGATTCTTCACCGCCGCGCTGCTGGGCGCGATGTTGCTATGCCTGCCCGGCCGGCCGGTCCTGGCGGGGCTTGCGCTGGCGGCCCTTACCTTCAAGCCGCAGTTCGGAATCCTCCTTCCCTTCGCGCTGGCGGCGGATGGTTACTGGCGCACTCTGGCCGTCGCTGCGGTCCTGACGCTGGCCTGGATCGGCGTCGGCTACGCCATCGCGCCCGATGCCTTTGCCGGCTTCCTGCACTACCTGCCGCAAACCGGCGACGCCGTGCTGGGCGGCGGCTCGGCGGGTTGGTACAAGCTGCAGAGCGTCTATGCGGCGGTGCGGCTGGCGGGCGGCGGCAACGCGGCGGCATGGACGGCGCAGGGCGCGGCGGTCCTGATCGCGGGCGGCTGGTGCGTGTGGGCGTGGCGGCGCGACATGCCTTTCGCGCGCAAGGCGGCCCTTCTGGCCGCCGCTGTCCCGCTTGCCACACCCTATGTCTATTTCTACGACCTGCCGGTCCTGGCGGTGCCGCTGGCGTTCCTGTACCGGGACCGGCCATTCGACCGCAGTGAGCGCATCATGCTGGCCCTCGTCTTCGCGGCGCTGGCGGCGTTCGCCCTTGTGCCCGCCCCGCTTGGCCTGCTGGCCTCGGTCCTGACAATGGCGATGGCGGCGAGACGGACGCTCTAGAATTCCGCTTCCAGTTCCTCGATGCCGTTGCGTTCGGTCTTTGCGGCTTCCGTCCACTCGATCATGTCGGGCAGCGCCAGGATCGTCTCGCAATAATCCGCACACAGACGGTCGAGCCGCACGTCATAGGTCGCAAACCGGGTCGCCACCGGCGCATACATGGCGTCGGCCAGCGTCGGCGTCTCGCCGAACAGATAGGGGCCGCCATATCCGTTCAGGCATTCGCGCCAGATGGCGGTGACACGGTCGATGTCGGCCTGGGCCGCGGCCCATATCTTGAAGCCCCTGTAGCGCGCCTTCAGGTTCATCGGCAGCGCCGAACGCAGGTTGGAGAAGCCCGAATGCATCTCGCCCGACACGGCGCGGCAATGCGTGCGCGCGGCCAGGGCCGCGGGAAGCAGGCCGGCCTGCGGAAAGTTCTCGTGCAGATATTCCGCGATCGCCAGCGTGTCCCACACCTTGATGCCGTTGTGGGTGAGGCACGGCACCAGGAAGGATGGCGACAGCAGCAGCAGTTCGGCCCGCGCGTCGGGATCGTCGGCCGAAAGAAGTTCCTCGCGGAAGTTCAGCCCGGCCATCCGGCACAGCAGCCAGCCGCGCAGCGACCAGGACGAATAGTTCTTGCTGGAAATGGTCAGGACCGCGTCGCTCATGGCCATGAGTTTTCGCTTGTTCCGGCGCGTTGACAAGCATTATTTCGCGCTGCAGCATGGCGCCACGGGCCGGTCCGGAAACCGGCTCCGCAGGACAGCCGGGGCCGATAGAAAGCGGGATGTTGTACGAAGCCTATCAGGCCCAGCAGGACCTTCTTGCACCCTTGCGGGCGGGCGCGGGCCTTTTCCAGTCGGCCTTCAGCGACACGGTGGCGGGACCGGCCGCCAACTACTGGTTCCGCAGTGCCGCCGCGGCGGCCGAGATCGTCTCGCGCACCCACCTGATCCACGACCGCCCGCCTTATGGCATCGATCATGTGACGGTGCGGGGCGAGGTCATATCGGTGACCGAGGAAGTGGCGCTGGAGATGCCTTTCGGCAACCTGGTGCACTTCCGCAAGGCGTCCGGGCTGGGCCAGCCGCGCGTGCTGCTGACCGCACCCATGGCCGGTCATTTCCCGACCCTTCTGCGCCATACCGCCCAGGTCATGCTGGCCGATCATGATGTCTATATCACCGACTGGAAAAGCGGCCGCGACGTGCCCCTGTCGGACGGCCGTTTCGGCACCGACGAATATATCGACTATCTGATCGCCTTCCTGGACCATATCGGGCCGGGCGCGCACGGCATGGCTGTGTGCCAGCCCTGCCCCATGCTGCTGGCTGCGACCGCGCTGATGGCCGAGGACGGCCATCCCGCCACGCCCAGGAGCCTGGTGCTGATGGCGGGTCCGGTGGACACGAGCATCAATCCCACCGCGGTCAACAAGCTGGCGACCGAACATCCGGTGGAATGGTTCGAGGCCAACCTGATCACCAGCGTGCCGCGCCGCTACAAGGGCGCGTACCGCCACGTCTATCCGGGCTTCCTGCAACTGACCGCCTTCATGACCATGAACCTGGCGCGCCATGTGCGGGCGCATCTGGACCTGTTCACGCACATCCTGAAAGGCGAAATCGAAAAGGCCGACGCCAACCGCAAATTCTATGACGAGTATTTCTCGGTCTCGGACCTTCCGGCGGAATTCTATCTGGAGACGGTGCAGAAGGTCTTCCAGGAGCAGCACCTGGCGCGCGGCGTCTATATCTACCGCAACCGCAAGGTGGACCCGCGGGCCATCCGCAAGACGTCGCTGCTCACGGTGGAAGGCGAACGCGACGACATCTGCGGGCTGGGCCAGACCATGGCGGCGCACGACCTCTGCACCAGCGTCAAGCCGTTCCGCAAGAAGCACTATGTCCAGGCCGGCGTCGGCCATTACGGCGTGTTCTCGGGCCGGCGATGGGAAAATCAGATATATCCCGTTGTGCGCAACACCATTATGGCCAGCGAGTGACTATCGCAGCGCGGTGTTGAGCAGCCAGGCCAGCCGCACACCCGCTTTCGCGAGCTGGAGCCGCACGATGGGCGCTTCATCCCGCAGATAAGCCGGTTTCAGGCGCATGGTGTGCCGGCCGCGCACCATCGGATAGATGCCGTCGCGGGCAATGCGGTAGGATTCGGTTGCCCAGGCGGCAGGATCGCCCGCCTGCCAGGATTTTTTTTGGACCGGCGGCGTGGTGCGCACGATATCGTCGGCGATGGCCGCGATGTCCGGTCCCAGCGCCTCGACGGCCTCGGTGTCCCAGATGTGATGCAGGTTCGTGCGGTCGCCCGGCAGGTACACGCGCACGGCATTGCCGCCGCGGTCGTCATCGTCCACCGCATGCAGCGGCTGGTGGATGTCGCCCACGAAGTGAATCAGGAAGCGCAGCGCCTCGGCACGGGCCTGCGGCGGCAGGCGGCGGTCGCCCAGCCGCGAGATGTCGTCGCCGATCTGCGCCACGACGCAATCGCCGCCGCCGCAGTCGCGCCGCGCGTCATAGCCGTTCGCGCCGAGCGGAATGTCCACATAGTGCCAGGGACCGGTTTGCGGCCGCTGCTCGCGGATCTCGTCGGCCCAGTTCGAGTCGTGGACCAGCATCGCCTCGCTGCCCAGCAGCGCAGCCACCTGCCTGCGTGCCGGGGGACTCAGTTCATGCAGCGCGACGGCGGCGATGATCTCATGTCCTTCCGCGCCCCAGGCCAAGGCCCGCGCCGGCAGAAGAACCGGCACAAGACTCAGAAATGCGAGAAGAAGGACTCGGGTCATGCCCGCATGGAACTTTAGAAGCGGCCTAAAGTCCAATGAGAACAAGCAATTGGGAAAAATTTACGTTGACCATGGCACAGTGCGGCCCTTACATGGGTGCGTCACGCCGGGGATGGGCGCGGGCACGAAAGACGGGCTGGGACGGCGCGGGCAAGTCGGGGGACTGGGATCGCGGCCTTTCCAACAACAACGGAGCCGAAGTGGACCGCGAGACCCACGAGCAGGACCTGCTCGTATTCCCCGATACCGATCCTTTCTTTCCCGCGCCGGCAGAGCGCGGGCCGAGGCGATCCGGTGCACGTACGGCCACCGCCGACGGCCGCTGGGCCGCCGTCTCCGTCACCCTGACCGCACTTGTGGCCGGTGCCATCGCCTGGATGGCCGCGGGCACCTTGCCGGTTTCGCGCCCGATGGTGGCGCCGGGACGTTCGTCGCTGCCCTATGCGCTGTTCATGAAGCTGGTGCGGGCCAGCGAGCCGCAGACGCCGGCCGACAATTCCGACAACGCCAACCCCGCCCCCAATGTCGAAAGCCGCACCGTCACGCTGGATGCGGGCGACACGCTGGCCGGGATGCTGGAAGATGTCGGCATCTCGGCGCAGGACGCCAACGCCGTGGTCACGGCGATGGGCAAGGATTTCAACCCGCGCCAGATCAGGACCGGACAGAGCTTCGACATCACCTATTCCGTCGCCACCATCGACGCAACGGGCGGCCAGCCCAAACAGTCCCAGGCGCGCACCACCACCGTGATGGTCAACCACAAGCCCGTGGTCGTGCCGGTGGACGCGGACGAGGCCGGTTCGACACCGGAAGCTTCCCAGCCCATCTCGCGGCTGCTCTCGCTGCACTTCTCGCCGACCATCGAGCAGGAGATCACCGTTACACGCACCACCGAGGGCGGCTACACGGCCGAGGTGGAGAAGAAGCAGCTTGAGGTCCATCGTCACCGCGCGGGCGCGACGATCGATTCAAGCCTTTACCTTGCCGCCATGCAGGCGGGCATACCGGCCGAGGTGGTGGTCGATATGATCCGCATGTTCTCCTACAAGGTGGACTTCCAGCGCGACCTGCATCCCGGCGACAAGTTCGAAGTCTATTACGACTACTATTACACGCCTGACGGCCAGCCCGCGAAATACGGCGCGATCAGCTATGCGATGATGACGCTGGGCGGCAAGCAGATCCCCATGTACCGCTTCCAGGCCGATCCCGACGAACCGGCGGAATATTTCGACGCCAAGGGTGAATCCGCCAAGGGCATGCTGATGAAGACGCCGGTGGACGGCGCGCGCATCTCTTCTGGCTTCGGATCGCGGTTCCATCCGATCCTGGGCTATACCCGCATGCACAAGGGCGTGGACTTCGCCGTTCCCACCGGGACGCCGGTGATGGCGGCGGGCGCCGGCACCATCAAATTCATGGGCCGCGCCAGCGGCTATGGCAATTTCGTGCTGATCAACCACGGCAACAACTATGCGACGGCCTATGGGCATCTCTCGCGTTTCGCGCCGGGCATGCGCCAGGGCGCGCGGGTGCGCCAGGGCCAGGTCTTCGCCTATAGCGGCATGACCGGCATGGCGACGGGCCCGCACCTGCACTATGAGATCCGCATCAACGGCAGCCAGGTCAATCCGCTGACGGTGAAGATGGCGCAGGGCCGGATGCTGGCCGGCAAGCTGCTGCGTGCCTTCCAGCAGAAGCGGCTGGAGATCGACAATCTGGTCGCCAATGCGCCGCTGGAGGCGAAAGTGGCGGACAACGCGACCGACCTGAGGCAGGCCAAGGCGCGATAGCCCGCCGCTTCAGTTGAGCGCCACGCCTTCCGGCGCCGTCTCGGCCAGTTCGTCCGTGGATGCCGCGAACTCCTGGCCGTTGATGGTCAGGCCGGTCTTGCTGGCGCTGACCTTGACCTGCGCGCCTTCCGCAACCCGGCCCTCCAGGATCAGTTGCGCCAGCGGGTCCTGCAGACGGCGCTGGATCACCCGCTTGAGCGGACGCGCGCCATAGACCGGATCGTAGCCCGCCGTGCCCAGCCAGGACCTCGCCTTGTCGTCCAAGGTGATCCGGATCTTGCGGTCGGCCAGCAGCCGGTCGAGCCGCGCGATCTGGATGTCCACGATCCTGTCCATGTTGGCCCGGGTCAGGCGGTGGAACAGGATGATCTCGTCCAGGCGGTTGAGGAATTCGGGGCGGAAATGCGCGCGCACCGCCTGCATCGCCTGGGCGCGGCCATGCGCGGTATCGCCGCCGTCGACCGACAGGAATTCCGTGCCCAGGTTCGAGGTCAGGATGATCACCGTGTTCCGGAAGTCGACGGTGCGGCCCTGCCCGTCGGTCAGGCGGCCGTCGTCCAGCACCTGCAGCAGCACGTTGAACACGTCGGCATGGGCCTTTTCGACCTCGTCGAACAGGATCACCTGATAGGGACGCCGGCGCACCGCCTCGGTCAGGACGCCGCCCTCCTCATAGCCCACATAGCCCGGCGGCGCGCCGATCAGGCGGGCCACCGCGTGCTTTTCCATGAACTCGCTCATGTCGATGCGCACCATCGCGCTGTCGTCGTCGAACAGGAAGGCGGCCAGCGCCTTGGTCAGTTCGGTCTTGCCGACGCCGGTGGGGCCCAGGAACAGGAAGCTGCCGATGGGCCGGTTGGGATCCTGAAGGCCCGCGCGGGCCCGGCGCACCGCGTTGGAGATGGCGCGCACCGCCTCGTCCTGGCCGACCACGCGCCTTTCGAGGTCGGATTCCATGTGCAGCAGCTTCTCGCGCTCGCCTTCCAGCATCTTGTCCACGGGTATGCCGGTCCAGCGCGACACGACCTGGGCGATGTTCTCCGCCGTCACCGCCTCGGCGGCCAGCACATCGTCCTTGCGGTCCTCCAGCGCCTTGAGCTTGCGCTCCAGGTCGGGGATCACGCCATAGGTCAGCTCGCCCGCGCGGGCGAAATCGCCCCGGCGCTGCGCCGCTTCGACTTCGCTTTTCGCGGCATCCAGCCTTTCCTTCAGCGACTGGACGTCAGCGACCTCTTTCTTCTCTTCCTGCCACTTGGCGGTTACCGCCGCGGACTGGTCTTCCAGGTCCGCCAGTTCGCTCTCCAGCGCCGCCAGGCGGTCGCGCGAGGCCTTGTCGGATTCCTTCTTCAGCGCCTCGCGCTCGATCTTGAGCTGGATGATGCGGCGGTCGAGCTCGTCGAGCTTCTCGGGCTTGGAGTCGATCTGCATCCTGAGGCGCGAACCCGCCTCGTCCATCAGGTCGATGGCCTTGTCGGGCAGGAAGCGGTCGGTGATGTAGCGGTGCGACAGCATCGCGGCCGCCACGATGGCCGAGTCGGTGATGCGCACGCCATGGTGCAGTTCGTATTTCTCCTTGAGGCCGCGCAGGATCGAGATCGTGTCTTCCACCGTGGGCTCGCCCACGAACACCGACTGGAAGCGCCGCGCCAGCGCGGCGTCCTTCTCGACATATTTGCGGTATTCGTCGAGCGTGGTGGCGCCCACGCAGTGCAGTTCGCCGCGCGCCAGCGCCGGCTTGAGAAGGTTGGACGCGTCCATCGCGCCGTCGGCCTTGCCCGCGCCCACCAGCGTGTGCATCTCGTCGATGAACAGGATGACCTCGCCGTTCGCGCCAGTGACTTCGTTCAGCACGGCCTTCAGCCGCTCCTCGAACTCGCCGCGGAACTTGGCGCCCGCGATCAGCGCGCCCATGTCCAGCGCCATCAGCTTCTTGTCGCGCAGGGATTCCGGCACATCGCCGTTGACGATGCGCAGCGCCAGGCCCTCGGCGATCGCGGTCTTGCCCACGCCGGGCTCGCCGATCAGCACGGGGTTGTTCTTGGTGCGGCGCGACAGCACCTGGATGGTGCGGCGGATCTCCTCGTCGCGCCCGATCACGGGATCGAGCTTGCCCGAGCGGGCAAGTTCCGTCAGGTCGCGGGCATATTTCCTCAGCGCGTCATAGGCGTTCTCGGCCGTGGCGCTGTCGGCGGTGCGGCCCTTGCGCAGGTCGGCGATGGCCTTGTTGAGGCCCTGCGCCGTCACGCCGGCGTCTTTCAGTATCCGCGCGCTATCGGTGCCGGTGGCCAGCACCAGCGCCAGCAGCAGATATTCGGCGGTGACGAAACTGTCGCCCGCCTTCTTGGCCGTCTGTTCGGCGCTGTCGAGCAGCCGCGCGGCCTCCTGCGACAGGTAGATCTGGCCCGACCCGCCCTGCACTTTGGGAAGCTTCTTCAGCGCCGCCTCGACGCCGGCGCGCACGTCGGCGCTGCGTCCGCCCGCCGCCTGGATCAGGCGCGAGGCAAGCCCTTCCTCATCGTCCATCAGGACCTTGAGCAGGTGCTCGGGGGTGAATTGCTGGTTGCCTTCGCGCAGCGCCAGGGCCTGCGCCGACTGGACGAACCCGCGCGAACGTTCGGTGAATTTCTCGATATCCATCTTCTCTCCCGGTCGGCCCCTTTTTGGGTCGCACGGGGCAACGGCTTTGCTGACGCTCTGCCTGCCCGATGCTTCCTGCGGCAGCGGACCATATTACGGCCCTTTTCAAGGCGCCGTCGGGATGGATATGGGATGGAGGAACTCGGGCCGCAAGGGGGCGGCGCGGGTTCAGGCCGGCCATCCTTCGACAAGCGCAGGATGAGGCCCGGCTGGAACGTCTCAAGCAGAGGCTAGGACGCTTCTGCCTCTTCGCCCTCTTCCTCGCCGTCGGTCAGGGAAAAGGACGGGCCGCTGTTGGGGGCCTGCGGTTGCGGCTGGGGCTGCTGGCCGTCCTGGGCTGCCCGCTGCGCGGCCTGCTGGGCCTGGTATTGGGCCTGCTGGGCGGCAGTGGCTGCCATGATGCGGTAATAATGTTCCGCGTGCTGGAGGTAGTTCTCGGCCATCACCCGGTCGCCGCTGGAATTGGCGTCGCGCGCCAGCTGCAGGTACTTTTCATAGACATGGTTGGCCGAGCCGCGGATCTTCACTTCCGGGCCGGACGAGTCATAGGTGCGGTTGGGATTGAACCCGCCGCCGTTGCCGCCGCCATTACCACCATGCTGCGGCCTGCGGCCGCCTCTGCGTGAGCGCTTCAATGTAAGCCCCTTTTGCCTTTGGTCCTTTGCCGCGAGACGGTGCGCGACATGCGCATCACCCGCCGGCATACTCGGTTCACTTGAGCCGTTCGCCCTTGAGCCGTTCGCTTTGTGTCCCCTGCCCGGCGGCGGTTCTTGTCTCGCCTGACCGGCTCAGCCTGCGGTCCGCTTTCGCGCCGCAATGGGATCCTCGTCCCGCATCCCAATGATCTGAACCTAGCCCATGGGGCCCATTTTTCCAAGGGAATCCCCAAGAAATTCCTCAAGGTTTCCGCAAAGTGAGACAACGGGATACACCACCCAGATCGGGCGCGACGGCCACAATTTCAAGCCCCGGCGCCCGCGCCCCGAACAGGGATTTCAGCGCGGGAACCTGTCCCTGCCCCATTTCCAGCAGGGCAAATCCGCCCGGCCCCAGAATGCGGGGCAGAAGTTCCGCCAGCGCCCTGTAGGCATCGAGCCCGTCGCGCCCGCCGTCCAGGGCCGCGCGCGGTTCGCGGCGCGCCACTTCCGGTTCCAGTGATTCGATGTCGGCCGTGGCGATATAGGGCGGGTTGGAGAAGACCAGGTCGAAAGGGCCGGCGGCCCGATTCCAGTCGGACGCGGAGATCTCGGCGCGGCCGCCCACATGGCGGGCGGCATTGCGGACCGCATAGGCATGGGCGGGCGGCGCGGATTCGAAGCCGATGCCCGTCGCATTGGGAAATTCGGTAAGCGCGGCAACCAGGATGGCGCCGGAACCCGTTCCCAGGTCGGCGATGCGAAGCGGCGCGTCGCGGTCCGGCACGCGGCGCAAGGCTTCCTCGATCAGCGTCTCGGTATCGGGGCGCGGCACCAGCACGCCGGGGCCGACTTCGAACTCCAGGCTCCAGAATTCCTTGCGCCCAGCGATATAGGCAAAGGGCTCGCGCGCGGCGCGGCGGGCGACAAGGCCCTCGAAGGCCGCAACCTGCTGCGGCGTCAGCGGCGGAAGACTCAATGTGCCGCCGCGCTCCACACCCAGCAGATGGGCCAGCAGGCGGCGGGCCTCGGCGCGGGGCGTCTCGACCCCCGCCGCCGCCAGCCGCACCGAGGCCGTGGCGATCAGTCCGTCCGGCGTCACGCTTCGGCGGCCTCAAAGGCGGCCAGGCGGTCGGCCTGGTCCTGGGCCACCAGCGCATCCACGATCTCGCCCAGTTCGTCGCCCGCGATGATGCGGGCCAGGTTGTAGAGCGTCAGGTTGATGCGGTGGTCGGTGACGCGCCCTTGCGGAAAATTATAGGTGCGGATGCGCTCGCTGCGGTCGCCCGAGCCCACCAGCGACTTGCGCTCGCTGGCGCGGGCGGATTCCAGGCGCCGGCGCTCGGCATCGTAGATCCGCGCCTTCAGCAGCGTCATCGCCTTGGCGCGGTTCTTGTGCTGGGACTTCTCTTCCTGCATCGCCACCACGGTGCCGGTGGGGATGTGGGTGATGCGCACGGCGCTGTCGGTCTTGTTGACGTGCTGGCCGCCCGCGCCCTGCGCACGATAGGTGTCGATGCGCAGGTCCTTTTCGTTGATCTCGATATCGACATTCTCCGCTTCCGGCAGTACCGCCACGGTGGCCGCGCTGGTGTGGATGCGGCCCTGGGTCTCGGTCACCGGCACGCGCTGGACCCGGTGGACGCCGCTTTCGAACTTGAGCCGGGCATAGGCGCCGCGGCCCTCCACTTCGAGAACGGCTTCCTTAATGCCGCCCAGGTCGCTTTCCGACAGCGACAGCACCTCGGTCTTCCAGCCCTGCAGCGAACAATAACGCTGGTACATGCCCAGCAGGTCGGCGGCGAACAGCGCCGCCTCGTCGCCGCCCGTGCCGGCGCGTATCTCGACGATGGCGGATGAATCGTCCGCCGCGTCGCGCGGCAGGAGCGCGATGCGCAGGTCGCGGTCGAGCTTTTCCAGCTCTTCCTTGAGTTCCGCCCGCTCCTCCTCGGCCATGCCGCGGATCTCGCTTTCCGTCGCGGGATCGTCGATCAGGGCATTGGCGTCGCCTATGCGCACCTGTGCCTGGCGATAGGCGCGCACGGTCTCGATGACCGGCGCGAGTTCGGCATGCTCGCGGGAGAGCTTCACGAAGGCATCGCCCGACACGCCGGACGACATCTCGGCCTCGATGGCGGCGAAGCGGTCCAGCAGACGGTCCAGTTTTGCGGCGGGGATCATCTTTTCCTGTCGCTGCCCCTCTTCCATCGAAAAGAAAGGGGGCCATCCATATTCGTTGCGCAGACGTGAGCCTAGCCGATAGCCGGGTCAAGCCCGGCCATGACGGATCGGGATCGGGATCGCTACTGCGCGGCTTCGAGCGGTTCGGCCGCGCCCTGGCCGTTGCGCGCGGCCTCGATCTCGGCGGCCTTCTTCTCGCAGAGCTGGACGATGTGCTCGACCAGGTCGGTATTGTCGATGCGGTAGCTGGGCTCGCCGTTGAGATAGACCTGGCCGTGCCCCTTGCCCGCGCCGCCGCCGGTGAAGCCGATGTCGGTTTCGCGCGCCTCGCCCGGTCCATTGACCACGCAGCCGATGATCGACAGCGACATGGGGGTGGAGATGTGCTTGAGCCGGTCTTCCAGCGTCTTGACCGTGTCGATCACGTTGAAGCCCTGGCGCGCGCAGGAGGGGCAGGAGACGATGTTGACGCCGCGATGGCGCAGGTTGAGCGACTTGAGGATGTCGAAGCCCACCCGCACCTCCTCGACCGGATCGGCCGAGAGCGACACGCGGATGGTGTCGCCGATGCCGCTCCACAGCAGCATGCCCATGCCGATGGAGGACTTCACCGTGCCCGAGATCATGCCGCCCGCCTCGGTGATGCCGACATGCAGCGGGCAGTCGATCGCCTCGGCCAGCGCCTGATAGGCCGCCACGGCCAGGAACGGATCGGACGCCTTCACCGAGATCTTGTATTCACGGAAATCGAGGTCATCGAGGATCTTCGCATGGTTGAGCGCGCTCTCGACCATCGCCTCGGGGCACGGCTCGCCATATTTCTCCAGCAGGTCGGGCTCCAGCGAGCCCGCATTGACGCCGATGCGCATCGAGCAGCCGTGATCCTTGGCCGCCTGCACCACTTCGCGCACGCGGGCCGGGCTGCCGATATTGCCCGGATTGATGCGCAGGCAGGCGGCGCCGTTCACCGCCGCCTCGATGGCGCGCTTGTAGTGGAAGTGGATGTCGGCCACGACCGGAATCCGCGCCGCCGCGGTGATCGCCTTCATCGCCTTCGTGGCGTCCTCGTCCGGACAGGAGACGCGCACGATATCGGCGCCCGCATCCTCGATGCGGCGGATCTGGTCGATCGTGGCGCGCGCGTCGCCGGTGATGGTGTTGGTCATGGTCTGCACGGTGATCGGCGCGTCGCCGCCGACGGGCACCTTGCCGACCATGATCTGGCGCGACTGGCGCCGGATGATGTCGCGATAGGCTCGAACGCTCATGGGATGTCCTTAACGATGGAAGCGGTCCACCAGCGACTGGGGATCGAGGGAGACGCGGCCGAGAATCTGTTGTTCCTCTCCCGCCCGGCCCAGTATGGAGCCGTCGAGATCGACCTCTATGGCGCCGGCATCGCTGGCGGCCAGAAGCAGGCCGGGAAGATTGGGGACCTGATAGCTGTCCCCGGCCTTGAGGTCACGGTTGATGTAAAGCGTGCCGTCCTCGGCCCGCACGGTGATCCGGCTGTCGCCGCGGGCGCGCAGGATCACGCGGGCGCCGCGGTTCTGTTCGCCATAGACCGTACCGGTCGCCACGGCGGGAACGGCCGGCCCCGCGCCCTGACTGGGCGTGCTGGAAACCGACTGCGCGGCGATCGGCGGTGCGGCCGGGCCGGGCTGGGTCCTGGTGGCCGGCGACTGGGGCCCGGCGGCCGGCGGCGGCAGGGCGGCGGTCTGCTGCGAACCGGATTCCCCCGCAAACGGCGCGGCGGTATCGGCAGCGGGCGACGGCATCGCCTCCTGGGGCGGGACCGTCACGGGCTTGGGCTTGGGCGGTGCGGCGGGTCTGGGCGGATTGAGGGCCGGCGGAGGGGGAACCGGCTGGCTGGTGTCGCCGCCCGATGACAGCAGATGCCAGGCGCCGCCCGCGAAAAGTAGCACCACGAAGAAGGCGATGATGCGCCAGCCCTGCGGCAGGTGGCGTTCGTCCTGATGAATGGGCGCCACGGGCTGCACTGCTGCATCGGTTCGCCCGGCGATCTCCTGTTTGAACCGCTCGACATACTCCGCCGCATCCAGGCCCAGATGGCGGGCATAGGAGCGCACGAAACCGATTGCATAGGTCTTGCCCGGCAGGTCCTCCAGCCGGTCTTCCTCCAGCGCCTCCAGATGGTCCTTGCGGATCTTCAGGGCCCGCGAAACCTGGGCGATCTCGTCCCCGCGCCGGAGCCGCGCGGCCCGCAGGTCCTGCCCGACCGTCTCCGGAGGCGTGTCCTGCTCCTGACCGCCCGAAATCTCACGCAGATGGATGCGGCGGCGGTTCATGCCGTTTCCGCCATCGTCCCGGGATATTTGCGTAACCTTGCTCATGTGCCGCCGCAACTGCGCCCGCCCAAGAAAAGATAGGCCCGGCGCGGCTAAATATCTGTTGCTTCTATTTTATCCGATCAAGCCCGACAGGGACAACTGCTGCACTGCAAAAAAGACCCATCTCCTCGAAATGGCCTTATTTGAGCACGATTCCCCGTTCCGCGGCGAATGCGGCCAGCCGGGTCCGCAGGGAATGGTCGGTCCGGCCGCAAAGCCGGTCCACGAAGGCCGAAACCTCCCCCAGGTGCAGGGAGCGGATCATCATCTTGATGGGACCGATCTGGCCTGGCTGCATGGACAGGGTGCGGATGCCCAGCCCCAGGAGGGCCATCGCGTCGAGCGGGCGGCCCGCCATCTCGCCGCAAAGGGACAGGTCGCCGCTGTTCTCGGCCGCGCTCTGCACGATCAGCCGGATCAGGGTCAGCGAAGCCGGGTTGAGGTTGTCATAGCGTTTGGAGACGCGCGGGTTGGTGCGGTCCACCGCGAACGCCAGCGACAGCAGGTCGTTGGAGCCGATGGAGACGAAATCGGCCGAGCGCATCAGCTGCGGCAGCATGAAGGCAAGCGCCGGAACCTCCAGCATCGCGCCCACCAGCACCTGCGTGGGCCGCACCAAGCTCAAAAGACGCGCGCGCTCCAGCTCGCGGTCCACCAGTGCGCGGGCGCGGTTGAACTCGTCCACGTCGCTGATCATCGGCAGCAGGATGCGCAGCGTCCGGCCCGCGCTGGCATTCAGCAGCGCGCGCACCTGGTAGCGCAGCAGCGCCGGCCGGTCGAGCGCGATGCGGATGGCCCGCCAGCCCAGCGCGGGATTTTCCTCGCGCTCCCAGCGCGCATAGGGCAGCACCTTGTCGCCGCCCAGATCCAGGGTGCGGAACACCACCGGCCTGTCGCCCGCCGCGTCCAGTATCTGCTTGTAGAAGGCCGCCTGGTCGGCGAGCCGCGGCATGGTCTCCCCGATCATGAACTGAAGCTCGGTGCGGAACAGGCCGATGCCGTCGGCGCCCGACTGGGCAAGCTGCGGCATGTCGAATTCCAGGCCCGCATTCATCATCAGCCGGATGGCGACCCCGTCGCGCGTCACGGCGGGCAGGTCACGCACGGCGGCGAAGCGGGCCTGGGCCTGGACGCGCAGGGCGCGCTTGTCCTCGAAGGCCTTCACGATCTCCGCGGCGGGCCTCAGATGCACCTCGCCCATCTCGCCATCGACGGCGATGGCGTCGCCGGCGCGGGCATTGTCCACGATGCCTTCCACCGAGGCGACCATAGGCAGCCCCATCGAGCGGGCGACAATGGAGACATGGCTGGTGGAAGCGGCTTCCTCCAGCACCAGCGCCACCAGCCGTTCGCGGCGGTAGTCCAGAAGCTCGGCCGGGCCCATGCCGCGCGCAACCAGCACCGCGTTCTGCGGCAGGCTGCGGTCGGCGACGTCCTCGCCCGTCAGATGGCGCAGCAGCCGGCGCGCCAGGTCGTCGAAATCATGCGCCCGCTCGCGCAGGATCGGGTCTCCCAGGCGCTGCACGCGCAGCCGCGTCTCGTCCTGAACGCGCTCCACCGCGGCTTCCGCGGTCAGGCCGGTGCGCACCGCATCGCGCATGCGCTGGCGCCAGCCCTGGTCATAGGCGAACAGGCGATAGGCCTCGATCACCTCCCGTCCCTCGCCCGTGAGGTCAAGCTCGCTGGAGGCCAGCATGGAATCGACGGATTCGCGCAACGAGCCGATAGCGTCCTCAAGCCGCCTGAGCTCGTCCAGCGGATTGTCGGCGATCATGCGCTCGACCTTGACGCGCGGCTCGTGCAGCACGACGCGGCCCACCGCCACGCCTTCCGACAGGCCGTCGCCCACGAATTTGCGCGGCCGGTCGATGCGCAGCTCCGGCTCGTCCAGCTCGGCCACGTTGAAGAAGCCGCCCTGCGCCACCACCTCGGCCAGCACCATCGCCACGGTCTGCAGCGCCTCAACTTCCTCTTCGGCATAGATGCGTTCGGCCTTGTTCTGGACGGTCAGGACGCCGAAGACCTGGCCGCCGCGCACGATCGGCACGCCCAGAAAGGACTTGAACGGGTCTTCACCCGTTTCCGGGCGATAACTGAAATGCGGATCGGACGGCGCGTCCGACAGGTTCACCGCCTCCGCCGTTTCCGACACCAGGCCGACCAGGCCCTCGCCTTCCCTCAGGCGCGTGGCGTGGACGGCGGCGCGGTTCAGGCCTTCGGTGGCGAACAGTTCCAGCACCTTGCCGGCGCGGCGCAGATAAATGGAGCAGACCTCGGCCACCATATTGGAGGCGATCACGGTGACGAGCTTGTCCAGCCGCATCTGGGCGGAGGTCTGTTCCGCCATGATCTCGCGCAGGCGGCGCAGCAGAAGGCGTGGACCACCACCGGGGGACATTTTGCTACCTCTGTTTCCGCACTATGTCATGGCCCGGCTTGTCCGGGCCATCCAATTCTGGAACCGGCAAAAATGGATGGCCCGCATTCGCGAGCCACGACAATCGGGGTTCAGGCCGCGTCCAGTTCATACGCCGAGTGCAGCGCCCGCACCGCCAGCTCCACATACTCCTCGGCGATCAGCACGCTGACCTTGATCTCGGAGGTCGAGATCACCTGGATGTTGATGCCCTTGTCGGACAGGGTGCGGAACATGGTCGAGGCCACGCCCGGATGGGCGCGCATGCCGATGCCGATGATCGAGACCTTGGCCACCGCCGCGTCATGCATCAGCGACTGGTAGTTGATGTCTTTCGCATGGGTCTCGATGGCGGCCAGGGCGCGCGGCAGCTCGCCGCGGGTGCAGGTGAAGGTGAGATCCGTGGTCTTGCCGTCTTCCGACACGTTCTGAACGATCATGTCCACATTGATGCCCGCATCGGCCAGCGGGCCGAAGATGGCGCTGGCGATGCCGGGACGGTCGGGCACGCGCACCAGGGTGATCTTGGCCTCGTCGCGGCTGTAGGCGATGCCGGTGACAGGTTTCTTTTCCACGATGTCTTCCTCGTCGCATAACAGGGTGCCGCCCACATCGGGCGTGAAGGTCGAAAGCACGCGGGTCGGCACCCGGTGCAGCATGGCGATTTCCACCGAGCGCGTCTGCAGCACCTTGGCGCCCAGCGAGGCCATTTCCAGCATTTCCTCATAGGCGATCTTCTCCAGCCGCCGCGCCTTGGGCACGATGCGCGGATCGGTGGTGTAAACGCCATCCACGTCGGTATAGATGTCGCAGCGCGCCGCCCCGATGCCCGCGGCCACCGCCACCGCGCTGGTGTCGGAACCGCCGCGCCCCAGGGTGGAGATGCGCCCGCCCGGCGCGACGCCCTGGAAGCCCGCCACCACTGCGACTTCTCCGCCCTCTATGGCCTTTTTCATCCCGGCGGCGGGAACGCCTTCGATGCGGGCCGAGCCGTGCACGGCCGAGGTGTTGATCGGCACCTGCCAGCCCAGCCAGGAGCGCGCCTTCACCCCCATCGCGTTGAGCGCGATGGCCAGGAGGCCGCAGGTCACCTGCTCGCCCGCCGCCACCACCACGTCATATTCGCGCTGGTCGGGCAGCGCGAGGTTGTTGACACCATGCGCCGCCTCGTTGGTCCATGCCACCAGCTTGTTAGTTTCCCCCGCCATGGCGGAGACCACCACGGCGACCTTGTTGCCGCGCTCGACTTCGCGCTTCACCAGGCCCGCGACATGGCGGATGCGGTCCAGGTCGGCGACGGACGTGCCGCCGAATTTCATCGCGATCAGCGCCATGATCCTGATTTGCCCCGAATTTCAATTTGATGACTGCAAAGCGGGGGCCTACATAGAGGGAGTTGCACCTTGGCTCAACCCTGGGGCTCAACCCTGGAAACCATGCCCGAATCCGCTCCCGTGACCAGCACCATAGACCCGGCCGAGGTGGCGAAATTCTCGGCCCTGGCTGCCGAATGGTGGGACCCGGCCGGCAAGTTCGCCCCGCTGCACAAATTCAATCCCGTGCGGCTGGGTTTCATCCGCAGCGAGGCGGCGGCGCATTTCGGGCGCGATCCCCGGTCCCTGCGGCCTTTCCGGGGGCTTTCCCTGCTGGATATCGGCTGCGGCGGGGGGCTTCTGTCCGAGCCGATGGCGCGGCTGGGCTTTGCCGTGACGGGAGCCGACGCCTCGGAAAAAAACATCGGCACGGCAACGGCCCATGCCGCCCAGTCGGGGCTTCTGGAGGCCATCACCTATCGCGCCGCCACGGCGGAGGCCCTGGCCGCCGAGGAGCGGAGCTTCGACCTGGTCCTGAACATGGAAGTCGTGGAGCATGTGGCGGATGTGGGTGCCTATCTGGCGGCCTGCGCCCGGTTGGTGAAGCCGGGCGGGCTGACCATCGTCGCCACCCTGAACAAGACGCTCAAATCCCTGGCGCTGGCGAAGATCGGGGCCGAGTATGTCCTGAACTGGCTGCCCCGCGGCACCCATGACTGGAACCGGTTCATTCCGCCTGCAGAGCTTTATGCGGCACTTGAAGAATCCGGTCTAACAATCGTCAGGACGCAGGGAATCACCTTCGATCCCTTGAATTGGGACTGGCGGCTTTCCACGGATGTAGACGTGAATTACATGGTGGTGGCGTCGCGCTAGCAAGCGGACTGTCTGACGGAAAGACAGTCTGCATCTGGCGGTTCAGATATTGAAATAGCCCGGCCGGCCGATATCGGCGATCAGGCCGATCTGGGTGGGGTTCCATCCCAGCCGTTGCCGCGTCAGGGCACTGGATGCGGGCATATCAAGACCGGTGAACCGCGCCAGAGGCCCATAGTAATCCCCCGCCTCTTCTTTCCCGATCGAAACCACCGGCACGTTCAGGGCGCGGCCGATCACGCCGATGATCTCGCGCATGGGGATGCCTTCCTCGGCAACGGCGTGATAGACCCCGCCCGTCATGCCCTTCTCCAGCGCGAGACGATAGAGGCGGGCGACATCTTGCCTGTGCGCCGCAGACCAGCGTTCGGCGCCTTCACCGACATAGGCCGCCGTGCCTTTCCGGCGCGCGCCTTCGAGCAAGTATGTGATCAGGCCGGCCTTGCCGTCGCCGCCATGCACCTGGGGCAGCCGCACGGTCATGGCGCGCACACCGCGCGCGGCAAAGGCCAGGCCGGTGGTTTCGGACACGCGCGGCAGGCCGGGCATCACCGGGTCTTCTTCCGTGGCGATGCGGCCGGGCGCGAGCAGCAGCGTGCCCGAGGTGACGATGAAGGGCTTGCCTGTTCCTTCCAGCGCGCCGCCCATCGCTTCGATCGCGCGCTTGTCGATCTGGCCGTTCTCCGCGAATTTCGTGAAATCGTGGATGAAGGCCAGATGGATGGTGCCGTCCGCTTCCCGGGCGCCTTTGCGCAGGCTGTCGAGGTCTTCGAGCGCGCCGCGATGTATCTTGGCGCCGAGTTTCTCCAGCGCCTCGGCATTGGCGTCGGAGCGGGCAAGGCCCAGCACCTCATGGCCGTTCGCGATCAATTCTCTGGTGGTGGCGGTGCCGATGAATCCGGCCGCGCCGGTGACGAATACCCGCATGGAGGTGCTCCCTGTTCAGACGGGCGGGATATTGGTACGCTCTACATCCGGGTAAAGCCGTGAGATTATACGGGTATAATCGCTAACAGGATGGCGAACGGCAGCGCAAATCCGCTTGGCACCTATCTGAAGGATCGCCGCGCCAAGCTCGATCCCGCCGCATTCGGGCTGCCGCTGAAGCGGCGGCGGACACCGGGGCTGCGGCGCGAGGAAGTGGCGCAGCGCGCCAATGTGAGCGCCACCTGGTACACATGGCTGGAGCAGGGCCGTGGCGGCGCGCCTTCCGCCGATGTGCTGGACCGCATCGCCCGCGCCATGATGCTGACCGACGTGGAGCGGGAGCATCTGTTCCTGCTCGGCCTGGGGCGCCCGCCGGAGGCCCGGTACCGGGAGCCCGACGGCATCACGCCGCGCCTGCAGCGCCTGCTCGACACCCTGGACCACAGCCCCGCCTTCATCCGCACCGCGACCTGGGATGTGATCGCGTGGAACAGGGCCGCCGCGGCGGTGCTGACCGATTATGGCGCGTTGCCGGAGGGGCAGCGCAATGTGCTGCGCATGATGTTCCGCGACAGCCGCGTCCGCGCGGCGCAGTCAAACTGGCAAGCCGTCGCGCGTTATGTGGTGGCATCGTTCCGCGCGGATGTTGCGCGCGCCGGGGCCGCGCGCAATGTCCAGTCGCTTGTCGATGAACTCTGCGCGACAAGTCCGGAATTCGCGGCGATGTGGCGCGACAATGATGTGCAGGGACACGGCGACGGCTGCAAAGTCCTGCATCATCCCATCGCCGGAAAACTCGCGATGGAATTCTCGGGATTCGCGGTGGATGGCCGGCCCGACCTCACCATGGTGGTTTACAACCCCGTGACGGACGAAGACGCGGGCAAGATCCGCGCATTGCTCAAGCCGGAGAGCCGGCGCCGGCCACGCCAGGGCCATGTGCATGAATAGACCCCTCCCCCGGCAAAGATCGTCGATTCAACGCAGGCCGGCGCCGCGTCAGTTCGCGGCTTCCGGATCGGGCGGCAGCGGCGCGACGTCCACGCCCTCCTCCACCAGCTCCTGTGCTTCCTTGGGCGTCGCCTCGCCATAGATGTGGCGCTGCGGGGTTTCGCCGTAATGGATCTTGCGGGCTTCCTCGGCGAAGTTGGGGCCGACATAGTCGGCATTCTCCAGCACATACTTGCGCAGGCCGGTCGCGAACTGGCGCATCTGCCGGGCATCGGCGCCCCTCGGGCGCACGGTTTTCTTGGTGCCCGATACGGCGGGCGCCATCACGGCCTTGGCGATGCGGGTGGAATCGCAGGACGGGCACAGCAACCGGCCGTCGCACGATTGCTCGTCGAACGCCGTGCTGTCGCGAAACCAGCCCTCGAACTCGTGCCCGCGATGGCAACGAAGGGAATAGGCAATCAACGTCCGCTCCATCCAGCCTGCCCCCAGGCTGTTGACGCGCAACATGCGGCGCGCCCGGACGATTCGCAAGATGGCTGAGAAAAGCGCGGTTAACGTTCAGGGACCGGAAAAGGCGCGATCGTGCTGAAGGTTGGGAACTTTCAATCTTGCAGCCGCCGATTGCGCCGGGTCTATGTCGGCCAGGATCACGCCGGGATCGGCGCCGGCCTCGGCCAGTACATCGCCCCAGGGTGAGACAATCAGGCTGTGGCCATAGGTCCTGCGGCCATTGGCATGGATGCCGCCCTGGGCAGGCGCGATCACGAAAGCGCCGTTCTCGATCGCCCGCGCGCGCAACAGCACATGCCAGTGGGCTGTGCCGGTCGGCACGGTGAAGGCGGCGGGCACGGTGAAGGCAAAGGCGCCCTTCTGCGCCAGCCGGCGATAGAGGTGGGGGAAACGCACGTCATAGCAGATGGTCAGGCCGATCCCGCCCCAGGGTGTTTCGGCCACCACCGCTTCGCTGCCGCCCGCCACGGTGTGGGACTCGCGATAGACCTCGCCCGACGCCAGTTCGACATCGAAAAGATGGATCTTGCTGTAGCGCGCCGCGATTCGGCCTTCCGGCGAGAACAGGAAGCTGCGGTTGGCGGTCTTGGCGTCGCTGACCTTGATCGCCAGAGAACCGATCAGCAGCCAGACCTTCAGTTCGCGCGCCAGATCCGCGAAGACCGGCAATGCCGGGTCGTGCGCCTCGTCATGGCTCGAGGCCAGCTTGGCGCCGCCATCGGGCGCCATCAGCGTCGTGTTCTCGGGCGTGGCGATAAAATGGGCGCCCCGGGCGGCGGCCTCACGCACCAGCTTCGCGGTTTCGCGGATGTTCTCCGCCGCATCGTCGCTGGAACGAAGCTGTACGCACGCCGCCCGGAATGCCGTCATGACCTGCTTATTTCACCCGATCCTGTATCTTGGCGATGCCGGCGCGGACGCAGACTTCGTCCTTGTCGCCGCCCGGCGCGCCGGACACCGCGAACACACCGACCATCTCGCCGCCCGCCATCAGCGGCACCGCGCCCTGGCGCGCGGTTTCGATCAGGGGATTGGCCTTGATCTCGGCGGCCAGGGCGGAATCCGTCTTGGCCTTTTCGGCCACCTCGCCGCTGGTCATCTTGTATTTCAGCACCGCCTGGACCTTGGTCATCGCGATGCGCTGGGTGATGGCGGCGGCGCCGTCGTTGGAGATCATCACGATCGGCACGCCCGCGGAATCGGTGATCATGGCCGTGGTCTTGTAGGTATTGCCCAGGCAGACGCGGTTCGCTTCCACCGCGCCCTCAATGGCAAGGGCGGTGGGGATGCCATGCGCACGCGCCGGGCGCGGCAGCTTCATTTCATCGGCGGTGGGCGCGGGCGCGATGGTCGGCGCGGGGTTGGCCTGGGGGGTGGTTTGGGCGAATGCCGGCGCGGCGGCAAGCAGCGAGGCGGCGAAAACGATCTTTTTCATGGCTGTCCCTTCCCGTTTCTTTCCATGTTCTGGTGCCGTGCGGCATTATTCGGGGCGGCCGCAGGCTTTGTCCAGCCGTGGAAACGCAGAAACAGACGCGGAAATCAGCCCAGCAGCGCGTCGAGCTTGCCTGCCCGCTCCAGGGCATAGAGATCGTCGCAACCGCCCACATGCGTGTCGCCGATGAATATCTGGGGCACGGTGCGCGCGCCGCCGGTATTGGCCTGCATCTCCGCGCGCGCTTCCTCGTCCATGAAGATGTCGATCTCCTGGACCGGGACGCCCTTCTTCTGGAACAGCGATTTGGCCCGCACGCAATAGGGGCAGATGGGCGTGGTGTACATGCGGACGGGCTTCATGGCGCGGACTCAAATCTGTTGCGTTCCCTATATAAGCACGTCGGAAGCCTTCACAACGCGCGCCAGCGCCAGCACATGAACGCTTTCGGCCCCCGCCCGCTTGAGCGCCCGGGCACAGGCCTCGGCCGTGGCGCCTGTGGTCAGCACGTCGTCGAGCAGCAGGACGCGCCGTCCCGCGACCCGGGCCGGGTCGGGAACCCGGAACGCGCCCAGCACATTGCGGCGCCGGGCCCTGGCCGAGGGCATCGCGCCCTGGCTGGCGGTGGGGCGGCTGCGGACCAGCGCTTGCGTTTCCACGGCAAGGTCCCAGCGGGCGGCCAGCCGCCGCGCCACTTCGGCCGACTGGTTGTAGCGCCGTTGCCAGAGCCGCCAGGGATGCAGCGGCACAGGCACGACCAGATCGCAGGCCGAGAGGCTGGCCTGACCTGCCCGCGCCAGCCAGCGGGCGAATCCGGGCACAAGGTCGAGCCTGTCGGCATGCTTGAGCGCCAGGATCGCCCCGCGGCTTTTCTCGTCATAGGCCAGGATGGCGCGGGCGCTGTCGAAGGCCGGCGGCCGGGCCAGACAGGCGGCACAGAAGTTCTCGCCTTCCAGCGCGACCGGGAAAGGCAGGCCGCAACAGGCGCAGCCGGGACCGTCGAGAAAGGTCAGGCCGCCCCAGCAGGCGGCGCAGAAGCCGGGCGCGCCGACGGCCGCGCGGCAGCCCATGCAGAGCGGCGGGAACAGCTGGTCGAGGAACGTCCTGGCGACAAGCCCGGCCACGCGCGTTATCTTCCGCATCCCTTCCCCCATGCATTGTTCCGTCATCGATGGCCCGTTCCCTTTTCGATTTCAATGCCGCCGGACGCGCCAGGGTGCGCGCCGCACGCCTGGATGCCGACCGCTTCCTCGACCGGGCCGCGGCGGAAGGCCTGGCCGACCGGCTTGCGGCGGTGACGCGGCGCTTCGAACGCGGCCTGCTGATCGCTGCGTCCGGCGAAACCGTGCCGCCCGCGATCGCGCCATTTGCCGCAAGCTGGACGGCCGCCGGCTTCGACGCGCATGAGGTGCTGCACGCGGGGACCGGGTTCGATCTGGCCGTGAGCCTGTTCTCGCTGCAGGCCATCAACGATCTGCCCGGCGCGCTGGCGCAGATCCGCATGGCGCTCAGGCCCGACGGATTGTTCATGGGCGCGATGCTGGGCGGACGCACGCTGGCCGAACTGCGTGACGCCTTCGCCCATGCCGAGGCCGCCACGCGCGGCGGCGTTTCCCCCCGCGTGTCGCCCTTTGCCGATGTGCGGGACCTTGGCGGCCTGCTGCAGCGGGCAGGCTTCGCCCTGCCGGTCGCCGATGTCGAGCGGCTGACGGTTCGCTATGGCGATTTCTTCGCGCTGGCGCGCGACCTGCGCGGCCACGGCTTCACCAACGCGATGGCGGAAAGAAGCCGCGCCCCCCTGCGCCGCGATACGCTGGCCGCGATGCTGGCGCATTACGCGGCCAATCATGCGGACGCCGACGGAAAGCTCAGGGCGCAGTTCGAGACGCTTTATCTCACCGGCTGGTCGCCGCACGAGAGCCAGCAGAAGCCGCTGGCGCCCGGTAGCGCGAAAACGCGCCTGGCGGCGGCGCTGGGCGTCACGGAACGGACGATCAGGGAGTGAAGTTTATCTGGCCGAAGAAGCTGTTGAGCTGGCTGCCGACGGCGGTGACAGATGCGACGATCACGATCGAGATCAGCCCGGCGATCAACGCATATTCGATGGCGGTTGCGCCGCTGGCGCAGGCGGCCAACGCCATCACGCCAGAAGATCGCGCAGCATGGGGATGAGCGGCAGGTCGGCTTGCGGCATGGGATAAGCGGTTGCATCCGCCGTCAGTTCCCTGGGCCTGATCCATTTGAGCGCCGCGTGATGGCGCGGCCGCGCCACGCCTTCCCAGCGGCGGCAGACATACAGCGGCATCAGCAGGTGAAAACTGGCGTAACTGTGCGAGGCGAAGGTGAACGGCGCCAGGCACGGTTCCTTCACGGTGATGCCCAGTTCTTCCTTCAGTTCGCGGATAAGCGCGTCCTCGGGCCGTTCCGCGCTCTCGACCTTGCCGCCTGGAAATTCCCATAGTCCCGCCATGTCCTTTCCCGCGGGCCGCTGCGCGATCAGCACGCGGCCGTCGGCGTCCACCAGCGCCGCCGCCACGACAAGCAACAGGGATGATGGTGTGTTCATCTTCGCGTCACAGGGCTAAGGTCAAGTTAAGCAGCGTGGTTAGCGCAATCTAATATCCGCGCAAGCCTTTGTTTCAATTGCCCCGGCGCGGGGCCCTCAGCCCCACACGGGGCAACGAGAAGGAGAAGCGGCATGACGACATACGGCACGGCGGTCTGGAAAGGCGGTCTCAAGGACGGCAAGGGCGCGATCTCTACCAAAAGCGGGGCGCTGAGCGAATACCCCTATGGCTTCGCCAGCCGTTTCGAGGACAAGCCTGGCACCAATCCGGAGGAACTGATCGGCGCGGCCCATGCCGGCTGCTTCACCATGGCGCTGTCGCTGATCCTGGGCGATGCGGGGTTCACCGCCGAGGACATGAATACCAAGGCCGAAGTGTCGCTGGTCAAGCAGGGCGACGGCTTTTCCATCACCAAATCGGCGCTGACTTTGCGCGCGAAGATCCCGGGCATCGACGCCGCCAGGTTCCAGGAGCTTGCGGGCCAGGCCGAAAAGAACTGCCCGGTGTCCAAGCTGCTCAAGTGCGAGATCACCCTGGACGCGGCGCTGGTCTGATCGCTAGGAACGGTATGAGCCGTTGATGTCGATATAGCCGTGCGTGAGATCACAGGTCCAGACGCGCGCGCTGCCCTTGCCCAGGCCCAGCTCCACGCCGATCTGCACCTCGCGGCCCGACACGGCCTTTGTCGCGGCTGCCTCGCTGTATCCGGCGGCGCGCATCCCTTTTTCGGCCACCACGTGACCGCCGAAGCTGATCCTGAGCCTGTCGCGGTCGGCGGCCTCGCCCGCCTTGCCCACGGCCATCACGATGCGGCCCCAGTTGGCGTCGTTGCCCGCGATCGCCGTCTTCACAAGCGGCGAATTGGCGATGGCCAGCGCGATGCGTTTGGCCGCCCCGTCATTCTCCGCGCCGCTCACATCGATTCGGATCAGCTTCTGCGCGCCTTCGCCGTCTTTCACCACCTGCAGCGCCAGGTCCATCAGCACCGCGTCCAGGGCGCGGCGGAAATCGGTCAGCTTCCTGTCCGAGGCTTTGGCGATGGCGGCGTGCCTGCCGCCCTTGCCCGTGGCGAACAGCAGCAGCGTGTCGCTGGTGGAGGTGTCCGAATCCACTGTGATGGAATTGAAGGACGGCCCCACCCCCGCGGCCAGGCATTCCTGCAGCACGGATGCGGGCAGGCTTGCGTCGGTGAAGACGAAGGACAGCATCGTGGCCATGTCGGGCGCGATCATGCCCGAGCCCTTGGCGATTCCGTTGATGGTCACCTTCACGCCGTCGATCATGGCCGTCGCGGTGGCGGCCTTGGGGTACGTGTCGGTGGTCATGATGGCGTCAGCCGCGGCGCGCCAGTTGCCGGCCGCCCCCTGCTCCATCAGACCGTCCAGAACCTTGACGATCTTTTGGCTGGGCAGCGGCTCGCCGATCACGCCGGTGGAAGCCATGAACACCTGCTCCGGCCGGCAGCCGGCGCTTGCGGCGGCGGCCCGGGCGATCTCGCGCACGCCCTCCTGCCCCGCCTTGCCGGTGAAGGCATTGGCGTTGCCGGAATTGACCACCAGCGCCCGCGCCTCGCCGCCCCCGAGCTTGTCCCGGCACCACAGCACCGGCGCTGAGGCCGTCTTGGACCGGGTGAAGACCCCGGCCACCTGGGTGCCGGGCGCCAGCAGGGCCAGCAGCACGTCGGTGCGGTCCTTGTAGCGCACCCCGGCTGCCGCGGTGGCCAGCCGCACCCCGGCCAGCGGCGGCAGCTTGGGGAAGGCCTTTGGCGCCAGCGGCGATATTGTATGACCCTCTGCCCGCTTGGTGTTTCTGGCCATGTGTCCCCCGGATTTGGCGGCGGATATTCGGAAAATCCCGCAGTTTGACAAGTGCCTAGCGCGTTCTTATGTCTCCCGCGCGGCCAAGGCCCGCAGAAAAGTCGGGCCCAGCCCACTCTCCGGCCGGATGATGTAGAGGATTTCATGCTGGGTTTCAGCACGCTCGCCAAGTCGCTGTTCGGCTCGGCCAACGACCGCAAGGTCAAGCCCATGTGGGCTACGGTGGCCAGGATCAACGCCCTGGAGGACCGCTTCAAGGCGATGTCCGACGAAGAGCTGCGGGCGATGACGCCGGCCTTCCGCGCGCGGCTGGAAAAGGGCGAGACGCTGGACGACCTGCTGCCCGAAGCCTTCGCGGTGGTGCGCGAAGCGGCCAAGCGCGTGCTGGGCCAGCGCCATTTCGACGTGCAGCTTGTGGGCGGCATGGTCCTGCACCAGGGCAAGATCGCCGAGATGAAGACCGGCGAAGGCAAGACGCTGGTCGCCACCCTGCCCACCTATCTCAATGCGCTGGCGGGCGAGGGCGTGCATGTGGTGACCGTCAACGACTACCTCGCCCGGCGCGACAGCGAATGGATGGGGCAGATCTACCGCTTCCTGGGCATGAGCGTGGGCACGATCGTCCACGGCCTGACCGACGAGGAGCGCAAGGAAGCCTATGCCGCCGACATCACCTATGGCACCAACAACGAGTTCGGCTTCGACTATCTGCGCGACAACATGAAATATTCGCTGGACACGATGAGCCAGCGCGGCCACGCCTATGCCATCGTGGACGAGGTGGACTCGATCCTGGTCGATGAGGCGCGCACGCCGCTGATCATCTCCGGCCCCACCGAGGACCAGACCGAGATGTACCGCGCCGTGGACGCGGTGATGGCCAGCCTGGTCAAGGACGATTACGAGATCGACGAAAAGGCGCGCCAGGTCTCGCTGACCGAGGCCGGCAACGAACACATGGCCCAGCTTCTCAAGGCGGCGGGCCTTCTGGAAAAGGGCGATCTCTACGACACCGAGAACATCACCATCGTCCACCATGTGAACCAGGCATTGAAGGCGCACCTGCTGTTCCACAAGGACAAGGACTATATCGTCAAGAACGGTCAGGTGATCATCATCGACGAATTCACTGGCCGCATGATGGAAGGCCGCCGCTATTCGGAAGGCCTGCACCAGGCGCTGGAAGCCAAGGAGCATGTGACCGTCCAGCCCGAGAACGTCACGCTCGCCTCCATCACCTTCCAGAACTACTTCCGCCTCTATGACAAGCTGGCCGGCATGACCGGCACGGCCATGACCGAGGCGGCCGAGTTCATGGACATCTACAGGCTGGACGTGCTGGAGATCCCCACCAACGTGCCGGTGGCGCGCATCGACCATGACGACGAGGTCTATCGCACGGCGGCCGAGAAGAACGAGGCCATCATCAAGCTGATCGAGGACTGCCGCGGGCGCGGCCAGCCGGTTCTGGTCGGCACAACCTCGATCGAAAAGTCGGAAGAGCTTTCCGAGCTGCTCAAGAAGCGCCGGATCGCCCACAATGTACTGAACGCCCGCTATCACGAGCAGGAAGCCTTCATCGTTTCGCAGGCCGGCGTGCCAGGCGCCGTCACCATCGCCACCAACATGGCCGGCCGCGGCACCGACATCCAGCTGGGCGGCAATGCCGACATGCGCATCCGCTCGGAACTCGCCACCCTTTCCGACGAGGCCGAGATCGCCGCCAGGAGCGATGCGATCCGCAAGGAAGTGGCCGAGAACAAGCAGAAGGCGCTTGCCGCGGGCGGTCTCTACATGATCGGCACCGAACGCCATGAAAGCCGGCGCATCGACAATCAGTTGCGCGGCCGTTCGGGCCGCCAGGGCGACCCCGGCGCCAGCAAGTTCTTCCTGTCGCTGCAGGACGACCTGATGCGCATCTTCGGGTCCGAGCGGATGGACAGCATCCTCACAAGGCTGGGGCTGGAGCCGGGCGAGGCCATCACCCATCCCTGGGTGAACAAGGCGCTGGAAAAGGCGCAGCAGAAGGTCGAGGCGCGCAATTTCGAGATCCGCAAGAACATCCTGAAGTACGACGACGTGCTCAACGACCAGCGCCGCGTGATCTTCGAGCAGCGGCGCGAGATCATGTCGTCGGACGACGTGTCCGACCAGATCGCCGACTTCCGCGAGGAGGTGGTGGAGATGCTGGTGGCCCGCCACATCCCGGAAAAGGCCTATGCCGAGCAGTGGGACGCCCAGGGCCTGGAACAGGAAGTCGCCGGCATCTTCGGCATTGAGCTTCCGGTGGTGGACTGGACCAAGGAAGAAGGAATCGCCGACGAGGAAGTGCGCGAGCGCATCCTCAAGGCGGTCGAGGCGCGCGCCGCCGCCCGCGCCGCCGAGCACGGCCCCGAGATCACCCGCTATGTCGAGAAGGCCATCCTGCTGCAGACGCTGGACCATCACTGGCGCGAGCATATCGTGGACCTGGATCACCTGCGCCAGTATGTGGGCCTGCGCGGTTACGGCCAGCGCGACCCGCTGAACGAATACAAGAGCGACGCCTTCGAGCTGTTCCAGGGCCTGCTGGCCAAGCTGCGGACCGAGGTCGTGCGCCAGTTGATGCATGTGCAGATCCAGACCGGGCCGCAACCGCCGCTGGAGCAGACGCCCCTGCCCGCGATGCATGCCACGCACATCAATCCCCTGACTGGCGAGAATGAGGTCGAACAGGCAGGCCTGTGGCCCGACGAATTGCCCGTGGACCCCAACAATCCCAAGACCTGGGACAAGGTTCCCCGCAATGCGCCCTGTCCGTGCGGCTCGGGCCGGAAGTACAAACACTGCCACGGCGCCTTGACCTGACCTCCGGTTGCTCCACGCGCGGCCTTGCCGCCTAATGGCGGCGGCAGGCAGGAGAGTCGCGTGTGCTGACAGTTCATGAATCCGGCGGCAGGACGGTGTGGGTGGACCTTTACAATCCCACCAACGCGGAAATCGCCCAGGCCTGCGCCGACTATGAACTCGAAATCCCGCCGCGGGAGCAGTTGGAGGAAATCGAGTTCTCAAGCCGCCTGCAGTATGAAGACGGCGTCTTCACCATCTCGGTTCCGGTCACGCCGCATCACAAGAATGGCGACGACGCGACCTCGCCGCTGGGCTTCGTGATGACGGGTGATATCCTGGTCACCATCCATTTCGCCCAGCTCCATACCTTCGAGGCGATCACCGCGCGGGTGAAGCGCCGTACCCGCACCGCGCCCGACATCTTCATGGTGATCGTGGAGGCCCTGATCGACTACAATGCCGACCGGCTGGAGGAGTTGCGCGCCGAGGCGCAGACCATCTCGCGGCGCATCTTCCACAAGGACCTGCAGGAAGGGCCGGCCCGCAATGTCTCGCGCATGGCCCGCATGCTGCGCGACACGCTGGTGGAGATCGGCGACATGGGCGAGCGGCTGTCGCACATCCGCGACACGCTGCTGGTGCTGCAACGCGCCGTGCCCTTCGTCACCGAGCACGGCAACGGCTGGATCGAGGATCCGGTCAAGGCGCGGCTCAAGATGGCCGGCAGCGACGTGCAGTCGCTCAACGAATATGAACTCCATCTCACCGACAAGCTGCAGTTCCTGCTGGATGCGGCGCTGGGGTTCATCTCCACCGAGCAGAACGACCTGTTCAAGGTGCTGACCATCGCCTCGGTGGTCGGCATCCCGCCCGTGCTGGTGGCGGGCATCTATGGCATGAACTTCCATTTCATGCCGGAGCTGGCCTGGACGCTGGGCTATCCCTTCGGCCTGGCCCTGATCGTGCTGAGCGCGCTCCTGCCGTTGTGGTGGTTCAAGGTCCGCGGCTGGTGGTGACGCATGGCGTCTCTGCCGTGCGCCCGCTTGATCGCTGTCGCGCTCGGGCGCCCGGCGTCCGTTGCTACGCACCGGCCTCATCCTGAGCCTGCCGAAGGATGGGTTGTGACATGGGCGGTTCGGTTTTTGGTTGAGCATGGGGCGCTAACCGGTAGCAAACCCTCATTATTTCAACCGCCATATTGCGGTTTTTGCGCCTTGGAGTAATGTTGCCGCCGCGCACGGCAACCGCGTGCTGCGCGGGGGCCATTTTTCATCCGATATCTCATCCGGACAACGCATTCACCTGAATTCAAAGTCTTATTCGACAGTCTGAACCGACAGCTTAAGCAGATAAGGGGTGTGTCATGGGCTTGGGTAAATCCGCCGCCGCGCTGGCGGCCATTGGTCTGCTTTCCACGTCTTTCACCGCCATTCCGGTTTCCGCCGCGTCCATCGACGAAAAGACGGCGCAGAAACAGGCCGAGATCCCCAACTGCACCCGGCGCATCGGCACGCTGGCGATCCGCGAGCCGGACAATCACTGGTGGGAAGGGCTGGGCCTGGAATCGCCGGAAGCCCTGCTCAAGGTCTTCGTGATGAAGTCGCGTTGCTTCACCCTGGTGGACCGCGGCAAGGGCTTCCAGATGGCGCAGGAAGAGCGGGCGCTGGCCGCCGGGGGCACCCTGCGCGGCGGCTCCAACATCGGCGGCGGGCAGGTCACGGCCGCCGATTATATCCTGGTCCCCGATATCGTCTCCAAGAACGGCAATGCCAGCGGCACGAATGTCGGCGGCATCCTGGGCGGGTTCATCGGCGGCGGCGTGGGCGCGCTGGTCTCCAACATCAACATCTCGTCCAAGACGGCTGACGTGGTGCTGACCGTCACCAATGTGCGCACCAGCGAGCAGCAGGCGATGGAGGAAGGCCATGGCTCCAAGACCGATGTGGGCCTGGGCTTCGGCGGTGGCTGGGGCGGCTGGGGCGGTTTCGGCGGCATGGGAATCTCCAACTACCAGAACACCGCCATCGGCCAGGTCGTGGTGCTGGCCTATATCGACGCCTATACCAAGCTGGTGGGCGACCTGGGCGGCCTGTCCACCGACGCCAAGGCCGACGCGCCGCAGCAGACCGTGACCCTGTCGCGGCCCGGCGTGCTGCGCGCCAGCCCGTCCGAAAAGGGCAAGGTGGTACGGGCGCTCGATGCCGGCATGATCCTCTATCCCACCGGCAATGCCGACGGTGTGTGGCGCGAGGTCAGCGACGAGGTCGGCAACAAGGGCTGGGTGTCGAACGCGAGCCTGAGTCTGGTGAAATAGGGTTTGGCGGCAGCGCCTCAGGAATCCCTGAGGCGCCGCTTACAGGCCTCGTTCCGGCCCGTCGCTTATGCTCCGTGCGCTCGGCCTTCGATTTGATTCACCGGATCAAATCGAAGCCGCGCTCAGGGGTCCCTGATGCGCGGCTTACAGGCCTCGCCCCATGGCGAGGAATTTCGCCCGGCGCTGGCGCAGCAGTTCATCGCCGGGAATGCCGTCCAGTTCTTTCAGGCCTGCGGCGATCTGGTCGGCCACCGCATCGATCGTTTCCGGCGGGGCGCGGTGCGCGCCGCCCACCGGTTCGGGGATGATGGCGTCGATCACCTTGAGTTCCTGAAGGTCCTGCGCCGTGATGCCCAATGCGGTGGCGGCCTCCTGCGCCTTGTCGGCGCTGCGCCACAGGATGGAGGCGCAGCCTTCCGGCGAGATCACCGAATAGATGGCATGCTCCAGCATATAGACCCTGCTGGCGGCGGCGATGGCGATGGCCCCGCCCGACATGCCTTCGCCGATGATGGTGGCGATGAAAGGCGCCTTGAGCGAAAGGCCCGCTTCGATGGAACGCGCGATGGCCTCCGCCTGGCCGCGCTCCTCGGCGCTGACGCCCGGATAGGCGCCCGACGTGTCGCAGAAGGAAAGCACCGGCAGGCCGAAGCGGTCGGCCAGTTCGAACAGGCGCACGGCCTTGCGATAGCCTTCCGGCATGGCCGAACCGAAATTGTGCCGCACGCGGCTTTGGGTGTCGTTGCCCTTTTCCTGGCCGATGAAGGCGATCGGGCGGCCGCGGAAGCGGGCCAGTCCCGCCACCACCGCCTGGTCTTCAGCAAAGGAACGGTCGCCCGCCAGCGGGGTCAGGTCTTCGAAGATGCGATTCGCATAATCGAGGAAATGCGGGCGGCCGGGATGGCGCGCCACCTGCACCTTCTGCCAGGGCGTGAGCTTGGCATAGGTGTCGGCGACCAGCATGCCGGCCCGCGTCTCGAGCCGGGCCACTTCGCCGTCGATCTCCATGCTGGGGTCTTCCTCGGCGAGCTTCTTCAGCTCGACGATCCTGCCCTCGAGTTCGGCAATGGGGCGCTCGAATTCCAGATAGTGCATTGGCTCAAATCACCGATTGAGCGCCGGAAAATGGCACAGCATCCCGCGAAAGGGAATGCCCTTGAAGGCAAGACGTTCCAACGGGTTAGCGCCCGCCCCTGGCATTTTTCGCCTTTGCCAGCGGATGGGCGGCGCGCACCACCCGGCTCAAATGGTCCCGCGCCACATGGGTATAGATCTGGGTCGTGGCGATGTCGGCATGGCCCAGGAGGGTCTGGACACTCCTCAGGTCGGCCCCGCCTTCGACCAGATGGGTGGCGAAGGCATGGCGCAACACATGGGGCGAGACCTTGGCCGGATCGATGCCCGCCTTGAGCGCCAGGCCCTTCAACAACTGGTGGAAACGCCGCCGCGTGAGATAGCCTTCCGCACCGCGCGAGGCGAAGAGATAGCGGTTGCCCGGATCGCCCTTCGGCACGAAGACCTCGCGCACCGCCAGGTAGGCGTCTAGCGCCGCGCGCGCCGATGCGTTCAGCGGCGTCAGCCGTTCCTTGTTGCCCTTACCGGTGATGCGGACGAAACTTTCCCGCGTGCGCACGGCGGCGAGTTTCAGCCCCGCGAGCTCCGATACGCGCAGACCTCCGCCGTAAAGCATCTCCACGATCAGCGTCAGCCGCAATCCTTCCGGCGAGCCATCTTCGGCCGCGACATCCAGCATCGCCTGCAGGTCGCCGCCGGAAAGGATCTTGGGCAGCGGCCGGCGCGTCCTTGGCGCCGCGACCGCATCGGTGGGATCGTCGGTGCGGTGCCCTTCCCCATAAAGAAATCCATAGAACTGGCGCAGCGCCGACAGCTTGCGGGCCTGGGTCGCGGGCGAAAGCTCCGACAACGACGCCAGGAAGCCGCGCACCTGTTCGCGGCCGGCCGCGGCTGCGTCCGATCCCTTTGAGGCCAGGTATCCGCTGAAATCCAGCAGGTCGCGGCGATAGGCGGCCAGCGTGTTGGCGCCCGCGCCGCGTTCGGCGCTCATCATGTCCAGGAAGGCCTCGATCAGGTAGACGGAGCTGTTTCGGGCCTCTGTCCGGCGCGCGGGGCGAGTCATGGACAAGATATGTAACATGGCTGTATCGGAAGGCCATGAGGCTGAAGAAGACCGTGGCGCTGGTGGGGATGATGGGGGCGGGCAAGACGTCCATCGGCAAGCGGCTGGCCGCGCGTCTCGACGTGCCCTTTGCTGATGCCGACCATGAGATCGAGGCGGCTGCCGGCATGAGCGTATCGGACATTTTCGCCAACTATGGCGAGCCGGAATTCCGCCGGCTGGAGCGCAGCGTGATCGCGCGGCTGCTGGGCGAAAAGGCGCATGTGCTGGCGACGGGCGGCGGGGCCTATATGGATGAATCCACCCGCGCCGCCATGAAGGCCGCGGCCTTCACCGTCTGGCTGAAGGCGCCCATCGACATATTGCTGGGGCGCGTGAAGAAGCGCCAGGAAAAGGACCAGACGCGGCCCCTTCTGAACAATGGCGACATGCGCGGCACGCTGGAACGGCTGCTGGCCGCGCGCGAACCGGTCTATGCCTGCGCCGACATGGTGCTGGAATCGGGCGACGAGCCCCATGCCGTGCTGCTCGACAAGATCGTTGCCGCGCTCACCGCGCATGGGCTATGCGAGACGCCATGAGCCAGGCAGGCGAAACGGTGACGGTGGGGCTGGGCGCGCGCGCCTATGACATCCATGTGGGCGCGGGCATCCTTGCGCGCGCGGGTGAACGGCTGAAGCCGCTGGCTCGCGGGACCGTGCCGGTGGTGACCGACGCGCATGTGGCGGAAATCCATCTGCGGCGCCTTCTGGATGTGCTGGACCGGGCCGGAATCGCGGCACGGCCCGTCGTGATGGCGCCGGGCGAGGCCAGCAAGAGTTTCGCGGGCCTGGAACGGCTGTCGGGCGAGCTTCTTGACATGGGCGTGGACCGCAACGGGCTGATTATCGCGCTGGGCGGCGGGGTGATCGGCGACCTTACCGGCTTTGCCGCGGGCGTGCTCAAGCGCGGCGTGGCGTTCGCGCAGATCCCCACGACATTGCTGGCGCAGGTGGATTCCTCGGTGGGCGGCAAGACCGCCATCAATGCGAAACAGGGCAAGAACCTGATCGGCCTGTTTCACCAGCCCCGCATCGTGATCGCAGATACCGCACTGCTGGCCACCCTGCCCCGCCGCGAATTGCTGGCGGGCTATGCCGAAGTGGTGAAGTATGGCGCGCTGGGCGATGCGGCATTCTTCGAATGGCTGGAGGCGAACGGCCGCAAGGCGCTGGACGGCGACGGCGATGCGATGGTGCATGCGGTCGCCCATTCCTGCCGGATGAAGGCCGACATCGTGGCGCGCGACGAGCGCGAAACCGGCGACCGCGCCCTGCTCAACCTGGGTCACACCTTCGGCCACGCGCTGGAAGCGGCAACCGGCTTTTCCGACCGGCTGATCCATGGCGAAGGCGTGGCCATCGGCATGGCGCTGGCCTTTCGGCTGTCGGTCGCGCTGGGCCTGTGCCCCGGCCAGGATGCGGAACGCTTCACGCGGCATCTCAAGGCCGCCGGCCTGCCCTCCGGCATCGGCGACATTCCCGGCCCACGCCCCGCCGTCGCGGAACTGATGGCGCACATGGCCCATGACAAGAAGGTGGCGGACGGCCGGCTGACCTTCATCCTGCTCCGCGGACTGGGACAGGCCTTCATCACCCGCGAGGTGCCGCGGGACGCGGTGGAGGCCGTGCTGGCGGCCTGAAAACCGGCTAGTATCGTGCTCATCCCTTCAGGACCGGCGCAACCATGCTCGCCTATACCATCGTCGCGATTGTCCTCCTGCTTGCGGTCTCGGCCTTCTTCTCGGCGGCCGAAACCGCGCTGACGGCGGTGAGCCGCGGCCGCATGCACCAGATGGAAAAAGACGGCAGCCGCGCCGCGGCCCATGTCAACCGCCTGGTGAGCCGGCGCGAGCGCATGATCGGCGCGGTGTTGCTGGGCAACACCTTCATCAACATCCTGACCTCGTCGCTGGCGACGGCCACGCTGGAGACGCGCTACGGCCCGCGCGCCGTGGCGGTGACGACCGCGATCATGACGGTGGTGATCCTGATCTTCGTGGAGACGCTGCCCAAGACCCTGGCCGTGACGCGCACGGACCAGGTGTCGCTGTTCGTGGCAAGGCCGCTGCGCGTCGTGGTCGCGGTCCTGGCGCCGATCATCGCGACGGTGCAATGGCTGGTCTGGCAGGTGCTGAAGCCGTTCGGCGTGCGCGCGGGCGTCCCGGAAAGCGCAGAAGCGGCCCATGAGGAGATACGCGGCTCCATCGAGCTGCATCACAAGGAAGGCGCCTTCGAGCGCGAGCACCGCGACATGCTGGGCGGCATCCTCGACCTGCGCGAGCTGCAGGTCGGCGACGTGACGATCCATCGCACGCACATGGAAAGCTTCGACGCCGACATGCCCAGGCGCGAACTGGTCAACGCCATCATCGAATCCGAACACAGCCGCCTGCCGCTGTGGCGCGGCGAGCCGGACAACATCATCGGCATATTGTCGGCCAAGCACCTGGCGCAGGCGCTGGTCGAGCACAACGGCAACCTGGACGCGATAGACATCGCCTCCCTCGCCTCGCCGCCCTGGTTCGTGCCGGATACGACCATGCTGGAAGAACAGCTTGCCGCCTTCCGCGAGCGGCGCAGCCATTTCGCGCTGGTGGTGGACGAATACGGCGCCCTGCAGGGGCTGGTGACGCTGCAGGACATACTGGAGGAGATCTTCGGCGACATTTCCGACCGCGGCACGCCGGCGACCCGGCGCGACATCCGCCGCCGCCCCGACGGCTCGTACCTGGTGGACGGAACCGTGCCGGTGCGCGACATCAACCGCGAACTGGACTGGAACCTGCCGGAGGAGGATGCCACCACCATCGCCGGACTGGTGATCGCCCAGTCCGGCACCATTCCCGAAGCGGGCCAGCGATTCGCCTTTTTCGGCTACACCTTCGAGATCATGCGCCGCCAGCGCAACCAGATCACCGCGCTGAGGATCGTGCCGCCGGTCAGGATTTCGCAGCCTCTGCGGGCGTAAGCGCCGCCAGCGAAAGGGCATGCACCGGCCCCCTCAGCTCTTCGCCCAGCGCGGCATAGACGCGCCGCTGGCGTTCCACCCGCGGCACGCCCTCGAAAGCCGCCGATACCAGCCGGACGTGGAAATGGGTCTCGCCCGCCCCGCCATCGGCGCGGACGGCGCCGGCATGCCCGGCATGACGCGCGCTTTCGTCCAGCACGTCCAGGGCCATCGGCGCGAAGGCGGCGGTCAGTTTCCGCCGCATGTCGTCGGCTATGGTCATGGAACCAACTTCGCGCACCGCGGGCGGATGTCAAGCAATACGTTTCCTTGTCTTTTACCGGACCCGCACCATAATTCCTTCATGGCCCAGTCCCGCGCGACACGATTCAAAAGCGACATCCGCATCCGGCCGGAAAGGCAGCGTCCGCGCGAGCCGCAGGCCCGCATGTGCGACGCGCCCGATTGCATCGGCCCGGGCGAGTGCCGCGTTCCCAAGTCGCCCAAGAACCTGCAGGAATATTTCTGGTACTGCAGCAACCATGCGCGCGCCCACAACGAGGCGTGGGACTATTTCAAGGGCATGGATGACGACGACATCCAGCGGTTCCGCGAGGAAGCCCTTCTGGGTCACCGGCCGACCTGGCCCCTGGGCAAGCGCGCCGCCAAGGCAAGGCTGGGCCAGGCGCCCCTGCACGACATCCAGGACCGCCATGCGCTGTTCGCAGAGGACGGCGAAACGGCCACCGTGCGCCGGCCGGAGCGCCAGTTGACGCGGCTCCAGGTCATGGCGATGGACACGTTGCAGCTGGCGCCCAACGCCACCTTGATCGAGATTAAGGCGCGGTATAAGGAACTTGTGAAGCGTTTCCATCCCGACGCGAATGGTGGCGACCGGGGCGCGGAAGAACGGCTGAAGCAGGTCATCAAGGCCTATGGGGTGCTGCGCGCCTCCGGGCTCCTTACCTGAAACGGGCGTCGCCGCGCCCGGCATGGCCGTCGCGGCGGAGTGCAGAACGGCTTCTCGCACCAGCCGGGGCCGGCGGCCTCAATCAGAGCCTCAACGCATGAGCACGCACACCGAAACCCTCGAAACCACCGCCATGCCGGACACGACCGTGGAGGCGGCGGAGGTGTTCGGGATCAAGACCACCCTGAAGGTGCCCGCCTTCAAGACCGCGAACGAGCATGTGCCGGAGATCGACCCGGCCTACCGCTTCGACCGCGAGACGACGCTGGCCATCCTGGCCGGGTTCGCCTTCAACCGCCGCGTCATGGTCCAGGGCTATCACGGCACGGGCAAGTCCACCCACATCGAGCAGGTGGCGGCCCGCCTCAACTGGCCCTGCATCCGCATCAATCTCGACAGCCACGTCAGCCGCATCGACCTGATCGGCAAGGACGCCATCGTGCTGCGCGACGGCAAGCAGGTGACGGAATTCCGCGAGGGCCTGCTGCCCTGGGCGCTGCAGCGTCCCGTGGCGCTGGTGTTCGACGAATATGACGCGGGCCGGCCCGACGTGATGTTCGTGATCCAGCGCGTGCTGGAGGTTTCGGGGCGGCTGACGCTGCTGGACCAGAACAAGGTGATCCACCCGCATCCGGCCTTCCGGCTGTTCTCGACCACCAACACGATCGGCCTGGGCGACACGACCGGCCTTTACCACGGCACCCAGCAGATCAACCAGGGCCAGATGGACCGCTGGAGCATCGTCACCACGCTCAACTACCTCAGCCATGATGCCGAGGAAGGGATCGTGCTGGCCAAGGCGCCCGGCTACAACACGCCGGAGGGACGCAAGACCGTTTCGGCGATGGTGCGGCTGGCCGACATGACCCGCAACGCCTTCGTGGCCGGCGACCTGTCGACCGTGATGAGCCCGCGCACGGTCATCACCTGGGCGCAGAATGCCGAAATCTTCGGCGACATTGGCTTCGCCTTCCGGCTGACCTTCCTCAACAAGTGCGACGAGCTGGAGCGCGCCAGCGTGGCGGAATTCTATCAGCGCTGCTTCGGCGAGGAGCTGCCGGAAAGCGCGGCGAAAGTGATGGTCGCATAGCGGCCGCCGGCGCATCCGGCGATGCCCAACCGGGATCAACATGTCGAAACCAGAATCCCCATCCGAGCCTTTCAAGCGCGCCGTCAGCGTGGCGGTGCGCAGCCTCGCGGCCGAGCCGGAACTGGAAGTCAATTTCTCGTCCGAGCCGCCGTCGCTGAAAGGCCTGAAGGCGCGCCTGCCCTCGCCCGCCCGCAACCTGCCCGCACGGGATGTGGCGATGGTGCGCGGCACGGGTGACGCCTATGCGCTCAGGCGCGCCTATCACGACGAGAAGGTGAACAGCCAGTACCGGCCTCATGCGCCGGACAGCGCCGCCATCTTCGAGGCCGCCGAACAGGCGCGCGTGGAAGCGATCGGCGCGCTGGCGATGAAGGGCGTGCAGTCGAACCTGGCGACCGTGCTGGAACAGCGCCTGGTCAACCGCGGGCTGGCCAAGGCCCATACCCGCGAGGAAGCGCCGCTGGCCGACGTGCTGGGCCTGATGGTGCGCGAGAAGCTGACCGGCGAGAAACCGCCCGCTTCCATCGCTGCCGCCGTGGAACTGTGGCGGCCGTTCATCGAGGAGAAGGCGGGCGCCGATCTGGACAGGCTGGCGGGCGCGCTCAGGGACCAGAAGGCGTTCGCCAGGCTCACCCGCACGCTGCTCAACCATCTGGCGTTCGGCGACCGGAACGAAACGGACCAGGCGCCCGACGAGAATGCCGAAGGCGAAAGCCCCGAGGGCGAGGACAAGGACGGCGAGGACCAGGAAACCCAGCCGGACGGCGAAGCGGCTGCAACCGAGGCCGCCGCCGAAAGCCAGGACGGTGAGGACGTGGAATCCGACCAGCAGTCGGAAACCTCCGATGATCTGTCCGACGCGACCGAGCCGGAGGACGGCGCAAAGCCCCAGCGCCGCGAGGCGGCCTTCGCGCACCAGGACGAATGGGGCTATCGCGTCTTCACCACCGAGTTCGACGAGGAGATCGCCGCGGGCGACCTGTGCGAGCCGGAGGAGCTGGCGCGGCTGCGCAGCTTCCTGGACCAGCAGCTGTCCTCGCTGCAGGGCGTGGTTTCACGCCTGGCCAACCGGCTCCAGCGCCTGCTGATGGCGCAACAGAACCGGCATTGGGAATATGACCTGGAGGAAGGCCTGCTCGACGTTTCGCGCCTGCCCCGCATCGTGATGGACCCGATGTATCCGCTCTCCTTCAAGCGCGAGAAGGACACGACCTTCCGCGACACGGTGGTCACGCTGCTGCTCGACAATTCCGGCTCCATGCGCGGCCGGCCCATCATGGTGGCGGCGATGTGCGCCGACATACTGGGCCGCACGCTGGAACGCGTGGGCGTGAAGACCGAGATACTAGGCTTCACCACCCGCGCCTGGAAAGGCGGGCAAAGCCGCGAAAAATGGCTGGCCGCGGGCAAGCCGCCGCATCCGGGGCGGCTCAACGACCTGCGCCATATCGTCTACAAGGCCGCCGACGAACCCTGGCGCAGGGCCAAGCGCAACCTGGGCCTGATGATGCGTGAGGGCCTGCTGAAGGAGAATATCGACGGCGAGGCGCTGACCTGGGCGCACAACCGCATCATCGCGCGGTCCGAACAGCGCAAGATCCTGATGGTGATCTCGGACGGCGCGCCGGTGGACGATTCCACTTTGTCGGTGAATGCGGGCAATTACCTGGAAGCGCATCTGCGGCGGGTGATCGAGGAGATCGAGACCCGTTCGCCGGTCGAGTTGACCGCCATCGGCATCGGCCATGACGTGACGCGCTATTACCGGCGCGCGGTCACGATCGTGGATGCGGAACAGCTTGGCGGCGCGATGACCGAGCAGCTGATCGAACTGTTCGGCGAGGAAGCGGCGCAACCGGGCCGCCGCCGCAACAAGGCCGCATGAAGGGACCGGACGGCGCTGCCTGCCGGTTCATCGCTTCGCATCCAGAAACAAAAAGGCCGCCCGGTGGGCGGCCTTTCGTATGGGTGACGGCTGGGCTGTTGTCAGGCAGCGGCCTTTTCGGCGGCCTTCTTGGCGATGGCGCGCTTCAGGCGCAGCGCCTTGGGCGAAAGCTGGCTGTCCTTGCACTTGAGGATGAAGGGGTCCAGCCCGCCATTGCGGTCCACCGAGCGCAGCGCGTTCATGGAAATCTTGAGCTTGTAGCTGTTGCCGAGCAGCTCGCTGGCCAGCGCCACGATCTGAAGGTTCGGGCGATAGATCTTCTTGGTCTTGTTGTTGGCGTGGCTGACGTTGTGGCCGACCAGCAGGCCTTTTCCGGTCAATTCGCAGCGGCGGGACATGGCAACTCTTCCGATTCGGGTTCTGGCGATCGTTTCTGGCAATTTTCGAGGTTTTCCGCTGGCCGCGCGGGCCTTGCGGAAAAGAGCGGGGTTCATAAGCAAAGGGCGGCGTCAGGTCAAGGCAGGGTTTGCCAGCGCCACGCTCGCGCCACTATAACCGCCCAGACTGAGGCCAGCACGCAAGTCCCCGGCAATCTTATGAAAAACCGCCTTTTTTGCACCCTTCCCGCCATGATCCTTGCCCTTGCCGCCCGTCCGGCCCTTGCCGCCGGCGGCGCGGGCGCCGAGGCTCCCAGCCAGCCTGCGTCCCGGCTCCAGGTCGGCATGACCATCTATGCCGGGGGCATTGTCATGGGGAAGATGGACCTGGATGCGACGCTCAGGGGCAGCGACTATCGCGCGGTCTCCAACCTCCAGACCCGCGGGGTCATCAACGCCTTCTGGCAGTCCGAAATCCAGGCAACGTCATCGGGCAAGGTGGACGCGAAGGGGCTGGCCCCCAGCCTCTATGACAGCTTCTACACCGGCCATGCCGGCAAGAAACAGGAAGTCTCGCTGACCTATGAGGGCGAAGGCCTGCCCCGGCTGTATGCCGATCCCGTCTATTCGACCACCGGCTATGAGGTGAAGCCCGAGGACACCAAAGGCACGCTCGACCCGCTGAGCGCCGTCACCCTGATCTTCAGCGGCGTCAGCGCCCAGCCGGGCAATCCCTGCTCCGTCACCGCGCCGGTGTTCGACGGCCGCCGCCGCTACAATGTCGAGGTCACCAGGGGCCGGGATGTCGATATCAAGCTGGACAGCGGCGTCTACCAGGGCAAAGGCGTCCAGTGCGATATCCACTACCGCCAGATCGCGGGATTCCGGCCGCGCGTGCTGAAGGACAATGAAAGCTTTCCCATCGTCCATGCCTGGGTGGCGACCTTCCCCAGCGCGGTGGCCGGGCGCAACTATACGGTGCCGGTACGCATATGGGCCGATACCCGCTATGGCGTGATGGCCGTGCTGGCTGATTCCATCAAGGTCGATGGCGTGTCGCCCAAAGGGGTGAAATGACCGCGAAAAATCCGATAACCTTACAGGGCTTGAGGGGATCGCCCCGAATTTCCGTCAGGGTACGGAATAGAGTCGCCGCCGCCTGACAAGGGCCCATCGTTTGCCTGCGCCACTAGATATAGTGGTCAGTCCGTAGGCGAACACCGGCTAAATGTATGAGAACAAACGCAGATATTGAATTGGTTAGTGATTCGGACCATGTTCGTTCATAGTCCGTACCCATCTTTAACACGGCATCCACAGCACGCTTGCGGTAGGTGTTGCGTGGTTGCAGCCCAGGCCCGCAGGCCCGATTTTCGATAGCCATGCACACCACCGGCTTCCGCCCCGATCCCGCCCCCAAAGTGACGGCGGTCCTGGGCCCCACCAATACCGGCAAGACCTTCTTCGCCATCGAGCGGATGCTGGCCCACAAGTCCGGCATGATCGGCCTGCCGCTCAGGCTCCTCGCCCGCGAGGTCTATGACCGCATCGTGCGCCAGCGCGGCGCGCAGGACGTCGCGCTGATCACGGGCGAGGAGAAAATCGTCCCGAAAAATCCGCGCTTCTATGTCTGCACCGTGGAGGCGATGCCGCTGGACATCGCGGTGGCCTGCCTGGTGATCGACGAGATCCAGCTCTGCGCCGATCCCGAACGCGGCCATGTCTTCACAGACCGGCTGCTGCATGCGCGCGGCCGGGAAGAAACCATGTTCCTGGGCAGCGACACCATGCGCGGCATCATCCAGCGCTTCGTTCCGAAGGCCTGGTTCATCAGCCGCAACCGCTTCTCGGACCTTGCATATACCGGCGCGAAGAAGCTCACCCGCCTGCCCCGCCGCTCGGCGGTGGTCGGTTTCTCGGCGGAAGATGTCTATGGCATCGCCGAGATCATCCGCCGCCAGCGCGGCGGCGCGGCGGTGGTGCTCGGCGCGCTCAGTCCGCGCACGCGCAACGCGCAGGTGGAGCTTTACCAGTCCGGCGACGTGGACTTCCTGGTGGCCACCGACGCCATCGGCATGGGCCTCAACATGGATGTGGACCATGTGGCCTTCGCCGCGCGCGAGAAGTTCGACGGGGCGCGGATGCGGCCGCTCCATCCGCAGGAGATCGGCCAGATCGCCGGCCGCGCGGGCCGCTACCAGAATGACGGCACCTTCGGCGTGACGGCGGACTGCGAACCGTTCGAGGACGAACTGGTGCAGCGGGTGGAAAGCCATCGCTACGATCCGGTGCGCGTCCTGCAATGGCGCAATGCCGATCTGGACTTCCGCAGCCTGCAGCGGCTCAACGAAAGCCTGGATGCCCCGCCTCCGGAACGCGGCCTGGCCCGCGCCCGGCCCGCCAGCGACGCGGTGGCGCTCAGGATCCTGTCGGAGGATGACGAGATCAGGACCGCCGCCGCATCGCGCGATGCGGTCGCCGCCCTGTGGGACGTCTGCCAGCTTCCCGACTTCCGCAAGCTTTCCACCGACGAGCATGTGCGGCTGGTGCGCAGCATATTCCTGCTCCTTATGGGGCCGGACAAAGGCATTCCCGACGACTGGATGGCGCGCCAGATCGCCCGCGCCGACGTGATCGAAGGCGACGTGGCCACGCTGTCGGGGCGGCTGGCGCAGATCCGCACCTATACCTACGCCGCCCATCGCGCCGGATGGACGCGCGACGGCGCATACTGGCAGGGCATCACCCGCGCCGTGGAGGACCGGCTGTCGGATGCGCTGCACCAGGCGCTGATCCAGCGTTTCATCGACCGCCGCACATCGGTGCTGATGAAACACCTGCGTGACGACGAATTCGCGAGTCTGGCGCTGGACGAGGCCGGCAGCGTCTCCATCGGCGGCGAGGCCATCGGGCGGCTGGACGGATTCCGCTTCGTGCCCGATCCGCGTGCGCATGACGGGAGCGGAGGCGCCCTGCGCACCGGAGGCATTCATGGCCGCACGCTGCGCGCCGCCGCGCTGAAGGGCCTGGAAGGCGCGATCGCCGCGCGGACCCGCGCGCTGCTCGCGGCCGACGATACCGCCTTTGCGCTGAGCGAGCACGGCAAGCTGTGGTGGGACGGTGCGATCGTGGCGAAGCTTGTGCCCGGCCCTTCGCCGCTGGCGCCGTGGGTGCAGGTATTGGCCGACGAGCATGTGAAGACCGAAGCCCTGCAGGCGCGGCTGCAGGCCTGGGTGGAGGCGCGCATCCAGGCCCGGCTGGGACCGTTACTGGCGCTACGCGACGCGACGGCGGCCCGCAGCGGCAGCGAGGGCGCTTTCCAGGGCCCGCCGGCGGGCCAGGCCCGCGGCATTGCCCACCAGTTGGCCGAGAATTTCGGCGCTATGGACCGCGCCGCGCTGGTCCTGCCGGAAAAGCTGGGACCACTCCTGCGCGCCCTGAAGCCCTATGGCGTCTGGTTCGGGCGGCGCACCGTCTATCTTCCCAGGTTGCTCAGGCCCGACGCGGCGGCACTTCTGACGCTGCTGTGGGGCGTCTGGACGAAACGCGAGCCGCCGCCTGCCCCGCCCGCGCCCGGATTGACATCCTTTGCGGTGGACAAGGGAACGGACACCGCCGCCCTGCATGCGGCAGGCTTTGCCGTCGCGGGCGGACGCGCCATCCGCTTCGACATGCTGGAGCGGCTGGAGGACGAGCTGGAACGGGCCCTGACCGCGGGAACCGATGCGGGAACGCTGCTGACCAGGCTGGTTTCGCTGCTGGGCAGTGGCCGCGATGAAGCCTGTGCCGTGCTGGCCGCGCTGGGCTGGCAGACGGTGGAAGTCGCGGGCGGCAGCCCCGTGTGGCGCCGCGCGGTGGCAAAGACGAAGGGACGCCGCGCGCCGAAGGCCGCCAGCCACGAAAAACCGTCGCCCACCTCACCCTTCGCGGGCCTTGCCGCGTTGATGACGGAAGGCAAATGACGTCCACCCGCCTCGACAAGTGGCTGTTCCATGCCCGCTTCTACCGGACGCGCCCCCTGGCCCAGGCCGCGGCCGCGGCGGGCCGGGTGCGGCTCAACGGGGTCCGGGTGGAGAAGCCCGCCCATGCGCTCAAGCCCGGCGACATCCTGACCCTGGGCCACGGCGGCACGGTAGTGGCGGTGCGGGTGCTGGCGCTGGCCGAGCGGCGCGGGCCCGCGACCGAGGCGCGGACCCTGTATGAGGTGGTCGAATGACGCAGGTGTTGCGAGCGGCCGTCAGGGCGGCTGCGCCATCGAAGGCCCTTGCCACGCCGGGCCGCGCGCCGTAAGCACACGCCGTTTTCGCCCATCGGAGCCTTGCCGAATGACCTATGTCGTCACCGAAGCCTGCATCAAATGCAAGTTCATGGACTGCGTGGAGGTCTGCCCGGTGGACTGCTTCTACGAGGGCGAGAACATGCTGGTCATCAACCCCGATGAATGCATCGACTGCGGGGTTTGCGAGCCGGAATGCCCGCCCGAGGCCATCAAGGCCGATACCGAATCGGGCCTGGAGAAATGGCTGTCGGTGAACGCCGAATATTCCAAGACCTGGCCCAACATCAGCCAAAAGGGCGAACCGCCGGCCGACGCCAAGGAGATGCAGGGCGTTCCCGACAAGTTCGAGAAGTTCTTCAGCCCCGCCCCCGGCTCGGGAACCTGACGATCCGTCAGTCCTGCGCGCGGCGGGGACGTGTTCTGCATACAGATCAACGGTCACAAAGGGTTGAATCTGCGGCCCTTTCTGCCGGAGGTAGAAATTAACGTCGTCAAATCAATGGGATGGCGTTGATTTTTCTTCCTTTTTTGACAGGACCGTGATAGCTTCCCTCCGTTCAGAACCGTCAGGAACATGTGCCCGCCGGAGCCCCACCGGGGGATAAGCACGTGTCTTATCCGCACAGGAAACGAAAAGAATATGACCGCTGCCCTAAAAATGCCTGTCCCCAAGGCCGCCACTCCGGCCAAGAAGGTCCCCGCCAACTCCAACAAGAAGCACGAATTCAAGACCAACGACCACGTCGTCTATCCCACCCACGGCGTCGGCAAGGTCGCCGGCATCGAGGAGAAGGAAGTCGCGGGCCTGAAGCTGGAACTTTTCATCATCGAGTTCGAGAAGGACAAGATGACCCTGCGCGTGCCGGTCAACAAGGCCAAGGCCGTGGGCATGCGCAAGCTGTCGTCGCCGGAAGTGGTCGCGGGCGCGCTCAACACGCTCAAGGGCCGCGCCCGGATCAAGCGCACCATGTGGTCGCGCCGCGCGCAGGAATACGAAGCCAAGATCGACTCCGGCGATCTGGTGTCGATCGCCGAGGTGGTTCGCGACCTGCATCGCGCGGGCGGCCAGCCGGAGCAGTCCTATTCCGAACGCCAGCTTTACGAAAAGGCCCTCGCCCGCATGGCCCGCGAAGTCGCCGCCGTCGAGAAGACCGACGAGCCGACCGCGGTCAAGCGCGTCGAAGGCATGCTGACCAAGAAGGCGGCATAACAGCGAAACTTGCGACCCTCTATCGCAAAGGAAGGCCCGGCGGAAACGCCGGGCTTTTTCTTTTGCGGTTTCAGTCCAGAATCTCGATCTGTGCCGGGTTCGCCAGCGCGATCTCGGTCCGGCCGCGATAGTCCTGCACGACTCCGCGGATGCGGATGCGCTTTCCCGCCAGGCCGTCGAGATCGAAGCCGCGGAAGGCACGGCGGTTCTCCGGCGCGATCACCACGGAAAAGGCGCGCTGTCCGTCCTTCCCGAAATCGAGGAACCACCGGCCGCCGCCATTGCCCACATTGCCGACGCGCCCCTCCACGATCTGGAACGTGCCTGCCGTGCCCGTCATGTGCCAGGGATCGCGCGGCCGGTAGGCGGCGATATTCCAGAGCCCGGCGCGCCCCCATCGTGCCCTAGCTTCCGCCGCATACAGCTGCGATGCGCAGCCGCCGCCATCAGGCGCGATGGCCACCCGTGCCAGCCCCTGTTCCAGCAGCGCCACCTGAAGCCATGCGGCGCCCGCGAAAACCTGCGCCCGCAGCCGTCCGTACCGGTCCATCGTGGGGTCGGCGAAGACAAACCGAACGGGCTGTCGCGCCAGATCGCCCAGGACCGCGCGCGCCCGCGCCGCCAGCGCGGAAGGCGCACCGTCATCGTCCTCCGGCAGACGGATGCCTTCCAGCACCACGGCGCGGCCGTCCTGCAGGATCAGCGCGCCGCCCGGTTCCACATGCACGACGCGAACAACTGGAACCGGAGGAACTTCCGGACCATGCCCGCATGCCGGAACCGTCGCCGCCGCAGACCCTATGGGCCAACACACAGGCCAACATATTGCCGCCAAAATCGGCCCGTAGACCGCCCTCACCCGCATGCGGTTATAGGTTCCAGAACCATTCCCGCGGTCAAGTGCCGCCGCCGGCCCCGGCAGGGCGGCGGCCTTTCCGCGGCATCGTCCAGAGGCTTTGGCATGGCTTCCATCGCACTTCCCCACGCCCTTCCTTCCGTCGCCGCCATGCCGGGAGACGTTCAGAACGCCCTGCCCGCGCTGACGGTGATGCTGGCCAACGGGGCGGTGAATTTCCTGATCGCGCTGCTGATCCTGATCGCGGGCTGGGCGGTCGCGCGCTGGGTGGGGCGCCGGGCGCACGATCTGATCGGCCGCAGCCATTACATTGACGAAACGCTCAAGCCGCTGATCTCGAACTTCGCGCAGTACACCATCCTGGCCCTTACGGTGGTGGTGGTGCTGGGCCAGTTCGGCGTCCAGACCACCAGCCTGATCGCGCTTCTGGGCGCGGCGGGCCTGGCGGTGGGCCTCGCGCTCCAGGGCACGCTGTCGAACGTGGCGTCGGGGGTGATGCTGCTGTTCCTGAGGCCCTTCCGCGTCTACGACAAGGTGCAGCTGGCCAGCGCCACGGGCACGGTGCAGGAGATCGGCCTGTTCCGCACCGCGGTCGTTACCGACAACGGCAATTACGTGTCGATTCCCAATGCCGACATCTTCTCCGGTACCATCGTCAATATCTCGCGCGAGGCCCGGCGGCGGACCGACTTCACCATCGAGGTGGACCGCAGCGAAGACCTGGACGCATTGCAGAAAACAGTGCTGGAAGCGGTGGCGCGCGATCCGCGGGTGCTCAAGGAACCGGCGCCCAATGTGGAGGTGACGACGCTGGCGCCCATCTCCACCATCCTGACCGTCGAGGCCTGGGTGGCGAACGACCAGTTCGGCGGCGCCCTGTCCGACATCAAGAAGCGGGTGCGGCGCGCGCTGAACGAAAAGGATGTCACCGCGCCGGTGCCGGTGCCCGCGCCCTCCGTCGCGCCCTGGACGCCGCCCGCTGAACGCCCCGCGGGCGAGCAGGCGAAGAAGCCCAACTAGCACGGCCGGCGCACCGGCCATGCGCGCCGCATGGCTGGCCGCAGCAGGCCCGATGGCCTAGATTGCGGCGATGATCGACGTCCTGACCCGTACTGCGCCTGCCGACACGGCGGGCGTTTCCGAAGCCGCCCGCATCCTCAGAAATGGCGGCCTTGTCGCCTTCCCCACCGAGACCGTCTATGGCCTGGGCGCCGACGCCACCAACGGCCAGGCGGTGGCCGCCATCTTCGCGGCCAAGGGCAGGCCGCTGTTCAATCCGCTGATCGTCCATGTCACGGGTCTTGAGGAAGCGCGCCGCCATGTCGAATTCTCGCCGCGCGCACAGGCGCTGGCCGAACGGTTCTGGCCGGGCGCGCTGACGCTGGTGCTGCCCCGCCGGAAAGACACGCCGCTTTCGCTGCTGGTCAGCGCGGGTCTGGACAGCGTGGCGCTGCGTGCGCCCTCGCACCCCGCCACCATCGCCCTGCTGCGGGAAGCCGATCGCCCGGTGGCCGGTCCCTCGGCCAACATGTCCGGCCAGGTCACCGCCACCACCGCCCAGCATGTGGCCGACAGCCTGGGCGGCAAGGTGGATTTCATCCTGGATGCAGGGAACGCGACGCTGGGCATCGAGTCCACGGTCGTCGGCTTCGACGAAGACCGCCCGTTGCTGCTGCGGCCCGGCGCGGTGCCGCGCGAGGAGATCGAGGCACTGATCGGCCCGCTGGGCGCCCCCGGCAACCTGATCCGGTCGCCCGGCCAGTTGGCCAGCCATTATGCGCCGCGCGCGTCCTTGCGGCTCAATGCGGGCGAGATCGAATCCGGCGAGGTGCTGCTGGGCTTCGGCGATGCGCCGGGCGCCAAGCTCAACCTCAGCCCGCGCGGCGACCTGCGCGAGGCTGCGGCCAATCTTTTCGCCATGCTGCGCGCGCTGGACAAGACCGCGGCGAAGATCGCCGTTTCGCCCATCCCGGCCCGCGGCATCGGCGAGGCGATCAACGACCGCCTGCGCCGCGCGGCCGCGCCGCGATGAACGCGCCTTCCGCGGCGGCTGTTGCCCGGCTCAAAGAGGCGGTCGGCCCCGGGGGCTTCAGCGAAGACCCGGCCGAAATCGCGCCGCATCTTGAGGAATGGCGCAGCAAGTACCGCGGGCATACGCCGCTGCTGCTCAAGCCCGCCGCCACGGCCGAGGTTTCCGCCATCCTGGCGATCTGCAACGAAACCGGCACGCCGCTCGTGACCCAGGGCGGCAATACGGGACTGGTGGGCGGGCAGATTCCCTTGCACGGCGAAGTCCTGCTTTCCACGCAGCGGCTGAACCGCATCCGCACGCTTGACGAAAGCGGGATGACCCTGACGGCGGAATCGGGCGTGACGCTGGCGGCCGTGCAGCGCGCCGCCGATGAGAAACGCCTGCTGTTCCCGCTCAGCCTCGCCTCGGAAGGCAGCTGCACCATCGGCGGCAACATCGCCACCAATGCCGGCGGCACCCAGGTCCTGCGCTATGGCATGATGCGCGCGCTGGTGCTGGGGCTGGAGGCGGTGCTGCCGGACGGCACGGTTCTCGACATGCTGCGCGCCCTGCACAAGGACAATACGGGTTACGACCTTAAGCAGATGTTCATCGGCAGCGAAGGCACGCTGGGCGTGGTGACGGCGGCGACGCTGCGGCTGTTCCCCAGGCCGGACATCGCGGTGACGGCGTTTGCGGCCGTGCCCTCCCCTGCGTGTGCCGTGAAGCTGCTGGGCGCGATGCAGGCCGCCACGGGCGGCGCGCTGTCGGCCTTCGAGCTGATGCCGCGCATCGCGCTGGAATTCGTCACCCGCCATATCGCGGACACGCGCGATCCGCTGGCTGCGCCGTCGCCCTGGTATGTGCTGATGGAAGCCACCGGCGGACGCCAGGCCAACCTGGCCGCCGCGCTGGAGGACGGCCTGGCGGCAGCCATCGCCGGCGGACTGGTCACCGACGCGGTGGTGGCGGCGAGCGCGGCACAGGCGGCCGCCCTGTGGAAGTTGCGGGAAAGCATCTCGGAGAGCCAAAAGCGCGAAGGCGCGTCCATCAAACATGATGTTTCCGTGCCCGTGGCGGCGATCCCGGATTTCCTGGCAAGGGCCACGCGCGCGGTGCAGGCGGCCATTCCCGGCGCGCGGGCCGTCAGCTTCGGCCATCTGGGCGACGGCAACCTGCACTTCAATTTCAATTCTCCACAGGCGGGCGATGACGCGGATTTCCTTGCCCGCTGGGACGAGGTGCAGCAGACCGTGCACGACATCGTGAAGGAGTTCGGCGGATCGATCAGCGCCGAGCACGGAATCGGCGCGATGAAGGTGGCGTCCCTGCCCCGCTACAAATCCCATGCGGAGCTGGACGCGATGCGCGCGTTGAAGGCGGCGTTCGATCCGAAAGGCATCCTCAATCCCGGCAAAACCGTGCCGCCGGTGCTGCGGCTTTAGCGCCTGGCCTCAATTGCCCAGGTCATGAGCCTCATCCTTCGACAAGCTCGGGATGAGGTTATGACAGGTTCAGCGACAAGCGCCTTAGCGGACGACCCGGCCGTTCTCTATCACGATCACCTGCGGGCCGGACGCGGCGGCCAACGCCCAGACCAGCGCCATGATCCAGCCGATCACCGTCCAGCCCAGGAAGAAGTTGAGCGCGGCGACGCCCAACGCGGACGGCGCGTGGCGCACGACGGCGACGATCGTCGGCAGCCAGTACATCACGAACAGGAACAGCAGGAACGACATCATGACTCGCGCCCTTCGACACAGGCCGCCAACATAGCCGAAACCGCCCGCAAGTCTAAGCCGCTTCCGACAGTTCCGGCTCCGCGGCCGGCGCGGCCTCCGCCGCCCGGTTGGAGCGGGCACTGATCGCCGCCGTCACCATGGTGGCGAGATAGGGAAGACCCTGCACGCCCAGCATCACCATCCACAGCGTCACCGCCGGGTCCTGGAACCCGCGGTCGAAGCCCATCGAAACCATCGCCATCGCCAGCAACACCAGGAGCACCGCTTCCTGCCACACCACGCGCAAGACCTGGGTGTAGCTGGCCGGATCGGCGCATTTGGGCGTGCGCAGGAACGGCTTGCCCGAGGTCCACAGGCCGGTCCACACGGCCTTGCCGACCGTATGGGTGAGTGAGAGTCCCGCCACCGATGCGATGAACGCGCCCTTTACGCCCGACCCCACCTTGGGCGGATAGAGCATCAGCGTCTTGACCAGCTTGGTGCCGAACAGCGCCATCGCCGCCGCCGACAGGGCGGGCATGGGCACGTCGATATAGGCGGGCAGAAGCCACATCAGCGCCGTCCACACCAGCGCCATCAGCGTCACCAGCATGCCCAGTCCATCGGCGATCCAGGGGAGCCACCCCGACAGGAACTGATAGCGCTGCGGCACCGACAGCGCCGAGCCGCCCGCGAAGATCGCCCGCGCATGGCGCTTGATCATCTGCATCGCGCCATAGACCCAGCGATAGCGCTGGGTCATGAAGGCTTCCAGCGTGTCGGGCATCAGGCCCGTGCCCATGCTCTGCGACACATAGGCGGCCTCGTAACCCGCCTCGAACAGCTTGAGGCCAAGCTCGGTATCCTCGGTGATGCACCATTCGCTCCAGCCGTCCACTTCCTCGAGCGCATCCTTGCGCACGATGGTCATGGTGCCGTGCTGGATGATGGCATTGTGCTCGTTGCGCTCCACCATGCCGATATGGAAGAAGCCGCGATACTCCTCATACGCCATGGCCTTGAACAGGTTCTGCGGCGCGTCGCGGTAATCCTGCGGCCCCTGCACCAGCGCGATTCCGGGCGAGGCGAAATAGGGAATGGTGCGCCGCAGCCAGAAGGGCTCCACCTGATAGTCGCTGTCGATGACCGCGACATAGACCGCCTTCGGATCGGTCAGCGCCAGTGCGCGGTTGAGCGCGCCGCCCTTGAAGCCTTTCATCTGCTCGAAATGGAAGAAGCGGAACCGCTGGACGGGCGACTGGGCATTCAGCAGCCGGCAGTGGGCTTCGACCGGACGCCACACCTTGGGATCGGACGTGTTGTTGTCCAGCAGGATGACCTCGAAATTGTCGTAGTCCAGCCGTGAAAGCGCATCCAGCGTCTCGATCACCATCTGCGGCGGTTCGTTGTAGGTCGGCACATGGATCGAGACGCGCGGGCTGGTTTCGGGAATGCTCACCCGGACGATGCGCCGCTCCACCCGCCACAGGCTGGCCGCCATCTCGATCCCTTCCGTCAGGATCACGGCACAGGCCAGCAGCACCAGCGGCGACATGGCGATCAGGGCGGCGATATCGGTTGGGTCCACATATTCCAGCGCGGTCGCATCGATCAGCGCCAGCAGGCCGGTGGACACCAGGACGATCATGCCGCCCATCATCAGATAACCGGTCTGGCGCACACGCGGCATCCGCCCCAGCACCAGCAGGCCCAGAAGCAGGCTCAGCACCGCGGCCATCAGCGCATAGGTGCGCCATTCCGGGAAGGTCCTCAGCATGCCGGTGAAGGCGAATTTGGGATTGCCGGTGGCGTCGAACAGGCCCCAATAGGCGCCCACGCCCAATTCGCCCTGGCTCTTCCAGGGCTGGTCATAGGCTTCGAACAGATAATAGTCCCAGCCCTTCTCCATCGCGAATTGCACGAAGGCGCGCAGGAACCAGCCTTCGTTGGCGGCGGAAGCCTCGGCGCGGCCCCGCGTGCGCCCTTCCGACGGCCAGCCCGCCTCGCCCACCACGATCTGCTTGTCGGGGAATTCCGCCTGGATGTGGTTGTAGAAACCCTCGATGGACCTGAGGCTGCCGCGGATGTCCACATTCTCCCAGTAAGGCAGAAGGTGGACGAACACGATATCGACATTCTTGCCGATCTCCGGCGTCATCATCCAGGTAGACCAGGGCTCGGCGGTGGTGACCTTGATGCGCGCAGGCAGGGCCGCGCGAACCCGCGCGATATAATCGTTGAGCTGGTCGGCCGAGACATAGCCCTCGAGCTGAGTCTCGTTGCCCACGATCACGCGGTCGATGGTGCGCCGGTTGGCGAGCGCCGTCCTGATGCCAAGCTCAATCTGCTTTTCGTTCTTTGCGAGATCGGGGCTGATCCAGATGCCCAGGGACACGGTCATGCCATAGCGCCGCGCGATCTCGGGCACCTTGTCCATGCCGCCATCGACCGTATAGGTGCGAATGTGCCCCGTCAGCCGGGAAAGCTGCGCCAGGTCGGAATCGATCCGCTCGGGCGTGATGTGCTTGTTCTGGCGCAGGGAGAAGACATGGCTGGGATTATAGGCGATGCCGCGCACCTGCCCGTCCCATTCCGGCGCCACGACCGTATAGTCCCGGCTGGTCCAGAACAGGGCGCTTGCCCCCACCACCATCGCCAGCGCCACGGCGATGCGCAGCCGCCCGCCACCCAGGTGACGAGCGGTCCACAAGCGGGCCAGCAGATCGCGCAGCGTGCCTATTGCTCGTCGTCCTTGTCGCCGGGATCGGGGATGTAGCCCTTTTCACCCTTCTTCGGTGCAGGGGTGGTGGAAACCAGTTTGATGTCGAACAGCAGCGTCTGGTTGGGCGGGATGACGCCGTCGCCCGCGCCGCGCACGCCATAGCCCAGGTTGGGCGGAATGGTGAGTTCCCAATGATCGCCCTCGCGCATCAACTGCATCGCCTCTATCCAGCCAGGGATCACGCTGTTGAGCTTGAAGGTGGCGGGCAGGCCGGGCGAGGTGCCGTCAAAGATAGTGCCGTTGATCAGCCGGCCCGTGTAATAGACCGTCACCGAGTCCGTGCTTTGCGGCCGCTTGCCGAAGCCGTTCTGGATGATGCGGAACTGAAGCCCGCTGGGCCGCACGATCACGCCCCTCTTCTTCGCATTGTCCGCCAGGTATTTCTGGTTGGCCTGGATGCTCAGGGAATCATCCACCGCCAGCGCGGGCACGGCGAATCCGGCCAGGAACAGAATCGCAAAAAGAAAACGCAAACGCTTCATTGTTCAGTCTCCGCGCCCCGAAAAGCGCTCCTCGCCCCCGCGCCGGTACTTTAGCGCCGGGCAGCCTCCGGCCAAAGCGCCGAAACCGGGAACCCTCGGATTTCCGCCGGGGAATTCGCCCACGTAATCCCCTCGTATCCAATCAGTAATACTTGATCACTAGATGGATCAGAACCACCAGGCCGAAAATCCCGACCAGGACCCCCGAGCCCCGGTTGATGAGGCGCATCGTCCGCTCGTCTATCCGGGTGTGGAACAGGCCGATCACGGTCGTCAGCGCCAGCCACCAGCCGGCCGAACCGCCCACCACGCCCGCGACCACGAAACCCGCATCGCCGAAGCTGCCCGCGCCGCCCGCCAGTCCCCCCAGCGAGGCGAACATGGCGGTGAAGGCCAGAAGCGTAGCCGGATTGGTGACGGTCAGGGCAAAGGTCGAAACCATCGCCCTGAGGAGGTTGGTGCCGCTCTTGTCCGTGCCGTCCTCCAGGCAGCGCACCACCGGCGGAGCGAGGAAGGTGCGCCAGCCGAACCAGACCAGCATGGCGCCGCCGATCAGCTCGATGATCGGCGCGTAGCCTTCGATCAGCCGGGCGATCCAGGTCAGGCCGAATCCGGTGATTGCAGCGAAGACGCCGTCGCCGAGTGCAGCCCCCAGCCCCGACATGAAGCCGTTGAGCGGCCCGAAGGCGAAGGACCGGCGGATGCAGATCAGGTTGACCGGGCCGATCGGCACCGCCGCGATCAGGCCCATCACCACGCCCGAGGCGATGAGATAGATAAATGTCATGCCGGTTCCAGCGTTTCCACGAAGCGCACGGGCGCGCCGCCCGCTTCGCCCACGGCGGCGAAGTCGCGCATCACCACGCGCCCGCGCAGGATGGTCGCCACCGGCCAGCCCCTGGTCTTCATGCCGTCGAACGGCGTCCAGCCGCAGCGCGAAGCGATCCAGCCGTTCTCGATCCTGCGCGTGAGCCCCATGTCCACGATGGTGAAATCGGCGTCATAGCCGCGCGCGATGCGCCCCTTGCCCGCGATGCCGAAGATGCGCTGCGGGCCCGCCGCGGTAAGATCCACGAACCGTTCCAGCGTGAGATTTCCCTTGTTGACGTGATCCAGCAGGATCGTCGCCAGCGTCTGCACGCCCGGCATGCCGGAAGGCGTGTCGGGATAGGTCCGGTCCTTTTCCGCGCGCGTGTGCGGCGCGTGATCCGAACCGATCACGTCGATCACGCCTTCGCGCACCGCCCGCCACAGCGCCTGGCGGTGGCTTTCATCGCGGATGGGCGGATTCATCTGGGCATAGGTGCCAAGCCGCTCGTAACATTCCGGCGCGGACAGGGTGAGATGCTGGGGCGTCGTCTCGGCGGTGGCGATGTCCTTGGCGGCGGCCAGCAGCGGAATCTCGTCGCCCGTGGTCACATGCAGCACATGCAGGCGCCGCCCCGCCGCACGCGCCAGCCGCAGCACGCGTTCGGTGGACATGCGCGCGGCTTCGGCATCGCGCCAGACCGGGTGGGTTTCGGGGCGGCCGCGTTCGGCAAGCGCCTTGCGCGCGATCATGCGGTCCTCGTCCTCGGAATGGACGGCGACGCGGCGGCGGCCTGCCTTCAGCGCGGCCAGGATGTCGTCTTCCCGGTTCAGCAGCAGCGTGCCGGTGGACGAACCCAGGAACGCCTTGATGCCGCAGACGCCCGGCAGGCGCTCCAGTTCGGCCAGCGCGCCGATGTTCTGCGGCGTGGCGCCGGCATAGAAGGCATAGTCGCAATGCATCCGCCCCCGGGCGCGGGCCAGCTTGTCGTCGATCGCGGCGCGGCTGGTGGTGGGCGGGGCCGTGTTGGGCATTTCGAACACGCTGGTCACGCCGCCCAGGATGGCCGCCAGGCTTCCGGTCGCCAGGTCTTCCTTGTGCTCGTTGCCCGGCTCGCGGAAATGGACCTGGGAATCGATCACCCCGGGCAGGACGTGAAGCCCCTTCGCCTCGAAGATTTCCACAGCTTTCGCCGTTCCGGTGACGCCAATGGCGGCAATGCGCCCGCCAATAACCCCGATGTCCACTGGGGCAATGCCATTGGGAGTCGCGGCCGTGCCGCCCCGAATCAACAGATCGAACATTTCCGTCATTGGTCCGGCAGTTAGCCTACCCCCCGCGCCCTTGGCAACCACGGCAACCGGCCCTAAGTGTGGGCGATGGAACCTGCCCATCTCGATGACCGTGCCGTGATCGCCGTTTCGGGCCCACAGGCGCGGGATTTCCTGCAGGGCCTGGTCACCGGCGATGTCGTCCGGGGGCTGGCGCCGGGCGCGGGGCTCTATACGGCGCTGCTTTCGCCCCAGGGGAAGATCCTGTTCGATTTCCTCCTGACCGAAGGGGACGGCGCGGTGCTGATCGACTGCGCGGCGGATTCGCGCGACGCGCTGCTCAGGAAACTGCGCATGTACCGCCTGCGGACCAGGGTCGAGATCGAGCCGCGCGAGCAGCTTCGCGTCTATGTCGCGCTCCGGGGCCATCCCGACAACCGGCTGACGGCTTACGCCGACCGCGCCGTGACCTTTCCGGACCCGCGGCTGGCGGCGCTGGGCCCACGCAGCATCGGAGCAGCGGCCGAAATGCCCGCCAACCTCCCCGGCCCGCGGGCCTATCACGAAAGGCGGCTTGCGCTGGGCGTGCCGGAAGCGGCCGACTTCGGATCGGAAAAAGTCTTTGCCCTGGATGCGGGGCTGGAAGAGCTGAACGGCGTGTCGTTCACCAAGGGCTGCTATGTCGGCCAGGAACTCACCGCGCGCATGAAACACCGCGCCACGGCGCGCAAGCGCATCCTGTCCGCCGCCGCCGACGGCGTCCTGCCGGAGCCCGGCACGGTCCTGAAAGCGGGCGCGGCCGAGATCGGCGAGATCCTTTCCACCTATGGATCCACGGGTTTTGCGCTGGTGCGGCTGGACCGGCTGGAGGAAAACAGCGGTCCGGTCACCGCCGGAGAGATTCCTGTTGCGCTGACGAAGCCGGCGTGGCTCGATTCCGCGCATGGGGCTTGAGCCTGGAAAAACGCGTTGCCTGTGGCCGGGCGAGGATCCTCTCTACCTGGCCTATCACGACCAGGAATGGGGCGTGCCGGAATATGATCCCCGCGCGCTGTACGAGAAGCTGGTGCTGGACGGATTCCAGGCCGGGCTGTCCTGGATCACCATCCTGCGCAAGCGCGAGAATTTCCGCAAAGCCTTCCACAATTTCGATCCGCACAGGATCGCGCGTTATGGCGCGCGCGACATCGACCGGCTGCTGAAGAATGAGGGCATCATACGCAGCCGCGCCAAGATCGAGGCGGCGGTCAAGGGTGCGCGTCTCTGGCTCGACATCGAGGAGAAGGAGCCCGGCGGTTTCACCGAACTGATCTGGAAGCATGTCGGCGGCAGGCCGCAGACGAACAGGTTCAGGAACAGGGACCAGATCCCCGCCCAGACCGAGATGAGCGAGGGACTGGCCAGGGAGTTGAAGCAGCGCGGTTTCGGTTTCTGTGGCCCTGTGATCGTCTATGCCTTCGCCCAGGCTGTCGGCATGGTCAACGACCATGTGACCACCTGTTTTCGCCACGGCGAATGCGCGGCGCATGTGCCTGGGCCGCGGCCAACCCGCCGCGCTTGAAGGCATGGCGTCATGCGACTAGGGTCCCGGCCATGCAGATAAGGCAAGACGTCATCGCCGCCGTCGGCGGCACACCGCTGATACGCCTGAAGCGCGCTTCGGACGCGACGGGATGCGAAATCCTGGGGAAAGCGGAATTCCTCAACCCCGGCCAGTCGGTCAAGGACCGCGCCGCCCTGTTCATCATCCGCGACGCGATCCGGCGCGGCCAGCTCAGGCCCGGCGGCACCATCGTGGAAGGCACGGCCGGCAACACCGGCATCGGACTTGCGATGGTCGCCAACGCGATGGGCTTCCGCACCGTCATCGTGATCCCCGACACCCAGTCGCAGGAAAAGAAGGATGCGCTGCGCCTGATGGGCGCGGAGCTGATCGAAGTGCCTGCCGTGCCGTACAAGGATCCCAACAACTATGTGAAGCTGTCGGGGCGCCTGGCGGAGCAGCTTGCCCGCACCGGGAAGAACGGCGCGATCTGGGCCAACCAGTTCGACAATGTGGCCAACCGCCAGGCCCATATCGAGGGCACCGGCCCGGAGATCTGGGACCAGACAGGCGGGAAAGTGGACGGGTTCATATGCGCCGTCGGCAGCGGCGGCACGTTGGGCGGCGTCGCCATCGCGCTCAAGGAGCGCAACAGGAACGTCCGCATCGCCGCCGCAGACCCGCTGGGCGCGGCGATCTACAGCTGGGTCAAGACGGGAAAGCTGGAAAGCCACGGCACCTCCATCACCGAAGGCATCGGCCAGGGCCGCGTGACGGCCAACCTGGAAGGTGCGCCGATCGACGACGCCTATGAAATCCCCGACGAGGAAGCCCTGCCCATCATCTTCGACCTGCTCGAACACGAAGGCCTTTGCATGGGCGGCTCGACCGGCATCAATGTGGCGGGCGCGATCCGCATGGCAAAGGAGATGGGGCCGGGTCACACCATCGTCACCGTGCTGGCCGACTATGGCAACCGCTATCAGAGCAAGCTGTTCAATCCTGCATTCCTGCGCGAGAAGGGCCTGCCCTGCCCGCCCTGGCTCATCGCGCAGCGCACGCCCATCAGCGTTCCCTACGAATAGAACATGACGAATCTGGTCACGACAGAATGGCTCGCAGCGCATCTGGACGCGGTGCGGGTGGTGGATGCTTCCTGGTACATGCCGGAGGACAAGCGCAATCCGGCCGCGGAATTCGAGACCGCGCATATTCCGGGCGCGGTGTTCTTCGACATCGACGGTATCGCGGACCATTCCACGGACCTGCCGCACATGATGCCCCCGCCCGGCGCCTTCTCGGCGGCCGTGGGCGCGTTGGGCATCGGCGATAACCAAACCGTGGTGGTCTATGACGGCGCGGGCATCTTCTCGGCTCCACGGGTGTGGTGGATGCTCAAGGCGATGAGGCACCGCGACGTGAAGGTGCTCGACGGCGGTTTGCCCAAATGGCGGCGCGAGGGCCTTCCGGTTCAAAGCGGTCCTGCAAGGCCGTCGCCGAAATTCTTCACCGCCATCGCGCAGCCGGCCATCATGCGCGATTGCAGCGACGTCATGGACATCGTGAAGGACAAGACCGCGCAGATGGTGGATGCGCGCAGCGCCGCCCGCTTCACCGGCGCCGAGCCGGAGCCGCGCGCCGGGGTGCGCGGCGGCCACATGCCGGGCGCGCGCAACGTGCCCTGGCGCGGCGTGGTTTCCGCCGACGGGACGCTGAAATCGGGGGATGAACTGCGCGCCGCTTTCAGAGACGTGGACTTGAACCGGCCCATCGTCACCACCTGCGGCTCGGGCATTTCCGCGGCCATCCTGATGCTGGCGCTGGACGAGCTGGGCGCGCGCGATGTGGCGCTGTATGACGGGTCATGGACGGAATGGGGCGGCCGGCCCGATACGCCCGTCGAAACGGGCTGAGGCATGGCAAAGGCGGCGCGGCGCATTCCCATGACGGTCACGTTCCTGGAAATGAAAGCCAGGCCTTCGGCCCTGCCGCCGCCCGCGCCGCGCGGCAAGGTGGCGCTGCTGAAATGCGAGCAGCCGCCGACGCACTTCTACCGCTATCTCTATGACACGATCGGCGCGGATTATTTCTGGGTGGACCGCAAGAAGCTGACGGACGAGGCGCTGGCGGAGGTGATCCACGATCCGCTCAACCAGCTTTTTGTGCTCTACCGGGACGGATGCCCGGCCGGAATGGCCGAACTGGACATGCGCAAGTCCGGCCAGGCCAACATCTCATACTTCGGACTGACGCCCGAGGCGATCGGCAAGCGGCTGGGTTTCTTCTTCCTTTACCATACCTGCATGAACGCCTGGGCCATGCCCATCCAGCGGCTCACCATCAACACCTGCACGCTGGACCATCCCCGCGCCCTGCCCCTCTATCAGCGGGTGGGCTTCACCGCCTATGCCCGGGAAGAACGATTTGTTGAGTTGCCCTAGCTTTACGGGCAAGGTCGGCGCATGAAGATCGACATCGCGCCCGGCAGGGAACTGACCCTGCGCGGGCTTGCCCTGGGCGTGGCGCTGACCCTGCTGTTTTGTGCCGCCAACATCTATCTTGGCCTGAAGGTGGGACTCACCTTCGCCACGTCCATCCCCGCCGCCGTGATCTCGATGGCGTTCCTGGGCCTGTTTCCCGGTTCGAACATCCGCGAGAACAACATCGTGCAGACGGTCTGCTCCTCGGCCGGCGCGATGGCCTCGATCATCTTCGTGCTGCCGGGGCTGGTCATCGTGGGCTGGTGGACCGGCTTTCCCTTCTGGACCTGTTTCCTGCTGTCGCTGTCGGGCGGGATCCTGGGCGTGCTGTTCACCATTCCGCTCAGGCGCGGGCTGGTCACGACATCCGACCTTCCCTATCCGGAAGGCGTGGCGGGCGCCGAAGTCCTGCGCGCCGGATCGGAAGCGCGCGGCAGCGCCACACCGGAAGCGCGCGAAGGGCTGATGGCGGTGATCCACGGCTCCATCGCTTCGGCGGGCCTCGCGCTGGTTGCGGCGATGCGGCTGGCGGTGGACACGGCAGAGGGCTATTTCCGGTTCGGCGCCGGCGCCACCGGCTACAGTTTTTCGTTGTCGCTGGCGCTCATGGGCGCGGGCCACCTGGTGGGCATTTCGGTCGGCGTCGCGATGGCGCTGGGCATCGCCATCGCCTGGCTGGGCGCGATACCGGTACTGACCGCGATCACGCCCCAGCACGGCGATCTGGCGACCTTCGTCACCGACATCTGGCGCATTCAGGTGCGCTTCATCGGCGCGGGCGCGATGGGCATTGCCGCGATCTGGTCGCTGGTGCGCAACATGGGGCCGATCCTGGGCGGGCTGGCGCAGGTGGCCGCGAAACAGAAGATCACATTCGGGTCCGACCAGACCGACCGCGACATCCCCTTCCGGATCATGATCCTGCTGGCCATCCTGGCGGTCGGGGTGTCGGCCGGGCTCTGCTGGCGTTTCGCGATGGATGCCAGCCTGGGCGCCAGCGCCATGGGGATCGCGGCGGTGTCCATCCCCATCATGGTGCTGTTCGGATTCCTGGTCGCCGCCATCTGCGGCTACATGGCGGGACTGATCGGCTCTTCCAACAGCCCGATCTCGGGCGTCGGCATCCTGGCGGTAACCGGCTGCGCGGTGATCCTGATGATCTTCTTTTCGGGGGCGCCGCCCAAGGCCATGATCGCCGTGGCGCTGTTCATCACCTCGATCCTGTTCGCCGCCGCCTGCAGCTCCAACGACAATCTGCAGGACCTCAAGACGGGCCAGCTTGTGGGCGCAGCGCCCTGGCGGCAGCAGGTGGCGTTGCTGGTGGGGGTATCGGCATCGGCGCTGGTGATACCGCTGGTGCTGAATCTGCTGGCGCGCGCCTATGGCTTTGCCGGGGCCGCCAATCTCAACACCGTGACGGCCCAGCCCCTGTCGGCGCCGCAGGCCAACCTGATCTCGGCCCTGGCCCAGGGCGTGATCGGCGGCCAGATGGACTGGAACCGTATCGCCATCGGCGCGGCCATCGGCGCGGCCATCGTGGCGCTGGATGAATTGTGCCGCGCGCGCGGCTGGCTGCGTGTTCCGCCGCTGGCCGTCGGACTCGGGATCTACCTGCCCATGTCGGCGACGCTTCCGGTCGTGGCCGGCGCGGTGATCGGCTGGTTCTACAACCGCGCCACGCGCACGGCGCGGGCCGAAAGGCTGGGCGTCCTGGTGGCATCGGGCATGATCGTGGGCGAAAGCCTGTTCGGCGTGCTGAATGCCGGCCTGATCGTGGGCTTCAACCGCGACGCGCCGCTGGCGGTGGTGGGGGGAGATTTCGCCCTTGCACCGGCGATCGGCGCGCTGGCCTTCGCGGGCCTGGTCGCCGTGCTCTATGGCTGGCTGCTGCGCCGGACGCGTGCCGCGTGACGGAACGGGCCGCATGAGGAACGTGCTGCAACACCCGCGCGGCCTTCCCACCCTGGCGGGCACCGAAATGTGGGAGCGCATGTCCTATTACGGAATGCGCGCGCTGCTGGTGGGTTATCTCACCAAATACCTGCTGCTGCCGGGTCATGTCGAAGGCGTGCTGTTCTATCCCCAGGTGAAGGCCTTCTACGAGATGCTGGCGGGCCCGCTGACGGTGCAGCCGCTGTCCTCGCTGATCTATGGCACCTATACCGGGCTGATCTATGCGACGCCGCTGCTCGGCGGCTGGGTGGCCGACAACTGGCTGGGCCAGCGCGCCACCGCCGTCATCGGCATGGTGCTGATGGCCTTCGGCCATTTCATGATGGCGTCCGAGGCACTGCTGTTCCCGGCGCTGACATTGCTGATCTTCGGCGGCGGCTTCTTCAAGACCAACACCAGCTCGCAGGTCGGGCTCCTGTACGCGCCCGGCGATCCGCTGCGCGACAGCGGCTATGCCATTTTCTATGTCGGCATCAACCTGGGCGCGTTCCTGGCGCCCTTCGTCTGCGGTTCGCTGGGCGAAATGGCGGGCTGGCACTATGGTTTCGCGGCGGCGGGCGTGGGTATCCTTCTGGCGCTGGGCGTCTATCTGGCGGGCTGGAGACACCTGCCGCCCGATACAAGACAGACTGCGCCGGCCGCGCAGCATCAGCCCCTCACGCATGAGGAATGGAAGTCCATCGCCGCGCTGTGCCTGCTGGTGGTGCCGTTGACGCTCTATTGGGCCTGCAACGAGCAGCAGGGCAACACGATGGCCCTGTGGTCGCTCGACGATACCGACCGCGCAATCGACATTTTCGGCTGGCACGCGCAAATCCCCTGGACCTGGTTCCAGTCCATCAATCCTTTCGTGATCTTCGCCGGAACGCCGCTGATCGTGGCGTTGTGGCAGCGCCAGGGCGCGCGCCAGCCAAGCTCGACCATGAAGATGACCGTGGGATGCTTCCTGACGGCGGGCGCCAATCTGCTGATGGCGGCCTGTGCCATCGGCGGGGGCAGGACGAGCTGGCTTTGGGTCGCTCTCTATTTCATCGTCCTGACCCTGGGCGAGATCTATCTCTATCCGGTGAGCCTTTCGCTCTATTCCAAGGTTGCGCCGCTGCGCCTCGCATCGCTGCTGATGGGGGTGAATTTCCTGCCCAATTTCCTGGGCGGCGGGTTCCTGCAGGGCTGGCTGGGCACCTTGTGGGACAAGATGGACAAGAGCGTCTTCTTCGTGATGATTGCCGCGGTCGCGACCGCCGCGGGCCTGATGATCTGGGCCTTCGACCGGCCGCTGCGGCCGCACCTGGTGGAAAGAGTCGGAGAAAAGCCGGCGTGAGCGACGACAAGCCCGAAACAAGGGCCACGAGCCTGGGCCGCATGAGCGCCGAGCATTTCGGCGTGGTCAACACGCCCGTCTATCGCGCCTCGACCATCCTCTATCCGAACCTTGCCGCGCTGGAGGCCAACAGACAGCCCTATAGCTATGGCCGGCGCGGCACGCCGACGACACGCAGTTTCGAGACCGCCATCGCAGACTTGGAAGGCGCGGCGCGAGTCGTCACCCTGCCGTCCGGCCTCAATGCCATCGCCACCGCCATCCTGTCGGTATGCGGTGCGGGCGATCATCTTCTGATGGTGGACAGCGCCTATGGACCCACGCGCACCCTGTGCGACCGGACCCTCAGGCGCTTCGGCATCGAGGCGAGCTATTACGCGCCAACCGAAGATATCGCGCCGCTGCTGAAACCGAACACCAGGGCCGTCTTCTGCGAAAGCCCCGGCTCGCTGACCTTCGAGGTGCAGGACATCCCCGCCATCGCCAGGACCGCACACGCGCATGGCGCATCCGTGCTGATGGACAATACCTGGGCCACGCCGGTCTTTTTCCAGCCGCTCAAGGCCGGCGTGGACCTTTCGATCCAAGCCGCCACCAAATATGTCGGCGGCCATGCCGATGTGATGCTGGGCTATGTCGCGGCGAATGAAGCCCATGCTGCGCGCCTGGCCGAGACGCACGGCAATCTGGGCCTTTATGCCAGCGGCGACGACTGTTTCCTGGGGCTGCGCGGCTTGCGCACCCTGCCCGTCCGCCTGGCGCGGCATCACCAGACGGGCCTTGCGCTGGCGCGCTGGCTGGCGGGGCGGCCGGAGGTCGCGCGCGTGCTGCATCCGGGGCTGGAAAGCGATCCGGGCCATGCCCTGTGGAAGCGGGATTTCTCCGGCGCCTGCGGCCTGTTCGGGCTGGTGCTGAAGCCCGCGCCGCAGGCTGCGGTGGCGGCCTTCGTGGACGGGTTGCAGCATTTCGGGATCGGCTATTCCTGGGGCGGGTTTGAAAGCCTGATCGTTCCGGCGCATATCCACCGGACCGCCAGACCCTTCCAGGCAGAGGGGCCGGTGCTGCGCATCCATGCGGGCCTCGAAGAGGCCAGTGACCTGATCGCGGACCTGGAGAAAGGCCTTGCCCGGCTGAAAGAACACAGATGACCGACCTTCTGACCCATGCCGCCTTCGTTTCGGCGGTCAAGTTCAACCAGGACGGCCTGGTGCCGGCGATCGCCCAGAGCAAGGAAACCGGCGAGGTGCTGATGTTCGCCTGGATGACCCGCGAGACGCTGGAGATGACCCTGTCGACCGGTCACGTCACCTATTGGTCGCGCTCGCGCCAGGCGGTCTGGAAAAAGGGCGAAACCAGCGGCCACCACCAGCGGCTGCTGGAAGCCTATGTGGACTGCGACGGCGATGTGCTGCTGCTCAAGGTGGACCAGATGGGGCCCGCCTGCCACACCGGCGCGCCGACCTGCTTCTTTCGCAAGTTGAAATGAAGCGGAAACGGCTCCGGCAGGTTATACTTGGCATATGGCCGACCTGAAGCCGCCTGCGCCGCGCCCTGTCGTGACCGCCGCCGACACCCTGACCCCCCGCTTCATGACCGCGGTGATCACGGCGGTGGTGGTGTCGGGCATTTATTTCGGGCGTCCGGTCCTGATGCCGCTGGCGCTGGCGGTGCTGATGTCCTTCGCGCTGGCGCCGCTCGTGGGCCTGCTCAAGCGGTTCAGGCTGGGCAATGTGGTGCCGGTCCTGATCAGCCTGCTGCTGGTGATCGTGATCCTGTCGTCGCTGGGCCTGTTCATGGGCTCCCAGCTCGCCAAGCTGGCGGCCGAGGTACCGCACTATCAGACCAACCTCGCGCACAAGATCCAGTCCGTGGCGGGCTCGATCGGGCGCAACGACACGATCAACCGCCTGAACCACACGATCGAAACGCTGGCCGAGCAGATCACCGGCGGCAACAGGCCGGACCAGAACGAAAGCGCGACGCCGAACAACCCGGTCAAGCCGGTGCCCGTGGTCATTACCCGCGATTCGCTGGCGCCCTGGGCGGTCGCCCAGAATGTGCTCGGCCCGCTGGTGGAACCGACGGGCCTGGTCGCGCTGGTGCTGGTCTTTGTCGGCTTCATCCTGCTGCAGAAGGACGACCTGCGGGACCGGTTGGTGCGCCTGGCCGGATCGCGCGACATGCAGCGCACCAGCGTGGCGCTGGACGAAGCCGCCGCGCGGCTGTCGCGCTATCTGTTCCTGCAGACCTGCATCAACACCTGCTTCGGCATCGTGATCGGGACTGGCCTGTGGCTGATCGGCATTCCCAACGCGCCGTTGTGGGGCGTGATGTCGATGCTGCTTCGCTTTGTGCCCTATGTGGGCGTGCCGCTGGCCTTCCTGTTCCCCTTTGCGCTGGCGCTGGCCGTGGACCCGGGCTGGGAGAAGATGGTGTGGACGATGGCGCTGTATGGCGGCATCGAGGCCGTGATCGGACAGGTGATCGAGCCGTTCCTGTATGGCCGCAGCATGGGCCTGTCGGCGGTGGCGGTGGTGGTGGCGGCGGTGTTCTGGACCTGGCTGTGGGGACCGGTGGGGCTTCTGCTCTCCACGCCGCTGACCATGTGCTTCGTGGTGTTCTCGCGCCATGTCGAGGGGTTGAAGTTCCTCGACGTGATGCTGGGCGACCAGCCGGCGCTGCGCTTCGAGGAAAGCCTGTACCTGCGGATGCTGGCCGAGGACCCGGACGAAGCCGCCGACGAGGCCGAAGCTTTCCTCAAAGAAAACTCGCTGTCCGCCTATTACGACGAAGTGGCCGCGCGCGCGCTGATGCTCGCGCAGGAGGACGTCAACCGCGGCGTGCTCGATCCCCTGCGGCAGGCCCGCATCCGCGACGCCATCAAGGGGCTGATCGTGAACCTGGCGGACCGCAAGGACGGCGCGGCCCAGGCCGAACTGCCGCCCGGCTGGCGCGATCCGGCGCACGAACCGGTGATGTGCGTGGCCGGGCGCGGACCGCTGGACGAAGCCGCCGCCCTGCTGCTGGTGGACATGCTGGGCAAATATGGCATCACGGCGCGGGTTGTTTCGTCCGACGAAACCTCGGCCACCAACATCCGCGAGCTTTCCTGCGAGGGCGTGCAACTGACCTGCGTGTCATATCTGGAGCCGGGGACTTTCAAGAACGCGCGCTATCAGGTGCGCCGCCTGAGGAAGCGCATGCCCGGCGTGCCGGTGATGGCGCTGTTCTGGGGCCTTGCCGGCGACGGCTCGCGGTATCTCGACGGGATCGAGGCGACGGAATGCGACATCGTCACCACGGGGCTCAAGGAAACGGTGCACCATGTGCTGGCCTTCGCGCGGCGGGCCAGCCGGCCCGCGATGCAGGCCGCGAAATGAATGCGCCCGCCGACTATGGGGTGCTAATGACCACCATGCCGTCGCGCGAGGAGGCCGGAACGCTTGCCCGCCTTCTGACCGACGAGAAGCTGGCGGCCTGCGTGCAGCTTCTGCCGATCGAGAGCTTCTATGTCTGGCAGGGCGAGACGCGCAACGAGGCCGAGATCCTGCTGCTGGTCAAGACGCGCACCGCGCTGTTCGGCCCGCTCATCGCGCGGATCAAGGCGGTGCATCCTTACACGGTGCCGGAGATCGTGGCCCTGCCCTTTGCCGCGGGCTTTCCCGGCTATCTCGCCTGGATCGGCGAAAGCGTACGCGCCTGACGCGCCGAGTTGAATCTGCCTGCCGGGCGGCCTAGCGTGGCGAAAACGGAAAACAGGCGGGGACGGAATGCGGCAGTTTCTTCTGGCGATGATGGCCATTGTCGCGCTGACGGGCGAAGCGGCCGCGGAAAATGCGGTGACGCCCGGCGCTTTCATAACCGAGCGCCCCACCCTTCTGTCCCTGGGCTTCGAATGGAAGATCAGCGGCGACGACAATCGCAATGCCGTCGTGAAGGTCACCTACCGGAAGGCCGGCGGCGGTACATGGCGCCAGGCGCTGCCGCTGTTTCGCATGGGCGGCGAGTTTATCGCCGGACCCAAGCCGCAGTTCGGCCCCAACTATTACAACTACACGGTGCCGCCCGGCTTCGCCGGCAGCGTGCTGAACCTTGAGCCCGATACGGAATACGAAGTCCATTTCGCGATGAGCGACCCCGATGGCGTCAGGGGCGAAGCGGAAAAAACGGTCACGGTGCGCACCCGTGCCGTGCCCAGGCCGGCCGCAGGCGGTCACGTCTATCACGTCTATCCGTTCAGCCACAAAGGTCCGCTGGGGCCCGATTCCTTCATCGGCCTGCTGGCGGCCTATTACCTGGGCGCGGACGAAAGCGACCACAACAATGTCTTTCCCCCGCGCGTGAAGCCGGGAGACGTGATCCTGGTCCATGCCGGAACCTACAAGGACAACCGTTTTGTCTATGGAGGGTTCGATAAGAACATCGAGACGTATGGAACGTCATTCGATGGCACCTATTACCTGACCGCGAGCGGCACCGCGGACAAGCCCATCGTCATCAAGGCGGCAGGCGACGGCGAGGTGGTGTTCGACGGCGCGGGCAACGACACGCTCTTCAACCTGCTGGCGGCGAACTACAATTATTTCGACGGCATCACGATCAGGAACACCAATGTCGGTTTCCTGCTGGGGATCAAGGATATCGCCGGCGCCGACGGCTTCACCCTGGTCAACAGCCGCGCCTATAACGTCGGGCGGGTGGTGCGCGACGACTGGGCGAAGTCGAAAGACTATTACATCGCCAACAACGTCTTCCTGGGCCGCCACGACCCGGAGCACATCACAAGCTGGATCGGCGCGGACGTGTGGGGCAAATACCCCGGCTTCCCTGCGCTGATCACCAGCGAATATGCGGTGAAGGTCTATGGCCAGGGCCACGTGGTGACGCACAATTATGTCGCCAACTTCCACGACGCCGTCGACAACGCCACCTTCGGCAATCCCAGCCCGGTTCCGGGTGAATATGGCGCATCCGTCGATTTCTACGGCAACGACATGTTCAACATCACCGACAATTGCATCGAGCTGGACGGCGGCGTGCACAACATGCGGGCCTTCGACAATCGCTGCGTCAACACCGCCCAGCTCGCATACAGCACCCAGCCCATCTTCGGCGGGCCCGCCTATATCTATCGCAACATCTCCTACAACACAGCCTCATCCGGCGCGCTGAAGCTGCTGGACAATCCGTCGGGCGTGCTGGTCTATAACAATACCTTCATCGGCGCGGCGGGCGCGCTGGGCCCGGCGTCGAATCTGCATTTCCGCAACAACCTGTTCGTGGGCGACGGCTGGAAGAAGCCGGTCTTCCTGGTCAAGACCTTCACGCCTTATTCGACATCGGACTATAACGGGTTCGGCCCCGGTCCGGTCGCGGGCAACTTCGCCTGGGACGGCCCGCCCTTTGAAAGCGCCAACGGCGGGCGCGTGAAGAAGGCCTATGACACGCTGGCCGAATACCAGAAGGGCAGCGGCCAGGATGCGCACAGCATCACCATCGGGCTGAATGCCTTCGTCAACGTCAAGCCGACGGATGAAAGCAACCCGCGCACGCTCTACATGCCCGAAACAATGGACTTCCGCCTCAGGCCCGGTTCGGCCGCCATCGACCGGGGCATCGAACTGCCCACCATTACCGATGGCTTCAGGGGCAAGGCGCCGGACCTGGGTGCTTACGAATTCGGCAGTACACCGCCGCATTACGGACCGGAAGTCTGGCCGGTTGGCGGCGCACCGTCGCAACTGCGGTCCGAAACCGGACCGCCGCATTAGCGCAGGCCCGCACCGGCCGCGGCGCGACTCAGAGATTGGAGCTATGGATCGCGTCGACCATCGCGGCTGTTACGTCTTTGGTCGTCGCCTTGCCGCCGAGATCAGGCGTGAGGATGCCCGCCTGGCACACCCGCCCTATCGCCGCCATCAGCCGCGCTGCCGCATCCTTCTCGCCCAGATGCTCCAGCATCTGCGCCCCGGTCCAGAAGGTGGCCACCGGATTGGCGATGCCCTTGCCGGTGATGTCAAAGGCTGAGCCGTGGATCGGCTCGAACATGGAGGGAAAGCGCCTCTCGGGATTGACGTTGGCGGTCGGCGCCACGCCCAGGCTTCCAGCCAGCGCGCCCGCAAGATCGGACAGGATGTCGGCATGCAGGTTCGTGCCGACAATCGTGTCCAGGCTTTGCGGCTTCAACGTCATGCGCACGGTCATGGCATCGACCAGCATCTTGTCCCATGTGACGTCGGGAAATTCCCCGGCCACCTCGGCCGCGATCTCGTCCCACATCACCAGCCCAAAGCGCTGGGCGTTGGATTTCGTCACCACGGTCAAAAGCTTGCGCGGGCGCGACTGGGCCAGCTTGAAAGCAAAGCGCATGATGCGGGTGACGCCCGCACGGGTGAAGACCGAAACTTCGGTGGCCACTTCCTCGGGCATGCCCTTGTGGGTACGCCCGCCATTGCCGGCATATTCGCCTTCGGAATTCTCGCGCACGATCACCCAGTCCAGATCGGAAGGGCCGGCGCCTCGCAAAGGCGATGCGACGCCCGGAAGAATCCGGGTGGGACGCACATTGGCATATTGGTCGAAGCCCTGGCAGATCGGCAGGCGAAGGCCCCACAGGGTGACATGGTCGGGAATGTCGGGCGCGCCGACCGCGCCGAAATAAATGGCGTCGAACCCTTTGAGCTTGTCCAGGCCGTCGGCCGGCATCATCACGCCATGCTTGCGGTAATAGTCCGAGCCCCAGTCGAAATGCGTGACGTGGAAGCGCACATCGCCCAGCCGCTTCTCGAGCGCCTGCAGCACCGTCACGCCGGCGGCAATCACTTCGGGGCCGATACCGTCGGCGGGGATGGCGGCAATGGAGAATTCGCGCACGGGTCTGTCCGGTTCAGGATACGGACTGGCTGACTAGGGCTCTATCGGCGCTGCCGCAAGGGGCCTGGCCCGCCCCGACCGGGCCAGGAGCAGCGTCAAAAGCGCCGACAGCAGCAGAAGCCCGGCCACGAAGTAAAGTCCGCCCAGGAAACTGCCGGTCCAGCTTTTCAAAAGCCCGATCATGGCGGGACCGACAAATCCGCCCAGATTGCCCAGCGCATTGATGGTGGCGATTCCGGCGGCGGCGGCCGCACCGTCCAGGAAGCTGCCGGGCATGGCCCACAACGGGGGCTTGGACGCGCTGACCCCGATATTGACCAGGGTCAGCGCCGCCAGAACCGCGATCAGGCTCGCCGCCACGCCAGACCAGAACAGGCCCGCCGCCGCCGCCAGACAGGCGATCGCCACATGCCAGGTGCGCTCTGCCGTGCGGTCGGAGTGGCGCGACCACAGGACCATCGCGACCACCGCGGCAATACCCGGCGCCATGTTCAGCCAGCCCACCTGAAGCGGCGACAGGCCGAAGCGAGCCAGTATCTGCGGCGACCAGATGCCCAGCGCATAGAGGCCCGCCGAGGTGCCGAAATAAATCAGCGACAGCGCCAGAACCCTGCCGTCCAGCATGCCCTGCAGGATGGAATGGCGGGACGGACCCTGTTGCTGCCGCTCGCGGTGCAATGTCTCGACAAGCCAGTTGCGTTCCTTCGGTGAAAGCCAGCCGGCATTCTCCGGCCGGCTGGTCAGCATGAACAGCACCGCGATGCCAAGAAGCACCGCCGGAACCGCTTCGGCCAGGAACATGATCTGCCAGCCCCGGAGGCCGAACCAGCCATGCAGCTCCATCAGCGCGCCGGACAAAGGCGATCCCAGCGCCGTGGAAAGCGGCGCCGCCGCCATGAAAACAGATGTCGCGGCCGCGCGATGGCTGGCGGGAAACCAGTAGGAGAAATAGAGGATCATGCCGGGAAAGAATCCGGCCTCCGCCACGCCCAGAAGGAAGCGCAGCACATAGAACCAGCCCGGACCATGTACAAAGGCGGTCGCGCCCGAGACGACGCCCCAGCTGATCATCACGCGCGCGATCCACACCCGCGCACCCACCCGGTGCAGGATCAGATTCGACGGCACCTCGAAGAGGAAATAGCCGGCGAAGAAGATGCCGGCGCCCAAGCCGAACGCGGCCGGGGACAGGCCGATGTCCTTGTTCATCGTCAGCGCGGCGAAGCCGATGTTCACCCGGTCGATGAAGGAGATGAAATAGAGCAGCATGGCGAAGGGCAGGATGCGCCAGCCGATCCTGCGCACCACGCGGTCAGCCAATTCGTCCGTCATGATGCCCTTCCAATCCTCACGTCCGGCTTTCCTGCGGCCGGGTCGGGAATGTCAGAGATTTCTGGCGTGAATTCAATTGGTTGGCTGGCAGCTGGCTGGGTGATGGTGACCCCGGCTGGATTCGAACCAGCGACCACCCGCTTAGAAGGCGGGTGCTCTATCCAACTGAGCTACGGAGTCGTGGCCCTCAGTCTATCCGAAAAGGGGCGCGAAATCGTCAACGGGCATTCGTCAACCGGCAGGGCGCTCAATGCGACCAGGGCACTCTGCGGTCGAAGCGGAAATTGTCCGAATAGGCCTTGGGCCTGGGTGTGGGCACATGCGGCTCGAACACCTGGTAGGGGATGTCATGGGCCTTGCAATAGGCGATGGCTTCCTCGGCAGTGTCGAACTCCAGCGTCACCTGCTGGCGCATGTCCCTGGACGAGGTCCATCCCATCAGCGGATCTATGGTGCGCGGAGCTTCGGGCTCGTAGTCGAGCTGCCAGAGCTTGGTGCGGGCCCTGCCCGACTGCATGGCATTCCGGGCCGGCTTGTAAATACGCGCGCGCATGAACCCCTTCCTCCAAAATGACCCCCGGAACTGCCCGGAGGCCGGAAAGACTGGTCGGAGCGGCGTGATTTGAACACGCGACCCTCTGCTCCCAAAGCAGATGCGCTACCAGGCTGCGCTACGCTCCGTTAGCCCGGTGTGAATTACACGGCCCCCGTCCTTCGTTCAAGCCAGGCGTTCGAGCCGGCCGTTCAGGGCGCGTCCACGAAGCGCCCGGAAAACAGCACCGGCCAGTATTTGCCGGTCAGGGTGAACAGGCCCGTGGCCGGGTCATAGGCGATGCCATTGGGCACGAAATTGCTGTTGGAATCGATATAGCCCCGGTCGGCGGCATTCAGCCGCATCCTGAGGGGCCGGATGTCGGCCACCGCCTCAACACAGCCGGTCGCGGGCGCGATCTTCATCACGTTCCAGCTTTCGAACACATTGGCCCAGATCGCGCCTTGCGCATATTCCAGTTCGTTGAGGTTCTCGACATACCAGCCGCCCGCCGTCACGGTCAGCGTGCCCAGCGTGCTGAAATCCTTTGGCGACAGGAAATAGAGGCGGCTGGAGCCGTCGCTGGCGATCAGGCGCGTGGCGTCGTGCGTCAGGCCCCAGCCCTCGCGCGGGTTGTGCAGCTCCGGCAGCGGCTGCATCTGCCGGTCGAAGACAAAGACGCGGTGTTCGCGCCAGGTCATCTGATAGAGCCTGCCGCCGAAGAAGGTCAGCCCCTCGCCGAAATAGGATTTGCCTGCATTAAGCAGCGTGGTCACCTTGCCGGTGGCCGGATCGATGCGGTTGATCCGCGACTCGCCGATGAAATCCCCGGTGCTTTCGTAGAAGGCGCCGTCATGCACCTCCAGGCCCTCGGTGAATCCCACCGCATCGCGGCGGACCTCCTTTTCGACGTGGAACGAAAGGCTTTTCGGGGCCGGACAGGTTTCGGCAGCAGCCGACGGCACGGCGCCGGCGATAAGCAGAACAAGGGAAAGGACCGGCGCGCGCATGGCGGGCGACTATTGCCAGAAGCCGCCGCAAAGGCAATTCAAGGCAGGCTCAAAAATGATTCAGGAGTCCAGCAGCGCGATCTCGGCGACCAGCTCGCCCTTGGGACCGTCGCCCACCCGCACGCGCACGCGCTGGCCTTCATGCAGCTCGCGCACATTGCAGCGGCGCAAGGTCTCCATGTGGACGAAGATATCCGGCGTGCCGGGACCGCGCGAGACGAAGCCATAGCCTTTGGCGCGATTGAACCATTTGACCATACCTTCGAAGGCGGGGCCGCGGGGCGGCGCGACATAGTGCGATTGTGTGCGCTCGGCCGGCGGCGGGGGCATCTGGGCCGTGGAATTGTCCAGCGACAGGATACGGCTGGCCTGCATCCCGCGCGGCCCCACGACCGCTTCGCACACCACCGACGCGCCCTCGAAGGCCTGTTTGAAGCCCGACTGGCGCACGCAGGTCTGGTGCAGCAGGACGTCTCCCTCTCCGTTGGCGGATGTGATGAACCCATAGCCCTTGTGGGCATCGAACCATTTGACCTGGCCGCTGATCGTGCGGCTGCTACCGCTCACATTTTCCATGCTTTGCCCGTTTCCCTATCCCTTTGCTCTCCTGCTATCGGTGCAGGTTTGCCATAATCCTGCCGCAATGAAACTGGCCGGAAAAGAGCCAGATTGCAGGAAATCAATTTTTTTTGGACCATGGATGGGCATGGGCGCGGCCGTGTTTCCGCGCTTTGTATTTTTCCGCAAATGGCCCAAACTACGCGCCTCCGACAGGGTTTGCGACAAATCCGGTTTGCGCGGGGACTGGCCGTGGCGTCAAAATCACGACTGATGATCAAAGAAGAAGCAAAACCGCATATCCTGCTGGTCGAAGATGCGCGGGACATCCGCGAACCGCTGGCCCGTTACCTGCGCGAGCATAACTACCGCGCCACGACCGCACCGGACGCCGCCAGCGCCCGCAAAGTCATGAAGAGCGCGGCCATAGACCTGGTTGTGCTGGACATCATGATGCCGGGCGAGGACGGGCTCAGCCTGTGCCGTTCCATCCGCGAAACCACCCAGATACCGGTCATCCTGCTGACCGCCCGCGGCGAGGAAGTGGACCGGATCATCGGCCTGGAAATGGGCGCCGACGACTATATCGCCAAGCCGTTTTCCCCGCGGGAACTGATCGCGCGCGTGGCCGCCGTGCTGCGCCGCACCCAGGCCCTGCCGCCGCGCCAGAAACCGCCGGGCGCGGAACGCGTCAAGTTCGGTGACTGGCTGCTGGACACCGGCCAGCGCGAATTGATCGGGCCGGACGGGGTGGCCATGCCGCTTTCCAGCGGCGAGTTCCGGCTGCTGTCCGCCCTGCTGGAACGGCCCAAGATCGCACTGACCCGCAACCAGCTTCTGGACCTGACCAAGGGCCGCGATGCCGATCTGTTCGACCGTTCGATCGACAACCATGTGAGCCGGCTGCGCAAGAAAATCGAGCCCGATCCCAAAAATCCACGGTATATTAAAACCGTCTGGGGCGGCGGCTACATCTTCGCGATGGACCCGGAACTGGCTTGATCGCGGCTGGGGCTGCTCCCGGGGATTGCAGGTCGAAGGGCTGGCGGATGCATTTCAGACTCTGGCCGCGCACGCTGGCGGTGCAACTCATCATCGTCACCTCTGTGGCGGTGGCCGTTTCCAACATCGCCGTCGCCGTCTGGTTCGAATACGGCAACCAGCAGCAGTCGACCACCGCCATCTATGACCGCGTACTGGACCGTGCCGCCGCGGTCGCCACCACGCTTGCCGCCATTCCCCCAAGCCAGCGCCATGTGGTGGTGACCAGCATGAGTTCGCGGGTCTGGAAATTCACCGAACTGCCGGTGCCCGACCGCCCCCTGCAGATGAACGATGAGGAAGCCGCCCTCGCCCGCCGCCTGACCGAGATGTTGCCGGACAAGACACCGCACCAGCGCGTGACGTCCGTGCAGACAAGCAACTCGACCGACGAACTGGCGAGCAACCTTCTGCCCGAGCATCCGGTCCAGTCCAGCGGCATGATCCGCACCATCGTGCCGGTGGACCGTCATTCCGTGCTCAGCACGGTGCTGCTGCGCACGCCCGAGCCCTGGCCGGTGGAGATCTTCGTGGCCTCGATCGCCGCCATCCTGCTGGCGTCCGCCGCGGCGGCCTTCATGGCGCAGCGCGTGATGCGCCCTCTTTCCGAACTGACCCAGGCGGCCTCGCAGGTGGCGGCTGGCGGCGGCGTGCCCCATGTGGAGGAGCGGGGGCCGGATGACGTGCGCAACGCGGCCGCCGCCTTCAACGCCATGACCGAGAAGGTCACCCGGACGCTGGAGAGCCAGCGTCACCTCCTGTCCGCCGTGGGTCACGATCTGCGCACCCCGCTGACCGCCATGCGGATCAACCTGGAATTCGTCTCCGACGACGAACTGCGCGAAGGGCTGATGCACAACCTTGACGAGCTGCAGGCCCTGACCGAACAGGTCCTGTCGGCGGCGCGGGGCACAGGCGGGGAAACCAAGCGCAACGTGGACCTGTCGGCGCTGGTCGAAAGCCTGTGCACCGACATGGATGAAATCGGCGAGCCGGTCAGCTGGGCCAGCCACGCGCCCGCACCGATTTCCTGCCGTCCCAATGAGATACGCCGGGCTGTTCGCAATCTAGTTGAGAATGCCGTTGCCTATGGCCGCAAGGCGGAGGTGCGCATCGCCGACAATGGCGACGGCTATGACGTGCTGGTTGAGGACGAGGGCCCCGGCATCCCCGAGAACGATCACCAGCGCGTGTTCGAGCCGTTCGTGCGCCTGGAAAGTTCCCGCAACGAGGAAACGGGCGGCACCGGCCTGGGCCTGACCCTAGTCAAGGCCATCGCCGAGGGACATGGCGGGGTTGTGCTCCTGGAAAATCGCCCGGAGGGCGGCCTGCGCGTGTGCATGCATTTGCCGAAGATGGCAGGGGCGGCCTAGACTCCATTGGCGGAAAGCGCCGTCATCATGCTGCAGGACCCGCGTGAAATTTGCATTTATTCAAAGGTTTCCGGGTGACATCTCAAGCAAGAATGGAACAGTCGGATCCCCTGTATCGCCGTGATCTGCTGCGGCTGGCCGGCGACGCCGCGGGCGCGGGGCAGATGGACTCGCCCGATGCCGCTGCCACAGCCCATAACCCGGCCTGCGGGGACCGGGTGACCGTCGCCTTGCGCCTGGAAAAGGATGGCCGGATCGCCGCCCTCACCCACACCACGCATGCCTGCGTCCTGACTCAGGCCTCCGCCGCCTTGCTGGCGGCGACGGGGCCCGGCCTCGACCGCGCAGGCCTGGAGGCGCTGGAAGGAAAGGTCAGGACCATGCTGAAGGACGGCGCCGCCCCGCCGCCCGGCTATGAGGTCTTCGACGGCGTGGCGACCCATGCCGGCCGGCATGTCTGCGTGCTGTTGCCGATCGAGGCAGCGCTCAGGGCGCTGGAACAGTCCCCGGACCATTCTGGCCGCTGACGAGGCCGAAGAAGGCGGCCCCCGGTCCCAGCGTCACGCGGCTGCCGGTCAGGCGCGCCTCGCCCGTCCCGAAATCCAGCACCTTGACCGGTTCCGGCAGGTCATAGGCCTGATCCACCCCCGTCAGGTTGAAACAGCAGACGATCCGCTCGCCGCCCTGGTCACGCAGGAAAGCCAGCGGGCCGTCCAGAAGGGTCAGCGCCCCTTCCTGCAGCGCCGGATACGTCTTGCGCGCCGCCAGCAGCCGGCGCGTGTAGGCCAGCGTGGAGGCGCAATCGCGTTCCTGCCCGGAAACCGCCAGCGCGCGGTGCGTGGGGCCCGGCGGCAGCCAGGGCATGACCGGCGAGAAGCCGAGATGGGGCGCATCCGCGTCCCACGGCATCGGTGTGCGGCAGCCGTCCCGGCCCCGGAACAGCGGGTAATAGAGATCGCCCACGGGGTCTTTGAGCTGGTCGCGCCGCAACTCCACCTCCGGCAGGCCCAGTTCCTCACCTTGATAGAGCAGCGCCGTGCCCCGCAGCGTCAGCAGCAGCGCCAGCAGCGCCCGGGCCGAACCGGCCCCGAAACGGGTGGCGGCGCGGATCACGTCATGGTTGGAAAAGGCGATGGCCGGCCAGTGATCGGGAAAGCGCGCCAGCGTTTCCAGGTGCGCGCGAATGGCGGGGGCATCATGCGCCACGAGGAGCGCGAAATTGTATCCGGCATGAAGCCCTTCGGCGGGCGGCAGATAACAGCCAGCGCGCTCGAACTCCTCCGAGAATTCCCCGAACACGAATTTGTCCGGGCCCGCGGCCTCGACGCGGCGGCGGATCACGTCCAGCACGGCGCGGTTCTCTTCCAGGTTCGCGTCATGGACGTGCCGCTGCATGTTGGCGGCGGCCGACCATTCCGCCACGCCGCGCGCGGCCGGCGGGATCGCGGGATTGTCGGTCAGCGCCGCGTCATGGAGAAAGGCGTTGGCGACATCCAGGCGGAAACCGTCCACGCCACGCTCCAGCCACAGGTCCAGCACCGCAAGCATCGCCTCGCGCGCGGCCGGCTGCCGCCAGTTCAGCTTGGGCTGCTGGCGCAGGAATTTGTGGTGATAGTATTGCCGCCGCGCGGGGTGATAGGCCCAGGCCGGCCCGCCGAACACGCTGAGCCAGTTGTTGGGCGCCGTGCCGTCGCCGCGCGGATCGGCCCACACATACCAGTCGCGCCTTGCCGGATCGCCGTCGCGGCTGGCCGCGAACCACGCGTGCTCGTCGGACGTATGCGCGAGGACTTCGTCAAGGATGACCTTCAGGCCGCGTGCATGGGCGCCATTCAGCAGGGCCGAAAAATCGGCCAGCGTGCCATAATCGGGGTGCACGCCTTCGTAATCGCTGATGTCATAGCCCCAGTCGCGGTTGGGCGACGGATGGATGGGCGATAGCCAGATCGCATCCACGCCCAGCCCCGCGATGTAGTCGAGCTTCGAGATCAGGCCCGCGAAGTCGCCATGTCCGTCGCCGTTGCCGTCGCAGAAACTGCGGACATAGACCTGATAGATGCAGGCGCCGCGCCAGAACGATCCGCCGCTCATTCACCCTTCCCTTGCCGAAAGGGCGAGGCGCGGACTCACACTTCCGACGCGCTGGTGACGACCTTGCCGACCAGGCCGTATTTCACCGCGTCTTCGGCGCCCATCCAGAAATTGCGCTCGGTGTCGGCCACGACCTTCTCATAGGGCTGTCCCGTCTCCACCGCGATCTCGCGGATCAGGCGGGCGCGCATCTTGATGATCTCTTCCGCCTCGATGCTGATGTCGCTGGCCTGGCCCTGCACGCCGCCCAGGGGCTGGTGCAGCAGGAAACGGGTGAACGGCAGGCAGAAGCGGTTCTCCTTCTTCGCGCCCAGATAGATGTGTGCGCCCGCGCTGGCCACCCAGCCGGTGCCGATCATCTTCACCCGGTTGCCGACGAAGCGGATCATGTCATGGATGGTGTCGCCCGATTCCACATGGCCGCCGGGCGAATTGACGATCACGCGGATGTCGCCCTCGCTTTCGGCATAGGCCAGAAGCTGGGCGGTGACCCGTTCGGCCATCTTCATGTTGACTTCACCGAAGATCAGCACCGTGCGCGACTTGTAGAGGGCCTTCGCGATTTCGCTGGAGGGGGATTCCTGGCTCTTCGGCTCGTCGTTCTTTTCTTCGGGCTTTTCTTCGGGTTCTTCGTCGGCGCGGCGCAAGGCACTCTCCAGGAATGTGGGGAAATCGAAGTCAGTCTAGCGATGATACAGGCAGCGGCAACCGCTTACAAAGCCTCAACAACCGAGCGCATTGTAGGGCCAATTTCCGCCTGAATCGCCAGATCGGCGAAGCGGTCCTGCGGCGTCTCGTCCCGGTTGACGATCGCGAGCCGGGCCCCGTTCCGCCTGGCCAGCAGCGGGAAACCGGCGGCCGGATACACAACCAGCGACGAGCCCAGCACCAGCATCAGGTCGCACGCCAGGCTGGCCGCCTGGGCGCGCGCCATTTCCCGTTCCGGCATGGGCTGGCCGAAGGAAATGGTGGCCGTCTTCACGATCCCGCCGCAGGCCGCGCAATCCGGCGCCTGGCCATGCGCCTCGAAATAGGTACGGATGCCGGCGATCTCGGCCCGCGCGCCGCAGGACAGGCATTTGGCATGACGGGTGTTGCCGTGCAGTTCGATCACCCGTTCTTCCGGCACGCCGGCGGCCTGGTGCAGGGCATCGATGTTCTGGGTAATGACATGGCTGACGCGGTCCTGCGCGACCAGTTCCGCCACCGCCCGGTGCCCGTCATTGGGCTTTACCGCGTTCCACGTCTCCTCCATCTCGAAACGCCGCTGCCAGGAAACGCGCCGCGCCTCGGGGTCCGAGATGTAATCCTGGTATTCCACCGGCATCATTTTCGTCCAGATGCCGCCCGGCGAGCGGAAATCGGGAATGCCGGATTCGGTGCTGATGCCCGCGCCGGTGAAGACCACGGCGCGGCGCGCGGATCGGATCAGGTCTGCAAGGCGGGTGATGTCGTCCGTCAATCAGTTCCTGTCACTGCGTCCTGAGACTATAGGGCTTCACGTCGCCGCAATCGGTCTTCACCCAGTCGCCCTTGAAGGATGTACTCATGTTGGTGGGATTGCCCTCCACCGTGCCCTTGAAGTCATAGGTGCCCTGATAATGCTCGGCGCCGCGGTAGCTGATGCTGGTGTGGCCCACGCCCTTCATCCGGCCGTTGCAGGTGGTCTCCACGGTCATGGACGTCGGCGTCTGGCTGAGGACCTTCGTCTCGCATCCGGTGGCGTTCTGGTCGATGTGCGGCGGCTTGTCGGAATCCACCTCCGCCTGGCTCATGCACATCTGGCTGGTGTAACTGCGCGCATTCGGCATCTTCATGCCCATCGAACGCATCTGCGCCATCGCCTCGGGCGGCATGTTCATCTGCATATTGGTGGTCGAGGTCACGTTCCACAGCCCCGCCTTGCCATGGGCGGCCCAGGCGGCCACCGGCGCCAACACGAGAGCACCCGCCGCAAAACCCCACACCATCCTGTTCATGCCAGTTCCCCGCCAGAAATCCCGCGTCAAATCTCGCATGGCCGCGGCGGCTTGAAAAGCGCCCGCCGGTCAGTTCGCCTGGGGAATGAACGGCCTGATGCCGCGGCAGTCGGGCCCCGCCCAGTCGGCGCTGAACGTCAGATCGAACCGGGCGGGCCGCCCGCTGATCCGCCCCCGGAAAGCATAGGTGCCGTCGAAATGGTCGCCGCCGCGCCAGGCGATCTGAGCGCGGGCCACGCCTTCGCGGCGGCCATGACAGACGGATTCCACGCGCATCAACGGTCCGCGCCGGCCGGTGACGCGGCTGGAGCAGTCATAGTCGCGCGGATTCATGTGCGGCGGCTGGTCGTCGTCCACCTCGACCGGGGTCATGCACATCTGGCTGGCCAGCGGCTGGCCGGCCATCGGCATGTTGAAGCCGGTCCGGCGCAGCATCGCGGCCAGCCCGGGCGCCACCGTGAAACTCGACGCGCGCAAGGCGGTGGTCACGTTCCACAACCCCGCCCGGCCGGTCGCGGCCATCGCCGGCGTGGTCGCCGGCGCGGCAGCCAGCGTTGCGGAAAGTATCGCGGCAATCCATCGAAAACGCATGTCCATCCCCGAAATCATCGCGCCGGAAAATCCCCGTGGAGGCGCAGGCCCAGCACGGACACCGGCCCGCGCTGCGCATTATAGGCAGGATTGACGACAAACTGATAATCCAGCGCCATGTCGATGCCGCCTGTGATCTGTGCATCGTAATAGGCTTCGGCCGCGACTTCGTCCGCATATCGGCGCAAGCGTCCGTCACCCACCAGGATTCCCAGCCCGCCCGCCGCCAGATAGGCTTGTGCCGCCTTCGAGATCGCCCCCGTCTCGGCCGCAATGCCGACGGTGTCGCCGCCGCGGTCCCAGCGCGCGCCTTTCAGGGAAAGTCCTGCGGACAGGCTGCGGTGCATGTCGGTGAATTCATAGCTTTCCTGGCTGCCGTCGTTGAGGCTTGCGCGCAGGAAGGCGCCCAGATCGTCCGTCAGTCCCTGCTCGGCGTTCAACGCCACGCCAGGCCGCGAGCGATAGTGCCGTACCAGGGATGTGTCGGCGGGCATGCCGCCTGCCTGCGCCACGGCATCGCGATAGGAGCCCATCCGGCCACGATTGACGAAGCCCAGCAGCTTCAGCTTTCCGCCCTGGCCGCCCAGCGTAACTCGCCGCTCGATTTCGGCCACCAGCTCGAACTGGCTGAAATCCCTCTCCAGCTCGGTGGTGTTGGGCACCTTCGACAGATCGAACAGCCCGCCGCGCAGCGTCCAGTCCGAAACGCTCCATTCCGCGGCGATGCCATAACTGTAGCCCCAGGCATCGGCCGCATAGTCGAACGCGCCCGCATCCACGATCGCCCAGTTCAGGAAATCGCCGCGCGCATCGTGGGCATAGCTGTTGGTGTCGAAGATGTCGGTGACGGCGAACTTGCCCGCCGTCAGCACCAGATTGTCGGCGGTGCGCGTTCCGGCCAACTGGTTGGCCGCGCCCTGCACGGTTTCTTCTTCGCCGCCCAGATCGAAGGTCTGGCGGAAGAACAGCCGGTGCAGGCGCGCATAAGGCGTGGACTTGCCGACCTTGTAGGCTTCCGCGCTGGGAAAGGCCGCCACGCCCAGCGTATTGCTGAGGCCGAAGCCCTGGTCCACCTCCAAGTCGGCCCAGGCCTCCCCGCCATCCCAGGGCCGCGCACCCGCGAACACCGTGGCATCGAAGGTCTCGTCGCCCCGGCTGCCGGGGTCCAGGCTGTTCGCGCCGCGGAAGGCCGAACGGAAAGCCGGATGGTACTGCTCGACGAAGGTGGCCTGACCATGGATGGCCCAGGCTTCCTCCAGGGTGGCGCCGAGGGCGGGAGACGCAGCCAGGACGGCAAGACCGAATCCGGCGAGACGGAATATGAGCTGCAAACCGGCTCCCTTCTGCAAACAGGATGTGCGGGGGCGCGTCCGTGATCGCGCAGCGCCCCGCGCCGGTGCTATAACCGTTCGAGGAATGGGAGGGAACCGCTCATGGATCAAAGGATCATCGATCTTTATGACGATTATGTGCACCGGCATTTCGACCGCCGCCTGTTCCTGGACCGGCTGTCGAAACTGACCGGCAGCATGGGCGCGGCGCTGGCCATGCTGCCGCTGCTGCAATCCAATTACGCGCTTGCCGAGGTGGTGGCCCCGGACGATCCGCGCATCAAGACCAGCCATGTCGAATTCAAGGGCGCAACGGGACCGTTGAAGGCCTATCTTGCCGAGCCCACCGCCGGCGGCAGCCACGGCGGCGTGCTGGTGGTGCACCAGAACCGCGGTCTCAATCCGCATATTGAAGACATCGCGCGGCGGCTGGCTGCCGAAGGTTATGTCGCGCTGGCGGTGGATTTCCTTTCGCCGCTGGGCGGAACGCCCGCGGACGAGAACGCCGCCATGCAGATGTTCGGCAAGCTGGACAAGGCCCAGACTACGGCCAACGCCGTGGCGGCGGTGGCCCATATCCGCACCCTGCCCCATGTGAACGGCAAGGTGGGCGCGGTCGGATTCTGCTGGGGCGGCGGGGTCATCAACCAGCTTGCGGTGAACGACCCCACGCTGAATGCGGGCGTGGTCTATTACGGCACGCCGGCCGATCCGTCCGAAGCCGTCAAGGTCAAGGCCGCGCTGCTGCTCAACTATGCCGATCCCGCGCTGGACAAACGCAACGGCGAACTGGCCCCGCCCTATGCCGAGGCGCTGAAGGCGGCGGGCAAGGATTATCAGATATATTTTTACGAAGGCGCGCAGCACGCCTTCAATGACGACACTGCCGCCGCGCGCTACAACAAGCAGGCGGCGGACCTGGCCTGGGGCCGCACGCTGGCCCTGTTCAAACGGACGCTTGCCTGAACGGCGGCCGGATCATTTCGCGGCCTTCGCGCGCGCCACGCCTTCGGCGATCAACTTGCGGGCTTCGTCCGCATCGCCCCAGCGGATGATCTTGACCCACTTGCCGGGCTCGAGGTCCTTGTAGTGCGTGAAGAAGTGCTCGATCTGCTTGAGGGTGATCTCGGGCAGGTCGCTGTAATTGTGCACGCCTTCATAGCGCTGGGTCAGATGCGCCGACGGCACGCCCACGATCTTCTCGTCCATGCCGGCATTGTCTTCCATCAGCAGCACGCCCACGGGACGCACGCTCATCACCGCGCCGGGCGCGATGGCGCGGGAGTTGGCCACCAGCACGTCCACCGGATCGCCGTCGCCCGACAGCGTATGCGGGATGAAGCCGTAATTGCCCGGATAGCGCATCGAGGTATAGAGGAAGCGATCCACCACCAGCGCGCCCGAGGCTTTGTCGAGTTCGTACTTGATAGGTTCGCCGCCGATCGGCACTTCGATGATGACATTCACATCGTCAGGGGCATTCTTGCCGACGGAAATCTGGTCAATGCGCATGGGAAATCCTGGCTGAAAACGGCGCGGTGGTAATTTTATTGCGACGGTGCGTCAACCGGCTGCGGAAAATCCGGACGAAAAGCCGCAACGCCCCTTCACAGGGCGGCCGCCCGCCCTATCTACTGGTCACCATTCCCGGCCATTTCCAGGAGTTCTCCATGCAAACCAGCGCCTATGCCGCTCAGTCGGCCACGACCCCATTTGGCCCCTTCTCCATCGACCGCCGCGAGCCCGGCCCCAAGGACGTGGCCATCGAGATCCTGTTCTGCGGGGTCTGCCACAGCGACCTGCACACCGCGCGCGGCGAATGGCCGGGCGTCCAGTATCCTTGCGTGCCGGGCCACGAAATCATCGGCAGGGTCACGGCGGTGGGCAAGGATGTGAGCCGCTTCAAGCCCGGCCAGATCGTTGGCGTGGGCTGCATGGTGGACAGCTGCCGCACCTGCGCTTCGTGTCAGGAGGGCCTCGAACAATATTGCGAGGGGCCCGTGGGCTTCACCGGCACCTATAACGGGCCCGTCGGCGGGGGCGCCAACACCTATGGCGGCTACAGCGCGGCCATCACGGTGGACGAGCATTTCGTGCTGTCGATCACCCATGCCGAAAAGGATCTGGCCGGCGCCGCGCCGCTGCTGTGCGCGGGCATCACCACCTGGTCGCCCCTGAAGCACTGGGGCGCGGGGCCGGGCAAAAAGGTCGGCATCGTGGGCATCGGCGGACTGGGCCATATGGGCGTGAAGCTCAGCCATGCGCTCGGCGCGCACACCGTCGCCTTCACCACCTCCGAAAGCAAGATCGCCGACGCCAAGGCGCTGGGCGCCGACGAGGTGGTTGTGTCGAAGGACGCCGGCGCGATGGCGAAACACACGGGCAGCTTCGACATGATCCTCGACACCGTGGCCGCGCCGCACAATCTCGACGCCTTCACCTCGCTGCTCAAGCGCGAAGGCACGCTGGCGCTGGTCGGCGCGCCCGCCACGCCCCATCCCTCGCCCGCCGTGTTCAACCTGGTGTTCAAGCGCCGCGCCATCGCCGGATCGCTGATCGGCGGCATTCCCGAAACCCAGGAGATGCTGGACTTCTGCGCGAAGCACGGCATCACCTCGGACATCGAGATGATCCGGATGCAGGACATCGAAGCGGCTTACGCGCGCATGCTCAAAAGCGACGTGAAGTACCGCTTCGTCATCGACATGGCGAGCCTGAAGAACTAGGCGCGCGCCGGGAATGCGAAAAACCCCGCGACGGGTGTCGCGGGGTTTGTCCGAAGCCTAGCTGTTGCTGGGTTTCTGTTCGCTCTGCTGGTCATTCTGCGCCGGAGGCGGCGTGGTGGCGCGGTGATGCCTCTTCTTCTTGTGCGGCAGCGTCTTGTATTCCAGATAGGCGATCCGCTTCTTGGCCGCCGCCAGGTCGGCATTGGCCTGATCGGCCTTCTGCGCCGCGATCAGCGCCGTCTGCTTGGCGTCATTGCCGACGCCCATCGCATTGTTGCCTACGCCATACGCCTCGTCGGCGCGGGCCTGGGCCCGGCCGGCATGGCGCTCCGCCGCGTCGGCCGAAGCCTGCGCATTGCGGACCGACTCGCGGGTCGCGCAACCGCCCAGCATCACGCCGACCGCCAGCATCGCCGCCGCCATCTTGCCTGCAGTGTTCATTCCTTCGCTCTCCTTGTTGCCCGCCCGCTTGCGAGGACGTGTTGAGGATTTGTTAATGAACAACCGCTTCGATGGCCTTATTGTGGCACAGTTGCGACAAAGCTGGGCTGTCCCTGGGAGAAAAAGCGGTTTTCCGCCCTTCCGCAGCCCGTCCAAGGAACTTATTGCAGCGGCCGGTGGAAGCGGCCAGTGACAACCGCCTTGCCGATTACATGGCCGTCCATCGCCGACAGGATATCGGCGCGCGTCGCTTCCGGCCCCAGGCTGAGCTTGGTGTCCAGCGCGTAAAGCTCGAACGTATAGTGGTGATAGACATTGCCGCGCGCGCCCGGCCCCATGAAACCGGGCTTGCCGCCGAAGTTGTTGGGCTGGACCGTTCCGTCCGGCAGCGTGGGCGTGGCGGCCACACCTTCCGGCAGGGATGTCACGCTCGCGGGAATGTTGAACGCCATCCAGTGCAGGATGTCTCCGCTGCCCTTGCGTGGCGCGGTGTCGGGATCGTGCATGATCAGCGTGTAAGTGACCGTGCCGGCGGGCGGATTGGTCCAGGTCAGCGCGGGCGAAACCGGCTGAGACGAGGCCTGGGTATATTTGTCGGGAATGATGCCGCCATCGGGGAAGGAAGGACTCGACAGCCCCATCGGGGCCGGCGGCGGCGCGGCGGGCGCCTGGGCAAAGGCGACGCCGGCCAGCAGCGCCAGGATGGCCGCGCCCAGCGCGACCTTGCGGAACCCGAGCATGAAATCCTCCCTGATGTTTTGCGGGCGCAAGCAGAAGCCTTTTTGAAAGACCTGTCCAGCGCCCGCGGATTCGCCTGTCAGGAAAACCGCTCCCATGCGGTCTGGCGCGAAATGCCGAGCTTTCCGGCGATCGCCGCCCAGCTTGTGTCGCGCGCGCGCAACGTATCCACGACCGTCTGAAGGTGCTTGCGGTGCGCCTGGCTGACGGCGTCGAGCGGCGCGAGCAACGCCAGCAGACGGTCGGAAGGCCATGTCCTGGGATCGAAGGTGCGGCTGATGCCGGAACCCTCGCCCTCCATGATGACCTGGCACGCGGCCACACATTCGTCGCAGATGTGGATGCCACCCGGCCCGGCCGCGAGCTTGCGGACCTCTTTCTCCGATTTCCCGCAAAAGGAACAGTGGAGTTTCTTCGCCATGGCACCGTCAGGGTTTACCTGGCAGTCAGGTATACCCTGACACGGGGAATGTCAACGTTGAGCGCGGCCCGGCGCGACATCCGGCACCAGATCTTGCAGGTCCGCCATCTCATACAGTGGCCGGATCTCGATCTCGCTCGGTCCCGGCATGGGATTGGGGCAGCGCTTTACCCAGGCGACGGCCTCTTCCATATCCTTGACCTCCCAGAGCCAGAAGCCGGCAACCAGCTCGCGGACCGCGGCGAAGGGTCCGTCGATGACGGTGCGGGCGGGGCCGTCGAACGCGACGCGCTTGGCTTGCGCGGATGGCTTGAGGCCATCGGCGGCGCGCAGGATGCCGGCACCGCGCAGCTCTTCGTTGAACTTTCCCATCGCCTCGAACATCTCGGCCTTGGGCAGAACTCCGTTTTCGCTGTCTTCCGTCGCCTTCACAAGCACCATCACGCGCATCGCCTGTCTCCCGTATGATGTGGCCTGATTGGCCTGGCACTGAGACGACGAACGGGGTTTGCAGAAGCCGACACCGGCCCGCAGGTTTTTTGATCACCTCGTTCGCGGCTGCCGCACCCATGCCGCCGTGATGATCACCGGCGGGATCGCCAGCAGCAGCCAGGACAGCCAATGCCACCAGCCATCGCCCAACAGCGCCGCCGCCAGTCCGCCGGCGGTGGCCAGAAAAACGGCCAGCGGCATGCGTAGGATGCGCCACAGCGTCATGTCTGCACGCCCGCACGCAGCAACTCGTCAACCCGCTTGTCCAGCGAGGTCTGCCGCCGCCCCAGCCAGAGATAGACGCCGCTGCCCAGGACCGCGATGGCGGCAAGATCGAGCAGCGCCCAGAGGATCTTGAGCGGCATCCCGGCATAGTCGCCGAAGTGCAGCGGCTGAGAGAGGAACAGCGTCTTCACATAAAGCGGCATGTCGCGCGAGGCGACAAGCTGGCCGGTTTCCGCATCGACCAGCCGGGGCGCGATCAGTCGGCGCGTGACCGGCGTACTGCCCCGCAGGAAGACATTGTAGTGCCGCTTGCTGCCAAAGGGCGACCCCGGAAAGGCGATGGTGCTGACGCTCATGCCCGGCGAAGCGCGCAACGTATTGTCCACCACGGCGTTGAGCGAGGCAAAGCGCTGTGGCGGCGGAAGCGATCGATAAGGCGCCATCATCTTGACCAACTCTGTTCCCTGCCACAACGCCGCGGCGGGCCGGGTCAGCGTGTTGATGACACCGGTGACGCCCACCACCGTCAGCCACGCCAAGGTGACGATTCCGATCAGGTTATGGAGATCGAGCCATTTGAGCCGCGCGCTGCGGTCCTTGCGCACCGTGGCGAAGTCCAGCTTGCGCATGAAGGGCACATAGACCACCACGCCCGATACCAGCGCCGCCACCAGCAACAGGCCCATCACACCCAGGAACAGGGAACCCGGAAGGCCCATGAACAGGGTTTCGTGGATCTCCAGCAGAAAGCTGGAGACTTTCAGGTAGGACGGATTGGCCGCCAGCGGCGCGCCCGTGCGCGCATCGAAATTCTGGGTGACGGTTTGGTCCTCGTCGGCGATGAAGGATGGCGCGATGGAGGCCGTGATGATCGGCTCGTCCAGTCCCCAGGTCAGGAACGTCACGACCTGGCCGGGATGATCCTTGCGCGCCGTGGCCACGATCCTGTCAAGGTCGGGCTTGGCACCCGGTGGGACCGAGGCAACGGGTACCGGCCCGCCCATCGCCGTATCGATCTCGTCATGGAAGATCAGCGGCAAGCCGGTGACGCACAACATCAGCAGGAACAGGGTGCAGATCAGGCTGGTCCATTTGTGGACCAGATACCACACCTTGATCGCCCGCTGGGTCATCGCCATGACTCAGAACTTCCTTTCCAAGCCGACGGTAAAGGTCCGTGGCCGGGTCAAGGTCGCGATGTCCTGGGCCGGCGTTGTCCCGGGGCCAATGACGACCGGGGCACGTGAATCGAACAGGTTGCGGGTGGCGACGAAGATGCGTGCCGCCTCGAAGTCATAGGAGACCTGCGCATTGACGATCGCGTAAGGCGAGGTCTTGCCGCGCGCGTTGTTGAAGGCGTCCGAATAATAAGCGTCGGTGTAGCGCAGGTCGGCACCAACCGTCAGCTTCCGCCATGGCGTCACGTTGAACCCCACATCGCTGGTAAAGGCGGGCGAGCGTGGCAGTTCGTTGCCCTGGATGGTGGGATCGGCGTCCTCGTTCACTTTCGTCTGCAGCAGGCCGATGCTGGCGAAGATTTCGGCATCTTCCACCGGCTTGTAATTGGCCTGAACCTCGGCGCCATAGGTGGTCGCCCGCTCCGCATTGCGGATCACGGTCGAGGTGGGATTGAATACAAAGGGAAGCTGGAGATCCTTGTAGTCGTTGTAGAAGACATTGCCGGTCAGCGTCAGGCGATGGTCGAGCAATGACGCACGCACGAAGCCTTCATAGTCCCAGACGAATTCGGGCTTGTACTCATAGCTGATGAAGGGCGCGCTGTAGGTGAAGCCCGCGCCGCCGCCGTTATAGCCACGGCCGGCCGTGGCGCCGATTGTCACATTGTCCAGCACGTCCCAGGCCAGCGTCGCCTTGGGCAGGAATTCCTTATAGGTGGCGTCCAGATTGATGACGAAGGGACCGTCGCTGCCGACCCGATAGCGGTTCTCCTCCTCATAACGCGCCCCGGCGGTCAGCCGCAGCGCCGGCGTGAATTTGTAGGTCAGCTCGCCAAACCCCGCCGTGGTCTCGGTGCGGTCATGGAAAGTACCGCCGCCGAACAGGTCGATGGATTCATTTTGATGGGTACGGAAGACATAGGCCGCGATGAAACCGGAGAGCCTGCCGTCTTCGGTGTGCGCGCGCAGGAAGGGCTGGGCGACATATTCCTGCCCATCGATGCGGGCATTGCCCTGCCCGACCGGCGAATAGCGGTCCACACGGAAGTCGCTGCCCGACAGGTTGAGTTCGGCGCTGAACAGATCGCCGATCGTCCAGTTGGTGTCGGAGATCAGTGTGCCGGTGCGCACCCGGAACACCGGCTGCAGAGGCGCCGCCGCCACCAGATCGTCATAGGGCTTCGCCACATATCCCGACTGGGGCGCGCGTGCGTCATTGTAGGCGATCGTCAGCAGAGACGTGACATTCCCGGCCGGGGTCAGGAGCAACTTGCCGCGCAGGCCGATGGAACGATAGCGGCCAGGGTTCTTGTCTTCGGGATAGCTGGTGAAGGGCACATAGAACTCCGACTGCCGGAAATCCGCCGCCAGGCGGAAGGCCAGCAGATCGTCGATCAGCGGCCCCGAGACCGCGCCCGACACTTGCTCCTCGCCCTGGTTGCCGGCCAGCACACGTGCATCGCCTTCCCAGTCGAAGGTCGGGTCCTTGGTCTTGATGGCGATGACGCCGGCAATCGCGTTGCGCCCCTGCAAGGTGCTTTGGGCACCGCGATAGACTTCCACCTGCTGCACATCCCACAGCGCGGAGTCGAGATAGATCGAGTCGTTGTAACCCAGGGTGCGGCCGTCCACCTGATAGTTGAGGCGCGGCCGGCTGCCGGCGAAGAAAGCGTCCGCGCCCGAGGCGGGGCCGGTGCCGTCCAGGCCGCGCACCGCCGGCGCACTGTTGCCGGGGCTGGTGACGACGATGTTGGGGATGCGCTCCAGCAGCGACGTGGTGGTGTAGGTTTCCGCCAGATTGTCCAGGTCGGCCGCCGTCGTGACGACCGTGCTGGCCGGGGTATCGCGCAGGCTTTGGGGATTCTTTTCGGCCGTGATGATCACCGTCTCAAGGCTGCTTTGACCCGCCTGACCGGCATCCTGCGCCACAGCCGCCCCGCCCATGCCCACAGCCGCCGCAACCGCCCCAACCCCTAAGCCCCACCAACGCATCAATAATTCCCTCGTGTATAGATTTCCGAATTGCAAATGACTCTTAGCCGCAATTGAAGAGTCACCTCCATAGTGCGATTAATTCTCAAATGCAATGGAGGGGTGACGAATCCCGGGCCGCGGGTCACGCGGCGGACGCCCGATGCATAGGGGCCTGAAACTGAAGTCTATACTTGACTATCTATCGTTGCCGTTTATAGTGAAGCCAGAACTTCACTTTAAGGCGCGCCACAATGGCTGAAGCGATCGTCATCCATGACACCTTCGTGATCCGGAAAAGCTATCCCGTTCCCGTTTCCCGCGTGTTTTCCTTTCTTTCGGAGCCGGCCAAGAAGGCCCGGTGGTATGCCGCGGACAGCGAAACCAGTACCGCCGATGGCATGGAAATGGATTTCCGCGAGGGCGGAATTGAGCGCGCACACTATCGCCTGAATGAACGGACGCCCTTTCCCGGCGCGGTGCTTGCCACCGAGGGGATCTATCAGGACATCCAACAGAACAGGCGCATCGTGTTGGCCTCGAGCATGACGCTCGCGGGACGACGCATATCCTGCAGCCTTGTCACCTTCGAACTGCTGGAGGGGCGTGACGCAACGGACCTGCTGCTCACGCACCAGGGGGCATTCTTTGAGGGATCGGGAGGGCCGGAGATGCGAAAGGCGGGCTGGGAAACGCTCCTGGACCGGTTGGGCCAATCGCTCTCGGACTAGAAATGGCGTCGGATATGGACCGCGTTTTCCATGCCCTGGGTGACCCGACGCGGCGGGCCATTCTGGCCCGCCTGTCCAAGGGGCCGCAATCGGTATCCGGTCTGGCCGGGCCTTTGGGCGTAACCGTCACGGCCATCGGCCAACATCTGCAGGTGTTGGAGGAAACCGGTTTCGTAAGCACGCAGAAGGCCGGGCGAACACGAAATTGCCGCCTGGAAAGCGCCGGCTTCCGGGCGGTCGAGCGATGGGCTTCGCAGCAGCGCCTGACCTGGGAGCGCCGGCTGGACGTGCTGGGAAAGCTCCTGAAGGAAGGCGACTAGACCACGAATGGAACGGAACGGCGCCCCTTCCCGCCGCTTTCACGGATCATCCGAGCGCTCAAACCGCAAGGTCCCGGCACGCCTGCTCTTTCCGCCGGTGTCGCTCGGGTGCTGCACGCCGTCCATGACCGGCACCTCCGGAAAATCGAACGGGCTTACGCCGTCAAGGCACGCAACATTTATCCCATACTGCGACGGGTCGGAGCGGCGTTGATGGTGTGTATAGATTCCGCAGACGGAACAGAAGAAATGTTGCGCCACGCCGGTATTGAATCGGTAGCTGGTCAGCTTGTCCTCGCCGGCAATCAGCCGCAGCGCGCCCGCAGCCGCTGAAACCACCACCGCGCCGCGCATCCGGCAATATGAACAGGTGCATCGGCGGACGGCGTTGAACCCGTCGCTGAGTTCGACTTCAAACTGCACCGTCCCACAGTGACATTGACCGCGTTGCATGCCCGCGCGACTCCCAGGAATTGCCGATAGGGTAATTGCGCCAGTCTCCCCGCAAAATCAAAGGGAGAAATTCTGCGCTTGGGGAAAGGATACGAAAACTTCGCCTGGCAAACTAGTGACGGTTGAGAAAACTTCAGATGTCGACTGTCCTGATAACTGCCTTTTCGGGATACAGATCGAACACTATCAATGCCGGCAGACTCGGCTGCCGCCCTCCCACATCGGTGTTGGTTTCTGACCTGCTCCCCGAAAGTGCCTCAGTTTGAGGTTCAGTTTGAGGTAGAGTCCGTTCCTTGAGGAGACGAACGATGAGAAGCAGTCGCTACAGCGAAGAATAGATCATCGGGATGTTGAAACAGCACCAGGCCGGGCTTGAAGCGAAGGAGCTGTGCCGAAAGTACAGTATCAACGACGCGACCTTCTACAAATGGCGATCCCGCTATGGCGGGATGGAGGTGTCAGACGCCAAGCGGCTGAAGGCGTTGAAGGACGAGAACCGGCGGTTGAAGAAGCTGCTGGCAGAGACCGCGCTGGATGCAGCGACGCTGCAGGAGATGCTGGGAAAAACTTCTGACGCCCAGGGTTCGGAGACTGGCTGTGCGCTGGGCGATCCAGGAGAAAGGCTATTCCCGCCATTCGGTCCGAACGCCGCATCATCTACTGCATGTCCTGCGGGCGCAGCACGTCGGCGGCTACCTACATGGTGGAGGAGCTTTTCGGTTGGTTTCCCTATGGCCACATCACCAACCGGCTCCATTGCAGGAAGGGCTGCGAGGATCGCTTTGGCCCCTCTCCTCTTCCCAAAGCGTTATGACCTCGCACCGAAGCTATCGCTGACAGGGGTGGATGCATGAAAAAGCATCTGACGATTATTGGCCTGGGTTTGACTTTCGCGTCCCCCACTTCTGCACAGAACGTCAATCCTCCATCGGTCCCTAATATTGAGGCGTTGGAAGCGCTAAGTGCGTCAGGCGCGAAACTCTCGCATGTGTACGTCAAAGACTTTGGCAACGGCCATGGCGGCGGCGGGACGTTCACCTACAGCGCATCAGAGTGCAACAACGCGGGTGCGGGTGACGGCGGCACACAGTTCCCGGCAAAAGCTGGTTGCTGGCACCGTCAGATAACGAATAACGAGATTGACCCCACTATGTTCGGTGCGGCGGGTAACGGCAGGAGCGACGACACACCGTTCCTCGTAAAATTTTTCGCTGCCCTCAACGCCGGCACCTATAGCGGCGATGGCGAAAGTAAAACCTATGTTCTCGACTATTCCAACACACCTTACAATTTCACACGGCCATACCTCACACTCCGCAACATCACCCTTCAAGCCAAGCCAGGAACATCCTCTAAAGCTTGGTGGATCGGGCTGACCGCCGACCACACAACTCTGGAAAACGTCATCCTTGACGGCAACATGGCGAACATGACCGCCTCTACCCAGGGCGCGGCCTATTGCCTGTTAGTGGACAACACGGCCAACTATCAGAGTTGGTCTCATGTCACAGTGAAAAACTGCAATTCGCAGGATGCAATTCTGTTTGGTGCTTCAGGCGCTGCTCCCCATCATGGATCAGCGGGTCACAAAATCGATAGCCTAACTATCACCGGAAATTCGGCCAGTGGGATGGAATTTCAGAACACCAGCTCTTCCAGCTTCGTAAATGTCCACATCAATGCCAACGGGTATGGCTATCAAGTCAGGGCACCTTTTCCGATTGATCGTTCCACTCCTCGTGGGACCGATGTTGGCTTTGGTGTCGCCATCCGCTTCAACAGCCATGATCTTCAATTCGTCAACAGCCAATTCAACGACAATGGGCGCGACGGATTCAACGTTAATCAGGGGTCCCACAATATTCTTGTCACGAATTCGGAGGCAAATTTTAATGGCGATGGAGGATTCACCTTCGCGGCTGACAGCACTGCCGCTTATCCTGGGAATGGCCAGTCACCATCGAACGTTCGACTGTCTAATGATGCCGCACGAGGCAATTATACAGGCGGGGTGACGGCCTATTCGGCAATCTCAGGCCTAAGCGTGATCGGCGGCAAATATTGGGATAATTCACGCGTTGAAGGTGACCTTGCTCCGACAAGCTCCTACTTCAACAACATCTACATTCCTGCTGGCTCTCGGGATGTATACGTAAAGACCAGCGCCTATGATGATCGGCAGTCTGCATCGGTCACCAGTTCGGGAAGCTGTACCTTCACTGTCAATAGGTGGGCACCCGGTACATATCGGTATTATCCAAAGGTCGGGTTCTACACTACCAACGGCAGATTCGTGGGCTACGGCCAGATTTTCGCCGAGAGTTCGTCTCGCCTCACGGTCACGACACTGCCATTCAATTCTGCGAAGTGCTCGGACATCTCTGCGGGCTGGATGGTTACTCAGCGCGTAACACACAATGGCGCGCTCCTCGACAGAGGATCTACGGGGCAACTTGATGTTGTTGGTAGCGGCTTCTTACCCGGCCCAAATCCTGCCATTCAGGGCCACGTTGAACTAACGGTGAAGTAGGCCTCCGATTTCAATGCCTCAGTATCCGAACTTGACGCTGGCAACGTAGGCTGTCGAATAGTTTCACTTATTCCATCCACAAGATGGAGATTGCTTTCGGGCAGATGCGTTCCGTGGGCTAGAGCCAGTAAAACAACACCGCGATGACAACACTCCAAAATAGCAGCAATGCCAGAGCGATGGCCGTCATCTGAAACGGCACACCTCGGTCCCAGAACACTTCGATCATGATGGCCCCCGCCAACAGATGGCGCCATCTTACATAAAATTTTATCGGAGATGCTGAATTCCTGAGTGCTTGGTTAACCGCAATCGCGGGGAACAGCGGGCTATTTTGTCGGAAAAATCTGAAACACCATAGCGCTACCGTGCCGTGCACAATCCCCCCATGGCCGTCCGCGTGGCCAGGACCGCGTGGCGATGGAGGGTCTAGCCATCATGGTGGCAGCAGCAGCACTACGCACTATCCACCTTGGACTGCCTACCCATTTGCAGTTGCACCGGCCGATAAGAAGTGGTCCGATCACGATCAGCCAACCGACTCCGATATCCAAGTTTTTTGGCCATTCAGAAATGCGCCTACCTATCGAAGCGGTTGGTCATAACCTTCCAATGGGTAATACGATTGTGCCGTATCCGAACCTGGATGCGGTCACAATACAGTCCAACCCATATACAATTATTCGGGTCACAGGCTGGACAGCTGGCTCAGTTTGTTTTCATATTGTTCTCACGTTGCTCCCGCCCCGATTCCTGCCATCCGGGCCGAACGCTGCATCATCTACCGCATGTCGTGCAGGCGGTTGGTGGCACGGTCCTTGGACTGCTAGATGATAAAGATGATGACGACCTAATGAACGGTTAGGGGGCGATTTGAACAAATTTCTTTCGGGGCAATCCTGGCAGCATCATCTTACTGATGCCCTCAACACCCAGCGCATATCCTTCTCATGGCAGGAAGCGTGGCTTTGTTCGGACGTCTTCGGTCGAAGATCGCTTTCGACCTTTACGAGCGGCCGCCCCTATGCCTTCGGAATTCTCAGGGCTGCGGATGAAGCCAGATCGCTCGGGTTGGACCGCATCGCGGTCGGTGAATTCCGTGTAGCAAGTGGTGTTGGTCTCCGCAGTATGGGTCGCATCGCTAAGGCAGTTTCGGAAGAGACGGCGCAGATATTGAGGTTCTGGGCTTTGACATGGGACCGGGATGTCGCCGCCGGTGGATTATCGCGATCATCCCGAATATTATTTCACTAGAGACCTTGCACCCGAGAACCCGGAAGCCATGCGCGCCGCACCCCCTTCAAACCGCGAGCTCATCATCGGACCGGTTGAGGAAACAGTGCCGGAATTCATGCGGACATTTTCTGGCACGCTGGCTTTCGTCTCTGTGGGCGTGGACTATTATAGCTCCACCAAGGCTGTTCTTCGCCTCTTCATCGGTCAGCCCAGTTGCTATCGTCCTACCATGCCCGCGTTCTTTGATGACGTTCTGCACGATGGGCACAACGGCTGGGCGGGCGAGCGTTTGGCAATTTCCGAGTTCAACGCTTCCAACTCAATGCGCAAGATCGCGCCCCGGATAGACCAGATGTTCTGCCTTCACGTGTTGGATAATCCGGCAAGGTCACCAGAAGCAAACAAAACGTCTATCGCCCGGAGAATGTAATGAACAGGAATTTACCCTTCTCCGAATGGCCGGATGCCGAAGAGATAGCCGCCAAAACGCTCGACCAACGGCAACAGAAGCTGGTTTCCGATTTCGGCCGGGATGGATATGTAACCCTGGATCTGGATATTCCTGACTTCGGCGTGATCGCAGAACGGATCATTGCCCAGCTCAAGCCGAAATATAATGGCGATCACCGCATCCAGGATGCTTGGAGAGTAAGCGATGACGTGCGCGCCCTGGCCTGTAATCATCAAATTTTGGACACGCTCGCGCTGCTATATGGCCGAAGCGCTTTCCCGTTTCAAACACTAAATTTCGACGTGGGCACTGAGCAGCCCACACATTCTGACAGCATCCACTTCCATTCATTCCCTCACCTTTTCATGGCAGGGGTGTGGGTTGCCCTGGAGGATACCGACGCAGGCAATGGGCCACTTCACTATTATCCCGGCAGTCATAAGCTACCGCCATACACGCTTGCCGACATCGGCGTGCCGCCTGACAAAGCAGGAAGTTATGACCTGTACGTTAAGCATTATGAACCGTTCATTGAGGAAGTGGTTGCACGCCATGGCTTCACCAGGACCCACGCACATTTGCGCCGTGGACAAGCGTTGATCTGGTCAGCGAACCTTCTCCACGGCGGCAGCCCAATCCGCGAGCAAGGCCGCACACGCCACAGCCAGGTCACGCATTATTATTTTGATGATTGCGTTTATTACACGCCTCTATGGTCGGATGCAGCTGCGGGGAAAAACTACTATCGCAGCCCGCTGCACATCGGCACCGGCCGAACGGCACCACAGCGCAACTGCGGTCAACCGTTCAAGCCACCATTGAAAATGCGCACGAAAGAATTCCTTAAGAGCGCGGTATCGAGGATATATCGTTCCAAGCGGTAGCCCAAAAAAGGAAAACCCGCAGCACCACGCTTATTGAGTTGGACAGATCAGGGCAGATTCATGGAGAAATATTTGCTTTTTATCGCTCTAAGCTGAGTGCCGCGTCCCCCATTAGGGTGTTCTTCGTCTTCCGCCAGCATGAAGGGGTAGTGGTAGGCAACGATGCGCTTTATCTCGTGATCCGACAGAGACACCTTAACCGGCAATAGCTTCAGGGTTGCCTCTACCTTGGCAATTATCTGGTCGAACTCCATGAGGACTAGCTTGGCGCGCGTATTCGCCTGCCGAATATCCTTCGTGCCAAGCGACCGCTTCAGCCATGACACGGGGCTTGCTCTCACCCAAGATTCGGGCGACGGCAGCCTCTAGTTTGAGTAAGCGCATTGATACCACCGTTTGATACCACCTGGCGGTCCAATTTCGCTTTAATTGCATGGAGTTATGCTGTTTCAGCTACTTAGCTGATACGTGGCGCGCCCTAGGGGAGTCGAACCCCTCTTGCGAGATTGAAAATCTCGAGTCCTAACCGATAGACGAAGGGCGCGGCCGGGACGGGGGCTATAACGGGGGGGGACCGACTTTGCAAGTCATCCTTTCCCCAGCGCGATCAGCAACTTGCGGGGCGGCCTTGATCAGACGGGGCGGGCCGCATCCTCGATCTCCAGCTGCACGCGCACTCGTCCGTTCCAGTCGTCCTGCCGCAACCGGCCCGCGACATGGATGGCCGCGCCGCGCGCGCCCAGCAGCCCCTCGCCCAGCGGCGTGCCCACGGCCCGGAAGGCGATGGCGTCCAGTATCGCGCCGCCCCCGCCCGCCAGTCGCAGCTTCACATGCGCCTTGCCCACCACATCGGCAAAGGCCACCCGCACGTCGGCAAGGCCCAGCAGCGGTTCGGGATTGCCCGCCCCGAACGGCCCGGCCGCCGCGATCTCCTGCGCCAGCGCGATATTGGCGCCTGCGGGCGAAGACACGGCATCGAGATAAAGGTCGTAGACCGCCGTCAGCGCGCCGTCTTTCACCAAGCCGTTTCCGTCCACAAATTGCGCCTCGACAAAGCGGCGGAAGCCTTCGATCTGGTTGGACATCAACGAGAAGCCTGCCGCCATCGCATGGCCGCCGCCATATTCGATCACGCCGGCTTCAGCCGCCGCGCGGATGATGCCGCCAATGTCCACGCCCGGAACCGAGCGCGCCGAACCGCGCCCCATCGTCAGGCCCTGGCCTTCGAAGCCCGCGACAAAGGCCGGCCTGGAGAAACGTTCCTTGAGCCGCCCCGCCACGATGCCGACCACGCCGGGGTGCCAGCCCTCGCCCGCCACCAGCAGGAAAGGCGCGTTGGCCTGTGTTGCCGCCAGCGCGACGGCTTCTTCCAGGATGGTCTTTTCTATGGCCTGGCGCTCGCGATTGTGCAGGTCGAGCGCCAGCGCGAATTCCTGCGCGGCTTCTGCATCGCGCGCGGTCAGGAGGTCCACGCCCAGCGAGGAACGGCCCACGCGCCCGCCCGCATTGATGCGCGGACCGAAGACAAAGCCCAGGTGATAGGGCGTGAAGGGCCCCTTCGCGCCCGCCACGCCCGCCAGCGCCTGAAGGCCGGGGCGCGACAGCGCGCCCATCTGGCCCAGGCCCAGCCGCACAAAGGCGCGGTTGACGCCGTTCAGCGGCACCACATCGCAGATGGTGGCAAGCCCCACCAGGTCCAGGAACAGGCGCAGGTCGGGTTCGGCCATGGCTTGCGCCTCGTAAAAACCTGTCTCGCGCAGATGCCGGTTCAGCGCCACCAGGAACAGGAAGGTCACGCCCGCCGCGCAAAGATGACCAAGCCCGGATGTGTCGCCGGGCTGGTTGGGATTGACGTGCGCCAGCGCGCCAAGCGATGCCGCCGTCGCAACCTCGACCCGGTGATGATCCAGCACCACCACATCCATGCCCAGCGTTTTTGCCTCGGCCAGCGCCGCCGTCGCGGCCGCGCCGCAGTCCACCGTGATCACCAGCCGCGCGCCTTCACCGGCCAGCACCTTCATTGCGGCGGGCGACGGGCCGTATCCTTCGGTCATCCGGTCGGGGATATAGATGCGCGGTCGGGCGCCCAGTGCCTCCAGGAAATCCGAGAGCAGCGCCGCCGAGGTCGAGCCGTCCACGTCATAATCGCCGAACACCGCGACCGGTTCGCCCGCCGCCAGGGCTGCCGCCATGCGCGCCACCGCGGCTTCCATGTCCTTGAGCACGAACGGGTCGGGCAGCAGGTGCTTGAGCCGGGGAACGAGGTAATCGGCCGCCTCGGCCGCGCCGATGCCGCGCAGCGCCAGCAGCCGCGCCAGCACAGGCGAATGGACACGCGCGAGTTCGCGCTCCAGTTCCGCGTCGACGGATTTCAGCAGCCAGCGGCGGCCCGTGAAGGAACGGGCGACGCCAAATGTCGCCGGAACATCCGTGAACGCTGCGTCAGCCACCGGCTTTGGCGACGCGGTGGCGCGCGCGGATCCAGCGCACCGTACCGGTGGCCGAGCGCATCACCACGCTTTCGGTGGTGATGTATTCGCCGCGCCGGTGCACGCCGCGCAGCATGGCCCCATCGGTGACGCCGGTGGCAGAGAACACCACATCGCCCGCCACAAGGTCGAGCAACCCGTATTTGCGGTTGAGATCGGTGATGCCCCACTTGGCGGCGCGGGCGCGCTCGTCATCGTTGCGGAACACCAGCCGCCCCTGCATCTGGCCGCCCACGCAGCGCAGCGCCGCCGCGGCCAGCACGCCTTCGGGCGCGCCGCCGATGCCGATGTAGATGTCCACGCCGGTGGCCGGATCGGTGGTCTCGATCACGCCCGCCACATCGCCGTCGGTGATCAGCTTCACCTTGGCGCCCGCCTTGCGGATCGCGGCGATCAGCGTTTCATGGCGCGGTCGGTCCATCACCAGCGCGGTGATGTGGTCGGGCTTCACGCCCTTGGCCTTGGCCAGCGCATTGATGTTGTCGCCGGGCTCGGCATCCAGGTCGATCAGGCCTTCCTTGTAGCCGGGGCCGATGGCGATCTTGTCCATATAGGTATCGGGCGCATTGAGCATCGTGCCCGGCTCGGCCATGGCCATCACCGCCAGCGCGTTGGCCATCGCCTTGGCGGTAAGCGTGGTGCCTTCCAGCGGGTCCAGCGCGATGTCCACGGCCAGGCCGCCCTGCCCCACCTTCTCGCCGATGAACAGCATGGGCGCCTCGTCGCGCTCGCCCTCGCCGATCACCACCGTCCCGTCGATCAGCAGGGCGTTGAACGCCGCGCGCATGGCTTCCACGGCGGCGCGGTCGGCCTCGTGCTCGTTGCCGCGCCCGATCTGGGCATGGGCGGCGATGGCGGCGGCTTCGGTGACGCGCACCGCTTCCAGCGCAAAGGCCCGGTCGAGGGGCTTGTGGACGGCAGGGGGGCGGATCTCGGTCATGCCTTCACTTTCTTGCTCTGTTGGCTACCCAAACCGGGTTCGGCGATCCGGAAAGGACCGCAGGGGCTCTGAACCACTCAGGACTCCATCGGAATCATGCACGGGCGGCCCCGCACCTTGTCGGAAGCCCCGATGGCCTTCAAGGCGCGCTCGACCCGGCCCTGCGCAGTTTCGTGGGTGATCATGACAATTGCCACGGGCTCGCCGGGGGCACGGCCGCGCTGGATCATGCTTTCAATGGAAACACCGGCCTCGGCCAGATGGGATGCGATGCTCGCCAGCACGCCGGGCACGTCCAGCACCTCGAAACGCAGGTACCAGCGCGAAACCTGGGCCTTGCCGTCGGCCGGGCTGAGCGGCCGGAGGCCGGCGGCGGGCCGGCCGAACGCCGGTCCCCGCGCGCCGGTGGCCGTCTCGACGATGTCGGCGACGACAGCCGAGGCGGTCGGAGCCTCGCCCGCGCCCCGTCCGGAGAAAAAGAAGGAACCCGCCGCCCCGGCGTCCACCAGCACGCCATTGGCGGCACCCGCGACATTGGCCAGCGCCGAACTGGTACGGACCATCGCGGGGTGCACCCTCTGGTCGATCGTCCCGTCCACGCGGCGGGCCACGCCCAGAAGCTTGATGCGGAACCCGAACTCGGAGGCGAAGGCGATGTCGTCGGGCGTGATGTGTTCGATGCCCTCTATCGCTATAGCGCCAAGGTCGGGCGCGGTGCCGAAGGCCAGGCTTGAAAGCAGCGCCAGCTTGTGCGCGCTGTCGCCGCCGCCAATGTCCAGCGTGGGATCGGCCTCGGCGTAGCCCCTGGCCTGGGCCTCCTTCAACACATCGGCAAAAGCGCGGCCCGTCGTCTCCATCTCGCTGAGGATGTAGTTGCAGGTGCCGTTGAGGATGCCCTTCACCGCGCCGATCTCATAGGCGATCAGCCCTTCGCGCAGCGCCTTGACGATGGGGATGCCCCCGGCGGCCGCGGCCTCGAACTTCAGCGTCACGCCCTTCTCTTCGGCCAGCAGCGCCAGCGCGCGGCCATGCCTGGCCAGCAGCGCCTTGTTCGCGGTCACCACATGCTTGCGGTTCGCCAGCGCCGTTTCCACCAGTTGCCGCGCCACGCCCTCCTCGCCGCCGATCAGCTCGACCACCAGATCGGCCTCGCCGCGGGCGAGATCGAGCGGATCGTCCGTCCAGCCGCGAACCGCGAAGCCGCGCGCCTTGCCCGGGTCGCGCGCCGAGACGGCCACCACTTCGAGCGCGTGTCCGGCGCGGCGGGACAGTTCTTCGCTGCGTGCGGCCAGTGCCTTGACCACACCGCCCCCGACCGTGCCGAGACCGGCAATGGCAATACGGAAAGGAGACGTCATTTTGCCGTGGCGAAATCGGAGGGCGCCATGTTGGTGCCCATGGCGAGGAATCTCTTCACGTTGCGCGCGGCCTGGCGGATGCGATGTTCGTTCTCCACCAGCGCGACACGCACATAGCCCTCGCCATATTCACCGAAGCCGATGCCGGGCGAAACCGCCACCTTGGCGTGCTTGAGCAGGTCCTTGGCGAATTCCATCGAACCCAGCTCGCGGTATTTTTCCGGCACCGGCGCCCAGGCGAACATCGACGCCTGCGGCGCGGGGATGTGCCAGCCCGCGCCTGCCATGCTTTTCACCAGCACATCACGGCGCGACTTGTAGACGGCGCGTATCTCCTCCACCACGCCGGGCGGCCCGTTCAGCGCCGCGGCGGCGGCGACCTGGATGGGTGTGAAGGCGCCATAATCGAGATACGACTTGATGCGCGTGAGCGCCGAGATCAGGTGCCGGTTTCCGGCCGCGAACCCCATGCGCCAGCCGGGCATGGAGAAGGTCTTGGACAGCGACTGGAATTCGATGGCGATGTCCTTGGCGCCTTCGACCTGCAGGATCGAAGGCGGCGGATTGGCGTCATCGAAATAGATGTCGGCATAGGCCAGGTCGCTGAGCACCCAGATCTCGTGCTTCTTCGCGAAGCGCACGATCTCCTTGTAGAAATCCAGGTCCACCACCTGCGCCGTCGGATTGGACGGATAGTTCACCACCAGCGCGATCGGCGACGGCACCGAATGACGCGTGGCCGCGCCCAGCCGCGAAAGATATTCCTCGGGCGAAGTCGCGGGCACATGGCGGATCGCGGCGCCCGCCAGGATGAACCCGAAGGCATGGATCGGATAGGCCGGGTTGGGCACCAGCACCACATCGCCGGGGGCGGTGATCGCCATCGCCAGGTTGGCGAAACCTTCCTTGGAGCCCAGCGCCGCGATCACTTCGCTGTCGGGATCGAGATCGACCCCGAAGCGGCGCTTGTAGTAGGCGCAGTGCGCCTTCCTGAGGCCCTTGATGCCGCGCGAGGCGCTGTAGCGGTGGGCGCGCGGATCGCGGGCGGTCTCGCACAGCTTGTCCACGATGAAATCGGGTGTCGCCATGTCGGGATTGCCCATCCCGAAATCGATGATGTCCTCGCCGCGCGCGCGCGCCGCAGCCTTGAGGCGGTTCACTTCCTCGAAGATGTACGGCGGCAGCCGCTTGATGCGGTAGAAATCGGTATTCATCGAACGGCTCTGAGAGGCTTGACGGCAGAATCCTGTAAACATGCGAAGAATCCGGGATTTACACCCCGGAGGCAACATTTTTCCGGTGGAAATGCGGCGCTTTCATGCAAACCGCATATGCGCTGACGGACGTCCGTCGGCCGGAATTCAGCCCTGCACGAAGATTTCCGCGCGACGGTTGCCTTCCTCGCCCTTGGGCATGGATTCGTAATAGACCGGCTGGCTGTCGCCCACGGCCTCGATCCGCACCTTGTCGGCAGGGATACCGGCCTTGATCAACGCCTGGGCCACCGCGCTGGCACGGGCCTGGGACTTCTGGAAAATCACTTCCAGATGCCGCTCCACCGACATGTTGGCGGTGCGGCTGGAAGCGTGACCCACGACCCGGACGGAGGCCGCGCCGCCGGTGGCCTTGAACGCCGCGACGGCCTGGCTCACCTGCCGGCGCGCAGAAGCCGAAAGCGCGGTGCCGTCGCCGGGGAAATAAATGATGGCCGTGGGCGCGACTCCGCCGTTCATGGCCGCCGCCATGCCGGCAGGCGTGCCCGGAACGGCATCGAGATTGGCGACCACATCGCCGCCGGCCGAACGCCCGGCCGGAACGGCAGGCACGGCCGGCGTGCCGGTTCCCGCCGTGCCCGCCAGGGACGCGGTCTGGCGATAGCGCGCCAGAATCGGCGGCGACACCCATTGCGAAATGGACGGGTTCAGCGGCGGCGCGGCGGACGGTTTGAAACCCAGCTGGGCGTCGCTTGGATTGATCATGGCCGTATTGGCGCCGCTGGACGGCGGAACAGCCGGCACAGCCGGTTCCGCGCCCGGTGGTGGGGCGATGGGCGCAGACTGGACCTGGGCGGGCGGCGGCGCGGCGCTGGCGACGGCCACGGGCGATGCCGCCGGCGTGGGGGCCTGGGCGGATGGCGGGGGAGCCGCACTGGCCGTGGCGGCGGGCGGCGGCGCAGGTTCCGGCGCGGGCGCCTGAACGGGTGCCTGCGTGGGTGTCTGTGTGGGTGTCTGGGCAGACGGCGGGGGCGGCGCGTTGGATGCCACGGCCGGTTGGGACGCGGTGGGCGCCGCATTGCCGCCGGCCGGAGCCGACCCGGCCGTCGGCGGCACATCATCGTTGGTGGTGGGCGGGGCATCCAGCGCCGTCTGCGATGGCGGGGGCGCGGCAGAGGCCAGCGCCTGCTTGGTGGCGCCGGCATCGGCTGGCTGCGGCGCGGGGGCGGCGGCTTCGGTGCCTGCGCGCAGGGCGTCGGCGCTGTACTGGGCCTGCGTGCCCGCGGCAGTCACCTGCTGGGCGGCATTGGCCTGGGCCGCCGTATCGGGCGCGGGCGGACGCGCCGGGATGCTGGCGAGATCGGGTGTCGTGGTGTTCGCGTCGGCCTGGGCCTGCTGGGCGCTGTCGGTGGGGAACTGGGTATCGGGCGCGGGCGTCTCGTCGCTGCCGAAAAGACCGGTGGGATCGAGATCGGACATCGTCTGGCAACCGCTGGTGGCGAGCCCCAGCGTCAGTGCGACAGCCACCGCCAAAGGACGCGCAGAATGCTTGGTCATGACATCCGTATTCCCGAACAATGTGCCCCGCGGCGCGCGCAGCCAGCGCCAGCCCATCGCGATATACCGCGCCGCGCGGTCCCGCGCCAGAAGGGACAAAGACGGATTTGTCACTAAATCGCTGAATGATTGCGATATTCGGGCGCGGCAGGCGCGCTGCGGCCGCCTTGCGGATGCCGCTCGGCTCGGGTTATCACATTTTCACCAAGGCGATCCCGGACCCATGCCCGCAAAAGCCCGCCCCCGAAGGACCAAGGCACCGCCGCCCGAATCGGCCGCAACACCCGAAATTCCCGAGACCGGCGGAAGCGGAGAGCTGGATACCGCCCTGTTCGCGCGCAACATGCTGGCCGTGGGCATGAAAAGCCAGAAGCTGCTGGTGGATTTCATCGCCCGCATGTCGCGCCGCGACACTCCGCAGCCGCTCGATCCCCTCAACATCTCCGGCGCGATGATGGCGCTGGCCAAGGCGATGGGCGCCGACCGCGCCCATGTGGTCGAGGCACAGACCGCCTGGTGGAACGGCTTCATGGCGCTGTGGGAATCCACCGCCCTGCGCATGCTGGGCGGCAAGGGCGAAAGCGTGATCGAGCCCGCTCCCGGCGACCGCCGCTTCCGCGCCGAGGAATGGCGCGAGAACGAGATCTTCGATTTCATCAAACAGAGCTATCTGCTCACCGCCAATGCCATGCAGGAGATGGTGGGCAAGCTGGGCGGACTGGATGAGGACGAGCGCCGGCGCGTGGCCTTTTACACGCGCCAGTTCGCGGATGCCTTCGCGCCCACCAACTTCCCCCTCACCAATCCGGAAGTCCTGAAGGCGACCATCGCCTCGAACGGCGAGAACCTGGTCAAGGGACTGGATAATCTGCTGGCCGACATCGAGCGCGGCCATGGCGAGCTTTCCATCCGCCAGTCCGCCGACGGATTCGTGATCGGCGAGAACATCGCCACGGCCCCCGGTAAGGTGGTGTTCCGCAACGAGATCATGGAGTTGCTGCAATATTCTCCGGTTACGGATGAAGTGCATGAGCGGCCGCTGCTGATCTTCCCGCCCTGGATCAACAAGTATTACATCCTCGACCTCAGGCCCGAGAATTCCTTCGTCCGCTGGCTGGTGGGCCGGGGCTATACGGTGTTCCTGGCGTCGTGGGTCAATCCCGATGCGCGCCTGGCCCGGGCGGGGTTCGAGGATTACATGCGCCAGGGCATCTTCGCCGCGCTGGACGCGGTGGAGCAGGCGACCGGCGTGAAGGATCCCAACTGCGTGGGCTATTGCATTGGCGGCACGCTTCTGGCCGCCACCCTCGCCTACATGGCCGCCAAGGGTGATGGGAACGGCAGAATCCATTCCGCCACTTTCTGGGCGGCCCAGACCGACTTCAGCGAGGCGGGCGAACTGTCGGTCTTCGTCGATGAAGCCCAACTGGAAGCCCTCAAGAACCAGATGGACAGCGAAGGCGGCGTGCTGCCGGGCTCGAAGATGGCGGGCGCCTTCAACATGCTGCGCGCCAACGACCTGATCTGGTCCTTCGTCATCAACAACTACATGCTGGGCAAGCAGCCCATGCCCTTCGACCTGCTCTACTGGAACAGCGACACCACGCGCATGCCGGAAAAGCTGCACCTGTCCTATCTGCGCCAATGCTATCAGCAGAATGCGCTGGCCCGGGGGCGCATGACGCTGGACGGGGTGAAGCTGGACCTGTCGAAGATCAAGGTTCCGGCCTATTTCCAGTCGGCCCGGGAAGACCACATCGCCCCCGCCAGGTCGGTGTTCAAGGGCGCCAAACTGTTCGGCGGGCCCGTGCGCTTCATCATCGCCGGCAGCGGCCATATCGCGGGCGTGATCAACCCGCCCGCGGCGAACAAGTACCAGTACTGGACCAACGACGCGCAGGCGCAGGACATCGAATCCTGGCGCAAGGGCGCGGCGGAGCATCCCGGCTCGTGGTGGCCGGACTGGGACGCATGGCTGTCGAAACTGTCGGGCGGCAAAGTGCCCGCGCGGGTGCCGGGTGAAGGCGGATTAAAGCCGCTGGGCGACGCGCCGGGGACCTATGTGAAGGTCAAGGCGCAATAAGATAGCGCCAATAAGACAGGCCGCTTGTGCGCGGGAAATTTTGCGGCGCGGGCACGACGCAAAATGGCCGCGCACCTCAATTGAGTCTCCCCGGATAGAGGCGTTCATTCTCGCCCCCTATCTGGTGATAGAATCCCGGCCCCTCCGCGCCGTTCTGCCAATAGTCGCGGCGCGGACGTACTAGGAACATCTCGCCTTTCTGATTGTGCACATAGCCATAACGCAACACCGGCAGATAGGCCGCGCCCGCGAAATCGCCTTCCTCGCAGGCGCCGCGCAGGCAGCGCAAGGATATGCGGGTCGCCAGCATATCCGCCGGCCGCGGCAGGGCCGCCGGCGCGCCGGGCGCGGCGCAGCGGACGGAAAGCGCCACCGCGCCCACCAGCGGCTTGGCCCAGCTTGCATCGCCGCCCGGCACAGCCGCCAGCCACAGGGCGATGCGCCCGCCGGTGACGCGGTAGAGCACAAAGCCCGCGCCGCCTTTCCGGTTGCCGAACTGGCGCAGCACAAACCCGAAGGGCCGCTGCTGCGGCGGAGTCAGCACGGCGGGCGCGCCGAAGGTCTTTTGCAGGTATCTTGCGATGAAATCCTGCGGACTTGCGCCGTCCAGGCGCGCGCTCTGGAAGATCGCGTGCTCGAAACCCTCCTCCGCCATCAGATGGAACATGGAATTGTCGGCCGCATGGGCCGCCACCTTCCAGGCTTCCGGCGCGAAGGCATTGCACTGCCCCGCACCCAGGCCTGTCAGCGCCTGGGGCCGGATGGTCGGCCCGCGCAGGATGCGCCGCGACCAGGCGGCATTGGCCGCGACGGACGGCGGCGGGAAGAACTCCTTGGCCAGGGTGCGCGGCGGATGCACGGAGAAGCTTTTCGTTTCCGGCGGCACAGGCTGGAAGGTCAGCGTGACATCGCGTGGACGCACTTCGCCCTGCGTGATGTCATACAGTGTGAGCGTGACGCGCTCACCCGCCTTGCCGGCGCGCACCATGTCGGAGGCCTGGCGCGCCGAATGGATGAACTTGCCATCGATCGCCGAGACGACCTCGCCCGGCGCGATCCCGGCCTTCGCGGCGGGACTGTCCGCCATCACCTCCACCACCAGCGCCCCGCCGCGCGGCAACAGCGGCGTGCGCGCCGAGGCTGAGGGCGTCAGGGCGGCGAATTCGAGGCCGGAAAAACCTTGCGACTTCACCGGGCGGTGCACCGAAAGAACTACCGCACCCGCGAACAGCGCGAGCGCCGCGACCACAGAGACGGCAATGCCTTTCCAGCCACGAAGCATGAAAGGCTTCTAGCACAGAATTACAGGCCCGCAGTCTCCGGCAGGCCCAGCATGATGTTGAGGTTCTGCACCGCCGCGCCGCTGGCGCCCTTGCCCAGATTGTCGAGCACCGCCACCACCCGCGCCTGCCCCGCCTTCTCGTTGGCGAAGACATAGATGGTGAGTCCATTGGTGCCGGCCAGTATCTCGGCATCCAGCGTCTTCACCGCGGGTGCGTCCTCCAGCGAAGCCACCTTCACCAGCGGACGGTCGGGATAGGCCTTCTCCAGCGCCGCATGGACATCGCGCACGCCAGGCTTTGCGGGCAGCGCCCACAGTTGCAGCGGCACTTCCACCAGCATGCCGCGATAGAAGCGGCCGACGCTGGGCGCGAACAAGGGCGGATGCGCAAGGCCGGCATGTTGCGTCATCTCGGGGATGTGCTTGTGCGCGAGATTGAGGCCGTAGATGCGCGAAACCGTTTCGGTATAGCCGGCGGCGTTCTTGTCCTCGAATTCCGCGATCATGCTCTTGCCGCCGCCGGAATAGCCGGAGACGCCGTTGACCGTGAGCGGAAAGTCGGCGGGCACTATCCCGGCCCGCACCAGCGGCCGCGCGATGGACAGGAAGCCCGTCGCCCAGCAGCCGGGATTGCTGACCCGCTTTGCCGCCGCGATCCGCCCATAGCCGTCCGGCTCCAGCTCGGCGAAACCGTAGGTCCAGCCCGGCGCCACGCGGTGGGCCGTGGAGGCGTCGATCGCCCGCACGGCGGGATCTTCGATCAGGGAGACGGCCTCCCGCGCCGCCTCGTCCGGCAGGCACAGGATCACCACATCCGCGGCATTCAGCGCCTTCTTCCGCGCTGCAACATCCTTGCGTTCGGATTCGCCAAGCGCAATCACCGAAAGGTCATTCCGGCCCGCAAGGCGCTCGCGGATCTCGAGTCCCGTGGTGCCTGCCGCGCCGTCGATGAAGACTTCTGCCTGCCCGCTCATCGCAATTTCCTGCCGCCCGCAACATTGACACGGGCTTAATGTGGCTTTTAGCTGAACATGCCCCTCAGGGGGCGCGTACCGGCCCTGTGCCGGACGCAGGGACCGGACATGGGGTTGATGGCTCGCCGGGCGCCCAATACGCCAGACGCGGGCCTGACGACAAGAAATTTGTCAACAAGGGGTGCGTCATGGATCCGCAAGCGATTTTCGACAATTTCCGCGACACCGTCACCAATCACTATTTCGACATGAACGGCCGCGTAGGCCGGGCGCAGTTCTGGTATTTCGCGCTGGCCAACTTCGTCTTCGCCATCCTCGCGACCATCGTGCAGCATGCCGTCTGGCTGCCGGTGGCCGCCCTGTACAACCTGGCCATGCTGCTGCCCTGTGCGGGCATGGGCGCGCGGCGGCTGCAGGATACGGGCCGTGACGGCCGCCTGGTCTGGGTCCTGATCGTCGTCGCCGCCGTGACGCAGGTTTTCGCCCTGTTCACGCTGATGGCGGGTCCCCTAGGCGTGCTGGGGTTCCTGGCGTTCTGGTTCACAATCGGCTGGCTGATCAATCTGGTGCTGCTGATTGCGGCGATCGCGCTGATCTATTTCTGGTGCCAGCCCGGCGATCCCGGTCCCAACGCCTATGGCCCCGTACCGCCCGTGTTCGATCCGGCCAAACGCGTCTCACCCGCTCCCTGAAAGCGGGAGGCTATTTGGGGCACCCCGGCAACGGGGTGTCCCAGCTATAGGTTTCGCCGTCGTAGGTCAGCTGCAGCTTTCCCGGGCCGCAGGCGCGCACATTCCCTGCCTCATACACCATCCAGTGCAGCTTGCTGCGGCCCTGTGTGCTTTGCCTGGCGGCTGCCTCGGCGGCTGCGGTGATCCCCACCAGGGCAGGCGGAACGGCATCCGGCGGCACTTCCTTCAATAGCGTGCCGCTTGCGTCGCTGACCTGCACGCCTTCGACATCGTCCCAGGTGACGCCGCCGCCCGGCGCCTGGCGCGTGTGGACGACCGACACCAGCACATACTTGTCCAGCAACTGCTGCATGGTGGGCGCGGGCAGCAGCGCGGAGGCCATCCACGACACGACCACGCGGCCCTCGGGCCCCTTGTTGTGGTTGATGATGGTGTAGTCCTGCGTCACTTCCTGCGGCGTGGGCTTCCACAGCCGCGCGGACGCCGGCGCTGCGAGAGTCAATGCCGCCAGACCCAGTGCAACAACGCGCGCCGCCATGATGCATTTCCCCGCCTTGCCCGGCGCAGAGTGGATGGCGCACAGGCGGCGGGTCAAATGAAAACGGCGCGGATCGCTCCGCGCCGTTATTTCGCTGTTTTCAAGCGAAGGGATTTTGCGGCCTGAGCAGGAGCGCGGAGCGATGTGGGCCAGACGCCCACGAGCGAACGCGCGACGAACTCAGAGCGTAAAAGACCTCGCTTAGCGCTTGCTGAACTGGAAGCTGCGGCGAGCCTTCGGCCGGCCGTACTTCTTGCGCTCGACCGCGCGAGGGTCGCGGGTCAGGAAGCCGCCGGGCTTGAGCGCCGCGCGCAGCGCGGGTTCGTAATTCACCAGCGCGCGGCTGATGCCGTGGCGCACCGCGCCCGCCTGACCAGACAGACCACCGCCATTGACCGTCACGATCACGTCGAACTGGCCGTCACGGTTGGTGGCGATCAGCGGCTGGCGCAGGATCATGCGCAGCACGGGACGGGCGAAATAAACCGTCTCGTCACGGCCGTTGACGGTGATCTTGCCGGTGCCCGGCTTGATCCAGACGCGCGCAACCGATTCCTTACGGCGGCCGGTGGCATAGGCGCGGCCCTGGGCATCGCGCTTGTCGCCCGCCTTGGCGGCGTCGGCGGCCTCGGGCTGCCTGGCCTTGATCAGCGTGGACTTGAGTTCGGTGAACTTGTTCTCTTCGACCATGGTCAGGCTGCCTCATTCTTCGCGGTGGGGCGCTTGTACTGGGTATTCTTGGGATTCATCTTCGCCACATCCAGCTTTTCCGGATTCTGCGCCTCGTGCTTGTGGGTCGGGCCCGGATAGACGCGCAGGTTCGAAAGCTGGCGGCGGCCCAGCGGACCACGCGGGATCATCCGCTCCACCGCCTTTTCGACGATGCGCTCCGGGAAGCGGCCGGCCATGATGGCGCCCGCGGTGCGTTCCTTGATACCGCCGATATAGCCGGTGTGGTGGTAGTAGACCTTGTCCTTGAGCTTCTTGCCCGTCAGCACCACCTTGGCCGCGTTGATCACGATGACGTTGTCGCCGCAGTCCATGTGGGGGGTATAGGTGGGCTTGTGCTTGCCGCGCAGGCGCATGGCGACGATCGAAGCGAGCCGGCCGACAACCAGCCCTTCGGCGTCGATTACCACCCACTTCTTCTCGATCTCGGAAGGCTTGGCCGAGTAGGTTTTCATGTCGTTTCCTTTTCGGGAACCGGCTTGCTGGGACAGTCCGATGCGCCGGCTGCCCCGCAAGCCATGAATATCGCGGGGCTTTTACGCATCCGGTCCGGCACCGTCAACAGAAATATCCGCAAATGCGGGATTTCCGCATGACGGTACTATAATACCGTGCCGACCAGGCAATTATATACTTGACTACACAAGGCTGTTTCCCTATATCCCTAGGCATAGGAGAGACAGTCATGGCCGCCAGCAGCACCCTCAAAAATCCGATCTTTCAGGACGAAGATGCCGCCCGCGCCTATCTGGAGGGCCAGCGCTGGCCGGAAGGCGTCATTTGCCCGTTTTGCGGTCGGATCGGTACTGCCAAAGCTCTGCCCGCCCAAGGCGCTCTTGGGGCCGGCTGGTGGCATTGTGGCGACTGCCGCAAGAAGTTCACCGTCCGCGTCGGCACCCTTTATGAGCGCAGCCACGTTCCAATCCATAAATGGCTCTACGCCACCCACCTGCTCTGCTCGTCCAAGAAGGGCATCAGCAGCCATCAGTTAAGCCGTATGCTGGGCGTGACCTATAAGACCGCCTGGTTCATGGCGCATCGCATCCGCGAAGGCATGAAACCCACGGGTGCCGAGGCTGGCCCGCTCGGTGGCCAGGGCCAGATCGTGGAAGCTGACGAAACTTATATCGGCAAAGCCGATGGCGCGAAGCGTGGCCGCAAAATGGGGTGGAGCCGCTCACAAGATGAAGGTGGTCAGCTTGGTCGAGCGCGATGGCAAGGTTCGCAGCCAGCGCGTCAAAGACGCGACTAAAATCACGATCAGGGACATTCTCCGCGAGAACGTCCATCCCGCCTCAGCGCTGCACACCGATGGTTCGGGCTCTATACCGATATCGGCTTGGTCCGCATTCATGAAGCGGTTGACCACAACAAGGAATATGTCCGCGCCGGTAAGGCTGGCCGCAAGGTTCACACCAATACGTTGGAAGGTTTCTTTTCGGTATTTAAGCGCGGCATGGTCGGCACTTATCAGCACTGCGGCGAACAACACCTAGACCGTTATTTGGCCGAATTCGATTTCCGCGCCAACAATCGCGCCAAATTCGGCATTGATGATGCCATGCGCGCCGAAAGGGCCATTGCTGGCATCACCGGCAAGCGCCTCACCTATCGGCGGATTAACGCAGCCTAAGACAATTCGTCAGCAAGCTGCGGCTTTCATTCCTGGCGCAGGGCCAGGGACTATAAGGTCATCCCGTTCAAGCGCCAATTCTGGGGGAAAGCTTGGAGAGGAGATTCAAGCCTATAGCAACCATCAGGACCGCGCTCGCGGCAATCGCCAAGACTGTGTTCTGGCCGTTTAGCAAACTGGCCGCGAAAGTGAGGATGGCAAGCACTTCGGCTGTGCGGCACGCATTACGCCAGCGAAGGGCATGGCTATTTTTTCTAATTATCCTGTCTCCATTTATATGGTGGTGGGGACTGGCCTTATATGGCGTATGGATTGGGTGGCACGGCCTCAAGCCACGCGTCCAACCCATTACGACGTTCGTGAACGAGATTTGCTTCCTGCTCGTCATGATCATTCGGGGATGGGAGCGATACGACAAGGCGAGACGGCATTGGAGAAGGATCGTCAACGAATAAAGCTATTTTCCTTCGCCCTTTGATTTCTTAGGCTTCTTATCGCCTTTGGGCTTGTGAGGCTTGGGCGGAGTTTTCAAGAAATGCTGAACCACGCCCTGAAATTGCGTGTCATGCGTCGGGTCGATTTTAGGAGTCTTTGGCATGAGCGATCCACTTGGATATTCCATGGAAAGTCCACTTGAGGACTCGCCCGAGCTTATCGTCTTGCTCGGCAAAATGGCAGCCCGATGGGCAAGTTTGGACACGATACTAGCATCAGCGTTGGGCGAATTTATCGGCAATCCTGCGGCGGGTCAGGCGATCTATTTCGCCTCCAGCTCCCAACAGCTTCGCATCGGCATGCTCAAAGCGACGGTTCCGATTTCACCATTGCCCGCACTCATGAAAGAGGAATGTATCGCGCTGCTTGATCGCCTTGGCGATCTTTGGAAACGCCGAAATCTATTTTTGCACAATCCAGTTTTGGGCACCGAGGACCATAATCCAGCGCGCCTAGATACGCTGGTATTGAGGCCACTTCGAAAAAACGCTTATCAATTAGAGCCGATAAGCAGAAAGGTGCTGCAGGATCATTTGGATGTGCTGGCGGAGATCGCAATCAAACTCCAGTTTTTTTCGAGCGAGAAGCTCGCAACTCAATATCTCGCATTGCTCGAAAAACATCTCGGGCCAGATCAGCATGGCTCAAAATCTGAAAGCCCTCCTGACCAGAACCAAGCTCAGCCGCCAAGACCTCTCGACCCGCTTCAATCATCTCAGAAGTAATATTAGGATTTATTTCCCCGTTTCCAGAAATCGCCTCGGCGGATTTTTGGCGAATCGGCTGTTGAGTGTCGGCCTGTCCGTTGCATTTGTTCATGTTTTGGTCTATGTAGTCAAATATATAATCGCCGTCGGTCAGTCGGGCGCGGGAACGGAAGCCCACGGCTGCCGGTTCCTAGGGGCATGGATTTCCTGACGGCCCTGTTCGGTGTCGAAAACCACGTCACGCTGGCCCAGGAATCCGCCCGCGCGGTGCTGATCTTCTTCTATGGTCTGCTGCTTCTCAGGCTCAGCGGGCGCCGCACCTTTGGCCACTGGTCGGCGCTGGACATCGTGGTGTCCATCATCGTGGGCTCGGCCCTGGGGCGCGCCATGACCGGCAACGCGCCCCTGCCCGGCACCATGGCGGCGACGGCCGTGATGGTCGCGCTGCATGTGGCGATCGCCTATGCGGTCGCCCATAACAGCCGCCTGGCCCATCTGGTCGAGGGCGGGACGGTTACCCTGATCGACCATGGCCGGGTCGATCATGCTGCGCGCAGGGCCTACATGATCTCGGAAGCCGACCTGGCCGAAGCGCTGCGGCAGGAAGGGGTGGACGGCTTCGCCGGCGCGGGCAATGTGAAGGTGACGACACTGGAGCCCAGCGGCAAGATCAGCGTGGTCAAGCGCGACCCGTGCAAGCCGGACATGACGTAATCCTGCAAGGCTGATCCTTTTGTGACGCCATTGTTCCGCCCTGCGCGGGGCACTAGATTTCCCGCATGAACGCTCCCGCTCCCGCCTCCCCGCCGCAATATCCGGACGCGCTGATCAAGCAGATCCTGCGCTCGGTGAAGACCATCGCAATGGTGGGCGCCAGCGGCAACGACATCCGTCCATCCTATTTCGCGATGATGTACCTGCTGAACAAGGGGTACAAAGTCATCCCCATCAATCCCGGCATGGCGGGCAAGGAGATCCTGGGCCAGAAGGTCTATGCCGGTCTTGGAGACGTTCCGGCGCCGGTGGACATCGTGGACATTTTCCGGGAATCCAAATACGCGCCCGACATCGCGCGCGAGACGGTGGCGCAAAAGGACCGGCTGGGGGTCAGGGTGTTGTGGATGCAGCTGGGCGTGATCAGCCCGGAGGCGGAAAGGATCGCGCAGGACGCGGGCCTGACTGTCATCATGAACCGCTGCCCCAAGATCGAGCATGGCCGCTTCTCGGGCGAGATCGGCTGGATCGGCGTCAACCGCCGCGTGATCGACAATCGTAAGCCCCTGCTGTTCGGCCGCGGCGGATCCCTCAAGCACGGATAGGCCATGTCCCTCGATAACGCCGCGATGACCGTGTATGGCGACTCCATCTCGGGCAACTGCCTCAAGGTGAGGTTCGTGGCCGACCGGCTAGGCATTCCCTACACCTGGGTCGAAACCAGTGTGCTGGAAAAACAGACCCGTACCGGGGAATTCCTGGCGATGAATCCGGCCGGCCAGGTGCCGCTGGTGAAGTTCGCCGACGGCCGGGTGCTGGCCCAGTCCAACGCCATCATCCTCTACCTGGCCGAAGGATCGGACCTGATCCCCCGCGACGCCTTCGCGCGCGCCCTGATGTATCAATGGCTGTTCTGGGAGCAGTACAGCCACGAGCCCATCCTGGCGGTGCGCCGTTTCCACAAGCTCTACCTGAAAAAGGCCGAGTCCGAGATCGACCCGACCCTGCTGCCGCGCGGCGAAAAGGCCCTGGCGCTGATGGAAAGTCACCTGGCGCGGCAGGATTATTTCGTTGACCGGAAATTGTCCCTCGCGGACATCGCGCTGGTGGCCTATACGCGCTTCGCGCATGAAGGCGGCTTCGATCTGCCGCCCCGCGTGCGCGCCTGGGTGCGCCGCGTGGAAACCGATCTTCACATCGAACATATCGCGTGAAAGCATGTCGCTTGAAGAGAACAAATCGCTCTATCGCCACTATGTGAGGCTTCTGGCCCAGCCCGATCACCTGGACGAGGTGGCGGCGAAGGATTTCATCGCCCATGACCTGCCGGACACCTTCCCGAAGGGCATCGAAGGCATGCGCGCCTATCGCCGCGCCGTGATGGCGGCCTTCCCCGACCAGACCAGCGAGATCCTCGACCTGGTCGCGGAAGGCGACAAGGTCAGCGCGCGCCTGCTTCTGACCGCGACGCATGTGAATGAATATGCGGGCCTTGCGCCCACCGGCCGCCGCTTCCAGGTCCAGGTCTACGAGATCGTCCGCATCGAGGACGGCAAGGTGGCCGAGCGCTGGAGTCTGCTGGACCGCACCAGCCTGATCAAGCAACTGAGCTAGAAGGGGAGACGACATGGCCGACTATGGTTTCAGCACCCTGAGCGTCCATGCGGGGGCGCAGCCCGATCCCGCCACCGGCGCGCGCGCGACGCCGATCTACCAGACCACGGCCTTCGTCTTTGAAGATGCCGACCATGCCGCGGCCCTGTTCAACCTGCAGGTCTTCGGCAACATCTATTCGCGCATCATGAACCCCACCAATGCCGTGCTGGAAGAGCGGGTGGCGGCGCTGGAGGGCGGCCGCGCAGGGCTTTCCTGCGCCTCCGGCCATGCGGCGCAGCTTCTGGCGCTGCACACGCTGATGGAGCCGGGCGCGAACATCGTCGCGGCGCGCCAGCTTTACGGCGGCTCGATCAACCAGTTCAGCCAGGGCTTCGCCAAGTTCGACTGGCATTGCCATTGGGCCGATGCAAAGAATCCGGACAGCTTCAAGGCCGCCGTCGACGACCGCACAAAGGCCATTTTCATCGAGAGTATCGCCAACCCCGGCGGCATCATCACCGACATCGAAAAAATCGCGAAGATCGCCCATGACGCGGGCGTGCCGCTGATCGTGGACAATACGCTGGCCACGCCCTATCTGATCCGCCCGCTGGAATGGGGCGCGGACATCGTGATCCATTCCGCCACCAAATTCTTGGGCGGGCACGGCAACTCGATGGCCGGCGTGATCGTGGACGGCGGCAAGTTCGACTGGGGCAGCGGCAAGTTCCCCAGCCTGTCCGAGCCCAACGCCTCCTATCACGGCATGCGGATGTGGGAGACGTTCGGCGACATGGCGTTCGCCGTCACCACGCGCGTGCTGGGCCTGCGCGACCTGGGACCGGCGCTTTCGCCCATGAACGCCTTCCTGGTGCTGACCGGGATCGAGACGCTGCCGCTTCGCATCCAGCGCCACAGCGACAATGCGCTGGCGGTGGCGGAATGGCTGAAGGCCAATCCCAAAGTGTCATGGGTCAACTATGCGGGGCTTGAGGACAACGACTCCCACGCGCTGCACAAGAAGTATTGTCCCAAAGGCGCGGGCAGCGTGTTCACCTTCGGCCTGAAAGGCGGCTATGACGCGGGCGTGAAGCTGGTGGACAGCGTGAAGCTGTTCAGCCATCTGGCCAATATCGGCGACACGCGCAGCCTGATCATCCATCCCGCCTCCACCACCCACCGCCAGCTGTCGGACGAAGACCGCATCAAGGCGGGCGCGGGACCGGACGTGGTGCGCCTTTCCATCGGCATCGAGGACGCGGCGGACATCATCGCCGACCTGGAACAGGCCCTAGCCTAGGCGCTTCAGCTCGAAGGCGTGCCAGACGGCGGCGGACAGCAGCAGCGCCGCCGTCACCTGGTGCACCGCCGCCAGGCCTTCCGGCGCCATCAGCAGCAGCGTAGCGATGCCCAGCCCGATCTGGACCGTGGTGATGACCGCCACCGCCTTGGCGCTGGTTTTCGCATAACCCGCCAGCCCGATCCCGCGCACATAGATGAAGGCCGCGAAGCCGGCGACGATGTAGGCGCCGATGCGATGGTCGAATTGGGCCAGCCCGTCATTCTCGAAGAAGTTGATCCACCAGGGCGAAGAAAAGAACGGCGCTTCGGGAAAGACGCGGCCATTCATGTCGGGCCAGGTGTTATAGACCAGCCCGGCATGGAGCCCAGCCACCAGCGCGCCCAGCAGCATCTGCACATAGACCAGCGCGGCGAAGGCATAGCCGCGTTTCGCGTGCCCCTTCCCTTCCGGCCCGCCGCGCAGATATTCCAGCGCGATCCACAATATCGCCACCAGCAGCAGCAGCGCCGTGCCCAGATGGATGGCCAGGCGGTACTGGCTGACCGAGACGCGTGTCTCCAGTCCGCTGGTCACCATCCACCAGCCGATGAAACCCTGGAGCCCGCCCAGCAGGAACAGCAGCAGCATGCGCGGCCAGTCGCTGCGCCGGATGGCGCCCACCCAGGCGAACCAGAGGAAGGGCACGAAGAACACCACGCCCAGAAGCCGTCCCAGCAGCCGGTGTGTCCATTCCCACCAGAAGATGCCTTTGAACCCTGCCAGCGTCATGCCGCGGTTTTCGAGGATGTATTGCGGGATGCGCCTGTATTTCGCGAAGGCGTCGGCCCACTGCGCGTCATTCAGCGGGGGCAGCGCGCCCATGATCGGCTTCCATTCGGTGATGGAAAGCCCCGATCCGGTCAGCCGCGTCAATCCGCCCACCGTGATCATGGCCAGGATCACCGCCGCCACCGCCAGCAGCCATATGCCTACCGCCCGGCGGCTCTTCCAGAAATTTTCGGCACCATTCATGGCGGCCTCTGATACCCTCACCGTCCGCCAGCGTCCACGGATTTGCCGAAACCGAGCCAAAATGTCCCGCCGCATCAAGACCCTGATAGCCGCCATCGTGATCATCTTCTTCTGGCTGCCCTTCTATGCCCTGTTCATCATGGGGCTGGCGCGCCATGTGCTTCCGGGGGCGGCCTGGTATGTGTCGCTCCTTTTCTATGCGCTGGCCGGAACGCTGTGGATCGTTCCCATCGGCCTTTCGTTGCCGTGGATGTACCGCGAGCCCCAAAAGAAGACATGAAGCAGAAGACATGATCGACAACAGGCAGGCCCGGCGTTTCGAACTGACCGAGAACGGGCTCCTGGCCTGGGCGGACTATCGCATCCGTGACGGCCGCACCCTGATCGTGCATGTCGAGGCCGAACCGCCGCTGCGCGGCACCGGCGCGGCCGGCCGCCTGATGCAGCAGATCGTGGACCATGCCCGTGCGGGCGGCCTGGTGATCGAGCCGCGCTGCTCTTATGCGCGGATCTGGCTTCAGCGGCATCCCGAAGCGCAGGACGTGCTGGGCTGACCCTCGCCGGAAGGCCGACACAGGAGTGTCACGGCCCCGCCCTATAGGATCGTTCGGTGACGAAAACGGGCCGGATGCGGTGCGTTCCTATAGACTTGCAGCACCGATCTGCGCGTTTCTTCTCAGTGTGCAGGGTCTTGCCGCAGCGCCCACCGCGCTTTCCGTCGAAGCCGATGGCGCGCTGCCCGGCTTTCGCGCGGGCGAGAGCATCTCTTTCCTGGCAAGCCGCATGGGCGCCGCGGGCGTCACGGGCTGGACTTTCACGCCCGCCTTCGCGCCCGACACGCCGCCGCCCAATCGCATTGAATGGCGCATCGAACTCGATCCCTATGCGGGCGGCAATGTGCGCCAGTTCTTCCCGATGCCCGGGGTGCAGCGGATGTTCGGCACGCATCATCTGCTCACCGCCAGGGTGATGCTGTTCCTGGGCGGCCAGTACCAGACGCTGGTTTACGGCGAGGCGCTGGTGCAGGGCGGTGCGGAAGATAAGGCCCTTGCCGGATTCGTGGACGATCTGACCCGGCAATTGCTGGGCGAAAAAGGCGCCTATCGCGCCATCGACATGTCCCCCGCAAAACGCCCGTGACCGCCTCCCGCCCGGCCCTTGCCCTCGCCGCCATGCTGGCGGCCGCATGCCCGGCGCGGGCCGCTGACCTGTTCCAGCAGGAAACCCTGACCGGCGACTGGCTGGGCGCACGCACGGCGCTGGAGGATCGGGGAATTCTGCTCGGCGCGGACGAGATTTTCGACGCGCTGGCCAATCCTGCGGGCGGCCGCAGGCAGGGTGCCGCGTTCGAGGGCCGCTTCGAGGTCTTTGCCAATATCGATCTCGACGCGGCACTGGGCTGGCGCGGGGGAATCCTGCATGCCAACGCCTATCAGATCCATGGGCGCGGCCTGTCGGCCGACGATGTGGGCAACCTGCTGACGGTGGGCAATATCGGCGCAACGCCGGCCACGCGCCTGTTCGGACTGTGGCTGCAGCAATCGTTCTTCCATGATGCGGTTTCCGTGCGCGCCGGACAGATCGCCGCCGACGATGAATTCTTTGTCAGCCAGTTCGCCGCTCTGTTCATCAATTCCGCTTTCGGCTGGCCTTCGATCCTGGGCATCAACTTGCCGAGCGGCGGCCCGGCCTATCCGCTGGCCACGCCCGGCATCCGCCTGCGCGTCGCGCTTTCGCCCGCGCTGGTCGTCACCACCGGCCTGTTCAATGGGGACCCGGCCCCCGCCGGCAGCGGCGATCCGCAGCGCCGCGATCCTGACGGCACCAGCTTGCGCGCCGACGGCGATGCGCTGTGGATCAGCGAACTGGCCTATTCCGCCGGCGTGCGCATGGGAGACGACGTGCTGCCCGGCAGTTACAAGATCGGCGCCTGGTATCACAGCGGCCGCTTTGCCGATCGCCGGCTGGATTCCATGCGGCTGTCGCTGGCCGATCCAGCGTCCGGCGGCGCGCCCTTCATCCACGGCGGCGACTTCGGCGGCTATGTCATTGCCGATCAGTTGCTGTGGCGGCGCGATCCGTCCGGCGATCGGGGGCTGGGGATGTTCTTGCGCATGGGCGGCGCACCCGGCGACCGCAACCTGATCGATTTTCACGTCGATGGCGGCCTGAGCCTTGCCGGGCCCCTGCCGGGGCGCGACCAGGACATGATCGGTCTGGGCGTGAGCTATGAGAGCGTAGGCGGCGCGGAACGGGACCTGTCCCGCGACCAGGCACGGTTCAGCGGCATCGCGGTGCCGCGGGCGGATTTTGAATCGGCGCTGGAACTTTCCTACCAGGCACTGATCGCGCCCTGGTGGCTGGTACAACCCGACGCGCAACTCATCCTGCATCCCGGCGCGCGCATGGCCGACCTGGATACGCCCTCACCCGCCGCGCCCGGCGATGCGCTGGTGCTGGGCGTGCGAACGGCGGTCAGCTTCTGATTGGAGTTGGCGGCGGCCTATAAGGCGCGGCGGCGGGACGGCTTAAAGGGCGTGCCGGATATAGGTCCGGATGTCCTGAAGGATCTGACGCCAGAGCTCCGCAACGTCAGGTTCGCCGCGTTGCTCTGCCTGTCCAATATTGTCGTCGCAGAATTGGGGCGCCCCCTGGCCGTGGGTTTCCCATATCTCACGCGCGGCCGCCTGCAGATTGTCTCGCACGATTAGCCTCCCAATTGGACTAAGGGCCAACGCATGGCGCGGGATTCGGTGCCCTGCCCATTCACGATGCCGAGCGCAAGCGACCGGCGGGCCGGGAATTCCGCCTGAAAGTGATGCAGGAGATTATTGGTCGGAGCGGCGGGGTGACGAGCGGTTCGCCCCGGCGAACGCAATGATCCAGCGGATCATTGCGAGCGAGGAACGCCCGGAGCCCAAGCGACGGGCCGGGAATTCCGCCTGAAAGTGATGCAGGAGATTATTGGTCGGAGCGGCGGGATTTGAACCCACGACCCCCAGTCCCCCAGACTGGTGCGCTAACCAGGCTGCGCCACGCTCCGACTATATCTGGGGCTCGTTGCCCCGGGGGTACGAAAGGCGGCGGACTATAGTCAGCGCCCCCTCACCCGGCAACGGCGGATTTGGGATTATTTTGCGCCGCGCACGGCCTGCAAGCGGACTTTCAGGCCCTTGAGTTCGTCCAGCAGACTTTCCAGCCGCGAACGTTCCTCGTCCGTCAGGCCGGTCTCCTCCTCCACGTCCGGCACCTGCTGCCGGGGCACATGCGTCTGCGGCGCACGGTCCAGCACCGGGAAATCCCGCGCGGGCGCGGGCTCGTCGAACAAGGGCAGCGCCATGGCATTCGGCACGGCGCGCAGATGCGCGGCGCGCCGGCGTGCCGGAGCGGGCGCAGGCGCTGGCTTTTCGACATACACGATCTTCTCGATCACCCTGGGCGCATCGGGCTTGCCGCCGCGGCCGATCTCGGCCACATGGCGCAGGCCACGCTCCCGCAGAACCTTCTGCACGCCCTTGATGGTGAGACCTTCGGCGTACAAGAGCGCACGGATGCCTTTGAGAAGATCCACATCCTCGGGCCGGTAATAGCGGCGCCCGCCGGCGCGCTTCACCGGCCTTATCTGCGCGAAACGGCTTTCCCAGAAGCGCAGCACATGCTGCGGCACGTCAAGCTCGACGGCGACTTCGCTGATGGTGCGGAACGCTTCCGCCGATTTGGCCGGATATGCGAGGGCCGCTGACGCCACTAGTCTTCACCTTCCGCAGACGGCACCTGCCCGTTGATCACCGCCTTGAGCACATGACTGGGACGGAACACCAACACGCGGCGCGGCGCGATCGGCACCTCGTCGCCCGTCTTGGGATTGCGGCCCATGCGCTGCGATTTCTGGCGGACCGCGAATGTGCCGAATGACGAAAGTTTTACCGTCTCGCCCCGTGCGAGAGCACTGCAAACTTCTTCGAGCATGTCTTCGACCATCTGGGCCGAATCGGTTCGTGACAGACCGACGGACTGGAACACGGCTTCGGTGAGATCTGCGCGGGTCAGGGTTCCGGTGGACATGGTGCGACTCTCTCTATCCACAGCAAAGTAGGGCCCTGGCGAATATCCGTCAACATCAACGGGATAGAGGCGGCTGTTAAGCCTGTCACCACCGCAGCAGGGCGGCCCCCCAGGTGAACCCCCCGCCCATGGCCTCCAGCAGGACCAGATCGCCCCGCCGGATCCGCCTGTCCCGGACCGCCGTAACCAGGGCCAACGGCACCGACGCCGCCGAGGTATTGCCGTGCAGGGCGACGGTGGAAATCACCTTGGCGGGATCTATCCCCAGCTTTCTGGCCGTGCCGTCCAGGATGCGCTGGTTGGCCTGGTGGGGCACGAACCAGTTCACCTCGGAAAGCGCGACGTCGGATGCCTCGGCCGAGGCCTCGATCGCGGCGGCGATGTTGGTCACCGCATGCTTGAAGACTTCCTTGCCCTGCATCTTGAGCTTGCCCACCGTCTGGGTCGAGGACACCCCGCCGTCGGTATAAAGCATGTCGTGCAGCCGACCGTCCGAGAACAGCCGGGTATTGAGGATGCCCTGGTCGGCATTGGTGCCCAGTCCCTCATGGGCCTGCAGCACCAGCGCGCCGGCGCCGTCGCCGAACAGCACACAGGTGCTGCGGTCGCTCCAGTCCAGCAGCCGCGACATGGTTTCCGCGCCGATCAGCAGCACGGTCTTGACCTGGCCGGAGCGGATCATGCTGTCGGCGACGGAAAGCCCATAGATGAATCCGGAACAGACCGCCTGCAGGTCGAAGGCGGCCCCCCGCGCCATGCCCAGCCGCGACTGCACGATGGTGGCCGTGGCGGGAAAGCTTTCGTCGGGCGTGGTGGTCGCCACGATGATGAGGTCCAGCTCGCCCGCGTCGATCCCTGCGTCGGTCAGCGCCTCGCGCGCGGCGCCCACCGCCAGGTCCGACGTCTTTTCGCCGGGCAGCGCGATGTGGCGCTGGCGGATGCCGGTGCGCTCCACGATCCAGGCATCGGAGGTATCCATCTTCCTGGCAAGGTCGTCATTGGTGACGATATTGGACGGCAGGCAGATGCCGCATCCGATCACGCGCGCACGTATCATAATTCGGCCGCCTTGGCGCCCGCGGTTTCCGCGGTGATGCGGCCGCGCCCGGCCGTGATGCGGGCATTGATGTCGGCCTTGGCCATGTCTATCGCCATGTCGAGGGCGCTGGCGAAGCTCACCGCATCCGCGCCGCCGTGACTTTTCACCACGACGCCGTTGAGCCCCAGGAAAATGCCGCCCGCATTGGCGCGCGGATCGAGCTTGCGGCGCAAGGTGGTGAGCGCGCCCGAAGCGATCACCGCACCCACCCGCCCCAGCAGCGAGCGCCTGAGCGACTGGCGCAGGTAGGTCGCCACCAGCCGCGCGGTGCCTTCGGCCGTCTTGAGGGCAATGTTGCCGGTGAAGCCGTCGGTCACCACCACGTCCACAGTGCCCTTGGCGATGTCGTCGCCTTCGACAAACCCGTGGAAGGTCATGGCGAGATCGCAGCCCCGCAGGATCTGCGCCGCGCCCTTGACGCCCTCGTGACCCTTCTGCTCTTCGGCGCCCACATTGAGGATGCCGACGGTCGGCTGGCTAAGACCCAGGATGGCCTGGGCGAAGGCCGCGCCCATGACGGCGAAATCCACCAGCTGCTCTTCGGTGGCGCCGACATTGGCCCCCACGTCCAGCACCACAGTCTGGCCCTTGAGCGTCGGCCAGATGGTGGCGATGGCCGGGCGCGAGATGCCGTCGATGATGCCCAGCCCGAACATGGAAACGGCCATCAGCGCGCCGGTATTGCCGGCGCTGACTGCGACGGCGGCTTCCTTGTCCTTCACGCTCTCGATGGCGTGCCACATGGAGGTGTCGCGCCCACGGCGCAGCACAAGGCTGGGCTTGTCCTCCATCGCCACGCGCCCCGGCGCATGACGGACGGCGACACGGTCCCTGAGGCGCGCATGGCGTGCGAGAAGCGCATTGAGCTGCTTCTCATCACCGTGCAGCAGGAAGCGCGCTTCGGGATGGCGCTGTGCCGTGCGCAAAAGTGCGCTGATGACGACGCCGGGACCGGCGTCGCCGCCCATCGCATCGATCGAGACTGTCAGGGCGCCGGACACAGCCACCTTTCGGGCGAAAGGTCAGCTTTTCGCCGCCTTCACGACTTCGCGATCGGCATAATGGCCGCAGGAACCGCAGACATGATGCGGACGCTTGGGCTCGCCACAGTTGGGGCAGTCGGCGTGGGCGGCGGCCGCCAGCGCATGATGCGACCGGCGCATGTTGCGGCGCGACGGCGAGGTTTTTCGTTTCGGGACCGCCATGGCGGGAGACTCCTAAAGGCCCTCCCGGCCTTCCGGGTTGGCAAAACAGGCGGGGTGGGTAGCAGGAAACGGGCCGCCGTTTCAAGCCGAAAGCCCCGCGGCCAAAGGGGTTAGGACCCCGATTTCAGCCTTTTCAGCACCGCGAAGGGGCTTTCGGGACGGCCCGAACCGTCTGTTTGCGCCGTAAATTCGACCCCCGGCTTGCGGGGATAGGGGTCCAGGGCCAGCACATATTCCTCCAGCGCGGGGCCCGCCAGATCGTAATGCAGGCTCTCGATCTCCTCCGGCCCCTCGTCCTCGGCGGCATCCAGAACCAGGTCCGGCCCTGAGTCGGCGCCCGCCGGCTTGTGGCGGATCGGGCCGGTGAAGTGCAGCTCCCGGGTGAAACGGCGCTCGATATGGGCCGGAACCGGCTCCAGCGTCACCACGCAGGCCTGGGTGACGTCCGCCGTCACGGTGAAGGACAGGCCGAACCGGGTGGGTGCAAGCTTGCGGATGTCCACCGTGGTGGCCAGCCCTTCGACCGACAGGACGCCCGACCAGCGGGCGATGGCCTCGCGCTGGGCCGCGTCGGCGGCGAAGGACACCGTGTCGCCCGCGTTGCCCAGGCGCGCAAGATTATAGGGATGGGTAAAGGGCAATCCGTCGGTCATGAGGGGTCTCCCATCGGCGGGACGGGAAGCGGCCCGAAATCCAGCGTCTCCGGCAAACCTTCCTCCAGGCGCGCGCGTGCGGCCAGCACATAGACGGCCAGCGCCCGGGCGCAGGCGTCCACCGGCCGGCCCCGGTAAAGGTTCCGCGCCAGCGCCGCCGCCATCTCGTCGGCGTTCCGCGCCGCCTCATAGGCCGCCATGCGGCCATAGAAGCCGTCGGCAAACGCCTTGAGCTTGCGGCTGATGCCCATGTCCCCGGCTCCCTGCTCCCGCAGCGCCTCGTCGAAGCCGGTGAAGATCACGTCCGTCAGGCCCTGGGCCGTCTCGCCATGCCCGCCCTTGCCCAGCACGGACAGGACCAGCCACGCATGCAGCGCCACCATGTCGAAACGCCCGTCCACGGTGTCCGGAACCGCAAAGTCGCGGAAGAACAGACCGGCGCGGGCGCGGGTGACAAGCCCGTCATAAAGGCGCCGGCCTTCCTGCCTGCGGATCGCGGATTTCCTGAGCAAATCGAGCATCGAACGCAACCTTCATCGGGCGGGACTTGCAAGCTCCGTCCCTGGACGTTAGCACAATACCCATGCCGGGTGCGTCAAGGTCGAAGTGATGAAAATTGCCATTGTTCCGCTGGCGGCGGTTGCCCTTCTGATCGCCTGTGCGCCGGTGATCAGCCAGCGCGGCTATGTCCCCGATCCGGAGAACGAAAGCGCCATCAAGGTCGGTTCCGACACCAAGACCTCGATCCAGGGGCGGCTGGGCTATGCCTCCACCACCGCCACCTTCGGCAACGACAGCTGGTACTACATTTCATCGACCGAAAAACAGGTCGCCTTCTTCACCCCCACCGTGCTCAGGCGCCAGATCCTGGCGGTCTATTTCGACAAGGACAACAAGGTCACCGGCGTGCGCCACTTCAGCCTGCGCGACGGGCATGTGATCTCGTTCGAAAGCCGCGAGACTCCGGCGCGTGGCCGCGAGTTGACCTTTCTTCAGCAGCTGCTGAACGCCACGCCGGGCACGAGCGCCACCAACATCCAGGAACAGAATCCGGGTAACGGCGGCGGACCGGTTCCGTAGTTTTCTCTACCCGGAAAATTCTCCATGGCCGGGCCGACCCGGCCATCCCATACCGCTTGCCATCCATACCGCCTGAAGGAAAGCAGGATGGGCGGGCCGGAGCCCGCCCATGGCGCGATTTCAACCCAGATGCGCGAGCGTGGCCAGCAACAGAAGCGCCACGATATTGGTGATCTTGATCATCGGATTGACGGCCGGACCGGCGGTGTCCTTGTAGGGATCGCCAACGGTATCGCCTGTCACCGCGGCCTTGTGGGCGTCGGATCCCTTGCCGCCATGATGGCCGTCCTCGATATACTTCTTGGCGTTGTCCCAGGCGCCGCCGCCCGAAGTCATCGAGATCGCAACGAACAGCCCCGTCACGATCACGCCCATCAGCATCGCGCCCAGCGCATTGAAGGCGCTGGTCTTGCCCGCGATCCAGTCGACGATCAGGAACAGCACGATGGGCGAGAACACCGGCAGGATGGACGGCACCACCATCTCCCTGATCGCGGCCTTGGTCAGAAGGTCCACCGCCCGGGCATAGTTGGGCTTGTCGGTGCCCGCCATGATGCCCGGCATCTCGCGGAACTGGCGGCGCACTTCTTCCACCACCGATCCCGCCGCGCGGCCCACCGCCGTCATCGCGATGCCGCCGAACAGGTACGGCAGCATGCCGCCGAAGAACAGGCCCACCACCACCCAGGGATCGGCCAGGCTGAAAGCCGGAAGCTCGAGCCCGGCGAAGAAGCCCGTGCCCTGGGACGCGAAATACCTGAGGTCCTGGGTATAGGCCGCAAACAGCACCAGCGCGCCAAGGCCCGCCGAGCCGATCGCATAGCCCTTGGTCACCGCCTTGGTCGTGTTGCCCACCGCGTCCAGCGCATCGGTGGTCTTGCGCACATCGCCCTCAAGCCCGCTCATCTCGGCAATGCCGCCGGCATTGTCGGTGACGGGACCGAAAGCATCCAGCGCCACGATCATGCCCGCAAGCGACAGCATCGTCGAAACCGCGATGGCGATGCCGAACAGGCCCGCCAGCAGATAGGTCACGACGATGCCCGCGCAGATCACCAGCGCCGGCAGCGCCGTCGCCTCCATCGAGACGGCCAGACCCTGGATCACATTGGTGCCGTGGCCGGTGACCGACGAGCGCGCGATGGCCTGGACGGGGCGGAAATTGGTGCCGGTATAGTATTCGGTGATGACGATCAGCGAACCCGTCACCAGAAGGCCCACCACGCCGCACCAGAACAGCGTCATACCGGTGTAATCCACGCCGCCGCTCGACAGCGCGGTGTCCATGCCCACCAGCCATTGCGTGAGCGGCCAGAGCCCGATCAGCGACAGCACCACCGTGGCGACCACGCCCTTGTAGAGCGCGCCCATGATGTGGTTGCTCCCGCCCAGCCGGACGAAGAAGGTGCCGATGATCGAGGTGAGGATGCTGAGGGCCGCAATGGCCAGCGGATAGATCATCAGCTGCGCCTTGAGCCCGCCCGCGAAATAGATCGAGGCCAGCACCATGGTCGCCACCGTCGTCACCGCGAAGGTCTCGAACAGGTCCGCCGCCATGCCGGCGCAGTCGCCGACATTGTCGCCCACATTGTCGGCGATGGTGGCGGGGTTTCGCGGGTCGTCTTCCGGTATGCCCGCTTCCACCTTGCCCACCATGTCGCCGCCCACGTCGGCGCCCTTGGTGAAGATGCCGCCGCCAAGCCGCGCGAAGATCGAGATCAGCGAGGCGCCGAAGCCCAGCCCTACCAGTGAATCCACGATGATGCGGCTTTGTGCTGGATCCGCCAGGTCGAGCCGCAGGCAGGTGGTGAGGAAGAAATAATAGCCTGCGACCGCCAGCAGCCCCAGGCCCACCACCAGCATGCCGGTGACGGCGCCGGAGCGGAATGCCACCGACAGGCCGCTGGCAAGACCCGCGCGGGAGGCTTCCGCCGTGCGCACATTGGCGCGCACCGACACATACATGCCGGTATAGCCGGCCGCGCCCGACAGGGCCGCGCCGATCAGGTATCCGACGCCCACCTGCCAGCCCAGGAAGATGACCGCCAGGATGAAGATCACCACGCCCACGGCGGCAATGGTCGTGTACTGGCGATTGAGATAGGCGCGCGCGCCTTCCTGGATGGCGGCGGCGATTTCCTGCATCCGCGCATTGCCCGCGGGCAAGCCCAGGACGGAACGGATGGTCCAGAGGCCATAAAGCAGCGCGATGACGCCGCAAACAAGAACGAGTTCCATGCGTATCCCCTCAATATGTTCGTTATGCGGGTCGGCAGGGCCTTCCCCAATCGAACGTGGGGACGGGCGCAAGGCCGATCCCCATGGCCGGGGTCATGCGGATGAAGAGGCCCCGCAGATGAGGGGGCACGCATGACTCGCCGCTTCAAGGGCGGACGAAGCTTGCCAAAAGGCTTTTGCGGAGGCAACGGGGGATGTCAGTTGCCGCAGCGCGATATCTCGGAATTTTTTTCCGTTGTGCCCGGGGGCGGTGCGGTCCGCGCCGGTGTCTGGACAGGATGCAGGCCGGCGATCTGCACGGTGCAGATGGTGATCTGCCTCACCTTGCCCGGCCCCATGATCTTCTGCGCGTCGGCCAGCAGGCGCGCTTCGACGGCGGGGATGTCCACCTTCTGCGGATCGTCTGCCGCTGCCACAGGCGCGCCATTCACATCGCGGACAAAAGCGTCCTGCATGAAAGGCAGCTTGTCGCGCACGCGCACCACGGCGGTTTCGCTGGACGCGGTCAGCCGCGCGGCGATATAGGCATAGCCGGTCAACCTGCCGTCGGCATTGGTCAGCGGCGCCATCAGGAACGGCATGTCCACATTGGTGCCGGGCCTGCCGCCCGCGGCGGTGGCGGGTTTTTCCGCCGCCCGCGCGGGCAATGTGAGGCATACCGCACAAACCGCCAGGATCGCCGACTTTCTCATGCGCCGACGCTCGCAAGACGCGGTTATTTTTCCGTTAACCATTCAGAAGTGCTGGAAACCCGCCTTGGACAGCACGACCTCCGCGCCTTTCAGCATGAAAGCGACGCCCTCGCCTTCCGTCACGTGACCGATGCGGGTGAACGGCCCGTCAAGGCCGGGCGGTGCGGCGAAGGCGATCTGATAGTCGTCGCCCGCCGTGACGGCGCGGCGCACCGCATTTTCGCCCCACAACTTTTTCAGCGGCGCGGAAAGCGGCACACGTTCGCCTTCGACCACCACGCGCACGCCGGAAGCGGATGCAAGATGGCCCAGGTCGGCGATCAGTCCGTCGGAAACATCCACGGCGGCATGGGCGATGTCGCGCAAGGCGCCGGTGAATGCCACCGGCGGCTCGGGCACGCGATAGCGCGCAACCAGCGCGTCGCGATCCGCATCCGGAAGATCGTGTGTCTCCTGCCGGAAGATCGCAAGGCCGCCCGCACTGTCTCCGATGGTGCCGGTGACATAGACATGATCGCCTGCCCGCGCGCCGCTGCGTTTCACCATCCGGCCCGCGGGCACAAATCCGAACGCCGTGACGGCGACGGAAAAAGGTCCGTCCGTGGCGCTGGTGTCCCCACCCAGCAGCGCAATGCCAAAGGCCCTCTGGTCCTCTGCCAGCCCGGCCGCGAACCCCGCCAGCCAGTCCGGCGCGACGCCGGCAGGCAGCGTGAGGTTCAGCAGGTAAAAGGCCGGCTGTGCGCCCTTGGCCGCCAGGTCCGACAGGTTCACGCGCAATGCCTTGCGGGCGATGGCGCCGGGCGGATCGAAGCCGAAAAAATCCACGCCTTCGGTGACCGCATCGGTCGTCACGACAAGGTCGCAGCCCGCGCGTTGCGGCACCAGCGCCGCGTCGTCCTTCAGACCGAAAGCGCCCTCGCCCGCCAGCGGCGCGAAATAGCGCGCGATGATCCCGAATTCATCCATAACGGGAGTTTAAAGCAGAAAGGCGGCGGCTCAAACGCCGCCGCCTTCTGGCCATGACAGGCGCGAGGGATTTCGCGGCCTGGGCAGGAGCGCCGCGCCACGTGAGCGCGCGCGGCGTCCCAGGACGCAAAGACCCGCGCTCAGACCGGCATCTTGCGCTTGGTGTATTCGCGCCCCTTGATGGCCGTTTCCTCGTTCGACTCGATCACCAGCGCACCATCCTTGATCTGCTTGATGATGCTGTCGATGCTGTCGTCGGACGGGCGGCCCGCATTGAGGAACTTCAGATTGTTCTTCTTGCACAGGTCCACCACACGCTGGCGCACCTTGACCATCTCGGGCAGTGCAGCCAGTTCGCCCTGCGGCTCGCCCTTCTCGGGGAACACCTTCAGGCCATAGAGCGAATAGGCATGATCGCCGGGGCCCCATTCGGCCATGGTGATGCCCGGCACTGCCAGCGTCTTTTCGACATTGGCGTCGGCATGCACATCCTCGATCTTGACGCCGAAGATCATCTCGCCCTGCGGATTGAGCGGCCAGGTGTCGGCCTTGTGCAGATATTCGCCCTGGCTCATGCCCCAGATCGCCGCCGCGCCGTTCTGCGGCGAGCCGCGCAGACCCTCGTGCGCCAGCTTGGGCACGCCCGGCCGCTCGAACGGGAAACGGATGCAGGCCGAAGCGCACACCTCCACCGCCTTGGGATCGCGCGCATGGCAGAGATGGATGCCCATGATGCCGGTGTCCAGCAACTGGCTGAACACCCAGCTGTTGGCCCACATATAGGCCTCGTTCAGGCCGATGATCGGCGTGGAGACGAACACCATCGGCATGCGATGGCCGCTTCTGGTGGGCCCGCCATCGACGATGCCCTTCATGAAGGCGCGCAGCGAGGTGAAGTCGAGCGGATTGTGCTCCATGTCGTAGCAGATGGCATCGGCCCAGGTGTGCGCCATCTTCACGCCCTGGGCGTACGGATCGACGCCCGGCCCGATTCCGGGGCCCGTGTAATAGATGGGCTGCCCGTCCTCCCACAGCTCGATGCACTTGTTCAGACGGCGCGGCTTGTAGTTCAGGTCCACCGACGACGGCTGCACGCCCGAATTGACGGGCGGCTGGCGCACCGGCTGGGCAATGGCGTTGGTCGCGGCGATGCCGGCGCCGATGGCCGCCCCGGCCAGCAGCAGATCGCGTTTCTTGATATCCATCTTTCGCTCCGGTTGTTTTGCGTTTTTCGAGGAGAGTCCCCTGGCTTGCGCGGCAAGCGTCCCGACCTTGCACCCCACATGGCGGGCACGCAAGGGAGAGCATTCGCGCTTCGCATCTGCAATACGAAAAAGGCGGCGCCATGAAGCGCCGCCTTCATCGCCGCGTCGCAAAACTGCCTTTTAAACCGGCATCCTGCGCTTGGTGTATTCGCGGCCCACGATGGCCGCCTGTTCGCCGCACTCCAGCACCATCGCGCCGTCCTTGATCTGCTTGATGATGTAATCCGACGAATTCTGGTCGGTGTTGGCGGCGTTCAGGAAGCGGACGTTGTTCTTCTTGCACAGGTCAAGCACGCGCTGGCGCACCTTCACCATCTCGGGCATGTCCATGATGTTCGGCGGACGCGAACCGTCCTCCGGCATCACATCCAGGCCATAGAGCCAATAGCTGTGGTCACCCGGCCCCCATTCGGCCATCGACAGGCCCGGCAGCGCCAGGGTCTTGTCGACATCCTGGTCGGCATAGGTGTCCTCGATCTTCACGCCGAAGATCAACTCGCCCTTGGGATTCAGCGGCCACAGATCGGCGACATGGTTGTACTTGAAGGTGTTCACGCCCCAGATCTGCGCCGCATAGCCCGCGGAAGAACCGCGCAGGCCCCGCATCGGCAGGTCCGGAATGCCGGGACGCTTGAACGGATAGCGGCAGCCCATCTGCATCGTGACCTGCACCGCCTTCGCGTCGCGGGCATGGCACTGGTGGATGCCGTGCACGCCGCAGTCCAGAAGCTGCTGGATCACCCAGGTGTTGGCGCGGGCATAGGCTTCATCCAGCCCGATGATGCAGGTTTCGACGAACACGGCGGGCGTGCGATGGCCGGACCGTGTCGGGCCGCCATCCACCAGCCCGCGCATGAATTCCCGCAACTGGGTGAAATCCAGCGCGCCATGCTCCATCTCGACATTGATGGCGTCGTACCAGGTGCGCGCCATCTTCACGCCTTGGGCATAGGGATCGACGCCCGGTCCAAGGCCGGAGCCGTTGTAATAGATGGGCTGGCCGTCTTCCCACAATTCGATCGCCTTGTTGATGCGGCGCGGCTTGTAGTTCCAGTCCACCGTGGATGGCTGCACGTTGCTGTTGGCCAGGCTGCGGTCGCCCACCTGCACGGGACGCCCTGCAGGGCTCGGGCGTGGGCCTTGCGCCTGCGCTGCGCCCACCACGCCCGCCGCCATGCCGGCGCCGGCGGCCAGAGTCAGAAAATCGCGTTTCTTGATGTCCATCGTTCTCCCCTCGATCTTGGTTCTTATTGAATCGAGACTGAACCAGTACCGACGAGGCGCGCAACAGGAAAACCGGACACAGAAGCCGCGGCTTTGTCCATTGTGCGCAAAACCGCGCTTCAAGACGCGTTTGCGACAAACGGACAAACGTGATTACGGAAAGTTTAGCCGGCGCTGCACCGCAGCGGTGCCGTCAAAAATCCAGTTCGCCTTCCGGCGTGGGAAGACCGAATTCGGCAGCGCGCTTGCGCCGCGCGATGGTGTCGAGTGCGGCATTCACGAATCCCGGCTCGTCGCCGCTGAAGAAGGCGCCCGCCAGCGCGACATACTCATCGATCACCACCCGGGCGGGCACATCGCGCCGTGCCACCAGCTCGAACACGGCGCAGCGCAGTATCGCGCGCAGGATCGAATCCACCCGCTCCAGTTTCCACTTCTCGGACAGGGAGGCGGCGACGGCGCGATCTATCTCCGACTGGTGCGGCGGCACGCCCTGCACGATGGCGGCGAAGAAATCCTCCTCCGGCGTCACGGGCAGCTCGGCGAAGCGGTGCTCGACGAACTCGCGCACCACCTCGTCGGCGCCGCCGCCCGACATCTCCATCTGGTAAAGTGCCTGTACCGCACCCAGACGCGCAGCGTGGCGGGCACCGGCCCTTTCAGTGCTCATCAGCCCTTGTCATCGTCGCCTTCGAGTGCGCCGATCAGCTCCTCGAAGTCGCGCGTCTCGCGGAAGTTCTTGTAGACAGAGGCAAAGCGGACATAGGCCACCTTGTCGAGCGAGGCCAGCGCCTGCATCACCAGCTCGCCAATCACATTGGCCGGAATCTCGTTCTCGCCCATGCTCTCCAGCCGGCGCACGATGCCCGTCACCATGCGGTCCACGCGCTCGCGCTCGACCGGGCGCTTGCGCAGCGCGTGGTTGATGGACCGTTCCAGCTTGTCGCGGTCGAAGGCCTCGCGCCGGCCGCTTTTCTTGACCACGATCAGCTCGCGCAGCTGCACGCGCTCGAACGTGGTGAAGCGCCCGCCGCATTCCGGGCAATGCCGGCGGCGGCGGATGGCGGAATTGTCCTCGGAAGGACGGCTGTCCTTTACCTGGCTGTCTTCATGTCCGCAGAACGGGCAGCGCATCAGTCCCCCTTATGGATAGATCGGGAAGCGGCGGCACAGATCGGCGACACGCGCGCGCACGCGGGCCTCGACCGCCGGATCGCCGTCTTCGTGATTCTTGTTCGCCAGGCCATCGACCACTTCCACGATCAGCTTGCCGATCTCGCGGAATTCGGAAACGCCGAAGCCGCGCGTGGTGCCCGCGGGCGTACCGAGCCGGATGCCCGACGTCACGAACGGCTTTTCGGGGTCGAAGGGGATGGCGTTCTTGTTGCAGGTGATGAAGGCCCGGTCGAGCGCCTTTTCCGTGAACTTGCCGTTGGCCTTCTTGGGGCGCAGGTCCACCAGCATCAGATGGTTGTCGGTGCCGCCCGAGACGATGTCCAGCCCCTCGCTTTTCAGCGTCTCGGCGAGCGCGCGGGCGTTCTCCACCACATTCTTCGCATAAACCTTGAAATCGGGCCTCAGCGCCTCTCCGAACGCGACCGCCTTAGCGGCGATCACATGCATCAGCGGTCCGCCCTGGAGCCCGGGGAAGATGGCCGAGTTGATCTTCTTGGCGATGGCTTCGTCGTTGCAGAGGATCAGGCCGCCACGGGGCCCGCGCAGCGACTTGTGGGTGGTCGAGGTCACCACATGGGCGTGGGGCACCGGATTGGGATGCACGCCGCCGGCCACCAGTCCTGCGAAATGGGCCATGTCCACCATCAGGTAGGCGCCCACCTCGTCAGCGATGCGGCGGAAGGCTTCGAAGTCCCAGATGCGCGAATAGGCGGTGCCGCCCGCGATGATCAGCTTGGGCCTGTGTTCGCGCGCCAGCCGGGCGATCTCGTCCATGTCGAGGCGGCTGTCGTCGCGGCGCACGCCATAGGAGACGGGCTTGAACCATTTGCCGCTCATGTTGACGGGCGAGCCGTGGGTCAGGTGCCCGCCGGCGGCCAGGTCCAGCCCCATGAAAGTGTCGCCGGGCTGAAGCAGCGCCAGGAACACCGCCTGGTTCATCTGGCTGCCCGAGTTGGGCTGGACATTGGCGAAGTTCGCACCGAACAGCGTCTTGGCCCGCTCGATCGCCAGCGTCTCGATCACGTCCACATATTCGCAGCCGCCGTAATAGCGCTTGCCCGGATAGCCTTCGGCATACTTGTTGGTCAGCACGCTGCCCTGGGCCTGCAGCACAGCCTTGGAGACGATATTCTCGCTGGCGATCAGCTCGATCTTCTCGCGCTGGCGGTTGAGTTCATCCTGGATGCCGGCGAAGACCTCGCGGTCGGCCTCGGCCAGCCCTTCGGTGAAAAAACCGCTCTTGCGATCCGCGGATTGGGCGACAGCCGACATGAATGCCTCGTTCTGGAACTTTGACGGACGGAAGGGGCCGGGTTTTGCGCCCCCACGCAGGAATGGCGGATTTAACGCTTCCCCGCCACCAAATCTAGCGTCTTGATGCAGCACCTCCAGACCTGTGGAGAAGTATCGGAAAAGCATGGGATTTCCCGCGGGTTGCCCCTGCTTTAGACTGCCCGTTGCGGCGCGTCGGCCGCAGGACCTGCGATCTTCCCGGGAACGAACCGGGAGCCTCGCACAACCGGCAAGGGGCCATGAGCAAGGAAAGCGAGGAGGACATCCTCAAGCTGGTGACGGAGATCGTCGCCGCGTATGTCAGCAAGAATCCGGTCGCGGCCAGCGAGTTGCCGGCCATCATCAAGAATGTCCATGCCACATTGGGCGGGTTTGCCGGCGGCAGTGCCGGCGCCGCGGCAGGCCAGGCCGCCACGCGCCCCCCGGCCGTGCCCGTCAAGAAATCGGTGACGCCCGATTACATTGTCTGTCTGGAGGACGGCAAGAAGCTCAAGATGCTCAAGCGCTACCTGCGCTCACGCTACAACATGTCGCCCGACGAATATCGCGCGCGCTGGAATCTGCCGTCCGACTACCCGATGGTGGCGCCCAATTACGCCGCTAGGCGAAGCGAGTTCGCCAAGAAGATTGGCCTGGGCAGGGGCAGCGCGCCCAAGGGGCGCCGCAAGAAGGGCTAACCTTTCCGGCGCAACACATAATCCAGCTTGCGCCGGGCGTTTTCGGCCAGAACGGATTGGGGCGCGGATGCAGGGCCGACGATGCTGGCTTCCAGACCCGTGGCAGGATCGATCGCAGTCGCCTTGACCGAATGGCCGATGACGGTGAACTCGACGTAGATGGGGCCGCCGTCCGCCACTAAGCCGCGCGGGCGATCTTGTGGGCGTCCCAGACCATCACCAGGGCCGTCACCAGCGCGTCCATCATCTCGTCGGTGTGCGCCGGGCTGGGCGTGAAGCGCAGCCGCTCGGTGCCGCGCGGCACCGTGGGATAGTTGATCGGCTGCACATAGATGCCGTGATCCTTGAGCAGGGAATCCGAAACCGCCTTGCACAACACCGCATCGCCCACCATCAACGGCACGATATGGCTGGGGCTGTCCATCACCGGCAGCCCGGCAGCCGCCATCTTCGCTTTCAGCGCGGCGGCCCGTTCGGCCAGCTTCTCACGCTCCACGTCGCTGGATTTGAGGTGCCGGATCGAAGCCAGCGTTCCGGCCGCGATGACCGGCGCCAGCGAGGTGGTGAAGATGAAGCCCGGCGCGAAGCTCCTGATGCAGTCCACCAGTTCGGCGCTGGCCGCGATATAGCCGCCCATCACGCCGAACGCCTTGGCCAGCGTGCCTTCCACGATGTCGATGCGGTGCATGGTGCCGTCGCGCGCCGCGACACCGGCGCCGCGCGGCCCGTAGAGGCCCACGCCATGGACTTCGTCGATATAGGTCAGGGCGCCATACGTCTCCGCCAGGTCGCAGATCGCGGCGGTGGGCGAGAATTCGCCCTCCATGGAATAGACGCTTTCGAAGGCGATCAGCTTGGGCGCCGCCGGGTTGGCGGCCTTCAGCAGTTCTTCCAGATGCGCCACGTCGTTATGGCGGAAGACATATTTGGGTGTGCCGCCGTGGCGGATGCCCTCGATCATCGAGGCATGGTTGAGTTCGTCGGAGAAGATGATCAGCCCGGGAAGCACCTTGGACAGCGTGGCCAGGGTGGCGTCGTTGGACACGAAGCCGCTGGTGAACAGCAGCGCCGCCTCCTTGCCGTGCAGATCGGCAAGCTCCCGCTCCAGCTCGACATGATAGTGGGTGGTGCCGGAGATGTTGCGGGTGCCGCCGGAGCCCGCGCCAACCGCGTCGATGGCCTCGTGCATCGCCGCCAGCACCTTGGGATGCTGGCCCATGTTGAGATAGTCGTTGGAGCACCAGACGGTGATGGGCCGGCCCTTGTTGTCGGTATATTGGACATCAGGCTCCTGCAGCCCGGCCTTGGGAAAAGCGCCGCATTCGCGCAGGATGTCGGCAAAGACGCGATAGCGCCCTTCGCGCTTCAACGCCGTCAATGCATCCTGAAGCCTGTCCCGGTAGGAAAACGCCATGAAAGTCGCCTGTGCCCTTGGCTCCGCCCTGAGGTAGAGAAGATAGCGTGAAAGAAGTGTTTGATTCTACGCAATTTGTCACATGACGGTTCCCCACCTTGCACCCCCTGTCTGGGGCCTGGTCTTTTCGGTCGGAAGCTGTGTCGTCCTGTGGCTGATCTCTCTTCGCATCCGCGATACCGGTATTGTCGCGATCTTCTGGGGACCGGGAATCGCGGGGGTGGTCGACATCGCCGCCTGGCTCGGTCTGGCGGGGGGCTCCCGGGCCTCCACCGCGCTGTTTCTGGTGAATGTTTGGGCGATCCGGCTGGCTGCCTATATTTTCGCACGCCGCGATGGCGAAGACCGCCGCTATGCGGCCATGCGGCACCATTATGGATCCCGCTGGGCTTGGTTGAGCCTGATGCAGGTCTTTCTGCTGCGAGCGATTCTCATTTGGTTCATCCCAGCGCCGCTGGTGGCAGCCATGCTGGCCAGCCGTGCGCCGATGGGCTGGCTCGACTATCTGGGGATCGCGCTCGCGGGCCTGGGCCTTGCCTGCGAGGCGGTGGCGGACAACCAGATGGCCCGTTTCCGCCTGGACCCGGCCAACCGCAGCCGGGTGCTGGACCGCAGGCTCTGGGCCTTGTCGCGGCACCCCAACTACACAGGAGAAATCGTGATGTGGGCTGGCTTCTTCCTGATCGGCTTTTCCGCAAGCCATGCCTGGTGGCTGGTGCTCAGCCCCCTGGCCGTGTTTCTCCTGCTGCAGCAGGCGGCGGCGGAAATGGAACTGGGAATGGAGCAGCACCGCCCCGGCTATGCCGTCTATCGCGCCCGGGTCGGTGTCTTCCTGCCACGGTTCACGCCGCGAGGCTGACCCCCGCATTCACCGCCATGGCGATGAAGACGGTGTTGAAGAAGAACGACACGATCCCGTGCAGCAGCGTGGCCCGGCGCATCGCCGTGGTCTTGACCTGGACATCGGAAACCTGCGCCGTCATCCCCACCACGAAGGCGTAATACAGGAATTCCCACGGTCCCGGATCGCCGCCTCCGGGAAATTCGAGGTCGGTCGTGTCGTCCTTGCAGGCGGGATCGTCGAAATAATAGATGTCGGCATAGTGGAACGCCATCACGGTGTGCAGCACGAACCAGCCCATCAGCGCGCCCGCGCCCGCCATCGCCAGTGGCCCGACATCGGCGCTGTGCCTGCGGCTCAGCGCGGTGAATACCGCCACGCAGAAGTAGCCCATGGTGAAGAGCGTGATCAGGATCACGATGCCGATCCCCTCGTCTTCATGCTTGGCGCGCGTCCTGAGGTCGGCCGCGCTCTGGCCGGCGATCATCGCCACGCAGAGCGCCAGGAAGACGAAATAGAAGACGTCGCCGCCCGCCAGCACCGCCGCGTCCATCCCGAACAGCGAGGTGACGGAAAAAGCGAACACGCCGCAGCCGAGCGCGATATAGAAGCGCAGATGACGCGCCAGGGCAGCCGACAGCGTTCGCATGATGGCAAGGTTAACCGAGTCGGCGCGGCAAGGAAAAATGCCGCGTGAGGCCCCGGTCAGAGGCGGAAGCGCACCTGATCGATCCAGAAGCGTTCCAGGCGCTTGAGCGCGACGTTCACGCCCTCCAGATCGTCCTGGCCGACATTGCCCACGGCTTCCAGCGAAACCAGGTGGCGGTCGAACAGCTCGCCCAGCATGTCGCGCACCGCTTCGCCCTTGCGCGTCAGACGCACCAGCACCGAGCGGCGGTCGGCTTCCGAGCGTTCGTGGTGGATATAGCCGCTTTCGACCAGCTTCTTGAGATTGTAGGAGACGTTCGAGCCCAGATAGTGACCGCGGGTGCGCAGTTCGCCCGCCGTGAGTTCCTGGTCTCCGACATTGAACAGCAGAAGCGCCTGGACGGAATTGATCTCGCGCTCGTCGCGCCGGTCGAGTTCGTCCTTGATCACATCGAGAAGCTGGCGATGCAGCCGCTCCACGAGATTGAGGCTCTCGAGATAGTGCTTGCGAACCGCCGGAGCGCCGCCGAGCGCCGCCGCGGCCTGCGGTTTCGTCATTGCCGTCATCTGCTTTCCCCGCTGTTTGCGGAGCCCACCTGTTGTTGGGAACCAGCCTAGGTGCGATCCCTTAAAGACGCGTAAAATGTATGCGGCGCGGTACAACCGGGTTGAAGACAACGGCAACTTGTCCCCCGCATGGCAAAGAAAGCGTAAAAAGGTTCAGAAGAGTTCTTCGCTTCCCAGCGGCATGAAGGCCGCATCGACGACGGACTGGGGCACGGCCGCGAGCGATGCGGGTTGCCATCTGGGCGCGCGGTCCTTGTCGATCAGCGCCGCGCGCACGCCTTCGCGGAAATCGTGCGAAGGCAGGATGCGCACGGCCAGGCGGTATTCCATCGCCAGGCATTGTTCCAGATTCAGACGGGCGCCTGCGCGGATCTGGCGGAAGACCAGCTTCAATGAGGTGGGTGAGCGGGTGCGCAGCATCCGGGCGGCGGTGCGCGCAAAGTCGCTGCCGTCGCGGTCCAGGCGTTCCAGGATCGCCTCCACCGAGCCCGCGGAAAAGATCGTGTCCAGGCGATGGCACAGGTGCGACAACGGCCCTGGCGGACTCTTGCGCGCATGGGCGGCGATCACGGCTTCGGCATCCTGGCCGCGCGCCAGCCCGTCGATCACGGCAGGAAAATCCACACGGCTCACCGCATGGGTGACGAGCCCAAGATCCAGCGCATCGGCAAGTCCGATCCGCATGCCAGTTAGCGCCAGGTACATGCCGGTTTCGCCGGGACAGCGGGAAAGGAAATGGCTGCCGCCGACATCGGGGATGAATCCGATGCCGGTTTCCGGCATCGCGAAATCGAGCGACGCGTCCGCCAGCCGATACCGTCCGTGCAGCGACACGCCGGCGCCTCCGCCCATGGTGACGCCGTGCAGCAGCGCGACATAGGGCTTGGGAAAGGCCCCGATCGCGGCGTTGAGGTGATATTCGTCGTGCAGGAAGCGCGCGCCCGCGTCGCTTCCTGCCGCAACCGCCTGCTGCACGGCGCGGATGTCCCCGCCCGCGCAGAAGGCGCGTTCGCCCGCGCCCTGGATCGCCACGGCCCTGATGGTATCGTCCCCGGCCCATGCGGCGAGTTGCATGGACAGGGTGCGGACCATGCCGTGGGTCAGGGCGTTGAGTGCCGCAGGCCGGTTGAGCGTTAGCAGGCCCAGCGCCCCGCGTGTCTCAGCCGTAATATGGGGATCCATGACCCAGACTTGCGCAGAGGCGTCCAAATTGGCAAGAGACGAGCCAATATGAGCACATACCCTGCCCTTCGGATGCGACGGCTGCGCCGGCACGGCTGGACGCGCAGCCTGGTCGCGGAAAACGCGCTCTCGCCGGCTGATTTCATCTGGCCGGTCTTTGTCATCGACGGCGACAACAGGCGCGAGGCGGTGGCCTCCATGCCGGGCGTGGAACGGCTCTCGGTGGACCTTGTGGCGGCAGCCGCAAAAGAGGCCGCCGGCCTGGGCATCCCGGTGATCGCGCTGTTTCCCCAGACGCCCGCGGCGCTCAAGACCGATGATGGGCGCGAAGCGCTCAATCCCGACAACCTCGTCTGCCGCGCGGTGCGCGCCATCAAGGCGGCGGCGCCACAGATGGGCGTGCTGTGCGACGTGGCGCTCGACCCCTACACCAGCCACGGTCATGACGGGGTCCTGGTGAATGGCGACGTGCACAATGACGCCACGGTGGAGATCCTGGTCCGGCAGGCGCTGGTGCAGGTGGAAGCCGGTTGCGACATCATCGCGCCGTCCGACATGATGGACGGGCGCATCGCCGCCATCCGCGCCGCGCTGGAGAAAGCGGGCCATCACAACACACTGCTGATGGCCTATGCCGCCAAATATGCATCGGCCTTCTATGGCCCCTTCCGCGAGGCGGTGGGATCGGCCAGGGCGCTGGTGGGCGACAAGCGCACCTATCAGATGGATCCGGCCAATGGCGACGAAGCGCTGCGCGAAGTGGCGCTCGACCTGGCGGAAGGCGCGGACATGGTCATGGTCAAGCCCGGCATGCCCTATCTCGACATTGTGCGGCGGGTGAAGGAACGCTTCGGCGTGCCGACCTTCGCCTATCAGGTGTCGGGCGAGTATGCGATGCTGGCGGCGGCCTTCGAGAAGAACTGGCTGGACCGCGAACGCGCCATCCTCGAAGTGCTGACGGGATTCAAGCGCGCGGGATGCAGCGGCATCCTGACCTATTTCGCCGTCGAGGCGGCGCGGCTACTTCAGCGCGCATGACAGATATTCTTCACCGCCGTCATCGCAAACTGTTGTTTTCGGGCAGGCGCTGGAGGATGCGGCTTGTCTTCTGGGGCGGGGCATTGGCCGTCGGCGTGGTCAGCGTGGCCTTCGCCGCCGCGGCGACGCAGGCGACACGCCTGTTCAACGCCCTGCTGTTCAGTCCCTGGGCGGCGCTGGCGCTGACGCCGGGCGGCTTTGTGCTGTCGGCCTGGCTGGCGCAGCGCTTCTTTCCTGGCTCGCAAGGTTCCGGCATTCCCCAGGCCATTGCCGCCCGCCACATGAAGGATGCAAACGCGCGCAGCACGCTTCTGTCGCTGCACCTGACATTCGGAAAGATATTCCTGACCCTGTTCGGCATCGCCTGCGGCGCGTCCATCGGCCGCGAAGGTCCCACCGTGCAGGTCGGCGCGGCGATCCTGCTGCAGGCGGGCAAGGTCGGCCGCATGATGGGCGAGCGCGGATTGATCCTGGCGGGGGCCGCCGCGGGCGTGGCGGCCGCCTTCAACACGCCGCTGGCGGGCATCGTCTTCGCCATCGAGGAAATGAGCCGCGCCTTCGAGCAGCGCAATGCCGGGCTGGTGCTGATCGCCGTGATACTGGCGGGCATCGCGGCGCTGGGGCTGGTGGGCAACTACAGCTATTTCGGCAGTAACGCCTCCATGCTGATGGTCACCATCGACTGGGTCGCCGTCGCCATCTGCGGCCTGGTGGGCGGAATGGCCGGCGCGCTGTTCGCCAAGGTCGTGCTTTCGGGTTCGAACCTGCTGCGCGACTGGGTTTCGGCCGCGCCCGCGCAGCGGACTCTGGCGCTGGCCGGGTTTTCCGGCCTGATCGTGGCGCTGTGCGGCCTTGTCAGTGGCGGCGCGACCTATGGCACCAGCTATGAGGCCGCGCGCCTGGCGGTAGAAGGCCACAGCATGGCCTGGGACTTCGCGCCCCTGAAATTCGTGGCCACCCTCGCCTCCACCCTGTCGGGCATTCCCGGCGGTTTCTTCGCGCCCACGCTGTCCATCGGCGCGGGCCTCGGCAGCGTCATTGCAGATGTGCTGCATGTCCACGCGCCGGGGGCCATCGTGCTTCTGGGCATGACGGCCTATTTCGCGGGCGTGGTGCAAGCGCCGATCACCAGCGCCGTCATCATCGCTGAGATGAGCAACGCCACCGGCATGCGCCTGCCGCTGCTGCTGGCGGCGCTGATCGGCTATGGGGTGTCGCGCTTCTTCCAGCGGGAATCGCTGTATCACGCGATGGCGCACGATTTCCTGGCGCGGGCGAAACACGCACCCTGACGCGTCCGCCGCTCAATCCCGGCTGGTCGAGAACAAGCTGCGCAAGATGATCTCCGCGCGCGCGGGCAGCACATGCAGGCCGGAGCGGCGCTGGCCCAGGTCGATCACATTCTCGAGCACGAGCATGGCGAGCCCGTGGATCGACGACCACACCGCCAGCCCCAGTGCGGAATCATGCAGCGCGGCGCCGATTTCGGCGCCGATCGCATCGGCCTTGAGGCCCAGGGTCGGAAACTGGTCGCGGTTGGGAAGCTGGCCGCCGAACATCAGCCGCGCCAACGCGGGACGCTGGGCGACGAAACGCATATAGGCCGCGCCGATATTGGCGATGCGGTCGGACTCGCTGCCCGTGGCCTTGGCGGCTTCGGCCAGCGCCTCGCGCAGCTCATCGAACCCCTCGATGCTGAGTTCGACCAGCAGCGCTTCATGGTTGGGGAAATGGCGATAGGGAGCGGCATGGCTGACGCCAGCCCGCCGCGCCACCGCGCGCAAGGTGAGCGCGGAAAGCGACTCCTCCTCCAGAATTGCGCGCGCGGCCTCCAAAAGGCCATTGCGCAGATCGCCATGGTGATAGCCACGCCCTGCCTTGCCGGAAACGGCTGCAGCCGCTGCTGCGACTCCGGAATCCCTCTCGTTCATGCCCACTCCTCGTATGACTGTGCCCTACTTCGCACCGGCCTTGCCGCCCAGGCGCGCCGATTCCTGGCGGACAAACAGGCTGGAGGTATCCCAACGCCTGCCGCCCAGGTTTTCCACTTCCGCATAGAACTGATCCACCAGCGACGTCATGGGCAGGCTCACGCCCTGCCTGCGCGCTTCCTCGATGGCGATGCCCAGGTCCTTGCGCATCCATTCCACGGCAAAACCGTGATCGTATTCGCCTGCATTCATGGTCTTGTAGCGGTTCTCCATCTGCCAGCTCTGCGCCGCGCCCTTGGAGATCACGTCCGTCACCGCCTCGATGTCGAGGCCCGCAGCGCGCATCAGGCTGTAGGCTTCCGCAAGACCCTGGACGATGCCCGCGATGCATATCTGGTTGGCCATCTTGGTGAGCTGGCCCGAGCCCGCCGGGCCCAGCCGCTTGGCCAGCTTGGTGTAAGGCGCCATCGCGGCTTCCGCGCGGGCATAGGCCGCCTCGCCGCCGCCGCACATGATGCCCAGCTTGCCGTTCACCGCACCCGCCTGCCCGCCCGAAACCGGCGCATCCACGAAATCGAAACCGCGCTTTTCGGCCTCTGCCGCAAGCTCGCGCGCGATACCGGCCGAGGCCGTGGTGTGGTCCACGAACAGGCTGCCTTTGCCCATCGCACCGAAAGCCCCGTTCTCGCCCAGAGTCACCTGCCGCAGGTCACTGTCGCGCCCCACGCAGCAGAACACGATTTCCTGACCCTTTGCGGCCTCCGCGGGCGTCGGCGCGGTCTTGCCGCCATATTCTTCCTGCCACTGCTTCGCCCTGGCGGGGTTGCGGTTATAGACCGTGACGTCGTTGCCCGCCTTCTTGAGGTGACCGGCCATGGGATAGCCCATCACGCCGAGACCGATGAACGCGACTTTCATTCTATTCCACCACTTCCACTTGAGGGGTTGCTCCAGGCGCAAAGGAAGGCCGCTTCATCATCCAGATCACTGCGAAGACCGGAAGGCTGATGAAGAACATGAAAAGGAAGTCGTTCGAATAGGCCTGCACTTGCGCGCGGTATTGTAAGAGAGAATCCAGATTTGCCAACCCAAAAGGAATCTGGGGATTCATCATCATCGAAGGCCCGTTCACCCCGAGCGCGCGGTTGAAGGGCGATGCGTGCGTGACAAGCTGCGAATGGATGGCCTGCACTGAATTCGCAAGGATCGTGGTCGTCAGCGACACGCCGATGGCACTGCCGATGTTGCGCATCAGGTTGGAGAGGCCCGCGCCGTCTGTACGAAGTTGTGGCGAAAGTGTCGCAAAAGCCACCATGTTCATGGGTACAAAGACCAGCCCCATGCCCAGGCCCTGGACGAAGGTCACCGACGACAGGGTTCCCACACTGACATCCGGCGTCCAGTACATCATCTCCCACATGGACCAGCACAAGAACGCCGCGCCAACCGTCATGATCAGGCGTGGATCCATTTTCATGGTCAGCCTTCCGGCGAACATCATCGCGAACATGGTGCCCAGCCCCCGCGGCACCATCAGGAAACCGGTCTGGGTGACGCTGCGGCCCGACAGGTTCTGCAGATAAGGCGACAGCAGCGCCGACGACGCCAGCAGCACCAGCCCCATCACGAACATCAGGATCAGCCCGCTGACGAAATTGCGGTCCCTGAAGATCACCAGCGGGATGAAGGGCTTGCGGGCCGTCAGCATGTGGACGAAAAACAGGTAGAGACCGATGCCGCAGACGATCGCCTCGACCACGATTTCGGTCGAGCCGAACCAGTCCTTGGTGGTGCCGCGGTCCAGCATCAGCTGCAATGCCGCCAGCCCCACGGAAAGCGCGCCGAAGCCGAACCAGTCGAACTTCAGCGTCTGGTCCTTGGCGGTGTCCTTGAAGAAGATCAGCAGCGCCACCGAGGCGGCGGCCCCGAACGGAACGTTGATGTAGAATACCCAGCGCCAGTTATAGGCGTCCGTCAGCACGCCGCCCAGCGTGGGACCCAGGATCGGCCCCAGCATCACGCCCATGCCCCAGATCGCCATCACGCTGCCGCGCTTCGACGGCGGATACATGTCGAGCATCACTGCCTGGGACAGCGGGCCCAGTGCCGCGCCGAACACGCCCTGGATCAGGCGGAACGCCACCATCTGCTCCAGGCTCTGCGCCGCGCCGCACATCATCGAAGCGACGGTGAAGCCCGCGATGGAGGTGATCAGGAAGTTGCGCTTGCCGAAACGCGCGGCGATCCAGCCCACCGGCGCCGTCATGATCGCGGCGGCGATGATGTAGGAGGTCAGCACCCAGGTGATCTGGTCGCGGCTGGCCGAAAGGCTGCCCTCCATATAGGGCAACGCCACGTTGGCGATGGTGGTGTCCAGCGCCTGCATCAACACGCCCGCCATGCTTCCGATCAGCACCGCCCATTCGGCGATCTTGCTGTCATATTGATGGGCGGCGTTCTGGGTCATGCGCGAGGCTTACAGGCCGTTGAGCAGGCGGTACCAGCGGCGATGGCCGGTATCGATGGTGATCACCGCGCTCATGCCGGCGCGCAGCGGCATGCCGCAATCGCCATGGTCGATCGCGATGCGCACGGGAATGCGCTGCACGACCTTCACCCAGTTGCCGCTGCCGTTCTCGGCCGGAAGCGCCGAGAAGCTGGAGTCGCTGCCCGCGCTCACGCTCTGGACGTGGCCGGTCCATTTGCAGCCGGGATAGGTGTCGATGGCGATGTCCACCGGATTGCCGGGATGAACATGGGTCAGCTCGGTTTCCTTCATGTCGGAGGATATCCACATGTCCTTGCCGATCAGGCCCACGGCGCTGGTGGTGGTGAAGGCGGACAGGGCCGAGATCACCAGCGTGCCGGGCTGCAGGCTGTCCACCTCGCCCACCGTTCCGGCGAAAGGCGCGCGCACTGTGGCATGGTCGAGCTGGCGCTGGGCCTCATCCACCGCGGCTTTGGCCTTCAGGTAATCGGGCGTCTGTTCGGCCGGAAGATCGGGATTGCCGTTCAGCTTGGCGAGTTGGGTGGCGGCAGTCTGTTTCAGCGAGGCCAGCGTGGCTTGCGCGCTGAGCCAGGCGGCACGCGCATTGTCCACCTGGATGGCGGCGATGGCGTTTTGCTTGGCCAGCGCGATATAGCGGTCATAGGTCTGCTTGTTGACGTTCACCTGCGCGGTTTGCGCAGCGGCCTGGGCGACGGCGGCGTGATAGGCGGCGCGGGTGGATTCCACATCCTGCACCACGCCGGCAAGCGCGGCCTGGGCGTTCTCCAGCGCGATGGTGAAAGGCTTGGGGTCGAGCGTGAAGAGGATGTCGCCCGCCTTGACCTGCTGGCCTTCGCGCACGTTGACGGATTGCACCAGCCCCGACACGTCGGTCGAGACCATCAGCTTGTTGGCGTGGACATAGGAGTCCTCCTGCGAGACATAACGGCCGCCCGTCAGATAGACGACCGCACATGCGACAAGGAACAACCCCACGCCCCACACCATGAGGACCCGGCGCAGCCGCGCCTTGTCTGCCCACAGGGCGCCGAGCCAGCCGCGCCTCGGCGCAGCCTGGTAGGCCGAAACGCTGTTGTTGATCGCCGACATTCTAGTCTCCCCCCGCCGCATGCCTGTGGGCGGGCTCCGTGGTCAGTTGATGCTTCATGTGCAGCAGCGCCCGCGTGACCGTTTCGATGGTTTCGTCGTCCAGGCCGCCGGTGATGTCGCGGAACAGGCCGTCCTTGTAACGCTGAATCTCGCGCAGGATCGGTTCCGCAGCAGGCAGCAGATGCAGACGCCTTATGCGCCGGTCGGATGGGTCCAGGCGGCGCTCCAGCAGCCCCCTCGCCTCCAGCCGGTCCACCAGGCGTCCGATGGTGATCGGCTCGACCTCGCACAATCCCGCCATCTCGTTCTGGGTCATGCCGGGTTGCCGCGCCAGGCGCGCCAGGATCACGCCCTGGGCGCGAGTCATGCCGTAGGTGCGGGCCCAACGATCGAAACGGGTCCGCATCAGGCGGGCCACGTCGTACAGTTCCACGAGCATTTCCTGTTTCATGGCGAGAATATAAGCAGCGTTATAATAACGGACAAGATAATAAGCCGGCTGTTTTATGCAATCCTGCCATGAAAAGAAAAAGGGCGGCTTTCCAGCCGCCCTTTCCCGGGTCGAATGGGATTTCGACCGTTACATGCCCGAGCCCTGGATACCCTTCCAGCTGGCTTCGATGGACTTCACGGCATTCTCCGGCAGCGGGACATAGTCCAGGCCCAGCGCAAGCTGGTCGCCCTTCTCGAAGCCCCACTGGAAGAACTTGAGCGTGTCGGCCGTCGCCTTCTGATCCGGCGGATTCTTGTAGACCAGGATGTAGGTCGTGGCGGTGATCGGCCAGGACTGGGCGCCCGGCTGGTCCACCAGGATCACATAGAAGTTGTTGTTGGCGGCGCCGGCCCAGTCGGCGTTGGCGGCGGCGGCCTGGAAGGCCTGCACCGTCGGTTCGACAGTCTGCCCGGCCTTGTTGACCATCTTCACATGGCTGAGATGGTTCTGCTTGGCATAGGCATATTCGACATAACCGATCGAGCCGGAGATCTGCGCCACGTTGCCGGCCACGCCTTCGTTGCCCTTGGCGCCGATGCCGGTGGGCCAGTCGATGGCGGTGTCCGCGCCTACGTCAGACTTCCACGACGGGCTCACGCGGCTCAGATAGGTCGCGAAGATGAAGGTCGTGCCCGAACCGTCCGAGCGATGGACCACCGCGATGGCCTTGCTGGGCAGGTTGAGGCCCGGATTGAGCTTCTTGATCGCCGGGTCGTCCCAGCGGGCGACCTTGCCCTGATAGATTTCGGCCAGGGTCGCGCCGTCCAGCGTGAGCTGGCCTGCCTTGATGCCGGGGATGTTGACCACCGGCACCACACCGCCGATCACCGTGGGGAACTGGGTCAGGCCCGCGGCCTGCAGTTCCTTGGGGGTGAGCGGCTTGTCGGTGGCGCCAAAGGCGACCGTCTTGGCCTTGATCTGGGCAATGCCGCCGCCCGAACCGATCGACTGGTAGTTCAGGCTGTTGCCCGAGACGCCTTTGTAGACCGCGGCCCACTTGGCATAGATCGGGAAAGGAAAGGTCGCGCCGGCGCCGGTGATCTCCGCCGCCATTGCCGCGGTCGCGGCCATCGCCAGGCCGGCCACCGCCCCCACCAGGGCTTTATAGTTCATCTTCATTTGACTTCTCCAGGATTGGGAGCCGGATGGCTCCCGTTTCAGCCAATATCAGTTCGCGTACTGCACGCGCAGCCCCAGGACATTGATGTCCTGGCTGTCGCGGTCGGGCAGCGCCGCCGTGCCCTTCTTCACATGGATGATGTTGTCGTCGAGCATGAGACGGATATTGCGGTTCAGGTACCAGTTGATGCCCAGCGCCACGATGCGTTCCTCGCCGCCCAGGATACCGGCAAGCTGGCCGGTGGTGGCAGTCTGGCTGTCATGCCAGTTGAGATCGGTGTCGCTGTAGCGGGCGACCAGTTCCCAGGCGCCCCAGGAATCGCCGCTCAGCGAGAAGGGGCGCGACGGGATCGGGGCCTGGAAGCCGCCGACTTCGTTGTTGATCGCGGTGGGCGAATAGACCTTGGTCTCGCCGGTCAGTATCCACGAACCCTCGATGTACCAGCCCGAGAAGGTCGGGTGGTCGATCACCGCGGTGGTCGAGGTGCAGGTCGGGTTGGCGGCCGCCGTGATGGAGCCGCACTGGCGGTCGAGCGAGAACTGCGCCCATTCGCCGCCCAGGAAGAAGTTGTCGATATTGCCGCCCAGGTCGAAGGCGACCATGTCGCCCGTCTTGGCCGCCACGCCGCCCGTCGAGATCAGGCGCGTGCCGTCGACGCGGATCTCCGGCCGGTCCTGCAGGTTGATGGTCTGCGAACCGCCGCCCGCGGCATTGCCGCTGTAGAGGATGCGCGCAAGGCTCACGCCGGCCTGGATGTTGGACAGACCATCCGTCCACAGACGGTCGGTGATGCGGCCCAGCACCTGGCTCTGCTCGTCGCCGCCGTTGCCGTGGCCGGCGGTCGAGCCGGTCTTGGCGCCGGAGAAGGTGAATGTCGCCGTCACATTGTCGCCGGCCCAGAAGGTGTCGGTCTTGGCCCAGCCGACCTCGATGCCGCGACGCGAGTCGCCCGCGCCGAAGCTGTCGGCGGCAATGTTGTCGATCTCGGGACGCTCCAGGAACATCAGCGAGGCGGACGAGGTCGTGCCTTCGAACATGAAGGCCGGCTCCAGTACGCCGACGTTGAAGTGCCAGTTCGGGATGCCCGTATAGGTGATCACCGCCTTGTTGAGCAGCGGATCGCCTTCACCGGCAGTGGGCACGCCCGACGCGCCCGCGCTGCCGCCGTTGGTGCCGCCCGCGTTCAGGCGAATTTCATAGTTGAAGTCGCTGTAGGCCTTGCCTTCGATGCCCAGATAGGCGCGGCGCATCACGGCGCCCGACGACAGGTCGGTCGGACCGGCGAAACCGGCACCGTGCGTGGAATCCTGCGAGAAGCCGGCAAAGTCCGCCTGGAAGCGGGCGCGGATCGCCATGGTGAAACGGCCGTCGCCGCTGGCGAAGGTGGGGCGGCCATTGTCGAAGGACCATGCGGCCGAATTGTAATTCTGCTCCAGCGTGGAGAGGCGGGTGCGGTCCGATGCCGAGCGGTCGGCGGCGGCGGCCTGCGCGTCTTCCAGCGCCTGGATGCGCGCGGCGAGTTCGGCATTGCTGATGCCGGAGTTGCTGCTGGATGCCGGGGTATTCTGTGCCAGCACCAGATTCGGCTGCGACGCCTGCGTGTTCGCCGGGGTGCTCTTCTTGGTTTCGGCCGCATTGGCCGCCGCCGCCGCCATCGCAATGGCAGCCGCGCCGGTCATCAGCGCCAGTTTCCCGATCTTCATTACCCTCAGTCCCTCTTTGAAATCCGCGCAATCTCGCGCGCGGCTGCAATCGCAGCGGGGGACTACAGCCCGATGACGGTTCCGTGACACTTGCGTGACAGCCTTCGCGGATGCAGCGGAATCCCGGCCTTGCGCGAAATGTCACGCTGTGGATTGTAGCAAGCGTTGCCGTTGGGCAACGCGCCCCTCGCGCGGTTGCCGTCAGCCTTCGCCGGGCGGCACGTCGTGCGCCAGCGCGCCGTACCGGCCCTGGAAATAGACCAGCGGCATGCCCGCCTTCTCGTGTCGCGCGAAACGCAGCACGCGTCCGATCAGGATGGCGTGGTCGCCCGCATCCTGCACGCTTTCACGTGTGCATTCGAAGACCGCCAGTGAATCGGCCAGCGCGGGAGGCCCCAGTTCGGTGGGAATCAACGCGATGCCGTCCAGGCTGTGCTCGCCTGCGCCTGCAAGCCGCGCCGACACGGCCCGGTGGCCTGCCGCGAGAATGGAGATGGTGAAGCCTGGCGCCTCCGCGAAGGCGCGATAGCGGCGGGAACGCCGGTCGATGCACCACAGCACCAGCGGTGGATCGAGGGAAACCGAGGTGAAGGAATTAACCGTAATCCCCAGATGGGCTTCCGTACCCGCGGCGGTCATGACGGCGATGCCGGTGGGAAAACAGCCCAGCGCCGCACGGAAGGCCCGGGAATCGAATGTCGCAGAATCGGAAGTCATGGCCCAGCCTAGCCCCCGCTTCACACTCGGTTAAGAGGGGCCGGCGCAGGATGGCGGACGTGCCGGAAACATATGGCGACAGACCATGATGCCGGCCGGGTAATGGGTTTTCTGGCAGGGTGTCATGGCCGGCGACAACGCGGTCGTCATCAAACGCGTCAAGAAGGGCGGTCACGGCGGCCATCACGGCGGCGCGTGGAAGGTCGCCTATGCGGACTTCGTGACCGCGATGATGGCCTTCTTCCTGCTGATGTGGCTGATCAACACCACCACGCCGGAACAGAAGCGCGGCATCGCCGACTATTTCGCCCCTCAGTCGATCGCCCAGACGGTTTCCGGCTCAGGTGGCGTGCTGGGCGGAAAGGTGATGGGCGAGGATCAGGCCCATGCCGGCGGCGCGCAGTCGGTCATGCAGAAACAGTCTCCGCCCGCTCCCTCCAACACCCAGCAGGCGCTGGCCGCAGGCGAAACGCAAGGCGGCGCCAATGCGGATTCGACGAACAGCATCAACGCCAACATGGCCCAGGACGCCGATTTCGCGCATGCCGCGGAAGCGATCCGCCAGGCGATGCAGAACAATCCCGATATCGCCAACCTGTCCCACCAGGTGATCCTGGAGAACACGCCGCAGGGCCTGCGCATCCAGCTGGTGGACCAGGACGGCCGGCCCATGTTCGCGCAGGCCTCCTCCGAGCCCATGCCTTATACGCGCAAGCTGCTGGCGGCGGTGGGCGGCGTCATCGCGGCCCTGCCCAACCGCGTCTCCATCAGCGGCCATACCTCCGGCAACGACGTCAATGCCACGGGCGGAGCCTGGGAACTTTCCGCCGCCCGGGCCAACCAGGCCCGCGCCCTGCTGCAGGCGGGTGGCCTCGGCTCCGACCGCATCTACGAGGTGGCGGGCAAGGCGGGGTCCGAGCCGCTGCTGCCCGAGGACCCGAGCGCCTCGGCCAACCGGCGCCTCTCCATCCTGCTGATGCGGGAAGCGCCGCCCGTCCCGTCCCATACCGGCCTCTGAACCCCGAAAACGTGGTTTACAACTGAATAATAAAGCTGCGTCCAGGCGCGACGCGCGCCATACTTCGAGTCGGGAATGGGGTAGGTTTTTGATCCGTGACCGACCAGCGCAGCGCACGCATACCGCAGTTTTTCCTGACACCGGGCGGGCCCTGCCCCTATCTGCCCGGCCGCATCGAGCGGAAGGTCTTTGCCAGGCTGGGCGGCAACCTGGCCCAGCCCCTGTCCGAGGCCCTGACCCATTCCGGCTTCCGCCGCAGCCAGTCCATCGCCTACCGGCCGGCCTGCGAAGGCTGCTCGGCCTGCGTGTCGGTGCGGATCAAGGCCAGCCAGTTCGAACCCAGCCGCAACCAGAAGCGCATCATGCGCCGCAGCCGCGACCTTGTCCGAACCGAAGTCGCGGCGGAGGCCACGCGCGAGCAGTTCGCCCTGCTGCGCACCTATCTGGATTCGCGCCATCCCGGCGGCGGCATGAGCGATATGGGCCTGTTCGACTATGTGGCGATGGTCGAGGAGACGCCGGTGGACACCCACATCGTGGAATATCGCACGCCCGACGGGGCGCTGACCGCCTGCGCGCTCAGCGACCGGCTGAAGGACGGGCTTTCCATGGTCTACAGCTTCTTCCATCCGGGCGAGGACGCGCGCAGCCTGGGTACCTACATGATCCTTGACCATGTGCTGACCGCGCAGGCGCTGGGACTGCCCTATGTCTATCTGGGCTATTGGGTGCGCGGCAGCGAGAAGATGGACTACAAGATCCGCTTCCGGCCGCTGGAGGCGCTGGGGCAGAATGGTTGGGAAGCACTGACAGCCTGATGCATTGACCGGCATGCACAGGAATTTGCCAAATTCCTTAACCTGCAATTCGTAGTTGCCCCAGGATGATAATCATCTGACCTGGGGTTCGCGATGGCGACAGTTGGGCTGGAGCTGATTGTTTTTGCCGTGGTGTTCGGTGCGGTCATTGCTGCCTATGCGTTTGGGCAGTCGCGCAGAGGTGAACCCGGTCCAGGCAGTCTGATACGGCAATATTCGCCGCCCATCAATATGTGGCTCGAATACAAAAACAGAGAAGGCTATGAAAGCCTTCAACCCGTGAAGATCCTGAGATCGGAACGCCGGACGAATGGCCACCTATATCTGTTCGGCTTTAACGGGCGGGACAAGCCAAGAGAGTACCGCATCGATCGCATCTCATGCATCGCATCCGAGGATGGCGAAGTTCTTGATTACCGAGAATTCCTGACGACGCGACTGAACATTCCAGCCGAGATGTTGGACAACTATCTTTCCGCTTTCAGCGTCAAGCCAAACAACAGACAGCAAGGCGCGCCGGTGGTTGTGCCGGCCGCTCGCCCAAGCTCGCGGCATTGACCACCTCTCGCAGGTCCACCGGACCTGCTCGCGCGCTAAGACGCGCCGGTGGTTGTGCCGGCCGCTCGCCCAAGCTCGCGGCATTGACCACCTCTCGCAGGTCCCACCGGACCTGCTCGCGCGCTAAGGCGCGCCGGTGGTCAATCCCCCAAACCTTGCCTTCCACGCCGCCACCTGTTCGTCGGTGATCTTGGCCACCAGGACATCGGGCGCGCTGATGGGCTGACCGGGCTCCAGTTCGTCCAGCGCCTGGGCCATCGGCACATCCGGGAAGGGAATATAGTTGTAGCCATAGGCCACCGGCTGGATGGTCTCGTGTATCTTCCAGGCCAGGCCGGGTATCACCGGCCAGGTCAGATGCGCGAACTGGTGGATCAGGTTGAGCCCCATGCGCACGCCCACCGCAGCCCGGACGCGGTCGGTCTTGATGTGGGTCCAGGGCGCAGCGCGGGTCATATATTCGTTGCCCGCCACCCAGATGGCGCGCAATTCGGCCAATGCCTTGCGGAATTCCGCTTCCTCCATGAAGGCCGCATATTGCGCGATGCGGCGGTCCAGTTCCGCGATCAGCGCCTTTTCATCCTCGCCATATTCGCCTTCGCCCGGCACGCGGCCGTCGAAGCGCGCGGCGCAGAATTTGGTGACGCGATTGACGAAGTTGCCCAGCACGTCGGCCAGGTCCTTGTTGATGACGCCGGCGAAATGCTCCCAGGTGAAGTTGCTGTCGCTGGATTCCGGCGCGTTGGCGATCAGGTAATAGCGCCACCAGTCGGCGGGCGCGATCTCCAGCGCCGCATCCATGAAGATCCCCCGCTTCTGCGAGGTGGAGAACTTGCCGCCGTCATAGTTCAGCCAGTTGAAGCCCTTGAGCCGGTCCACCAGCTTCCAGGGCTCGCCGGAAGCCATCAGGGTGACGGGAAAACCCACCGTGTGGAAGGGCACATTGTCTTTGCCCATGAATTCCCAATAGGTGACGTTCTTTGCCGGCTCGCCATACCACCAGTCTTTCCAGGCATCGCCCTTGCCCTTCCGGTCGGCCCATTCCTTGGTCGCGGCGATGTATTCGATGGGCGCGTCGAACCAGACGTAAAAGACCTTGCCCCTGAGCTTGCCGTCGGCAATGTCATCGGGCACCGGGATGCCCCATTCCAGGTCGCGGGTGATGCCACGGTCGTGCAGCCCCTCGTCCAGCCATTTGTAGGCGATGGAGGTGACAAGCTGCGGCCAGTCGTTCCTGTGGCTGTCGATCCAGGCGCGCAGACGCTCGGCGAATTGCGACTGTTTCAGGAACAGGTGCGTGGAATCGCGGATCTCGATGTCGCGCGCGCCCGATATCGCCGAGCGCGGCTCGATCAGGTCCACCGGATCGAGCACGCGGGTGCAGTTCTCGCACTGGTCGCCGCGCGCACGGTCATAGCCGCAATGCGGACAAGTGCCGATCACATAGCGGTCGGGCAGGAAGCGTTCATCCGTGGCCGAATAGGCCTGCCGCGTGGTGCGCAGTTCAAGGAAGCCGTTCTTCCAGAGCCGGCGCGCGAAGTGCAGCGTCAGTTCGTGGTTCTGCGGCGACGAGGAACGCCCGAAATTGTCCCACGACAGGCCGAAGCGGTCGCCCAGGTCCTTCTGCACCGCATGCCATTTGGCGGCATACTCCGCCACGGGCACACCCTCCTCCAGCGCGGCCAGTTCGACCGGCGCGCCATGCTCATCTGTGGCGCATATCGCCAGCGTGTCGTAACCGCGTGAACGGCAATAGCGGGCGAAGATGTCAGCCGGCAGCATGGAGCCCACCAGGTTGCCCAAATGCTTGACGCCGGCGACGTACGGAATGGCGGAGGTGATGAGGACGCGCTTCATGATCTCGTGTATAACCGCGGGAAAGCCAGTTCCTCATACAAGGGGACGGCGGAGGAAGCGAGGGGATAATGAACATGGGCAAGCGCCGGAAATATGCCGCGGCGGCAATGGCTTCGGCCGCGATCCTGAGTGCGGCGGCGGCCGCCCGGGGGCAATCCCACCCCCCGCCGCCTGCCAACAGCACCGTTCCCGCCAGCGTGCTGGACAACCTGCCCAACCGCACGCTTTCCAATGGCATCCTGTCGGCCAAGGTCTATCTGCCCGGCGAATTCGGCTTCTATCGCGGAACCCGTTTCGACCATGCCGGACTGGTGACGCATGTGACCTACAGGGGCCAGGATTACAGCCGTTACTGGTTCGACAAATACGCCACCGACATTCACGACTATACCTATTATGGCGATGACGGGATCGTGGCCGCTCCGGCCAGCGCCGTCACGGGCCCGGTCGAGGAATTCGACGCCATCGGCTTCGACGATGCGAAGATGGGCGGCACATTCCTGAAGCCCGGCGTGGGCATGTTGAAACGCAACACCGATAAATACGACCATGTCCTGAAATATCCGGTCGTCAACGGCGGCAGGCGCACCACCAGCGCCACGAAGACCGGCATCACCTTCCGCCAGGTGCTGACCGACAAATCGGGTTATGGCTATGATTATGTGAAGACGGTGCGGCTGACGCCCGGCAGGCCACAGATGCGCATCGAGCACCGCCTGACCAACACCGGCACGAAGCCCATCGTCACCTCGGTCTATTGCCACAACTTCCTGACGCTCAGCCCCGGCAATGCCGGCATCGCGCTGACGGCGCCCTTCGCGCTGAAGGCCGAGCGGCCGCTGCAGCCGGACCTGGCGCGGGTGGAGGGCAACACGCTGCGCTATGTCGGCCAGATGAAGGGCCAGGACATGGTCACCAGTCCCTTTGGCGGCTTCGGCGGCACGGCGGCAGATTATGATTTCCGCGTCGTCGATACCAGGACAGGCTTCGGCCAACGCATCCGCGCCGACCAGCCCATCGCGCGCATCAATATGTGGTCGGTGCGCAGCGTGTTCAGCTGGGAGCCCTATGTCGCCATCTCGCTCAAGCCCGGCGAGAGCAAAAGCTGGACCTATACCTATGATTTCTTCGGCCCCGGAGAAAATGCCGGAGAACATGCCGGAGAACATGAATGAAACGGCTCGCGGCTGCCGTTCCGGCCGCGCTTCTGGCGGCGGGTGCACTGGCCCAGCCCGCGCAGCCGCCTCCGGCCTCCAGCGCGCCGGTGGAAGCCGCGCTGAACGCGGCACCGCACATCGGCATCACGAATGGCCTGATCGCGGCGCGCATCCTGCCGCCCCATCCGGATAAGGGATTTTATCGCGGCACGCGGTTCGACCAGGCGGGCGTGATCGCCAGCATGAAATTCAGGGGACGCGAATTCTATGGCCCGTGGTTCGAGCGCACCGCGCCCGAAGTGCTGGACTATACCTACATCCCCGAAGGCATCGTGGCTGGACCGGACAGCGCCATTTCCGGACCTGTGGAGGAGTTTGCGCCGCTCGGCTTCGCACCAAAGCCCGGCCTGTTCGTGAAGATCGGGGTCGGCGTGCTGCGCCAGCCCGACGAAAAACCCTATGACCATTATCGCCACTACCAGATCGTGGATGGCGGCGCGCGCACCACGCGCGTGGCGCGGGACAGCGTGACCTTCACGCAAACCCTGTCCGGCGCGGGTTACGGTTATGTCTATCGGAAGACCCTGCGGCTGGTGCCGGGCAGGCCGCAGATGGTGATCGCGCATGTGCTGAGAAACACCGGCAGCGAGCCGATCGTCACCACCGTCTATGACCACAACTTCCTGCGGCTGGTACCGGGCAACGGCGATATCCGCGTCACGTTCCCCTTTCCGGTCACGGCCGGCACAGCGGCCGCCAATCCGCCCGCCGCCGACCTGATCCGCATCGAAGGCAACAGCGTGGCCTATCTGCGGCCCATGACGGACAGGGAGCGAATCTCCTTCCCCGTCACCGGCTATGGCACAGATGCGCGCGACTATGCCATCCAGGTCACGGACACGAAAAGCGGCGCGGGCGTGGCGATCCGGGGCGATCGCCCCCTCGTCAAGGTCAACATATTTTCAATCGACCGGACACAGGCCGTCGAACCCTATATCGCGATCAACGTCCCGCCCGGCGCGGAGCAGCGGTGGAGCTATACCTACACCTACAGCGCGCCGTGAAGCACTGCCGCGCCGCCGCACGACGCTGCGCTGGCGGCGGCTTGGCATTCCTCCGCGTCCGTTCCGGGATCCGCCAAACCTGAAGCACTGCCGCGCCGCCGCACGACGCTGCCGCTGGCGGCGGCTTGGCATTCCTCCGCGTCCGTTCCGGACGCGGAGGAATGGTGCCGGTTGAGGGGATTGAACCCCCGACCTTCGGTTTACAAAACCGCTGCTCTACCGCTGAGCTAAACCGGCCCGGCACCCAGATAGGCCACCGTCCGGGGCAATGGCAAGTATTGCGCGAAATCCTGTGCTATAAGCGCGAAAATCAACGAAGATTTTCAGGGAAGATTTCATGAAACGCCTCGCTCTTGCGGCCGCCGCCCTGCTTCTGGCCGGAACGTCCGCCAACGCCCAGCTTGCCTCCCGCATAACCCATTACGTGCCCGAAAAGACCCAGTTCCTGAAGGCGGTGCATGACGGGGCGGGGACCATGAATTTCGGCCCGCTGATGGGCGCCAAGACCCTCTCCACCAATCTGCTTTTCCTTCACCGCGGCGTGATCCACCCCCATTCCGGCATCGGCCAGCATTTCCACAACCATTGCGAGGAGATGTTCGTGATATTCGACGATACCGCCCAGTTCACCATCAACGGCCGCACCTCGCAGCTGACCGGCACCTGGGGCGCGCCCGACCGCATGGGGTCATCGCACGGCATCTACAACCCGACCGATCACGACATCGAATGGATGAACATCAATGTCGGCACCTCCAAGGTCTATGACGCGTTCAACCTGGGCGACGACCGGGTGGGCGCGCCGCTCGACAAGGTGCCGCAATTCGTCACCATGCACCTGGATCGGAGTCTGCTGAAGCCGCTGGCGGGGACCCCCGGTGTCTCGCGCCGCCGGGCGCTGGGCCCCAGCGTATTCTACACGCCCTGGGCCTATGTCGATCATGTGCTGATCCAGCCCGGCGCGGCCCTGCCCGAGACCCGCTATCCCGCGATGAGCGAGGCCTATTACGTGATGTCGGGTGACGGCAGCGTGACGGTGAACGGCGAAACCGCGGCCATCAAGAAGGGCGACGCCATTCCGGTGGACCTGGACCAGGCCAAGAGCTTCAAGGGCGGCAAGGAGCCTCTGGAGCTGATGGTCATCGGCGTGGCCAAGGACATGGCCACGAAGGACGCCTTCATGGCGGACATAAGGAACGCGAACTGATCCCTACTTCCGGTAATAGAGCGGAATCTCGCCCGGAATCTTCGCCTTGAGGCGATAGATGCTGGTCGAACCGGTCAGATAGACCGTCCTGCCGTCCTCCGCGAAGGCGATATTGGCGACGATCTCCGGTATCTTGATCTGGCCCAGCACCTTGCCCTGGGGCGTGATGATGCGCACGCCGCCGGGCCCGGTGGTCCAGATATTGCCGGCGCTGTCCACCTTGAGACCGTCGGGCACGTCGGGCGCGCTGCCGGGATAGGAGATCAGCTTGCGCTTGCCCGAAAGCTTGCCGCCCGGCCCCACGTCATAGGCCCAGACCGTCATGTCGGGCATGGAATTGGAGATATAGAGAGTCTTGCCGTCAGGCGAGAAGCCGATGCCGTTGGGCTGGCCGAGGTCGGTGATAACGGGCGTGAGCTTGCCGCCGGCAAAGCGGAACACGGCGTTGAACTTGAGTTCCTTCTTCGGGTCTGCGTCCATCTTGGGCAGGCCGAAGGACGGATCGGTGAACCACAGCGCGCCGTCCTTTGCGAAGACCAGGTCATTGGGGCTGTTGAGCCGCTTGCCTTCATATTTCGACAGAAACGGCTTCAAATTGCCGCGGTCGTCCATCCGCTCGATGGTGCCGATGCCCATGCGCGTGACGAGGATCGAGCCGTCCTTGTCGGTGACCATCGCGTTGGAGCCGAAATTGGCCGTCACCGGCGCATTCTTGATGCCGCCGGAATCGTTCAGGATCACCGTCACCTTGCCGTCCGGCGTCAATGTGCGCACCTTGTCGCCGCGCACGTCCGAAAACCACAGCTTGCCGTCCTTCCACATCGGGCCTTCGGTGAAGACGAAGCCGGTGGCGGCTTTTTCGATTTTCGTGCCCGGCGCGATCACCGCATCCAGCGCGGGATCGAGGCGCGAGATGCCTGGTGCCTGAGCCTTCATCATCGCCTGCGCGCCGGCCTGCGCCGGAACAAGGGCCGGGGCCAGCAGGCACAGCGCGGGAGCAAGACGGCGGACGGATTCGAGCATGGACATTCCCCATTTGATTTTGGGAAAGATTAGGTCTCCAGAACCGTATTGGGCAACTGGTTCCTGGGCCCGCCCCGGGACGGGAAGTGTGTGGCCAGTGCCGCACCGCATATCTCGATGGCCTTCACGAAGCCGTCGCCCGGCTTGCCCGTTCGCATGCCGTCGCCCACGGCCGCGACCGCGGCATTCCAGGGCCCCTCGCCCACCGCCTTGTGGATCGCCTCATGCGCCACCAGCTCGACCTGGCGATCGTGCAGCGAAGCGAAGATCAATATGTGAGGCTCGGTATGGCGCGCGCCGGCCGCGACGAAATGATGCCGCGCCGCCTGGCGGACGCGATGGCGCCGGATGAAGCGCGGCGTCATCGCCCGGCGCACGCCGGGAATCGCCACGATGACGGCGACGGCCAGGAACAGGCCCGCCTGCAACAGCCCATAAGTGGAAAGCGCGCGCAGCACCAAGTCCTCGATGGCATGGGGCGAATCATCGCTCCAGCTTGCCGCCAGCGTCAGCTGGTGCAGCCCCGCCAGGACCAGCAGCGGCGGAATCGCAAGCGCCGCTATCGCGGCCCAGGCCAGCGGCACTTCGCGATAACGCGACACTTCGCGCGCGAACACGCAGAATATCTCGCCGGAGGTCTTCTGTTCAGCCTCGCTGATCGCCGCGGTGATGCGGTCGTGGTCGGCCTGGGTCAGCATCGCCACAGCCATCACCAGCTTCCCGAGGCGCCGCCGCCCCCGAATGAGCCCCCACCGCCGCCAAAGCCGCCTCCCCCGCCCGACCAGCCGCCGCCGCCATAGCCCCCGCCAAATCCGCCGCCGCCGCGCGGCCCGCCCATGAACAGGAACGGCAGGAAACCCCAGCCGCCGAAGATGCGGAAGATCGCGATCAGGATGAACAGCACGATGATGAAGCCGGCAAGCCCGCCACCGCCGTCCTGACCCTGATGGCGCTGCTGCTCCGCGGCGGCCGCGGCGCGGGCTTCGGCCTGCGAGGTATCCAGCGACAATTGCTCGATCAGCGCATTGGCGCCTGCCGTCACGCCGCCGTCGAAATCGCCCTGGCGGAAGTGCGGCAGCACCTGGGTCTGGATGATCACGCTCGACAGCGCATCGGTCAGGATCGGCTCCAGCCCATAGCCGACCTCGATGCGGACCTTGTGCTCGGCAGGCGCGACGATGAAGAGCACGCCGTTGTTCAGCTTCTTCTGCCCGATCCCCCAGGCGCGGCCCAGCTGATAGCCATAGTCCGATATCTCATAGCCATCGAGCGAGGGGATCGTCACCACCACCAGCTGGCGTGAGGTCTTGCTCTCCAGCGCCGCCAGCTTTCCAGTCAGGTCGGCCTTCGTCGCATCCGACAGGATATGCGCGTCGTCAACGACCCGCCCGGTCAGTGCCGAGAATTTCGGCGCTGCCGTGGCGGGTGCGGCGAGACAGAGAAAGGCAAGAACGGCGGCCAGAAACCGCATCGCGCTACGGATTGGCGGGCTGCGGCGCGCCGGGCTGCGCCTGCGGCGCAGGTTGCGGCGCATTGCCTGTGACGCCGGGGAAGCTGACCACCGGCGCGCTCTGCGCGGCCGCGCTGGCCGCAAATGGCGTCGCCTGCTTGTACGACTTGTAAACCGTCGCCGCCCACAGCGAGCCCGGAATCGTCACCAGCGTGGTGTTGTAATCCTGCACCGCCGCATTGTAGTCGCGGCGCGAGATCTCGATGCGGTTCTCGGTGCCTTCAAGCTGCGACTGCAGCGCCATGAAGTTCTGGTTGGACTTGAGGTCCGGATATTGTTCGCTGATCGCCATCAGCCGGCCCAGCACGCCGGAAAGCTGGTCCTGCGCCGCCTGGAATTTCTGGAAGGCGGCCGGATCGGTGATGGTGGACGCGTCCACTTTCACCTGGGTCGCCGAGGCGCGGGCCTGGGTGACGGCGACCAGAACCGATTTCTCCTGCGCGGCATAGCCCGCCACGGTGTTCACCAGATTGGGGATCAGGTCGTTGCGGCGCTGATAGGCGGCCTGGACATTGGCCCAGGCGGCCTTGACCGCCTGATCCTTGGTGGGGATGTCATTGACGCCACAGCCTGCCAGTGCGAACGCCAGCCCCATCGCGGCCAGCAGTTTCGGCAAATGTCGGAAAATCGTCATCGGCGCTCCCTTCATTGGACCCCTGCGGGGAATACCCGCGTTGAAATGTGGGGTAAGCCGGCCGAACCGCAAGCGGCGCCGGCAAAAATATTGGACTTGATTTTCGCGGACCTATTTGCGGGGCGCGGGCGCCTTGCGCACCTCGGGCGGCTTCACGGGCGCGCCTTTCGCCCTGGCTTCGGTCAGCAGCGGGCGGCAATTGGCGTCGTCGGCAAGGCCCGGATCGAGGAAGGCCAGAATCGACGCCGGCGGAAACAGGAAGCCCAGCACGCCCGCAATGCCGGCCTGCGCGACGGCCGGGCCCGCATTCACGCCCAGCGCGGGATGGCCCATGGGACCCTTGACCGTAATCGGCGCGCGCAGCCGCACGAACTGGAATTGCTTCGGTTTGCCCTGGACGGAAAGATCCAGCGTCTCGTCCCGCAGGTTGATCGTGCCTTTGCCTTCCAGGCGCACGGGGTCCGTGTCTATCAGGAAACGCTGTGCCGTCAGCACGCCGTCCTTCGCGCCGAAATGCGCCACCGCACAGCGCAGCGCCGTGCTGCTGTTGTTGCCGGTGAGATTGAGGCTCAGCGCCGTCAGCACGTCCACGCCCGTCCATTCCGCCAGGCTGTGGCGCACACTGCCGCCCGGCACGGCGGCGGTGAAGGTGCCTTGCGCGGTCGAAGCTGCCGCATGGACCGAACGGCCCCGGCCGGTCAGCACCGCACGCGCTTCCAGCGTGCCGGTGAGCGGCTTGTCCGCGCCCTTGATGAAATTCTCCGCATGGATGCCGGTGACGCGCGCATCCAGCGACGTGACGGGAATGTCCTTCCGGGCATTCACCTGCAGCGCGCCGCTGAGTTTTCCCTGCGTGAAGCCGAAAGCCAGCGGCTTGAGATTCAGCACGCCGCCCTCGAGGCTGACGTGGGTGTCGAACGCGGTCAGCGGGAAATCGCGCGAGCGGACGGCGCGGGCGGTATAGTCCACCTCTGCATTCGTCTGCCTCAGGCGCTCGGTATGCATCACCGTTTCCGGCAGCAGATATTTCGTCGGCGCGGGCGCGCTCTTTCCGCCGCCGACCAGCGCGCCCAGGTCCTCGAAATTCAGCACGCGCGAGGCGATCGTTCCCCGCAGCATGGGGATTTCGCCCGACGCATCCACCGACAGATTACCCGCAAGGTCGGTGCCGCCCAGGAGCGCGTTGATGTCGTTGAGCCGGTAGACCCCTCCCTCGCGATGCACCGTCATATTCAGGCGATAGGGCGGCGTATTGGGCAGCACCAGACCGGTCAGGAGATAAAGATCGGAAAGCGTCCGTCCCGCGATCTCGACGGATGCGGCGAAGCGGTCGAGGTGGAAAGGCTGGATGATGGCGCCCTTCACCGTCGCATGCGTGTTGCCCGCCGTGATATCGGCACCGAAGTTGTAGGGTTTCGTCTCGTCCAGGTTCAACAGCGGCCCGCCCCGGATGTCCGCCGAGAATTTGCGCGCATTCAGCGTACCGTCGCCGGTCAGCGTGAAAGCGCCGTTCCGCCCGCCGTCCCTTTCGCTGGACGAGACGGTTCCGGTAAAACGCAGCTTGCGCACCGCATCGGCGATCACGACATGGCCGTTGCTGACCACAAAATGCCGGATCGGCGGCAGGTTGAACGTGCTGCCCGACTTCCCGCTTCCCATGTCCCAGTTCGTGCGTCCCGTGGAATCGCGCACCACCAGCAGGTCGGGATCATGGATTTCGACGAGCGGCAGGATCACCCGTCCCCAAAGCAGCGGAAGCAGGCGCACCTCCACCCGCGCCCGGCCCACCCTGGCGGCTTGCGGCGTCCCCACCCAGCCGGGATTGCCGACATGAAGCCCGCTCACGTCCACCGCGGGCTGCAGGCTGAACAGCCTGACATCCAGGTCACCGGCGATCCGTACCTCGCGCTCCAGCCGGTGCGACAGATATCGCGCCACAGGCCCGCGCATCTCGTTCCAGTCGAGAAAATAAAGCGTGACGATGCAGGCGGCCAGCAGCGCCAGAAGCGTGATCGCCGACCATTTGCCGAATCCGCGCCAGGTGAAACGGAAGTCGCGGAAATCCGGCGCCACGCGCCGGTCCCAGACCTCCCTCACGCGGCTCCTGTCGTGATGCTCCGTAACCGACATGCCAAATCAGTCACTTAGACGGCGCCTCCCGCATATGTGAACGCCGCAGCAAGATTCGGGCTTCCAACAAAATGAAACTTTTGGATGGTCTGCTACGTTGGGAACCAGCGGAACCTTCCGGCAGGGCCGAATTGCGCGCGCGATCCACCGCCTGGACGTTGCTCAAGGAAGGTGTCGCAGCCTTCATCGAAGACAATGCGCTCTCGCGCGGCGCGGCCATTGCCTTCTATGCCGTTACCGCCATGGCGCCGGTGCTGTTCATCGCCACCGCGATCGCGGCGCTGGCGCTTGGCCAGGACGCCGCAAGCGGCGCGGTGCGCCATCAGCTTCGCCGCATCATGAACGCCGACAGCGCCGACATGGTGCAGGTGGCCATCCTGCACGTGCGCCAGGCCCATCATACGCTGGCGGGCAGCCTGATCGGCATCGTGACGCTGATCGTGACGGCCAGCGGCTTCTTCACCGAGATCGAGGACGCGCTGAACACCATCTGGAAGGCGCCGCGCCATGAATCCTATTTCTACCAGCTGTTGCGCGGCCGGGTGATGAGCCTGCTGCTGGTGATCGGGCTGGGCGCGCTGCTGCTGCTTTCGATGCTGCTCGCCACCGGCATCCGGATCCTGGGGCGGCTGCTGAGCCACTATGGCGAGGGTTCCACCATATCCGAGATATCGCGGCTGGTGCTGGGCGCCGTCAACCTGGGCCTGTCCTTCCTGGTGATGACGCTGCTGTTCGCGGCGCTCTACAAGCTGCTGCCCAACAGGGCTCTGCGCTGGCGCGATGTCCTGGTGGGCTCGGCCGGCACCGCAATCCTGTTCGACGCGGGCCAGGCGGTGATCGGCTTCTATCTGGCGAACTTCCTGACGGCCAACATCTATGGCGCCGCGGCGGGCGTGATCATCCTGCTGATCTGGATCTATTACTCGGCCCAGGTCTTCCTGCTGGGCGCGGAATTCACCAAGGTCTGGACCATGCGCTTCGGCAGCCAGTCCGGAAACGGGCTTAGAATTCCGGAAGCGCGTTCGCCTCCGCAAGCGCCGGCAACGGAGTAAAGGCCCGCGCCGCATCGGCGGCCGCGCGCGCATCCGCAGCCGTCATCTGGCCGCGCAGGAATTCCACGCGCGCCTTGGCCGGCTCGTCACCCGCCTGTCCCGCCACCGCATACCATTTCATGGCCTGCTTCAGGTCCTGCGGCACGCCCAGGCCGCGCTCGTACAGCACCGCCAGGTCGAAGGCGGAATCCACATAGCCGCGCTCGGCGGCCAGGGTGAACCAGGATGCCGCCCGGCCGGGATCCTTCGCCGTGCCCAGCCCTTCGGCATAGGCGATGGCAAGATTGTGCATCGCCTTGAGATTGCCTCTGGCGGCGGCGGCGGAAAAATAGCGAAAGGCCCGCGCCGGATCGGCCTTCACGCCGTCGCCATGGCCGTAGAGCACACCCAGAAGATATTGCGCCACCGGCTCGCCGGCGCGCGCCGCTGACGCGCTCCAGCGCAGGGCGGCGGTCGGATCGGCAGGAACGCGGTCCCCGCGCGCATAGGCCAGCGCCAGCGCAGCCTGCGCGCGCGCATCGCCCGCATCGGCCCGCGCCGTCAGGCGGCCGAGCCTGTCCGTGGCGACCTGGCGATGGCTCACCGCATCCGGCCGGTCGCCGCTTTGCCGCGCGCGGGCCACACCGCCCAGGATCATGCCCGCACCGATGACCAGCGCCATCAGTCCCAGCCCCGCGATGGCCCACCAGTGCAGGCGGATATTCCCCAGCCTGTTTCCGAGGCGGCCCGCGAGGCCCGTGGGCTGTTCTTCCGGCAGGGCGGCGGCGCGCGCGGCCTCACGGGCGCTCTGCAGCACTTCCGCCATCTCTTCCTTCGAGATGGAGACAAGTTGCGGCCCTACGGGAAGGACCTGGGGCGCCGGCCTGTCTTGCGCCTGCGGTTCGCTGGATTGCGCCTCGGTCGCCGGTTGCGGCTGTCCGGATTCCAGCCGTTCGCGCACTGCTGACGGCACGGATTCCCCGGCCGCGGGAGTTATGGAAACTGCTTGGCTGATGACTGCCGGGCTGATCGGTGCGGATGCCCCCGCGCCCATCGCCGCCAGTTTTTCCTCCAGCAGCGCGATGGTGCGCGCCTGTTCGCGCGCCGAAGCTTCGGCCCTGACTTCCAGCGCATTGAGAGCCCGTTCGAACACCCGGAGACGGCGTTCCAGCCAGGCGTCCGCGACGGGCGTTGCCACATCGGATGCCTGCGCACCGGACGCCTGGGCGCCAGACGCGGCATCCTGCATCACGGCCGCCATCAGGGCCGTCCGGCCGGGAAAGTAATTCCGGAAGGCCGTGCGCTCGATTCCGGCCTCGGCGCAGATCGCGGAAATGGAAAAGCTGCCGTTGCCGCCCAGGACCATCGCCCTGGCGGCCTCCACCAGCCTGGCCCTGATGCCATCTTCGTCCGTAAGCGCCTGATTCTGACCCATCTGCGGGTACCGGAATGCCCCGCCTGCGACGCTACTCAGGGAGCGTTACGAATACGTTCCCCAGTCCGCGCAATTTTAAGGTCTGTGCAATTTCAGGCGTGCCGCACCCGGGCCGCCTGATGGCGCTGGTTCACCAGGCGCATCAGCGCCACGATAGTCAGTACGGTCGCACCATATGCGATAAGCTGGGCGCCGTTGGGGGCCTCGCTGTAGCCCACCAGGGTGTGCAGCAACCTGCCCGCGATACTGTCCTCCTTCAGCAGCCAGGACGTGTCCCAGACCGTGCCGGTGAAATAGAGCAGCCAGCCCCCGTTCTGCAGGAAGATCACCGCCTGCGCCGCCATGCCCGCCGCCAGCAGCGTGATGAGGCCCGAGGTGACCTGGAACAGCTTGCCCGCTGGTATGGAGAGCAGCCCGAAATACATCAGCGCCGACACCGCCGCCCCGCCTGCAAGGCCCAGCGCGCCGCCCGCGACCATGCCGGTCGCGCTTGTGCCGCCTTGCGCCGCGATGCCGTAGAGGAAAAGCACGACCTCGGAACCTTCACGCAAGACCGCCACGCCCACCACGACCGCCAGAGCCGTCAGCGTGCGTTCCCCGGTCTTCACCTGATGGCCCGCCGCCTTGAGTTCGAGCGCCATCTGGCGGCCATGGCTGGCCATCCAGACATTGTGCCAGGTGAGCATCGCCACGGCGAGCAGCAGGATCGAGGCGTTGAAGAATTCCTGGCCGGAGCCTTCGAAGAGGTTGGCAAGCTCGCCGGCAAAGGCCGCGACAAGGCATGCGCCCACCACGCCCGCGGCAACGCCCAGCGCCACAAAACGCCCGCGCTGGGGCACACCGGCGGTGGCCGCCAGTACGATGCCGACAATCAGCCCTGCCTCGATGACTTCGCGAAAAACGATGATGAGCGACGAGATCATTCGGCTATCACCACTCCCTGGGCCGTGGCGGCGTGATACTCGCCCATGAAGGGATATTTGCCCGGCGCCAGCGCGCGCAGCCGGATATTGCCCTTGGCGTGGCCCGGCACGACCTTTTCCACCTTGAGAGACGAGGAGTCGAACTCGTCCGCCGTGTCGTCATCGTTGTAAAGGGTGATCATGCTGGGCCGGTTGGCCTTCACCTTGATCGTGGAGGGATAGAACTTGTGTCCCTTGAGATGAACCACGACGGGTTCATCGGCCCAGGCAGGCACCGCCAGGGCGGCGGCCGCGGCCAGGAAGACAATCAGGGACACAAAAGGGCGCATGAGGAACCGGGGATGACAAACCTGCGAACGCCTCCTATAGATGCAACTAATTCTCAAGTACAGCCCTGTTTGTTCCCCGGCTGCCGGATTCCGCGTTAAATTCCCTCAATCTCGCCCCGGAAAGAGGAAACCCGATGAAGCCCCCGTTCATTCGAGCCGCCACCGTGGCGCTGCCTTTTCTGGCCGCCCTGATGATGCCTGCCCTTCCCGCCCTGGCGGCCGAGCCGCAGACCTTCGCGACCTCTGCCGGACCGGTGAAGATCACCCCCATCTACCACGCCACCGCAGTCATCGAGGCGGGCAACGAGCGCATTTATATCGATCCGGCAAAGCCGGCGAAGATCGAAGGCCTGCCGCCCGGCGACCTGATCCTGATCACCGACATCCACGGCGATCACATGGATCCCGCCGACGTGACGGCGCTCAGCAAGCCTGGCACCGAGATCATCGCGCCGGCGGCCGTGCAGAAGACCGTCACCGCCGCCAGGGTGCTCGCCAACGGCGAAAGCACAAGCTGGCACAGATGGAAGATCACCGCGGTGCCGATGTACAACATCCATCACAACCAGCCGAGCGGGGCGCCCTATCACGACAAGGGCCGCGGCAACGGCTATGTGTTGAACTATGGCGGCAAGAATTTCTATTTCGCCGGCGACACCGAAGGCACGCCGGAAATGCGCGCGCTCAAGAATATCGACGTCGCCTTCATCCCCATGAACCTGCCCTATACCATGACGCCGGCCGAGGCTGCCGATGCGGTCAAGGCGTTCCATCCCAAGGTGGCGATCCCCTACCACTACAAGGGACAGGACATCACCGTGTTCAAGAAAGACCTGGAAGGCAGCGGCGTCGAGGTGCGGCTGCTCGACTGGTATCCCGGCGGCAACTAGCTGTCTGCGGGGCAACCGGTCAAAAATCCGCCCAGACGGAAAGACACAGGCCGCGTTCATCCAGGGCATTGCGTCCGGCGGGCGACAGGAAGGCGCCTGCCTGCAGGGTAAGGCGCTGCGTGAGCTTCCACGCGCCGGACAATTCCAGCTTGTGCATGCGGAAGGGCACGTAGGGGGCAGTCGCCGCTCCGCTGAACAAGTTGAAACTCTGCACCATCACCATCCAGCGCGGCGCCAGCCACAGTCCGGCCGTCAGGTCCACCGGCATCTGGTCGGGACGCGGACGTGAAACCCAGCGATATCCGGCCTCGAAATCGACAAAGCCGTCACGGTCCCAAAGCCGGAATCCCGAACCGTAAAGCAGGCGGAGGCCCCCGTCCTGCCCGCCGCTATCCGCATTGGCGGAATAGGCGAAATTGAACGCACCCGCCGTGCGAACCGATCCTTCCACCGACAGCACATCGTCGGCGCCGACAAGGCCCGGCCCTCGCGCCAGCAGATAGCGCGCGCCGCCCTCGAAGGCATTGTTCACCTCGCTGACGGGCACTCCGTTCGAACGCGTGCGGACATAGGCGGTTTCGGTCCGCGCCAGCAATGTGAGGCTTCCGGTCCACCCATATTCGATATCGTTCTGCAGCAACTGGCGCTGGAACAGCGCCGGAACCGCCCTGCTCCCATCGTCAAAGCTGCGGTCGGCGTCGCTGGAGATGACGCCGCTGATCAATTGCCAGGCGCCTTCGTCCTGCGTCCAGGCCGCCGCGCAGGCCCCAGCCGTCTGCAGCAGCAGCATGAACGACAGCAGGCGAAGCATGGACAGGACGCTCATGGATTATCGGGGAAGCGCCACGCCGTGCACGGTCTTTTCCCAGAAGAAGGGCCGGGTCGCGAGCTGCCACAGGCCGCGATAGCCCGCCGCCGAAACCAGTCCCCAATAGACCAGCACCGTAAATCCATAGGGCGCGAGTTCATCCCAGCCGCGCTTCCTGGGCGCCACCACGGCCAGCCATGTCAGCAGTATGTTGCTGGCCAGAAGCCCCGTGCCCGGAATGATCACATCGGGCCCGCCGCTGGCCCCGTGCAACAGAAGCGCCGCAAGAAAGGCCAGCCACAGGGGCGGATTGACCAACGCGAAAACCACGCCGCCGCCGATGAAAAGCTGGAAGGCCAGGAAACCGGAAAGGCCGGTGCGCCGCGCCAGCGCAGCGGGATCGCGCATGTGCACCAGCCAGGTCTGCATATAGCCCTTGAGCCAGCGCGAGCGCTGCCTGAGCCAGGGGCCCAGCGCGACCGGCGCTTCCTCGAAGGTCGTGGAATCCAGCATTGCCACCCGATAGCCAAGCTGCGACAGGCGGATGCCGATGTCGGCATCCTCGGTGACGTTGAAGGCATCCCACCCGCCTATGTCGCGCAGCACCGCGGTACGGAAATGGTTGGAGGTACCGCCCAGCGGCATCGGCACGCCGATGCGGTCCAGCCCCGGCAGCAGGGAATCGAACCAGAGCGCATAATCCAGGGCGAACATTCTGGTGAGCCAATTCTGGTCCGCATTGTAGAAGTTCAGCCGCGCCTGAAGGCAAGCCGTGCGGCGCGGACTGGCACGGAACATCGCCACCGCTTTTTTCAGCTGATCCGGCTCGGGGCGGTCTTCGGCGTCATAGACCACAAGATATTCGCCGCGCGCGAAGGCCAACGCATAGTTGGCGGCCTTGGGCTTGGTGCGCGGACCGCCGGGCGGCACCGCGATGATCTCGAACGGGACGGACGCACCGGCGCGGGCGGCATGCGCGGCGGCGATCGTCTCCGCGTCGTCCTCCTCGACCACCAGCTTGATGTCCAGCAGCGCGTGCGGATAGTCCAGCGCCGCAAGTCCGTCCACCAGATGCGGCAGGATAGCGGCCTCGCGGTAGAGCGGCACCAGAACGGTATAGGTGGGCAGAGAGGCCATCCCGCCTGAAGGAAGCGGCGGCGCCGCACGGCGGAAGGTCGCCAGCAGCGCCAGCGAAGCGCGAAAGACGCTCGCGGCCGCAAATGCCAGCGACAGCAATGCGGCGATCACGCGGAACGTCACGGACGGCGCGAGCAACAGCGACGCGACCGAGCCCACCAGGATGGCGGAGAGGACGGCAACCTGTGGCCTTGTAACCACCTTCTGCGCCGACAGGGCAGGAAAGCGACGCGCCAGTCCGAACACCGCCATGTCCAGCAGCGTCGCACTGTGGCGCGCCTTTATCTGCGCCAGCACCTCGTCCTTCGGCGCCATGTGCACGGGCCTGGCGCCGAAACGGGCCTTCAGCCAGGCGAGGTTTTCCGCCGACGGATCGGCCGTCAGCACCATGTCTTCCCGCGGCAGGAACAGGCGGGTCAGGCACTGTCTGGGCATGAAATCTTGCTCGCGGGATGGAGCTGCATCCCGCGCCGTATGCGCCGTTCGTGAATTCCCCACAGCCACCCGCAACAATACCGACCGCGCAGGCGGCGGCCTGCGCGCAACAAGCTTTTGAATTTGAAATCAGAACGCGGTCACACCAATCCGCGCGGCAGACGATGGCGGGTTGTGACGGAACTATGTTCCGTCATGGGACATCAGGCAATCCTTCGCTTTGTACGATTGGCTACAAACGAGGCGCCCTAAGGCATCGTGTCGAACCGGACCAGTCCCGGCGGGATCGGCGTCCAGGGCAGCGCGTCCCGTACATAGATCGCAATGGCGGGCCGGAAGCGCGACGGATCATCCAGCGAGCCGGCATAGATTGTATGGCTGTCGGTCTGGCCCAGCGGGCCGCCGAACACCAGCCCGCCACAAAGGGCGCATGAATTGCGCACTGCTTCACGGCCGTCGGCATGAGCCATGCGATGGGTCAGGACTTTGCCCGTAAATACAATGGCCTCTGCCGGAAAATTCATGAAGGGGATGAAACCGGAGCCGGAGGCCTTGCGGCAATCGGCGCAATAGCAAAGACCCATCCCCGTCGGTCGTCCCCGCGCGACATAGCGCAACGCGCCGCACAGGCACCCGCCGGTGAAGGTTTCAGCTTCCGTCATCTCCTCACCAATAGGCGATCATCCGGCCCGCGGTAATGGCCGTCAGCCAGAAGAACAGCGAGGCCGCCGCCCCGCCGGCCAGCCTGTGCCGTTCGCGCGGTGACAGGTCCCGCAGGCGGTGCACCTTCCAGGCGGGCGAACGGTGCAGCAACACGACGTTGGCCAGCGCCAGGGCGATGGCCGGGAATTTGATGAACAGGAAGGGGTTGCCGATATAGTCGCCCGCCTTCGTCGCGAGCATGGGAATGCCGCTCAATACCGCCAGCGCAAATCCCGTGGCGGCGACGGTGACGGCGGGGCCGGACAGCGCGGCCAGCGGCACCGCGCGCCACACACCTAGGAGCCGCAGGTCCAGCACCACGATCGCGCCGAACAGCATGGCAATGCCCAGGATGTGCGCAAGATTGACGACGCCATAGGTCCACACCCCGGAGTCGCGCATCAGGTGACCGAGCGCCGATGCCTCAAGCCAGTGGAAAAAGTCCGCGATGTGGCGTGCGGGATGAATTATTCGCGCTCGGGATAGACGTCGAACTGGCGCTCGCCATAGCGCACCATGATGGTCTTCATCTCATGGCGGGCGGCGTCGCGATTGCGGTTGCCGCGGACCGTGACCGTGGCGCCCACCGGGATCAGACCTTCCTTGAGACCTGCGCGCTCGGCGCGGGCGGGCGGGGCCAGCGTGATATCCCAGACGTCGCCGCCGACCTTGACCTTCATGGTGGCATGCGGGCCGGCCAGACGCACCCCTTCGACCACCGTGCCGGTCATGTCGGTGACCTCATCGACATTGCCGGCCCAGCCGTGATGGGCAGAGGCGGGCGCCCCCGCCAGCGTCGCGGCGGCCACAAGGCCGGCACCCAGAGACAACCGCAGAGGCAATGTCATGAGGCACCTCCCTATTCTTCGATGTTTTCCTCTGTCTCTTCGGTGTCTTCGGCCTTCTTGCCTTTGGGCGCGCGCGGGCGCGCTTCAACGGCCGGAATGAACTCGAACACCAGCTTGTCGGCTTCGCGGTCCAGCAGCACCCGCACCGTGCCGCCGTCCTTGAGCTTGCCGAACAGTATCTCATCCGCCAGCGGCTTCTTGATGTTTTCCTGGATCACGCGGGCCAGCGGCCGCGCGCCAAAGGCGTCATCATAGCCCTTCTCGCCCAGCCAGCGCGTGGCTTCCGGCGTCAGGTCGAATGTCACGTCGCGGTCGGCAAGCTGGGCTTCCAGTTCCAGCACGAATTTCTCCACCACCTTGTCGATGGTGGCGCGCGACAGCGGCGCAAAGGGAATGATCGCGTCCAGCCGGTTGCGGAATTCCGGCGTGAACAGTTTCTTGATCGCTTCCTCGTCCTCGCCCTCGCGCTTGCCGCGGCCAAAGCCGATGGCGTCCTTGGCCGCTTCCGAGGCGCCCGCATTGGTGGTCATGATCAGCACCACGTTGCGGAAGTCGATCTTCTTGCCGTTGTGGTCGGTCAGCTTGCCGTGATCCATCACCTGCAGGAGGATGTTGAACATGTCCTGGTGCGCCTTCTCGATCTCGTCGAGCAGCAGCACGCAGTGCGGATGCTGATCCACGCCGTCGGTCAGAAGGCCGCCCTGGTCGAAGCCCACATAACCCGGCGGCGCGCCGATCAGGCGGCTGACCGTGTGGCGTTCCATATATTCGCTCATGTCGAAGCGCAGGAACTCCACGCCCAATATGGCGGCGAGCTGCTTGGCCACCTCGGTCTTGCCGACGCCGGTGGGACCGCTGAACAGATATGAGCCGATGGGCTTTTCCGGCTGGCGCAGGCCCGCGCGCGCCAGCTTGATGGCCGAGGCCAGCGCCTGGATCGCCTTGTCCTGGCCATAGACCACGCGGCCCAGATCGGCTTCCAGCGTCTTGAGCGCCTCGGCATCATCCTTGGACACTGATTTGGAGGGGATGCGCGCGATCTTGGCGATCACGTCCTCCACATCCTTCACGCCCAGCACCTTCTTGCGGCGGTTCTCGGGCAGCAGCATCTGCGAGGCGCCCAGCTCGTCGATCACGTCGATCGCCTTGTCCGGCAGCTTGCGGTCGTTGATGTACTTGGCCGACAGCTCCACGGCGGCGCGGACGGCGTCGGCGGTATAGCGGATCTTGTGATAGGACTCGAAGTAGCTCTTGATGCCCATCAGGATCTTCACTGAATCCTCGGTCGAGGGCTCGACGACATCGATCTTCTGGAAGCGGCGCACCAGGGCGCGGTCCTTCTCGAAATACTGCCGGTATTCCTTGTAGGTGGTCGAGCCGATGCAGCGCAGCGTGCCCGCCGCCAGCGCCGGCTTGAGCAGGTTCGAGGCGTCCATCGCCCCGCCGCTGGTGGCGCCCGCGCCGATCACGGTGTGGATCTCGTCGATGAACAGGATGGCGCCCTTGAGGTTCTCCAGCTCCTTCACGACGGTCTTGAGCCGTTCCTCGAAATCGCCGCGATAGCGCGTGCCCGCGATCAGCGAGCCCATGTCGAGCGAATAGATGGTGGCGCCCCGCAACACCTCCGGCACTTCGCCGCGCACGATCTTGCGGGCCAGCCCTTCGGCGATCGCGGTCTTGCCCACGCCCGGATCGCCCACGAACAGCGGATTGTTCTTCTGGCGGCGGCAGAGGATCTGGATGGTGCGTTCGACCTCGGCCGCGCGCCCGATCAGCGGATCGACCTTGCCGGACTTGGCCTTCTCGTTGAGGTTGACGCAATAGGCTTCGAGCGCCTCGGTGCCCTGCTTGCTCTGCTTCTCCGGCTCGTCCTCCTCCTCGGTGCCGCGCACCTGCTTGGGCTGGCTCATTCCCGGCCGCTTGGCGATGCCGTGGCTGATATAGCTCACGGCGTCCAACCGGTTCATGTTCTGCTCCTGCAGGAAATAGACGGCGTGGCTCTCCCGCTCGGTGAACAGCGCGACCAGGACATTGGCCCCCGTGACCTCGTCGCGGCCCGAATTCTGGACATGCAGGACGGCGCGCTGCACCACCCGCTGGAAGCCCGTGGTGGGCTTTGCCTCTTCGCTGTCGTCCAGAACCAGCGTGGCAAGGTCCTCGTCGACATACTTCTGGACGGTCTTGCGCAGGGCGTCCATGTCGACATTGCAGGCTTTCATCACCTGGCTGGCGTCGGTGTCGTCGATCAGGGCCAGCAGCAGATGCTCGAGCGTGGCGTACTCGTGATGGCGTTCGCTGGCGAGCTTGATGGCGCGATGCAATGCCTGTTCCAAACTCCGCGAAAGTGACGGCATGCGCTCCTACTCTTTCTCCATGGTGCACTGTAAAGGATGTTGATGGCGCCGGGCGAATTCAATGACCTGCGCCACTTTTGTTTCCGCCACCTCGAAGGTGAAGACCCCGCAGACGCCCACGCCGTGGCGGTGGACATGCAGCATCACGTCCACGGCCTCTTCCCGGCTCTTGCCGAAGATCGTCTCCAGGATATGGACGACGAATTCCATCGGCGTGTAGTCGTCGTTGAGAAGAAGAACCTTGTACAGGCTCGGCTTCTTCGTCTTGGGGCGCGTCTTGGTGACGATTCCGGTGCCGGTGTTTCCGGAACCGTCCCTGTCATCGCCGTTGTCGCCCGGGTCTCGCATGGCTGATTGACGCTTCGGTTACGCCGCTATCCTAATCCAGATTGCGCCGCTGCCTAGTGGGGGATCAGCCCGCCTGCTTGCGGCAACGGCTGTTTTCAACGCCGATACAACGCCCGAAAAACGCAAAAAGGCCCGGACGGGAATCCGGGCCCTTCGGCGTTGCGGCAAAATGACGGCGCGAAGCGGCGCCCGCCCAGATTCCAAGCTCAGGCGCGAACGCTCTGCACCGTATCCAGCCAGGCCTGCACGCGCCCCTTGAGAGGCTCGAAGGTTTCCTTGGTGGTGCTGGTGGCGAGTTCGCTGAGCTTGCTGAGTTCGGCGACATACGCCTCGAATGCGGACTTGGCGAAATCGGTCTGGAATTCGAACGCTTCGTGGACCGACTTGGAACCCATCACGGCCTTGGTGGCGGCGACGGTGTCTTCGATGGACTGCTTGGAAAAGGAATAGATTTCGTTGTTGATGCTTTCGATGCCCTTGCCGGCGGTGGTGGCCGACTTCATGTAGGCTTCCGCGGTATCCTTGCTGTAGCCCAGAACGGCGTCATAACCCTTGAGCGCCTTTTCGAGGCCGGTCTTCAGCGCCGCAGCGCCATTCTCCAGCGCGGATTCGGCCGTGGCAGCTGCCTTTTCACCGGCCGTCTTAGCTTTGCTCATGTCATGTCCTCTCTGAATAGTTGAGGCACGCCGGTGCTCCGGTTGGCCTGTTGCAGTGCAACATGAACTATATGCGGCACCATGCCTCTCCCGTCAAGAGTTAATTGTTGCGCCGCACCATCATTTGCTGACGGAACCGCCGGCCCCGGAGTTAAGAGTTCGTAAACGCCCGAAACTCATAATGGAATCATGTTTCTTTCTTGCGGAACGGGCCGCAATTTGGTCTTTTGACCCCAGGTGTGGTCCGGCTTTGGGGATTGCGTTGCATTTACCGTATCGTTTCCTGACCGGAATTCTTGCCGCGGCCGTCGTCTTGGCGGGCCTGTCCCTGCCTGCTGCCGCCAAGCACCGCCGCCACACGGCCGCCACACATGTGACCAGAAGCGCCGCGCACCGCCACCCCGCCATGCGGATGCTGGCCAGCCCGACCGACCCGGACAAGGACGCGGCGCTGATCGTGGATGGCGCCACCGGCAAGGTCCTCTATGCCCGCAACGAGATGGCCGAGCGCCATCCGGCCTCGCTGACCAAGATGATGACCCTCTACATGCTGTTCGAAGCGTTGAGGGCCGGCAAGGTCACGATGCAGACGCCCCTGCCCGTCAGCTACCACGCCTCGATCCAGAAGCCGACCAAGCTCAACCTGCGGCCCGGCGAAACCATCCCCGTCGATACGGCCATCCGCGCCATCGTGATCCGTTCCGCCAACGATGTGGCTGTGGTGATCGCCGAGGCGCTGGGCGGCACCGAATCGCATTTCGGTGAAATGATGACCGCCCGTGCGCGCCAGCTGGGCATGCGCGAAACCAACTTCCACAACGCATCGGGCCTGCCCGATCCGCTGCAGATCACCACGGCGTCCGACCTTGCCGTGCTGGCGCGCCATCTGGCCTATGATTTTCCGCAGTATTTCTCGTATTTCGGCCTTACCGGCTTCACCTACAAGGGCAACTGGTATCCCACCCACGACAACCTGATCGGCCGCTACGACGGCGCCGACGGAATCAAGACCGGCTATACCGGTGCATCGGGCTTCAATCTGGTGAGCTCCGTCACGCGCGGGACCACGCATCTGATCGGCGTGGTGATGGGCGGGCGCACCGCCATCCGCCGCGACCAGGAGATGATGCGGCTGCTGGACCAGACCTACGCCCGGATCAATGCCAACCCGACGCTGGTAGCACGCGCGACCGTGCCGTGGCGGCAGGTGGCCCAGGCCACGCCGCCCGCCATCGCCGGCTTCAGCCTGCCGCTGGCGGGCCAGCAATATGCTTCCGTCTCGCCCGTGCCGCAGACCGAGGATGAGGATGCCGCCGAAGAGGCCCGCGCGCCCGACGAAAAAGCGTTGCCGTCCGAACCGCTGCCCGCGAAACTTGCCCCGGTTGCCGCTGCGCCTTCGCCTGCAAAGCCGCAGCCTGCCGTGGCAGCCGTACCGGCAACTTCCGTTGCGGCGGCGAAGCCCACCCCGCATGCCAGAATCGCCGCCAACGCGCCGCGCCCCCAGGTGCGCCCCGCGGCGACCGATAGCGAAGGCGACATGGAAAATCCGACGCCGACGCCCGGTCACAACTGGACCATCCAGATCGGCGCCTATGCCGACAAGGCCCTGGCCGATGCCCAGCTTCGGAATTACGCGGAAAAAGCGCAGGATGTGCTGGCGCGGGCGTCGCGCATCATCGCGCCGCTCCAGTCCTCCAGCGGCCACACCATCTACCGCGCCCGCTTCGGCCTGTTCGCCGAGCAGGAAGCGCGCGATGTCTGCAACCGCCTGACGCAGCGCGGGCAGACCTGCTTCGCGGCGGTCCAGACCCGCTAGTGCCCCGAGCCGGCGCGACAATCCTCACCACCGTCTCCGCGCTGCGGCAGGCGCTGCGTCCGCTCAGGCCCGAAGGCATTGCCATGGTGCCCACCATGGGCGCCTTGCACGACGGCCATCTCTCTCTCGTCCGGGAAGCGCAGCGCCATGCCGGCCATGTGGTGGTCAGCATCTTCGTCAATCCCGCCCAGTTCGCGCCGGGCGAGGATTTCGAGGCCTATCCCCGCACGCTGGAAGCCGATCTCGAAAAACTCGGCGGCACGGCCGCGATCGTCTTTGCGCCGGATGCGCGCGAGATATACCCGGCCGGTTTTGCCACGACCGTCACGGTCGGCGGCCCCGCTGCGGGACTGGAAAGCGATTTCCGTCCGCACTTCTTCGCCGGCGTCGCCACCGTCGTGGCCAAGCTGCTGATTGCGGCGGGACCTGACGCCGCCGTGTTCGGGGAAAAGGATTATCAGCAGCTTCTGGTGGTCCGGCGGATGGCGCGCGACCTGGGCCTTCCCACCGAGATCGTCGCCGCGCCGACGCTGCGCGAAGCGGACGGCCTGGCCATGTCGTCGCGCAACGCCTATCTGGACGCGGACGAGCGCAAGGTCGCGGCGCGCCTCAACCTGATCCTGAAAGACGCCATTGCCCATGCCCGCGCAGACGGTGATCTGCGCGCGGCCGAAGCGCAGGCCGAGGCGGCGCTGAAAGCGGCCGGATTTACGTCGGTGGACTATGTCGCCATCCGCGACGCGGACACGCTGGAACAGGTCGCCGTGCTTGGCCGTCCCGCCCGCATCCTTGCCGCCGCGAGAATCGGCCGCACGCGGCTGATCGATAATATGGAAGTCTGAACGCCTCCCCTTCCTGTGCGCCGGCGCGCACGAAGGGGAGGAGAGACCGTCAGAGCAGTCCCAGCGCCGCCAGTTCGCGTTGCAGCGATTCCGGCAGGCCCTTGCCGCCCTTCATGCGCGGCAGATCCGGCGGCGCGTCTTTCGCTTCCAGATAGCGCCAACCCTGGAAAGGCCGTCGCGGGCGCGGGCTGACCGGCACAAGTTCCTTGTCATAAACCAGGCCGCAGTGCGGTACGCCGTTCTTCTTCATTTCCCGGAAAGCGAGAAGTTTTTGCCGCGCCGCAATCTGGCCCTTGATGACCCAGTAAAGCGAGCCGCCGTCCAGCACCTCGCCGGCACGCTTGGGTGTCATCCGGGTAATGTGAATCAGCTCGGGTTTCTGCCCCTTGGCGCGTTTTTCCTTAAGCCTGTTTTTTTGCCATTCGGCCAGCTCGGAGAGGCTCTCGCAACCGACGCATAGTTTGATAAGGTGCAGTGGCATGGCCCGGTCCTAGCCGGACGGGCGGGGAAAGACAATGCCAAGATTGCCGTCTCCCAGAACTCATGCCACCATCGGCGCAACACAACACATACAGGGGGTACCAATGTCGTTCAGGAAATCCGTCTTACCTGTTTTTGCCATCGCATTGATTGCCGGCGCGTACACCGCCCCGGCCCTCGCCCAGAGCCGTTTCATGGAAGAGGCCAAGGAAGCCGCAGAGCGCCGCGCGGAAAACGATGCCGTCCGCAAGGCCGAGCATCCCGAAGCGGCCAAGCCCGCGACGGCCACCGCCTCCACGGCAACGCCCGCTCCCGCGGAAACGGCGCCTGCAGCACAGACCGCCGCTCCGGCGGCGCCGGCGGCGCCCGCGCAATAGGCGGCCGTCACGCTTCGAAGACCCGCTCCGGCCGGAGCGGGTCTTTTCTTTACGCCGGCGTCAGAGCCGCCGGATCCAGATATTGCGGAAGTGAACCGGGTTGTTGTGCGCCTGAAGCATCAGCCCCGCTTCGCCATGCGCGTGATAGACCGGCAGGATGCGATAGTCGGTCGGCCCCCTGATGGCGAAATTGCTCTGCACCAAGATGCCGTTCAGGAACACGGTGATGCGCGCCGGCTCGGCCACGCTGCCGTCGGCATGGAACCGCGGCGCATAATATACGATGTCATAACTCTGCCATTGCGGCGCCGGTTTCAGCGCATTCACCAGCGGCGCCGATTGTTTGTAGATCGCGCCCGCCTCGCCGTTCACATAGGTGGGGTTGTTGTAGGTGTCGAGCACCTGCACCTCGTAGAGGCCCTGCAGGAAGACGCCGCTGTTGCCGCGGTCCTGTCCCTTGCGGTCGGCCGGCAGCACCGGAACCATCCATTCCACATGCAACTGGCAGTCGCCGAATTTCTGCCTGGTGCGGATGTGGCCGGCCTTTGGCACGTCCACCAGTTCGCCATTCTCGACCTTCCATTCCGCAGGGCCGCCATCGACACTCTCCCAGTTGGAAAGATCCTTCCCGTTGAACAGCACGATGGCGTCGGAGGGCGGCTGGCCGGGCGCCTGTGCAGGCTCGACCTTGGGCGGCACCGGCGACCAGACCTCGGTGGCTTCGGGCGGCGGCGGTGGACTGGCGGGAGTTGGCGGATTGGCAGACTGGGCGGCCGCGCAGGCGGGCAGCAGGACAAGCAGGATCGCAAGGCGCTTCTTCATCGGGGATCAGACTCCATCACGGGACGTATCCTGATATCGCGGTAATAGACTTCGGCGAATTCGGCCTGGAAAAGTATCTTCCCGCGGTCGAGGCGTTCCCAGTTTCCCGAAGCCGCATCCCATTTCCGCATACCGGTGATGCGCATGTTGACGCGGCCGTTGACCAGATAGACGGCGCTGTCGCCGCGCACCACCACATCCACGCTGTTCCAACCCGGATGCTCGAAATCGGCGGCATGGCGCAGGCGGACATATTCGCCTTGGCCGCCCAGCGTCGTCTTCACGCCGCCCGGCGCGTAATAGGCCGCGTTGTCCTGCAGCGGATCGGGCTCATGCTGATGGCGGTTGGGGCGGACGGTCGCGTCGGCGCGTGCGGAAATCAGCCACAAGTCGCCCACGTCGCTATCCTCGATCTGGCATTCGATGCCATGCGGCCAGCTGAAGGGCGCATCCTCATGGATGTGGAAGACGATGCCCGCGTCCTTCAGCCGGTCCATGCGCGGGGCGAACTTCCTGTCGCCCCAGCGGTACTGAAGATGCAGGACATAATCGCCATAGGCGCGGCGGGTCTGGAAATAGGCGCTGGGCTGGGGCGTACCGGCCTGCTGGCCCGGATAGGTATGCACCATGCCCGCCCTCACCTCGAACATCGCGGCGGCGGGGCGGCCATCCACCGGCTTCGAGGAATAGGCGATGTCGAAGTTGGAAAGATCGCGGCCATTGAACAGGGCCGTCCATTCCGGCGCGGGCGCGGCCTGCACGGCAGGAATGGCCACCAGGCCCGCGGCCAGCAGGATCGCCGTCCTTGCGCGCAACCAAACCTCCCATCCTGTTGCCGTCTGCTGCGGCATGGGATTTTTGGAATAGTTCGCCTGGGCGCGCAAACCGCATCCGGGCTGTAATTTAGAACAATTCCAATATATATGGTCCCATGACCTTCCCGTTCCGCCTGCCCACGACGGCGACCGCGCCCTTCTGCCCTTCGGAAGTGCGGGGTTCCATCGCGGTTCCGCGCGGGCTGCCCTTCTGGCAGAAGCTGCTGCGCTTCGCGGGTCCAGGATTGCTGATCTCGGTCGGCTATATGGACCCGGGGAACTGGGCGACCGATCTCGAAGCGGGCTCGCGCTATGGCTATGCCCTGCTCTCGGTCGTGCTGCTGTCCAGCCTGGTGGGCATCGTGGTGCAGACGCTGAGCGCGCGGCTGGGGATCGCGGCGGAACGCGACCTCGCCGCGCTCTGCCGCGAACGCTATCCGCGCGTGCCCGCGCTGGCGCTGTGGGTGCTGGCCGAGGTGGCGATCATCGCCTGCGACGTGGCCGAAGTCCTGGGATCGGCGCTGGCGCTGCAATTGCTGTTCGGACTGCCGCTGTGGGCCGGCGTGCTGCTGACCGGCTTCGACACCGTCATTGTGCTGGGACTCAAGGGCCGCGGCTTCCGTCAGCTCGAAGCCATCGTGCTGGGCTTGATACTGACCATCGCGGCGGGCTTCGCCATCGAGCTGGCGCTGACGCCGCCGCTTCCGGGCGGCGTGCTGGCCGGACTGATCCCCTCGCGCACGCTGTGGGAAGAGCACAGGGCGCTTTATCTCGCCATCGGCATCCTGGGCGCGACGGTGATGCCGCACAATCTTTACCTCCATTCCTCGGTGGTGCAGACAAGGCTGGTGACGCGCGACCACGCGGCCAAACACGAAGCGATCGCACTCGCCACCGCCGACATCGCGTTGTCGCTGCTGCTGGCCATGCTGGTGAACATGGCCATCCTGGTGCTGGCGGCGGCCGCTTTCCATGCAAGAGGCCTCCTGGCCGCCGATATCGGCGACGCCTATCGCCTGCTGCAGCCGGTGGCGGGTCCCTTCGCCGCCACGATCTTCGGCTTGGCGCTGCTTGCGGCGGGACAAAGCTCCACCTTCACCGGCACCGTCGCCGGACAGGTCATCATGGAAGGCTTCCTGCGGCTCAAGATCCCCTGCTACCAGCGCCGCCTGATCACCCGCGCGCTTGCGCTGGCACCGGCGCTGGCCGGCGTGCTGTGGACGGGCGAACACGCGGTGGGACGGTTGCTGGTGCTCAGTCAGGTGGTGTTGTCGCTGCAGTTGCCCTTCGCGCTCTATCCGCTGGTCCGGTTCACCGGCTCGCCGGCCGTGATGGGACGCTTCGCCAGCCCGCGCCTGTTGAAAGGCCTGGCCTGGGCCGTCTTCGGCGCGGTCACGGCGGCCAACATCGCCCTCCTGGCCGATCTGGCGGCCTGACGGGCACATCGGGGGCGGATTTGCGCTCCTCCCTGCGGCCTTTTCCTCAGGGTTGAACTGGGACCGCCGGATGTGGGAAGCAGGGCTCCCGAAAGAGCCTGGAGGAACAATGTCCCGCAAGATCATCCTGATCGCCGCCGCCGTCGTCATCGTGATCGGCGGAGCGGTCGCCTATTTCCTGACGCGCGGGACGCAAGGCACATCCACCGAATCCGCCCCCGCGCCCGAAGCGGCGCAGGCGCCATCCGGCCCGACGCCGGAGCCGCATATCCTGGTGATGGATCGCGGCGCCATCTTCCAATATTCGAAGGTCGGCCAGGATATCGGCCGGCAGGTGCAGGCGCTCAGCACCCAGGCCCAGAACGACCTGGGCGGCGAGCGCCGTGCGCTCGAAGCGGAAGGCAAGCAACTGCAGGAACAGGCGGCGAGCCTGTCGCCCGACGACCGCCAGAAGCGCGTCGCCGCCTTCGAGGCAAAACAGCAGGCCTTCGAGAAGCAGGTGCAGCAGCGTCAGGCGCAAATCCAGCAGGCCCTTGCACAGGCCCGCCAGGCTGTCGCCCAGACGCTGCAGCCGATCCTGAAGGAAGAACTTCAGCAGCGCGGCGGCAACATCGTACTGGACAAGCAGGCAGTACCGATGGCCACCAGCGCCGAGTTCGACATCACGCCCGACGTCATCAAGGCGCTGGATGCCAAGATGACCGCCTACCGGATTCAGCAGCCGAACGCCGCGAAATAGCGGCGCCCGTCAGTGGCGCGCGGCCTCTGCCGCGCCGCCCGCCGAGGCGTTCGCATGGGCTGGCTGCACGCTCGCCACAGGCTTGAGCGACGGCCTGGCCTCGGACTTGCCGAATTCCGGCTTCAGGTTTCCGCTGATATAGGCGCCGGATTCGATCCGGATGTCCTGATGCACGATATCGCCGGTCATGCGCGCGGTACCGGTCAGCGTGACCTTCTTGGACTCGATCTTGCCTTCGATGGTGCCGGCAAGCTCGACCTCATCGCCATAGACCGTGCCTTTCACCTTGGCGTTCTGGCCGATCTTCACGCCGACGCCGCGGACATCGCCCTCGATCTCGCCGTCGATCTGGATGTCTTCGGTGCTCTCGAGTTGTCCGGTGATCTTGAGCGCCTTGCTGATGACCGATGCCATGGATGCTCCTGTTTTCGCTGGGGGTGGGGATGGTTGGGAGACGGCCGCAGGCTTCTGCGGCTCAACCGGTTTTGCGGCGATGCTCTCGGCCGCGGGGCGCAGGGAAGTCTCGACCGGCTTGTCGCTGCGGGTGACTTCGACGGGCTTGTCTGCGGACTTGTCGCCGCGGGTGAAAAGGGTCATGGCCGTATCTCCGGAAGTTGGTCGAGGGTTTCGAAGTAGCTCACGGGCCGCCAGGGCATGCGGCCGACGATGCGGGCGCCCTGCGCGACCGTGGCGTCGGTGTGGAAGATGCGGCCCTCGATGTCGGCGCTCGCTTCCACCGACACGGTCGGCGCGAAAACACGGCCGATGAGCCGGCCCGCGATCACCACCTCGCGCGCCACGACGTCGCCCTCGACACAGCCATCGCTGGCGATGACCAGGCGAAGCGCGGCGATGTGCCCGGCGACGGTGCCGGAGATCACGAGCTCGCCCTCCACCTCGAGGGTGCCCTGGATGGTCACGCCGGGACCGAGAACGGACGGAGGCAGCATCGCCTCTCCGCGCGCGGGCGCGGGTCTGCTCTCGGATCGACGGGTCAATGCGAGCATGAACATCCCTGAGTGTTCATCAAGGCAAAAACCCCAGCCGCGACCGATCATGGGCAGAAAAGAGAGATACGGCAAGCGTTTATTGCGCGTGCACGGTATTTGAGGTTCCCCGGCTGGTTGCCCCCGGGGGGGGGCGGCTGGCGCGTTTGATATCGGATCGCGCGCTCCTGTCCTGCCGCACACCCGCTGACGCTGGCGCTAGCGGGTGTTTGGCATTTCTCTGCGCCCGGAACGGGCGCAGAGAAATGGTGCGGTCAAGAAGACTCGAACTTCCACGGGTTGCCCCACTAGCACCTCAAGCTAGCGCGTCTACCGTTCCGCCATGACCGCACAATCAGTGGGAATTTTCCCGGTAGGCCGCGGGGTTTAGCAAGCGCGCCCGCCAAGGGCAAGCCATCCCTTGCCCGTCAGATACCCTCGCCGTCCACGCCGATGTGTATGCCGCATTCATCCTTGTCGAGGCCCGCCCAGCGCCCGGCGCGGTAATCCTCGCCCGCCTGGACGCGGCGTGTGCAGGGCATGCAGCCAATGCTGGGATAACCGTCCTCCACCAGCGGATGCCGGGGCAGCCGGTGCTCTTCCATGAAGGCTTCCAGGCGCGGCAGATCCCACTGCCACAGGGGATTGAAGCGATAGCGGCCCTCGAAATATTCGACCGGCAGCATACCGGCGCGTTCGCGGGTCTGGAAACGCTTGCGGCCCGTCACCTGCGCGGTAAAGGGCTCCAGGGCGTGGGCGAGCGGGACTACTTTGCGGAAACTGCAGCAGGCGTCGGTGTCGCGCGACCACAGCGTGCCTTCGGGATCGTTGCGCAGGCGCGCCTCCAGCGACGGCGCCAGGCTGCGCACATCGCCCAGGCCCAGTACGTCCTGCAGCCGGTCGCGATAGCGCAGGGTTTCGCCGAACAGCTTGCCGGTGTTCAGGAACAGGACCGGCGTATTGGGATCGATATCGGCAACCAGCTTAAGCAGCACCGCCGACTCCGCCCCGAAGGACGACACCACGGCCGTCTTTCCCGCGAATTCGCCGGTCAGGGCAAGCTCGAGGATGCCGCGCGCGTCCATGTCCGCGGCCTTCGCCTGCAGTTCCGACAAATGCGCCCGCACGGCCGGATCACTGGCGCCTGCGCCCGCGCGGTCGAACGCATGGGGGGTAACGCCGCGGCGCGTATCGATCACGGTGACTTTTCCGGCGGCGCTCACAGCCACCCCATCCGCGTGATCATTTCACGCACATGCCGTGAAACTTCGGCGGGGGACAGCCCCGCTGAACGCAGCTTGGCCCGCGCCAGGGCCAGTTCCTTGAGCCGCACCGTCCATTCCGGGCCGAACTGTTCGGCAAGGCTTTCGCGCAGGCGGCGCGCCAGGCCCGGCACCTGTCCACCGGTCGAGGCCGTCAGCAGCAGATCGCCCCGGCGCACAATGGCGGGAACGTGGAAATCGCAGAGCGGCAGCATGTCTTCGACATTGACCAGCACGCCAAAGCTCCGCGCCCGGACAGCCAGGTCGCGCGCCTCGCCTTCCGGCAGTCCCGCCACGAAAAGCAGCTGCAGCCCCGCCAGGACCTCGTCGGGAACCGCTTCCGGCAACACCCGGGCTTCCACGCCGGCTTCCGCCAGCAGGGCCGCACGGCGGTCACGCGCCTCGCCTTGGCCGGCCAAGCCGGCCTTGAGGTTCATCGGGTTTACGACAAGGGGAAGCATTCAGGCCTCGCGGACGCGCTGGACGCGCGTATCAGGGGCAACACCTAGGCCCGGCCGCCGTAAAATGCAAGAATTTGGTGGGGAATAAATTATACTACAATTATTTCTATGTATTATCGTAACCCTTGAGCAGATCAACCACCGAAACCGCAATTTTTTCGCCCTGGATCTGGATTTCACCCTTCGCCACGGGCTTGTCGTTGGCCAGAATAGTCACCGGGTCGTCCTGATGGGTATCCAGTTCGATCACGGCGCCGCGGCCCATCCTGAGAAGCTGGTGCATGGGAATGACCGAGCGGCCCAGGACCACGGAGATTTCCACCTTCACATTATCGACATTGGAAGCCATGCGCTCTGCCCCTACATTCCCGGCTGCATGCACGTTGGCGAAATATGGTTTCTGAAAGCTTAATCCTGGACGCCCCGGCGGCAAGCAGGCCGGATTGGCGGATCAGCGACCGGCCGGTCCCTTATCCGGAGGCGGTGGCCGAAATGGAATCGCGCGCCGCGGCCATCGCGGACGGCACGGCGGGCGAAACCGTCTGGCTGCTCGAGCACCCCGCCGTTTACACCGCGGGCACCAGCGCCAGGGACAGCGACCTGATCGATGCGCGGTTTCCGGTCTATCGCACTGGACGCGGCGGCCAGTTCACCTATCACGGGCCGGGCCAGCGCGTCGGCTATGTGATGCTTGACCTCAAGCGCCGCAAGCCGGACGTGCGAGCCTACGTCCACGATCTGGAACAGTGGCTGATCGAGACGCTGGCGCAATTCGGCGTGAAAGGCGAGCGCCGCGACGGGCGCGTGGGTATATGGGTGCGCCGCGGGCAGAAGGAAGACAAGATCGCCGCGCTGGGCGTGCGCATCAAACGCTGGGTGACGTTCCACGGCGTGGCGCTCAACGTCGCGCCCGACCTGTCGCATTTTTCCGGCATCGTGCCCTGCGGAATCAGCGCCTACGGCGTCACCAGCCTGGAAGACCTGGGCATCGTCGTTTCCATGGCCGATGTCGACATTGCACTGAAGGAGAGTTTCACAAAGGTATTCGGCTAATTTTTCAACAAGGGGGAGAATCACATGCCACGTGTTTCCGCTGCATTCTTCTTTACCGGCGCCGTCATCGTGTTGTTCGGCATGGGCATGGGCATGCACATGGGCGAATCCGGCGACTTCACGCTTCTGCCGGTTCATGCGCATCTCAATCTGCTGGGCTGGGTGACGATGGCCCTTTATGGCACCTTTTATGCCCTGACGCGGGAAACACTCCTGCCGCGCCTGGCCTGGACCAACTACATCCTTTCGCTGATCGGCCTGACGGTCATGATTCCGTCGCTGGCGCTCTACCTCGCCCACGGCAATGACACAAAGTATGTTCCGGGGCTGGTGGTCGGCGAAGTCGCCACCGTGCTGGGGCTTCTGGTCTTCGGCTATTGCGTGTTCCGCGAACTCGCCCGCAAACGGGCGTGAGTTTCCGGCCCAAGGACTTCAGAGCGACGGCCTGCGGATAAAACCTTTCTCCGCTGGCGGTTCGCTGTCGTGCAGGTCCACGGCGCTGACCTTGGCGCCGGCGGGCCCTTTCGTGGCGTGCGTGACGAAGATCTCGACAGACTTGGTGGGGCCGGACACCAGCGCCTCCACGGAGCCGTCGGAGCGGTTGCGCACCCAGCCGTCCAGGCTGTGCTGTTGCGCCGCGATCATCAGGAAATCGCGGAAGCCCACGCCCTGCACGAAACCATGCACATGCACCCTGAGGGACGTAATATCTTCGCTCACACGAGTCTCCACCATTTCCGGCTACCGACGCCCGTAACATAAACACAGCACCCGCCCAGACAAGATGGCCGCCCTTCCCCGATCCTTCAGCCTTGCGGTGTTCCGCGCCCATCTCGAAAACGGTTTTTCGGTGGCGGTTGGCGTCGGCCTGACCGGGCTCGGCATGGGCAGCGGGCTGGGCTTTCCCGCCGCGATCGCCGCGGCCACCGGCGCGGTATGCGTCTCGATCAGCGATCGCGCCGACCCGCTGCGCCAGAAAGCCTGGGTGATGGGGTTCGCGTTCCTGGGCGCCTGCTTCTTCACCGCGCTGTCATCCTTCACGCGCTTCTCGACGCCCGCCTTCATCGCGGCCATCGCCTTCACGGGCCTGTGGACAGGGCTGATCTCGGCCTATGGCAAATGGGTGCTGAGCCTGGCGATGACCTGCGTGCTGGGCTTCGTCTTCGCGATGGGCGAACATTTCCGCACCTTGTCGGACGCCGCCGACCACCTGATGCTGTTCGTCTGCGGCGCGCTGATCTACACCACCTATGCGGTGGTGGCGGCCTGGCTGTTCGACGACCGCGTGCGCCGGCTTCTGCTTGCCGAGGCGATGCACGCCTTCGCGGGTTATCTGCGCGCCAAGGCCGCGCTTTACAATCCCGACACGCAGCGCTCCGCCGCCTTCCGGTCGCTGATCGACGCACACGCCAACCTGGCCGACAAGCTGCAGGCCGCCCGCGACAGCCTGTTCGCACGCCGCAAGAGCCGGCTGCAGCTCAAGCGCATCGACACGCTGATCGCGCTGCTGGACGCCTTCGAGACGGTGCTGTCGGCCGATGCCGACATCGAGGTGCTGCGCAGGGTACCGCAACGCGACCTGATGTGGCGGCTGCACGGCTTTGTCCACCAGATGGCCGACGAGGTGGAGAGCCTGACGCTTGCCCTGCGCGATCGCCGCGGCCACGCTACCCCCCGGCCGCACACCGAGGAAGCACGCCGCCTGGTTGAAGCGGTGGCGGCGGCGCGCGAAGCGGGGCCGGAAGACGCGGTGATCCATGCCCTGGTCGCCACCTCCAACAAGCTGATACTGGCCGACGGCTACATCGCGTCGCTGGCGGCGGCGCTGGACGATGCGACCCCGCCGAGCGGCCTGGCAAAGACGCTGGACCTCAACCTGTTCCGCCAGGACGGCCCCAGCGGCATCGGCGTGCTGTTGCGGCAGTTCCGCTGGCGCGCGCCCGCCTTCCGCTATGCGGTGCGCCTGGCGCTGGCGATGACGGCGGGCTTCGTACTGACGCTGGCCTTCCCGCGTTTCGCCCACGCCAACTGGGTCCTGCTGACCATCGCGCTGATCATGCGCGCCAATTACAGCGTGACGCGCCGCAGGCGGTGGGACCGCGTGACGGGCACGTTGATCGGCTGTGCGCTGGCGGTCACTTTCATCAACATCCTGCCCGCACCGCTCCTGCTGCTGGCCATCGTGCTGGCGGTGGGGACCAGCCATGCCTATGGCATGGTGCAATACCGAGTCACCGCCATCGGCGCTTCCATTTCCTCGCTGCTGCTGCTGCATTTCGTCGATCCGCTGGAGCATCCGCAGTTCTTCGAGCGGATCGTGGACACGCTGATCGGCGCGGGCCTGAGCTGGGCCTTCAGCTATCTGCTGCCGAGCTGGGAGCGCGAGGACCTGCCGAAAACAGTGCGCAACCTGCTCGCGGCCGACGCGGCCTTCGCGGATGCGGCGCTCAGGCTTCAGCATGTGACGGAGCGCTACCGCCTGGCGCGCAAGAACACGCTGGATGCCGTGGCCCAGCTTTCGGGCGCGATCCGGCGGCTGGGCGACGAACCCAACACCAACCGGCGGGCGCTGGCCGCGCTGGGACAGCTTCTGGGGGCCAACTATCTGCTGGCCTCGGACCTCTCCTCGATGCCGGTGCTGGTCAGGCTGCGCGCGCATGAGCTGGACGCCGCGGGCGCGGAAGCGGCCATCGGCGAGGCACGCGAGCGCGTCGTCGCCCTGCTCCGGCCTGATGCCGCGGATGAGAAGCCGGACACGCGCCCGCCGCCGCGCGACGGTTTCGCCGACCTGCATGCCAGCGCCGCGATGGAAGTTCTGGGGCGGCGGCTGGACCATATCGAGCATGCCGCGCGCAAGGTCGTGCGGCTGGCGGCCCGGCCCGTCATCGAAGGCTTCTAGTTCTTCGCGGCCATGTCTCGGTCGCGCAGCGCGCGGAACTCGCTGTCCTTGTAATAGTCGGGCCAGCGGTCGCTGTTGGCCAGCCTGTCGCCCACGATGTAACAGGCTTGCGCGTCCTCCACCACACCGGACAGATCCCAGTTCGCGCTCCATTCGTCGCTGGGCTGGTGATAGCGGTGGTCGTCATAATCATCGACCAGCTTCTGGCCCGCCGCCGTACCCCCCACCAGAAGGTCGCGCCCACTGCCGGGCGAAATCGCCGGCACGCCCACCTTGGCCAGGCTGAAATGATCGGAACGGTAGAAGTGCCCCTTCTCCGGTTCCGGATCCGGCGACAGCACGCGATGCTGCGTGGCCAGCGCTTGCTTGAACAGGTCTTCCAGTTCCGACTGGCCGGTTCCCGATGCTTCCAGGCCATGCGCACGCGGCAGCGGCAGGCTGCCGTCCAGGTTGATCACGCCCACGATATGATTGCGCGGCCACAGCGGATGCTGGCCGAAATATTCCGAGCCCAGCAGCCCCTGCTCTTCCAGCGTCCAGAACGCAAAGCCGATGGAGCGCTGCGGCTGCTTTCCGTGCGCGAATTTCTCGGCCAGCTCAAGCACCGTCGATATGCCCAAGCCATTGTCCACCGCGCCATTATAGATCTTGTCGGCACCCGGCAGATCATCCTTGCGGCCCAGATGGTCCCAGTGCGCGGAATAGATCACGACATCGTCGGGATGTGTCGCGCCGGGAAGGATGCCCACCACATTGCGCGTCTTCATGTGCGTGATGGCGGAATGGGCGGCGACAGTCAGCTTCTCGCCCGTCATCGGCACCGCCTTGAATCCCCGCTTGTTGGCGGCGGCCTTGAGCGTGGCGTAATCGAGGCCCGCGCGGCGGAACAGGTCCTTTGCGGTATCCAGCGTGATCCAGCCCTGGATCGGCACCTTGGATTCGTTGCGGTCCGGCGTCTCCAGCCACATCTCCGCCGCGCTGTTGGAATTGCGCACCACCTGCCAGCCATAGGCGGCGGGCTTTGTCTCATGCACGATGATGGCGGCGGCGGCGCCCTGGCGGGCGGCTTCCTCATACTTGTAGGTCCAGCGCCCGTAATAGGTCATGGCGCGGCCCTTGAAGAATTTGGGATCGGGATTCTTATCCTCGTTGCCGGGGTCGTTGATCAGTATGACCACCGTTTTCCCTTTCACGTTCACGCCGGCATAGTCGTTCCAGTGATATTCCGGCGCCACCACGCCGTACCCCACGAACACCAGATCGGAATCCTTCACCGTTACGTCGGGGCCGGCATAGTGCGGCGTGCTGTAGACCACATCGTCGGCGAGCCGGGGCGTCACCGTGCCCCTGGGTGTGGCGATGGAAAAATGCGACGCCTTACCGTCCAGCGTGATCGAAACGGCCGGAACGGTCTGGAAATAGCTGCCGTGATCGGCAGGGCGGACGCCGATGCGCTTGAGCTCGTCCGCGATCCAGGCGGCGGCGGCCTCGCCCTTTACGGTGCCGGGGCCACGCCCCTCGAAGGCATCGTCGGACACCGCCTTGTCGCGGGCGGAAATGTCAGCGGCTGAAATGTCTGGCGCCGTCTGCGGATGGCCGGGATAGGGAGCCGCCTGGGCTGCAAGCGGCACAAGCAGCGCGGCAAAAAACAGGGATTTCATGCTGGGGAGCCCCGATGGAAAAGCCGCCCATCGTTCATGCCGCACGGCCCTTGCGCAAGAGCTAATGTCCATCGCTTCAATGCCCGTCATCAGACCAGTGCGGGGGATCGGAAAGCAGTTTCATCACGCCAAAGCTCGCGCCCACAGCGACCAGGCCCGGGTGGGTTCCATTACGAGGAGTCCCCGTGACGGCCTGCGCCCGCCCTTCGGCATCGCGCAGGTCCAGCGCGCCTCTCCAGCGGATGGTCATGTCGACGGCGCGGCGCTGGGTATGCCGGCTGGCAAGGGCCGCGGGAAAGACGATGCCATAGCCTTTCATCATCGCCGCCGCGGCCGCCCTGGCCCTGGCGCGGTCGCCGCCGCAAACCCAGTCGATGTCCACGCCGGTCATCGGCGGGACAGCGTCGGGATCCTGGCCGCCCTTGGCGATCATGCAGCACCAGTGCATCAGATAGGCCCGTTCCGGCGCGCGCCAGGTATCGGCGATGGAGACGACAGCGCCCGCATGGGCCAGCTGCGCCAGGAAGGCGCGCACACGCCGCGCGAAGTCCGGCAGCAGGTCGTCCAGCGACCGGCTTTCGGGAAACCGCGCACACCATTGGGAGCCGGACATCTCCACGCTCTTCACTCCTTCCGGAATGGAAGCTACACCGGTCCGTGCGTGGATAGGTCGTCGAGCACCGCCCGGATGCGTTGGACAGTGGCAGACAAGTCGCGCGCCGCCTCGCTCCTGCAAAGGCGAAGGATCGCATAGCCTTGCGCGCTGAGCTGACGGTCGCGCACGGCGTGGACAAGACTGCGGCTTCCTGGCGCACCCTCCTCCAGAACGACCGCCAGACCCAGATCATGCTCCACAAAGTCGATCATGAATCCCTGGAAGAACCATTTGCGGCGGAAGCGGCAATCTTCCAGTTCACGCAGGCGCGACCACAGGCGGTTCTCCATGCCGGTGTCCCGGCCCAGCGGGCGGCGGCGCTGCACCTGTCAGGCGTCCCCGCGGATGGCGCCGATCAGTTCCACCGCCTTGTCCAGTTCATGCGCAAGGTTGGCGGTGCGCCGCGCGGCCTCGGCATCCTCGCCCCATTTCTCGGCCTGGTATATCTCGTCGATACGCGAAAGGTGGAACGCGTGCGCGCCGGTCACGCGGCCTTCCAGCACCGCCAGCGCCAGCACCAGCGAACCGGTGACGGACGCGATCACATGCAAGCCACCGAGCGTGAATGCATCCTGCTCCGCCAGCGCCGCGCGCAGGGATGACAGCGCCTCCACCGGCTGGTCCGCATGCGTGAAGCCCGTCACCACCGTCAGCCGCGCGCCATGGCGGGATTCCAGCCAGTCGAGCAGCGGGTCCCAGCCTTCGCGCTGGCGCGCCACAAGGTCCGGCGGCTGATGCGCGCGATAGCAGAGAAGATCGTTCTCGCCGAAGCGCAGGATGGCGTTCATCACGTCTTCGCGGTTCGCCGCCACGCCGTCTATCACCGCATTGGCCAGCCGCAGCAACGGCATGGATGTGGGGACGACCGCATCGCCCTGGGCGCGCCATTCCTGCGCAATGACGCGCGCCAGATGCTTCGTCGGCAGGACCAGCACATTGCCCGCGGGCGTCCGCACCGGCCTGCCGTCCAGCAGCACGCGAAAGCCGTCGTCGGCGGCGGCCGTGGAAACCTCTTTGTAGAAACGGTTCATTTCTTCTTCCTGCCCGCAGGAAAGGGCTCGCGGCGGTCGTCGGGATCGAAACCCAGCAGCCGCCAGCTCTTGACCATGTGCGGCGGCAGGGGTGCCGTCACCTGCAGCCGCCCGCCGTCAGGCCGGCCGATGTCGATGCTGCGCGCGTGCAGATGCAGCTTGTCTGCGATCTCGCCGCGGCCGCGCGCATCCGCCCCGCCATATTTGAAATCGCCCACGATGGGCGTGCCCAGATTTGCCAGATGCACACGTATCTGGTGCGTGCGCCCGGTGACGGGCCGCGCCGCCACCCAGGCATATTCCGTGCCCGCCGTGCCCATCACGGCATATTCGGTCAGGGCGAACTTGGCGTCATCTTCCTGGCTGACCGTCATCCGCTCGTCCTTGCCGCGCGTGCCTTCCTTGGCCAGGGCAGCCTTGACGATGCCGTGCTTCTGCTTCGGCACCCCGCGCACCAGCGCCCAATAGACCTTCGAGGTGTCGCGCAGCGCCAGGCTTTGCGCCAGGCCCGCCGCGGCCTGGGCCGTGCGCGCCACCACCAGCACCCCCGAGGTGTCACGGTCGAGGCGATGCACCAGCTTGGGCCGGATGGATTTTTCGAACATCAAGCTGTCGAGCATGCCGTCCACATGCCGGGTCAGGCCCGATCCGCCCTGGGTGGCCAGGCCGGGCGGCTTGTCGAGCACGATCACCTGCTTGTCCATATAGAGGATGCGGTCAGCCAGGGAGCCCATCGGCTTTTCCGGCTTCGGCTTTTCGGGGCGCGTGTCCACGGCATGCACGGCCTGTGGCGGCAGGCGGATGGACTGGCCTGCCGCCACCCGGTCTGCCGCCTTTGCCCGCTTTCCGTCCAGCCGCACTTCGCCCTTGCGCAGCAGCTTTTCCAGCAGGCCGTGCGTCACCGCCGGATAATGCCGCCGGAACCAGCGGTCCAGGCGTATCCCGTCATCCTCGATCTCGACCGTTCTGTTCTGCACGCCGCCGCGTTGACCTTTCGAACCCGCTCCCTTACGGTCGCTTCGTGTAAAGGGGATGGGGTTCCCCTTCAACCGCCCAGAGGCCACAAGGCCAAACGGGCTGATGACTCCTGCTGCTGAAGTGTGCGGCGGGAGTCTGCCTTCAGCCCAGACATGGGCTGCATCCTCCTTGTTCGTACCGGAAGGCGCATGGGACAGGAGGCTGCCGCATGGCGAATGTCTGGCTGGATTCGGCGTTATGGTTGGGCCTTGCGCTGCTGGCCTCCCTGATCTCAATCAGGATCGCGGTTTCCGTCGCCCTTGTCGAGATCCTGGTCGGAGCGGTCGCGGGCAACCTGGTCGGGCTGCACATCACCGACTGGGTGAATTTCCTGGCCGGCTTCGGGGCCATCCTTCTCACATTTCTGGCAGGCACCGAAATCGACCCGCGCATCGTGCGCAAGCATTTCTGGTCCAGCATGACCATCGGCACGATGGGCTTTGTCGCGCCCTATCTGGGCATCCTGGCCTATGCCCGGCTTGGTGCCGGCTGGTCCTGGCCGCAGGCGCAGATCGCGGGCATTTCGCTGTCCACCACCTCGGTCGCGGTGGTCTACGCGGTGATGGTGGAAACCGGATTCAACAAGACCGAGATCGGCAAGATCATCCTGGCGGCCTGTTTCATCAACGATCTGGGCACGGTGCTGGCGCTGGGCGTCGTCTTCGCGCACTACGACAAATGGATGCTTCTGTTCGGCGCCATGACGGCGGCGGTGATTCTGGTGCTGGCGCGCTATGCGCCCTGGATGTTCCGCAGCCTGGGAAACCGGGTCAGCGAGCCGCAGACCAAGTTCGTGTCGCTGGTTCTTCTGGGCCTTGGCGGGCTTGCCAGCGTGGCAGGCAGCGAAGCGGTGCTGCCGGCTTATCTGGTCGGCATGGCGCTGGCGCCCACCTTCCTGGCCGAGCAGGAACTGGCGCACCGCATGCGCATCATCGCCTTTTCGATACTGACGCCGTTCTATTTCCTGAAGGCCGGCTCACTGGTCGCGTTCCGCGCCGTTCTGACCGCCATCGGCCTGATCGCCGTCTTTCTTGCCATCAAGATGGCGACCAAGTTCGCGGGCATCCTGCCGCTGACGCGGCTGCACAAGTTCGACCGCCGCGAAGGGATGTACACCACCATGCTGATGTCCACCGGCCTCACCTTCGGCACCATATCCGCGCTTTTCGGACTGACCAACCGCATCATCGACCGCACGCAATACACGGTTCTGGTGACGGCGGTGATCGGCAGCGCGGTGGTGCCGACCCTGATCGCCCAGACCTGGTTCCAGCCGCGTTTCCGGCATTTCGGCGATGCGCCGGAAACGGTGGAAGCCGAAGCTGTGGCAGGCGAAGAGCCATGACCATCGAATCGCCGCATCGGCTGGCGAATCGCCTACTCTCCCGTAACGTCCACCGCTGGAAATCCGCAATGACACTGCAACTTTATCTCGCCGTGGCCGCCGGCGGCGCGCTGGGCACCGTGGCGCGCTATTTCCTGTCCGGCCTGATCGCCAATGCCTTCGGCCAGACCTTTCCCTGGGGCACGCTGGTCATCAACGTCACCGGTTCGTTCATCATCGGCTTTTTCGGCACCCTGACGGGCCCGGACGGACGGCTTCTGGTCGGCGGCACCACGCGGCAGTTCGTGATGGTGGGCATCTGCGGCGGCTACACCACCTTTTCCTCGTTCAGCCTGCAGACGCTCGCGCTCGCCAATGACGGGGAATGGCTGTACGCGGCCGGCAACGTGATAGGTTCGGTGGCCTTGTGCCTGGTCTTTGTCTGGCTGGGATCGATCTCGGCGGCGGCGCTGAATCAACTCAAGGGAGCGTGACCATGCAGACCCCGAAAGAGGCCGTTCTGTTACGCGTCTTCGTCGGCGAAGGGGACAGGTTCCAGTCTCTGCCGCTGTATGAGGCCATCGTGCTGAAGGCCCGGGAACTGTCGCTTGCGGGCGCCACGGTCCTGCGCGGACCCATGGGATTCGGCCATTCCAGCCATCTTCACACCTCCAAGATCCTTCGCCTGTCCGAGGACCTGCCGCTGGTGATCGAGATTGTGGATGACGAAGACAAGATCGGCGCCTTCCTGCCCGTGCTGGACGGCATGATGGGCAGCGGGCTGGTGACCATCGAAAAGGTCAAGGTGCTGCGCTATGGCAATGGCGACGGCGGATCATGAGCCATGCGGCTGGGCGACACACGGTTCTTCAACCTGTTCGCCTTGCTGGCCTCCGGCGGCAATCCGGGCCGCGCCGATAGCTGGCAGACCGGCGACGTGCGCTGGACGCGGGAACGCATCAGCCGGCGCGGCCCCGGGCTCGCATTCCAGATCGAGATCCATACCCTGCAGCATGACGGACGGCGCGGCTGGACCCTTCTGGCCGCGCACGAAACATGGTGGGACCTGAACCGGGCCGACGCGTTCCGCAATGGCCGCTGGATTCATCTGAGCCGTGGAAACCGGGCCGATGTGTTGGCGTGGTTCAGCGCGCAGGAAGCTGCGCTGGACCGCAAGGCCTAGCCGTCGCTTCGTTTCGCGCGCAGCTTCGCCCAATATTCCAGCCGCTTGGCGATCTCGCGCTCGAAGCCGGTTTCCCGGGGCGCATAAAATTCCTGCCGCGCCATGCCTTCGGGAAAATAGTTCTGCCCCGAAAAGCCTTCATCGGCGTCATGATCGTACTGATAGCCCGCGCCGTAACCCAGGCTCTTCATCAGCTTTGTGGGTGCATTGAGGATGTGCGCCGGCGGCATCAGCGAGCCATGCTCTTCGGCCGCGCGGCGGGCCGCACCCAGCGCCTTGTACACCGCGTTGGATTTGGGCGCGCTGGCCAGGTAGAGCACGCATTGCGCCAGCGCGATTTCGCCTTCCGGCGAGCCCAGGAAGTCATACACATCCTTGGCGGCCAGCGCCTGATGTACGGCCTGCGGATCGGCGAGGCCGATATCCTCCACCGCCGCGCGCACGAGGCGGCGGGCGATGTAGAGCGGCTGCTCGCCGCCAGCCAGCATGCGCGCCAGCCAATAGAGTGCCGCATCCGGATCGCTCCCGCGGATCGACTTATGCAGCGCGGAGATGATGTTGTAGTGCTCCTCGCGGCTCTTGTCGTAGAGCGGCATGCGCCGCTGCACGGCGGCGGTAAGGCCCGCGCTGTCGAGCGGCTTTGCCACTTTCAGCGACGCGACTTCTTCCGCGAGATTGAGCAGATAGCGCCCGTCGCCATCGGCCATGGCGCGAAGTGTCTGGCGCGCATCGTCGGTAAGCTTCAGCTTC